>LNEE01000033.1 GCA_001464895.1 Betaproteobacteria bacterium Ga0077532
GCGTGCCTGGATTCGTTGCTGCGCCCAAGCCATCGCCGCGTCGAGCGGTGCTCGACCCACGAACAACATCGCCACTGGATCCCACCCGGCTGAAAACAACCCCCGTGGGTCGGGCTTCGCCCGACGCCCGTGTTCCTGGATTCGCCACGGCGCCCGAGCCATCGCAGCGTCGAGCGATGCTCGACCCACGACGGGCTCGCGCCATCGCGCCCCACACCATCGCCCTATCGCGACGCCCCGAAACATCGCTGGCACTCACCAAGCGAGATATCGAATGCGTCCTTCGCGTCGCTGCCGTAAGGCGCCGCCAACGCCGCCCGGAATTCCGCCGTCGGCGCTTCGATGAAGGTGAGCGGGCGCATGGTGAAGGCGTAGTCGATCAGCTCATCGACGCCGATCTGGCCGACATCGACGTGGACGATGTCGTAGCCCCAGCGCCATCCCACCAGGGCGGCCACTTCGTAGCGGTCGTCGGCCACCCGGTTCGCATCGGGCCCCTGCCGCTCCTCGATCACGCACACCAGCCACGTCTCGAAATGCATCGTGATCGCGCCGTACTTTCTGGCGTCCGCGAGAAAGGCTCTGGGGAAATCCTCGTAGAGCGGGAACTCGCCCGCGTCGTCGTACCAGGGCATCGCATCGAACACGCGGTCGACGCGCACGAACTTGTTCCTGCGATCGAGCACTGACAGTCGCTGACCGAACGGGGGTGGATCGATATGCGCCGAAGGCAGGGGGACGGCCGGATCGCGGATCCATCGCACGTCGTCCTGTCGATACTGCGTGAAGGCCTGGAGAAATCGGAAGTTCGTGGTGCGGTCTGCGCCAGGTCGGAAACGCCCGCGGATGGTGACGCCTTTCCGCTCGAACGCCGGCAGCGCGTCACCGTCCTCGAATCGCTCGTAGACTCGGATCACCATCTGGCCGCAATCGACATTGCCGCAGCGGACAACCCTGCCGACCGGGTCGGCGAGAGCGGAGCCGGACGCGCCGCCCGCGAACACGGCGACGAATGCGGCAAGAAATCCGACGAGGCGTGCGCCGACACGCGCGACAAGGCATGCGCCGAAACGCGCGACAAGGCATGCGCCGACAAGCGCGACGAGGCATGCGCCGACAAGCGCGACGAGGCATGCGCCCACAAGCGCAGCGATGGCACGGATACGATTCAAGGCGATGGTCATCGACGGGCTCCACGCGCGGGGTGGGGCCGCAACGATGACCCGATTATTCACCAACCCGCCAGAAGGTCCGTCAGGCCCTAGGGAGACCCTGCATCACGCCGCGCCAGCGTGATGGCCTTCTCCGGGCAGGCCGTCACGCACCGGCCGCAGGCCTCGCAGGCATCGGGCGCCGCGATGAGCGCCTGCTTCCAGCCGTGGGCGAAGCCCTTCAACCGACCCCGCAACGAAAGCCCGCCACGCGAGTCCTGCGGGAGCACACCGATCACGAACACGCGCGTCGGACACACCGCCACGCAGGCGGCCTTGCCCTCGCAGCGATTGCGGTCGATCACGGGGACGACAGTGCCTGCGGGCTGACTGCACGTCGCCCCATCGACCGAACGATTCGGAGACTTCATGTCCCCGCCACCCAACGCTGGAGCCTGAGCGTGACCACGAACGCGATGATCGCGAGCACTGCAGCCTCGGGCGCGCCATGGCCGGCCAACAGGACGGCATCGAGCAGCGAGATGCCGGCGATCAGCGCAATGACCGCCTTCGGCACGTCGCCCGCCCCCCGGCGGAAGAGGCGCCGCACGGCGAGTGCGCCCCAACCCACCAACATCACGAGCGGCACGAGCGTGAGCGGGGCCGCGACCGCCAGGACGGCGCCGTAGCCCACGGGCGCGAGGAGGAACGCGATCGGCCACGCGTGATCCAGCCGGTCGAGGTGCTCCTTCTTCGCGGCATAGGTGAGACCGATCAGATACGCGAGCGACACGCCGGCACCGACGTAGACCGCCGCGCCGGGCATCGCGACCACCGAGAGCGCGGCGGTCACGTACACCAGCATGCGGCAGAGGCCCATGACCAGCGGCGAGAGCGGATTCGACTTGTGCCACGCGTCGTACAGCACGATCGCGCCTGCTAGGCAGAGCCCGCCGAGCGGAGCGCCCCAGGCAGAGACGCCGCGGGACATCTGCGCGGCCGCCACGAGCAGCACGAGCCCCCCCGCCATCATCCCGTAGCCCCAACCGAACACCTGGGCGACCGTCACCTGCCCGGCAGGAATAGGCCGATCCGGACGAAAGCGGGTGTCGAAATCACGATCGTAGGCATCGTTCAGGAACATGCCGCCCGTGTAGAAGAGCGACATCGCGAGCATGGCGACTGGCAACCGCGGATCGGTCCAGCCAGCGCCCGCGAGCACGGCGCCGGCCATGACGTTTGTCCACACGGTCGGCAGGTTCGATACCCGTGCGAGCTTGAGCGCGACGTCGATCCTCATCCGACGATGCTCATGCTGCGAGCCGCTCCTGCACCCACGCCAGTTCGCGCGCGATGTCGCCGTCGATGCTCCCCGAGCGCAGCGCTGCCGGCAGCACGTTCCAGGTGTAGGTCTCGACCTCGAGATGCGGCGACACCGGCGTCTCGCGGTGGATGGCGAGGACCGCTTCGATGAAGTCCCGCGTCGATCGGAACACGCCGAGATCGTCGAGGAAGATGGGGACGTGGAAGTGCACGCGCCACTCGTCGGGAGCTGCACGGCCCGCGAGGCTGGCGAATGCCTCCGGAAGATCGGTGAATCGCACGAGACCCGAGGCGGTCCGCTCGACCACCTGATGCAGGTAGACGGGATCCTCGTACTGCTGCAACGCGTCGAGCGCGGCCGGACCCATGGCGGCGATGCGCAGCCCGGCGCTGATCTGAAGCTTCGCGATCGGGATACCCGCCTCTGCGAGCTGGCGCAGGCAGTCCCGCGGATCCTCGAACTCCACGGCGGCGTGGCACAGGTCGAGACACAGACCGAGATGACGCCGGAGGGCCCGCTCTGCGTCGACGGCGTCCAACCCGGTGAGCGCGCCCAGCTGTCGCACCGAGGCGGGACCGAAGAGCTGCTCGCGGAAGAACCGCACGGACTCGTCGACGGTTTCGAGGAAGCAGCAGGGCTCGGGCTCCAGCGCGAGGACGATCTGCCGACGGGTCTCGTGCGCGATCGTCACCAGCGTCGCTGCGTGGCGCACGATCTGCCGACGCATCCGCTCGATGTCGTCCGCGCCACGCACGTCGGACTTGTAGGCCCCCGGCACCGTCGAAACGCTGCCCGTCACGGAACCATCGAGTGGTAGAAGCCGTGCAAGCTGCCGGGCGAGGCGGTCGGTGTACTGCAGGCGGGCATCGTCGCGCCAGTCGGGCTGATACACATCGGCCTTCACGCGCGTGCCGTGGAAGGCACCGTACGGAAAGCCGTTCAGTGTGAAGACGTAGAGGCCGTGGGCGTCCAGCAGTCCGCGGAACTCGTCGAGCAACCCCGCTTCGTCGAGATCCCGGGAGGCGCGATCCGAGAGCCTGAGCCCGACGCCGAAGCGCATGCCCGCAGCCACCTTCCCGGCTACGCTCGGATAGTGCGTGACCACGGCGTGGAGGACTTCGTCCCAGGTCTCGCCGGGATGGATGTTGCTGCAGTACGTGAGGTGCGAGCCGTCCGCGAGCCTCACCGCCCCATCTCCCGGCGGCGGAGCCAGGCCATGGCGTGCAGGATCTCATCCGTGTCCATGTGATGCACTTCCTCGCCTTGGCCGAGCCCGCGCAGCAGCGTGATGGTGAGTTCTCCGCCGAGGTGCTCGCGGAACTCCTCGAGGCCGCGCAGCAGCGCCCAGTCGCCGGAGGGGGTCCGCGATTCCATCGCCGGATGCCAGAGAAAGAATCCGAGCGTCTTCAGCAGGCGGTACACGCGATCGTCGCCACCCTCGGGCAGCATGCCCAGCTGCACGGAGTAGCGGGTATCGAGGGCGAGCCCGATGGCCACGGCCTCGCCGTGCCGCAGTTCGTGATGCGTGAGCGCCTCCAGCTTGTGCGCCGACCAGTGACCGTAGTCGAGCGGACGGGCGCTGCCGGTCTCGAAGGGATCGCCGCCGTGGGCGATCTGGCGCATGTGCAGTTCAGCGCACCGACGGATCATGGTCGACATCGCGGCGGGCTCGCAGTCGCGCAAGGCCTCGGCGTTGGCCTCGAGCCACGTGAAGAACACGCCGTCGCGGATGAGCGCGACCTTCACGGCTTCGGCGACACCGGCGATGCGATCGCGCGGATGCAGCGTGCGCAGGAACGCGGCGTCGTTCAGCACCGCGAACGGCGGCGCGAAGGCACCGACGAAGTTCTTGATGCCGAACGCGTTCACGCCGCTCTTCACGCCGACACCCGAATCGTTCTGGCCCAGGACAGTGGTGGGAATGCGCACGTGACGGATGCCGCGGTGCGTGGTCGCTGCCACGAATCCCAGCGCATCCAGGAATGCACCGCCACCGATCGCGACCACGTACGAATGGCGGTCCACACCCAGTTCGCAGAGATGATGCTGGAGCCGCGTGATGAGCGCCGGATCGTTCTTCACGGGCTCGCCGCCGACCAGCACTTCGGGCGGAGTGATGAGCTGCAGCGTCTCGCCGTGGTGCTCCGCGTAAGCAGCGATGTCGTGCACGAGGCCGGGCCAGCTCGACGCGACGTGCGACTCCACGAAGACCACGAAGCGATGCCGCTTTCCCGGTTCGCGGCGGGCCAGCGCTTCGGCGAACACCGGGTTCTGGCGGTCGAACAGGTGCTCGGTGAAGTAGACGGGATAGTCGTACGCGACGCTGAACGACTGGCGATACACGGTCGGTGCGGACCGCGCGCCTTCGTGGAGGACGTGGACGGTCATGGCAGCGCGCTCCGGGTGTGGCGAGGCTCCATCATTTGAACGCCAGTTCGCCGAGCGGAAGCCCCGCAGCCGGCGCCACGCCCACCTGCGGGACCTGGCCGCGCAGCACGGAGTTACCCTCGAACAGCGTGCGCTGGTCCACGGGGATCGGGTTCTCCCAGTCGGCCGCCTGCATCTGCCCGCTCTGGGCGTACGCGGCGAGCGCATTCCCATAGCACACCGCCTCCACGTGATCGACCGGGATCCCGCGCTCCAGCATGAGTTGCGCGGTCCGCGGCACGGCGAGCGGATCGGACACGCCCCAGTCCGCGCTGGAGTCGACGAAGATGCGCTCCGGGCCGTAGCGACGGACGATCTCGACCATCCGCTCGTTGCCCATCTTCGTGTTCGGGTACAGCGTGAATCCGGCCCAGAAGCCGCGGTCGAGGACGTCCTGGACGGTCTCTTCATTGTTGTGGTCGATGATCACGCGCGCGGGCGCCATCCCCATCTCCACCGCGACCTCCATGCTGCGGATCGTGCCGGCCTTCTTGTCGCGATGGGGCGTGTGCACCATGACCAGCATGTCGAGCTGCACCGCGAGCGCGAGTTGCGCGCGGTAGTAGCGATCCTCCGCCGGCGTCTGGTCGTCGTAACCGATCTCGCCGACCGCGACCACGCCTTCCTTGACGAGGTAGCGCGGCAGGATCTCCATCACCTGCTCCGCGAGCGCCTCGTTGTTGGCCTCCTTGCTGTTGAGGCCGATCGTGCAGTAGTGCCGGATGCCGAACTGGGCGGCGCGGAAGCGCTCCCACCCGACGAGCGACGACAGGTAGTCGATGTAGGAGCCCACGCTCGTGCGCGGCTGCCCCAGCCAGAAGGCCGGCTCGATCACGGCGACGATGCCGGCGGCGGCCATGCGCTCGTAGTCATCCGTGGTGCGGGCATGCATGTGGATGTGCGGATCGATGAACTTCATGGGAGCCTCCAGCCGGGGTAGGGTTTCGGGGGTTGCGGCATCGGGACCGGGCTTCACGCCAGGGTCCGCGGGGCGCGGCGATCGACCGCACTCGCCGCGGCCGCGGCCGCGAGAGATGCGTGCCGCTGCAGCACGTTCGCCGCCGCCGGATCGCGGGAGCGCCAGAGCGCGAGGGCGGCGGCGAGGCGCTCCGCCTCCCCGCCGGTGCAGATGACGTGGGAGAGATCGTCGATCATGGCTCCCGTCGCGAACGGGCCGACGCAGCGCCAGAGTTCGGGACTCACCGGACGCCCCGCGGACCAGCGCTCGTGCGCGTAGTCGCAGAGCATCTGCGCCAGTGCGGGGTTGGCGCGTCCATCGAGCCCGACCACGGGGTCGAGCGCGCTGCCGACGAACAGCGCCTTCAGGACCATCTGGTTCCACGCGCCGTCGGACAGCTGCTCCGCCGGATACGGATTGGCGTGGGCGACGGCCTCGAAAACCGCCTTCATGTTGGTGCGGACACCCTCGGCGGCCCGCAGCCGATGCCGTTCGGGCCAGGGGTACAGCGGCAGCCCGCGATACAGGGCCACCAGCTCAGCCACGTCGGCCGTGGCGCACAGGAGATCGAGGCGTCGCACGAAGGCATCGGCATCGCCCTGGGTGGCGAGCAGCAGCGCGATGCGCGCCGCCTGGTCGACGCTCCACAGTTCGGGATCCCAGCCCGCGCGCGCTCCCTGGGCCGCGCGGAGTTCCTCGGCGGTCAGCGCGAGGTCAGCCTTGCCGAGCTTGCGCGGGACCAGACCGAAGGCGAGGTTCAGATCGCCGTCGCTCGTCGATCGGATGACACCGTCCAGCGCGCCGTCGAACCAGGCCGTCGCCTCCGCCGGCAGGCGTTCGTACAGCCAATGGCGGATGAGTGAGAAGGGCGTCATGCCACCAACCTCCTGTGGTGCGGCTCGGCGGCGCCGAACACGTGATCGAGCAGCAGCGACTTCACTGCCGTCGCGTGGACGGGGCCGTCGCCGAGCAGTTCGGGTGCAGTCGTGATGAAGAGCGGGCCATCCTCGGGACGATCGGTGGGGCGTCCGTGGGAACCCTTCACGATCGTCGCGTCGAGGGAGATCACGTCCATGAGGTATCGGAAGCCCAGGATCTTCTTCGCGAGGCGGCGTGCAATCGCCACCTTGGGAAACGCGATGGCCGGGTCCACGAAAAGCTCCACCGGGTCGTAGCCGGGCTTGCGGTGGATGTCGACGGTGCGGGCGTAGTCGGGTGCGCGCGCATCGTCGAGGAAGTGGTAGTAGGTGAACCAGCTTCGCGCATCCGAGACGGCGACGAGTTCGCCAGAGCGGACGTGGTCGAGTCCGTGCGCCCGCATCGCGGCGGCGTCCATGACGGTCTCGACGCCGGGCAGCGCGCGCAGCAATGCGGCGACGTCCGCCACCATCTCGGGCCGGCGCACGTAGATGTGCGCGAGCTGGTGATCGGCCACCGCGAAGGCGTCGGATGCACCGGCATCGAACTGGTCGCGCCCCAGCTCGTCTCGCACTTTGAGGAGGCCCGCCTCGCGCAACGCCCGATTGATGTGGACGGGCCGGGACACCTCGGTGATGCCGTACTCCGAGAGCACGACGACATGCGCGCCCGCGCGGTCGGCAGCCTCGATGAGTTCGCCACACAGGGCGTCGACCTGGGCGACGTCCCTGGCGATGTCGGGATGATCCGGACCGAGGCGCTGCAGGTTGTAGTCGAGATGCGGCAGGTAGACGAGGGTCAGTGTCGGCTTGCGCGTGCCGAGCACGTGCAACGCGCAGTCCGCGATCCAACGGCTCGACACGATGTCGGCGGCCGGCCCCCAGAAGCGGAAGAGCGGGAACTGGCCAAGCCTGCCCTGCAGCTCCTCGCGCAGATCGGCGGGCTGCGTGTAGATGTCGGGAAGCTTGCGACCGTCGGCGGGATACATCGGCCGCGGCGTCACGGTGTGATCCGCCGACGCGTACATGTTGTACCACCAGAAGAGCTTTGCGCAGGTGAAGTCGGGATCGCGCCGCTTCGCGGCATCCCAGACCTTCTCGCCGTGTACGAGATGGTTGGACTGGCGCCACAGCCAGACCTCGGCGGTATCGCGGAAGTACCAGCCGTTCGCCACAACGCCGTGGTCGCGCGGGAGCGTGCCGGTGACGAGCGTCGACTGGACCGTGGTCGTGACGGCGGGCAGCACGGTGGTGAGCGGTCGCTGCCCGCCGCGCGCCGCAAGGCGGCTCAGATGCGGGGCGAACCGCATCAGGGAGGGCGTCATGCCCACCACGTCGAGGACGACGGTGCGCTTCATGGGCGCCGACACCGGCAGTGCGCCGGCTGCCCGGACGTGCAGTGGCGGTCCACTAGTTCGAGAACTCCTTGCTGAGCACGTAGACCACGACAGCCTGGCGCTCCTGTTCGGAGAACTGCTCCCGGAAACTCGGCATGCCGCGATAGCCGTTGGTCACGCGGTCGTAGACGAACTCGGGGGTGTAGCGGGACGGATTGAGTTTGGGCGCCTTGCCCGGGTACGCGCTCTTGCCGTGGCAGAACTTGCAGATCTGACCGAACACGGCCTTGCCGGCGGCGATGCCTTCCGGCCTGCCCAGGAGTTCGGTGGGAAACGTGGGGATCTCGGCGTCGTCGGCATGGCCGACGGAGACGCAGCCGAGCACCAGAGCGAGCGCGACGCCGCGCGACCACCCGTTGTGATGGAAAGACATCTGGATATGTTCTCGTGGCGAGGGACGACGGACCCGGCAGCGCCGCCTTGCATGTGGCGCTGCCGGGCCCCGGACAGACCGCCGAACCGGTGCGATCTACGGAACGATCCTGTAGATCTTGTCCTGCTCGCCGTTGGGTCCACGGGCGCGCGTACCCATCACGTAGACATGACCCTGGTTGTCCTGGCCGAAGCCCAAGATGAAGTCGTTGAACCCGGGGATGTTCGTGACGTTGACGGTCTCCTTGGACCACTTTCCGCCGCTGCGCTTCCCGGCGAAGAGCACGCCCTCGGCCACCATGAACGACTTGCTCCAGTCGCCGAAGAAGTAGGTACCGTCCCAGGCCTTGTGCGGCCCGCGGTAGACATAGCCACCCGTGATGGAGATGCCTTCGCAATCACCCTTGGATGCGAACGCAGGGTTCGAGCAGTTCTTGTACTCGATGATCGGGGCCGTCATGCCGGTCTTGTCGCAGCTCGCCGGATGGCTGTTGGGGTTCACGTAATCGAAGCAGTGATCGCCTTCCATCGTGCGCCAGCCGTAGTTGCCGCCCTTGGTGATGATGTTGATTTCCTCGTAGCTGTTCTGGCCCACGTCGCCACAGAAGAGCTCCTTGGAGCCGCCCATGTCGAACGCACACCGCCACGGATTGCGCAGGCCCATCGCCCAGATTTCCGGTGCGTAGTCCTTGTTGCCGACAAAGGGGTTGTCCTTCGGTACGGTGTAGGGGTCGCCCTTCACGTCGATGCGGAGGACCTTCCCGTGCAGGGAGGTCTTGTCCTGCCCGTTGCCGATCGTGACGTTGTGGCCGATGCCCCAGTCGTTCGCGTAGCCGCCGTCGCCGGTGGAGATGTAGAGCATCCCGTCCGGACCGAAGCCGATCCAGTGACCGTTGTGGTTGAACTGCGGCCAGTCGATCGCCGTGACGATGCGCTCGTAGTTGTGGTCGGCCTTGTTGGGGTCGTCCTTCGAGACGCGCATCTCGGACACGTAGTTGGTGTGCGCGTACCAGAGCTGCTTGCCGAGGTCGGCGTCGCCGCGGAGATTGCCCGTGTACGAGATGTAGAACTTGCCGGTCTTCTTGAAGTCCGGCGGGAAGGCGATGCCAAGCAGCCCCTCTTCGTCGAACTCCCACTTGAGCGGTGGAAGCTTGTGCTTGATGTTCAGAAAATCGCCGTCGAGCAACTTGCCGTCGGCGCCGAGGATCTTGATGGTGCCGGTCTGTTCGACGATGAACTTACGGTCGTCGCCAGGGGGGGAGACCATCACCATGGGGTGCGTGAGGCCCTCGGCCACGACTTCGAGCTTGACGTCGAGGGCGGACGCCGCGAACGGCGCAGCACCCATGGCGGCCATGGCAGCCGCGAGGATCCATTTCTTGTTGAGCACGTGTTCCTCCACTTTTTTGGTTGACGCCGCTCTGCCGGATGCCGGGTCACCCTGGGGGTGCCAGGTCACCGACGCCAATCGAACGGACCAAACGAGTGTGGGACTCCACATGGCCAGCGAACCACGGCCGACCTCCCAGGGACGGTCGGAATTACCCTTTGGCAAAGGTCGGACTAACTCCCGCTGACAAAGGACTTATTCCCACGGGCTACGGGCGTCGGCGGCATGGCCGGGACGCACCGATCGCGAAGTGCGAACGATGGCGTTCTGGCAGGGAGGGTGATCCGCGTGTTCTCTATCGCAGGCCAAGCCTGCCGGGCCGACGCGGTTGCGCGGGAGGGGGCGGGCGCCGTGTCAGACCGACACCGATCCGACCGGCATCAGGCGGCCTCGGAGCCCCGCGAGATTCGCTGCACCGGCACCGAACAGGCACACCCGGAGTTCGGCCAGAACAGACTCGATGAACGCGTGCAGCGCGGCCTCGCCTTCGTGGGCTCTCTGCAGCATCGGACGCGCCATGGCACCCACATCGGCACCGAGCGCGATGGCCTTGGCGAGATCGACGCCGCTGCGCAGCCCGCCGGTGGCGACGAGCGTGACCTCGGGCAGTGTGCGGCGGATGTCGACGATGCATCGCGCCGTGGGAGTCCCCCATTCCCCGAAGGTGAGCCCCAGCGCGCGGCGCTGCGGCGTGACGGCGCAGAACGCCTCCACCTTCGCCCAGGACGTCCCGCCGGCGCCGGCGCAATCGACCCCGGCGACGCCGCAGGCGTGCAACCGCCGCGCCGCATCGCCAGACATGCCGAATCCCACCTCGCGTGCGAACACGGGGATGCCATCGCCGTCGAGGGCACGACACAGCGCGGTGAGTCGCGTCGCGATGTCGCGGAAGTCGCGATCGCCGCCCTGGATGGCTTCCTGGACGGCGTTGAAGTGGATGTAGATCGCGTCCGCACCGATCATCGCGACGGCCCGGCGCGCCTCGTCCGCACCCCATCCGCGCGCCAGTTGGCCCGCACCGAAGTTGGCGAAGAGGGGGATGTCGGGGGCGAGATCCCGCACGCGGAAGTGGTTCGCGAGTTCCGGGCGTTCGAGCGCCACGCGCTGACTACCCACGCCCATGGCGAGGCCGAAATGCTGTGCGGCCGCGGCCAGGCGGCGATTGAACGCAAGACCCTCGGGCGTGCCGCCGGTCATCGGCGCGATCATGAGTGGCGCGCGCATCGTCCGGCCGGCGAGCGTCGTCGAGAGGTCGACGTGTTCGAGAGAGACTTCCGACATGGCGTCGTTGACGAAGTCCCAGGCGTCGAAGCCGGCGCTCTTCGCGTAGTCGACGGATTCGTTGAGACACACGTCGAGGTGACGGGACTTCGAACGCGGATCCCGCTGCTCGGCTCCCTTCGGCCTCACCGCCGCCGTCGGAGGTGTCGGGGCCGCGCAGGGGTCCACCGCCACGGGCGCGGTCATGTTCGCGGGTACATCGATAGGCGCGGTCGCTGCTGCGCGGGCCACTCGCATGGTTCCTCCTCCTAGGGCCTGTTCACACTATGGACGCCCGCGCGTTGCCGCCGCGAAGGTCGCGGGCAAGGCGCGAACCGGAACCGGGTTGGGCACCCGGTGAGGATTCGTAACACCGCCCGCGACCTTCGCGGCGGCAACCCGGAGGGAGCACGCTAGGCCAAGCGCATGGCGGCGTTGCCCTCCTTGCACGGACTCCAGTCCGTGCAGCGTCGGTCGCCTTGCCCTGCACTTGGCCTAGCGTGTTCGCGCGGGCGTCCATAGTGCGAACAGGCCCTCGGCCGCGCGCCGTACCGTGCGGCGCGCGTGCCCCATGGTTCCGATCTCGTGCTTGTCGTATCTCGCGCCGCAGGCCGGATGGCGATGATGCCGAGGCGGCGGCACGATGGATGCACCGCGACGATGCTAGCCGAAGTCTCCGGCGTCGGGGCCCGGAAAGATTTCCCGAGGCACCCGGGCGGACCCGGGCGGTTGCCCGGAAACCCTACCAGCCGGCGCTGCCGGGATCACCCTTGAAGGGGCCCACGAGTTCCGGGGTGATCCAGCCGCCGTAGAACCCCCCGGGCTGCGGCCGCACGGACGCGCCGTCCACTCGGCAATCCAGCGCAGCCGGATAGAAGGCAACGCAGTCTGCGAGCACTGCCGCGTCCGCGAGCGGTTGCGGATAGCTCCACGCCACACCGGGCAGGCGGCGGACGCCGTCGGACAATGTCCAGTAGCGGGCGGGGCCCTTCCACTCGCAGAAGGAGTTTCCGCTGGCCGGCACAAGAAGGTCGCGGACGACATCGTCCCAGGGTAGATAGAAGGACGGTGGATGCGCCGTCTCGAGAACGAGCAGCGAGCGTCGGGTGCGGGCCACGAGGAGATCGCCCCAGCGGATCACGACTTCCCGCGTGTCGGCGACGATCTGTGGCGGACGCGGAAAATCCCACACGGACACCTGGCCAGCCGCGGGCGTCACGGCGAACGGTGGCCTCGACTGGCCACGCCAGTGCCAGTGCTCGCGGGCGGCGAGCGCCCAGTCCGGGATCGCATCGGGGGAGTTCGAGGTCATCGTGCCGGGAGCGTACCTCGGGCGACGAAACGGCGGGGGGATTCCGACGCCCTCCCGGGCGGAACGGCACCCGGGAGAGGTCGGACGAACGACATCGCACCGGCAGCAGGCCGATGCGACGGCATCACACCAACTGCTTCCCGCGGCGACGGGCCCGGGCGAGGAGCATGAGCCCACCGACGGCCATCAGCGCGTAGGTTTCGGGCTCCGGCACGGGTGCATTCACGTCGACGTAGAAGCGCCCGCTCTCGAGCACGTTCATGTTGGTGCCGAGGTTCACCAGCTTGAACTCCGCCGAGTAGATGCCGGCAGGCGCGCCTGCGACGGTCCAGAAGACGGGCAGGAACGTGAAGTCGTCGCTGTCTCCCAGCACGTAGGTATCGCCGGTGTCGAAGATGTCCATGTCGCCCTCGATGCCGATCTTCAGGCCCGGCGTGGCAGACAAGAGCTTGATGCCCACGATCACGTCATTGAACGATGCCGACCAGCGATTGCCGCTGCTGCTGTACAGCACGTCGGTCGGGCTGAACTGCTCGCCGGCGAGGGACTGGATGGACGCGACGCCGAGGTACTTGTATTCGGTGTCGACGTCCAGCGTCGTACGCCACGTGCCGGCCCACGCGCCCGTGCCCGGCAGGAGAGGAATGCCGGACTCGCCGGCGAACGGTTCCGGCAGCCGGTTGTTCGTGCTCGTGTCGACCACGGTCCCGGGCGCGGCGCCGGTGCGGCTGTAGGCGCCGATTCCATGGAAGTGATCGCCGTGCTCCATCAGCCAGGTGAGGCGGTTGAGGTTGGGGTTCGGCAGCCCGTTGTACGCACCGCCGACGATGTTCACGCGCGTGTCGATGGCAACGTACTGGCCGATGCCCTCATCGGTCCGGATACCCGCGGACGCGGGTACGGCGACGGCCAGCAGCACGGCGGCCGCGGCAAGTTTCTGCAGCATGGTGGGGAACTCCTCTGGGTGTGGTCTCTCGGGTCCCCCGCGTGGCCCCGCACCGCCGATGACGGCGTAATCCGGAGCCTCCGCAGAGGCCCTCGGATAGTAAAAGCACTACCGATTCTTGTGCAACTTAATTGCTATTGCCTCCACGTAGTGCTCTCGTCGGTCAGGTCATGCCGCACGCCCGCCCGCGACTGCCTCCGCGGGACACCGCAGTCCGTCGAGGAACTGGTCCACCAGCGGCGGCGCCTCCCGGGCGAGGTCGAAGCCGGCCGGGTCGGTGAGCCAGTCGTAGATGAGGCCGTCCACGTAAGCCACGAGTCCGATCGCCGCCCGGCGGGGATTCACGCCGGGCGGGAGCGATCCGCGCCGCACGGCGTCGCGGAAGATGCCCTGGATGACCTGTACGGCGTCGGCGCGGCAGTGCATCTGGCGCTGCGTGAGGGCGGCGATCTCGTCGGTGCGCTCGCAGCGGGTCAGCATCGTCTCGAACACGCATCGCGTGCGCTCGTCGCGGGTCACCAGCCGGAGCACCTGGATCGACAACTCACGCAGGCGCGCGAACGGATCTTCCGTGTCGATCGCGGCGGCTGCGAGCATCTGCTCCATGGGCAGTGAGACGCGCTCGAAGAGCGCCATCAGGAGATCGTTCTTGTTGCGGAAGTGCCAGTAGATCGCGCCTCGCGTGACCCCGGCCGCCGTGGCGATCGCCGCGAGCGACGTGGCCGCAACACCGCGCTCGCGAAACACGCGCTCGGCCGTATCGAGAATGGCGCACCGCGTGACGAGCGCCTCCTCCTTGGTCTTCCTCGCCATGATTCCTCCTTCCTGGGACGGCGGCGCTCAGGGTGGCGCGGTCGGCTGTGGGAGCCGATCGCCCGGCAACACGCCGTCGGATCGGTCCGTCCGGCATGTCTGCGTCCGTCGATGCTGCGGGCTTGGGAGCCTCTGCATAGCCAGCGCGGTCGCGACGGAGGGTTGCGCCGCTTGGGGTACGTCGAACTGCGATCGCTGGCGGTGTTACCCGGCTTGTCGATATCCCGATATCGACTGCACCTCGCGCCTGGCCACCGATCGCGGTTTCGTGAACTTCCGACTGCAACGCGATCCGCGCAGGCTATGCAGAGGCTCCCTTGCCCCGAAATGCCGCACGACTTTACTTACATTCATCGGTGTATGTAAGCTCCCCGTCCAACCCTGAATCCGCAGGCGCGCCCTTGGCCGCCCGACCCGAGGAGCGTTCCATGCCCCCGCGCACCCCCCCTTCCGCGCGCCATCGCCGCGCGGCCGCCCTGTCGCTGATCGCCGTGGCGCTGCTCGCCGCCGGCTGCAAGCCCAAGGAACAGGCCCAGGCGCCCCAGGCGGGACCGCCACCGGAGGTGATGGCGGTCACGGTCGCGCCCCGCGACATCCCGGTCACATTCGAATACACCGGGCAGACAGCCGGCGTGCGCGAAGTGGAAGTGCGGCCCCGCGTGGGCGGCATCCTCCTCAAGTGGAACTACACCGAAGGCGCCCGCGTCGCGGCCGGACAGAGCCTCTTCACGGTGGACCCTGTGCCCTACCAGGCGAATGCCAACAGGCTGGAGGCCAGCTACGCGAGCTTCGAGGCGCGGCACGCCCAGGCCGTTCGCGAGACTGCGCGGATCAAACCCCTCGTCGAGCAGGGCATGGTCACCCGCAAGGCCTTTGATGACGCGGTCTCGAACGAACTTATCGCCGCCGCCGACGCGCGCACCGCCCGGGCCGCCCTCACCCAGGCGCGCATCGATCTCGGCTACACGAACGTTCCGGCGCCCATCGCCGGCGTCACGGGACGCGCCCTGAAGTCCGAGGGGAGCCTCGTGGAAGCACAGAACACCCTGCTCACGACGATCTCCCAGATCGACCCCATCCACGTGATCTTCGTGATCCCCGAGAACGAGCACCTGCGCATCCAGCGCGAAGCGGCCGAAGGCAAGCTGAAGATGCCCGAGGACGGCCGATTCGAGGCGCGCGTGGTGCTCGCCGACGGCAGCGAGTTCCCCAATGTGGGCAAGGTGGACTTCACCAACGTACGGGTCGATCCCGCGACGGGCGGCATCGAAGCCCGCGCCGTGATCCCGAATCCGGACCTCCGCCTGCGCCCCGGCCAGTTCGCGCGCGTGCTGGTGGGTGGGGCGATCCGCCCACAGGCCGTGAGCGTGCCGCAGCGCGCGATCCTCGAAGGTCCGGGCACGAAGATAGTCCTCACGGTGAATGCCAAGGGCCTGGTGGAACCGCGGCCGGTGCAGGTCGGCGACTGGGCCGGCCAGGAGTGGATCGTGACGGGCGGTCTCGCGGGCGGTGACCAGGTCATCGTCGACGGCATCATCAAGGCTCGCCCCGGTTCGCCGGTGAAGATCGCCGCCCCGGCCCCGGCCGGGGGCACTCCGGCAGCACCAGCCGCCGCCCCGCCGGCCGGCAAGCCGTAAGCGCGGGAGAGCCTCGTGAACTTCTCCCGCTTCTTCATCGACCGCCCGATCTTCGCGGCGGTCCTCTCGTGCTTTCTGGTGCTGGCCGGCCTCGCGGCCATGGTCGCCCTGCCGATCGCGCAGTACCCGGAGATCGCCCCACCCGTCGTGACCGTGCGCGCGATCTACCCCGGCGCCTCGGCGGCCACGCTCGAACAGACCGTTGCAGCGCCGCTCGAGAATCAGCTGACCGGCGTGGAGGACATGATCTTCATGTCGTCCAATTCGGGTTCCAACGGCCTCCTGGAGATCCAGGTCACCTTCGCCATCGGTGCCGACGCCGACAAGGCGGCCCTCAACGTCAACAACCGCGTGAAGCAGGCCGAGGCCCGTCTGCCCGAGGAAGTGCGGCGCCAGGGCGTGACGGTCGAGAAGGGTTCGTCCTCGTTCCTCTTCGTGTACGGCATCTTCTCGCCCGACGGCACGTACGACGACCTCTTCACCAGCAACTACACGACGCTCAACATCCTCGATGCGCTGAAGCGCGTGCCGGGCACGACGAACGTCCAGATCTTCGGCGCGAAGGACTACGCGATGCGGGTGTGGTTGCGACCCGACCGCCTCGCCCAACTAAAGATCGCCCCGCAGGAGGTCGCCCGCGCGATCACCGAGCAGAACGCGCAGTTCGCCGCGGGCAAGGTGGGCCAGTCGCCGAGCGGCGGTCCGCAGGAGATGGTCTACACCGTCACGACGCGCGGCCGCCTGGCGGACGTGAAGGAGTTCGAGAACATCATCGTCCGGTCGGCCCCCGGCGGCGGCAATGTGCGCCTTCGCGATGTCGCGCGGGTCGAGCTGGGCTCGAAGGACTACGAGTTCGTCGGCCGGGTGAACGGCAAGCAGGCGACACTCGTCGGCGTGTTCCTGCAACCCGGCGCCAACGCGCTGGACGTGGCAGACCAGTGCAATGCGGTGATGGAGGACCTCGCGAAGCGCTTCCCGAAGGGCCTCGAATACGCGAACGTGTACGACACGACGCGCTTCGTGAAGGTGTCGATCCGTGAGGTGGTCAAGACGCTCGCGGAGGCCATGGCGCTGGTGTTCCTCGTGGTCTATCTCTTCCTGCAGAACTGGCGTGCGACGCTGATCCCGTTCGCCGCCGTGCCGGTGTCGCTCATCGGTACGTTCGCGGGCCTGTACCTGCTGGGCTACTCGATCAACACGCTCACATTGTTCGGCATGGTGCTCTCGATCGGCATCGTGGTGGACGACGCCATCGTGGTGCTCGAGAACGTCGAGCGGATCATGCGGGAGGAAGGCGTCAGCGCCCGCGAGGCCGCCATCAAGGCGATGACGGAGGTCACGGGTCCGGTGGTCGCCATCGTGCTGGTGCTGTGCGCGGTGTTCGTGCCGGTGGCTTTCCTGGGCGGCCTGACCGGCGAGTTGTACCGGCAGTTCGCCATCACGATCGCCATCGCCGTGGTGATCTCCGGCTTCGTCGCACTCACGCTGACCCCTTCGCTTTGCGTGCTCATGCTGAAGAATGCGCACCATCAGCCGGGAGCGTTCTTCCGCGTGTTCAACCGCGTCTTCGACCGCATCACGCATCGCTACGCGAGCGGCGTGGGCTGGATGCTGCGGCGGGGCCTCATCGGCATGCTCCTCTTCGGCGGCATGGTCGCGGTCACGGGCTGGCTCTGGAAGAACACGCCAACCAGCCTCGTGCCCGACGAAGACACCGGCTACTACATCGGCGCGGTGTTCCTGCCCGATGGCGCCACGCTCCAGCGCACAGACGATGTCGTACTGAAGGTCACGGAGGCGATGCTCTCCAACCCGGCCAACGAGTACGCCGTGGCCTTCACAGGTCTCGACTTCCTCGGCGGCGGATTCCGCAACAGTGCGGCGACCATCTTCGGTTCGCAGAAGCACTGGGACGAACGGCCGGGCGTGGGCACCCATCAGCTGGTCGGCGAGTTCTACGGCAAGACGGCAGGCATCAAGGAAGGCCTCGTGCTGGCTTTCCCGCCGCCGCCGATCATCGGTCTCGGCAACTCCGGCGGTTTCGAGTTCTACATCCAGAATCGCGGGGAAGGCGGCCCGGCCCGGCTGAACGAAGTGCTGCAACAGTTCCTCGCGAAGGCGAACCAGGACCCGATGCTGGGCGGCGTGCAGACGCTGTGGCGATCGAACGTGCCGCAGCTGTTCGTGGACGTGGACCGCGAGAAGGCGAAGGCGCTCGGCGTCCCGCTCGACTCGCTCTACAACACGATCGCCGCTTCGCTGGGCACCTACTACGTGAACGACTTCAACAAGTTCGGACGCACGTGGCAGGTGCTGATGTCGGCCGAGCCCGAGTTCCGCAAGCGGCCCGACGCGCTGGGTGAACTGCAGGTGCGCTCGTCCACGGGTGCGATGGTTCCGCTGAAGTCCCTGGCGACGATGCGCTTCACGTCCGGGCCGGATTCGCTGGACCGCTTCAACAACCTCCCTGCCGTGAAACTGCTTGGCCAGGGGGCGCCGGGAGTCTCGTCGGGGCAGGCCATCGCGACGGTGGAGAAGATCGCGGCAGAAGTCCTGCCGCCCGAGTTCAGCTACGACTGGGGCGGATCCTCGTTCCAGGAGAAGCGCTCGAGCGGCACGTCGAGCCTCGCGCTCGGCATGGCGGTCGTGATGGTGTTCCTCATCCTCGCGGCGCAGTACGAACGCTGGTCCCTGCCGTTCTCGGTGATGCTGGCCCTGCCCTTCGGCACCTTCGGCGCGCTGGCGGCGGTGTGGCTGCGCGGCATGACGAACGACGTGTACTTCCAGATCGGTCTCGTCACGCTGCTGGGCCTCGCGTCGAAGAACGCCATCCTGATCGTCGAGTACGCGCTGCTGAAGTACCAGGAGGGACTCTCGGCCTCCGCGGCGGCGCTCGAAGCGGCACGCCTGCGTTTCCGGCCGATCCTGATGACGTCCCTCGCGTTCATCCTCGGCGTGGTTCCGCTGGCCTTCTCGTCAGGCGCCGGTGCCGGCGCACGGCGATCGGTGGGAACGGGTGTGATGGGTGGCATGCTGGCCGCCACCTTCCTCGCGATCTTCTTCGTGCCGATGTTCTTCCGGCTGATGACCGAACGCCGGCTGCACGAGAAGCGCACGACGCGCGAACTGCGCGAGGAGATCAGCCACCACCACCGGATCCGATCGGAGGCGGCGCACGTGCCGCACAAGGCCGTGGTGCCGAAGGACAGCGGGGAGTCGCCCGCCATCTAACACGGGTGGCAGCGCCAGCGAAGAGGGGGTGGAGCCGCCAGGTTCCACCCCCTCTTCGTTTAGAACGCGCAGCGCACCATCGCTGTTCGCAAAGGCACCGCGATGGCGCACATCGCGGACTCAGAACTCCATGTCGAGTTCGTCGATCTCCTCCACCTCGGCTTCCGCTGCCGCGACCCATTCGAGCATCTCGGGCATCGCGAGCAGTCGGTCGGCGTAGCCCTGGCAGACGGGGTCCAGCGGCACGCCGTACGTGCGGAAGCGCGTCGCGACCGGCGCGTACATCGCGTCGGCCATGCTGCGCTTGCCGAACAGGAACGGCCCGCCGTAGGTGGCAAGGCATTCCCGCCAGATGGCCGTGACGCGCTCCATGTCGGCCAGGGCGCGACCCCAGATGCGATACCCGGTGAAGGTGCGCTTCAGGTTCATCGGCAGCGCCGAACGAAGACTGGTGAAGCCGGAATGCATCTCGCCGCACACGGCGCGACAGTGCGCGCGGGCGGCGCGGTCGGCAGGCAGCAGACCGCTCTTCGGCTTGATCTCGTGGAGGTACTCGGCGATCGCGAGCGTGTCCCACACCTTCACGCCTTCATGCACCAGACAGGGCACGAGGATGGAAGGTGAGAGCAGCAGCAGCTCCTTGCGCGAATCGGCATCGTCGGGCGACACCACGATCTCGTCGAACTCGAGCTTGGCGAACTTCACCAGGAGCCAGCCGCGCAGCGACCAGGACGAGTAGTTCTTGCTGCTGATGGTGAGCGTGGCTCGGGTCATGGCGACGGATCTCCTCCCGCACTGCGCGCCGATGCCCCTGCGTCCGCGCGAGCGACGAATACTTCAGATGCTGTTCGCAATCGTCATGCCGGGGCCCGGGCGACATCCACTCCCGCGCTCGGGCGCGGAAGTTGCGAAATGAGCCCGCGGGCGAAAAGACCCGATCCACGGAACACCACGCATGCTCTATCAGGCATACCAGGCACAGGCGGACCTCCTCTGGCCGGGGCGCACGTGGGCCAAGGCCCTCGCACCGTGGCTCGCCGGGCTGCCACCGGAGTCCCCGACGTTCCGGATGTTCAGCCGCACTGCCGCGGCGCTCGAAGTCTTCTCCCTCGCCGAGATCACGCACACGCGCCCCGACTTCGGCATCCGCTCGGTGATCTCGGGCGGCCACGAAGTCCCCGTGACCGAGGAGATCGCCCACGCCACGCCGTTCGCGACGCTGCTCCGCTTCCGAAAAGACACCGCGGTGCCGCAGCCGCGCGTGCTCGTCGTCGCGCCGATGTCGGGCCACTTCGCCACGCTCCTGCGCGAGACCGTTCGCACGCTGCTCGGCGACCACGACGTCTACATCACCGACTGGCACAACGCGCGCGACGTCCCGCTCGCCGCTGGCCGCTTCGGGCTCGACGAGTACATCGAGCAGATGATGGATTTCCTCGGTGTGATGGGGCCGGGCGCGCACGTCGTGGCGGTGTGCCAGCCGTGCGTCGCGGCGCTGGCCGCCACGGCGCTGATGGCCGAGGACGACAACCCCGCCACCCCGCTCAGTCTCACGCTGATGGCGGGGCCCATCGACTGCCGCGTGAACCCGACGGCGGTGAACACGCTCGCGACGAGCAAGCCCATCGACTGGTTCGAGAAGAATCTCATCGCCACCGTGCCGATGCGGTACCCCGGTGGATTCCGTCGCGTGTATCCCGGGTTCGTGCAGCTGATGGCGTTCATGAACATGAATCTCGAACGCCACGTGAATTCGTTCCGGGAGTACCACGACCAGATCGCCGCCGGCGAGGCCGAGAAGGCGCGCGCGAAGCGCACCTTCTACGCCGAGTACCTCGCGGTGGCGGATCTCCCGTCGGAGTTCTACCTCGAGACGGTGGAGCGCGTGTTCCAGACCTACGACCTGGCCCGCGGTGCGCTCGAATGGCGCGGGCGCCGCGTGAACCCGGCTGCGATCCGCCGCACGGCTCTCCTCACGGTGGAAGGCGAGAACGACGACATCTGCGCGCTCGGCCAGACGCTCGCGGCGCAGGACCTCTGCACGAGCGTGCGGCAGTTCATGCGCACCCACTACGTGCAGACCGGCGTGGGCCACTACGGCGTGTTCAGCGGCGGACGCTGGAACAACTTCATCTACCCGGTGGTGCGCGAAGTCATCCAGGTGAGCGAGGTCTCGCGGGCGCGACTGCGGCTCGTGAAGGGCTGACGCCCGCGCGGCGTGGTCGTCAGCGTCAGAGGTCGACGCCGCGCTCGCGGAAGCGCTGCTTGACGCGCTCCTGGATCTTCGGGGCGATGCTCACGCCCCACTTCATGCCCGCCTGCATGCTCTCCTGCGTCATCGCGGGCAGTTCCGCCGAGAGCTTGCGCCCGAGCGGCGTCTCGTAGAAGGCGATGAGACCGCGCACGTCCTCGTGCGTGAAGTGCCGCTGATACACGTCGACCACGAGATCCGCGAAGCCGCCGGTGGCAGTCATCTCGGCGGCGATCACCTCGTCGACGGCCTGCGGCAGCATGTCCATCACGTCGGCAGGAATGTCCGGGCGCGCGCTGCGCAGCGCGTCGTTCATCTGCCGCACGATGTTGCTGCTGAACAACTGACCGATGCGGAACGCGCCGGTGAGGTCGAGCAGCCGGAGCACGTCCTGCCGCTTCGCTTCCGTGAGTTCATCGGCACGCGCCGACGGCATGTGCCACAGGCACGCGAGGGCGGCCAGCACGGCCAGGGTTCTCTTCATGTTCGCTCTCCAGACGAGGACACCGCGCGGCGGGGAGATCCGATCGTCTCACAGGCCAGTCCGGTGCGGCCCTGCGCCGTGGCAGCACCGCCGGGCCATGCGCGGGCAGGCCTGGAAAGCTCCCTTTGGGTCGATTCCGGCCGGGATCCCGACGGTGCGCGGAACCGTGCCAGACACCCCCTCGAAAATCTCTTCGAACGATAGATTTAGTGCTGGAGAAAACGACCATCCCGCCGTTAGCAACGGGGCGCGTCGTCGAAGCAAAGGGGCCGCCGGTCACGACCGGTCTGGCGCCACCCGTTCGGATCGTGCGCATGACCCGGAACGACGGTGGCACCGATGTCCGTATCGCAGATTCTCCCGGCCTTCACCGGCCTGCAGCGCTGGCTCGAAGCCCGCATCCGCTCTCTGGCCTGGCGGGCTGCGCTGGCCCTGGCCTGCCTGTCGGCAGCCTCGACCCCCGCACTGGCCGACGCCCTCCAGGATGCCTTCCAGGCCGCCCGCAGCACCATCGTCCGCGAGGGCTGGACCGCCCAACTCATCGTGGTCCACGATCGGAAGATCACCGTAGCCCTCGGCGCCCGATACCGCGAGCGGGTCTGCACCGTGTACGCCCTCCGCGACTCGCCCTATCTCGTCCAGACGCTGACCCAGCTCGAACAGCCCCAGCGCCGACCGTACCTCGAGGCCCTCTTCGCCCACGAACTCGGCCACTGCGAGGAACAGCACCTCGCCTCCACCGCCCCGGACCGGAGCGACGAACTGGAATCACCGCTATTGCTCGTGAAGGCCTACCGGGAATCGGACGGCGCGCTGCGCATCGCAGCCGAACCGCGCGTCGTGCTGTGGAAGGAGATCCTTGCCGATGCCTACACCGGGATCTACCTGCGGGAGCGCCATCCGGCCATGGCCGACGCGCTCATGGCGTTCCACCTGCTCCAGCGGGCCTCGCGCGCGGCGAGCGACCCGGAGCACCTCACCTCGCCCTACCTGCACCAGGCCGACTTCACCCGGCAACCCGGGGAACGCTGGGCCGACGCCGCCATGCGGCTGCGCCGCGCCGGCGCCCCGACCGCCCGACCTGCCGCGCCCGGACCCGCACCGGACACGGAGATCGGGACCGCCGGGATCAGCCCGCCGCCACGTAGGCCGTCTTGACCGTCGTGAAGAACTCCTGCGCGTAGCGGCCCTGCTCGCGGGCGCCGTAGCTGGAACCCTTCCGGCCGCCGAACGGCACGTGGTAGTCCACACCCGCCGTCGGCAGGTTCACCATCACCATGCCCGTCTGCGCCGCCTTGCGGAAATGCGACGCGTACTTCAGTGACGTCGTGCAGATCCCGCCGACCAGGCCGAACTCGGTATCGTTCGCCACGGCAAGCGCCTCGTCGTAGTCGTTGACCGCGATCACCGATGCGACCGGCCCGAACACTTCCTCGCGGTTGATCCGCATCGTGTTCACCGTCTCGGTGAAGAGCGCCGGCTCCAGATAGAACCCGGGCGTCTCGCGCTCCAGGCGATTGCCGCCGAAGACGAGCTTGCCGCCCTCCTTCTTCGCTTCTTCGATGTAGAAGAGGTCCTGGTTCAGCTGGCTCTGGTCCACGACCGGACCGATGTGCACGCCGGCCTTCAGCGCGTTGCCGATCACCAGACCCTTCATGCGCTCGATCATCGCCTCGACGAACCGATCGTGGATCCCCTTCGTCACGATCAGCCGCGACGACGCCGTGCAGCGCTGGCCCGTGGAGAAGAACGCCCCGTTCACCGCAGCCTCGACGGCCACCTTCAGATCAGCGTCGTCGAGGATCACGAGCGGGTTCTTGCCGCCCATCTCGAGCTGGAACTTCTTCATGCCGGCGACCGCCTTCTGCGCGACCTTGCGGCCTGTCTCGACGGAACCCGTGAACGTGATCGCATCGACGCGCGGATCGGACAGCAGCGTCTCGCCTACCACCGAACCGCGACCCATCGTCAGATTGAACACGCCGGCCGGGAGGCCCGCGCGATGCAGGATGTCGGCGATGGCCCACGACGAACCCGGCACCAGATCGGCGGGCTTGAACACCACGCAGTTGCCGTGCGCCAGCGCCGGCGCGATCTTCCACGCGGGAATCGCGGACGGGAAATTCCACGGGGCGATGATGCCGACGACGCCCACGGGCTCGCGCGTGATCTCTACATCGATGCCGGGCCGCACGGAGGGCAGCAGTTCACCGGAGCGGCGCAGCACCTCGCCTGCGAAGAACTTGAAGACGTTGCCCGCGCGGACCACTTCGCCCATGCCTTCGGCGAGCGTCTTGCCTTCCTCGCGCGAGAGCAGGCGGCCCAGCTCGTCCTTCCGCGCGATCATTTCCAGACCGGCCTTCTCGAGCATCTCGGCCCGGGCCTGGATGTTCGACGCAGCCCACGCAGGCGCCGCAGCGCGCGCGGCCGCGATCGCGGCGGTGGTCTGGGCGACGTCTGCCTGCGCGTACTCGCCGATCACGTCGTTCGTGTCGGACGGATTGATGTCGCGCGTCCAGGTGGCACCGGCGACCCACTCGCCGCCGATCAGGTTCTGGTATTGGGGGGTGCTCATCGTTGCTGTCCTCCGGAGGGAAGCGCGGATGCTAACGCAAACGTCGGGCGGTACGCGCTAACGGGGACGTGGGCCGGCCATCGGGCCGACGCCCGACCTGCGCACGCATTGTCCCGGCCGCCCGTGCGACAATCGCGCGCCTCGTTTCCACCCCTGCCGACCATGACCTTCGACACCACTGCCCGCCCCGCCGTCCTCGACCTGCGTGCCTCGAAGATCCGCGAGGTGGCGAATGCAGGGATGGGCCGTGAAGACGTCCTCCCGTTCTGGTTCGGCGAACCCGACGAGGTGACGCCGGACTTCATCCGCCAGGCCGGCATCGCATCGCTCGAAGCCGGTGAGACGTTCTACTCGCAGAACCTCGGCATTCCACCCCTGCGCGAAGCACTCGCGGCCTACGGCACGCGGCTGCACCGACCGACCACGGTCGACGAGATCACCGTCACGAACTCCGGGATGTCCGCGCTGATGCTCGTCACCCAGGCGCTCGTGGGCCCCGGCGATCGCACCGTGATCGTCACGCCCATGTGGCCGAACCTCGTCGAGATTCCGAAGATCATGGGCGCGCAAGCCGTGACGTTCCCGCTCGGGTTCTCGCGCGACGGCTGGACGCTCGACCTGCCTCGCCTGCTCGAGACGCTGACACCCGACACGCGGATGCTCTACCTCAATGCGCCCAACAACCCGACGGGCTGGGCCATCGACCGCGACACGCAGCGCGCGATCCTCGACCACTGCCGGAAGCTCGGCATCTGGATCCTTGCGGACGACGCCTATGAGCGCCTCTACTACGGCGCCGACGGCAGCACGGTCGCACCGTCGTTCCTCGACATCGCGCAGCCCGGAGACCGCGTGGTCAGCACCAACACGTTCTCGAAGTCATGGCTGATGACCGGCTGGCGTCTCGGCTGGATCGTGGCACCCGCCGATCTCACCGAGCAGATCGCGAAGCTGATCGAATACAACACCTCCTGCGCGCCGACCTTCGTGCAGCGGGCCGGGGTCGTCGCCGTGGAACAGGGTGAGCCGGTCATCGCCCGCACGCACGCCCGCATGCTGCGCGCCCGGGACCACCTCGTGGCCGGCCTGCGCCGTCTCCCCGGGATCGAAGTCGCCCCGCCCGGCGGCGCGATGTACGCGTTCTTCCGGGTCGATGGCATCACCGACAGTCTCGCGTTCTGCAAGCGACTCGTGGCCGATGCCGGCCTCGGGCTCGCGCCCGGGATCGCGTTCGGTCCGGAAGGCGAAGGGTTCGTGCGCTGGTGCTTCGCCGCCGATCCGGCGCGACTGGACCTCGGCCTCGAACGCCTCGCAGCGGCGCTCCCCGCGCTGCGCGCGGCCGCCTGACAGGACCGGCGCCGACCCGATGCCCTTCTCCACTCCGCAGCGCGTGGCCGTCGCCGGCTGGGTGCTGACCGCGCTGGCGCTGTTCCTCACGTTGTACCTGCACCTCCTCCCTGCGCTGCTCGCGGGGCTGCTGGTCTACGAACTGGTGCATCGGATCGCACCGCGCCTCGTGTTCTTCCGCGTGCGCGCCTCCCGCGGGCGCCTCGTGGCGGTGGGTATCCTGGCCGTGATCGTGGTGGCGGCGCTGACGCTCGCGGTGTTCGGGGCAGTGGCATTCTTCCGCAGCGATTCCGGGAGCCTTTCGACACTGCTCGCCAAGATGGCGGACATCCTCGACAGCGCGCGCGACAAGCTGCCAGCCGACATGGCGGATCGTCTGCCCGACAACGCGGAGGAGGTGAAGAACTTCGCCGTCGAATGGCTGCGGTCCCACGCTGGCGAACTGCAGCTGATGGGAAAGGATGTCGTGATCGCCTTCGTGCACGTGATCGTCGGGATGGTGATCGGCGGCATGATCTCGCTGCGCGAGGCCGCGCCCGGCTCGACGCTCGGCCCGCTCGCAACCGTGCTCGTCGAACGCGCGGCGCGCCTGGGCGACGCGTTCCGCCGCATCGTCTTCGCGCAACTGCGCATCTCCGCGCTCAACACGACGCTGACGGCGATCTACCTGGTCGGTGTGCTGCCGGCGCTGGGCATTCACCTGCCACTGCAGAAGACGATGATCGCGGTGACCTTCATCGCAGGTCTGCTGCCCGTGGTCGGCAACCTGATCTCCAACACCGTGATCGTCGTGGTGAGCCTCAGCAACTCGCTGGGTGCGGCGGTCGGGTCGCTCGCCTATCTCGTGGTGATCCACAAGCTCGAGTACTTCGTGAACGCGCGCATCGTGGGCGCCCAGATCCGCGCGCGCGCCTGGGAGCTTCTGCTCGCGATGCTCACGATGGAAGCGGCCTTCGGGATCCCCGGGCTGGTCGCGGCGCCCATCTACTACGCCTACGTCAAGGACGAGTTGTCGCGGCGGAAGTTGATCTGACCAGCCTTCAGGTTCGGATGCGATCGGGGCGACGACTTTCCTGACGCGGGGGCTTCGTCGTGGGTTCCGGTCGAAGCTGCAGATCTGGTGCGGACCCGTAGAAGCGGCCCATGGCCGCGAAAACAGTTGATGAGGGCGGACACAGGAGAGTGCCTGCGCACTTTTGGATGCCTGCCGAATCCGAGCGCCATGCAGGGCGCGAGGTGGATGCCGCGGAAGCGTATCGACCGGAATCGGCGCTTTCGCGGCCATGGGCCGCTCCTACAAAAGACGGGGCCCATTCCGAAGCGGCTGGTGAATCGCATTTGGGGGATATACAAGGGGCCCTCCCCTTGTTGGTACACCCTGCGGCCATGGGCCGCACCTACATCTTGTTTAACGCCCCCGGCGATCGAGCTCTGAGGGGAGCACGACGCATCCGGGCCGCTGCATCTCGACAGCATTTGATCGATCGCAAATACCGGGTTGACCGCGCCGCGTAGCCTGCGGACTTTCCTCGATGGTCGACCGGCCTGCGCCGGTGGACACAGCGCACCATGACGATCCTCTCGGACCTTTCTCCGCTTCGCCTGCGTGGGAGAACTCTGCTTCCCATCGTGCAAGGGGGTATGGGCGTCGGCGTTTCCGCCCATCGACTTGCAGGGTCCGTCGCGAAGCAGGGGGCCGTGGGGACGATCGCCTCGGTCGATCTGCGTCACCTGCATCCGGACCTGATGGAAGCGCTCGGGAAGTCCCGCGACAAGGACGCCATCAACGCCGCCAACCTCGTCGCACTCGACCGTGAGGTCCGCGCCGCGAAAGCGCTCGCAGGCGGCCAGGGGATGATCGCCGTGAACGTGATGCGCGCGGTGTCCCAGTACGCGGACTACGTGCAGCAGGCGTGCGAGAGCGGGGCCGACGCCATCGTGATGGGCGCCGGTCTGCCACTCGATCTCCCCGACCTCACGGCCGACCATCCGCACGTGGCGCTGATCCCGATCCTCTCGGACGTCCGCGGCATCTCGCTCACGCTGAAGAAATGGCAGCGTAAGGGCCGCATCCCGGATGCCATCGTGATCGAGCATCCGAAACATGCCGGCGGACACCTCGGCGCCGCGAAACCGGAGGACGTAGGCGATGCGAGGTTCGACTTCGCGACGGTCATCCCCGGCGCGCTCGCGACCTTCCGCGAGATGGGTATCGATCCCTCACGGATCCCGCTGATCCCCGCAGGCGGCATCAACAGCCACGAGAAGGTGCGGGAGGTCTTCGCGCTCGGGGCGTCGGCGGTGCAACTCGGCACCCCGTTCGCCGTGTCGGCAGAAGGCGATGCCCACGACATCTTCAAGCAGGTGCTCGCCGAGGCACAGCCCGAGGACATCGTCACGTTCATGAGCACCGCGGGCCTGCCTGCGCGGGCGGTCCGCACACCGTGGCTGGAGACCTACTTCCGCAAGGTCGGCCGGTTGCAGGAGAAGGCGAAGCAGGTGCGCGGTTGCACGCTGGGCTGGGACTGCCTGCTCCAGTGCGGCTTCCGCGACGGCGTGTCGAAGTTCGGGCAGTTCTGCATCGACCACCACCTGGCGGCTGCACTGCGCGGCGACCGGCAGCACGGGCTCTTCTTCCGGGGTGCGGAACGGCTGCCGTTCGGCTCGGCGATCCGTCCGGTGCGCGAGTTGATCGAGTACATGTTGACGGGGCGCATGCCGGCGACGTTGGCGAGGGCGGCGTAGACGGTCGCGAACCGTTCTCTTCTTGTAGGAGGGGGCCATGCCCCCGAAAGCGGTGGATGCCGTGGAAGCGCTTCGACCGGAACCAACGCTTTCGCGGCCATGGGCCGCTCCTACAACAGCGTGCCAGTTTCCAAGGTCGGCGGCGCATCGCCGGGGGATATACAAGGGGCCCTCCCCTTGTTGGTACACCCTGCGGCCAAGCCGCCGCGGGCCGCGAGGCCCGAGAGGCGGCCATGGGCCGCTCCTACAGAAGGCGTGGCCAGTTCCACCTCGGGTGGCGCATTAACGGGGGATATACAAGGGGCCCTCCCCTTGTTGGTAACTCCCCGCGGGCACCCGCACCGGGCCGTCAGGCCCGCGAGGGGGCCCTCCCCTTGTAGGTACACCCTGCGGCCCAGCCGCCGCGGGCCGCGAAGCCCGAGAGGCGACCATGGGCCGCCCCTACAAGGTCAGCACCTACAGCGGTGACTTCTTCTCCCCGCCCAGCGCTTCCATCAGGTCGGCCAGGAACTTCGACAGCAGGCCCGCCATCAGCACGAAGTCCGACTCGAAGCGCTCATCCTCGTTGTCCGGGTCCTCGCCCTGCTCGCCTCGCGCGATGTCGAGGAACGCGACCTTCTTCACTTCCATCTGATCGGTCAGCTCGAACGACACGCGGTCCTGCCACGTGAGCGCGAGACGCGTCGGGACCTTGCCGTCGGCGAGGTGCTTGCCGACCTCCGGCGTGTCGAGCGGGTGGTGCGTGTAGCGCACCGTCGCGCGCTCCTCGAGCGGGGACTGCAGCACGCAGTCACGGTCGATCGAAAAACCGTGCGGGGCTTCCTGCGTGCCCAGCCATTCGCTCATGGCCGAGCCCGGTGAGCGTTCGGTGTCGAGCTTCGCGAACGGGAACTCGTCGAGCGCCTGCTTCAGCACCTCCATCACGGCCTCGCCCTTGTTCGGGCTGGCCGCATCGATGACGAGCCAGCCGTTCACCGGGTCGACCCACACGAACGTCGTGAAGTAGCGGCTGAACGCGCGCGGCAGCAGTTCGTCGGTGATCTCGTCCTTCAGCTCCTTCATGCGCTTGCGCCCGGGCTTCACGCCCATGCGGGCCTCGATGTCCGCCGCGCGCGCCTTCGCTTCCTGGTTCACGACGGACGCCGGCAGCAGCTTCTGCTCGACGCCGAGCGCGATCAGCCACTGGCCGTGCGCGGTGTACACGAGTTGGTCATCGCCGCGCGGCGGGATCCAGCCGCGCGATTCGCGATTGAGCCCGCCGCAGGGCTGGAAGAGCCGCGACCGGAGCTGGTCGGCGAAGTCTTCCGGGGTCATGGACCACGGCACGGGCAGTCGGTGGAGCTGGAGATTCTTGAACCACATGGTCGTCGTCGGGCTCGTGTTCGGCAGTGTCGGGTCAGGCCGCGCGGCTCAGCGTGAGGCCGGCGTGTTCGCGCTGCGTGTGGAAATGGATCTTCGGCCACATCTCCTGCACCACGCGCATCTCGTAGGCACTCGCGGTGAGGATGGTCCACGCGTCCGCGGCGTCCTGCGCGGTTCGCGCCTGGTTGGCGGCGAGGAACTTGTCGAGTTCCGCAGGCTCGTCGGCCGTCACCCAGCGGGCGCAGCCGTAGGGCGAGGCGAGAACGCGGGCCTCGACGCCGTACTCGTGCTGGAGACGATGCGCCGCCACGTCGAACTGCAGCACGCCCACGGCGCCAAGCAGCAACGTCGAACTGAGCGTCGGACGGAATACCTGGATGGCGCCCTCCTCGCCCAGCTGGATGAGGCCCGTGCGCAGCTGCTTCGTCTTCAGCGGATTCACGACTTCGATCACGCGGAAGATCTCGGGCGCGAAGAACGGCAGACCGGTGAACTGCAGCGGCTCGATGGACTCGGTCAACGTGTCGCCCAACTGGATGCCACCGTGGCTGGGGATGCCGATGATGTCGCCGCCGTAGGCCTCGTCGAGCAGTTCGCGGCGCTGCGAGAGGAACGACACGACGGTGTTGGGCCGGATTTCCTTGCCGGTGCGCTGGATGCGCAACCGCATGCCGCGCTCGAAGCGCCCGGAACACACGCGGACGAACACGATGCGGTCGCGGTGCATCGGGTCCATGTTCGCCTGGATCTTGAAGACGACGCCGGAGAACTTCGGATCGTCCGGCGCCACCGGACCCTGCAACGCCACGCGGGGCAACGGCGCGGGCGCGAGGTCGACGAGGGCGTCGAGCACTTCCTGCACGCCGAAGTTGTTGATCGCCGAGCCGAAGAACACCGGCGTCTGGCGGCCCGCCAGGAACTCCTCGCGCGAGAACTCCGGGGTGGCGGCGCGCACCAGCTCGATGTCGTTCCGCGCGTGCACGATGTCCTCGCCGAAGCGCTCGTCCAGCAGCGGGTTGTGCAGACCTTCGATGACGTCCTCGGACTGCCCCACCCGATCGGCGCCCGGGCGAAACACACGGATGCGGTCCTCGCGCAGGTCGTACACGCCGCGGAAGGTCTTGCCCATGCCGATGGGCCACGAGAACGGCACCGTGCCCATGCCGAGCGTGCGTTCGATCTCGTCGATCAGGTCGAGCGGCGGACGCACCTCGCGGTCCATCTTGTTGATGAACGTGATGATCGGCGTGTTTCGCAACCGGCAGACCTCGAGCAGCCGTAGCGTCTGGGTTTCCACGCCGTTCGCGGCGTCGATCACCATGAGGGCCGAGTCCACCGCAGTGAGCACGCGATACGTGTCTTCCGAGAAGTCCTGGTGACCGGGCGTGTCGAGCAGGTTCACGACCTTGTCGCGATAGTCCATCTGCATCACCGAGCTGGCCACCGAGATGCCCCGCTGCTTTTCGATCTCCATCCAGTCCGACGTCGCATGCCGCGACGCCTTGCGCGCCTTCACGCTCCCGGCGATCTGGATCGCGCCCGCGAAGAGCAGCAGCTTCTCCGTGAGCGTGGTCTTCCCCGCGTCGGGGTGGGAGATGATCGCGAACGTGCGGCGCTGGGCCACGCGTTCGGAGAGAGGGGTGACTTCGGACATGGTGCGGTCCCGGAAAGAATCGGCAGGGCAGCGGCGCGGGTGGGGCAGCCACGGCGCCAGGACCCCGGAAGAGGAGATCGACGCCCATGACCGCACGGACCGGGTCCGCAAAACGAACCGCGCATTCTACGGGGGCAGCCCGCCCCGGGCTACCGGGGAGCAGGTGCCGGTGCATCTTCGGCTGCAAAGCGGTCGTTCCGGTCGAAGCGCCTGCTTGCATCGACCGCTTTCGGGGCCATGGGCCCCTCCTACAGGGGTGGTGGATGCGCCACCAGTCGTGTGAACGGGCGAGCTGTTGTAGGAGCGGGCCATGCCCGCGAAAGCGATGGATGCTTTGGAAGCGTTTCCTTGCATCGGCCGCTTTCGGGGCCATGGGCCGCCTCTCGGGCCTGACGGCCAGCGGCGGCTTGGCCGCGTGGAGTACCAACAAGGGGGGAGCCCCTTGTATATCCCCCCGTGGTGCATCACCCGCTTTCGGAATCGGGCGCGCTGTTGTAGGAGCGGGCCATGCCCGCGAAAGCGATCGTTCCGGTCGAAGCGTTACCTGGCGCTCACCGCTACCAGTCGTCGGCGCGGGCGTAACCGGTGAGGCCCATGAGGATGCGCGAGATCTGGAAGGCGACCCACGACGCTACGCGGGCCGTCCAGGGCTTGCGGCTCCAGGTCTCCTGCACGATCGGGACGGCGCCCTCGACGAGCCCGGCCTCCAGGGCCGCCCGAAGCTCGGACGCGAAACCCTCGTCGTCGACGACCACGTTCGCCTCCCGCGACAGCAGCAGGCTGAACGGGTCGATGTTCGACGAGCCGACGGTGGACCATCGCCCGTCGATCACAGCGACCTTGGCGTGCAGGTAGGTCAGCGTGTATTCGTGGATCTCGATGCCGGCGTCGATCAGGCTTCCGTACAGCGCATGGGTGGCGTGGTGCACGAGCAGATGTTCCGGAAGCCCCTGGAGCAGAAGGCGGACGCGCACCCCCCGCAGAGCGGCGTCGCGCAGCGCACGACGGAACTCACGTCCGGGCAGGAAGTAGGCGCACGCGATGAACACCTCCCGCCGCGCGCCGTTGATCGCTTCGAGATAGGCCTCCTCGATGGCGCGACGATGGGTGATGTTGTCGCGGATCAGGAAGGCGGCGCGCCTTCCGGGCAACGCCACGGGCGGGGATGGCGGGACGGCGAGACGGGGGGCGTCCGAGCGGGCGCGCGTGGTGAGTTCGACGAGCGTCCAGAGACGCTGCACGGCGCGATGCATGCCGGCCACCAGCGGACCGCGCACGCGGACTGCGAAGTCGAAGCGCGGCGGGCCGGCATCACGACCGTCGCGATCGTCGATCACGTTGATGCCGCCGCAGAAGCCGACCTCGCCGTCGATCACGACAAGCTTGCGGTGCAGGCGGCGCAAACGATGCCGCCGGAGATAGAAGCGCCCCAGCTCGGGCCGGAACACGAGCACCTGCACACCTGCCAGTTCGAGGATCGCTCGAAGCGACGGCCGCAGGTTGTCGGCGCCGAAGCCATCCACCATCAATCGCACGGAAACGCCGCGGCGGGCGGCCTCGGCCAGGGTGCGCGCCATGCGCTGGCCCGTGCGGTCGTCGGCAAAGATGTAGGTCTCGAGATGGACTTCGAAGCGCGCCGCCGCGATGGCCGCCTCCACGGCCGGAAAGTACTCGTCGCCTGACCGGAGCAGCTCTACGCGGTTTCCCTGCGTGAATCCGGTCATCCGCGGACGAGAAGGGCCGACAGGGCCACGTGATCGGACAGCCGGGCGGAATGCCGGCCATGGTGGGCGTGCGCCAGCTTCACCCGGAAGCCGCGCGTGTAGATCCGGTCGAGGTTGAGCAGCGGCATCAGGGCCGGGAAGCTGCGCGCGGGGCGTCCGGACGTATGCTCGAACACCTCGGTCAGTCCGAGCGGCAACCGCAGGCCGCGGCCGGTGCGACGTGTCCAGTCGTTGAAGTCACCGGCGATGATGAGCGGCGCGTCCGGCGGCACGAGGCGGTCGATGCGCTCCTTGAGGCGCTCGATCTGGCGGTGGCGCCACAGCGCGAGGAGTGCCAGGTGCACGTTGATGCAGTGGAGGGGCTGGGGCCAACCCGGTACATCGATCTCGCAGTGGAGCAGCCCGCGACGTTCGAAACGTGACTGCGAGATGTCCTCGTTGTCCCACCGGGAGATCGGAAACTTCGAGAGGATCGCGTTGCCGTGGTGGCCTTCGTCGTACACGGCGTTGCGGCCGTACGCGAAGTCGCTCCAGAGCGAATCGGCGAGGAATTCGTACTGCGGCCGGTCGGGCCAGTTCTCGTGCCGGCGGGCGTGGCGCAGGGAGAGCCCCTGCACCTCCTGGAGAAACACCAGGTCCGCCCCGAGCCCGTGCAGCGTCTCGCGAAGCTCGTGCACGGCCATGCGACCGCGCAACTGCGAGAACCCCTTGTGGATGTTGAAGGTGACGACGTGCAGCGAGTCCATGGGCCCGATCGGCGCGGATGACGGCTGGATTGTGCCACCCGCACCGGGTGCGCGGCGCCCGGTCTCGAGAATGACTGCCTACGGCGAACCTGGCGGGGCGACCTCGAAGTACCGATCCAGCAGCCCGGCCTCGTCGAAATGGCGACGGCCGATGAACGCCGTGGCGTGCCGCCCCCACTGCCGCATGGCGCCCGGCTCGGCGACGCCCATGGGCCAGAAGAACCATCGCTCGCCGCGCTCGGTGCCGGGCACGATGCCGTCCGGGCGGAACAGGCTGCGACGCCCGCCCTGCGGATCGGGGAGCGAGCGCAGCGCGTCGTCCGGCGCGAACGCGATGGGCGCGCCGTCGATCACGCCCCGCTCGATGCTGACGCGCTGCAGGTAGTGGGTGACCGCTGCCACGCGCAGCACGATGCGTCCGTCCGCCGGAACCGTCGGAAGCCTCTGCGGGACGAACGCCCCCTCGTCGAGCCCGGGCGCAGGCGGTCTTGCACCTACCGCCGGCGTCGGGAAGAACTGGTGATAGCAGCCGCATTGGTGGATGGTGTCGTGGATCCAGGGCGCACCGTCGGGTCCGAGCGTGACGCGCCACGTGATGCCGTCGAGACGACCGCCCAGGAGATCGAGCGCCCCCTGCTTCGGGCGCGCGGGAAACCACACCGAGTACACGAGCTGCGGCAGCACCTGCCCCGCGAAGCGCGTGTGCACGAGGCGCGTGAACATCACGGGGCGCGCGACATCGACGTCGACGCGACCCTCGGCGGTCCATACGGGCGCGCCCGGCAGATCGGCGTCGGTCGCCGTGTCGATCTCGAGCACCGGCGAATGGCGGGCGAACCAGGCAGCGAGGACGTCCGGGGCGATGTCTGCGAAGGGGTCCAGGGCTGCGACGTCGTCGTGCCCAGGGGGACCGGCGGGCGGCACGTAGCGCACGAGCGCGCGGGTGACCGGCAACTGGTCGAGGGGCGTCGCGAACGTCCGCTCGGTCTCGCGCTGGTAACCGCGGACACCGGCAGCGAAGGGAACCCGTGCGATCGCGTAGGCACCGGCCACACGCTTCCAGGTCTCGTAGTCGTCCGGCACCGTTGCGCGATCGAGCGCGGCTGCCGTGGTGCGCGCGAGCAGTCGGGCACCGCAGGTTTCGACGGCGGTCACGAATGCCGGGCGATCCGGGGCACCGAGTCTGGCGAGGGCGCCGTCGGGCAGATTGGCGATCTCGTGCTGCCGCGCTTCGCGGTCGAGAGCGCGCATGGCGGCGAGGAGGGCCGTCACGTCGCGCGCGGGACGCCTGGCCTCCGCCGCGAGGAAACGGCTGGTGCGCAGATGCGGATGCCCGGAGACGCGCGCTGCAGCGCCATCGCGCACACCTGCGGCGTCGACGGCATCGTCGAGCCGCGCGAATCGATCGGCACAGGCCGCGAGGGTGGCATCGCCGTCGGCGCGCCCATCGTCGATCGGCGCGCCCCGCTGCGATGGCGTCGCGACGCAGCCCGCGAGTAACAGCAGACCGGCGAGGATCCAGAGGCTACGCATCGGGCCCTGTGCGATCGCCCAGGCGGCGGATCGCCGCGCCGTTGCTGGGGGAGAAGCACCTCGCAGCGGCGTCGCGCCACGGCAGCCAGACGAAGGCGGTGTGCTCGCGGGGCGCGAGCGTCACCTCCACGCGCCCGGGCACCTCGAGTCCGAAGACGTGCTCGGTGTTCCGGGTCACGCCCGGCGCATAACGCCAGCGCCACTGCGGGTAGATCTCGTACTCGTTGGTGTACTGCCAGTCGGTCAGACGATGCCGGAACGCGTCGATGCCGGTCTCCTCCAGCACTTCGCGCCGGGCCGTCTCGTCGAGGGGTTCGTCCTCGCGATCGACGCTGCCGGTGACGGACTGCCAATAGCCTGCGTGATCGGCGCGTTCGATGAGCAGCACCTCGAGCGCCGGGGTGTGGATCACGACGAGGACGGAGCGGGGAATCTTGTGGGGTCGGGTCATGTTGGGATGCGGCGCACGGTGGCGCCTGCGGCGGGCGGTCGGCCGGACGGGCCGGAGGATGAGACCATGGTACCGGCGTCGACGGCACGCGACGAACGGAGGCACGCGCATGAGGGCAATCGGTTGGAGGAAGAGTTCCGGCGAGGCCTCACATCGCTGGTGGTTGCTGGCTGCCATGTGGTGTCTGGCGACATCCGGCGCGCTCGCTTCGGACGATGCCTTGCGGGAGATCCTGCGGACGCCCGGCCACGTGATCCTGATGCGCCACGCGTCGGCACCCGGCACCGGCGACCCCGATGGGTTCCAGCTCGACGACTGCAGCACGCAGCGGAACCTGTCGACGGCGGGACGTGCCGAGGCTGCGGCGATCGGGGCGGGGCTGCGCGCCCTCGGTGTAGAACGTGCCGCGGTCTACAGCAGCCGCTGGTGCCGCTGCCTCGACACGGCCCGCAGCCTGGGCCTCGGCGCGGTGACGCCGCTGCCCGCGCTCGATTCGTTCTTCGCCGACCGCAGCGTGGCGGACGAGCGGACCGCGGCGCTGAAGGCGTGGCTTGCAGTGGCGGACCTCGCGGGCCCGACGGTGCTCGTCACCCACCAGGTCAACATCACCGCCCTCACGAACGTGGTGCCTGCGCAGGGCGAATGGCTCGTCGCGCGGCGTCGCGGAGACCGGTGGGAAGTCGTCGCGCGGCGAACGCCTGGAAGTCCGTGAACGGGAGGGCAGGCCGGGATGCGGACGACCACGGCGACGGCCGGCTCCGCGCGGAAGCCGGCCATGCCGCTTCGGCAGTGCCGCTCAGCGGACCTTGATGTGCAGCTCGCGGAGCTGCTTCTCGTCCACCGGGCTGGGCGCGCTGGTCAGCAGACACTGCGCGCGCTGCGTCTTCGGGAAGGCGATCACGTCGCGGATCGACTCGGCGCCCGTCATCATCGTGATGAGACGGTCGAGGCCGAAGGCGATGCCGCCGTGGGGCGGCGCACCGAACTGCAGCGCCTCGAGCAGGAAACCGAACTTCAGCTGGGCCTCCTCGGCATCGATCTTCAGGGCCCGGAACACCTTGCTCTGCACTTCCTCGCGATGGATACGGACGGACCCGCCGCCCAGTTCCCAACCGTTCAGGACCAGGTCGTAGGCCTGGGCGATCGCGGCACCGGGATCCGTGTCGAGAAGATCCTCGTGGCCGGCCTTCGGGCTGGTGAAGGGGTGATGCATCGCGTTCCAGCGTCCGCCCTCCTCGTCGTACTCGAACATCGGGAAATCCACGACCCACAGGGGCTTCCAGTCGCCGTCGACGAAGCCGTGGGCCTTGCCGAACTCGGAGTGCCCGACCTTCACGCGCAGCGCGCCGACGGCGTCGTTCACGACCTTCGCACGGTCGGCGCCGAAGAAGACGAGGTCGCCGTTCACGGCACCGGTGCGGCGCAGGATCTCGGTGAGCGCGGCATCGTGGAGGTTCTTCACGATCGGCGACTGCAGGCCTTCGCGGCCCTTGGCGGTGTCGTTCACCTTGATGTACGCGAGCCCCTTCGCCCCGTAGATCTTCACGAACTCGGTATAGCCGTCGATTTCGCCGCGGCTCATCTCGCCGCCGCCCGGAACGCGCAGCGCGGCCACGCGACCGCCCGGCGTCGTGGCCGGACCGGAGAACACCTTGAAGTCGACGTCGCGCACGCAGTCGGTGATCTCGGTCAGCTCCAGCTTCACGCGGAGGTCGGGCTTGTCGGAACCGAAGCGCGCCATGGCCTCGGCGAACGTCATCACCGGGAACGGATCGGGCAGCTTCACGCCGATCGCGGAATCGAAGACATGGCGGACCATGTTCTCGAAGATGTCGCGGATCTCGTCCTCGCCGAGGAAGCTCGTCTCGCAGTCGATCTGCGTGAACTCGGGCTGACGGTCGGCGCGGAGATCCTCGTCGCGGAAGCACTTGGTGATCTGGTAGTACCGGTCGAAGCCGGACATCATCAGGAGCTGCTTGAAGAGCTGCGGGGACTGCGGCAGCGCGAAGAATTCGCCGTGATGCACGCGCGACGGCACGAGGTAGTCGCGCGCGCCTTCGGGCGTCGACTTCGTGAGCATCGGCGTCTCGATGTCGACGAAGCCCTTCGCGTCTAGATAGCGCCGCACTTCCATCGCCACCTTGTAGCGGAGCATCAGGTTCTTCTGCATCTGTGGCCGACGCAGATCGATCACGCGGTACTGCAGACGCACGGTCTCGGACAGATTCTCGTCGTCGATCTGGAACGGCGGGGTCTGGGCGGCGTTCAGCAGCACGATCTCCTGCGCCAGGACCTCGATCTCGCCGCTCTTCAGGTTGGCGTTGGTCGTGCCCTCCGGTCGCGGACGCACCCGACCCGTGATGCGGACGACGAACTCACCGCGCAGACGATCCGCCGTCGCGAACGTCTCGGGCGTGTCTGGATCGACGACCACCTGCACCAGCCCCTCGCGATCGCGGAGGTCGATGAAGATCACCCCTCCGTGGTCCCGCCGGCGATGCACCCAGCCGAAGAGGGTGACGGTCTGGTCCAGATAGGTCTTGTCGATGAGTCCGCAGTAGTTGGTGCGCATGGTGTGTGGTCGGTCGAAGGTAAGTGGGCCGGTCAGGACCGGCGGGAGGGCGCGGACGGCGGAGCCACTCCCATGGAGATGATGTACTTGAGCGCGTCGTCGACGCTCATGTCGAGCTCGATCACGTCGGCCCGGGGCAGCATCACGAAGTATCCGCCCGTCGGGTTGGGCGTGGTCGGCACGTAGATGCTCACGAAGTCGCCGGCGAGATGGTTGGTGACATCGCCGCCGGGCGTGCCCGTGAGGAAGGCGATCGTCCACATCCCGGGGCGGGGCCATTCGATGAGCACGGCCTTGCGGAAGGCCTGGCCGCTGGACGAGAACAGCGTGTCGGAGACCTGCTTCACGCTGTTGTAGATCGATTTCACGACCGGGATGCGGCCGAGGATGGCCTCCCAAGCGCGCACCAGGCGCTGCCCGAGGACGTTCGCGGCGAACAACCCCGTCAGGAACACGACCAGGACGGTGAGCACCACACCCAGGCCGGGCACGTCGAACCCGAAGAGCGAATGCGGCCGCCAGCTGTACGGCAGCAGCAGCAGGCTCTGGTCCATCGTGGTGACGAGCGCGTGCAGCACCCAGAGGGTGATGCCCAGCGGCACCCAGATCAGCAGACCGGTGATGAGATAGCGTCGCACGGAAAAAACGAAGCGGACCGCCGCCGGAAAGGCGCGGTCCGCATGGCGCTCCATTCAAGTGCCGGCCCGGGGGCCGGCTGTATTCATTCGGGGCAGCGAGCCCCGGAAAACGACGTCAGGTTCAGGAAGCTGTCGGCCCGGCCGTGCTGCTCGTTCCCGAGGCCGGCTCGGCTGCCTTGGTCTCGGTGGCGCCGCCTCCGGTGTCCGCCTTCGGCGCCGCCGATTTGCCGCCGCCCTTGAAGTCGGTGGCGTACCAGCCGCTTCCCTTCAACTGGAAGCCGGCCGCGGAAATCAGCTTGGTCATGGTGGACTCGCCGCACGGACAGGCAGAGATGGCGGGAGCACCCAACTTCTGCAGGTATTCCTTCTCGAGGCCGCACTTGTCGCAGCGATACTCGTAGATGGGCATGATATTCCTCGAAAATCGATCCAGAATTATACGGGTGGCCCCGACGGGGCCACCAGCCAACCAAGCCGGAAATATGGCCGGATTCCAAGGAGCACAAGGCATGCTGACACGAACCCGCTGGCCCTACCCACGCATTCTCGCCCATCGGGGCGGCGGAAGCGTGGCCCCCGAGAATACGCTGGTCGGGATCCGGGCCGCGGCAGGAATGGGATTCGCCGGCGTGGAGATCGATGTCCAGCTGGCCGCCTGCGGGACACCGATCCTCATGCACGACGCCACGGTCGACCGCACCACGGATGGCTACGGGAACGTCGCCGACTTCTCGGCCGACGAAATGCGCCGGCTCGACGCGGGGGTCTGGTTCGGCAACGAATATGCAGGTGAGCACGTGCCCACCCTGGAGGCCGCCGTGGCGCTGTGCCGGGCGACGGGGCTCTGGATGAACGTCGAGATCAAGGCCGACGACGCCGTGGCCGAGGAGACCGGCGACGTCGTGGCGCGCGAGATGTCGCGCCTATGGGGCGACGCGAGCCCTGCGCCGCTGCTGTCCAGCTTCTCCGAGGAGGTGCTCGCCGCCGCCCTCGAAGCCGTCCCGACACTGCCCCGCGCGCTGCTGGTCGAAGCCCCGCCGGACGACTGGCGCGAACGCGTGGCACGCCTGAAATGCCGCGCGATCTGCGCGGACTACCGGCATCTCACTGCCGCGTTCGTGGCGGAGGCCCATGCCTCCGGCGTGGCCATCGGCGCGTACACCGTGAACGATCCCGGCAAGGCCGTGACCCTCTTCGAGTGGGGTGTCGAGGCCGTGATCACGGACGAGCTGCGGGACATCCGGGCGGATTTCCTCGCGACCTTCGGTCTCGCGCCTCCCGGCGGGGACGACGCCGCGGCGAAGTAACGGGCGGGGACGACGCCACCATCGAATGACCTGCGCGGACAAGCCCTCCCGCGATCGGACGGTCGGCTCAGAACGGGTTCCCGGCCTCCGCAGGTGTCCCTGCGGTGAGCTGCCGGAACAGGGTCCGCAGGGCGGCGCGCTCGCTGTCGATCTCGACGAGCAGTGCGACCTCGCGGCAATGCTCGTCGCCCGCAGACTGGATGCCGGCAAGCTGCCATTGGCCCGGCGACGGCGCCACCAGCAGCGGCCCGCCGGAGTCGCCACGGCAACTGTTCACCCGCCCGCGGCGCGCTGACCGCGCCTCGATCACCAGCGCGGCGCCCGACCCGTCTTCCGTGCCGGCCGCCACGCGCACCTCGGCGAAGTGCAGGCTGCCCGCGCTGCCGGCATCGCGGCCGTCGGCGAGTCCGAATCCGGCGATCACCCTGGGCGTGACCAGCGAATCACGGAAGCCGGGCGTCACGAGCGGAGCCTTGGCGAATCCGTCCGGCACTGGCCGATGCAGGAGGACGAGCGCGAGATCCGACTGTGCGAATCCCCCCCGCCGCCGCAGGTACCGACCGACATCCTCCCCCGCCCGCGGGCGCAGACCGACTGCATCGAAGATCCGCTCGAATCGCGGATGGATCGCCTCATCCACGGACTCCCGCCAGGCGGGGCGCGTGGTCCCTGGCACCGGGAATGGGACGCGGACCCGAAGGCGTTGTCCGCCGTCGCCATACAGGCAGTGGGCGGCCGTCAGCACGACCGACGGATGGACGATCACACCGGTGCAGACGTGCGCCACACGCCCTCCTGCGTCGATCGCCTCGACCTGCACTGTGGAGCGGCGCAGCAACTGCGCGACGTCAGCCAGACTGGCGCCGCCCGTCGTCGGCGCATCGGTCGCCAGCACTTCATCCACGGAGTAGCCGCCCGTGATGGCCGCGGCCGGTGCGGCACCGGCGAGCATCACCGACGCCAGCAACCAGGGCAGAAGCACGCGGTGCGCGCGACGGACCATCACTCGCGCCGGGCGCGCCATATCGACCAGACGAGCCAGATGCTGTTCAAGGTTGCCACCAGGAATCCGAGCAGGCCGAACAGCGGCAGGCCGAGCAGTTCTGGCCCGCCTTGCACCGTCATCACGATGGACGACCCCACGATGAGCGCCGCGGTCACGACGCCCACGGTGAGCCGGTTCGCACTGCGGTCGATCTGATGGCCGAAGTGGTCCAGGCGCTTCAGGTCGAACTCGATCTTCATCCGTCCGCGCCGCGCATCGCGGACCAGGCGCACGACATCCCCCGGTAGCCCGCCGAGCGATGAGAGCAGCCCGAGCAGGCCACGCTGCCACCGTTGCGCCACTGCGCGCGGCGCGTAGCGCTCGGCAAGCACGCGCTCCACGAACGGACCGAGATGGGCGATCAGCTGGAACTCGGGGTCGAGGCGACGGCCGAGGCCCTCCAGCGTGATGAGCGCCTTGAAGAGGAGCGCGAGGTCCGCGGGCAGCGAGATCGCGTGGTCGCGCATGATCGCGGTGATGTCGCCCAGCAACTGGCCGATGCGGATGTCCTTCAGCGCCAGGTGCTCGTAGTCGAACACGAGCCGCCCCAGGTCGTCGGCCAGGCGCTCCTCGTCGACCACGGCGTCGTCTGTCCAGCCGAGCAGCACGGTCATCATCCCGTGCTCGTCGCGCCCGGAGAGTCCGGCGAGCAGATCGACGATCTCCTGGCGTCGATGGTCCGACAGGCGCCCCACCATGCCGAAGTCGAGCATCCCGACGCGATTGCCGGGCAGATAGAGCACGTTGCCGGGGTGTGGATCCGCGTGGAAGAAGCCGTCCACGAGGATCATCTTCAGAACGGCATCGGCACCGCGCTGCGCCAGTACCTTGCGGTCGAGCCCGGCCCGGTCGACGAGGTCCAGGTCCTGGCCAGGGATGCCTTCGATGAAGTCCTGCACGTTCATGACCGGCGAGGTCCACGTCCAGTGGACGGCAGGGATCACCACCGTCGGATCGCCGGCGAAGCGGCGCGCGAAACGGTCCTGGTGGCGGGCCTCCTGCGCGAGATCCAGTTCCCGCGCGAGGGAGCGGCCGAACTGCAGGATCATGTCCTCGGGACGATACCGCTGCAGCTCGGGAAGCTCGCGACCCGCGATGGCGGCGAGCGAGCGGAGGATGCGCAGATCCGCATCGATGCGGGGGCCGATACCCGGGCGGCGGACCTTCAGCACCACCGGGCGGCCGTCGGCGAGCCGGGCGCGATACACCTGGGCGATGGACGCGGCGGCGTACGGCGTCGTGTCGAGATCCTGGAACACCTCGGAAGGCGGGCACCCCAGCGCTTCGGTCATCTGCGGGAGCACGGCTTCGAAGGGGACGGGCGGCACATGGGCCTGGAGCCGTTCGAACTCGACGATCCACTCGGGTCCGAAGAGATCGACCCGGGTCGAGAGCACCTGTCCCAACTTCACGAACGTCGGTCCCATCGCCTCGAGCGCCAGTCGCGCACGCACCGGTGCAGGCTGCCGCGCGAGATCGGCGTCGGCGCCGACGGAGAGCAGTTCACCCGCGCGTTCGAGGAACGACCCGACGCCGGCCCGGCGGATCAGTTCACCGAACCCATGGTGGATGAGGATCGAGGACAGATCGCGGAGCCGCGCGAGGTCCTGGAAAGCGTGCAGGTGCTCGAGCATGCGGTCGGTGGGGTCCGGGGCGGAGGCCCGACTGTACCGAATCGGGCGCCCGACCGGGACGGAGGCGCCGGCGCGGACGGCCCATCCGCGCCGGACCTGGACGCCGGTTCAGGTCAGAGCAGACCGCTCGACTTGCCCAGCATGTTGTCCTTCGCGATGAAGTACTGCTTCGCGTGGGCGACGACCTGCCCGTCGGTGGGGTGGTCGGCAGTCTCGACGCCGAGGATCCGATCCGACATCGGCGTGTGGTGCCTGTGAACATACTTCACGAGTTCGAGCTTGGCGCTGCCCGGCCCCACCAGGAGGATCTCGTGGGCGCCGTCGAGCAGTTTCACGATCTCGCCGAAGTACGCGGCGTCCTCGCCGCGGTGCCCGGCACCCGTGGATCCGCGCTTGTGGTGCAGGTGGGGGTGCTTGTCGGACGCGTGGGCGGTGAACTTCTCGACCTCGTCACGGGAGATGTGCATGACATGGGCTTCTGCGTGGTCGAGCCAGACAACTGCATGGTAACGGGACATGTTGTGTTCCTGTGGTGGTGGTGATGGTGAAGAATTCGTGGCTGCCGCGGCGATGCCAGCCGCGGGGTCAGGGCTTGCGATCGCGTGGGCGGACCGCCTCGGAAACGCCGGCGAGAAAGCCGCTCGTGACTTCGGCCATGCGGTCGGTCAGCGCGCGGGCGGTGTCGAGGCCGGCAGCGGCCGCCTCGGAGGAAGCGTCCGACATGCGCTTCGCGAACGTCGAGGCCACTTCCGACACTGCAGCACCTGTGTCGGTACCCGTCCGCGTGGCGTGCGTGGCGATGTCCTGCAGCTGCTGCTTGAGGAGGCCGCCGGATTTCTCGGCAAGGGCGGACACCGTGCCGACGAACTCGCCTTCCAGTTTGCGGAGCGTGTCGAGGGCCGCCTGCCAGTCGCCACCCACCGCGTCACGACCGCGTGCCGACATTTCGTCGAGGGCGAGCTTCGCGTTCTGGGCGGACTTGCTGAAGGCCTCATCGAGGCCACCGAAGGCCGCGGCGACAGCATCTTTCATCCCGCCCCCCTGCGCCTCCGCGCCCAGCTTGATGCCAGAGCCGACATCGCGCATCACGGACTGCATCGCCGCCAGGTCGAACTTGTGGTCGCGCAAGGCGGCCAGGGTGAGGTCACGAACGCGCCCGCGGATATCGCCGCCATCTCGCATCGCCTCTGCGGCCGCCGCTTCGAGCTTCTCGTCTGCCATGGTGCATCCTCCTGTGCTGACCGACATCGTGCGGTCGCTGATCCGTCGTTCGCTGCTGCCATCGACCCGCTTCCGTCGTGGCAAGCCCATTGTCGACCTTCGATGCCCCGGTCGAATTGACCTGAGTCAATCACCCCCGGAGGCTCGCCGTGCCGTGCGGGTCCGGATGCGATTGGTACGCGATTCGCCTGAAGGCCGCGCAGCCGGGAGGTCCCGGCCGAATCGACGATCCCGTCGCGGAGGATTCATCATGCGCCTGCACCCGCTGTTCGCAACCCTGCTGTTCCCCGTGCTCATCGCTGCGCACGCCGAGGCCCAGCAGAACCGGCCGTCGGGTCGATGGGACTGCCAGTCCTAGCTGGGCCCGGCAGTGCTCGACTTCCAGAGCGCGCAGACGCTGACGTACGGCGGTGCCGCCATGCCGTATCGCGTCAGCGGCAACGCGATCCAGGTGGTGCAGGACGGTTATCCCGTCGACTACCTCTTCGCGATGCAGGACGACCGCATGGACATCCGCACGCCCGAAGGCGAGATCATCCAGTGCAGGAAGAGCGGCGGCGCCGGCCGATCCGCAGGGGCTCCGGCACCGGGCGCAGTCGGCGCCAACGGCGGGAGTGGCCAGTGGAACCACCTGCTGCAGGGGCAGCTCTGCTCGTGGTCCGGTACATCGTCAGGCGGGAATAGCCGGTCGACCACCCAACGGGCGTTCTTCGACGGGCGCGGCCGCTTCACCACCGGATCGGAATCGAGTACGAGCGTGACGTCCCGGGACAGCGCGGGCTACGAGGTCGGCACCGCGTCAGCCTACGGCGCCGGAGAGGGTCCGGGGGCACCTACGAGGTCACCGCTGCCAGCCCCGGCGCACCGATCCGCGTGCAGTGGAGCACCGGCGAGTCGGATGTCGCCTACGTCCACCACGTGAGCGGCGGACGAATCACCGAGGTCAAGTACGGCAAGCTGCTTTTCGGAATGGGTCTGTGCGAGTGATGCTGTCGGGAGACCGCCATGCTCGAACACGCGGTGCCTGGTGCGATTCGCGTCGCCATGTCCGGCGGTCGCTTCGCATCGGCGCCCCGGTGCCGGCGTCCCTCCCGATTAACCGATGCACCGGGACACACGCAAAAAAATGGCACCCAGTGGGTGCCGAAGAGGGAAGAGAGTACGGTTGAAGCACGGGGTTCGCGGGTGCAACTCGATCCCGCGATCCGTGGAAGGATGATGCCGCCAGGGCGCCCGGCAGCGAATATGCCGTGATGCGTAGACGGTTGGATTGCAGTGGACGGTGACCTGCGGCGCACCCGACTCGCAGCCGTAAACGCCGTTCAAGGAAGGTCTGCGCCAGGGCGTTCGGACTCACGCCCCCAGGAGCCTGTCAGGCCTGCCGGCCGTGGGACAGCAGTCGGCGCGTGATCGCCTGGAGAACGAAGAGGGCGAAGCCGGGGTTGAGGAAGTAGGCCTGCTTCACCTTCTCCTCGGTGAGCCGGAACGCGTCGACATCGGTGACGCACACCGCGCTGCAGGTGCGGCGATGATCCGGGGCGAAGATGCCGATCTCGCCGAACATGTCGTGGTCCTTCAGCTCGACGTCGATCTCGGGCAGGTGGATGCGCCCACGCTGGATCAGGTAGAGCGCGTCGGAGATGTCGCCCTTGCGGAACACGCAATGGCCGGCCTCGAACCTCTGGAACTCCATGTGCGGAAGCAGCCATCCGAGGTCGAGATCGCGGTGCTCCGCCTGGTCGATCTGGGACTGCACCACCTTGATGACGCGCATCGCGACGATGATGGCCTCGCTGCGGTTGCGCACGTTGAGCTTGCGGAGGATCGCGCTCATCTGGATGCGCACGGTGCCCTCCTGCTTGCCGAGGGATCGGGCGATCTCCAGATTGGTCTTGCCGCGCGCTGCGAGCGCAAGCACGGCGGACTCGGCATCGCTCAAGCCGAGATCCTTGAGGGATGGGATGCTGCCTTCGCTGCCACCGGAATCGGACACCGGCATCCCCATCGCGGGAGAGGCGCCATCCAAGGCCAACCTGAGCGCCGCGACGGTCGTCGGATCGTTGTAGTTCTTGGGCACATAGGCCCGGGCACCGGCGCCGCGCAGCCCACGCTCCACCAGCGCGGGATCCGCCGTGCCGAACACGACGATGGGCGCTTCGGGACACGCATGGGCGAGGCGCTTCACGGCGGCTACGACGTCGAGGTGGTCCCGGTCGGCGTCGATCAGAACGATTCGCACGCCGCGCGACGTCGCGGGCGCCACCGTCGACGGGTCGTCCTGCCAGATCACGTCCAGCCGGCCATCGAGCGCCCTCAGCCGTTCCACCAAGCCCTCGGAGAACGACGAGCGCGCGAACAGGACCAGTGCCTTGCCCGCCATCGCTTCCCTCGCTTGCAGGCCATCGCCGGGCCTGCGGATCCAGCCGCGCCGAAGGCGCGGGTCCCGGTCTTCCGGCGGGGACGGCGCAGTCTGCGAAACGTGCACGGCCCTTCCACCGACCGGATGACTATTCTGCGGTTTCGACCCGGTTGCGGCCGCCGCCCTTCGCCCGGTAGAGCGCTGCATCGGCGCGCTCCAGCAACGCCGACACCGGCTCGCCCGCCTTGTGCATCGCCACCCCGGCAGAAAGGGTGATGTTCCCCACCACCTCGTCGTTGTTGAGACGCCGGATACGGCTCGCAGCCACCAGGCGCCGCACGCCCTCGGCCACGGCCCAGGCACCCTTCAACGCCGTTGCCGGCAGCAGGATCGCAAACTCCTCCCCGCCATACCGCGCCACGGCATCCCGGCCCTTGACGCCGGCCTTCAGCGCCTCGCCCACCGCCCGGATCACGCGGTCACCAAAGAGATGACCATAGCCATCGTTGATCTTCTTGAAGTGATCGATGTCCGCGATGACCACGCTGAAGGTCTCGGCCTTGCCTGCTGACGCCGACACGAGCGCGCCGATACGGTCGTCGAAGGCGCGCCGGTTCAGCAGCCCGGTGAGGGCATCGACCATCGCCTCCTCACGCACCCGGGTGAGTTCCGCCCGGAGTTCGTCGATCTCCTGCCGGCTCGAACTGAGGCGTTCGTGAACACCGGACATCGCGCTGCGCATCTGGACGGTGTCCTGCAGGGCTTCGCGTACGAGTTCCGGAAGTTCACCGGCCGCGGGCTGCTTCTCGAGTCTCGTGCCGAGAACGGAAAGCCTTTCCCCATAGGCGCCCGCCTCGTTGCCGGCACGCGTCGTGGATTCCGATACCTCGTGAACCACACGCTTGAGGTTGTCGCCGAGACGGGCGACCGTGCTTTCGTCCAGATCGGCAATGTAGGTCGCGTACAGCCGGCGGGTGGTTTCGTCGTCGAGCTTCCTGCCGTCCTTGGTCAGGTTGTCGACCTCCTCACGCAGGGCGGCGCTGAAACCTCCGACATACTCGTACCAGACTGCGTACGAGATCGGATGGACACCCGCCTCCTGTTTGGACATGAGGCCTAGCGCGAGTCTGAGGAGCTCAGCGCTTTTTTCCGGGGGCTCTCGATAGCGTTTCAACACGGACGTTTCTCGTTCTTGTGAGCGGACGGCTGATCGCGGGAGGATGGCCGCCGCGGAATGTTCGGGGGAGCCGCCACCCTATGACCGGAGACCCCGTACGACCGCTGACAAAAAATTGGCAGGTCACCATTCCTGCCGATGACCTGCCTTTTTATGATGCCATCAAATGGGGGCTGCGGCGCAACGAAGCGCGCAGCGTGCCCTCATGCAATCATGCTGCGGCCCGTGCGTCGTGCCCCGGATTGCGCCAGGCATCCAGCAGGCGCGCCTGCTTCTGCCGGGCGGCGGCCAGATGCCGCTCCTTCACGTGGCCATACCCGCGGATCTCCTCGGGGATCGAGGCAAGCTCGACCGCCAGCCCGACGTTGCTCCGGTCGAGCTTCGCCAGGAGGTCGCGCACCAGCGTCTCGTACTCGCCGATGAGGGCCCGTTCCGTGCGCCGCTCCTCGGTGCGTCCGAAGATGTCGAAGGCGCCGCCGCGCAGGAACCGCAGCTTCGCGAGCACCCCGAAGGCCTTCAGCATCCAGGGTCCGTACTCCTTCTTGCGAAGCTCCCCCGTCACCGGATCCCGCTTTGCGAGCAAAGGCGGCGCGAGGTGGAAGCGCAGGCTGTAGCTGCCCTCGAACTGCGCCTCCAGCTTGGCCCGAAAGTCCGGGCTCGAATACAGGCGCGCGACCTCGTACTCGTCCTTGTAGGCCATCAGCTTGAAGTAGTAGCGGGCCACGGCCTCCGACAGCGCCGTCGAACCCTTCACCTTCTGCTGCTCGGCCTCGCGCACCGTCTCGACCAGCGCCTTGTAGCGGGCGGCATAGGCGGCGTCCTGGTAGTCCGTGAGGAATGCCACGCGGCGGGTGATCATCTCGTCGAGGGTCTCGGAGACGGCGGTGCTCGCCGCCTTCTCGACCTTCGGCGCCACGAGGCGCTCGACGGCCTTGAGATCCACCGCGGCACGACGGCCCCACAGGAAGGCCGCCGTGTTCATCTTGACCGCGGCACCGTTCATCTCGATGGCCTTGTTGATGGCCTCGGACGACACCGGCAGCAGGCCGAGCTGGAAGGCATAGCCCAGCATGAACATGTTGGTCGCGATGGAATCCCCCATCAGCGCCGTGGCGAGCTTGGACGCCCCGACGAATTCAGCGTTGTCCGCGCCGACACCACGGCGGATGGTGTCCTGCAGGGAGGCGCCCGGGAACTTGAAGTTGGCGTTGCGGGTGAAGTCGCCGGTCATCTGCTGGTGCGTGTTCACCACCACGCGCGTGCCCTGCCGGACGATGTCCATGGTCTTCTGGCTTGCCGACACCACGAGGTCGCAGCCGAGAAGTACGCTGGCGCCGCCCGCGCCGAGGCGCACGGTCTTGATGTCTTCCGGATTGGCGGCGATCTGCAGATGCGTCCAGACCGAGCCGCCCTTCTGCGCGAGACCCGCCATGTCCAGACCCGCGAAACCCTTGCCTTCCAGATGCGCGGCCATGCCGACGATGGCGCCGATCGTCACCACCCCGGTGCCGCCGACGCCCGTGACGAGGATGCCGTACGGGCGCTCCAGCGACGGCAGCGCCGGCTCGGGCACCGCCGGGAACAGCGTGTCGATGTTCTCCCCGGCCGGCTTGCTGACCGACTTGCGCACGCCACCGCCATGGACCGTGACGAAGCTCGGGCAGAAGCCCTTCACGCACGAGTAGTCCTTGTTGCAGGCGGACTGGTCGATGAGGCGCTTGCGGCCGAACTCCGTCTCGAGCGGCGTGACCGACACGCAGTTCGACTTCACGCCGCAGTCACCGCAGCCCTCGCACACGAGGTCGTTGATGAAGGCTCGCTTGGGCGGATCGGGGTACTCGCCGCGCTTGCGGCGCCGCCGCTTCTCCGACGCACACGTCTGGTCGTACACGATGACGGAGACACCCTTCACCTCGCGGAACTGGCGCTGGACGGCGTCGTAGTCGTCGCGATGATGCACCGTGACCCCGGGCGCGAAGCCCGGCGCGGGGCCGTACTTCTCGGGCTCGTCGGTGACGACCGCGATGCGCGTCGCTCCCTCGGCCGCCATCTGCTGCGTGATCTGCGGCACGGTGATCTGGCCGTCGTGCTTCTGACCACCGGTCATCGCCACGGCGTCGTTGTAGAGGATCTTGTAGGTCATCGTGGCGCCGGAGGCCATCGCCGCCCGGACGGCCAGCGATCCCGAGTGGAAGTACGTGCCGTCGCCGATGTTCTGGAAGATGTGCCCCGTCTTCACGAAGGGCGCCATGCCCATCCAGCTGGCGCCCTCACCGCCCATCTGCGTGTAGCCAGCGGTGTTGCGGTCCATCCACTGCGCCATGTAGTGACAGCCGATGCCGGCCATCGCGCGGCTGCCTTCGGGTACGCGGGTGCCGGTGCTGTGGGGGCAGCCAGAGCAGAAGTACGGCGTGCGCTCCATGGCCGGCTTCTCGGACTCCCGGGCGCCGAGCGCAATCTGCTCTTCGAGCCGGGTGCGGAGCTGCGCGTCGTCAACGAACTCCAGCAGGCGCTGACCGATGGCGACCGCGATGTGGTTCGGATCGAGCGCGCCATTGCTCTGCAGGAGGCGCTGGCCTGCTTCGTCCTGCTTGCCGACGACCATCGGTGCGCCGGCGATGCCGTAGAGCGCTTCCTTGATCTGCGGCTCCATCAGTGCCCGCTTCTCCTCGACCACGAGGATCTTCGTGAGCCCCTGACCGAACTCGCGGATGCTCGCCGTCTCCATGGGCCAGGTCATGCCGGCCTTGAAGACGCGCAGGCCCAGGCGCTTCGCCTCGGTTTCGTCGATGCCCAGATACTGCAGCGCCTGGCGCACATCCATGTACGACTTGCCGCAGGTCGCGATGCCGAACTTCGCGGCGGGCGAATCGATCACCACGCGGTTCAGCTTGTTGGCGCGCGAGAACGCACGCACGGCGTCGAGCTTGATGTTGTGCAGCCGCGCTTCCTGGTCGAGCGCCGGATCGGGGAAGCGGATGTGCACGCCCTCGGCCGGGATCACGAAGTCCGTCGGAATCACGATCTGCACGCGGTCCGGGTCGACGTCGACCGATGCCGTGGCGTCGATGGTGTCCTTCATCGACTTCAGACCGACCCAGCAGCCGGAGTAGCGCGACAGCGCCCAGCCGATGATTCCGTAGTCGAGCAGCTCCTGCACGCCGGCGGGATTCAGGATCGGGATCATCGCGTCGACCATCGCGAACTCGCTCTGGTGGGCCGTGGTGGACGACTCGCACGTGTGGTCATCGCCCATCAGCGCGATCACGCCGCCGAGCGGAGCAGTCCCCGCGAGGTTGGCGTGCCGGAAGGCGTCGCCGGTGCGGTCGACGCCCGGCCCCTTGCCGTACCAGACCGCGAACACGCCATCGAATTTCTGGTCGCCGCCGAGGTGCGCCTGCTGCGTACCCCAGCACGCCGTGGCGGCGAGGTCCTCGTTCACGCCCGGCTGGAAATGGACGTTGTGCTGCTTCAGGAACTTCGAGGCGGCGCCCAGTTGCTGGTCATAACCGCCGAGGGGCGAACCCCGATAGCCGGAGATGTAGCAGGCGGTGGTCTTCCCCATGGCGGCGTCGCGACGCTGCTGCATGAGAGGCAGACGCACGAGCGCCTGGGTGCCGGTGAGGAAGATGCGCCCCTTGTCGACGAGATACTTGTCGGAGAGGGAGACGTCGAGCAAAGCCATGAACGGAACCTCGGCAGATGTGAATGACGACCGCGGCATCCGCCCACTGTCGGGAGGGCTCTGCGCAGCCGGCGCGAGCGCGTTGGCTGTGCAGGGCGCCCCGGGACGGGACACCGCAGACTGCCATGTTAGTCTCCCCTGACCGTCACGGGGAGTCCGTCTCGGGCACAGCACTCTTTCCGCAGCGTCACGAAACATGGAAAACCTCGCAGGGCTCGTCGTCTTCGCCCGCGTCGTGGAAGCCCAGAGCTTCTCCGAGGCCGGTCGCCGCCTCGGGATGTCGCCGTCGGTCGTGAGCAAGCAGGTCGCACGGCTCGAGCGCTCGCTCGGCGCACGTCTCCTGAATCGCACCACCCGCAATCTCTCCGTCACCGAAGTGGGCGCGGCCGTCTACGAGCACTGCGCGCGCATCTCCCGAGAGGCCGAGGAGATCGACCTCGCCGTGGCGCAGCTCCACGCCGCCCCACGCGGGCGCCTCAAGGTCGCGGCGCCCGCGAACTTCGGCATGCTGCATCTCGCGCCGCTGGTGGCAGGGTTCCTCGCGGAGCATCCGGAGATAAGCGTCGAGTTGACGCTGAAGGACCGCATCGCCGTCGATCTAGCGGACGACGGCCTCGACTGCGCTTTCGTGATCGCGCATGGCCCGGCACAGAACGTCGTGGCGCGCCGCCTCGCACCGATCCGCTGGGTGCTCTGCGCAGCACCTGCCTATCTCGACCGCCACGGACGCCCGCAGTCCGTGGCCGACATCACCGCGCACAACTGCCTCGTGTATCCGGAACTGCTGTCAGCCGGCGCGTGGCGCTTCCGGTGCGGTTCCAGCGAAGAGGTGCCCGAAGTGCACGGCAACTTCCGCGCGAACTCGAGCCTCGCGGTGCGGGGCGCGGCAGTGGCCGGGCTCGGGCTCGCCGTGCTGCCCACCTTCATCGTCGGCGCGGACCTCCGGGAGGGACGGCTGGAGCTCCTCCTGCCGGAGTGCCGCCCGTTCCACGAGAGCGCCCTCGAAGCGATCTACCTGCCCGGCCGCCCGTTGCCGGCGAAGCTCACCCGTTTCCTCGACTACTGCCAGGCGCGCTTCGGTCCGCAGCCGTACTGGGACGACGGCGTGTGAAACGCGCCGCGGCGCGCGTCAGACCGAGATCACCACCTTCCCGAAGTGCGCACCGGCCAGCATGTGGTCGTACGCGGGGCGTGCCTCCTCGAAGCCGAAGCGCGAGCCCACCGGCGGGCGGATGCCGGACACGGTGATCGCGCGGTTCATCTCCTCGAACATCTCGCGCGAACCCACGTAGATGCCGTGCACGCGCAGATGGCGCCGCAGGATCGACGCCGTGTTCACCTGACCGGACACGCCCGTGAGCACGCCGATGAGGCACATGCGCCCACCCGGCTTCAGCGACGCGAGCGACTTGTCGAACGTCCCGACGCCGCCCACTTCGATCACGATGTCTGCGCCACGCCCATCGGTGTGCTCCAGCACCGCCTTCTCCCAGTCGGGGCGCGAGCGGTAGTTGACCAGCGCATCGGCGCCGAGCGCCTTCGCCTGGTCGAGCTTCTCGTCGCTGCTGGAGGTGACGATGCAGCGCGCGCCGTGCATCTTCGCGAACTGCAGGCCGATCATCGACACACCGCCCGTGCCGAGCAGGACGACCGTGTCCCCGGCCTTCACGCGGGCTTCGCGGACGAGCGCGTTCCACGCCGTGACCGCCGCGCACGGCAGGCTCGCCGCCTCTTCCCACGTGAGATGGGCCGGCACCTTGACCACGCCGTCCTGCGACAGCACGACGTACTCGGCGAGCATCCCGTCGATGGCACCGCCGAGCGCCGAATTGCCGGACTCGGCCGTGATGTCGCCGGCCAACCAGTTCTGCATGAAGATGCCCGCGACGCGATCGCCCACGGCCACGCGGGTGACGCCGGCACCGATCTCGGCGATCTCACCGGCGCCGTCGGACAGCGGGATGAGTCCCGCCTTGGGCGGCCCGCCATAGCTGCCACGCGCGACGAGCGTGTCGCGGAAGTTGAGCGACCACGCCTTCATGCGGATGAGCACCTGGCCGGGCCCGGGCTGCGGCGTGTCGCGTTCCGTGCGGGTGAGGCTGTCGAGGCCGGTGACGGCTTTCAGTTCGTAGGCTTTCATGCAGCGATTCCTCGAGGACTTCGTGGTCAGGGAACAGGGTTCATGGCGGACCGGAAACGACACGGCCCGACGGGATGATCGCCGGGCCGCAATAAGAGCCGCAGGTGGGTCGGGCAGTGGATGCTGCGGAGACGCCCCAACCCGAACCATCGCTTTCGCGGCCATGGGCCGCTCCTACAAGTAAGGCCACACCGACGACTAGTGACGCACCTACCGGGGTATATACAAGGGGACCTCCCCTTGTTGGTACACCACGCGGGGGGCCCGCCGCGGGCCAACGGCCCGAGAGACGGGCCAAGGATCAGAACGGGATGTCGTCTTCCAGATCGTCGAACTTCGACGGGGCCTTCGGCGCACCGCTGCTGGCGGGCGGGCGCTGGGCCGGCGGGGACGAACGCTGCGGACGCGATTCCTCGCCGCCTTCGGAGTAGTCGCCACCACCACCGCCCATGCCGCTGCGGCCGCCGAGCATCTGCATGCGATCGGCGCGGATCTCGGTGGTCAAGCGCTCCTGGCCTTCCTTGTCGGTCCACTTGCGGGTCTGCAGGCGGCCTTCGACGTAGACCTGGCTGCCCTTCTTCAGGTACTCGCCCGCCACTTCCGCGAGGCGCCCGAAGAACGCCACCCGGTGCCATTCGGTGGCTTCCTGCTTCTCGCCGCCCTTGTCCTTCCATTGTTCCGTCGTGGCGATCGTCACGTTGGTGACGGCATCGCCGCTGGGAAGGTAACGCGTCTCGGGATCCCGTCCGAGATTGCCGACCAGGATCACTTTGTTGACGGATGCCACGTCAGGTCTCCCCGTGAATAAGTTTCATCGCATTGTCCTCATCGAATCCGGCCCTGTCCACATCGAGCCGCGCCACGCCCTCGCCGGGAACGAGCCGCGCATTCCGTACGCCCGGCAGTGCACGCAGACGCGACTGCAGTCCGCGGGCGCGCGAATCGTCCATCGGCGGCAGCGGCAGGGTCCGCGTGACGGGAACGATCATGCCGAACGTTGCCAGCAACCAGATGCCGGTGAGGGCACCACAGAACATGAAAACCGCGCCGGCGCCATACGCCTGCGACAACCAGCCCCCGGTGACCGCACCGACGAACGCGCCGAGGAACTGCAGGGTCGCGTAGACACCGGACGCGATCCCCTTGGACTCCGGCGGCGCGTTGCGCGAGATGAGCGCGGGCAGCAGGGCTTCGAGCAGGTTGAACACCGTGAAGAACACCAGGAGCCCGACGACGAGCCACGGAAGCGATGCGCCCCCGAACGCCATGATCGCTTCCGACAGGGCGAGAACCGCCACCGACCCCACGAAGGCGAGCTTCTGCCACCCGCCTCGCTCCGACGCGCTCACCGGATACGCCATCAGTGCCACTGCGCCGATCATCACTGGCAGGTACACCTGCCAGTGCGCCTCAGCCTCGAGGCCGCTCGACCGCAGCGAGAAGGGGATCACCACGAAGAGCGCCATCAGGACGGCGTGCAGCACGAAGATGCCGAGGTTGAGCCGCATCAGCTCACGGTCGCGCAGTACGGGGCCGAAGCGCACCGGACCGGCAGGCACAACGAGCGGGGGCGGGTCGGGAATGCGGGCGTACACGAGGGCAATGGCGCCGAGGGCGAGGACGCCGGTCATCGCGAAGATCCCGGGAACGCCGATCACCCGGGAGAGCACCGGGCCGAGGACCATGGACAGCGCAAACGTGAGCCCGATCGTGATGCCGATGATCGCCATCGCCTTGGTCCGGACCTCCTCCCGCGTGAGGTCCGCCGTGAGGGCGATGACGGCTGCGGAGATGGCGCCGGCGCCCTGCAGCACCCGTCCGAGCACAACCATGCCGATGCTGTCGGCGGAGGCCGCGACGAAGCTGCCGATGGCGAAGATGGTGAGTCCCATGAAGATCGTGGGCTTGCGACCCCAGCGGTCGGACAGCCATCCGAAGGGGATCTGCAGCAGGGCCTGCGTGAGCCCGTAGGCGCCGAGCGCGATGCCCACGAGGCGGTGATCGTCGCCACCGGGAAGCGTTTCCGCGTAAAGCGCGAAGACCGGCAGGATGATGAACATGCCGAGCATGCGAAGCCCGAAGACGCCCGCGAGGGTGAAGCTGGTGCGCCGTTCGATCGGCGTCATGCGGTCGGTGCGCGGGGCGCTGGGAGACGAGGACACTGCGAGGGTGCGTCGAGGAAAACGAGCGCGGTATAGTAGCCGATTGTCCTGCACGGCACCCGTTCCCGCCCATGGATCTCATCCGCATCCGCGGTGCACGTACCCACAACCTGAAGAACGTCAGCCTCGACCTGCCACGGGGCCGGCTCACGGTCATCACGGGGTTGTCGGGGTCGGGCAAGTCGTCCCTCGCGTTCGACACCCTGTACGCCGAGGGGCAGCGGCGCTACGTCGAATCGCTCTCCGCCTACGCGCGCCAGTTCCTCCAGCTCATGGAGAAGCCGGACGTGGACCTCATCGAGGGCCTGTCGCCCGCCATCGCCATCGAACAGAAGGCGGGCGGCCACAACCCGCGTTCGACGGTGGGCACGATCACCGAGATCCACGACTACCTCCGGCTGTTGTTCGCACGCGTGGGTGAGCCCTTCTGTCCGGAACACGGTGTGCCGCTCGCCGCGAAGACGGTCTCGCAGGTCGTCGATGCGGTCCTCGCACTACCGACCGAGCACCGGATCATGGTGCTCGCGCCGGTGCTGACCCGTCGGAAGGGGGAGCACCTCGACCTCTTCGAGGATCTGCGGGCGCGCGGCTTCGTGCGGGTCCGCGTCGACGGCGAGGTGGTCGAACTGGATCCGCCGCCCAAGCTCGTGAAGAGCCGCCATCACGACATCGATGTCGTGGTGGATCGCGTGCGGGCGCGGCCCGATGTCGCCCAGCGCCTCGCGGAGTCGGTCGAGACCGCCATGCGCCTCGCCGACGGCCGCGTCGTCGTCGCCGATCTCGACGCCGAGGAAGAGCACGCGTACTCGTCGCGCTTCGCCTGCCCGCACTGCGACTACGCGCTCGCCGAACTCGAGCCGCGCCTCTTCTCGTTCAACAACCCGGCCGGCGCATGCCCGCATTGCGACGGCCTCGGCGTGGTGAGCTTTTTCGACCCGAAGCGGATCGTCGCCTTCCCGGAACTGTCGCTCGCCGCCGGTGCCGTGAAGGGTTGGGACCGCCGGAACGCCTTCTACTTCCAGCTGCTGCAGAACCTCGGGACCCACGCGGGCTTCGACGTCGACACACCGTTCGAGGACCTGCCCGACGCTGTGAAGGATCTCGTGATGCACGGGTCCGGCAAGGAGAAGATCAGCTTCGTCTACGAGGGCGAGAAAGGGCGGAAGGTGGTCCGCGAGCACACGTTCGAGGGCATCGTCACGAACATCGCGCGCCGCTACAAGGAGACGGACTCGCAGCTGGTACGCGAGGAACTTTCCCAGTACCAGACGTCCGCCACGTGCCCCGAGTGCGGCGGCGCGAGGCTGAAGCGCGAGGCCCGGCACGTCTTCATCGGCGGCAAGGCGATCCATGACATCGCCGGCATGGCACTCGCAGCGACTGCGTCGTGGTTCGACGCACTCGCCCTGGACGGCTCGCGCGAGACGATCGCCGAACGCATCCTCCGCGAGATCCGCGCGCGGCTCGGCTTTCTCGTGAGCGTAGGGCTCGCCTATCTTTCTCTCGACCGCTCGGCCGATACGCTGTCGGGCGGCGAGTCGCAGCGCATCCGCCTCGCCAGCCAGATCGGCACCGGCCTGACCGGCGTTCTGTACGTGCTGGACGAACCTTCCATCGGTCTGCATCAGCGCGACAACGACCGCCTGCTCGAGACGCTCGTCCATCTGCGCGATCTCGGCAACACGGTGATCGTCGTGGAACACGATCGCGACGCGATCCTCCGCGCCGATCACCTCGTCGACATGGGCCCCGGAGCGGGCGTGCACGGCGGGCGGGTGGTGGCCGAGGGCACGCCGGCGGAGGTCGCCGCGAATCCCGAATCCGCCACGGGGCAGTACCTCTCGGGCGTTCGCCGGATCGAAGTGCCCGACCAGCGCATGGCACCGGATCCGGACAAGCGCATCGCGATCCGCGGCGCACGGGGCCACAACCTGAAGGGCGTGGACGTCGACATCCCGCTGGGTCGGTTCGTGTGCGTCACCGGCGTCTCGGGATCGGGCAAGTCCACGCTCGTGAACGACACGCTGCATCGCGCTGCCGCGCGCCACCTCCACGGCAGTCGCGAGGAACCGGCGCCGCACGACAGCATCGAGGGGCTGGAGGCCATCGACAGGGTGGTCAACGTGGACCAGAGCCCCATCGGCCGGACGCCGCGTTCCAACCCCGCCACGTACACGGGGCTCTTCGGTCCCATCCGGGATCTCTTCGCTGCGGTCCCCCTTGCCCGGGAACGCGGCTACGGCCCCGGGCGCTTCTCGTTCAACGTTAAGGGCGGCCGCTGCGAGGCCTGCCAGGGCGATGGCGTTGTGAAGGTGGAGATGCACTTCCTGCCCGACGTCTACGTGCCGTGCGACGTGTGCCGCGGTCGGCGCTACGGACGCGAGACCCTGGAGGTCCGGTACAAGGGGCTCGACGTGCATCAGGTTCTCGGACTCACCGTCGACGAGGCGCGCGAGATCTTCTCTGCAGTACCCCCGCTCGCGCGGAAGCTCGCGACGCTTGCAGAGGTGGGGTTGGGCTACGTGACCCTCGGTCAGAGCGCGACGACGCTCTCCGGCGGCGAGGCACAGCGGGTCAAGCTCGCCCTCGAGCTATCGAAGCGCGACACGGGCCGCACGCTGTACATCCTCGACGAACCCACGACCGGCCTGCACTTCCAGGACGTCGAACTGCTGCTCACCGTGCTGCAACGCCTTCGGGACCGCGGCAACACCGTCGTCGTCATCGAACACAACCTCGACGTGATCAAGACCGCCGACTGGTTGATCGACCTCGGACCCGAGGGCGGCGATGGCGGAGGGCAGATCGTGGTGACGGGCACCCCCGAGACGGTGGGCGCCACACCGGGCAGCCATACCGGGCACTACCTCGCGGAGTGGCTGGCGCGGGACCGCCGGTCCTGATCCGGGAGCGCGTGCGCCCGACGCACGCATCAGTGCCAGGGCGGCTGTCCCGCTCAAGGACTGCCCCGGATGGCCGTTGTGCACCGGACAGGCCTGATTCCGACCCCCCTCCCGATGGCGTTGCCCCCAATCCCTTCCACTGATCCGCGCACCACGCCCGGCGTCCGGCCACGGCGTGGACGCACGCTGCAGCCGCGTTGCGCGAGGACACGGGCGACCTTCCTGGCTGGCAGAGGCCTCGCGATCGGCAGGCTGCCGCGCCGATGAGGCTGAGTACCAGTCTCTATGCCGTGATCCTGTTCGGCCAGGCAATGTCACCCGTTGCCCACGCGCAGGCACCTGGCTCGGCACCCGAGTACCAGCTGAAGGCAGCCTACCTCTTCAACTTCACGAAGTTCACGGAGTGGCCCACGACCGTGCTGCCGCCGGGCGCGCCCATCCATGTCTGTGTCGCGGGGCGCGACCCGTTCGGCGACATCCTCGATACGTTGGAGAACAAGATCGTCCAGAGTCATGCGATCCACGTTCGCCGTGGTCTGCGCGCCGACGCGCTTCGCGGATGCCATGTCGTCTTCGTATCGGAGGACGACGATCGCTCGGAGCAGTCGGTGCTGCGATCGGCAGAGGCAGTATCGGCACTCACGGTCAGCGATCGCGACGGCTTCGTGGAACGGGGCGGCACGATCGGCATGCTGACGCGCGACAGCCGGATCCTGTTCGAGATCAACGTCGAGGCCGGGCACCGGGCAGGCCTCAAGCTCAGTTCGCAGATGCTGAAGCTGGCGCGCAGCGTGAGGGGGAGACCATGAGCGGTTCGCGGCGCCGGTTCCTTCCTTTCCGCACGTGGTCGCTGGCCAGCAAGCTGTCGGGCATCGTGATGTTCACGACGCTGGTGGGCGTGCTGCTCAGCTACATCTCGTTCGCGATCATCGAGTACCAGATCACGCTGCGCGATGCCCGCGGGCAGATCACCAGCCTCGCCCGCGTGATCGCCGCGACCACCGGCGCGGCCGTCACCTTCCAGGATGCCGAGGCGGCGCACGATGCGCTGGCAACGCTCCACGACAAGCCGGAGATCGTGTCGGCGAGCGTCGTGCTCATCTCCGGCGCAGCCCTTGCCCACTACGAGCGCCGTGGAGTGTCCGATGCGGTCTCGAACGCGTGGTTGCCGGACGGTCTCCTCGCCGGGCTGCGCATCGCTGTCGCGGAACCGGTGCGCGTGAATGACGAGGTGGTCGGCAGTCTCGTGCTCGCGGCAGACCTCTCCAACGTGTGGCGCGGGCTCACCACGAAGCTCCTGCTGTCCGCCGCTGCCGTGGGCGGTGTGCTGGTGCTCGTGGCGCTTCCCCTCTCGCGACGATTGCAGCGTCTCATCTCCGAGCCCGTCATCGATCTGTCGTCGACCGCGCGCAGCATCACGCGCGAAGGCGACTACACGATCCGCGCCCGACGTCACGGTGACGACGAAGTCGGCACTCTCATCGAATGCTTCAATGCGATGCTCGACCGGATCCAGGCGCGGGATGCCGAGATCGAGGGTCACAACCAGCAGCTCGAGTCGCGCGTCCTGGAGCGGACGCGCGACCTCGAACGGATCCGTGAGCGTCTCGTGATGGCGCTCGACGCCTCGAATCTGGCCCTGTGGGACTGCAATGGCGAGACCGGGGAGGTCTACATCAGCGATGCCGAGCCTCTTCGCGGCGGGGCCCGCGGCGTCACTGTGGACTCGTCTGTGGGAAGGATGCTGGAGAGCCTGCATCCGGACGACAGGCCCCGTGTCCGCGACACATTCGGCGTCGCGCTGCGCGGCCAGATGGAGGTGATCGACATCGAGACGCGGATGCGGCGCGACGACGGAGACTGGCAGTGGATCCATCTCATCGGCCGCATCGTGGAGCGGAGCGAGACGGGTCGTGTACTGCGGGTGATCGGTACTCTGGAGAACGTGACGGCCCGACGGGAGAACCAAGCCGAACTGCAGCGTGCGAAGGATGCCGCCGAGGCGGCGAGCCGCGCCAAGAGTCAGTTCCTGGCCAACATGAGCCACGAGATCAGGACCCCGATGAATGGCGTCCTCGGCGTCACGGAGCTGCTGCTCGACACGCCCCTTTCCGATCGCCAGCGCGAACTGGCACTGACGGTGGAGCGGTCCGCCGAGCACCTCGTGCGCGTCATCAACGACATCCTCGATTTCTCGAAGATCGAAGCAGGCCGTATGACGCTGGAGCACACGCCGTTCGACCTGGGTTGCGCGATCGAGGATGCCGTCCAGGTCTTCGCCGCCCAGGCTCACGCGAAGGGCCTGGAACTGGCCTGCGCGGTCGCCTCCGACGTACCGCCACGCGTGGTCGGTGACCCGGTGCGCCTTCGCCAGATTCTCACCAATCTGGTGGGCAACGCCATCAAGTTCACCCGCAGTGGCGAGGTCATCGTTTCGGTGGGCGTTGCCGGCAGAGCAGGCCCATCGGTCCGCCTCTCCTTCGATGTGCGCGACACCGGGGTCGGGATTCCGCCCGAGGCGCAGGCGCGGATCTTCGACGCTTTCGCCCAGGCCGACGAAACCACCACGCGTCGCTTCGGTGGCACGGGTCTTGGACTCAGCATCGTGCGACAGCTCACCGAGCTGATGGGCGGCGACGTCAGTGTCGAAAGCACTCCCGGCGCCGGCTCCAGCTTCCGCTTCACGATTCTCGCCGACGTCGATCCGGACGCAGCGGCATCGCCGCACGAGCCGCGGATCCTGCAGCATGTGATGGTCGTCGACGACAACGCCACCAATCGCCAGATCCTCGAACACCAGTGCGCCTCAGCAGGTCTCGCGGTGACCAGTGCCGCGGATGGGCCGTCAGCGTTGCAAACCCTGAGATCCGCCACGGTCCTTCCGGACCTCATGATACTCGACGACCGCATGCCAGGGATGGGTGGCCTCGATGTCCTGCGCGCGATGCGCGCCGATGCGAACGTCGACATCGCGGCCATACGGGTAGTGATACTGAGTTCCAGCGAAGACCACCCGGACCCGGCGGAGGCGAGCCAGTTGAGAATCGACGCCTGGTTGCGGAAGCCGGTGCGGAAGGAAGCTCTCCTGCGCTGCATCGCGCCATCCAGACGGCAGGGCTCACCGGAGACGCCCGCCCTCGCGGTGCAAGTGCCGGAACCCGGAATTGGCGCCGACATCCTGCTGGTCGAGGACAACCCGGTGAATCAGCTCGTCGCGAAGCAGATGCTCGCCGCGCTCGGGTGCCGGGTGACCGTCGCGACGGACGGCTACGAATGTCTCGCTGCCCTCGAGCAACGCGCCTTCGACTGCGTGCTGATGGACTGCCAGATGCCGGGTATGGACGGCTACACGGCCACGCAGCACTGGCGCCTCTTGGAGGCGAACTCGAACCGTCCCCGCCAGCGGATCGTTGCATTGACCGCGAATGCCATCGATGGAGACCGTGAGCGATGCATGGCTGCCGGCATGGATGACTATCTTCCCAAGCCCTTCAAGCGCGACCAGTTGCGCGCCTTGATCGCAGAACACCTGCCACGTTCCGGCGATGCCAGAGGCATTGCTGCGGAAGGAACAAATGCTGCAGACACCCTTGCGGTGCCCCCCTCAACGAATACACTGGATGGATCAAGCCATCGGAACCAATATGCCGAACTCTGAGACGACCGACACCAGACCGGTCGCACTGGTGATCGACGACGATCCGACCATGCGCCTGATCGCGAGCCGCACGCTCGAGGCCGCCGGACTCCGTGCTGTCGTCGCGGGCGATGCCGAGAAGGGGCTGGACCTCTTCCACCAGCTGGCCCCCGCCATCGTGCTGATGGACGTGATGATGCCGGGTATCGACGGCTACGCTGCCACGGAGCGTCTTCGTGCGACGCCGGCAGGCCAGCACGTGCCCGTTCTCATGCTGACCGGCCTGGACGATCTCGATTCGATCAACCGCGCCTATGAGGCAGGTGCCACGGATTTCGTGAGCAAGCCGATCAACTGGGGCGTGCTCGGTCATCGCGTTCGATACATCCTGCGTGCCGCCGAAGCCCTGCAGGGACTCGCGGAGAACCAGGCCCTGCTGACTGCCGCGCAGCAGGTGGCCCACCTGGGCTCGTGGAGTTGGGATTTCGCCACCGGCGCCACCCGCTGGTCGGACGAAACCTATCGGATCTTCGGCTACGCCCCGCAGGAATGCACGGCATCGCGAGAAGCCTTTCTCAATCGCCTGCACCGCGAGGATGCCGATCTCGTCAAGGCAAGTCTGGAAGCTCTGCGGCGACGCGGGGCTCCGATGAATGTCATGGCCCGGCTGTCGCTTCCCGACGGGAGCACGCGGTACGTGCAGATCACGTCCGAAGTGATCCGGAGCGAGGCCGGCGAGCCGTCTCAGGCGTTCGGCGCGCTACAGGACATCACCGAGAGCAAGACTGCCGAGCAGCGCATCCATCAGCTCGCCACCTTCGACCGCCTCACGCAGCTGCCCAATCGCCAGCGATTCGCGGAGAAGGTCGCGCTGGCGCTCGAACAGTCGCGGGCAGGCGGACGCATGGCGGCGATCCTCTCGCTCGACCTCGACCAGTTCAAACGCATCAACGACACACTCGGGCATGCGGTCGGAGACCAGCTGCTGCTGGCGGTATCCCAGCGGCTTCGTGAAACCGTGCGCAGCCGCGATTCGATCTCCCGTCTTGCCATGGGAGAGGATGGCAACCTCGCCCGCCTCGGTGGAGACGAGTTCTGCCTGCTCGTCACGGACATCAGTCACTTCCAAGATTCCGCGAAGGTCGCCAGACGGATCGTCGACGTCCTGCAACGGCCGCTGGAGGTGAATGGTCAGGAGCTCTTCATCACTGCGTCGATTGGCGTCGCGTTGTACCCACTGGATGCGGAAGACGCCGATACGCTGATCCGCAACGCCGACGCCGCCATGCATTTCGCAAAAGGACAGGGACGCAACAACTACCAGTTCTACAGCAAGGAGATGAACTCGCGGGCGCTGGAGCGGCTGGCCATGGAGTCGAAGCTTCGCCGCGCCATCGAGCGGAACGAGTTCGAACTTCACTACCAACCCAAGCTGGACCTGCGCTCTGATAGCGTGACGGGCGTCGAGGCCCTCATCCGTTGGAGACACCCTGAGCTGGGTCTCATTCCTCCGCTGGAGTTCATCCCCATCGCCGAGGAATCCGGACTCATCGTTCCGATCGGCGAATGGGTGCTCCAGGAGGCGGTGCGACAGATACGGGAATGGAAGCAGGAAGGCCTGCCGGAACTCCACGTCGCCGTAAACATCGCGGGCCCACATTTTCAGCAACCCGGCTTCACGGAGTTCGTGCACCGCACCCTGGAGGGCGCCGACGTCTCACCGTCACTGCTGGAACTGGAGGTCACGGAAAGCATGTTGATGGATGATCGCGCCACGACGTTCGCGACCATGAGCACACTGAAGACGATGGGCCTGCGGTTGTCGATCGACGATTTCGGAACCGGCTATTCGTCGCTCGCCTACCTCAAACGCTTCCCCGTCCACGCGCTCAAGGTGGACCGATCCTTCGTCAAGGACATGCCGCATGCCGAGGACGACTCGGCAATCACCTCGGCGATCATCGCCATGGCACACAGCCTTCGATTGGAGGTCGTCGCAGAGGGTGTCGAAACCACGGAACAACTCAACTACCTGAACATGCGCCACTGCGACTATGCCCAGGGCTACCTGATCAGCCGGCCGGTTCCGGCAAAAGCGCTATCGCAGTTTGTGAAAGATCGACTCGCCGCGAAGGCGTGAGCATCCCTACGCGAGACCGGAACGCGATCGAACCACCCAATCAGCGCACACGATCGATCGTCCTCGATCGTCCAACGATGGGCTCGATGAAATCGAGTTGCGCAAGCGCGAGACTAGCCTTCGACGGAATCCAGACGTGACAACGGGCCGGTAAACCGGCCCGTCATCGGGATTGCGATTGCTTTCGAGCTTTCCGGAATCAGCGTGACCGCCAACTCCGGAGAAAACTCACGCGGCGTCCTGCTCCGTGTCGACCACTTCGCCGCCTTCGGGACGATCGAGCAGTTCGACCAACGCCATCGGCGCGTTGTCCCCCTTGCGGAAACCGTACTTGAGGATCCGAAGGTAACCACCCGGGCGTGTGGCGTACCGCGGCCCAAGCACGTCGAACAGCTTCACGACGATCTCACGATCACGGAGCCGATCGAAGGCGAGTCGTCGATTGGCCACGGTGGCTGTCTTGGCGAGAGTGATCATCGGTTCAGCGACACGGCGCAGTTCCTTCGCCTTGGGCAGCGTGGTCTTGATGACCTCGTGCCGCAGAAGTGCGACTGTCAGGTTGCGGAGCATCGCGAGCCTGTGACTGCTCGTGCGATTGAGTTTTCTAAGTCCCAAACGGTGACGCATATGGCACCTCGTTATGCTTGTGCGGGAAGGTCTGTCAGACCTTCTCGAGGCCGGCAGGCGGCCAGTTCTCGAGCTTCATCCCCAGCGTGAGGCCGCGGGAGGCGAGCACTTCCTTGATCTCGTTCAGCGACTTCCGACCGAGATTCGGCGTCTTCAGCAACTCCGTCTCCGTGCGCTGGATGAGATCACCGATGTAATAGATGTTCTCGGCCTTGAGGCAATTGGCCGAACGCACCGTGAGTTCGAGATCGTCCACCGGGCGGAGCAGGATTGGATCCACCGCCGGCGTCTTCGGGCTTTCCGTCTTGGCAGGCGTACCCTTCAGATCGGCAAATTCCTGGAACTGGTCCATGAGAATCCGAGCCGCGTAACGGATCGCTTCCTCGGGCTCCACAACCCCGTTGGTCTCGATGTCCATGATGAGCTTGTCGAGGTCGGTGCGCTGTTCCACACGCGCACTCTCCACCGCATAGCTAACGCGCTTGACCGGGCTGAAAGAGGCGTCCATCAGAACCGACCCGATGCTCCGCGTTTCGCGATTCACGGGGCGCTGGCTGGCCGGCTCGTAACCACGACCCTGCTCGACGGTGATCTGCATGTCGATCTTGCCGCCGGCAGCCAAGTGGGCAATGACGTGATCCGGGTTGATGATCTCGACGTCGTGCGACGTCTCGATATCACCGGCAGTCACCAGCCCTTCGCCTTCCTTCTTGAGCGTAAGAACTGCATGCTCACGAGCGTGGAGCTTGAGCACGATGCCCTTGAGATTCAGAAGCACATCGACCACGTCTTCCCGCACGCCGTCGATGGTGGAGTACTCGTGAAGTACTCCCGCGATCTTCACTTCAGTCGGTGCGAAGCCCGGCATGGAGGAGAGCAGGACACGCCGCAGGGCGTTCCCCAGCGTGTAGCCATAGCCCCGCTCGAACGGCTCCATGGTGACCTTCGCGTGGAAGGCACCAACCTGCTGGACGTCCACGATGCGCGGCTTCAAGAGAGCGCTGCTTGCCATGTGCTGTTCCCTTGGTGTCGGAGGATGAGACCGGCGGCGGCCACTACTGGCCACCACCGGAAACAATTACTTGGAATACAGTTCGACGACGAGAGACTCGTTGATCGTCGACGGCAGTTCGGAGCGTTGGGGCTTCGCCTTGAAAGTACCCTTGAGGGCCTTCGCGTCCACCTCCATCCACTCGGGAAAACCACGCCCCTCGGCTGCCTCTGCGGCCGCCTTGATGCGGAGGTGTCCCTTAGCCTTGTCTGCCACAGCCACCACGTCACCAGGCCGCACCTGGAACGACGGAATGTTCACCCGACGTCCATTGACAGTGATGCCATTGTGACGGACCACCTGCCGGGCTTCCGTGCGCGACGCACCGAAACCCATCCGGTAAGCAACCGTGTCAAGGCGGCTTTCGAGCAGCTGAAGGAGGTTCTCGCCGGTAATACCCTTCAGGCGATCGGCTTCCTTGTACGTCCTGCGGAACTGTCTTTCCAGTACGCCATAGATACGACGAACTTTCTGTTTTTCGCGCAACTGCACGCCGTAGTCCGAGGGGCGATTGTTCTTCTGACCGTGCTGACCGGGCGCGTAGCTTCTACGCTCGATCGAACACTTGTCCGTGAAGCACTTCTCGCCCTTGAGGAAGAGTTTCTCTCCCTCACGCCGGCACTGGCGGCACTTCGCGTCGAGATTTCTGGCCATCGATCAACTCCTCGCCATCAGATACGGCGCTTCTTGGGCGGGCGGCACCCGTTGTGGGGAACGGGCGTGACATCCGCGATGCTGGTGATCTTGAAACCCACCGAGTTCAGTGCGCGAACGGCAGACTCGCGACCGGGACCCGGCCCCTTGATCCGGACCTCGAGATTCTTCACGCCGCATTCCTGGGCAGCCTTGCCCGCCGCCTCCGCCGCTACCTGAGCTGCGAACGGTGTGGACTTGCGCGAACCCTTGAAGCCCGCTCCGCCGGAAGTGGCCCAGGAGAGCGCGTTGCCCTGCCGGTCCGTGATCGTCACGATGGTGTTGTTGAAGGAAGCGTGAATGTGAGCGATGCCTTCCGCCACATTCTTCTTAACCTTCTTTCGCACCCGTGTCTGTGCCTTTGCCATTTGCGCCTGTCCTTAAGCTGTGAGTCTGGTCGCGTTCATCGTCGCGTGATTACTTGGTCGCCCGGACGGCCTTGCGCGGACCCTTGCGGGTACGAGCATTCGTCCGCGTGCGCTGACCGCGCACCGGGAGACCGCGACGGTGACGTACGCCGCGATAGCAGCCGAGATCCATCAATCGCTTGATGCTCATCGACACTTCACGACGAAGATCGCCCTCGACGGTGTAGCGACCGACCTGCTCGCGCAGTCGATCCATGTCGGCGTCCGACAGATCCTTCATCTTCGCTGTCGGTGCGACGGCTGCGTCCGCGCAAATCTTCTTCGCCCGCGTCCGCCCGATACCGTAAATCGCGGTCAACGCGATCTCGGCGTGCTGGTGGTTCGGGATGTTCACCCCTGCGATGCGTGCCATGCTTGAACCTGTTCGCTGGTTGGGTCTGTGTTGCGACCGGATGTGCTGTCTATCAGCCCTGGCGCTGCTTGTGGCGCGGATCCTCGCAGATCACGCGGACCACCCGGTTGCGCCGGATGATCTTGCACTTGCGGCAGATCTTCTTGACCGATGCCTGAACTCTCATGCTTCTTCTCCTCGTACCGCAGCGCGCTGCTACTTGGCCCGGAACACGATGCGCGCGCGCGACAGATCGTAGGGCGTCAACTCGACGGTAACCTTGTCACCGGGCAGGATCCGGATATAGTGCATCCGCATCTTTCCGGAGATATGACCGAGCACCACGTGCCCGTTCTCCAGCTTCACCCGGAAGGTCGCGTTCGGGAGCGTCTCGAGGACCTCTCCCTGCATCTGAATCGTTTCTTCCTTACTCATGCGCGTCGTCCTCTATCGCGTCGGGAACGCGCCGCCCTTGAAATTGGCCTTCTTCAGAAGGCTTTCATACTGGTGCGACATCATGTAGGCCTGTACCTGCGCCATGAAATCCATCGTGACCACAACAATGATCAGCAGGCTGGTACCGCCAAAATAGAACGGAACGTTCCACTTCACGATCAGAAATTCAGGAAGCAGACACACCGTAGTGATGTAGATCGCACCAGCCAGCGTCAGTCTCGTGATGATCCGTTCGATGTACCGGGCTGTCTGATCCCCCGGACGAATACCTGGCACAAACGCGCCACCTTTCTTCAAGTTCTCAGCCGTTTCTTTCGGGTTGAAAACGAGTGCCGTGTAAAAGAAACAGAAAAACATGATCGCGCCAGCGTACAGCAGTACGTAAATCGGTTGCCCCGGATGGAGGGTCGCACCGATGTCCCGCAACCACGCCATGTTCTCACCGGAGCCGAACCAACCGGCGAGCGTTGCCGGAAAAAGGATGATGCTGGAAGCGAAAATCGGCGGAATCACCCCGGCCATATTCAACTTCAGGGGTAGATGAGAACTCTGGCCCCCATAGACCTTCTTACCCACCTGCCGCTTCGCGTAATTGACCAGAATCTTTCGTTGCCCACGTTCGACGAACACGACGAGAGCAGTAACGAGAATCGCGAGCGCAAACAGAAACAAGACAACCGGGATGGAGAAAGAACCGGTGCGCGTCAACTCGAGCGTGCCTCCGATGGCGCGAGGCAGACCTGCTGCAATGCCCGCGAAGATGATCAGCGATATCCCGTTACCAATCCCGCGCTCTGTAATCTGCTCACCAAGCCACATCAGAAACATCGTCCCAGTGACGAGAGTGATCGCCGTGGTGAGACGGAACAACATGCCTGGGTCAATCACCAACCCCCGCTGTGCCTCGAGAGCTACAGCGATTCCAAAACCCTGGAAGGTCGCAAGCACGAGCGTGAAATACCGCGTGTACTGAGTGATCTTCCGGCGCCCTGCCTCACCCTCCTTCTTCATCGCTTCAAGAGGCGGATACACCACCGTCATGAGCTGAATGATGATCGACGCCGAGATGTACGGCATGATCCCGAGCGCAAAGATGGTGAAGCGGGACAATGCGCCACCCGAGAACATGTTGAACATGTCCAGGATGCCGCCCTGTTGCGACTTGAACAACTCCGCCAGTTGCTCCGGGTCGATTCCAGGAACCGGTACGTGCGCACCGATCCGGTAAACGATCAGGGCACCCAGCAGAAAGATGAGACGACGTTTCAAGTCGCCAAACTTTGCACCAGATCCCGGCAGTGACTTTTCGTTGGCCAATGCGATGTCCCGGTCAGGCCTCGACCACGCTGCCGCCGGCGGCCTCGATGGCGGTCTTGGCACCCTTGGTGACCTTGATCCCCGCCAGTCTCACAGCCTTCTCGATCGTTCCCGCCAAAATCACCTTCGCCGCGAGGGCCGTGCGGGGCACGATTCCCGCGGCGCGCAGAACAGCCATATCGATGGTTTCCACTTCGAGTGCCTGAAGCGCACCGAGCCGAACCTCGACGGTGTCGTCGTGCGTCAGCGAGGTGAAACCACGTTTCGGAAGTCGGCGTTGCAGAGGCATCTGACCGCCTTCGAAACCGACCTTGTGAAAACCACCCGACCGAGATTTCTGGCCGTTGTGACCGCGGCCCGACGTCTTGCCGAGCCCGCTGCCGATACCGCGACCAACGCGACGTCGTCCACGCTTCGCGCCTTCGGCCGGCTTGATTCCATTGAGCTTCATCGTCATCCCTCGGCCTTCACCAGATAGTCGACCTTGTGAATCATCCCCCGCACAGCCGGCGTGTCTTCCAGAATCACCGATTGACGGATCTTGCGGAGGCCGAGACCACGGACAGTCGCCCGATGGGACTCCCGCGTACCGATCACGCTGCGAACCAGCGTGACCTTCACAGTCTTCTTGGAGTCGTTGGCTGCCATGGTCTTTATCCCAGGATGTCTTCGACCGACTTGCCACGCTTCGCGGCAATCTCGGACGGCGTGTTCATCGCGAGCAGACCGTTGATGGTCGCGCGCACCACGTTGTAGGGGTTCGTCGAGCCAATGCACTTGGCGAGGACGTTCGTCACGCCCATCACTTCGAATATGGCACGCATCGGCCCACCGGCAATGATTCCGGTACCCTCGGAGGCCGGCTGAATGAGCACCTTGGCGGCGCCATGCTCGCCGATCACAGCATGCTGCAACGTGCCGTTCTTAAGGCTCACCTTCACGAGCCGCCGCCGAGCTTCGTCCATGGCCTTCTGCACGGCCACTGGCACTTCACGCGCCTTGCCCTTGCCCATGCCGATCCCGCCGTCGCCATCGCCGACAACCGTCAGTGCAGCGAAGCCGAGGATCCGACCACCCTTCACAACCTTCGTGACCCGGTTGACCGCGACCATCTTCTCGCGGAGACCATCTCCACGATCTTCCTGCTGGATATTCTTCGGATTTCTCGCCATTGCGTCCGACTCCTCAGAACTGCAGACCGGCTTCGCGGGCCGCGTCAGCCAAAGCCTTCACACGACCGTGGTACCGGAAACCGGAGCGGTCGAACGCCACCTGGCTCACGCCCTTGGCCTTTGCCTTCTCTGCAATGCGCTGACCAACGATGCGCGCTGCTTCCACGGTGGACCCACGCTTCACCTGGCTTTTGACGTCCGCCTCGTTCGTCGACGCGGAAGCCAGCACCTGCCCACCAGTCGCGTCGATCACCTGCGCGTAGATGTGGAGGTTGGACCGATGCACACAAAGACGCAGAGCTCTCAATTCGGAGATCTTTGCCCGGGTCTGCTTTGCGCGACGCATCCGCGCTTCTTTCTTGGTAAACATGTCCGCGCCCTCGATTACTTCTTCTTGGTTTCCTTAAGCGCCACGACCTCGTTGGCGTAGCGCACACCCTTGCCCTTGTAGGGCTCGGGCGGACGGTAAGCGCGGATCTGGGCTGCCACCTGACCGACCTTCTGCTTGTCCGATCCCTTCAACAGGATCTCGGTCTGCGTGGGCGTTTCGGCCTTCACCCCATTGGGCATCTTGTGCGCCACCGGATGAGAGAATCCGAGCGTGAGATTCAACACTTCCCCCTGGGCTTGGGCGCGATAACCAACCCCCACCAGAGTCAGCTTACGCTCGAAACCTTTGGTAACACCGGTCACCATGTTCGAGACTAGGGCGCGCAGCGTGCCGGACATCGCACCTGCGTGCTTGCTGTCGTTGGCGGCCTTGAAAGTCAGCTGCCCGGCTTCCTCGACGATCTCTACGTCGCCGGTCAATGACTGAACCAGCGTCCCGAGGGGCCCCTTCACAGAGATCTGGGTCGCGTCGATCGCGACCTGAACTCCGCCAGGGATCGCCACCGGATATTTGGCAATGCGAGACATGGTGGTTTCCTCAGGCGACGATGCAGAGAACTTCGCCGCCGATGCCGCTGGCACGCGCCTTTCGGTCCGTCATCACACCTTGCGACGTGGACACAATGGCGATACCGAGACCGTTCATCACCTGCGGAATGTCCTTGGCACCTTTGTAGATCCGAAGTCCGGGACGGCTGACGCGCTCGATGCGCTCGATCACCGGACTTCCGGCGTAGTACTTCAGTGCGATCTCGAGGGTCGGCTTCCCGTCGTTCGCGTGTGTCGCGAACTCCTCGATGTAGCCCTCGTCCTTGAGGACGCTCGCGATTGCCGACTTCAGCTTGGAAGCGGGCATTGCGACGGACGGCTTCTCCGAACTCTGCGCATTGCGAATTCGGGTCAGCATGTCCGCGATGGGATCGCTCATGCTCATCTCGATCCTCCTTTTACCAGCTGGCCTTGGTGAGGCCGGGAATCTCGCCTCGCATCGCAATCTCTCGCACCTTGTTCCGTGCGAGACCGAATTTGCGGTAGAAACCGCGCGGGCGCCCAGTCAGGGCGCACCGGTTGCGAAGACGCACTGGACTGGCGTCTCGCGGCATCTTCTGAATTGCATCCCGCGCTGCAGCCTTGTCCTCTTCCGAAGCCTTGCCATCCTGGATGATGGCTGTGAGCGCGGCGCGCTTGCCTGCGTATTTCGCAACGAGCGCGCGGCGCTTGGCCTCACGATTGATCAGCGAAGTCTTGGCCATGCTAGCTCCTGAAGGGGAAACGGAAAGCCATCAGCAGCGCCTTGGCTTCGTCGTCGGTCTTGGCCGTGGTGGTGAACGTGATGTTCATGCCCCGAAGTGCGTCCACCTTGTCGTAGTCGATCTCGGGAAAAATGATCTGTTCCTTGATGCCCATGTTGAAGTTGCCACGGCCATCGAACCCGCGCGGGGAGATGCCGCGGAAGTCCCGCACCCGAGGCAACGCGATCGACACGAAACGATCGAGAAACTCGTACATCTGACCGCGACGGAGTGTCACAGTGCAACCAACCGGATAGCCCTCGCGGATCTTGAAACCCGCGATAGCCTTGCGAGCCTTGGTCACGATCGGCTTCTGACCCGCAATCTTGGTCATGTCGCCCACGGCGTTGTCCATGACCTTCTTGTCGGCCACCGCTTCACCGACACCCATATTGAGGACGATCTTCTCGATCCTCGGCACCTGCATCACCGACTTGTACCCGAACTGCTCGACGAGCTTGGGGACAATGGTTTCGCGGTAGATCTGTTGCAAACGGACCATGACCCCTCCTTAGGCGTCGACCATTTCGCCGTTCGACTTGAAGACGCGCACCTTGCGACCGTCATCAAGAATCCGGAAGCCAACCCGATCGGCCTGCTGCGTAGCCGGGTTCAGAATGGCCACGTTCGACACGTGGATCGACTTTTCCATCTCGACAATGCCACCGGGGGCGTTCTTCATCGGGTTGGGGCGCTGATGCTTCTTCACGCGGTTCACACCCTCGACGACGACGCGCTCGGCGTCTACCGTCACGAGTACAGAACCTCGCTTGCCCTTGTCCTTGCCGGCGATCACTACCACGTTGTCGCCCTTTCGAATCTTGCGCATTTCCGCAGCCTCCTCAGAGCACTTCAGGCGCGAGCGACACGATCTTCATGAATCGCTCCGTCCGTAGCTCACGGGTCACCGGTCCGAAAATGCGGGTACCGATGGGTTCGAGCTTGTTGTTCAGGAGGACGGCCGCGTTGGCGTCGAAGCGAACGAGCGAACCATCCTGACGGCGCACGCCCTTCGCAGTTCTAACCACCACCGCGTTGTAGATCTCGCCCTTCTTGACGCGACCACGTGGGGCTGCGTCCTTGATGCTGACCTTGATCACATCACCGATGCCGGCATAGCGCCGCTTGGAGCCGCCGAGCACCTTGATGCACATAACAGAACGCGCCCCGGTATTGTCGGCGACGTCCAGAATGGACTGCATCTGAATCATGGTTGTCCTCGCTCCAACTTACCCCGCAATCCCTGGAAGGGCGATGCGGGCAGTCTTGGATCCCGTTCGGGTGAAACCGGCGTCGAAGTTAACCGCCGGTAGAAAAGCCCAGCATTGTACGGGCCGAAGGGCCCGTACGCAACCGATATCAGGCGCCGTCCTTGGCCTTCTCAACCAGGCGCACGACAGTCCACGCCTTGGTTCTGGAAAGAGGCCGACATTCTTCGATCGTCACCAGGTCGCCAGGGCGGAACTCGTTGTTCTCGTCGTGGGCGTGATACTTCCTGGACCGGATCATCACCTTGCCGTACAGCGGGTGCTTCACACGCCGCTCTACGAGCACAGTGACCGTCTTCTGCATCTTGTCGCTCACCACCTTGCCCGTGAGCCGCCGGGACACGCTGCTGGTTTCGCTCATACCTTCCTCGCCGCCTCGGTCATCAGCGTCCTGACGCGCGCGATGTCTTTGCGCACTTTCGGGATTTCGCTGTTGTTCGCCAGTTGCTGCGTCGCGTGCTGCATGCGCAGGCTGAACTGCGCGCGCAGGAGCGACTCCAGTTCCTGCCCCAATTCCTGCGGGCTCTTTGCCCTGAGATCTTTCGCCTTCATGCGCCCACCTGTCTGGTGACGAACGTCGTGGCGATCGGAAGCTTGGCAGCTGCAAGGCGGAAAGCCTCGCGAGCCAGAACTTCGTCCACACCGTCCATTTCGTAGAGCACCTTGCCAGGCTGGATCTCCGCCACAAAGTACTCGGGGTTGCCCTTACCGTTACCCATTCGAACTTCGGCAGGCTTCGAGGAAATCGGCTTGTCCGGGAAGATACGGATCCAGATGCGACCGCCCCGCTTGATGTGACGGGTCATCGCGCGCCGCGCTGCCTCGATCTGACGGGCAGTCAGACGGCCACGACCCACGGCCTTCAGACCAAACTCGCCAAAGCTGACCTTGTTTCCACGCGTGGCGATACCGGTATTCCGCCCCTTCTGCTGTTTCCGGTATTTGGTTCTAGCTGGTTGCAGCATTCTTGGCTCCCGACTTGCGGCCCTTCTTTTCCGGCTCCGTCGACACCGGTGCCACGGGCTGTTCACCGCGACCGAGGACTTCACCCTTGAATACCCAGACCTTGATACCGATGACGCCGTAGGTCGTCTTGGCTTCGGAGAAGCCATAGTCGATGTCGGCGCGGAGGGTGTGCAGCGGAACACGACCTTCGCGATACCACTCGGTCCGGGCGATCTCGATTCCGTTGAGACGCCCTGCGCTCATGATCTTGATGCCTTGGGCACCCAGGCGCATCGCGTTCTGCATGGCGCGCTTCATCGCGCGGCGGAACATGATCCGCTTCTCGAGTTGGGCACCAATGGAATCCGCCACGAGCTGTGCATCGAGTTCGGGCTTGCGGACCTCTTCGATGTTCACGTGCACCGGAACACCCATCAGCTTCTGAAGCTGCCCGCGAAGCAACTCGATGTCCTCGCCCTTCTTGCCGATGACGACACCCGGCCGGGCGGAATACACCGTGATCCGTGCATTCTTGGCGGGGCGCTCGATCACCACGCGGCTAACCGCTGCGTGCGACAGCTTCTTCTTCAGAAATGCGCGGACCTTGATGTCCTCCTTCAGCATTTCCGGAAAGTTCTTGCTGTTCGCGTACCACTTGGACGACCAGTTCCGCTGAACCGCCAAGCGGAATCCGGTCGGATGAATCTTCTGTCCCATGAAGGTCCCCTTACGCCCTGGCGCGCTTCGGCTCGTCGCCGACGGTCAGGAAGATGTGGCAGGTGGGCTTCGAGATCCGGTTGCCCCGGCCCTTGGCACGTGCGGTGAAACGCTTCAACGTGGGACCCTGCTCCACGGTGATGCTCGTCACCCTGAGTTCGTCGATGTCGGCGCCTTCGTTGTGCTCTGCATTGGCAATTGCCGATTCGAGCACCTTGCGGATGATCACCGCGCCCTTCTTCGGGCTGAAGCTCAGGATGTTGAGCGCGCGGTCCACCGGCAGACCGCGGATCTGGTCGGCCACGAGCCGACCCTTCTGCGCCGAGAGTCGGACGCCCCACAGTGTGGATTTGACGTTCATGCCCATCCCCTCACCTCTTGCCCGCGGCCTTCTTGTCCGCGGCGTGGCCCTTGAAGGTCCGCGTCGGGGCGAATTCGCCGAGCTTGTGACCGACCATGTTCTCGGTCACGAACACGGGAACGTGCTGGCGACCGTTATGGACGGCAATTGTGAGCCCGACGAAGTCGGGCAGAATCGTGGACCGACGGGACCACGTCTTGATGGGACGCTTGTCGTTGCCCGAACGCGCGGTATCCACCTTGTCGATCAGGTGCAGGTCAACGAACGGGCCTTTCTTGATTGAGCGAGCCATGTCCTAACCCTTATTTCTGGTGGCGCGTGCGCACGATCATGCCGCGCGTGCGCTTGTTGTTGCGCGTCTTCTTGCCCTTGGTCTGGATGCCCCACGGACTGACAGGATGCCGACCAGCTGCCGTCTTGCCCTCGCCGCCACCGTGCGGGTGATCGACCGGGTTCATGGCAACGCCTCGCACTGTCGGACGGATACCGCGCCAACGCACCGCGCCAGCCTTGCCGATGCGACGAAGGTTGTTCTCTTCGTTGCCGACCTCACCAAGGGTGGCGCGGCATTCGACGTGAACCTTGCGCATTTCACCAGAGCGCAGTCGCAGGGTGGCGTACGCACCCTCCCGCGCCTGCAGCTGGGCAGACGTTCCAGCGGCACGTGCAATCTGGGCACCCTTGCCCGGTTGCATTTCGATGCAGTGGATCGTGGAACCGATCGGGATGTTGCGAAGCGGAAGTGCATTGCCCGCCTTGATGGGCGCATCAATACCGCTCATCAACACCGCACCCACCACCACGCCCTTCGGGGCGATGATGTAGCGGCGCTCTCCGTCCGAATAGCACAGCAGCGCCAGATGCGCACTGCGGTTCGGGTCGTACTCGATACGCTCGACCTTTGCCTGCAGACCGTCCTTGTTCCGACGGAAATCGACGACGCGATAGTGGTGCTTGTGCCCACCACCTTTGTGACGCGTCGTGATGTGGCCCTTGCTGTTTCGACCGGCATTCTGCTTCTGCTTCTCGGTAAGAGCAGCAACCGGCCGCCCCTTCCAGAGGTCCTTGTGGACAACCTTGACGACGCCGCGCCGCCCTGCCGATGTCGGCTTGACCTTGACGAGTGCCATTTACTTGACCTCCCCGGCAGTGAAATCGATCTCCTGACCGGCCTTCAGGCACACATATGCCTTCTTCCAGTGGTCGCGACGGCCAATGAAGCGGCCGAAGCGCTTCTGCTTGCCCTTCACATTGGAGATCTGCACGGACTTCACTTCGACCTTGAAGAGCATCTCGACCGCGGCTTTCACCTCGGGTTTCGTGGCATCACGCGCCACCTTGAAGATGACCTGGTCGTGCTTGTCCGCAACGTAGGTACTTTTTTCCGAAATCTGCGGCGCGAGCAGAACCTGAAGCAGGCGCTCCGACTTGAATGTGGTCGTCATGCCAGCATCTCCTCGAACTTGGCGACCGCAGCCTTGGTCATCAGCGTCCTGTCGAACTTGAGGAGCGTCACTGGATCAGCGTGACGGGGCTCGAGCACCAGAACGTTCGTGAGGTTGCGGGCCGACAGATACAGGTTGTCGTCGATCTCGTCGGTGATGATCAGGACCTGTTCGAAACCCATGCCCTTGATCTTCTGCGCAAGGAGCTTGGTCTTCGGAGAGTCGATGCTGATGTCGTCCACGACGGAGATGCGGCCATCGCGCGCCAGCTGCGAGAGGATCGAGCACATGCCAGCCCGGTACATCTTCCGGTTGATCTTGTGCGTGAAGTTCTCGTCGGGCAGGTTCGGAAAGACCTTGCCGCCTCCGCGCCACAGCGGGCTCGAGGCGCGACCGGCACGGGCACGACCGGTGCCCTTCTGTTTCCAAGGCTTCTTCGTGCTCTTGTTGATGTCGGCGCGACCCTTCTGGGCGCGAGTTCCCTGGCGAGCGTTCGCCAGAAAACCCGTCACCAGTTGATGGATCAGTGCTTCGTTGTAGTCCCGGGCAAACAGCGAATCGGAAGCGCTCACGCTACCGCTGGTTTGTCCCTGGGCATCAATGAGGTTCAATTCCATCAGACACCCCCTTTCGCGGCGGCACTGACGACGACATTGCCACCCTTGGCAGAGGGTACGGAACCCCTCACGAGCAGGAGCTGACGTTCTTCGTCGACACGAATCACTTCGAGGTTCTGTGCTGTCCGCGTGACGTTGCCCAACTGACCGGCCATGCGCTTCCCGGGGAAAACCCTGCCGGGGTCCTGCGCCATGCCGATGGAACCGGGAACGTTGTGGGACTTCGAGTTACCGTGCGTCGCACGGTTGGACGAGAAGTGGTGACGCTTGATCACGCCACTGAAGCCCTTGCCGGACGTGGTGCCCTGCACATCCACCATCTGACCGACCTTGAACAGGCTCAGCGCAACCTTGCCGCCCACCTGAAGGCCCGCCGCCTCGTCGGCGCTGATACGGAACTCGCGAAGCACCGAACCTGCTTCGACACCCGCCTTGGCGTAGTGCCCAGCAACGGCTTTCGTGACGCGGGAAGCGCGCCTCTTACCGAACGCTACCTGCACGGCCGTGTAGCCGTCGGTGTTCGGTGACTTTATCTGGACCACGCGGTTGTCGGACACATCCAGCACTGTCACCGGAACGGAATCTCCGTCATCAGTGAACAGGCGGGTCATGCCCACCTTCCGCCCGAGAAGACCCAGGCTCATATTTTTACCCTCTGTAAGGGGGCCGGCATCGATTGGCCGGCGCGGTTTATATAACGTGGACGGTATTCCTGCTCCGCCACGGCACAGCAACAAAAAACTTACAGCTTGATTTCCACGTCCACACCCGCCGGAAGATCCAGCTTCATCAGAGCGTCGACTGTCTTGTCCGTCGGGTCCACGATGTCCATCAGACGCAGGTGCGTACGAATCTCGAACTGGTCACGCGACGTCTTGTTGACGTGCGGAGAGCGCAACACATCGAACCGCTCGATGCGCGTGGGCAGGGGCACAGGCCCCCGAACCACGGCGCCCGTACGCTTCGCAGTCTCGACGATCTCGAGCGACGACTGGTCGATGAGGCGATAGTCGAACGCCTTGAGTCGGATGCGGATTTTCTGGCTTTGCATGTCGGTTCCCGTGACTGGCCGGTGGGCCTGTTACTCGATGATCTTGGACACCACGCCGGCGCCCACCGTGCGGCCACCTTCGCGGATCGCGAAACGCAGCCCTTCTTCCATCGCGATCGGCTGGATCAGCGCCACCGTGATCGCCACGTTGTCGCCGGGCATCACCATCTCCGTTCCCGCAGGCAACTCGAT
>LNEE01000034.1 GCA_001464895.1 Betaproteobacteria bacterium Ga0077532
GGCTTCTGTAGGAGCGGGCCATGCCCGCGAAAGCGATGGTTCCGGTCGGGGCGTTTCCTTTCATCAACCGCTTTCGCGGCCATGGGCCGCTCCTACAGGGGTGGTGGATGCGCATCCGCCGCGGGAGCGGGCTGTGCTTCTGTAGGAGCGGCCCATGGCCGCGAAAGCCTCGGATCCGGTCGATGCGCTTCCTTGCCCGTCGCTCCCGTGCTGCGGCAACGCGTCACCGGAACGCGTCGATCGACACTTCCACGTAGACGAAGTCCGACGGGTCCGACCGGCCGCTCGTCGCGCGTGTGAAGCGCCCGGGCTCGAAGCGCGCATAGCCCAGGTTCATCGCGACATGCCCACCCACCGGGAAACGTACGCGCATGTCGAACTCGTGCCCCAGGTACGTTCCGCTCGCACCGGATGGGTCGCGCAGGCCGGTGGTGTTCCACCGATCGGTGCCGCTCGCGAGCCAGTAGGCGCTCAAGCCTGCGTCGATACGCACCGACGGTAAGGGCGCGAACTCGACGCGCACCTTCGGCGACTGGAGGTTCTCCCATTGGATGTAGTCGTCCGATGAAAGTGGCCGGGCGAACCCGAACAGTCGTTCGAATCGCTGGTTCGTGTCGTCGGTCGGGTTGCGGTCGCCACTCGCGTAAAGGAAGCTCGCGCTGAAGCGCGGTTTCCATGCGTAGGCCGCCGTGTAGCCGGCGTCGACGATGAGTGCCTGGGCCCTGTGGGTCCGGGGGCCGTCCTCGCCGAATTGCTGCGCGCCACTCACGTCCCAGTCCCATCCGGTCGTGCCCACGACGCCGTACGTCCGCAAGCCCACGGTGTGGATGTCGCGAGTGACGAGCGATGGCGCCCGCGCGCCATCTTGAGCGAGTCGAAGGTAGTAGGGCTGCAGGGTGGCCACGTGCGACCAGCGACGCCAATCGAGAATCACGCCCGTCAGCCATTGGGAGTCCTCGGGCTGGTCGAGATCGGAGGTGAGGCGACGGACGGGCTGCAGCGCGAGGATGTCGAGTTGCCAGTCGTTGGCGCGTTGGCCTAGCGTGGCGCGCAGGCCATCGAAGTTGTTGGTGGTATTCCGCCACTCGTTGCGTGCCAGCAACCGACGGTCCATGTACTCGAAGGCCTGTCGGCCCAGCTTGATGCTCAGGGGCCGGTTTTTTCCCAGTGCGTCGGCGAAGTACAACTCCGCGTAGGCCTGGATGGGTTCGGCGGTATTGACGTCGCGGTCGTCGGGACCGAAACGGCTGCTCGTTCGCCGCGCGTCCTCGATTTCGAGCACGAGGCGAACGGGGTCGAAGCGTTGCTTGATGCCGAGATACAGGCGCGCGCGCAGCAGAAACGGATCATCCAGAACCTGGGCCGGTCTCCGGAAGTCGTTGTCGCGATACTCGTATCGGACGCGATAGTCGAGACCAACGTCCAGCCAATCCAGGCCCTTGAGTGCGTCGATGCCCGTGCGGTCGGCCTGACGCACGTACCGTGGCGGTTGGGATTCCGGGACGAGGCCATACCCCCGCGGCGTCACGTAGAAGTCCGTGGCGTCCGCGCTCGAGCACCACGCCGCGTGGAAGAACGCGAGTGCCAGCGCCCAGCGGGCGAAGCCGATACGGTGACTGCGACGCGATTCGACGGGCGAGGGCATTCGGGATGTCGACGGGACGGAGCGGATGGGTTGTCGTTCTTCAGTACGCATGCAGCGGCGACGCGGCACGGCGGCGATCGGGACATCGGTGCGCCACCCGAGCGGTGCGCCCGACGTGCCTGACGATCCACACAGATCGAGTTATATCCAGAATGATATAACGATGCCCGCTTGTCAAACGCGGGCTGCAGGGCTCGTCCCGCTTGCGTGGAATCCGTGGAGCGCCGGACGGGCGTCCGATGAGCGAAGTCAGTCGACGATGAAGAGCTTCGCGCCGCCGGGCGCACGCGAGCGATGCGGCTCGGCGCCGTCGGCCACCTGGTAGCTCATCCCGGGCCGCAGCACGAAGACGCGCCCGTCGGCGAGTTCGGTCTCGAGCTCGCCTTCGACGCACAACAGGATGTGGCCTTTCTGGCACCAGTGATCGGCCAGGTATCCGGGCGTGTACTCGACCATGCGCACGCGGATCGCGCCGAACTGCCGGGTCCGCCAGAAGGCCCGGCCGGTCTCACCCGGATGTTCGGTCTCGGGTACGGACGCCCAGTCGGTCGTACCGAATGGAATGCCCTGCATCTGCATGGTTGTGCTCCGTTGGTCGCGCTGCCGTTCGTGGTGATGCCGCCCGGGTCGGCGCCGATCACCAGATCCTGACACGCTCCTGAGGCGGCACGTAGCCCGCGTCGCCCGGCTGCACGTCGAAGGCCTCGTGCCAGGCGTCCACGTTGCGCATCGGCGCACGTACACGGACCGACGAGGGCGCGTGCGTGGCGGTGGCGAGCAACTGGCGCGTCAGCTCGTCGCGGGTGACGGCGCGCCACACCTGCGCCCAGCCGTAGAAAACCCGCCGCTCGCCGGCAAGGTCGTCCAGCACCGGCGCCGGCCTGCCGTCGAGCGATAGCCGGTAGGCGTCGAGCGCGAGAACGATGCCACCGAGGTCGGCGATGTTCTCGCCGAGCGTCAGGTCGTCCTTCACGTTCGCCCCCGGCAGGACCTCGATCGCCGAGTACTGCGCTGACAGCCTGCCCGCCCGCTTCATGAACTCCGCGGAATCTGCGGCCGTCCACCAGTCGTGCAGAACGCCGTCGCCGTCGTACTTGCGGCCCTGGTCGTCGAAGCCGTGGTTGATCTCGTGGCCGATCACCGCGCCGATGCCGCCGAAGTTCACCGCCGCGTCCGCATGCGGGTCGAAGACTGGCGGCAGCAGGATGGCCGCCGGGAACAAGATCACGTTGCGCACCGGGTTGTAGTACGCGTTGACCTGCTGCGGGTTCATACCGCCATGCGGCGGCGTCGATGCGCCGGTCGAGCTTGGCGAGGTTCCATGCGTAGTTGAAGCGGCCCGCGGCGATCATGTTGCAGTGGAGGTCGTCGGGCGGGATCGAAGCCCCAGGGCTCGATCTGCGGCGCCATGGACGGCGTGGCGTCGGCCGCGAGTGCTGCGGGCGCGAAGTGGAAGGAGAGCGCCAGGGCGGCGGAGAGCAGGCGGCGTGGCATGCGATGGGTCCCGGGGGGGCGAGACGAGGCTACGATGGGCAGAGTTGGCCCCTCGTGTCGGGAAAATCCCCCGGAGGACCGGATCGCTGCAAAGTCGGCGACTCGAATCCCCGTTTTCGAATGCAGGGTGGGATGGGCGCAAGCTCCGCGAACTTTCCCTCGGTGCGCGCTCGCGCCCTGCCGACGTGAAAGCCAGAGACCGCTGCGACGCTGCTCAGGCTTCCGACACCTCGTCGGTCCACACCCGGAAGCTCGTCAGCGTGTTCGGGCCGTACGAATTGGAGATCGCCACGTCGGCGGCGTCGCGACCGCGGGCGATGAGCACCCGGCCGATCCGCGGGATGTTGTTGCGCGGGTCGAACGTGTACCAGTTTCCGTCGAGGTAGGCCTCGAACCACGCCGCGAAATCCATCGGGCCGTAGGGCGGTGGCATGCCAATCTCGCCGAGGTAGCCGGTGCAGTACCGGGCCGGAATGTTCATGCAGCGGCAGAACGCGACGGCCAGATGCGTGAAGTCGCGGCACACGCCCACCTGTTCGTTGAGGGCCTCCAGCGCCGTGCGCGTCATCCGCGCGTTCTCGTAGCCGAACGTGATGTGGCGGTGCACGTAGTCGCAGATCGCCTGGACACGGCCCCAACCCGTCGGGCCATCGCCGAAGAGCTGCCAGGCCGTGTTCGACAATCGATCGGTCTCGCAGTAGCGGCTGCCGAGGAGGAATTGCAGCGCCTCCTCGGGGAGGTCCGGCACCGGGAGTTGCCGGGCGCCCGGCACATACGGGTCCGGTATGCCGGAGTCGGTCACCAGGGCGTCGGCCGACACGCGCAGGGTGCCCGTGGGCGCCACGATGCGCGTGCACCAGTTGCCGAACCCGTCGCGGTAGGACGCCATGGGCACCGGTGGATCGAACCGCAGCTCGTCGCGACCGATGAGATCCGAAACGCGGGTGGAGTGCACGTTGACGGTGAAGATCTTGGGCGTCGGACGCGGGCACTCGAAGGACATGTCAAAGCCGACGCGGATGCGCATCTTCGTTCTCCGGTTGCAGAGTCCGCCGGCGCTCTCGTGGAGATCGCGTGCCGGCGGCCAGGATGTCGTGATGCTGGTTCAGGGGCGCGTGCTCACGGTTCGCATGCAAGGCGGAGCGCGGTCACCACGTCGGCGCGCAACGCCGTCCATGGGCGCCCCCCCGCCAGCACGAAACGCTGATTGAGTTCGAGTTCGATCCCGACGTAGGTGGTCGGCGGAAAGAGCCGGCGCAGGTACGAGGTGAGTCCGTCATCGCGACCCGCATACGGATGGTTGCGACGGACGCGCAGTTCGGGGGCAGTGGCGGCGAAGGCCGTCTTCCATCGGGCGCACAGGTCCAGTTCGCCTGGACGCCCGGGATCGAAGAGCAGCCCCACATCCGCGCCGCGGGCCCGGCCGTCCAGCTCCGGGGTGAAGCTGTGCGACGACACGTGAATCACGCGCCTTCCGTCCGCAACGAACTGCCGGACGAGGTCCTCGACCCGGGTCCGATACGGTGTGTAGTGCTGCGCGAGAATCTCCGCGCGGAGTGCCACCGGTGCGGTGCGCATCAAGTCCGAGAACAGTCGCCGATGCCCGATCGAGCGGTTGAGGTCGACGACCAGGCGGCTCACGGTCGAGGCGACCAGGGGCGCTTCGAACGCTTTTCCGAGCGTACGCGCCATCACCAGTGCACCGGCGTCGTAGCCGCGGTGGGAATCCAGCAGCGGTTGTTGCCCTGCGAACAGGACCTGGCAGGCGGCGGGGATACGGTTGCCGCCGTGCTCGCACGTGATGAGGAAGGCGTCGCGCGGCGTTGCCATTCACCAACTCAGTTCCGGCAACAGCCGGAACACCTGACGCGTGCCCTCGATCCACGCGTCGGTGAGGGACGTGAAGTAGGCGTCGCCGTCATCGAAACGGCGGCGCCTCGTCAGCTCGAACCGGTCGCGTTCGTAGCAGATGAGGTCGATCGGCATCCCCACCGACAGGTTGCTGCGCATCGTCGAATCGAACGACACCAGCACGCACTTCGTCGCATCCGCGAGCTGCGTGCCGCGGGTGATCACGCGGTCGATGACCGGCTTGCCGTACTTGGTCTCGCCGGTCTGGAAGTACGTGGTCTCGACGCCGGCTTCGATGAAGTTGCCCTCGGCGTAGATCCGGAAGAGCCGCATCCCTTCGCCGCGAATCTGCCCGCCGACGATGAACGAGGCGTTGAACGACAGGTCGCTCTCCTGCAGGTACTTGCCGTCGCGCTGTTCGATGTCGCGCATGGCGTCGGCCACCAGCATCGCCACGTCGAACATCGTGCGGGCGCCCAGCAGAGTCTCGGTGACGGGCTCTGCCGCCATGCGTTGCCTCAGCACACCGATGACGGCTTGCGTGCCGGCGAGATTGCCCGAACTGAGCAGGGCGATCACGCGGTCGCCGGGCTGTTCGAACACGGTCATCTTGCAGAACTTGGCGAAGTTGTCGACGCCGGCGTTGGTGCGCGAATCGGAGGCGAGGATCATGCCCTCGTCGAGCAGGACGCCGATGCAGTAAGTCATTCGGTTCTCGTTGTGCGCGGGAGGTGCGCTTGAGGGCCCGCGCGGGATGTACGTCCGGGTCGATGCGGGCGCGAAGGCGTTCCGCGGGGACGGTGGCACTGCCGAAGTCAGGCGGTGCCTGCGGGAGGCCGCCGACCGGAAGGCCGACGGCACGGCACGATTGTCAGCGCGCCGGGGTGGCGCTCACCGTTCGATGTCGCACAGACGAATCCGGCTTGGGTTGGTGAGTGCGCCAAGGGGCTGCGCCGAAAATCCGACCACCCGCCGTCAGAACCGCCAGGAGAACTCGACCATGTGGAAGTCCACGCCGATGGAGCTGGGACCGTAGGCCCCCCAGTCGGAGTAGTGCATGAACCGATAGCCCACGCCCACGCGCTGGTACAGCGGCACGCTGACGCCGAATGTCAGGGCACCTTGCAGTGGCCCACCGAAGTCCTGCTGCGCGAAGCGATGTTCGCTGATGAGCGTCAGCCCCGCGCCGAAGTCCAGCGTGAACCGGCCGTCCTCGCTGCCGAGCGCGATCAGCGGAATCGCGGAAACGACGAGCGCGGTCTTGTTGGCGCCTTCGAGGATCCCGGCACTCGCCATGAATCGAGTGCCGATGCCCCAGCCGGATTCGGTGTACTTCTGCCATGGCAGCCGGAGGGTCGCGACGGCGTCGTACTCCCGGAACGACTCCGGGGCTTCCTTGCCGAGCACTCTCTTCTCGCCGACCCGGGCGCGGGCACCGACGCTCAGGAGGTCGAGATCCGCGGCGCGGCCGATGTTGGGCAGCAGGCTGCAGGGGGTGAGGATCGCGAGTGCAAGGCAGACCGCACTCGCGGGGGGAAGGTGGTTGGCATTTCGAGCGCGCATCGCTCGCCTCCGACGCGTGATTGTTCGAGGGCTCCAGACATATGATCCTCGCCTTCGGTTGCACGAATTGCGACGTGCGACGGCGATTTCAGGCGCGACACCGGAGCGGGTGGAGGCACGGGATACGGCGATGGCCATTCTCGAGTCGGGGGTGAGGCGGCATAAGCCGCTGATCTCGCGAGACTTCGGACGAAGGCGTTGGAGAGGCGTTCCTCGTCGGGTAAACACGGGGCCTGTTGCACCCTCCGGATCCGCCTGCGTCCGGATGAAGCGGACAACAACACCTGACCCCGACCGGCAAGCCTGGCCAGGTTGGACACCGCGCCGCTCCGCATGCTTCAGCGCGGCGCCAGCTCTTCCGTGATCCGAAACGAGACGCCCGCGTTCGCCTGCAAACGGCGGAGCAACGTCAGACCCATGGCGGCACCGGGGGTCCACACGCCCCCGGGGGGCATGCCTGGCGCGGCATCGCGCGCCAGGCAAAGGGCGGCCTCGCTGATGATCTTGGAGGTGGAACCGTAGCCCGGGTCGCGGTCCCCGGTCACGCTCGCACGCAGCGTGCGGCCGTCAGCCGTCCGGCCGATGAACAGCACCTGGTAGCGGCCCGTCTCGCGCTGTTTCCTTGTCGGGCCCTCGCCGGGTTTCGGCAGAACGAACCGGCGGATGAGCGCCCGCGTGGGGCCGAAGGTCAGCAGTGCGTTCTGCCACCGCGCGCTACGCGCCAGGGCCCGGGCGCGCTTCTCCCCACCCGGGCCATCGCCGGTGAGCATGCGCTCGCTGTAGACGAAGTCGGCGCCCCACGGGTGGCCGAGCAGCGCGTGGGTCCGGTGGACATTCTTGGTGTTGATGGGGGCCATCACGAACGGCCCGGTCCATGACTGCGCCAGGTCGTCCCAGGCCGGCGAATCGTCGTCGGCTTGTTGCGGCCCCCGAAAGCCGGGCGTGAGCGCAAAGGGGTCGGCGAGCGTGCGTGCCAGCGTCGGATCCCGCCCGATCGACTCCAGCGTCGCGAGCAGGCTGGCCGCTGTGCCGCCCGAGAAGCCGCCCTTCATCTCCTTCACCCTGCCATGCACGCGCACCAGCGGCGCGCCCAGGCGCTGCATCGCCTCGTGCTGCAGGTAGACCACGCCGAGGTCGAACGGAATCGAATCGAAGCCGCACGAGAACACGATGCGTGCGCCACTGTCCGTCGCGAGCCCCTGCACGCGCGGGATCATCCGCGCCATCCAGCCCGGCTCACCGCAGAGGTCCACGTAGTCGGTGCCAGCCTGCGCGCAGGCCTCCAGAAGCGGCTCGCCGTGCAACTGGTACGGGCCCACGGTGGTGATCACCACACGGGTCCGGGCCACCAGCTGCGCGAGCGCCAGCGCATCGTTCGCGTCGGCCACCAGCGGGGGCAGGGTGGTCGGGATGCCCAGCGCGTCGCGCACCTGGGTCAACTTCTCCAGGCTGCGTCCGGCGATGGCCCAGGCGACGTTGCGTCCGACGCCACAGGTGTTGTGGAGGTACTCGACCACCAGCCGGCCGGTGAAGCCGGTGGCGCCGAACACGATGATGTCGAAGGCTCTGTCCATGGGGCATGGTCGCAGAAACATGCGGTGAGTTGCGTCCTACACACGCCATGGGGGGCGTCAGCAGGTGTTGCCTTGGTCGGACCCGGGCCCGCGAACCGTGTCGGGAGGCATTGCCGTCGTAGAGCAGCCGACAGAGGCCTGCACGCGGGAGATACCTTCGAGCGCGGCGTTCGAGGGACGAGAACTGCCAGCGATGGAATCGTTGGTGGGAAGAATCCACGTGTCGCGTGGGTCCGACCGCGAGGTGTCACGCACCGAAGCGACGCGCGGCCCCCTTGACCAGGCCTACTTCCGCCGACCACGCCCGCGACGCTTGGTCCCAGCCAGCATCTCTTCGATCAGCTCCAGTTCCTCCGCCGTCGGCGCGCTACGGGACTGGCGCAGCGCGTCCTTCAGTTCCCTCACATCCTGGAACCGCACGAGATCTTCCTCCAGCGAGTCGACGCGCTGGCGGGTCGCTGCCAGATCGCTCTCGAATGCCCGCACCACGAAGGCCGGGGTCAGCGTCCGTGGTGCATCGTCACCGAGCGTGAGCACGATCGGCATGGTGAGGTCGCGAAGCTCGTCCTCGAGCCGCTCGAGTTGATCCTGCAAGACCCGGTTGTAGTGCACGAGACGCTCGCGAGCAAGATCGGCCAGCGCGGCGGGGTTGATCTGCTCGATCTTCAATTGCAGCTCGAGCAGGGCCAGCAGGTCTCGCGCGTCGTAGGCGCGATTCACCTCCTGCATCAGCGCCGTCTTGCGCGCACGCTCGGTCGGATCCAGTTCGCGGTCGGGGTGGAGTGCGCTCGCCAGCTGCCGGAAGACGGCTCGCAACGATTTGGTGGCGCCCTCTTCGATCTCCGCGATCCTGGCTTCGTTTGCAAGTGCCTTCGCACTCTTCTTGCGCTGCTGCGCGCGGTTCTCTCTTTCCGCCGCGGCCTGAGCGAACTGCGCCTCGAGAGCTTCGGCCATCGCCTCCGGGGAATCCAACGGCACATCCGTCATGTCGACACCGAAGATGTCCTCGGCCACCGACTTGATGAACTCCTCCTCGTCCGCCTGGACCTCTGAGAAGCTGGTGTCGCTGTATGTGTCGTAGAGCCGGACCAGGTCGTCGTCGTGTTCCTCCGCGATGAGGCTGTCCAGCAGGTCGAGGAGAATCTCCGTCACCCTGGCCCGGTGGGTCTTCTTGAGGAGGGGGTCCGCCATGTGCCGATCGAGCAGACGGGCCATGTCGATCCGTCTTTCGCGGTAGCGGGCGTAGAGCGGCGCCGCTTGCTCTGCGTACTGCTTCTCGTGGTCGTCGAGAAAACGCTTCCACTGTACGAGGTCCGCTCGCACGGCCTCGATCTTCGCGATCAGCTTGCGGAACTTCTTCTGTTCCGGCGTGGCGAGCTTGGACGATGTCGCGGGCTCGAGGGCCTGAACGACCCGGCTGAGTTCTTCGTCGGGGGCAAGGAGCGATGTCTGTTGCATCGGATTTCCCGCGTTGGTTCGGTGAGCGGGATTGTCGTGCGAATCCCGACGTTGGCCTGATGCCCTCGCGCCCTGTGGACTCCTCGGGCGTTGATCGGGTCCGGCCCGGTGCGGGCGCTACGACACCAGACCTGACCCCCGGGACGTGCGGCGGGGGCCGCCGGCCGGTTCGCGACGCGGGCCAGACGCTACTGGCGAACCTCGACCGCGTAGATCTTCTGCACGATCACCCATCTGCCGTCGGACTTGATCAGATTCAGGTAGTCGTGGAAGTAGCGCGGCGGAATCTGGCACTTCACCTTGACGAAGGCGGTGGTCGGCCCGGACTGGTCGAGCATGAGAATGGCGTCGTCCCGCGCCAGGCCCTTGGATTGCGCCGACGGGCGCTCTCTCAGAAGCTTCAACCAGGCATCACGGGGAAGGATGGAAATCTTGCCGTCCTGGTCCCAGGTGAGCGCGCTGGACTCGTGGAACACGCTGGCGATCTTGTCGGCATTCCCTTCGTAGAGACCGTCGAAATAGGTCTGGATGGTCTGTTCGATGGCGGCGCGATCGGTGTTGCTCATGGGCGTTTTCTCGGTGGTCCGGCAGTCAGTAATCGTGCGTCGATCGTAATGCACCGCGCGCGGCGGTGCCAGTTCACGGGTTCCGGAGCCGCGGCCCAGGGCCACAGCGGGGGGCGCATCCCCCGCCCCTGTAGGAGCGGCCCATGGCCGCGAAAGCCGTCAATGCACGGAAACGCTTCGACCGGAACAATCGCTCTCGCGGGCATGGCCCGCTCCTACAAAAGCTCGCCCATCCCCACGGCGGGTTGCGTATCCACCGCCCTTGTAGGAGCGGCCCATGGCCGCAAAAGCGGTTGATGCCGTGGAAACGCATCGACCGGAACCATCGCTTTCGCGGGCATGGCCCGCTCCTACAAAAGCTCGCCCATTCCCGAACCGGGTAGTGCGTCCACCGCCCCTGTAGGAGCGGCCCATGGCCGCGAAAGCGGTGGCTGCTGCGAATGCGTATCGACCGGAACCATCGCTTTCGCGGGCATGGCCCGCTCCTGCAAAACCGTGGCCCATTCCCACCGCGGATGGTGCATCAACAGGGGGATACACAAGGGGCCCTCCCCTTGTTGGTACGCCACGCGGCCAAGCCGCCGCGGGCCGACGGCCCGAGAGGCGGAGGAACTACCGCTTCCGGAGACGGTCACTCAACGCGCCTCCCATCTCGACGGACACCTCTCATGCCATGCCGCTTCAAGATCCTCGCGATTGGACTTCTGACACTCGCCGCCGGCGCCGCGGCGGCAGACGACAGCCGGTGGTCCATCGGCATCGAAACCGGTCCGGTCTGGCAGACCCGCAATGACGTCCAGCGCCCCGGAAATACCGGCACGCGTTTCGGCCTCGACGACACCGTTGGCAACGGCCCGTATCCCTTCTTCCGCTTCGAAGCGACGTACAAGCTCTCCGACAAGCACGAGCTGCGGGGCTTGATCGCACCATTCCAGATCGAAGACGACGGCGCACTGCGTCAGGACACGAGCTACGACGGTCAGAACTTCTCCACGGGGCCGGTCAACGCGAAGTACAAGTTCAACTCGTACCGGTTCACGTGGCGCTACACGCTGGTGGACGCGGACCGCTGGCTGTTCAAGCTGGGTGCCACGGGAAAGATCCGCGATGCCGAGGTCTCGCTGCGACAGGGCAACACGCAGGCACGGGACAGCAACATCGGTTTCGTACCGCTTCTTCACGCTTACGGTGAGTATCGTTTCGCCGAGCGCTGGCGCGGCATTCTCGATTTCGATGGCCTGATCGGCCCGGGCGGTCGTGCTTTCGACATGGCCTTCAAGCTGGGGTACGACGTCACGAAGAACCTCACGCTCGAAGGCGGTTACCGCATGCTCGAAGGCGGGGTCGACAGGGACGAGGTCTACAGCTTTGCCCTCTTCCACTACGCGGTGGTAGGGGCCCGGTACCGCTTCTGATGTGATCGGGGCTGCGTTCGAAATCGGCGGTGGGGATCACGGTCCACGCGTTGTTTTGAATGCCACAACGGAAAGCGGGCTGCTGCGCCAGGGGCTCGCAATCGCATGGGCCTGCCCTCGATGCGCTATCGCAACAAGATCGATCCCGCGACGCTGGCGCCGATGCACCAGATCACAACGAAGAGCGGAGACACGCGCCAGGCGACGAGCAGCGCGAAGCCGACCAGCGCAATCGCCATGTCGACGGGACCACGCACGCCGCTCGTGAAGACCGGATCGTAGAGTGCAGCGCCGAGGAGCCCGACCACGGCGGCATTGACGCCCGCGATGGCGCGCGCTGCGACCGACCGACCGGCAATCGCACGCCAGAGTGGCAGGACACCCCCGACGAGAAGGAAGCCCGGCAGCAGGATCGCACCGAGCGCGACGGACGCGCCGATCACACCGCCATCGCTGCCGGGAAGGCTCGCGCCGAGATAGGCGGCGAGCGTGAACATCGGTCCCGGGACGGCTTGCGCGGCGCCGTACCCGGCCAGGAAATCGTCCGACGAAATCCAGCCGGGACCGACGACTGCCTCCTCGAGCAGGGGCAGAACCACGTGACCACCGCCGAAGACCAGTGCGCCTGCCCGATAGAACGCTCCGGCGACGACAAGGAGCCCGTCGCGCCCGTGGGCAACGAAGGGCAGGCCCACGAGGAGCAAGGCGAACACCACAAGCAGCGTCCAACCGAGTGACGACCCGTAGCGCAGGTGCAACCCGCCCCCGGGGACCGGTTGCACGCCACGGCAGACCATGAGGCCCGCGATGCCGCCGAGCGCGACGGCGAGCAGCTGCCCCCACGCCTGGCCTGATATCAAGACGAGCGCTGCGGCGAGCACCGCAATCGTCATCCGCGGCACGTCGGGGCACAGCTGCCGGGTCATGCCGAGCACGCCCTGCGCCACGACGGCCAGCGCGACCAACTCGAGCCCGTGGACGGCGGCCTCGCCGACCGTGCCTGAGAGGTGAGGCAGCAGTGCCGCGAACGCGAACAGCAGCAGTGCGGACGGCAACGTGAATGCTAGGAACGCGGCGAACGCGCCCGCCCAACCGGCGCGCAGGAGTCCGATGCTGAACCCGAGCTGGCTGCTCGCGGGGCCTGGGAGGAACTGGCAGAGCGCCAGCAGTTGCGCGAACTGGCTGTCGGCGATCCAGGCGCGGCGTTCGACGAACTCGCGCCGGAAGTACCCGAGGTGCGCGATCGGACCGCCGAACGAGGTCAGGCCCAGTTTCAGAAACGTGGAGAAGACTTCCCACACCGACCCGGCGTCGGGTGTCTGCGCCTGCGCGGATTCCGGCGTGCTCATGCCGGGCCGGTGAACGCCGCGAGCGGGGCCCGCCTCAGCGCGCCTGCGGTCGCGCGGACCAGGGTTGAGGTCATCGCAAACAGGCCATGGCCATCACGCTCTTGCGACGCCTTCATGGGTCACCTCGCCGGCGCTTGCCCGTTGCTCGATGCACGGACGATGAAGCGGCGCGCGATCTCGTGCAACCGGTACGCCATTCCGAAGCCCAGGCGCGGAGAAGCGGATACTTTGTTCAGCACGTGTCTCCGTGCACGATGCGGTGCCGATGTTCGAACAGCATCCGATGATGGGGCAGCAGGAAGCGGACAGCCGCCGATGGGGGCGTGGGTCCAACTCCGGGACGGAGAACGATCCCCGACCGCGTTGGCGCGGCGGTCGGGGATGTCGCTCATCGATACGGGTAGCCGGCCTTTTCCATGACCTGGTTGTAGCGCTTGATGATGTCGATGACCTTCTTCACGCGCGCGCTGGTCTTGCCGACATCCTCCCAGAACTTCTCGGCGTCCTTCACGACCTGCGTCCACTCGTTGGCTGGCAACGCCGTGAGCTGCATCTTCTCGCCGCGGACGCGCAGCTCCGCTTCCCCGCCCCAGTACCAGACCTGCCGGTAGTAGTGCGACTGGTCGATCGTGGTACGGAACAACTGCTGCAGGTGCGGAGGCACCTTGGCCCAGCTCTTGGAATTCACGAAGTACGAGCCGCACCAGGCGCCCGTGATGCTGTTCGACAGCGCGTACTTGCAGATGCCGGCCCAGCCCACCTCATAGGCCTCTGTGAAGCCGCACCACGCGACGCCGTCCAGTTCGCCGGTCTGCAGTGCGACCTCGACGTTGTCCCACGGCACGGTGACGGGGATCAGTCCGTAGCGGGACAGGAACTTGCCCGCCGTGGGCACGCCGAACACCCGCTTGCCCTTCATGTCGGCCAGCTTGCGGATCGGTTCGCGGGTGAAGATGTGCAGGGGATCCCACGCGCCCGCGCTGATCCACTCGACGTTCTTGATCGTGCTGTAGGCCTCGGTCCAGATCTCGTTCAGCCCGTACTGGTTGAAGAGCACGGGGAGATCCAGGCTGTAGCGCGTGGCGAAGGGGAAGTAGCCCCCGAACACGGCGATGTCGACCGGCGAGGCGATGGTGGCGTCGTCCGATTGCACGGCGTCCACCGTGCCGTTCTGCAGCGCCCGGAACAGCTCGGAGGTGGGGACGAGTTGATCGGCGTAGTACAGCTCGATCACCATCTCGCCGTTGGCCGCCTTGTTGAAGGCCTCGATCTGCGGACGGATCACGTGGGCACCCAGCGGAGCGCCCGAGTACGTCTGGAGCCGCCAGCGGATCGCCTTCGGCTTCTGTGCATGGACCGCGGGCGCCGCGACCACCGACGCCGCCGCCGCGCCCCCCATCCCCATCCGCATCATGAACTGGCGGCGGCGCGCCAGAATCTCCTCGCTGGGCGACAAGGATGTGCTGCCGACGTCGACGTCGTCGGACGGGGAAGCGGCGGGATCTTCGATCATGGTCTGGCTCCTCTGGACGGAATGGTCGGACGGCAGGCTCAACGCAGCCGCACCTGGGCGGGCAGCCACAGGGCGATCTGCGGGAAGAAGGTGATGAGCAGCGCGGTACCGATCATGATGACCACGAACGGCGTGACGGATCGGTAGATGTCGCCGAGCTGGATCTCTTTCGGTGCGAGGCCGCGCATCAGGAACAGGTTGTAGCCGAAGGGCGGCGTGAGATACGCGATCTGGCAGGTGATGGTGTAGAGCACCCCGTACCAGATCAGCACGTTGTCGATGCCGAGATCCAGCGTCTTCACAAGAGGCACGTAGAGCGGCGCGACGATCACCAGCATGGCGGTGTCGTCGAGGAACATCCCCATGACGAGGAACGAGAGCTGCATCATCAGCAGCACCTCCCAGGGGGAGAGCTCCCAGTCGTTGATGAACAGATCCTCGATCGCGCGGACGGCGCCGATCCCGTCGAAGACCGCGCCGAAGGCCAGCGCCGCCAGGATGATCCACAGGAACATGCACGACACCAGCAGCGTGTTCCGCACGGCGCCGTGGAGCACGGCGCGCGTCAGGCGGCGCTTCCAGAGTGCCGCGACGGTCGCGGCCGTCGCGCCGACCGCCGAACTCTCCACCAGGCTGGTGACGCCCATGAGGAAGAGGCCGGTCATGAAGAAGAAGATGAGGAAGGGGATCACCCCGGCGCCGAGCAGCGCGAGCTTCTGGCGCATCGGCATGGCCAGATCTTCGTCGGAGACCGTCGGCGCGAGATGCGGCTGCAGGTGGCAACGGATCGCGATGTAGATCACGAAGAGGGCGGCCATGATCAGGCCGGGGATCGCGCCGGCGAGCCACAACTGGCTCACCGGCTGGCGGGCGATCATGCCGTAGAGCACCAGCACCACCGAGGGCGGCACGAGGATCCCGAGGGTGGACCCGCCCTGGACCACCCCGGTGATCATGATCTTGTCGTACCCCCGCCGCAGCATCTCCGGCAGCGCGATCGAGGCGCCGATGGCCATGCCGGCGACACTCAGCCCGTTCATGGCGGAGATGAGCACCATGAGCATGATCGTGCCGATGGCCAGCCCGCCGCGCAGCCGACCGAACCACACGTGGAACGCGCGGTAGAGGTCTTCTGCAATGCCCGACTCGGACATGATGTAGCCCATGTAGATGAACAGGGGCAGCGTGAGCATCGGGAACCAGTTGAACAGCCGCCACGCGGCGCTGTAGGGCATGTCGACGGCGCCGTCGCCGTACAGAAGCAGTGCCGCCCCCGAGGCGACGAAACCGATGGCCGCGAACACCCGCTGCCCGGTGAGCATCATGAGGAGCATGGTCGCGAACATCAGCAGCGCGACCATCTCGTGGCTCATGTCGAGGTTCATCGGGTGTCGGCGCCGCGCCAGGCAGCGTAGTCCTTGAAGACGAGGGAGACGCCCTGGAGGATCATCAGCACGAGGGCCGCCGCCATGAACACCTTGATGGGGATCACCGACGGATTCCAGAGGGAGAACAGCCGCTGGTCGATCTCGATGGAGTATTCGAGAGACGACACCGCCCCCCAGAGCATCACCCCCAGGTAGAAGATCATGCAGACGCTGGTCGCGATGTCCATGAGCGCCCGGCCGCGTACGCCCAGGCGCGCATACAGGAGGTCCATGCGCACATGGGCGCCCTCGCGCAGCGAATATGCACCACCGCCGAAGTAGTACGCCGCGAGCGTGAACTGCGCGAACTCCACGGGCCAGTGCTGCGGCAGCTTGATCAGGTTGCGCGTCACCGCATCGAGCAGCAGCACGCCGATCATCAGGAACACGAGGTACATCGACACCAGCCCGATGCCGCCGCTGATCGCATCCACCGCACGGACGTACAGCCGCAACGGTGCCGGGAGAGGCTGAAGGGAAGGCGGTGCGGCACTGCTGCCAGCGGCGGACTCGGCGCTCATGTCGCACCCGCTCCGGTGGCCGTGACGGCAACGGTCAGGCGCACCGACGACGCGCCAACGAGGGGGGCGGCCCGGTGCAGCGTGCAGACCTGGTGGACCGCATCCCGCTGACACTGCAGGTGGACCGCTTCCCGCTGACACTGCGGGGCCTCGGCCACGAAGTTGCACTCACGGGTGGCCTGCACCGCGCCCGGTCGCACCGTCGAGGCTAGGCGAGTGAAGGTGAGGCGATCCACTGCACCGTGCCGGGCGAGCCGCAACGACAAGCGGAGTCCGGGCGCCCCCCGCCATGCACCGACGCCGCCGTGTTCTCTCTCGATCATGGTCGTCCGAACGAGGGTTGCAAGGTTGCGCCGGACGGTCTGTGCGGAGGCATCGAAGCGACGGCGAATGGATCCATGGGGACGCGACCGACACCATCGAACGATGGCCGCGATCTCGGCGTTGGGTTGCCGCGGGCTCGCCGCTCGACAGCCGGATCGTCCACGTGCGCCGCGCTCCCGAGTGGCGAAGATAGGGTGGATAAGGTGAATCGATTCTACTGGACAGCGCCCGGGCAGCGTCAACGAGAAACGCGTGGATTCGGCGATGCAGACGCTTCCTGGAGACCGGCGTATTCGAACCGCTCTCGAATCATGTGAGCGTTGGCCGCCGTGGTGGGTTGGCAGAAAGCCTGGGGCCGCAGTGTGGGCAATGGGGCAGGGTGTGGCGCCATTGCGTCCGAGGCCGCGACCGACCGAACGATGCGCCCGGCGACGATCCATGCGCGGGCGGGCTCCACGTCGCGCATCGAATCCCGGAGCGAGCGGATCGCGCGGGCGCCATCGCCGCGAATGGCCTTCGCTTCCAGCGCAATGCGCTCGTTGCCACGATCCGGGAGGCGGTCGATGTCGGCGCCCGCGGCGGCTCTCCAGAACCAGGGCTGTGAAGCTCGATGGACGAGGCGTTCCCTCCGAATCGCGTCTTCGATCTCCAACCCTTCCCGACTGGCGCTGTGCGACGCATGGTTGTCGAGGCCGTCCAAGGTTGAGATGCTCAGCCGGTGATCCAGCGGACCGGAGTCGCGAACATAGACCTTCGGGGCCTTGGGAGCCCCTGCATAGCCTGCGCGGATCGCGTTGCTGTCGGAACAGTGACGAAACTGCGATCAGTGGCCAGGCGCGAGGTGCAGTCGATTCTGGGATATCGACAAGCCGAGCAACGCGGCCAGCGATCGCAGTTCGACGTACCCCAAGCGGCGCAACCCTCCGGAACGGGGCCTTCCGGGCGGCTGACATTGTCGGCACAGTCCGCCGTTTCTCGATTGTGTGCTTCAGCACACGGCGGCCTGGTCCTTCGCGTCATCCGCCCGGAAGGCCTCCGTCGCGACCGCGCAGGCTATGCAGAGGCTCCCTTGGTCAGTCGTTTGACGGCATTGCGAAACCAAGGTGTCAGGCGGCGTACGCGGAACACCGATGCGCGGACGTCGACGTATCGCTCGATGTGTACGACCCTCCGCCTTTCACACTGCGTGCTTCTCGACGCATGCGTTCCGCTCGCAACCGCCATCCCCTACCACGGCAACCGCGCGTAGTACGCCGCCAGATCCCGCAGATCCTGATCGGAGAGATCGCGCACCGGGTCCCACATCTGGAAGGCGAACGCCTGGTGTCGTTCCTTCGTGCGGAACTCGCGCAGCGCGCTCAGCAGATACGCGTAGTGCTGCCCGGCGATGCGCGGGTAGAGCCCGTATCGCGTTCGACCATCACCGTCGTGACACGACGCACAGGGTGTGGAGAGCCGGTAACCGCGCTCCGGATCGCCCGCCTCCGCGGCCGGATCTGCCATGGCGACACCGACCCATGCGACACCGACCCATGCGACACATGCCAGGGCGAAGGCCGCCCGCATGTCACGCCTTCCCGGCGTCAGTGGCCGCGATCCGTGCGGCCTCGTGGATGGCGGCGCGGATGCGCGGATAGGTGCCGCACCGGCAGATCACTCCGGCCATGGCCGCATCGATGTCCTCGTCGGTCGGCCGTCGACGCTTCGCGAGCAGCGCCGCCGCAGCCATGATCTGCCCGGGCTGGCAGTAACCGCACTGGGGCACATCGAGGGCGACCCATGCGCGAGTCACCGGATGCGCCCCGCCCGCCGCCAGCCCCTCGATCGTCGTGACGCGCAGCCCCTGGACGGCTGCCACCGGCAGCAAGCAACTTCGCGCCGCCTCGCCTTCCACGTGTACCGTGCAGCAGCCACAGAGTCCCCTGCCGCAGCCGTACTTGGTACCCGTGAAGCCCAGCGTGTCCCGCAGGACCCAAAGCAGCGGCGTGTCACCGTCGACGGCCGCCTCGACGGGCTTGCCGTTCAGCACGAATCGCATAAAGGATTCCTCTCCGCGGAAATCATGGGAGGCCGGCGTAGTACTGTGCCAGCGCCTGCAACTGCGCGTCGTCCAGATGACGGACGGCGTTCGTCATGAGCCCGCCGTTCAGGCCCTGCAGCCGGCCCAACCGATACTGGCGGAGGATGTACTGGAGGTACTCCCGGTTCTGCCCGGCGATGCGTCCGGCCGTGGGCAGCGACGCCGCCCGGCCGTCGTTGCTGTGGCAGCCCGCGCACCGCTCGATCTCCGCGGCGAGGCCTGGTGGATCTGCGGCGGCGGGGCCGCAGAGCGTCAGGGCAAGGATGCCGAGACGGGCGATGCGGCGTCTTCCGTTCGTTGCACTTCCCTTCGCATGATCCACTTGGCTCGGCTCCATCGAACGCCACGCGCAACCATACCGCAAGGCCGAGCGACTCGTCGCGCATCCAGACACACACACGGACTCGAGGCCTGGATTGCAGTCCGACGGGGCTGGGACCCAGGCGAGGAAACGACTTCGCAGTGGCTTCCTCGTGCACGGAAACATCTCCCCGTGGGTCGAGCACTCGCTCGACGCACGCGTTGTTGGATTCGCCGCAGCGCCCACGCCATCGCCGCGTCGAGCGAGTGCTCGACCCACGAAAGACGTCGCGAATGGGTTCTTCGGGGATGGAGACAACCGCGGGCTTACGGTCGCCACAACGATGTTGAAGTTGGCCTCGTATGCGATGAGAACGGCTAGAAGATCGAGGGGTATCGGGGTGTTGCGAGGGTCCGACCCCGATGTGGCGATGCCGTTGCGCCAATGCGCCGTGCGCCGATGCGATGAGGTCCTGCTGCGCCCGGCATCGACCGGGTTTCCGGACACTTACTGCGCGGGTTGCGCTTCGCACTCGTCTGCGGGAATGAGGACCACGAATCGTGCGCCGCCATGGGGGGCGTGCTCAGCCCGGATGCGTCCGCCATGCTGGGTCACGATCTCGCGGCAGATGGCGAGGCCGAGGCCGGTGCCGCCGGCACCGCTGCGGGTCTTGCTGCTCTGGACGAACTTGTCGAAGACGGCTTCGAGCTCGCCGTCGGGAATGCCGTTGCCCTCGTCGGTGATCTCCAGATGCGCACCCGACTTGCCGGGACCGAAGGGCAGCGGGCCCGATGCGACTGTCAGACGCACCGCCCGCCCGGCGGGGGTGAACTTGAGCGCGTTGCCGAGCAGATTGCGCAAGACCTGTCCGATCCGCGCGGGATCGCACCACACGGGCACGGGCTGATCGCCAACGGCGACCTCGACCGTGATGCCTTTCTCGCGGGCGATCTGCGACATCTCCTCGACCACTGCATCGACGATCTCGCGCAGGTCGTGCCCACCGAAGTCGTAGTTCATGCGGCCCGCTTCGAGCTTCGACAGGTCGAGCAGATCGTTGAGCAGATTCAGGAGCCGGCCGCCGCTCGACTGGATGCGGCCGAGGTACTGGCGCAGCTTCTCCGCATCCGTCCGCCCGGCATCGAGCCGGTCGGCGCCGAGCTTCGCAAACGACAGAATCGCATGCATGGGCGTGCGCAGTTCGTGCGACATGTTGGCGAGGAACTCCGACTTGGTCCGGTTCGCGGCTTCGGCCGCATTCTTCGAGGTCTCGAGCTCGCCGGTGCGCGCCGCGACCAGTTCCTCCAGATGCTCTCCATGCGCCCGCATGGCTTCCTCCATCCGGCGCCGCTCCGTGATGTCGAGGTATGCCGCAATGATGTAGCGCGACCCGTCCGGGAGGACGGCGCCGACCTTGGTCTTGAGCATCCACCGCGATTCGCCGGCGACTCGAGGCAGTTCGGCTTCCGCGGAGAGGATGCCGCCCCCTTGAGCCCAGAGCGCTTCGTCCTCCGCACGGGCCTGGCGGCAGTAGGCCTCGCTGAACATCGACTCCGGCAGGGTGCCGATCATGCGGTCGGGCGGCAGCGCGAAGACCTTGGCCGCAGCCTCGTTTGCGATGAGTGCCCGTCGCTCGTTGTCCCGCACCATGACGGGGATCGGAATCGCCTCGATCACGGCATCGAGAAACCGGCGGCTGCGTTCGGCCTCCATCTCGGCGCGCTTCCGGGCGTCGATGTCGGTGGACACGCTGATCAGATAGCGGCCGTCGCCCGGGACGTCCAGCGCCGACTTGTACTTCAGGAACCAGCGCGCCTCGCCCGCGACGAGCGGAGACAGCACTTCCGACTGCAGGGACAACCCGGTGGTGATGAGTCGGTCGTCCTCTTTCGCTGTGCGGGCCGCGACATCGGGCGGCAGGATTTCCGCATCCGTGCGGCCAATCACCTGCCGGGCCTGCATTCCGAACACCTCTTCGAACGCGACATTCACCATCGACCAGCGCAGATGCTGGTCCTTGACGACGACGGGGCTGGGGATCGCGTTGACGATGGCGTCGAGGAACGTCTGGCTTCGCTGCGCCTCGAGCTCAGCCAGCTTGAGTTCGGTGATGTCCGTCACGGTGCCCGCGCAGCGCGTGCAGCGACCCTCGTCATCCCACAGGCCATCGGCCTGGGTGCGGTAGTAGCGGTGGACGCCGCCAGCGTTCGCGATGCGCACCACGATGTCGAGCGGCACGCGGTCGCGCAGCAGCGCCCGCAAGGCGTCCCGCCGCGCCGACCGGTCTTCCGGATGGACGCGTTGCTCCAGGGCCAGGAGATGCCGGAGATGCACGAGGCAGCCGTCACCCAGGGCATCGGGCTCGGCACCGGACGCGATGCAGTCGAGTTCCAGCATGCTCGTGAACGCGGCACTGCAATACAGGGTCCCGGCGGTGATGTTCCATTCCCAGATGCCGGTGCCACCGCTGCCGACGGACAGCCTGTAACGGGCCTGACTGGTCGCGAGGTGCTGCTGCGTCTCGTGTTGTTCGTGGATGTCCGAGGCCGTACCGATGAAGCTTGCCAGCGTGCCGTCGTGACGGCGCACGGGCTCGCCCGAGACGAGAAACCACCGGTACTGGCCGCTGGCGCTCTGCATGCGTACCGCGTGGGTGAACGACTGCCCGTGCGCCGCCACGCGCCTCACTTCGGCAAGGTCCTCCGCATGGACGGCCACCATGTCGACACCGTCCTCGGGCAGGGCCATCGGCGGCGTGCCCACGAACTGCCACCAGCGGTTGTTCAGGTAGGTGACCTTCAAATCCGGGGTCGCCATCCAGGCGATGAAGGGAGCCGTATCCGCCAGTTCCCGGAAACGCGCCTCGTTGGCACGCTGCGCAGCTTCGAGGTCGGCCTCTGCGACGGCGCGGCGGCGTTCGACGGCTTGCCCCCAGGCCACCACGGCAGCCGCGCCGAGGAGCCCCAGCCCCAGGACGAGATCGGCGCGCGACAGCCAGCCGGTGCCCCGCCGGACCGATTCCACCCGCACGTCCCAGGGCATCCCGCCGATCTCCACCGGGTCGGTCCGGGAGAACTGCGCCACCCCTGGAACCGGCGCGACGACCGTACCCTGGATGAAATCCGCCGCCCCTGGCGGTTGCACCGACACCACCACATCGCGGAGTGAGGTGCTCACATGATCCGTCATGGTGTGCAGCCGCACCGCAGACAGTACGAAACCGAGATGGCGTTCCGGGCCGACCCCGCCGGACACGCTGCCCGGCAGGGCCCGGAAGACCGGCGCATACATGGCGACGGCCTCGCCCTTCTCCAGTGACGGTTTGCCCGTCGCCGGGTCGATCGCCTTCAGGGTCACGACGCTCGAATAGCCGATCTTTCCGGTGGCGAGTGCCCGAGTCAGCGCCTCATGGCGTTCGGGGCTCGTGGTCGCGTCGTACCCGAAGGGCGGCGCCACAGCCGAAGCCTCGGGTTGTCGGGACAGTACCAGGGGGTAGTAGACAGGTCGCTCGCCCTCGGGCCAGACGCGATAGCTCGGGTCCCTTCGCCGCATCCGGCTCTGGTGCTCGTCGAGGCGGTCAGGGGTGACGCGCTCGAGGAACCCGATGCCCGTGGCCCCGACGCGGCCGATGGCGGGGATGTGCTGTCCGTCCACATAGGACGTCCATTCGGATTCCGTCAGGTCGGGTTTGATCGCGAACAGCGCGGCCGCCCCGACCATCACCTGCTCGATCCGCTCGAACTGCCGGGCAAGAATCTCGCGCGCCTCGGTCGCCTGCCGATCGAACTTCTCCCGCGCGGACCGGCTTTCCTCGTAGCGCAGCCCGCTCCAGACGAGGAAGCTGAGGACGAAGAGCACACCGGCGATCCACCCTGCAGCCAGGGCCGGGCGCAGGGGCGCGGACGTACGTTTTCGGACCATGGCGTCAGTGAGTGGGGCGGCAGGCGCGGGGCCGGATGTCCCTCGCCGGATGACGTGGGACGCTTGCATCGTATCCCAGGCCTAGCGGTGACTCGCGAAGCTTCTTGAGCACCCCTGCCGGCGGGCGGTGTTTCTTTTTTGCCCGGAGCGGGTAGTGTCCGGCCGCGGACGCACGCAAACGTCTGATCCCTCGGCGCGCCGGCTGTCCGGAGACCTCATGTCTGCGTTGCGTGAGACCGACCCCAATGCGCCCGGCAGATGCCAGGTTGCAAGCCTCGTGGGGGGGCTACGCAATCAGACGACGTCGCGCCGGATTCCGAGTGGATGGAAACATCCCCCGTGGGTCGAGCAACCGCTCGACGCCCGCGTTCCTGGATTCGCCGCTGCGCCCACGCCATGGCCGCGTCGAGCGAGTGATCGACCCACGAAAGACGTCGCGAATGGAGTCTTCGGGGATGGAGACAACGCGGGCTTGCGGTCGCCAAGAACGATGTTGAGACTGGCCTCGCAAGCGATGAAAACGGCCATCTGCTGAAAGAAGATCGAGCGGTATCCGGGTGTCGCGTGGGTCCGACCCCGATACCCGGCCTCGCTCCGGGGGAGCGTTGACAGGCAGGGGAACGAGTAATACCTTGGTGTTACTTTTGAGAGGGCGATCCCATGCCAGTCACCAGCCTCAAGCTGTCGGATGAACTCAAGCTGCGAATCCAGTTGCTGGTCAAGGACACCGACCGGACGGCACACGCCTTCATGGTCGAAGCCATCGAGCGGGCGACGCGCGCCGAAGAGTCGCGGCGACAGTTCGGTGCGGATGCTGCCGAGGCCGAGGCCGAGGTCATGGCGTCTGGCAAGGCGTTCGATGCCCGGGAAGCGTTCGCCTATCTCGAGGCGCGTGCCGAGGGGAAAGCCGTTCGTCGCCCCCGGATGAAGGCATGGCGCGCGTAGTCCTGAGCGCTCGCGCGTTCGGGGATCTGGAACGAATCTTCGAGTTCATCGCCACGAGCGATCCTGTGCGGGCGCAAGAGGCGGTCCAGCGAATCCGCGATGCGGTGCTGATTCTCGAGCAGCATCCGATGATGGGGCGACTGGTCGAGGACGGCCGCCGGGAACTGGTGATGGGACGAGGGGCCGAGGCGTACCTCGCGCTGTACCGATGGGTGCCGGCGGTGGGCGTGGTCATCGTGCTGGCTGTGAGGAACGCGCGGGAGGCGGGGTACCAGGGCGAGTGAGAGAGGGCTGTCCGGGTGCCATGACGCCAGCCTTGTCCTGCTGAGCATCAGCTCGCCGATGCGTGCACTTGTCGGGTCGCACAGCTGCGAAAACGCTGTCGAAAATGGCCTTCTAAGCGAGAAAAGCAGTCCTCTGCAGAAGGAAAAACGAAGGCTGTCAGGGTTTTGCATGGGTCCGACCCCGATGCTGCCGCCGTCAGGCTCTCGTCATCCTGCGTCGGCCCGCCATCGCCGCGACGCCGCCGATGCCCAGCAACAGCATTCCGGTCGTCGAGGGTTCGGGGACCAGGGCAACGTTGTCGAGATAGCCTACGTCGGCACCCGTCTGGTACTCGGCGCGGATTCTCAGCGATGTGATGTCCGACAGCACGGCGGCGATCTGCGCAGGGGTTGCTGCGACACCAGCGAGCGAACCTACGCGCCACCCGGGTGCGGACAGCGGGACAGCATAGGAAGTCCACGTGCCGAGCCCCGGGTTCATCGGAGTGTCGAACACGAGCGAGACACCACCGCCCGTCAGGATCACGTCGGCCGCATCGAACTGGTTCGCGGCGCCCGGATAGGTCTGCAACAGATCGAACGTGAGCGACGTGCCCAGCGCCTGCAACTGGTCGCCGAGAAAGGCGGCCGGTGCCACAAAGTAGGTGACACCGCCCAGGGTGCGATCGTCGATGTAGACACGCCCGCCCGGATTTCCGCCGGTCGGGCTCCAGGTGAGCGGCGATTCGAAATCGCCCTGCGCGGTCCAGCCTTCCGCGTCGCTGTCGAATGTGCTGATCGCCGCCTGCGCTACGGGCGCCGCCAGCAAGAGCGCGGTCAAGGCGGTGGTACCGAGTCGGGCGAGGATCATGATCATGTGTCTCCGTAGTTTGGTGATGTGGTCAGCGCTGATGAGACGGTGCACCCGTGCCGGTACCTTCAGGGGGCTAGGGTGAGTCCATGGTGAGGGTACATGGGAGCGTCGGCGCCGTCTTGATTCTGGTTCTTCAGCGCATTGGCGCCCACTACCGGAATAGTCAGACGCATCGCCTCAGCAGCCCGTCGGATCCCATGCGCGATGTTGACGCTACTCCCATGCCGGGGTCCCCAGCCATTGACGGTGCGCGACGGCAGGCTCTGGCAACTGCAGCAACTGCGGCCTCTGCAGCCGCTGGGAGTCGCTGAGGTCGGACCCACCCAAGCATCTGGTTCCGTCGCGGAACCGCGGGGCCTCCGGGGTCGGACCTACGCAAGGATCTGATTCCGAGCGGGAAAGGCTCCCCGCCGATACCATTCTTGAGCTTAGATGCTCATTTCGGACACCGAAATGCGGCTGAACCCCCGCAGTAGTCGTAACTGGCCATGTCGGTTAGCTTTCGCATTCCCCTCGATCGCCACTGCCGACCCTTCCCGGTCGCTGTCGCTCGGATGTCTGTCCACGACTCTGCCGACGCCCCCAGTTCCCCCCCAGTCAACTCCCCGTTCCGTCCCAGCCTAGATTCCCGCCGCGTCCCGGGAGAGACTAGGCACGGACCGACCGACCCGTCCCGGCCACCTCCCGGGGCACTGACCACCTAGGAGAACTGCCATGGCCGACGACAACCGCACCGTTCTGGGCGCCTGCCCCCACGATTGTCCCGACACCTGTTCGATGGTGGTCACCGTCAAGGACGGCAAGGTGGCGGCGGTCGCGGGGAATCCCGACCATCCGTTCACCGACGGGCGGCTGTGCGTGAAGGTGAACCACTATGAAGAGCGGGTACACAGCCCCGACCGGGTGCTGTACCCGATGAAGCGCACGGGGGCGAAGGGGAGCGGGGAGTTCGCGCGGATCTCCTGGCAGGAGGCGCTGGACACGATCGGCACGAAGTGGAAGTCGATCATCGCCGAGAGCGGGCCGACGGCGATCCTGCCCTATAGCTATCTCGGCACGCAGGGCACTTTGAACGGGCTGAACGCGGGCGACCCGTTCTTCAACAAGCTGGGCGCCACGATCAGCGAGCGCACCTTCTGCGACTCCGGTGCCTGTACGGGTTACATCATGACCCTCGGGCCCACGGCGGGCATGGATCCGGAGAGCCTGCAGTACTCGAAGTACATCGTGCTCTGGGCGTGCAACCCGATGAGCACCAACACCCACATGTGGCCCTTCATCGCCGAGGCGCAGAAGCGCGGCGCGAAGGTCGTCGTCATCGACCCGGCGCGCACGCGGTCCGCGCAGGCGGCCGACTGGCACATCGCGGTAAAACCCGGCACCGACGCCGCGCTGGCGATGGGCATGGCGAACGTGATCATCGCCGAGGGCCGCGTCGACACGGAGTACGTCGATGCGTACACGACGGGCTATGACGAACTCGCGCAGCGCGCGGCGGAGTACACCCCCGAGAAGGTGAGCGGCATCACCGGCGTCTCGGTCGACGACATCCGGAAGCTCGCCCGCGAGTACGCGAAGTCGCAGCCCTCGGCCATCCGTATCGGTGTGGCGATCGAGCGCAACGGCAGCGGCGGCCAGGCAGTGCGCGCGCTGTCGTGTCTGCCGGCGCTGGTGGGCGCGTGGCGCAAGCCGGGCGGCGGCATCCTGCAGTTGCCGCTGTGGGCCTTCCCGATCAATTGGGGCAACCTGATGCGGCCCGAGTGGGTGCAGCCCGGCACGCCGGTTCTGAACCAGTGGCTGCTGGGCCGCGTGCTGACGGGCGAGCAGCCCGACGCGCCGGGGATCCGCTCGCTCTTCGTCTACAACGCGAACCCGATGGTCGTCGCGCCCGAGCAGGACAAGATCCGCAAGGGCCTGGCGCGCGAGGATCTCTTCACCGTCGTGAGCGAACACTTCCTGACGGACACCGCACGCTACGCCGACATCGTGCTGCCCGCCACGACGCAGGCCGAGCAGTTCGACCTCATGTTCTCGTGGGGCCATCTCTACATGACGATGAACCTGCCCTGGATCGCGCCGCTCGGCGAGGCCGTGCCGAACACCGAACTCTTCCGCCGGCTCGCGAAGACGATGGGATTCGACGATCCGCAGTTCTCGTACACCGACGAAGAACTCGCCGAGCGCTCGTACGACTGGACGGCGCCTACGCTTCAGGGCATCACGCTGGATCGCCTGAAGCGGGAAGGCTGGGCGCGCCTCAATGTGCCCGCGCCGGACCAGTACGCCCCGCATGCAGCGGGTGGCTTCCCCACGCCGTCGGGCAAGGTCGAACTGAAGGCGTCGATGGCGGCCGGTGGCAACTTCGTGCTGCCCGTGTTCCGGCAGGGATCCAACGAGTTCCAGGACGGCACGCCGGTGGATCCGTTGCCCGGCTGGACGAAGCCGAACGTGGGTGATGGCCTTCCATTCGCGCTGCTCTCGCCGAAGAGCCACGCGTTCCTGAACTCCGGTTACGGGAATCTCCGCCGGCAGCAGGCGCATGCGGGTGCGCAGCACGTGGTCATCAACGCTGCAGATGCTGCTGCGCGGGGCATCGGCGACGGCGCGATGGTGACGGTCTTCAACAGCACCGGCGCGTTCCAGGCCGTCGCGAAGCTGAGCGACGAAGTGCCGACGGGCGTGTTGCAGTCGCCCATGGGCTACTGGCCCGCGGCGGGGGGCAGCAGCGTGAACGCGGTGAACACGGCGCGGTTCGGCGATCTCGGCCGGGCACCGTCTTTCTCTGACACGCGCGTCGACGTGCGCGCGGGCGCCTGATCGGGGGAGGTGCGCATGACCCACGTCGTCACCGACGCCTGCGAGCGCTGCCGCTACACCGAGTGTGTGGCGGTGTGCCCGGTGGATTGCTTCCACGCGGACGCCGAACGGCTCTACATCGACCCCGACGTGTGCATCGACTGCGGCGCGTGCATCCCGGCGTGCCCGGTGCACGCGATCGTCGATGCGTTCGATCTGCCTGCGGATCAGGAGAGATGGCTCGCAGTGAACGCCGAGATGTGCGCGTCGCTTCCGCTCATCACGGAGCAGGAGGCGGCGTTGCCGACGGCGGAGGCGAGGAGGGCGGAGTTGGGGTTTTGAGGTGTAGGAGCGGGCCATGCCCGCGAAAGCGATGGTTCCGGTCGAAGCGTTTCCTGGCATCTACGGCTTTCGCGGCCCTGGGCCGCTCCTGCGAGACCATGGCCGACGCCTGCCAGGTTCTGACCCCGCTACCGCCCCGGCGCGCCGCAACCCTCGCCCTTCCGGCGGATCGCCAACCGCGGCACCGGCGACTCCTGCGCGAAGGCTCCCGGTGTGTGGTCCGTTCGACGCGTGCCGCAGAAATCCCGGTCGGCATCCGGCAACGAGGTCGTTTCCATGGGCATGCCGGTCGGAGGGCGTCGCAACCGCAGGTCCAGCGTCTCCACCGCGCCGTCCGCCTGACGTAGCGCCGACGCTGCGTCGGTCAATCGCCCGATCACGTTGCCCGACGCCTCGCCGCCCTGGATCGTGATCTCCGCGAACACGACGTTGCTCCACACCCGCCGCCGCTGCTCCGGGCCGCCGCCGAGGATGCGGATGCCATTGCCTGCGGCGAGGACCGTGTTGCCGAAGATGGCGACTTCGCCCGGTGTGGCGTGGTGGGGCTGGATGTGGATCGCGCTACCGTCGCGATTCACGAACACGTTGTTGTAGAGCACCAGGTGGCCCTCGCCCTGGAACAGCGCCTCGGTGGGGTTCTGGTGGAAGAGGTTGCCGTGGACGATCACGCGATCGAGCTGCCCTGGGCCGCTGAGCGGTGCGTGACCCACGAGCACGTTGGGACGGGCGAGTTCGCCCGTCGCGCTGTTGCGCGCCTTCGAGAAGACGTTGTGGCGGATGATCGTGACGCTGTCGCCGGTGGGCAGCCCCACGTCTCCTGGCCGCGGGTTCTGGTGCTTGATCTGCACGTTGTACCCGATGGTGTCGACGACGAGGTTGTCCTCGATGAGGCCGCCCACGAACGGCGCATTGCCGTCGGAGTTGCCGAAGTACATCCCCGTGCCGCCGCCGATGATCTCGTTGCCGCGCACGATCCAACCGGCGGCCGGGCACTTCGTCGAGATGCCCACGTTCTGCTGGTGCGGACCGTGCCCGGTGATGCGCAGGTTCTCGAGCGTGATGTGGTGCGCGAAGCGCGAGTTCCCCTCGGCCTTCACGGCGTCGACGTAGAGGTTGTCGCCGTCGAGATCGAGGTCCGAGATCGCAACGTGCATGGCGTCCACGATGCTCACGGTGTTGCGGTCGCTGCGCGAGACGAACCGGGGGCGCGCTGATGCGTTCGCCGCGCGGATGCGGATGGGGGCCGCGGCCGTCCCGACGAGACGATGCACGGGAAGGCCGTCCGCATAGTCGCCCGGGGCCAACAGCAGCGTGTCGCCGGGTTGCAGTTGCCGCAGCAGCGCGCGGTAGGTCCGAGGGTTGGCAGGGATGTCGGCTGCGCTGGCGAGGCCGGTGGCGAGCATCGCAAGCAAGGCGAGGATGGCGGGCAGGATGTGGTTCATCGGCGGGCTTCGGACGGGGACGACGCATCGTAGCGCGTCATCGGCCACCAGCGGAGAGCCGATCGGACGTTCGTCGCCCGGGCGGGCAGACGGCGTTCGGCAGATCAGCCGGCGGACTGCGTTCCGACTGCTCCGACCCTCGCCAGCGCATCGCGCAAGGCATCCATGTCGATGGGCTTGGTGAGGTAGTCGTCCATGCCGGCGGCTGCCCCAGCGTCGCGGTCGCCCTGCATGGCGTTGGCGGTGAGGGCGAGGATGGGGACGCGCTGTCCGCTGCCGTTCTCGCGTTGGCGGATGGCGCGCGTGGCCTCGAGTCCGTTCATCTCGGGCATCTGCACGTCCATGAGGATCGCATCGAAGGCGCGCTCGGCGACGCGATCGAGGGCCTCGCGGCCGTTGCTGGCGGTGCTGACGTCGAAGCCCAGCTTGCGCAGCATGCCCAGGGCGACGCGCTGGTTCACCGGGTTGTCCTCGACGAGGAGGATGTGGGGCGTGTGCCCGTCGGCGTGCGGCTTCGGGACATCGGGTTTCACATTGGTGGCGGGCGCCTCCGTGGTCTGCGGCGCGACCTGCACCCGCAACGTCGCGCGGAACTCGCTGCCCTCGCCCACTCGGGAGCGCACCGTGATGCGGCCACCCATCAAGGCCGCGAGGCGCGCGCTGATCGTCAGCCCGAGGCCCGTGCCGCCGTACTCGCGCGTCGTCGAGGCATCGGCCTGCGAGAAGGCATCGAAGATCACCTGCTGCTTGGCGTCGGGGATGCCGATGCCCGTGTCGCGCACCGTGATCGCCAACTCGAGCGAATCGCCATCGAACGGCGCGATGGCCACGTGGACCGCCACGCGTCCGCGTTCCGTGAACTTGATGGCATTGCCCACAAGATTCACCAGGATCTGCCGGATGCGCACCGGGTCACCCACCAGGCGTGCGGGCACCTCCGGCGTCACTTCGATATCGAGCGGGAGCTGCTTCTCGTGCGCGCGCACGCCGAGCGGACGCAGCGTGTGCTCCACCAGTTCGCGCACCGTGAAGGGCACGCGTTCGATGTCGAGCCTGCCCGCCTCGACCTTCGAGAGATCGAGGATGTCGTTGAGGATGGCCATCAGCGACGTGGAGGAGTCCTGGATCGTGAGGAGGTAGTCGCGCTGCTGGGGCGTGAGCGGTGTCTGGAGCGCGAGCTGCGTCATGCCGATCATCCCGTTCATCGGGGTGCGGATCTCGTGGCTCATGTTGGCGAGAAACTCGCTCTTGGCCTGACTGGCAGCCTCGGAAGCATCGCGCGCGGCGCGCAGTCGCGCACGCAGGCGCTGGATGTAGCCGCCCATGAGGGCGAACCATCCGAGCACGGTGCCGAGGACAACGAAGCGCAGCAGTTCGAGCGGGACGTTCACGTCTCCCGCGTGGTTCTGCACGAGCAGCCCGATCACCAGCCCGTACGAGGCCAGCATCGATAGCGCGAGCAGGAGAAGTACAGGCGTGCCGTACTGGAAGACGCCGAACAGGAACGCGACCATGTAGAAGAGGATGTAGACCGTCCGCGCGTCGCCGGAGTGGTAGAGCAGGTAGCTCGTGCCGCCGACCGCCGTGATGATCTGCAGCAGCGTGAGGCTCGGGTCGCGCAGGCGGCGATTGAGGCCGGTCCGGAACAATACGTAGAAGGCGAACAGGCAGGCCGCCACCGCGGCGCTGCCGTCGATCAGCGCGTCGAGGGGCATGAAGCCGACGAGGGTGCCGATGCCTGCAAGCCCCACCAGCAGCAGGTAGCTGGCTGTGGCGATCAGGAAGCGGAGCACGCGGACGCGCTGCTTCCGGTCGGCGAAATGTGGGCCGAAGAGCAGCCGCTGCCACGGGGCGAGGTTCTTTGATGTCGTGGCTGAAGGTGGGCCCGCGCGATGGGTCATGGATTCCGTTCGAGGCAGTGCGACACGCCGCCGTTTCCCAAGTGGGCATGGGTGGACGAAGCGGGACTGTAGCGGATGGTTACGGCCGGAGGCGCGACGACCTGACGCCCGTTTGAGGCAGCCCAGGGCAGGGTGTCGGAATCCAAGTGCGGTTACCGGTGCAGGGGCCGATCGTGGGTCGAGCTACGCTCGACGCTGCGAGGGCTTGGGCGCAGCGACGAATCCGGGAACGCGCGCGTCGGGCGAAGCCCGACCCACGGGGGTCGTTTTCAGCGCTGGCGCATCCAGCCGCGAAGGCCCTTCGTGGGTCGAGCATCGCTCGACGCTGCGATGGCTTGGGCGCAGCGACGAATCCAGGAACGCGCGCGTCGGGCGAAGCCCGACCCACGGGGGTTGTATCCAGCGCTGCGGGTTTCCGTGGCGAAGGCCCTTCGTGGGTCGAGCTCTGCTCTACGCTGCGATGGCTTGGGTGCAGCGACGAATCCAGGAACGCGCGCGTCGGGCGAAGCCCGACCCACGGGGGTTGTATCCAGCGCGGCGTGATCCAGTGGCGATGGTCCTTCGTGGGTCGAGCTACGCTCGACGCGGCGATGGCTTGGGCGCAGCGGTGAATCCAGGAACGCGCGCGTCGGGCGAAGCCCGACCCACGGGGGTTGTATCCAGCGCTGCGGGTTTCCGTGGCGAGGGCCCTTCGTGGGTCGAGCTACGCTCGACGCGCAGCGGGCTTGGGTGCAGCGGCGAATCCCGGAATCCCGCCCCGCCCTACACCTTCTCGAAATCGATCCGCTCGTCGACCGGAAGCCCCTGCAGGAATCGCCTCAGGCAGTCGAGGCCCATCTCTGTGGCACCTAGGCGGATCCAGTCGCGGCCTCCCAGCAGGCGCGCATGGCGCGTCGCCACGGTGTCTGCCGTTGCAATGGCGAGGCAGATCGTGCCACCGAGTTCGATGCGATCGGCGCCTTCGTCGAGCGCCACGAGCACGGCCAGCGCGTGCGTCGCGCCGCTCGCTTTGCGCGCGGCCTCTGCGATCGACGCGGCCATCGTCACCGTGACCTCTCCCGACATCGCGGACGCGTCGACACCGACCGCGCGCCCCACTTCCTTGAGATCGCGCGAGATCACGCTTCGACGGCACACCGACTCCGCACCGGGCAGCGGCACCAGCCGGGCCGCGATCGCGCCGCCGGTGAACGTCTCGATGGTCGCGAGCGTCGCACCGCGCGCGACCAGAACGTCCAGCACCACGCCTTCCAGCTTGCGTTCGTCTTCCGCGAGGATGAAATTGCCGAGGCGCTTGCGCACCTCCGCCTCGATCGGCGCGAGCTTGCGCGCCACATCGTCGGCGTCGGTCCCGCGCATCGTCAGTTTCGTTTCCAGCTGCGGGTAGTGCGCGCGGAAGCCGAGTTTCAGGCTGCCGTCCGGGGCCATCTTTTCGAGGTCCGCGAGCAGGCCGTCGGCGCGCGACTCGCCGATCCCGTAGGAGTGGAAGCGCTTGAGGCGCGTCGCCGTCGGGCGGTCGAAGCGCGCGAGCAGGCGGGGGATGATCTGCTCGTCGAGCATGCGGTGCAGTTCGCGCGGCACGCCCGGCGTGAAGAAGAATCGCGCCCGTCCGATGTCGACCGCAAAGCCGCACGCGGTGCCCACCGGGTTGTCGAGTAGCTCGGCGCCGTCCGGCAGCATCGCCTGCTTGCGATTGTTGGGCGGCATCGTGCGAGCGCGCTTCTGGAAGTAGGCCTCCATGCGGACGTACCAATCGGCGTGGAAGACGAGTTCGACGCCGGCAGCCTTCGCGGCCATCTCCTGCGAGAGATCGTCCACCGTCGGTCCGAGCCCGCCATTCACGATCACGGCATCGGCCCGCTGCCCCGCGCGCAGGAAGGCTTCGAGGAGCGTCTCGCGATCGTCGCCGACGGTGGTCCCCCAGACGACCTCGAGGCCGGCGTCGCCGAGCTTCTGGCTGATGTGGCTGAAATTGGTGTTGATGGTCGCGCCGGTCAGGACTTCGTCGCCGGTGCAGAGTATCTCGATGCGGGGGTTCATGGTGGAGCGGGGTTCCGGGCGGGATGCGTTGGGCGGCGTCGAAGGCCGGGGAGGATACCGCAGCCCCATGACATCGCACGGCGCCCGCCCGCGTGTCGCTACGGCTTCGCTTCGCCCGCCACCGCGACGCTGCTCTCGAACTTCAGCTCGGCGGAGTCGATCACCTCGGCGTTCAGCGTGCCCTCGCCATCGGGGAGGAACGTGAACCGGAACGCGGGGTTCTCGCTGATCGAGAAATCGACGCTTGCCGACATCACCAGCCGGTTGCGCCACGTGACTCGCACGGTGCGCACGAACTGGGGCGGTTCGTACAGGCGGGACGACTGGTCCATCGCGAGGCCGGAGGTGTTCGGATGGCGGATGAGCAGCGTGACGGCGTTGGGGATGTCCGGCCGGATGGTGTCGGGCATCTGCCAGCGCATGCGGCCGAGCGTGGTGGCGTCGGCTGCGCGTTTGCTGCCGGGGGCCGAACAGCCCCCCGAGGCCTCGATGAACTTCGTGGCCATGGTGAGCGTGCCGTCGTCGTACTCGGCGACCACCCGCACGGGACTGTTGTCCTCCACGCGCACGCGGGTGTCGATCTCGACGCTGCCGGCGGCGTCGCCGAATTCGAAGATCGCAGCGACGGGCGACGGGTTCCGGTCGATGAAGAGATGCAGCCTCCGGGGCGCCGCCATCCCGGGGCGCGGTCGCGTGAGCACGGTGATCGGGACGACCGCAGCGTCCTCGGCTCGGGCGGGGACGACGAGCACGAGTTCCGGACCGGCGGTCGAGATGGGACGCGTGCCGAAGAGGCTCGCCTGCACCATGGGCCAGACGTCGGTGGGTTCGTCGGCGGCAGCGGGTCCGACGAGGCTGAGAGCGGCGAGGGCGGTGAGGAGGAGGCGGCGCATGGATCGAACCTTACGCCATCGGATTGCGGTGTGACAAAGGTTGGCAGATCGGGGCGATGAGTCGACGATCTTCCCGCGCCAGCCCGTTGCATTCGGTGGCGGGCGAACCTAACATTTCGAAAGAATCGCGGAGCCGGGAATCATCACCTGGCCCCCGGGGTGCACGCCCCGGTCGTCAGTCGAGGGAAGCTAGCGCGGTCGGCCCCATGCATGTTCGAGGCCGCCGCCCCGCCACATCTTCGGGAGCCCTCCGATGCGATCGACTCTTCTTCTCCTGCGGGGTCTGCCCCTGCCGCTGTGCGCCGGCGTCACGCAGGCCGCAGACCAGATCATCATCAACTCGATCACGACCTCGGCCAGGACCGAGCATATTCAGCGCACCAACGCCCCGGGCGCCGGATTGACCCTCGTCGGGCAGGACATCGATTCGGGCGTGGGCGTCGACTCCTACGCGAGCTTGGAACTGCGACACACGGCCTATCAGAGCTATTCGGGCTTCAATGCCGTGCGGGTGGGCGTGCTGTCGGCGAACGGCTTGCCGGAGAATCGCTTCACCTCCGAGACTCGCTACGACGTGAATCTCACGACTGGGCTGGACAACGGCGGTGGGGGCTATCGCCTGTTCCTGGACTATGCGGTGTTTCCGGGTGCCGTCGGGCTGAGCACCGTCGCACCCCAAGGCGCCAGTGCCGGCTACTCGTTCCGGATCGACGCGACGTCGTACACCGGCAGCGAGCCGGACGTCGGCGAGTCGGGTGCCGTCCGCATCGAGAAGTTGGCAAACGGCACGACCGCCGAGACGATCGACCAGATCTTCCTCGACGCCGGGACGCAGCGCGGCTCCGTAGACTTCGACGGCTTCCTGATCGGCACCCGCGAAACGCAGCCCTTCTTCGACACGGCCTACCTCGGGCAGTACGGATGGGACGAGACCGTCGAGAGCGCTTACGTGATGTCGGCCTTCGTCAGCATTCCCGGGTACGAGATTGGCGGATGGGCATCCATCGGGGATCCGTTCGCGCTGCAGGCCGATGCTGGTGCGGAGATCGAGAAGCACTTCCCGGCCGGCGCGCCGCCGTTCCGGATCCGCATGGAAGCAGTGGCGCCGATTCCGGAACCGGGGACCTGGGCGACGATGTCGCTGGGCTTTGCGCTGCTCGGGGTGTGCGTATGCCACCGTGAACGACACCGTCGCAACGGCGGCCTTCTGCGCGGATGACGCGAGGTACCGAGCTGCCATCGGCATCCGAATCGCGCCGATCGGGCCGCCGGGGCGTGGTCCGCGGGACCATGTGCGCTACGATCCGGCCCGGATGTCGAACCGGATCGCGCAGCGATCGGCGACATCGTGCAGGTCATTCGATTCGGAGGGGAGATCACGATGCGCGGCAATCCGGTGAAGGAAAAGCTCGCCCGCGGCGAGGCGAGTTTCGGGACGATGGCGTGGGAGTTCATGACGCCCGGACTGCCCCGCGTCTGCCAGGCGGCCGGCGCGGAGTTCCTGCTGCTCGACATGGAGCACAGCGGCGTCAGTCTCGAGACCATCAAGACGCAGATCGCGCTGACGGCAGGGCTCGACATCCTCCCGTTCGTGCGCGTGCCCACGGGTGCCTACCAGTACGTCGCCCGCGTGCTCGATGCGGGTGCGCTCGGCGTGATGGTGCCGATGGTCGAGACGGCCGGGCAGGCGCGTGAGATCGTGAAGTGGTCGCGCTATCCGCAGCAGGGGCGCCGCGGTGCGGCGTTCGGTGCCGCCCACGACGACTACCTGGGCGGCCCGGTCGTGGAGAAGATTGCGACGGCGCACGCGCGCACGTTGACCATCTGCCTCATCGAGACCGAGGTGGGGTTGAAGAACGTCGACGCCATCGCGGCCGTCGACGGCGTCGACTGCGTGTGGCTCGGGCACTTCGATCTCACCGACTTCCTCGGCATCCCCGCGCAGTTCGATCACCCGAAGTACGTGAAGGGCGTGGAGCGCATCGTCGCCGCCGCGCGCAGGCACGGCAAGGTCGCCGGCTTCATGGCGGCGGACGAGACGTGGGCGCGCGACTACTACGCGCGCGGCTTCCGCCTGATCGCCTACGGTATCGACACACTGATCATGCAGAACGGCATCGGCGCCGGCATCCGGATGCTGCGCGGCCTCGCTGCGTCGGAGGCCGTGGCGCCGTCGGGTGACGGCAGGAAGTCGCCGAAGAAGTCCGGAAAGAAGTCCGCGAAGGGAAAGCAATGAACACGGCGCAGATCGATGAGGCCGCTGCACTGCTCGCGGAACATCGCCTCGCACGAAAGCCGCTCGATGCGCTGCCGGTCACCATGCGGCCCGCGGACGAGGCCGAGGCGTACGCGGTGCAGGATGCGCTGCATGCACGCCTCGTGGCGTCGCTGGGCGCCGTGACGGGTCACAAGATCGGCTGCACGACGAGCGTGATGCAGGCCTTTCTGAAGATCCCGAACCCGTGTGCGGGTGGCGTGTTCGCGCGGACGGTGCATGCGAGTCCGGCGATCGTGCCGCACGACGCATTCGTGCGCGTTGGGGTCGAGTGCGAGATCGTCGCGCGGCTTGCGATGCCGCTGCCCGCGCGCACGGCACCGTATGCGCGGGCCGAGGTCGCGGAGGCCGTCGGGGCGGTCATGGCCGGCATGGAGATCGTGGACGCGCGCTACGTCGACTACACGCGGCTCGACACGCCGACACTCATCGCCGATGACTTCTTCGATGCGGGTTGTGTGCTGGGCCCCGAGGTCACGGGTGTCCGCGACATCGATCTGTCGGCCGTGGCAGGCGTCACGTGGATCAATGGCGTCGAGGTCGGGCGCGGCCGCGGTGGCGACGTCATGGGGCATCCGTTCGAGGCGCTCGCCTGGCTCGCGAACAAGCGTTCGGAGCGCGGCCTCGGGATCGCGGCTGGCGAGTTCGTCTTTCTCGGCAGCGTCGTCGAGACCAAGTGGGTGGCGGCGGGCGACCATGTCGTGATGGAGATCGACCGCCTCGGTCGCATCGAGGCGCGTTTCCCGGGTCCAGCCGCCTGACGCCACCTGCGTGCTGCCGCCGTGCCACGGCTGCGATGGGTCAGCGCGGCGTGCGCGGCCGGCGTCGCGGTGGCAGGTCGAGCGGCTTGAAGCCGCGCACCGCGACGCGCACCTTCGTCTTGCCGAGATGGATGAATCCCAGCCGGGCGGCAAGCGCCCGGGAGACGTCGATGATGCGGCCGCGGATGAACGGTCCGCGGTCGGTGATCGTCGCGGTGACGACGCGCCCGTTCGCCAGGTTGGTGATGCTCACTTCGGTGCCCAGCGGCAGCGTGCGGTGCGCGGCGGTGCTGCCCGATGCATCGAACGGATGCCCGCTGGCGGTGCGGCGTCCGTGGAATCGCTGTCCGTAGTAGCTGGCGTAGCCGACCTCGCCTACCCCGTCGTCGGCGATGTCGGAGCCCGAGTCGGGTTCGTCCTGCGCGGCCGACGGAGGTACCCACGGCGCGGCAGTGCCATCGGGTTCCTCCATCGCGGGTTCCCACGGTTCGAGGTCCGTTCGCTCCACTTCCATGCCCCATGTCGACGGGGTGATCAGCGGCAGGCATAGCAACGCGGAAACGAGCGCCAGCATCAGCGGACCTGGCCGACGTCGTCGCGCGAAGATATTCATCGGGGATATCGCCCGGGCCTGGAGACGCCGAGGCCCGCGCAGGGCGGGCCTCGACGATGCCGTAGTGGCGGTGGCGCGATCAGGTCAGCGTGCCGCCACGGGTTTCCACGTACACCGAGTAGAGCGACGTGGAGCCCGTCATGAAGAGGCGGTTGCGCTTGCTGCCGCCGAAGCAGACGTTCGAGATGATCTCGGGCATGCGGATCATGCCGATGCGCGTTCCATCCGGTGCGAACACGTGGACGCCGTCGTAGCCGTCACCCACCCATCCCATGCCAGCCCAGACGTTGCCGTCCTCGTCGCAGCGAAGACCGTCGGCGAAACCGACCTTGCCGTTCATCTCCATGCTGGCGAACACGCGACCGTTCTTCAGGCGCTTGCCATCGACGTCGTACACCCAGATCACGCTCTTCGCCTCGGCGTAGTGCGATATGCCGGTGTCGGCGACGTACACCTTCTTGAAGTCGGGCGAGAAGCACAGGCCGTTCGGCTTGAAGGGCTCGTCGGCCACCTTCTGGACCTTGCCGGGGCCATCGCAGCGGTAGATGGCTTCCTTCTGGATCGGCTGCGGGCTGCCCGTGTTCAGGCGGACGCCCTCGTAGTTCATCAGGCCGCCGTAGCCGGGGTCCGTGAAGAAGAGCCAGCCGTCCGGATGCGCCATGCCGTCGTTCGGGGCGTTGAATTCCTTCCCGTTGTCGGCCTTGTCGGCGAGGATCGTGTAGGTGCCATCCAGTTCGTAGCGGGCGACGCGACGCGTGCCGTGCTCGAAGGCGATCTGGCGACCCTGGTAGTCGAACGTGTTGCCGTTCGAGTTGTTGGCGGGGTAGCGGAACTGGCGGGAGACGTGCCCGTCCTCCTCGATCCAGCGCAGTTGCTCGTTGTTCGGGATGTCGCTCCAGATCAGGTAGCGGCCCACGCCGTTCCAGGCCGGGCCCTCGGCCCACATCGTGCCGCGGTAGAGGCGCACGATCGGCGTGTTGCCGAGCTTGTACTTGAAGCGCTTGTCGAGAACGATGACGTCGGGGTTGGGGTACCGGGCGATCGGACCGTCCGGATCGTACTGGTCGATGAAGTTCCGCGCGAAGGCCTCGGGCGCCATCGCGGTCAGAGCGGCCAGGCCCGTCACCTTGCTGAGAAACCCGCGGCGGGTCTCCACGGTCGGCACCTTCGCGGCTGCCACTGGCTTGGACAGGTCGACGAACTCATGCTGGTGAACACGTTCCATTTTTCTTTCTCCTCCTGCGAGTGTTGGCGTGTCGTTCGGGATCGCGCGGTCCCCATGGGGCGCGCGCAGCGCAGGATACCTCACGAACGACACGCAGTTGCATCTGTGTCGGTCGCGAGAACCCCGAGGCCGCGGGGCTCGCGTCGTGCTGCGCTGCGGAAAGACGGAGTCGATCCGCTACACTGCCGTCGATGACACAGGCTCCGGACATCGGTGAAGACGATCGCGTCGCGCGCAGGGGAGTGAACCCGCGGGCCGTCCTGATGGTACTCGCCATGGCGCTCTGTTTCACCGTGCTGGAAACCACGGCCAAGTGGTTGAGCCAGACCTACCCCGTGCCGATGGTCGTGTGGGCGCGCTACGCGGGTCACGTCGGGCTGATGGTGGTGCTGTTCCTGCCCTCGATGGGTACGCGCCTCGTGCGCACCGTGCAGCCCACGAGCCAACTGGCGCGCGCCACGCTCATGCTCGGCTCGACGCTGTGCAATTTCGGCGCGATCAGCTTCCTCCCGCTGGCCGAGGTGAAGGCGATCAGTTTCGTGTCGCCTCTGCTGGTCACCGTCTTCGCGGTGTGGCTCCTGAAGGAGGGTGTGTCGCTCAGCCGATGGATCGCGATCCTCGTCGGCTTCGGCGGCACGCTCTTCATCGTGCGACCCGGCAGCGCCATGCTGAATCCCGCCGTGTTCCTCGCGCTCGGTTCGGCCTTCTGCTACAGCCTCTATCAGATCCTCACCCGGCGCATCAGTGGTGGCGACGGTCCGATCACCGCGCTGTTCTACACCGCCTTCGTCGGCTTCGTGTTCATGTCGTTCATGCTGCCGCACACGTGGAAGACGCCGGAGCTCGTGCACCTGCCGATCTTCCTGCTGCTGGGCGCCGCGGGGATGGGCGGCCACTACCTGCTAATCAAGGCCCTCGAGATCGAGCGCGCCTCGGCGCTCTCGCCGTTCGGCTATACGCAGCTCCTGTGGATCAGCCTGGCGGGCTATCTCGTGTTCAACGACGTGCCCGACCTGCATTCGCTGATCGGGATGGCCGTCATCGTGGCGAGCGGACTGTACGTGGCCTGGGGCCATCGCTACGTGAAGGACGAGGAGCCCGAGAGCGCGATCGAGTAGCGTGGTTGCTCGATGCCCGGGGTCAGCGCCGCCAGCGCTTCACGTTCGCGGGGACAGGCGTGTCGGCGGCGAGGCGCGGATCGGGGATGGGCTTCCCGGCCTTCAGCGTCAGCGGGATCACGCCAGCCCAGATGGGCAGCGCGTAGTCCGGCTCGTCGTCGCCGGGCGGGCCGGTGCGTACCTTCGCGGAGGCTTCCTCGATCGGGATCTGCAGGACCGCCGTGGCGTTCACCTCCTTGCGCTTGATCGGCCGGAGTTCGGCCCAGCGTCCACGGAGGATCTGTTCGGAGATCACCTCCATCGCGTGCACCTTGCGATCGGCCGGGACGACCTCCGCGCGCCCGAGCAGCATCACCGAGCGGTAGTTCATGGAGCTGTGGAATCCCGATCGTGCGAGCACAAGACCATCGAGATGGGTCACGGTGATGCACACCGGTACTCCCTGTGCGAGGGCGCCGAGCGTGCGGCTCACGGCAGATCCGTGCACGTAGATGAGCCGCTCCTCCCGACCGTAGGCCGTCGGGACGACGTACGGCTGGCCGTCGGCCACGAAACCGAGATGGCACAGGAAGCCGGCATCGAGAATGGCCGCCACCGTGTCGAAGTCGTAACTGCCGCGCTTCGGCATACGACGGACGGTGGTGCGGGGTGTCTTCAGGGACGTGACGGGCGACATGTAGGACTCCGGTTCGGTGATCAGCGAACGATAGCGGCAACCGGACGGCGGGTGTACGGTCTTACCGCGTAGTCGCGAAACTTGGCATCAAGCGCCCGGCGAGCCTCGAATATTTGCCGAACGCCCCTATGAATTTCCGTTGGACTTGGTAAGCTTTTGAAACTGTTGCGAAGAATATTTGCGGTTGGGCCCTCAAGCGTGAGCCGGCCGGGCCGCAAATAAAAGCAGGTCTCCTCCCCCCGCTAGGGGGTTTCGAAGGGCAGCCCCTTAAAGGCTGCCCTTTTTTTTGTCCTGATTTTCGTCCCGCTTCTCGGAGCAGCGCTCACCCGGACGTCCGCGTTTCGATTTTCTCTCGGTATTTCAGGAGGTTCTGCTCTCTCGGGGCCGCTCCGACCTACTCGCGGGGGGCGTGCTTGCCGAGCTTCCGCTGCAGGGTGCGACGGTGCATGCCGAGCGCACGGGCGGTCGCGGAAATGTTGCCGTCGTTCTCGCCCAGCACCCGCTGGATGTGCTCCCACTCCAGCCGATCCACCGACAGCGGGCGGGCAGCTTCTTCGAGGGTGAGCATCGGCGAGGCATCGCCGAAGGCGGCCACGATCTGGTCGGCGTCGGCCGGTTTCGCCAGGTAGTGCGTCGCACCGAGCTTCATGGCGCTCACCGCCGTGGCGATGCTCGCGTACCCGGTGAGCACCACGATCCGGGCGTCTGGCGACTGTCGCCGCAATGCCTCGACCAGTTCCAGCCCAGATGCCCCTGGCATCCGGAGGTCCACCACCGCATGACTCGGGGGCGATTCCGACGCGAGGCGGAGCGCGTCCGGTACATCGGCTGCGGTCCGCACCTCGAAGCCCCGCCGCGTGAGCGCTCGCGCCAGCACGGTTCGAAACGTGTCGTCGTCGTCCACGAGCAAAAGCCAGCCGGGAGACGAGTCCGTCGAATGGGATGCAGTCATCACGCAGCCAGGGCGGAAAGGGGCAGTTCGATCCGGGTGCAGGCGCCACCAACCGCGCGGTTGGTCAGGGTGACCCGCCCGCCGAAACGTTCGAGTGCCGCATTGGCGATGAGCAGGCCGACGCCGTGGCCCTCCGGTTTCGTCGTGACCGGGAGGCGGCCCACTCTCGACAGCGTGTCCGGTTCCAGCCCGGCGCCGCGGTCGCGAATCTCGACGGTGAGCTGATCGGCTGTCCAGGAGCCTTGCATCTCGATCCCTTCGCCTGATGCATCGGCGGCGTTGTTGAGCAGCGTCACGAGCGTGTGTCCGAGGGTGCGCTCGGCCAGGATCCGTGGCGGCGGCATCGATCCGTCGAGGTGCAACGACAGCGGGATGCCGGGGCGCTGCACGCGCCACGATTCCACCGTCGCAGCGAGGAAGGTGTCGATGCCTTCGGCGCGCCCGTCCTCGCCGCGCGTCTGGCCGGCCGCGGCGACGAGGTCCGAAATGATCGACTTGCACTGGTCCACCTGCTCACGTACCCGGCGCAGCTCAGCACCGAGGTCCGGGTCGTTCCGGAAATCGTGCTCGAGATCGCGCAGGAGGACGGCCATCGTTCCCAACGGGGTTCCGAGCTGGTGCGCCGCGCCCGCGGCGAGCGTGCCGAGTGCGAGTACGTGCTGATCACGAAGCGCCCGTTCCCGCGCCGCCGCGAGCTCGCTGTCCCGCTCGCGCAGGGAGCCCGCCATTCGAACGACGAACCACGCGATCACGCCTGCCGACAGCACGAAGCTCACCCACATCCCGAGCACGTGCAACCCGAAACCGTCGTCGTTGCCGTGGTGCACGTGAGGCAGCGGCACGTGGAAGAACCCGAGGAGGGTGTAGCAGACGAAGGTGACCGCCGCCATCGTCCAGGCGTGTCGCGGCGGCATGACGGTGGCGGCGATGACGAGCGGCAGAAGGAAGAGCGAGACGAACGGATTCGACCAGCCACCGGTGAAATAGAGAACTCCCGCGAGGAATCCCGTGTCCGCCAGCAGTTGGGCCAGCACCTCGCGCGGGCGCACCGGCCACGGGCGGGAGATGCGCCACCGCGTGAAGCCGTTCAGCGCGACTGCAGCGAGGACGACCACCGTGAGCGGAGTGATGGGGAGGTCGATCTCGAACGAGAACTGGACGATCGCGATGGCCCCCGCCATGGTCGCGAGGGCGATCCAGCGAAGCAGCACGAGCCGGCGCAGATGCCGCCGGTCCGGGGCGTCGTCCGCGGCCGTACCAGCGGGCGGGGCGGTGGCCAGGGGGACGGTGGGAAGAGGGGCATGCGGGTTCGACATCCGACGATTTTACCGGCCGTGCTTCCACTGCGCCCCTGCGACAACTTGTCGCACCGCGCATTCGCTGTGGTCAACCTACAGCGCGATGCGTCTATGGCATGGGCACAGCGGCGAGTCCGGCAGTCCGGGCGTCGGGCTGCAGCCCGACCCACTTGGGAAACCGGCCCTCCGTGCGGATGGCGTCCATCGCGGGTGTTCGTAGGTCGAGCAGCGCTCGACGCGGCGATGGCATGGGCGCAGCGGCGAGTCCGGCAGTCCGGGCGTCGGGCTGCAGCCCGACCCACTTGGGAAACCGGCCCTCCGTGCGGATGGCGTCCATCGCAGGTGTTCGTGGGTCGAGCAGCGCTCGACGCGGCGATGGCATGGGCACAGCGGCGAGTCCGGCAGTCCGGGCGGCGGGCTGCAGCCCGACACACGGGGGAAACTGGCCCTCCGTGCGGATGGCGTCCATCGCGGGTGTGCGTTGGTCGAGCAGCGCTCGACGCGGGGGTGAACTCCGGGCAACACACCCAGACCTGCCCAGAAACGAAAAGGGCCTGCGATCACGCAGGCCCTGCAGTCGTACTTCCGATGGCCTGCGGCCCCTCGAGGGCGTGCTGACCTGCGTCAGGCCTTCTTGGCCCAGGCGCTGCACCAGCCCTTGCCGTTCACCTGCTTTCCCTGGAAGAGCGGACAGGCGCCCCACGGATCGGTCGCCTTGCCAGCATAGAACTGGCAGTTCGAACAAGCCTGGGTGGCTGCGTGCTTCGGGAACTTGGCCTTGTCGACTTTGGTGGTGTCGTGCCGGTAGCCGAGGCCGACCGCCTGCGCGTCCTTCTCGTCGAGTCTTGCCGCGGCCTGTGCGGATGCGCGACGCGAGGTCAGCGCGGCCGCCGTGGTGACGGCCAGCGCCGAACCCACGCGCAGAAAATGCCTGCGGTCGATACCGGCAACTTTCGTGTTCATGATGGGCTCCTGGATGGGTAAGGTCGCGCGGGAGAGCATGCAATGCGCCCGCAAGAGACCCGCTCGCTTCGGTCGGGTTCCATGCAGGTCCGGATTCACCGCATGGGGTTCGACAGATCCGCGTGTCCAGGATGGGCTGCGCGGTTGCTCAGGCCGTCGCGAACTCCATCTGCGTCGCCATGTCCGCGAGGAGCGCCACGGCCTGATCCAGCGACATCGATTCCGGATCGAACCTGTCGTGGGGCAGACCGCTTCGGGCGAGTGAGCCATCCAGCCCGTAGGCATAGAAACCCATCGCCCAGGTGCTGAACCGCCGATGCGGGATGGGGCGATAGCCCAGCAGCATCACTCGGGTGTGGCGGGGGTCGCGCAGGATCCTCGCGTAGAGTCGATTGACGGCGTCGGGCGGTCCCTCGATGGCCTGCAGGAAACTCTCCGACCCGAACGTGAGCATCCCCGTCAGACCTTCGCGTGTGTTGTGGCTACGGGCGCCATCGAGAAGATGCACGATGTCGGTCATCGACATCGGCGCCGTCATCCGGCTGGTGTAGATCAGTTCGACAAGCTTCACAGGCGCACCTCGCTACGTTGAATGGCAAGCTCCTGTCCGGCGAACCGGAGGATCTCGCGGGCGATCTCGTTGAGCGGAACGATGTGGTCCACCGCACCGAGCTTCACGGCTTCCTTCGGCATGCCATAGACCACGCACGTCGCTTCGTCCTGCGCGATGGTCCTCGCGCCGACGTCGTGCAGCTCCTTCATGCCACGGGCGCCGTCGTCGCCCATGCCGGTCATGATCACGCCCATGCAGTTGCGCCCCGCCTGCTGGGCAACCGAGCGGAACAGCACATCGACGGAGGGCCGATGCCGGTTCACCACCGGACCGTCGATCACGTTGGCCTGGTAGTACGCGCCGCTCCGCTGCACCAGCATGTGCTTGCCGCCGGGGGCGATGAGCGCACGGCCCGGCATGACGCGATCGCCGTGGACGGCCTCCTTCACGTCGATCTGACAGAGGCTGTCCAGACGCTGCGCGAACGAGGCGGTGAACTTCTCGGGCATGTGCTGCACGATGACGATCCCGGGGCAGACCCTCGGCAGCGCCATCAGCACTTCCTCCAGGGCTTGGGTGCCTCCCGTGGAGGTGCCGATCGCGATGAATCGCTCCGTCGTCCGCGCCATGGCCTGGGCGCCCGACGGCAGGACGGCGTCCGCCGAAAGTTTCGGCGCCGGCGCCGCCATCGGCGCGGGCCCTCGGCGGATGGCGTTCGCGTTGACCTTCGCTGCGGCCTTCACCGCGCCGATCAGTTCAGCGGCCGATTCTGTGAGGAAATCCTTCAGCCCGATCTTCGGCTTGGTCACGAAGCTCACTGCGCCGGCCGACAGCGCCTGCATCGTCGTCTCGGCACCCTTCTCGGTGAGCGTCGAGCAGATGACGACCGGGGTGGGCTTCTCAGCCATGATCTTGCGCAGGAACGTGATGCCGTCCATCCGCGGCATCTCGACGTCGAGGACGATCACGTCCGGCCAGGTGATCTTCATGCGCTCGATCGCGAGCAGCGGGTCGGCCACCGCCGCAATCACTTCGAGCCCCGGATCGCGCGCGAGCTGATCGGTGAGCACCTTCCGCACGACGGCGGAATCATCGACCACCAGGACCTTCGTTTTCGTACCCATGCGTTCCTCAGGTCTGCGAACGGCAACGGGCGGCGCCCGGCTGCAGTTCGAATCGGACGTTCACCTCGCCGGTGGCGAGATCGAAATCCACATGCCGGTGGCCCTCGCCGCCGGTGTCCTCCCGGTGCAGCGTGAACCGGTAGTGCGCCAGCAGGGCCCGGCCGGCGGCCACGTTGCGCTCTCCGACCTCGGGGATCGATGCACGGTGCAGGAGCGGGAACATGTGTCCGCCCCCCACCAGCGTCGTGCGGTACTCGGCAGGGCGGCTGCCCGCCCGCGTCACGGCGTCGAACAGTTTCGCCATCGCGGCATCGGCGTAGGCGCCCGGCTTGCCGTCGGTCCGCGGTCGCCCCGTGGGCAGCAGGTAGTGGCACATGCCTCCGATGCGCCGCTTCGGGTTCCAGAGCACGATCGACACGCAGCTTCCCAGCAGGGTCGCCACTTTCGCGGGGGCGCCGCCGAAGAAGAGATCGCCCGGCATCAGGAAGACGTCCTGGCTGGACAGTTCCCGTGCTGCGCTCATCCCGCGTCGGACCGGGTCCGTGCGTAGATCGTCGGAATCTCGGCGTGCAACGCAGAGGTGATCCCGTTCAGACTCTCCGAATGGCCGATCACCAGCCTTCCATCGGGGACGAGACACTGCGCGAGGCGCTCCACGAGCGACTTCTTCGTCACGGCATCGAAGTAGATCATCACGTTGCGCAGGAAGATCACGTCGAAGGGCGCGGCCTGGGGGAAGGGACGCTGCAGGTTGACCTGTCGGAACTGGATCCGCGCCCGAAGCGTTTTCGAGATGAGGAACTGGTTCGCGTACGGTCCGGTGCCGCGCAGGCAGTAGCGTTCGAGAAAGGTCTTCGGGATGTGCTCCGCCCGCTCCATCGGGTACAGCCCGGCCCGTGCCGATTCCAGCACCCGCGTCGAGATGTCCGAGGCGTGGATCTCCCAGGGGCGGTCCCCCAGCGCGTCGGCCGCCACCATCGCGATGGTGTACGGCTCCTCTCCGCTCGAACACGCGGCACTCCAGATGCGAAAGGCCCGACCCGGCGGCGCAGCCTTCATCCGATTGCGGAGCCAGTCGAAATGCTTCGGCTCGCGGAAGAAGTACGTCTCGTTTGTGGTGAGCAGATCGATCGCGGTCTGCAGCTCCCCGGGATCGCGCCCGCCGTCGATGCGCTGCAGGTACGCCCCGTAGCTGTCCAGCCCGAGCTTAGTGAGCCGCTTGCCGAGCCGGCCGCACACCATCGGCTTCTTCTGCTCCGACAGCGTGATGCCGGCTTCGCGGTAGAGCATGGCGCGCAGCGCCTCGAACTCCGAGTCCTTGATCGCCGTGCCGAGAACCAGGGTGCTCACGGCGACTCAATGAACGGATGGAATCGACGCGGCATCCGTGGCGGCCACCACCGACGCCATTTCGTCCACGGCGAGGACCCGGGCGAGGTCCAGCAGGATCACGAAGTTGCCCGCCACCTTGCCCATGCCCGCCACGAAGTCCGGACGGATCTGCGTGCCGAAGGAGGGCGCGGGTTCGATGTCCGCATCGGCGATGTCGAGCACTTCGTGCACGGCATCGACGAGCACGCCGACGACCTGTGACTCGCCATCCGCCTCGATCTCGACGATCACGATGCAGGTGCGCCGGCCGATCGGCGTGGGGCCGGCGCCGAAACGTGCGCGCAGATCCACGACCGGCACCACCGACCCTCGCAGATTGATCACACCGCGGATGAACGACGGCATCATCGGTACCGCCGTGAGCGCGCCGTACTCGATGATCTCCTTGATGCGCAGGATGCCGACGGCGTACATCTCGCCGCCGAGCTGGAACGTGAGGAACTGTCGGGCGACGGCCGAGGCCGTCGCCGCGGCACCGTGGGTGCCTTCGGCTGTGCGGGTCATCGCGCGACTCCTAGAACTGCTTGAAGAAGGACTCATCCACGCCGCCGTCGGTCCCGGTGCGACGCAGGTTGCTGGCCGGCTTCGGGCTGCGGTTCCGCCCGCCATCCGGTGCCGCCACGCGCTGCAGCTCCACGGCGTTCTGCCCCGCGGCGACCTGGAAGAAGGCCATCAGCTGCTGGAGCTGCTCGGCCTGCCCGCTCATCTCCTCGGCAGTCGCCGCCAGCTGTTCGGAGGCGGACGCGTTCTGCTGCGTGGCCTGGTTCAGCTGGTTCATCGCGCTGTTGATCTGCGACACGCCCGTGGACTGTTCCTCGGACGCGGCGGTGATCTCCTGCACGAGGTCGGAGGTCTTGCGGATGCTGGGCACCATCTCCTCCAGCAACTTGCCCGCGCGCTCCGCCATGTCGACGCTGCTGCCGGCGAGCGTTCCGATCTCCTGGGCCGCCACCTGGCTGCGCTCCGCGAGCTTGCGCACTTCGGCCGCCACCACGGCGAATCCCTTGCCGTGCTCGCCTGCACGGGCCGCCTCGATCGCGGCGTTGAGCGCGAGCAGGTTAGTCTGGTAGGCGATGTCGTCGATGATGCCGATCTTGCCGGCGATCTGCTTCATCGCAACCACCGTCTGCATCACCGCCTCACCGCCTTCGGAAGCCTCGCTGGCGGCCTTCGTCGCCATGCCGTCCGTGACCTTGGCGTTCTCGGAGTTCTGCGTGATCGAGGCCGACATCTCCTCCACCGACGCGCTCGTCTCCTCGACGCTCGCGGCCTGTTCGCTGGCGCCTTGCGACAACGATTGCGCCGTGGCGCTCACCTGCTCTGCGGCGCCCGTCAGGGAATCCGCCGACACGCGCACTTCCGAGATCACCTGGCCGAGCCGTTCGGAGGTCGCGTTGCAGTCCTCCTTCAGCTGGCCGAACGTACCCTGGTAGTCGCGCGTGATGCGCTGCGTGAGGTCACCCTGCGCCAGCGCGCTCAGCACGCGGGCCACCTCGTTCAGGCCCGTGTCGCTCGTCTCGAGCAGCGTGTTGAGGCGTTCCGCCAGCCCCTTGAAGAAAGCGTCCTTGTTCTCGACGGAGACGCGGCGGGTGAAGTCGCCATGGGCTGCAGCATCCACGATCGCGTTGATCTCGCGTTCGACGGCAACCTCGACCGTACGATCCCGCCACTCGACCACGGAACCGAGCCGCTTGCCGGTCTTGTCGATAATCGGATTCGCGATGAGCAGGAAGGTCCGGCCGCCGACCTCGATCTGGGCCCGGTGCGTCGTGCGCAGCTGGCCGAGCAAGTTGCGCTGATGCGCCGGATTCTTGTGGAACTGGTCGAAGTTGGTGCCGATGATGGCGCGCGCGTTGAACTGCGGCAGACCCTTGCGGATGTCCGACTCGGCGTTCGTCAACATCTCCTGGAGGGAGGTGTTCCAATAGCGGATGAAGCCGTCGTTGTCGGCGATCATCACATTGGTGGTCACCTGGTCGAGGGCGTTGCGCGTCGTGTTCGCTTCGTTCTCGAGGGCGATCTCCTTCGTGCGGTCCTTCCACTCCACCACGGTGCCGAAGCGCTCGCCCTCGCCGTTGATGATGGGGGTCGCCACCAGCTGGAAGGTGCGGCCACCCACCACGATCTGCGCGCGGTGCGTGCTCCGCAGTCCGCCGAGCAGGTTGCGCTGATGTGCGGGGTTCTTGTGGAACTGATCGAAGTTCATGCCGATGACGGTCTTCACGTCGAACTGCGGCAGATCCTTCCGGATGTCGGCCTGCGCTTCGGTCATCATCTCCTGCAACGACGTGTTCCAGTAGGTGATCCGGCCGTCGTTGTCGGCGATCATCACGTTGGTGGTCGCGTTGTGGAGCGCATCCTTCACTTGCATGCTGGCCACTGCGGCCTCCGCGGCGGCGCTGAGCGCCTCCCGGGTCCTGTCCATGGCAACCGTGATCTGCGCCTTGAGACCCGGCAGCCGGGTCATCGGCTGGCTGAAGTCGCCCGCCGCATACGCGGTGATCAGCTTCACGACCTCCATCTTCACGTCGATGTGGTTCTGCACGTGCTGGTTGGTCACTTCGGCCACCTGCCCGAAGATCCCCGGCAGGGTCGCCGTCGGGATGCGCTGGTCGATGGCGCCGTCCGCGAGATGGGCGCGGGCGACTTCCACGTGCGCTGCGTGCAGCGCCTTGATGTTGTCGCGGATCCGTGCGAGTGCGATGAGCGCCTCGTCGGTGCCGGCGTCGATCGCGATGTCCACGTTGCCATTGGCGAGGGAGTTCGCGGTATCCGCGACAGCACGCTGACGACCTCCGCCTGCCAGGGTGGCCATCACGCCGCCGGCGATGGCAACGGCGACTCCGGCGACGGCGAGCAGGATCAACCAGAGGCGCGCGGTGCCGGCCGCAGCGGCGGTGTCGGCCCTCGCCTCGTCGGCGCTGCGCTTCAGCGTGGTCGCGGCTTCGAGCGACGTTGCCATCAGCGTGGCGTGCGCGCTGCCGAAGGCCGCCGTCTTGCCCGCGGCCTGCGCTTCCTGGGCGGCCGTGGCGGCCTGCGCTTCCGCAGACTGCCAACGGGCGGCGTTGCCGCTGTCGCTGGCCGCCAGTTGGGCGACCGCTTCGGTTGCGCGCGCCGACGCGTTCTCGATGGCTTCACGACTGCCGCCGCGCACGGCAGCGGCCCGTTCGATCGCTGCTTCGCGCCATTGTCGCAAGGCGTCGGCGGTGACGATGCGGCTGGCGGACGTGGCGGCTGCCCCGGTCCCCACCGTGTCCAGGCTGTTCGTGCCGATCGCGGCAGTGGCGATGAGCAGTGCCGCCGTGATGCCGAATCCGATACCGGTTCTGTTAGCCATGTTCAATTCTCCGTGCTGGATGTGGCGGCTGGCCCGAAGGTCGACTCGGCGGTGTCTTCCCGCCTCGTCGTCCCATCCTGCCTTGCCGCATTTCTGGTGGCGCTGTCGATCAGCGCCTGTACGTCGAGAATGAGTGCCACTTCCCCGGTGCCGAGGATCGTGGAACCGCCGATACCCTGAAGATTCCTGAACAACTTGCCGAGCGGCTTGATGACCGTCTGGAACTCGCCCAGCAGCCGGTCGACCACGAGGCCGGCGTAGGTGGCGCCGTTGCGCACCACCACGACGTTGTGATGCACTGGAGGCGGTGCGTCGATGCCGAAGACATCGCGCAGGCGCAGGAACGGCAGCACCTCGCCTCGCAGGTTGAGATAGCTCGCGCCGTTCGGCGTGCTCTCCGGCAGTTCGATGCACTCGACGACCATGTCGAGCGGCACCACGTAGGAGGCCGGTCCGACCGATACCAGGAAGCCGTCGATGATCGCGAGCGTGAGCGGCAACCGGATGGAGACGACCGTGCCTTCGCCGGGGCGGCTCGACAGCTTCACGGTGCCGCGCAGCGCCTCGATGTTGCGGCGGACGACGTCCATGCCCACACCGCGACCGGAGAGGCTCGTGACCTTCTCGGCCGTCGAGAAGCCGGCCGTGAAGATGAGATCGAAGACCTCCTCGTCCGGCAGCTCCGTGTTTGCGGGCACGAGCCCGCGCTCCCAGGCCTTCTGCAGGATGCGGTCGCGATCGAGTCCGCGGCCATCGTCGATCACCTCGATCACGATGCTGCCGGAGTCGTGGAATGCGTTCAGACGCATCAGGCCGCCGGGCGCCTTGCCCTTCGCGACACGCACGTCCGGCATCTCGATGCCGTGGTCCATCGCGTTGCGGACGAGGTGCATGAGCGGGTCGGCGATCTTCTCGACGACCGACTTGTCCAGCTCGGTGTCGGCGCCGGAAATCTCGAGATCGATCTCCTTGCCGAGTTCACGGCTCACGTCGCGCACGACACGCCGGAACCGGTTGAACGTCTCGCCGATCTGCACCATCCGCATCTGGAGCGCGCCGTTGCGGATCTCCTCGACGAGATCGGTGATCACCTGCGTCGATTCGAGCAGGCGCGGATCGCCAGCCCGGCGGGCGAGAAGATTGGCACCGGCGCCCGCGATCACGAGTTCGCCGACCAGCGTGATGAGGCTGTCGAGCTTGTCGGCCTGCACGCGGATGAACCGGCTCTCTTCGGTGCGTTGATCCCGCTGGCGGGTGACCGCCACCTGCAGCACCTGATCGGGGACCGAGTTCTGGGCAACGAGAAGCTCGCCGATGGGGAGTGGTACCCCTTGACTGTCCTGCTGTGTCGCGAGTGCGCGGCTCAGCTCGTCCTGGGTCACCGCGCCGCAGTTCACGAGCATCTCGCCGATGCGCTTGCCATGGGCGGGCATGCCCTGAAGCACGCCGATCCAGCGTTCGACCTCGGCGTCGGGCGCGGTGATGCGAAGCTCGCAGTCGTCCTTCACGAAGTCGAACACTGCGGTGAGGTCGGCCTTCGTGCACTGAGCTTCGAGCAGGATGTCGAATCCGAGATGGCAGATCTCGGGGTCGAAAGTCTCCGCGGCGGGCATCGAGTCGATGCGCGTGGTCACGCCGATGACATCGCCCTTGGTGCCGAGGTAGCGGATGAACGACAGCGGGTCCATGCCGTCCCGGAAGATGCTCGGACCGAAGTCGACTGCGATGTGCCAGGGGCGTTCGGGCGCCGACGCCTTTGGTGCCGATGGCGTGGATGCCGCGAGGGCGCCGGCGCCGGCGGAAGGGCACCAGGCGAGGAGACGCGATTTCAGTGCCGCACCGGCGGCATTGGTCTCCGATTGTTCGATTCCGTCGGCGGTTTCGGTGAGCAGGTGGCCGATGTGGTCACCGCTCTCCAGCAGGAGAGCTGCCAGATCCCCGTTCAGCGCGATCTCACCGGCACGGAGCCGGTCGAGCACTGTCTCCACCTCGTGGGTGAAGCCGCCGATGCGATCGAAGCCGAAGAGGCCGGCCGAGCCCTTGATGGTGTGGGCGGCGCGGAAGAGGCCGTTCAGAGTCTCGTCGTCGTGCGTGTTCGATTCGAGGGCGAGGAGGGCATCCTCGATCTGCCGCAGCATGTCGCGGCTCTCTTCGAAGAACGTCTGCTGTGCCTGTTCGTACTCGTTCATGGGACCGCCTCCTCCAGCGCGTCGGTGGAGAGACCCGCGACGTGCAGGACTTCCTCGACGGCCGGACTCGCGCTGCCGATGCGGAGCCGCTTGCCGCGGTTCGCCGCCTCGCGGCGGGCGAAGAGCAGGAGCTGGAGTCCCGCGGCGTCGATCTCGGTGATGTTGCCCAGTGCCAGCACCGGTTCGTCGATGTCGATCACGTGGGCCAGGATCTGGGGTTTCAGTTCGGCGGCGCGGTAGATGCCGAACTCGCCGTCGATGGTGAGTGTGTTCTCGTCCATGAGGAGGCTTCCCGGATCAGGGCAGGACGAGTCGCGACACGGCGTCGAGAAGTTCCGGCGGTTTGAACGGTTTGACGATCCAGGCTTTCGCGCCGGCCGCCTTGCCTTCCATCATCTTGCCTTCCTGGTTCTCGGTCGTGAGCATCACGACGGGCGTGAACTTGTAGTTCGGGTTCGCCTTGACCGCCTTCACGAACGAGATGCCGTCCATGTTGGGCATGTTCACGTCGCTCACGATCAAGTGGATCTTGCGGCCGTCCAGCTTGGTGAGCGCGTCCTTGCCGTCCGAACCCTCGACGACGTCGTAGCCGGCGCCTTTCAGCGCGATGGCCACCACCTGTCGCAGGCTCGCAGAGTCGTCAACCACCATGATTGTCTTTGCCACTGCTATCTCCAATCACTGCACATCGATGCGTCGCGCATTCGAACCGGCCGCGGCGCCCATTTCTCAGAAGAAGTTCACGCCACTCGCAGTGCGTCCGACGCTGGCCGGTATCGGGCCTCCGTGGTTGGCCCTCTCCTCCTCGGTGGCGTAGTGGCGCGCCAGGTCGTCGCGCCAGCGCGCGGGGTCGACGTGATCGAGGGCGCCTGGATTCCGCGCCGCGTCGGTCGCGACGCCCTGGAGCTTCTCCATGTCCTCCAGCGTGTGCCCGAGGATCTGGCTCACGCGGTCCTGGTACTGGAACCCCACGAGCAGCTGACCGATCTCGTGCCGGATCGCGGTGTTCTCCGCGACGAGGTGCCGGGTGTTGCCGTCGAGGGCGCTGGCCAGCGAGTTGAATCGCGCGAGGACATCGCGGATCGCCGCATCCGCGGCTGTCGCGGCGGCCGCCTGCTCGTCTGCGGAGCTGGCCGTTGCCTGGACGGTGGCCTCGATCGCCTTGGTGATGATTCCGACCTTCTCGGTGATGCGCTTGCCGGTCTCCGCCGACTGGCTGGAGAGCTTGCGGACTTCGTCGGCCACGACGGCGAAGCCGCGGCCGGATTCACCGGCGCGGGCGGCCTCGATGGCGGCGTTCAGCGCGAGGAGGTTGGTCTGAGCGGCGAGGCGGCCCACGTCGATCGCCATGTGGCGCATCTCTTCCGTGAAGCGCGCCATGGCGCCGACGTCCGCGAGGACCTGCTGCTGGGCCTGGTGCGCGGTCTGGAGCGTGACGCCGACGGGTCGAAGCTGGTTCTCGCACTCGGCGAGAGTCCCGACCACACCGAGGCCATCGCCGACTAGGGCGCCCGAAGAGGCCTGCTCCGCCGCAGCGAGACGTTCCACGAGCGCGGCGAAGCTGACCGTCAGATCCTCCACGGCGACGCGCGACTGGTCGCGGGCGGAGGTCACGTGTCGCGACCAGAGCGGCACCACCGCTTCGCACAGGGTCGCGAGCCGCGCCTCGTGGGAAGCGGGGTCGGTGCTGGAAGGAACGACGGCGTGAAGGGCTGCTTCGGCAAGCCGGATCTGTTCCGCTCGCCGTCCCTGGATGAACGCGATTCCGGCGGAGATCGCCGCAGCCACCGCCGACACCAGGCAAGCGGTCCAATCGGCACCGAGGGCGGCGATCACGCCGGTGCCGCCCAGACCTGCTCCCAGAACCATCCCCGAGTACCACAGCATCGTGTTGTCTCCCTGAGGGTCCCACCCTGCGCAAGACCGGAAGGTCTGTCGAATCCTCTGCGGGGGTGTTGGACCTGGGTCCGGTTACGACTGCCGGACTCGGGGACTGAAGCAGCCGGCGACCAAATGGCATCGCCTTCATGAATGTTTTCCGAAACGTGCTACTTGGTGCCCGGCCGGGCTGTGGAAAGTGGGGTTGGCGCGACGTATCGGGCTGTTGCAGTGCAGGCGTGTCGCCGATAATTCTGCTTTGGGCCCATGCAGCAGCGCTGTGGCGGAAGCGCTCTGTCGGTCGTTCCGATCCATCAAGGAGTCATGCTCGAATGCCCGGAGTCGGACTGTCTTTCCCGCTGGGCCATCACTGCGGAGAGTCCCGGTGACTTCCGTGGGGCTTCCAACGGTTGGTGAGGCTGACGCGGCCATTGCGTCGGCGTCGCCAACGCACGAAGCATCCCCGCAGGTCCCGGGGTGGTCGCGCATCCGGACCGAGGACCCCGACGCGTTGGTGTCCTTCTATTCGGACATGGCCGCGCGGAGCCTCGATCAGATGGCGCCCGGGCCGTTCATCGTCTCGGCAGAACTCGGGCGCTGCGGCAGCACTTTCGTCTTCCGTGAGTCCTGCTCCGCACTCACCCAGACCTGGGCACGCTTCCGGGAACTCAGCTACGCGTGCGTCGTTCCGGTGGAGCCCTTCGAGCGGGGCCGCTACTTCGGTCAGGCGATCCGCGAGACCAGCGTGCTCACCCTCGAGCCGGGCCTCGACTTCTGGATGGTCGCTCCGGCCGATGCCGACTACGCCGGACTCGTCATGCCCCAGTCGCTGGTACTTCGATATGCGTCGTCGCTGCAGTTGGCGGGCGAGGAGCATCTTCGCGATTGCCCGCGCCTGATCGATCTTCCGGCGCACCGCCTTCAGGCACTGCGCCGCTTCATGGTGAGGGTGTTGTCGAACTTCGAGCGCAACGCCGCCAACCGGGTGTCTGCAATGGCGTGCAGTCAGATCGAGGAGTCGGCGGCAGTCCTGCTCATCTGCACTTTCCTCGGCCGCTCCCGCCTGCGCGGGGCAGGCCGACCGAAGTCGTCGTACGAGCGCATTGCGAGGCAGGCGCGGGATCTCGCGATGGCGCGCCCGGATTCACCGCCTACGCTGGTGGAGCTGTGCGAGCACCTGCATGTCGGGTTGCGCGCGCTCAACTACGCGTTCCAGCACGCCGTGGGCACGAGCGCGGGCGAATACCTTCGCGTCGTGCGCCTGAATCGCGTCCGGGAGGAACTGCTGGCCGCCCGCGGTGGTGGCCGCGTCATCCTGTCGGCGGTCGCAGCCCGGTGGGGCTTCTGGCATGCGAGTCAGTTCGCGCGCCAGTACCGCGCGCTCTTCGGCGAGCGTCCGTCGGAGACGCTGCGATTGGAGGATCCTGCACCGGCCAGCCTGCCGCCGGTCACCGGGAAGGCGCCTGCCCGACGGCGCCTTCCCGAGGGCTGAGGCGGAGGGTGCAGGGGGCGCTCTTCGCGTTTCCCGAGACTTACTTGGGCGCCTTGCGCTTCGCGTTCTCGTCCTTCAGCCAGGTGATGATCTGCCAGGTCTGCTCTTCGGTCATGTCGCCGGAGAAGCCCGACATCGCGGTACCGGAGCGGCCGTTCCGGATGGTGTTGAAGATCATTTCGTCCGTCGGCTTGCGCATCCATTCGTCGTCGGTGAGGTCGGGGCCCACGGCGCCCCGGGCATTGTTGCCGTGACAGGCGATGCAGCCGGCGCTGTGGTAGAGCTTGCGGCCCGCCGCGATGACGTCGGCGTCGGGCGAGAGCGGATTCACGATGGCGTCCGCGGCCATGGCGGGCGCGGCGGCGATCAGAAGGGTAAGCAGGGTGATGGTCGTTTTCATGGATGTCGTCGAGATGCGGTCCGGGGGCGTACTGCTGCCCCCGGAGTGCCAGCGTGATTGCTTCTGGTGATTATGGCTTGGGTTCGAACAGCGCGAACACGTGGACGATGCCGCCCTTGCGCATGTTCTTCAGGTGCGGCGAACCGCCCTTGCCGCCCCAGGTGGCCCAACCCGTCCAGCCACCCCAACCCGACGGCACGGCGATGTACTGCTTGCCGTCGATCGAGAAGCTGACCGGGCTGCCGACCATGCCGGAGCCGGTCTGGTAGGACCAGAGTTCCTCGCCGGTGCGGATGTCGAAGGCCTTGAACTCACCCTCCGGAGTCCCCGCAAAGGCGAGCCCGCCGCCGGTGGTCATGACGCCGCTCGTGAAGGGCGAGGGGGCCTTGACCGTCCACACCTTCTCGCCCGTCGTCACGTCGAAGCCCACCAGTTGACCGTAGCCCTTGATCCAGTCGGCTTCGGCGATGCCGAGGTTGTACTTGCCCTCGACGCGTTCTGCCTTGCCCGCCAGGATGTCGACGCAGATCTCGCGGCTCGGGATCACGACGATCTTGCTCACCGGGCTGTAGCTCATGGGGTTCCACCACTTGCCACCTTCCGAGGCCGGGCACACGTTCATGGCCTTGTTCTCGTAGGTGGGCACCTTCGTCTGGTCGACGATGGGGCGGCCCTCCGGGGTGAAGCCGGTCGCCCAGTTCACCTTCGAGATCTCCTTCGCCCAGTTGAACTTGCCGTTCGTGCGATCGATGTTGTAGAGGAAGCCGTTGCGGTCGCCGTGCAGCCAGACCTTCTTGCCGTTGACGTTCGCGAGGATCGTCTCGTTCACGCCGTCGAAGTCCCAGACGTCCCAGGGCGTGTACTGGTAGTGGAACTTGATCTCGCCGTCGTCGGGGTTCAGGGCCAGCGTGGAGTTCGTGTAGAGGTTGTCACCGATGCGCCCCATGCCGTCCCAGTCGGGGTTCGGGTTGCCGGTGCTCCAGTACAGGATGTCGAGATCGGCGTCGTACGAGCCGGTGATCCAGGTGGAGCCGCCGCCGTACTTGCCGGCCTCGGGATCCTTGTCGCCCCAGGTGTCACCACCGGGCTCGTGCGGTTCCGGGATCGTGTAGCGGCGCCACACCTGCGCGCCGGTGTTCGCGTCGAGGGCGTCGATCCAGAGGCGCGTCGGGTACTCGGCGCCGGACATCCCGACGACGACCTTGCCCTTCACGATGAGCGGAGCCACGGTCATGGTCTGCGCCTTCGTCCAGTCGCCGATGACGACGTCCCAGACGACCTTGCCGGTTTCGCGATCGAGCGCGATCACGTGCGAGTCGGGTGTCGCGTAGAACACCTTGTCCTCGTAGACAGCGGCACCGCGGTTGCCCACGTCACAGCACATCATCTTGCCGATGTTGTCGGGCAGCGGATGCGAGTAGCTCCAGAGTTCCTGACCCGTCGCGGCGTTCACGGCGTAGATCTTTCCGTGCGATGCCGTGACGTACATGATCCCGTCGACCACGATGGGCGTGGTGTTCTGCGCGTCGAGCGTGCCGAGCGCGAACGAGTACACGGGGACCAGTCGCTTGACCGACTTCGTGTTGATCTTGGCGAGCGGGCTGTACCGCGTGCCGGCGTAGTCCCGCCCGACCATCAACCAGTTGTTGGCTTCCTTGTGGGCCTCGAGCAGCATCTTGTCCGTCACCGGGGTATGGACCGGCTCCGCTTGCACCACGCCTGCTGCGAGCAGTGTCGCGCAGAGTGCGCTCGACAGAATGCCCGGGTGCCGCATGTTCTTCGTCTGCATTTGATCTCTCTCCTGCCAGGATGACCGATGTGGGATTGCCTGCACGTGATGCGCCGGACGTTCGAGTGCCCGGGTGACCGCAGCGTGCTCCGGCGGAGCCCCCAGGGCGCAAGAAGCCTGCCCTGCACCATGCTCATCGATGGGGCGTCACAGCCCCGGAGCGTGGTTCGTTCCGGGCATGCCGTTTCCGCTATGACACTGGTGATTCGCGAGGACGGCATGCACCGGAATGGGTGCCTGGATGCGGCGCAGCGCGACGCAGTCACCGCCCAATTGTAGGGCGATGTCCAGGGAAATGAATCACTCCCGGTGCAAAGAAAAAATCCTGTCCGATAGGGAAGTTTCAGACGGTGATGTCGAGCAGCGCGCCGATCTCCGGCCCCGACTCGTCGTCACCGCCCAGCGCCTGGATCGTGTCGAAGAGCGACATCGCCGATGACAGAAGGCTCGCGGCATCGCGGTCGTTCAAGCCCTGGAGAGCACCGGGCAGTCCGTTGCGACCGAGCGCCGCCTCGAGGCCGAGATCACCGAGATAGGCCGGCGTGAGTTGGAGCGGATTGACCGCCCCGATGCCCTGCCCGAAGCCGGCCACCAGATCGCGGAAGTAAGAGCTTTCCAGGACCCTCGCGACATCGACGCTCCCGGCTGCGGTCGCGGATCCCACGCCGGGCACCGGTGCGCCGGTGGCGACGGAAGTCTGCAGGGCGCGGGTGAAGAGGTCGGTCGGCGAGACCGACGCAGTGGGCGGGATGAACGCCGGGATGAACGTGCTGCGACCGACCGGTGCGGCCAGCGTCGGCATCAGCGAGGGGAGTGCGGAGATGGCCATGGACGGACACTGCCGTGGCTTGGGGATGCCAGGAGCTTAGTCTGGCGGACGTCGGGTTGCCAGGGGCGGTCGGGCGCGTCGTGCGCCAGGGGGTGGTGAGGCGAGGGGCGTGCTGCTGTCGCGGGCCTCAGCGCCATCCGCGCGCAAGGGCGAGCGGATCGTCTCCGGGGGGCTGGATGGCGCCGCCTTCGCTCTGGTCGGAATCGAAGAGTCCTTCCAGTTCGCGAGCCGCCTCCTGCGACGTCTGGACGAGGCGGTCCTCGTCGCGGTGGACGGCGTACTGGCGCTCGAGGACATCCTCGTCGTGGCGACGGAAGCGGGCGATGGTGTCCTCGGCGACCGCCGGGGCGAGGCCCGCAGCGACGAGGGTGGACTCGGCCATCTCGAGCGCCGATGCGAAGGTCTCGCGCGTGATGACCTTCACGCCGAGTTCCCGCAGTTCGAGGGCATGGATGCGGTTGCGGGCGCGGGCGTGGATCTCGAGATGGGGGAAGTGCTTCCGCGCGAGGGCTGCCGTTCGGGCCGAGGCCTCGACGTCGTCGATGGCGAGCACGAGGATGCGGGCCTGGTCGGCCTTCGCGGCGCGCAGGAGGTCGAGCTTCGAGACGTCGCCGTAGTACGCCTTGCGGCCGAAGCGGCGGACGACATCCACCTGGTTCGCATCGATGTCGAGTGCCGTGTACGGGATCTTCCTCGCGTTCAGCACCCGCGTGACGATCTGGCCCACGCGACCGATCCCCGCGACGATGATGGGCGTGGCTTCGTCGTCGATCTCGTCGAACTTCGGTGGCACGCCCCGCGCGAGCCATGGGCCGAGGACGTTCTCGTTCAGGAGGAAGAAGACCGGGGTGAGCGCCATCGAGAGCGTCACGGTCATGATGAGGAAGTCGTTCTGGGCCGCATCGAGCAGTCCGCTGGACGCCGCCACGCCGAACAGCACGAATGCGAACTCGCCTGCATGGGCGAGCAGGACGGCGAGGCTGCGCGTGCTGGCCGCCCCGTGGCCGGTGGCGGCACCCAGACCCACCAGCACGACCGCCTTCACGGCCATCAGCCCGAGGGCGGCGCCGATCACCGCCAACGGATGCGACGCCAGCAGGCCCAGATTCGCGCTCATCCCCACCGCGATGAAGAAGAGCCCCAGCAGCAGCCCCTTGAACGGCTCGATGCTGGCTTCGATCTCGTGACGGTACTCGGAGTCCGCGAGCAGCACGCCGGCGAGGAAGGCGCCCAGCGTCATGGAGAGTCCGGTGGCCTCCATCAGCAACGCAGTGCCGATCACCACCAGCAGCGCGGCGGCGGTGAAGACTTCCTGGATGCCGCTGTCGGCGACGGCCTTCAGCACCGGCCGCAGCAGACGGCGGCCACCGAAGATCACGGCAGCGATCACCAGCACGGCCTTGCCGGCCCCCCACCACGGATTCGTCGCCTGTGCCGACTCGTGCGCGACGAGGAGGGGGACGAGCGCCAGCAGCGGGATGACCGAGATGTCCTGGAAGAGGGCGATGGCGAACGCCGAGCGGCCGTGCCGCGTGCCGAGCTGCTTGCGCTCGCCCAGCAACTGCAGCACGAAGGCGGTGGAGTTCATGGCGAGCGCGAAGCCCGTCACGAGTGCGGCCTGCCACACGAATCCGTACGCGTAGGCGATGCCGCCCAGAAGCAGCGTGGTGACGCCCACCTGGACACCCCCCAGGCCGAACACCGGACGCCGCAGCGCCCAGAGTCGCGAAGGCTGCAACTCCAGCCCGATCACGAAGAGCAGCAGCACCACGCCCAGCTCCGCGAACCCGAGGATGCTCTCCACCTCTGTGACGAAGCGCAGACCCCAGGGCCCGATGACGAGCCCCGCCGCGAGGAAGCCGAGGACCGCACCGAGCTTCAGCTTGCGGAAGATCGGAACAGTGACGACTGCAGCGGCCAGGAAGACGGCGGTTTCGGTGAGGAGCTGCATGGGGGGCAGGGGCTGGGGGCCAGCCCCTGGGGTGATCAGACCACCGCGGCCGTGATCCGGATCTCGACCTTGTACTTCGGTGCGGCGAGCTTCGATTCGACGCAGGCGCGGCCGGGGGCGCAACCTTCGGGCACCCAGGCGTCCCATTCCTTGTTCATGGCGTCGTAGTACGCCATGTCCGAGAGCCAGATCGTGGCCGAGAGCATGCTCGACCGGTTGCTGCCGGCCTCGGCGAGGAAGCCGTCGATCTTCTTCAGGATGTTGGCGGTCTGGGCGCCCGGATCGTCCGGCACCGGTTCGTCGGCGACGATGCCGGCGAGGTAGACGGTCCCGTTGTGGATCACCACCTGCGAGAGGCGTTGGCGGACATGCTTGCGGACGATGGTCATCGTTGGAGTCTCCTTTGGTTAGAGGGTGTCGAAGCGGTTGTCAGGCGAACATCTTCGTCAGCTCGGTGGCGAGCGACGGGATCACGAAGCCGATGATGAAGACTGCAGCCACCCACAGCAGCGTCACCATCCAGGCGGGCGCGTGCAGCGAGCGGCGCATGTGCTTGTAGTAGAGGTACAGCGTGGCGCACGAGATGATCGGCAGCATGGCTGCCTGCGCCATGCCGCCCCACGTCACCATCTGGACCGGCGCCTGCCCGAAGATCCAGAACATGACGACGGGGATCACCGTGAGCACGACCACGAAGATGTCGCGCCAGCGATTGCGGGCCTTGAGATCATCGTGCTCGAACTTGCCGAGCAGGCGCATCAGGTCGGAGCACATGCGGGAATGGCCGGCCGTGGCCGCCACGATCGTGCCCCACAGGATGATGATCGCGCCCGCGTAGAAGAGATACTGCGCCCACCCCCCCAGCGTCTGCGTGTAGATGTTCGAGAGCACGGCGATCATCTCGGCACCGTTCGGCACCTGGCCCGCCGGATGCAGGATGCCCGCGCCGAGCAGGTAGAACGCGACGGTGGCGATCGTGTAGATGAGCATCGAGAAGACGACGTCGATGTTCATGACGTGGGCCCAGCCGCGGGCGCGACGGCGCCACGCATCGGAGTTCACGTACGGGCCGGTGTTGCGGGCGTAGCCCTTCTCCATGCACCAGTACGTGTAGACGTACAGCTCCGTCGCGCCGACGCCCGTGATGCCGAACACGGCGATCGCGATGGCGAGGCCTTCCTTCGGGATCTCGAAGGCGAAGCCCTGCATCATCTCGTTCACATGGAAGGTCGGCGACCCGACGAGCAGGATCGCCGCGAGCAGCGTGATGAACGTGAAGAGGCCCACCTTCACCATCGCGAGTCTCTCCATGCGCGCATAGCCTCCGCCCAGGAGCAGCGCCAGCGTGAGCGCCCAGAACACGACCACCCACATGCCCACCGGCAGGGTCGTGAGCTGGAACATGACCTGCGAGACGCCGATGAACATCGCGGCGATCTGGAAGAGCGTGAGGAACACCATCATCGCCCAAGCGACGATGACCCAGTTGATCCGCTTGCCGCGGGGGCCGGGCACGTGGTTCACGGCGTCCAGACCGGTCTCGGCGCGGGCGATCACGTAGCGGCCGAGGAAGGCCTGCACCACGGCCTTGATGAGACAGCTCACGATCACGAGCCACAGCATCGTGTAGCCGACCTTGGCGCCGAGCGCGGTGGTGGCGATCAGCTCGCCCGAGCCCACGATGGACGCTGCCAGCACGATGCCCGGTCCGATCTTGCGCAGGATGTTCCAGAACCCGACCGGCGGTTCGAGGATGTCCTTCGGGTCGAGCTGGTACGGGTCGAAGTGCGCCGGGGTCGCGCGGGTGCCGCGCCGCTGGGTGGTCATGAGTTCTTCTCCTCTGCCGTTCGATACCCGACGCCGTCGCTCCGGACGACCGTCAGACGTCGCGCCGCGCGTCGCGCGCAGTCTTCATGGTGACCATCTCTTCCGACGCCGTCGGATGGATGGCCACCGTGTCGTCGAATTGTTGCTTCGTCGCGCCCATCTTCACCGCGACCGCGAAGCCCTGCAGCATTTCGTCCGCGCCCGGCCCGATCACGTGGCAGCCCACCACGCGTTCTTCCGCTCCGGTGACGACGAGCTTCATGGCCGTCTTCACCGTGCGCTGCGTGAATCCGTGACTCATGGGGGTGAAGCGTGTCTCGTAGATCTTCACGTCGGCACCGTACCGCGCCACCGCCTGCGGTTCCGTCAGCCCGACCGTACCGATCGGCGGATGCGAGAACACCACCGTAGCGATGTTCTCGTAGTCGAGATGACGCCCGTTCATGCCACCGAACAGGCGGTCGGCCAGACGCCGGCCGGCAGCGATGGCCACCGGCGTGAGTTCGTGGTGCCCGGTGACGTCGCCCACCGCGTGGATGCCCGGCACCGGGGTGTCCTGGAATCGGTCCACCGGGATCACGCCGTTGTCGTCCGTCGGCAGGCCTGCGGCCTCGGGGGCCAGGGCGGCGGTGACGGGCTTGCGTCCGATCGCCCAGAGCACGCAGTCGAACGGGCCGTGCCGCGAGCGGTCCTCCCCGACGAGCCAGAGTCCGGCGTCGTCGCGTTCGACGCGCGCCGGGTGGAAGCCGGTGACCTGCCGGATGCCGTCCGCCAGCATGTGTTCCGTGAGGTTCGTGCGGAGCATGGGATCGAAGTCGTGCAGGACGTGGTCGCGGCGGAGGAACTGCGTGACCTCCGACCCCAGTGCGCGCATGAGTCCGCCGACTTCGACGGCGATGTAGCCGCCGCCCACCACGGCGAGCCGCTCCGGCTGGGTCTCGAGGTCGAAGTAGCCATCGGACGTGATGCCCAGCATCGCGCCCGGGATGTCGGGGATGCGCGGCGCCCCGCCCACTGCCACGAGGATGTGATCGGCCGTGATGCGCTCGCCGTCGACGTCGACGGTGCGGGCATCCACGAACCGGGCGTAGCCGCGCACGATCTCGACCTTGTTGCCGCGCAGGTAGCGCTCGTAGGCGCCGTTCAGGTTCGCGACGTAGGCATCGCGCGCTGCCTTGAGGCGGTCCCACCGGAATTCGTACGGTGGCACCGAGAATCCGTACGACGCGGCGTCCTCGATCGTGTGGGCCATCTGGCCTGCCGTCCACATGATCTTCTTGGGCACGCAGCCCACGTTCACGCACGTGCCGCCGAGCCGGCCGCCTTCGATCAGGGCCACCTTCGCGCCGTAGGAAGCCGCGCGGTTCGCGGTGGCCACGCCGCCGCTCCCGCCACCGATGCAAACGAGGTCGAAATGCCTTGTCATGCCTGTCCGTCCAGAGTGTCCGAGGCCGGAGTGTAAGTGCATCGGAGCGCGTCGCGGGCCCGATTTTCGGGCGTCGGGCACCACGGGTGCGCCACGCTTGCCGCGCTGCTCGCACGGGACGATCATCGGTGCCGACCGTGTCCCCGGAGTCCCCATGCAAGGTGAACGCATCGCCATCCTCGAGAGCCGCGCTGCCCAGCAGGTCGCGGCGCTCGTGGCGCGCCACGGCGGTACGCCCGTCTCCGCGCCGGCACTGGCCGAGGTGCCCGACGCCGATCCCGACGGGGTGCGCGCGCTGATCGAACATCACGCGGCCACACCGCCTGCGCTCGCCATCTTCCAGACGGGGGTGGGCACGCGTGCCCTCTTCGAGACGGCTGCTGCGCTGAACCTCGAACGTACGCTGGAAGCGATGCTCTCCCGCACCGTCGTCGCGGTGCGCGGGCCGAAGCCCACCGCCGTGCTGCGCGGCCGGAGCATCCGCATCGATCGCGCTGCGGTGGATCCCTTCACGACCGTGGAACTCCTCGCTGCGATCGCCGATGTGCCGATCGACGGTGGCACGGTGCTCGTGCAGCGGTACGGAGAGAGCAACGAGGGTCTCGCGAAGGCGCTCGCCGCGCGGGGTGCTGCGGCGGTGGAGATTCCGACGTATCGCTGGGCCCTGCCGGAAGACACGGCCCCCTTGATCGACCTGGGCGAACGGCTCCGGGCGGGAGCGATAGACGCCGTGGTGTTCACCAGCGCGTCGCAGGTCCGCAACCTGTTCACCGTGGCCGGGGCCATGGCGGGAGACGACGCATTGCGGGCCGCGCTGTTGCGATCGCGCCTCGTATCGATCGGGCCCGTGTGCTCGGACGCCCTGCGCGCCGCCGGCCTCCGCGTGGACGCCGAGGCGCGCCCGCCCAAGCTGGGTTTCCTCGTGGCTGCGATCGAAGCGGCCATCGCGTCCCGCTCACCCGGCTGAGCGGCTGCCGCACCGGATCGCGTCGCTATACTCGATGCTCCCCCGACGACGACCCCGACACCATGATCGACCTCTACTACTGGACCACGCCCAACGGGCACAAGATCACCATCTTCCTGGAAGAAGCCGGCCTGCCGTACCGGGTCATTCCGGTCAACATCGGCAAGGGGGAGCAGTTCGACCCCGAGTTCCTGCGCATCGCCCCCAACAACCGCATCCCGGCCATCGTCGACACCGACCCCGGTGACGGCGGCGCCGGCATTCCCATCTTCGAGTCGGGAGCGATCCTCGTGTACCTCGCCGCGAAGACCGGCCGGTTCATGCCGCGCGACACCCGGGCATGGGTCGACGTGATGCAGTGGCTCATGTGGCAGATGGGTGGCCTCGGGCCGATGGCCGGGCAGAACCATCACTTCTCGCAGTACGCGCCGGAGAAGCTGCCCTACGCGATCGACCGGTACGTGAAAGAGACCAACCGCCTCTACGGCGTGCTGAACCGCCGGCTCGCCGACCGCGAGTTCGTCGCAGGCGAGTACTCGATCGCCGACATGGCGTCGTATCCGTGGGTCGTCCTGTACGCCCGCCAGGGGCAGGACATCGAGGAGTTCCCCCACCTGAAGCGCTGGTTCGAGACGATCCGCGCGCGTCCTGCGGTCGTGCGCGCCTACGACGTCGCGAAGGGCATCAACACCAAGCCGACGGTGGACGACGAGGCGAAGAAGGTGCTGTTCGGGCAGACGGCGGGCGTGGTGAAGTGAGGCGTCAGAAGCTGGCGAACAGCAGAGATTCGCGAGCCGATCGACGGATACCGGTCCTGCCACCACCGCCCCTGCGGTAGGGGCCCACGCTTTTTGTAGGAGCGGGCCATGCCCGAGAAACCGGTGGTTCCGGGTGAGGCGCTTCCGCAGCATCTGCCGCTTTCGGGGGCATGGCCCCCTCCTACAGGGCCGTGGCCCACTCCTACGAAAAGCTCGTCATCCACGATCGCGGTCGTACCCATGTGCACGGCCGCGATACGCCACTGGGCTTTTCCCTGGTGTCTAGCCCCTCGGCCCCGCGGTCCCGGCCCCCGCCCTGTAGAACGTGATCGGTGCCGCCGGCACTTCGTTCGCGATCGACTTCCGCATGCGGCCGACGACATGCATTTCGCAGGGCTTGCAGTCGAAGCGCAGCGTCAGGCGGTCGTCGCCGTGGGTGATCGTCAAAGGCTCCGCCCGCACCTGGCCCTGTACGCCCGTCACGCCCTTGGCCTGCTTCGGACACATCGACAGCGAGAAGCGCACGCAGTGCTTGGTGATCATGAGCGAGACCTCGCCGGTCTCCTCGTGGGACTCGTAGGCCGACGCGATCACCTTCACGCCGTGCTTCGCGTAGAAGTCGCGGGCCTTGTGGTTGTACACATTGGCGAGGTAGGTGAGCGTGTCCTCGGGATAGTGCGCTGGAGGGTCCGCGGGGACGGCGCGCGGGAGGCGTTCGAAACCGGCAGCCCGGGCGGCTTCCACGGCAGCCACCGCGTCGCGCCGCAGGGCGTTCACCGCCGATGCCGGCAGGAACCACGGTTGCGACAAGTCGATGTCGATGCTCGTCGCCGCGAAGACCGTGTTGCCCAGCTTCCCGAGGCTGTCGCGGAGCGCGGATTCCGCCCCGCTGGCGTCGCGGGCGGGTTCCTTCACTCGCACGAGCGATGCGATGGCCGTGAAGCCGTCCTCGTCGGTCGCCGACAGCGTGAACCCGTCGTCCGATTCCGCGAGCCGCAGCGCGAGCCCGATGCGCCGGTCGGCGGTCTTGCGCTCCAGCAGGCGATCCCACGCCGTGTCGCTGTTCCGGTGCAGTGCCACGTCGGCGCGAAGTCCGGGCAGGTTCGCCACCGGTTCGTTCGGCTCGATGCGGTAGACCGTGTGCGGCGCGGGACCGACCCCCTCGGCGCGATTCACGCGGATACCCGCCAGTTCGCGCTTCGACGTGTAGTAGGTGAGTCCGTCGCCATTGTGGATCGGCACCGTCGCTTCCATCTCGAACCAGTCCGGGCCGACGCGGAGCACGTGTCCCACGGGCAGCCCCACGTGCTTCGGGGAATCGAAGTTGCCGATGTCGTCCTTGCGGCCATTCACGAAGTAGTCGGTGCCGCCGCGGTTGTAGTCACGCCCGGGGTCAGGTGTGAACAGGAAGGTGCAGCGCCCGGAGGATGCCCGGGTGAGCGTCGGCGTGTCCTCGAGGATGGCGTCGAGCAGCTGCCGGTACTGGGCCGTGGTGTTCTTCACGTAGCCCAGGTCCTTGTAGCGGCCTTCGATCTTGAACGACCGCACACCGGCATCCACGAGGGCGCGCAGATTGCCGCTCTGGTCGTTGTCCTTGAGCGACAGCACGTGGCGCTCGTACGCGACCACGCGGCCGTCGTTGTCGGTCACCGTGTATGGCAGGCGGCACTCCTGCGAGCAGTTGCCGCGGTTGGCGCTCCGGCCCGTGTGGGCATGGCTGATGAAGCACTGCCCGCTGTAGGCCACGCACAGCGCGCCGTGGATGAAGAACTCGATGGTGGCGCCGGTCAGCACCCCGGAGATCGCACGGATCTCCGGGAGCGACAGCTCGCGCGCCAGCACCATCTGCGAGAAGCCGACGTCCTGGAGGAAGCGGGCCTTCTCGGGCGTGCGGATGTCGGTCTGGGTGCTCGCGTGGAGCTGGATGGGCGGCAGGTCGAGTTCCAGCAGGCCGAGGTCCTGCACGATGAGGGCGTCGACGCCCGCCTCGTACAGCGTGTGGATGAGCCTCCGGGCGGGCTCCAGCTCGTCGTCGCGCAGGATGGTGTTGAGGGTGACGAAGATGCGGCTGCCGAACCGGTGGGCGTGCGCGCAGAGCCGCTCGATGTCGGCGACCTCGTTGCCGGCATTCAGCCGGGCCCCGAAGGAAGGCCCGCCGATATAGACCGCATCGGCGCCATGGTTCACGGCCTCGATGCCGATGTCGGCGGTGCGGGCGGGGGAGAGCAGTTCGAGGTCGGGACGGGGCATGATTTCTGGGGCTGGGGGCGAAGGGTTGTGCGGCATCGCGGCGCCGAGGACAGCCGCGCCGAGCGCTGGATGGTACAGCGTGCCGGTCCTTGATCCTCAGCAAGCCGCCACGTATCGATCGCCGATAGCATCGAACCGAAGCGAGAAGCGCGGCTCATACTCCCCCAGACCAGCCCCCAGCCTCCAGCCCCCGGAAAATGACCATCTCTCATCTTCGCAAGGAATACTCCCGCGCCCGCTTCGACGAGGCCGATGCCTCGCCCGATCCGGTGGCGCAGTTCCGCCACTGGTTCGACGAGGCCGTGAAGGCCGAACTGCCGGAGCCGAACGCCATGACCCTCGCCACGGCCAACCGCGCCGGTGTTCCCACCGCCCGGATCGTGCTCATCAAGGCGTTCGACGCGCACGGTTTCGTGTTCTTCACCAACTACGCCAGTCGGAAGGGTCGCGAGCTGGCCGAGAACCCCCGTGCCTGCCTGCTGTTTCATTGGGTGGAACTGGAGCGCCAGGTCCGCATCGAGGGCGCCATCGAAAAGGTGGCTGAGGCGGAATCGGACGCCTACTTCAAGGAACGTCCACTCGGCAGCCGCCATGGCGCGTGGGCATCCACCCAGAGCGCCGTGCTGCCCGGACGCGAGGTCCTGGAACAGAAGGTCGCGCAGATCGCGCGCGAGATGGGCGACGACCCGCCGCGGCCGCCCCACTGGGGCGGGTACCGATTGAAGCCAACGCTGTTCGAGTTCTGGCAGGGCCGCCCGAGCCGGCTGCACGACCGGCTGCAGTACACGCCGGTGCATGGGGGCGGGTGGAAGGTGGAACGGCTGTCGCCGTGAAGGGCGCCAGCGGCGGTAGTGCGCGGGAAGCATCGACCAGGGGAGGGCCTTGCATGGAGGCGCCACCCGCTTGGGGAATGGGCGAGTTTTTGTAGGAGCGGGCCATGTCCGCCTCTCGGGCCTATCGGCCCGCGGCGGAGTCCCGCGTGGTGTACCAACAAGGGGGGGCCCTTGTATATCCCCCCGTGGCGCGCCACCCGATTGGGGAACGAGCGACTTTTGTAGGAGCGGGCCATGCGCGCGAGAGCGATGGTTCCGGTCGAAGCGCATCCGAAGCATCAACCGCTTTCGCGGCCATGGGCCGCTCCTACAACGGCGGTGGACGCGCCACCTGCTTGGGGAATGGGCGAGCTTCTGTAGGAGCGGGCCATGCCCGCGAAAGCGATGGTTCCGGTCGAGACGCATCCGCAGCATCCACCGCTTTCGCGGCCATGGGCCGCTCCTACAACGGCGGTGGACGCGACACCTGCTTGGGGAATGGGCGAGCTTCTGTAGGAGCGGGCCATGCCCGCGAAAGCGATGGTTCCGGTCGAGACGCATCCGCAGTATCCACCGCTTTCGCGGCCATGGGCCGCTCCTACAACGGCGGTGGACGCGCTACCCGCCTCGGGAATGGGCGAGCCTCTGTAGGAGCGGGCCATGGCCGCGAAAGCGTTGGTTCCGGTCGAGACGCATCCGCAGCATCCACCGCTTTCGCAGCCATGGGCCGCTCCTACGGAATCCGTCGCGTCGATTGCTGCCGGGTGGGCGCCCAGGGCGCCATTGAGCAGACGCAAGGACTCGCGCGGTCGGTGGCGCTAGCCTCGATGCTGGAGAGGCTGGCGCGTTGCGCGGAACGTGATCGGCCTCCAACAACGCGGAGACCGATGCCTTGAGACCGATCAACCTGCTTCTTTCCGTTGCCCTGCTCGCAGCTTCCAGCGTGGGCGCTGCCGTTCTTTCCCTTTCGGACGGGGCCGACGGTGCCTTCCATCCCATTCACGACATCACGCTCGATCTGCCGGACGATGGGATCTTCAATTTCACGTCCATCGAGATCCCGAGCGGTGTCACGGTGCGGTTCCGACGCAACGACGACAACACGCCGGTGTTCCTGCGATCGGTGGGCGCGGTCTCGATCGCGGGTGTCGTCGACGTGTCGGCAGGGAGCGTGAACCCCGACGATCTTGCCAATCCGGGCCTCGGTTACATCCGACCCGCCACCACCAGCACGGGCGGCCCGGGGGGAGGCAGCGGTGGCGTGGCGGGCATCGGCGATACCACCTGTGCGGGCCTGGACTGCCGCGACGCCGGACCTGGTTCGGGATTGTCCGGCGGGCCGGCCGGCGTCACGCCCACGCACGCCGGGGTGAAGGTCTTCGGGGACGCAGGTGGTGGCGGCGGCATGGCAACACCAGGGGACACCGCGGTCCGCTACACGACTGGCGCGGCGGGCGCGCCGGCCGTCCCGTTTCCGAATCCCTTCGACGGGGGATCGGGGGGCGGTGGCGGTAGCGGCTGGTACTTCTTCGGCGTGCAGCTCGCGGGCGGATCCGGCGGCGGTGGCGGCGGTGCGCTGCACATCTCGACGCCCGAGACGATCACCGTCGCGGGGAGTCTGCTGGCGCTCGGCGCCAACGGGGGATGGGCATTCGCGAATGCCGGCGGGCAGGGTGGTCCTGGCGGGGGCGGCAGTGGGGGCGGCATCGCGCTGGTCGGCGGCACGACGGTGACACTGCTCAACACGGCGCTCGTCGATACGTCGGGAGGTTACGGCGGCGGTCTGAGCACCCAGACCTACACGTTCGATCCGCGGGCCTTCGAGAACGGGGCCCGCGGCGGCCTGGGATACCTCTACGTGGAGAGCCCGCAGATCGCGCTCGACGGGACCTTGATTGCCTCGGTGGTGGCCGTGCCCGAACCGGGTACCTGGGCGCTCATGGTCGGTGGCCTCGGGCTGATCCTCTCGGCGGGTCGCTGCCGCACACGACGTCGCGCGGTGCCCGATCGCGAGCCGACGTGATCATTCCGTACGTTGCTCGGTCGGCGTCGCGTGCGGTGATGCCGTCAACTGTCCTCGGCCTCGATGCGGTCCCATAGCGCCCGGATCATGTCCTTCATCATCAGCGCCTCCTGCCAGCGGTCGGACAGCTCGTAGCCGTCCGCGCCGGTGATCGCATACTCCTTCGGGCCCAGTTCGCAGAGGAACGTGAAGGTGGCGTCCGGCGGCGCGCGGCGGCGCCAGCTGCGGAGGCCGTACTCCCACCATTGCATGAAGAGATCGACCCAGTGCTGCATGGTCGGGAAGCTGATCTGCACTTGGATCTGCTCGCGGCTCGCGACGCGCCCGTGGAAGCCCCAGCAGTGGTCGAGGACGCGGTGCATGAGCGCGTGGTTCTCGTCCGACACCGGGTACCAGAACTCGCGGCCGACGAGATAGTGCGAGAGGTCGCCCGTGAGCCGCAGATCCGGGAAGCAGTCGAGCAGTCGCAGCGTGAAGAAGAGGTCCGTCGTCATGCGGTCGCGGTGCGTCTCGATGTGCACCGGTACCTTCGCGTCGTGGGCGAGGCGCCGCCAGCCCTCGATGTACGGGATGCATTCCTCGAGCGAGTACGGGCGCACGTCGGGCTGCAGGTTCACGTGGTCCGCGCCGAACTCCGCGACGTACTCGAGCGTGGTCTTCAGGTCGTCGACCGTCTTCGGATAGCACTGGGCCTGCCAGCTCATTCCGTGGGCACGCAGGAAGCTGGTGACTTCCTTCACGAAATCGCGCTCGATGAACCGCACGCCGCAGCCATCGAAGCCCGCGTCGCGGATCATGGCGAGCTTCTCGTCGAGCGACCATTCGAGGCCGTCGGGACGGCGCCGCTCCATGGCCCACAGCGACTGGTAGATCAGCAGCTTCTGCATGGAACGGTCCTCCGGTGAACGAACTACGCGCAGAGGGTCTGCGCGTTATGCCGCAGGTGGTCTTCCACGAACGTCGCGATGAAGAAATAGCCGTGGTCGTACCCGCCGTGGCGGCGCAGCGTGAGGCTCTGACCCGACTCAGCGCAGGCCGCCTCGAAGGCCTCCGGGTGCAGTTGCTCCACGAGGAATTTGTCCGCGAGGCCCTGATCGACGAGGATGCGGCCGCTGAACGGGCGCTCGCGCACGAGAACGGTCGCGTCGTACCGGGACCACGGCTGCGAGTCGTCACCCAGATAGCCGCCGAACGCCTTCCGTCCCCACGGGCACTGCGTCGGCGCGCAGATCGGTGCGAAGGCCGACACCGACCGGTAGATGTCGGGGTTGCGCAGTGCGCAGACCAGCGCGCCATGCCCGCCCATCGAGTGCCCGAAGATGCCCTGCCGATCGATGTCAGCAGGGAAGTTGTGCGCGATGATCGTCGGCAGTTCGCGCGTCACGTGGCTGTACATGCGGTAGTGCGTCGACCAGGGCGCCGCGGTGGCGTCGACGTAGAAACCCGCCCCGACGCCGAAGTCCCAGGCATCGGACTCGCCGGCGATGTTCGCGCCGCGCGGGCTGGTGTCCGGGCACACGAGCATCAAGCCGAGTTCCGCTGCGACCCGCTGCGCGCCGGCCTTGATCGCGAAGGTCTCCTCGGTGCAGGTGAGGCCCGCGAGGTACACCAGCACCGGTACGCGTCCGGTCTGCGCCTGCGGCGGTTGATACACCGCGAAGCGCATGTCGAGGCCGATCTCCGCGGAGGGATGCGAGTAGTAGCCCTGCACCCCGCCGAAGCAGCGATGCTCCGAGATGACTTTCAGCGTCATCAGTACACCACGACGCTGCGGATCGACTCGCCGGCGTGCATCAGATCGAAGCCGCGGTTGATGTCCTCCAGCGGCATCACGTGCGTGATGAGGCTGTCGATGTCGATCTTGCCGTCCATGTACCAGTCGACGATCTTCGGGACGTCGGTGCGACCGCGCGCGCCGCCGAAAGCGGTGCCCTTCCACACCCGACCGGTCACGAGCTGGAAGGGGCGGGTCGTGATCTCCGCACCCGCGGGGGCTACGCCGATGATGATCGACTGGCCCCAGCCCTTGTGGCAGCACTCCAGCGCCTGACGCATCACCTTCACGTTGCCGATGCACTCGAAGCTGTAGTCGGCACCGCCCCTCGTGAGGTTCACGAGGTGGGGCACCAGTTCGCTCTCGGGCATCTCGGACGGATTCACGAAATGCGTCATGCCGAACTTCTCGGCGAGCGCGCGGCGGCCGGGGTTCAGGTCGACGCCGACGATCATGTTGGCGCCGGCGAGCCTTGCACCCTGCACGACGTTGAGACCGATACCGCCCAGCCCGAACACCACGACATTCGCGCCCGGTTCGACCTTGGCCGTGTTGATGACGGCGCCGATGCCGGTGGTGACACCGCAGCCGATGTAGCAGACCTTCTCGAACGGTGCGTCCTCGCGGATCTTCGCCAGCGCGATCTCCGGCACGACGGTGTAGTTGGCGAACGTGGACGTGCCCATGTAGTGGAGGATGGGCTTGCCGTCGAGCGAGAAGCGGCTGGTGCCGTCGGGCATCTGTCCGCGGCCCTGCGTCACGCGGATCGCCTGACAGAGATTGGTCTTGTGCGATACGCAGTACTCGCACTCGCGGCATTCGGGCACGTATAGCGGGATGACGTGGTCGCCTTTCTTCAGGCTCTTCACGTTCGGGCCCACGTCTACGACAACGCCGGCACCTTCGTGCCCGAGGATGGCGGGGAAGAGACCTTCGGGGTCGGCCCCGGACAGCGTGAACTCGTCGGTGTGGCAGATGCCGGTGGCCTTGATCTCGACCAGCACCTCGCCATCACGGGGACCGTCGAGATCGACGGTCTCGATGGTGAGCGGGGCTCCAGCGCGGTGGGCGACGGCGGCGCGGACTTTCATGGTGGGGCTCCTCGGTCAGGAAATGCGGCGTTTCAGTTCGGGCGGGTTCGCGGACTTCTCGCGGAACTCTTCCGCCGAGCCCGCGAACTTCACGCCGGCCCGCTTGATGGCGCCATCGTCGACCTTCTCGATGGGGGTGTAGAACGGGTGATGGTGTTCGAGGTATGGGTTGTTGCGCGCCGCGTTGTAGCAGTGGAGCACCGTCCAGCGGCGATTCTGCGAGCGGTTCTGATCGGACCGGTGCAGGACGTTGCTGTGGAAGAAGAGACCGTCGCCGGGCTCCATCTCCGCGAACTCGATGGGCATGCGCTTCAGGATCTCCTCCACGCGCCTGGGATCCGCACCCACCTGCTCGCCCGGCAGCACGCCGTGCTCGATACGGCCGCAATGGTGCGAGCCCTTCACGACCTGCAGGCAACCGTTCTCGCGGGTGCTGCGGTCGAGTGCGACCATCACGCTCGCCATGTAGGGAAACACGCAGCCGTTGTGGTACCAGTAACCGTAGTCCTGGTGCCATTCCCAGGCACCGCCCTCGAGCGGTTCCTTCGCGGTCAGCTTCGAGTGGTAGTGATACACCTCACCGCCCAGCAGATCCTCCATGGTGTCGACCACGCGGTGCGAGCGCGCGGCGAGACCGTAGACGCTGTCGCCGGGATGGTTCCACGTCGCCATGCGCGTCGCCTTGCCGGAGGCGTCGTTCCGGTTGTACAGCCGGCTGCGCATCGACTCGTCGTTCTCGATGGCCGTGCGCAGGATGGCGATCTCTTCGTCGTCGAAGAGCTTGCGCACCATGATGTAGCCGTCGCGTTCGTAGTCCGCACGCTGCTGCGGGGTGAGGATGGATCCGGTCATCGTGGCCTCCGTCGTTCGTGTTGTCGTGATTCGAGTGTGGTGCCCGGCGCGGGACGTCAGTGCGCGCGGGAGGTGGTGGCAAGTCGCGCGGCGGCGCCCGCCAGATGCGCGAGCACAGCCGCGCGTGCGTCTTCCGGGGCCCGGCGACGGATCGCATCGACGATCCGCGCGTGCTCGCTGCGGACCTCGGCCTCGAAGGCGGGCGACCGCGCCTCGTTCGTGTGGGTGATGTGGATGGCGCCCCGCAGGTACTGTCCGAGGAACGACCACGTGGAGCAGAGCAGCCGGTTGCCCGAGGCCTCGGCAATGGCCTGGTGGAACGCGAGGTCCTCCTCCACGCCGTCGGACCCGCGCGATGCGGCGCCGTCGACGGCCTTGAGGGCGGCCTGCACGGCGGCCATCGCGCTGCGGGTCCGACGAACGGCCGCGAGTGCAGCGATCTCGGTCTCGACGGCGCGACGCAGCTCGTAGAGTTCCTCGAGGGTGGTGCTGGATTCGTGGACCTTCGGATCCAGTCGCAGTGGCGTGAGTGGCCGGCCCTCGGGGACGAAGAGCCCGGACCCCTGCAACGAGACGACGAGCCCCTCGGACTTGAGCCGCGATACCGCCTCGCGCACGACGGCGCGGCTGACGCCGAAGCCTTCGGCCAGTGCCGTCTCGGTGGGCAGGCGAGCCCCGGCGGGGAAGCGCTGTTCGGTGATCGCCGTTCGCAACTCGTCTGCCACGCGCTCGGAGAGGCGTTGACCGCGACCGATGAACGGGAGGTCTGGAGCTTTCATTCGTCGGATGCTAGCAGACCTGGTCGGTTGTCTGACAACTTTGCCGAGAGGTGTGGCGCCCCCGGCCCGCGGCTGGGAGCTTGCGTAGAGCATGATCAAGGGGAGGGCACCATATATATATCCCCCGGTGGATGCGCTACTCACCGTTGAAGTGGGCGTGATTCCTGTAGGAGCGGGCCATGCCCGCGAAAGCAATGGTTCCGGTTGAAGCGTTTCCTCGCACTCACCGCTTTCGGGGCCATGGGCCCCTCCTACAGGACCAGATCCACCGTGCGCGGCGCATCCACCGGGGGATATACAAGGGGTCCTCCCCTTGTTGGTACGACCTGCGGCCAACCCGCCGCGGGCCACCGGCCCGAGAGGAGGCCATGGGTCCCTCCTACCAGGGCGTCGCCGGTTCGGTACGCGTCACCCCAACGCGTCGCGCAATCCGTCCAGGCTCGCGTGGTGCGTGAGATCGCTCCCCAGAGGCGTCACCGTCACCCACCCTTGCAACGCCGCGCCCACGTCGGTCGCCGGGTCGGTCTGGCCCCTTTCGTGGCCGAAGCTCAGCCACGCGTAGGGGAACTGCCGCGGGTCGATCCTTTCGCTCACGTCGATCCACATGCGATCCCAGCGCCCCTGCGGTACGACGCGCACGCCCTTCACCTCGGACGGCGCGACGTCGGGAATGTTGATGTTGTGACACACGCCCGGCGGGACCGGCGCGGCCATCAGCCGGCGGATGAGATCCGGGCAGACGGCCTCGGCGGTGTCCCAGCGCAGCTCGCGGCCGGGGTTGAAGCACAGGCTGATCGCAAGGCCCCGGATCCCGGACTGCGCGGCCTGCATCGCACCGGCGACCGTGCCGGAGTACGTGATGTCGTCGCCCACGTTGTGGCCACGGTTCACGCCCGAGAGCACGAGATTCGGCGGGTGATCCTTCATGAGGCTGCGGAGCGCTACGACCACGCAGTCGGTGGGCGAGCCCTTCACCAGCGAGAAGCGTTTCTCCTCGAGCTGGCGCACGCGTACGGGTTCACCCACGGTGACGGAGCGGCTGGCGCCGGAGCGCTCGAAATCGGGGGCAACGATCCAGACATCGTCGGAGATTGCCCGGGCGACGCGCTCCATGGCGACCAGGCCGGGGGCGTAGATACCGTCGTCGTTCGTGATGAGGATGCGGAGGGACATGTCGTGGGGGCACTCGGGAAGTGGGCGCGCCGGATCGCTGGATCCGTGGCATCGCGGGGAGCGCGGAATCTAGCACGGTGCCGGACCCGATCCGGGCGACGCATGTGCGGGGTCTGGTGACCGCAGTACACTCCGGAGTCCCGCGGAGCACCGGCCATGCATGGCGGTCCGGCGCATTCGCACCCGTACTCACAAAGACCCGCACCGAGGAGCCAGTCATGACCGAGGCCGTCATCGTTTCCACCGCCCGCACCCCGCTCGCCAAGTCATGGCGCGGCGCCTTCAACATGACCCACGGTGCGACGCTCGGCGGCCACGCCGTGCAGCATGCGGTGGCGCGCGCGGGCATCGATCCGGGCGAGGTGGAGGATGTCCTCATGGGCTGCGCCAACCCCGAGGGCGCCACGGGTCACAACATCGCACGCCAGATCGCGCTGCGGGCGGGGATGCCGATCACGGTGTCCGGGGCCACCGTGAACCGCTTCTGCTCGTCGGGCCTGCAAACGATCGCGATGGCCGCGCAGCGCGTGATCGCCGGCGAGGCAGACATCTTCGTGGCAGGCGGCGTCGAGTCGATCTCGTGCGTGCAGAACGAGATGAACAAGCACATGGTCCACGACGGCTGGCTGGTCCAGAACAAGCCCGAGATCTACTGGAACATGCTGCAGACGGCGGAGATGGTGTCCAAGCGCTACGGCATCGCCCGCGAGCCCCAGGACCAGTACGGCGCCCGCAGCCAGCAGCGTGCCGCCGCCGCGGCTGCGGCAGGCTTCACGAAGGACGAGATCGTCCCGATCCGCGTCACCATGAAGACGGTCGACAAGGCGACCGGTCAGGAATCCACCAAGGAAGTCGTTTGCGACCGCGACGAAGGCATCCGCGCCGACACCACCTACGAGGGTGTGTCGCAGATCAAGCCGGCGGTGGAAGGCGGCGTGATCGCGGCGGGCAACGCGAGCCAGTTCTCCGATGGCGCTTCGGCTGCCGTGGTGATGAACGCGAAGCTCGCCGAGAAGCGCGGCCTGAAGCCGCTCGGCATCTACCGCGGTTTCGCCGTCGCGGGTTGCGAGCCCGACGAGATGGGCATCGGCCCCGTCTTCGCCATCCCCAAGCTCCTCGCCCGCACCGGCCTTTCGATCGACGACATCGGCCTCTGGGAACTCAACGAAGCCTTCGCGGTGCAGGTGATCTACTGCCGCGACAAGCTGGGCATCCCCGATGACCGCCTCAACGTGAACGGCGGCTCCATCGCCGTGGGCCATCCGTACGGCGTGACGGGCGCCCGCCTCGTGGGCCACGCGCTCATCGAAGGCAAGCGGCGCGGCGTGAAGTACGTGGTCGTGACGATGTGCATCGGCGGCGGCATGGGCGCGGCGGGCTTGTTCGAGGTGGCCTGATGTTCGGCGGGGCCGAGACCCGGTCCCGCGTATCCCGAATGTTCGCCGGGGTCAGGGTCCAGACCTGATCCCGGTTTTCACGAAACCCCTCCGGAGAACCCCCATGTCCGAAGCCTTCATCGTCGCCGCAGGGCGCACCGCCGGTGGCCGTCGCGGTGGCCGTCTGTCCGGTTGGCATCCCGTCGATCTCGCCGCCGCCGTCATCGATGCGATCGTCGCGCGGGTCGGCTGCGATCCCGCGCTCGTGGAAGATGTCGTGATGGGTTGCGTGAGCCAGGTAGGCGAGCAGTCCACGAACGTCGCGCGCAATGCCGTCCTCGCGTCCTGTCTGCCCGAGTCCGTGCCCGGCACCTCGCTCGACCGCCAGTGCGGATCGTCCCAGCAGGCGCTGCACTTCGCGGCCCAGGCCGTGATGTCGGGGACGATGGATGTCGTGATCGCCGGCGGCGTCGAGAGCATGACCCGCGTGCCGATGTTCACCTCGTCGGCGCTGCCCCAGAAGAACGGCATGGGGACCTACATGAGCCCCGCCATGCGCGCCCGGTATCCGGGGGTCGAGTTCAGCCAGTTCACCGGCGCCGAGATGATGGCCCGCAAGTACGACCTCCCGAAGGAGGCGCTCGATGCCTACGCCTTCCGCAGTCATCAGCGCGCCATCGAGGCCACGAAGGCGGGTCGATTCACCGAGGAGATCATTCCCGTCGAAGTGCGCGCCCAGGACGGCACGCCGCAGGGTGAGCAGCATCAGGTGGACGAAGGCATCCGCTTCGACGCGTCGCTCGAGGGCATCGCTGGCGTGAAGCTTCTGGCCGAGGGTGGCCGGGTCACCGCAGCCACAGCGAGCCAGATCTGCGACGGCGCGACGGCGGTCATGGTCGTCAGCGCCCGCGGATTGAAGCAGCTGGGCGTCGAGCCCATCGCCCGCGTGCACCACATGTCCGTGCTCGGTCACGATCCGGTGATCATGCTCGAAGCACCGATTCCCGCGACCGAGCGCGCGCTGAAGAAGGCGGGCATGAGCATCGGCGACATCGATCTCTACGAAGTGAACGAGGCGTTCGCCCCGGTGCCGCTGGCGTGGCTGAAGTCCCTCGGTGCGGACCCCGACCGACTCAACGTGAACGGCGGCGCCATCGCCCTCGGGCATCCCCTCGGAGCCTCGGGCACCAAGCTCGCGACCACGCTGATCCACGCGCTGAAGCAGCGCGGTGGCCGCTTCGGACTGCAGACCATGTGCGAAGGCGGCGGCATGGCGAACGTCACGATCTTCGAGCGGCTCTGAGCGGAAGGAATGTCCCGCCGCACCTGCGCTGACTCGTCCCGCCCCGCTCGACCGCCCGAACAGGAATGCCGCCCGCCATGAGCCCGTCCAGCACCATCGTCAATCGTCGCGATCTCGATTTCCTTCTCTACGAACTGCTCGAGGTCGAGACGCTCTGCTTCCGTGACCGCTTCCGGGAGCACTCCCGCGAGACCTTCGGTGCGGTGCTCGACACCGCGCTCGCCATCGCAACCGAGAAGTTCGCGCCCCACGCCCGCAAGGCGGACGAGAACGAGCCGCGCTTCGAGGACGGAAAGGTCGTGATGATTCCGGAGGTCGCCGAGGCCCTCGCGGCGTTCAACGAGGCCGGTTTCCTCTCGGCCGGGTTCGACGCGGAGCACGGCGGCATGCAGCTCCCGGCTTCTGTACTGCAGGCGGCGTTGGCGGTGTTCCACGCGGCGAACGTCGGCACGGCCGCGTATCCGTTCCTGACGATCGCCAACGCGAACCTCCTCAGCCACTTCGGCACACCCGATCAGCGCGCGAAGTACCTCCCCCACCTGCTGTCCGGTCGGTTCTACGGGACGATGTGCCTGTCCGAGCCCCAGGCGGGTTCTTCGCTCGCGGACATCGTCACGCGTGCGGAGCCGCAGGCCGACGGTACCTATCGCTTGTTCGGCCAGAAGATGTGGATCTCCGCGGGCGATCACGAGCTGTCCGAGAACATCGTCCATCTCGTCCTCGCGAAGATCCCCGGCGGCCCGCCCGGCGTGAAGGGCATCTCGCTCTTCCTCGTGCCAAAGCGGCACATGAACGAGGACGGCACGCTGGGCGCGCGCAACGACGTCGCGCTGGCCGGCCTGAATCACAAGATGGGCTATCGCGGCACCACCAACTGCGTGCTCAATTTCGGCGAGAAGGACGGCGCCGTCGGTGAACTCGTGGGCGAGGCGCACAAAGGCCTTGCGTGCATGTTCCACATGATGAACGAGGCCCGCATCGGCGTCGGGCTCGGGGCGGCGATGCTCGGCTACACCGGCTACCTGCACGCGCTCGCCTACGCACGCGACCGTGCCCAGGGCCGCCCCGTGCTCGCGAAGGACCCGACGCGACCGCAAGTGAAGCTCGTCGAGCATCCCGATGTACGCCGGATGCTGCTCGCGCAGAAGGCGTACGTGGAGGGCGGTCTCGCGCTGTGCCTCTACGCCGCGAAGCTCGTCGACGAGGCGAACACGGCCGAGGACGATCGCAAGCGCCGCGGCGCGAAGCTGCTGCTCGAAGTGCTGACACCCATCGTCAAGGCGTGGCCGTCGCAATGGTGTCTCGAAGCCAACAACCTCGCCATCCAGGTGCACGGCGGCTACGGCTACACGCGCGAGTATCCGGTCGAGCGCTTCTACCGCGACAACCGGCTGAACCCGATCCACGAAGGCACGAACGGCATCCAGGCGCTGGACCTTCTCGGGCGCAAGGTCGGCATGGACGACGGCGCGGCGATCCAGCGGCTCGCCATGGCCATCGACCTCACGGCCCGCGAGGCCCGCGCGTGCGAGTCGGCGGAACTGCGCGACTGCGGGCAGAAGCTGACCGACGCGTTCGCCAACGTGATGGAAGTCGTGCGCAACACGCTGTGCGCCACGGACAAGGGACACGCGGAACTGGCGCTGGCGAATGCGCACGTGTTTCTCGAGATGACCGGGCACGTGGTGGTCGCGTGGATCTGGTTGCAGCAGGCGCTGGTGGCGGTGCGCAGCCTCAAGGACGCGACCGACGGCGACCGCGATTTCTATCAGGGCAAGCTGCAGGCGGCGTCGTATTTCTTCCGCTGGGAACTGCCGAAGACCGCGCACTGGTACCAGCTGATGAACGACATGGACAACACGTGCCTGGAGATGCAGGACGCGTGGTTCTAGACTGGCGGCGATCCCTGCAGAGGAGTCTGGTCATGTCACTGCAACCCGAGGTCCGCTACACAGAGGCCGAGTATCTCGAGATGGAGCTCACCGTCGAGGAGAAGCACGAGTTCTTCGAGGGTGAGATCTACGCGATGGGTGGGGCGAGCTTCGCGCACGCGCAGCTCGCCAGCAATGTGGGTCTACAGCTCGGAGTCAGGTTGCGTGGAGGCCCCTGTCGCGTCTTGTTCTCGGATCTCCGCGTGAAGGTGTCGGCTTCCGGTCTGTACACGTACCCCGATGCCGTGGTCGTTTGCGGCGACCCCCAGCTGGAGAAGCCCGGCGACACGCTCACGAATCCGACGCTGCTCGTCGAGGTCCTGTCGCAGAGCACCGAGACGAAGGACCGCGGCTGGAAATTCCAGCAGTACCAGAAGATCCCGTCGTTGCAGGAGTACCTGCTCGTGTCGCAGATCACGCCGCGGCTCGAACTCTTCACGCGGCGGTCGGACGGACGGTGGCTCTACACGGCAGCCGAGGGGTTGGAAGCGACGGTGCTGCTGACCTCCCTCGGATGCGACCTGCCGCTCTCGGCCGTGTACGAGAAGGTGGAAGGCCTGCGCGAGCCCTCCGCCTGGTACGACGCGGAGCCCGCGATCGCATGATCGGTGCCGCCGCAACGGCAGGCCACCAGGCCGTCGCCGCGCCTGCGGTGGTTCCTCTCCCGTCCTGCGTGATAACTTCGACGCTTCGACCGCGATCGTCGCGGCAGGCCGAAGTGCACGGGGGGAAGTCATGGATGTGAAGTCGCTGTTCGATCTGACGGGCAAGGTGGCGCTGGTGACCGGGGGCTCCCGCGGGTTGGGCCTCCAGATGGCCGAGGCGCTCGGTGAGATGGGTGCGAAGGTCGCCATCACGGCCCGCAAGGCCGGCGAGCTGGCCGAGGCGCAGGCGCATCTCGCAGGGATGGGCATCGAGGTGATGACCCACGTGTCGGATCTCTCCGACCCGGCGGCCTCGAAGCCGCTCGTGGATGCGGTGCTCGCGAAGTGGGGCCAGATCGACGTCCTGGTGAACAACGCCGGCGCGAGCTGGGGCGCGCCTGCCGAGCAGCATCCGCTCGAAGCGTGGCACAAGGTGATGAACCTGAACATCACGGCGCTCTTCGTGCTCTCGCAGGCCGTGGCCAACGCCACGATGATCCCGCGTCGGCAGGGCAAGATCATCAACATCGCCTCCATTGCCGGCCTGAAGGGCACCGATCCGCACTTCATGCCGACCATCGCCTACAACACGAGCAAGGGTGGTGTCGTGAACTTCACGCGCTCGCTCGCGGCCGAGTGGGCGCAGTACGGGATCCACGTGAACGCGATCGCGCCCGGCGTGTTCCCGAGCAAGATGGCGAAGGGAATGATCGACCGGTCGGAGGCCTACATCATCGACCACACCCCGATGAAGCGACTCGGGGCCGACCACGATCTGAAGGGCACGATCGCGCTGCTCGCGTCGCCGGCGTCCGACTACATCACCGGCGTGACCATTCCCGTCGACGGTGGCTTCTCGGCCATATGAGCATCGCGGGCGGGTTCGACATCGAGATCCCCTTCGCCGGGTTGCTGGGTCTGAAAAAGCTGTCGGAAACGCCCGGGTCCGTGACCGTCGGGCTGGCGGTCCGGCCGGAACTGATGAACAGCTGGCACGTGGCCCATGGTGGCGCCGTCATGTCCCTGCTCGACGCAACGATGGGGATGAGCGCGAAGTCCCTCGACCCGCAATCCACTGGCGCGACGACGGTGGAGCTGAAGGTGAACTTCCTCGCGACAGCCACCGGCGATCTGGTGGCGCAGGGGCATGCGCAGCGCGCCGGGCGGTCGCTGGTGTTCGTGGAAGGCGAGGTGCGAAACGCGGCGGGCGATCTGCTGGCGAAGGCGACGGGTACCTTCAAGCTGCGACATCCCGCCGGGAGCCGTCCCGCCGGATGAGCCGTGGTCAGGCAGCGGGTGAGTGGCGGCTGCTGTCCTCGCCCGCGGTCATCCCGTGGATTTCCTCGGACAGGGTGTCCGGCTGGAGCCAGCGGGCGAGTTTCCCCGCGAGGGCCTGCGCCGTGTAGGGCTTGCTCAGGTAGTCGTCCATGCCGGCCGAGAGGCAGGCCTCGCGGTCACCGACGATGGCATTCGCCGTGAGCGCGATGATCGGGATGCGCGTCCCCGTGTGCAGTTCCTCGTCGCGGATCGCGCGGGTCGCCTGGAAGCCGTCCATCACGGGCATGTGGCAGTCCATGAGGATCGCGTCGTAGCGACCGCTGCGCCACGCCACGATGGCGGCGGCGCCGTCGGGAACGATTTCGCAGGCGAGCCCCAGCGTCTTCAGCATTGCACGGGCCACGAGTTGGTTCACTGCGTTGTCCTCCGCGACGAGTACGCGGGCGTCCTCGGACGCGCGCAGCACGCTGTCGGCGGTCGCCACGCGTGCCGGGCGGTCCGCGCCGGACAGGACATCGCAGACACACGCCTGCAGTTCCGCCTGGCGTACGGGCTTCGTCACGGCGCGGGCGATGCCTGCAGAGTGAAGGACCTCCGGCGTCTCGATGTCGCCGACCGAACTGAGCAGTATCCGCCGCGTCGGCCGCAGCGCCGGATCGATCTCGATGGCACGCGCGACGTCGATGCCGCTCATCCCCGGCATGTCCATGTCGAGGATCGCCAGCGCGTACGGATCGCCGGCCGCCACCGCCTGCCGCAGCAGGGCGATGCCGTCGGCGCCCGACGTGACGATGCTGGTGCGGACGGCGAGGCTCTTCAGCTGCTCCTCGCAGATCTCGAGGTTGGTGGTGTTGTCGTCGACGATGAGCACGCGACTGCCGATGACGGAGGTCCGGCAGAGGCTCGGGTCCCGGTCATCCGGCGCGGTGACATCGCGGTCCAGCCGCGCGGTGAACCAGAAACGCGTGCCGCCTCCCGGCGCTGCTTCCACATGGATCTCCCCGCCCATCATGCCGACGAGTTTCGCGCAGATGGCGAGCCCGAGGCCCGTGCCGCCGAACTGGCGCTCAGTCGACTCCTCCGCCTGCACGAAGGGTTCGAAGATCCTGCTGCGGGCAGCTTCCGGAATCCCCAGGCCCGTATCCGTCACGTCGAAGCGAAGCATGGCGTCCCGGTCGACGTGCGGTGGCGGACGGGTCACGGCGATCGACACCTGTCCCTGCTCGGTGAACTTCACGGCGTTGCCCACGAGGTTGGTCAGCACCTGACGCAGTCGGCCCGCATCCCCGATCCAGTGGTGCGGCAGGTCGTGGGGCAGATGGCACAGCAGTTCCACACCCTTCGCCTGCACCCTGTGGGCGAAGAGTCCGCCGATGGCCTCGACGAGGTCGCGCAGATCGAACGGATACGCCTGCAGCGAGAGCTTGCCGGCCTCGATCTTCGAGAAGTCGAGGATGTCGTTGATGATGGTGAGCAGCGATTCCGCGGACTGGTGGATGGTGAGCGCGCAATGCCGTTGGTGCTCGTCGAGATCCGTCTTCAGGAGGATCTCGTTCATCCCGAGGACACCGTTGAACGGTGTCCGGATCTCGTGGCTCATGTGCGCGAGGAACTCCGACTTCGCCCGGTCCGACTTCTCGGCTTCGCGCCGGGCGTGGTCGAGCTTCTCGTGGGTCTCCTGCAGCTCGGACATCATCATTCCGGCATTGACGAGCGCCTCGGCCTGGGCCGCGGCGATCGCATCGCTGCGCGCCAGGATCTCCTCGGCGCGCGCGCGAAGATCTCCGATGACCTCGTGGATCGCTTCGCCGTGATGCCCGCCCACATCGGCGGCGATGCGGGCCAGCTTCTCGAGGAGGACTTCGCAGGGGTTCATCGAAGGAGGCGGGGCTGCAGCGGTGTCACACCGGGCAGCGGACGACGGCCCGGGTTTCCTGCGGCGATACCTCGAGCGTGAGGAGTTCGTAGCCCTTGCGCCGGCACCAGGCCTTCACGTCCAGCTCGAAGGCCGGGTCGTCGGCGACAGCCTCGAACAGCTCCCCCGCGGCCATCTGCCGCGTCTCGTTGTTGAGCGCGACGATCGGTGCCGGGCACTTCATGCCGCGCAGGTCGATCAGCCGCTTCGTCGATTGCGTTGTCTCTACCACTTGTGATGTCTCCATGATGGGTGTCAAACGAACAGGGTCACGTTGCCGTCCGCGGCCATGTCCACGAACTGGGTGGCTCCGCAGATGCGCAGGTTGGGGTAGTCGAGCAGTTCCTCCCTGCGGATGCCCATGAGGTCCATCGACATGCTGCAGGCGAGGATCTCGACGCCGGAGGCCTTCGCCATCTCGATCATCTCGGTCAGGGCAGGGATGCCCTTGCGACGCATCTCCCGGCCGATCAGTGCGCGGCCGAGGCCGCCCATGTGCATGCGGGAGAGCGACAGTTGTCTGGGGCCCGCCGGAAGCATCCAGCCGAACATCCGTTCGACGAGGCGCTTGCCCGCGGTCTGCGGCGCCTCGCGTCGCAGGAGCGTGGTGCCCCAGAACGTGAAGAACATCGACACCTTCAGCCCGCACGCCGCCGCGCCCGTGGCGATGGAGAACGCGGCGAGGAGCTTGTCCAGGTCGTTGCTGAACACGCACAGCGTGACTGCCTCGCGTGCCGCCAGCGTGTGGACGCGACGTTCGAGGTCTGCGATGCGGCGCTGCAGTTCGACCGTGGTCGGTGCCTGGGCTTCGGTGGTTGGTGCTGTCGTGTCCAGAGCGTGGTCCCGGAAATCGTCGTTTCGTGTTGCCGCGGCGCGAGGTGATTCGCGCCGCGCCTGGCCGATGGCGTCTCGGCCGACATGACCCTAACGGGCGACCGGTGTACGACTTGAGGGCGGCGGGCGCCGGGGATGGGATTGGTGACCCGTCGGCGCAGCGTGCTATGGTCGCCGCCCGACTCCCCAACCCCATCGCCGAGACCGTCCATGCCCCTCGATCCTCAGATCCAGACCGTGCTCCAGGCCGTGAAGGCCGCGGGCCTGCCCGAGTTCTGGCAGATCACCCCCGACCAGGCCCGCGAGCAGTACAAGATCCGCGTGAAGCGTGCCGACCCGGTGGAGGTGCCGCTGCACCGCGTGGAGGACAAGCCCATCGAAGGGCCGGACGGCGGGGCGCTGATGCTCCGCATCTACCGCCCGCGGGAGACCGAGGGCGGGGAGCTGATGCCGGTGCTCGCGTGGTTCCACGGCGGCGGCTTCGTGATCGGCGACCTCGACACCCACGACAACGCGTGCCGCCGGCTCGCCGCGGAGTCGGATTGCGTCGTCGTGGCCGTGCACTACCGGCTCGCACCGGAGTCGCGTTTCCCGGCGGCGGTGGACGACTGCATGGCCGCGGTGCGCTGGCTCGCCACGAAGGGGCACACCATCGGCGTCGACCCCGACCGCATTGCCGTGGGTGGTGACAGCGCCGGCGGCAACCTCGCGACGGTGTGTGCGCTGATCGCGCGGGGCGAGGGCTATCCGCGGATCGCCTTCCAGCTGCTCATCTATCCGTGCGTGGCGCCGGAGCCCGAAACCCCTTCGCACCACCAGTTCGCCGAGGGCTATCTGCTCTCGCGCAACACCCTCACGTGGTTCTACCGCCAGTACCTGCGCAATGCCCGCGACACGCAGGACTTCCGGTTCGGACCGCTGGAGGCCGACGACTTCTCGAACCTGCCGCCGGCGCTCGTGCTCGTGGCGGGGTACGACCCGCTGCGGGACGAGGGCGTGCAGTACGCGACGAAGCTCATCAATGCGGGGAACCGCGTCACCCTCGTGAACTACGAGGGCATGGTCCACGGCTTCCTGCTGATGGCGGGCGTGGTGGATGCCGCGAAGCGCGCGACGACGGAGTGCGCGATGGCGCTGCGTGCCGCGCTCCGGCGCCGCTGAGCAGAACGATCAGGCGACCGGCGGCGGCAGGTCGTTCGCCTGGCAGCGGGCCTCGATGAGGCCGGTCATGAAGCGATCGCCGAATCCCCGCGCGACGGCATCGTCGATGCTGGCGAGCACGGCCTCGGCCACCGGTGTCGACAGGCCCTCGCCGGCCACGAGCCGCCGGAAGTAGGTCATGTCCTTCCGCGCGTTCGACACGAAGAACTTCATGCGGTCCATCTCGCCGGCCGCGGCACCGGCGACCACCATCTGGAAGAGGCCCGAATTCATCACGCCGGGCGTGACCAGTTCGATCCACTTCTCCACATCGATGCCCGTCTTCACGCAGGCGGTCCACGCCTCGGCCATCACCGACAGCATCCCCATCGTCACGTAGTTGTTGATGAGCTTCAACGTGTGCGCCTCGCCCACGCCGCCCACGTGGAAGAGGTTCTCGGAGAACGCCTCGATCACCGGGCGGATACGTGCGAGCGTGGCGGGTGTCGCACCCACCAGCACGTTCAATTTTCCCGCTTCGGCCTCCGGCGGCGTGCGCGACAGCGGCGCGTCGGCGAAGTCGATGCCGCGTGCGGCGAGGGCTGCGGCGATGCGGCGCGTGAGATCGGGTTCGCTCGTCGAGCAGTCGACGACGACGCTGCCCGGCGCCATCGTCGCGAGCAGTCCACGCTCCCCCAGCACGATGCTCTCGACCTGGGGCGCGCCGGTCACGCATAGGATCACCACATCCGCCGCTGCCGCGACACCGGCAGGCGAGTCCGCGGCCGTGGCGCCGCGCGCGACGAGGTCCGCCACGCTGTCCGCCTTGAACGGCTCGTGGACGACGAGTGGCCAGCCCTTCTCGACAATGTTCTTCCCGATGCCGTGGCCCATGAGCCCGGCGCCGATCAATCCGATGCGTTCCTTCACCGCTTGTTCTCCCCTGTGAGTTGCCCGCTGCGCCTTTGGAACAGCTCTTCCCGCTTGCGCACCCGCGTCGGCGTGGCGCGTATGCTCAGCCCTTCACGCGCACCGATGGCGCAGCGAGAAGGTCCACCGAGTATCCGTCCGCCGCACCGCATGCCACAACGACGGTCCGGCATCCGCCCACGAGTTTTCGCATGATCTCGAAACGACGCTCCATCCCATCGCTCGCTTCGCTGCAGGCCTTCGACAGCGCGGCCCGCCTCCTCAGCTTCACGCGGGCAGCCGACGAGCTTTCACTCACGCAGAGCGCTGTCAGCCGCCAGATCCAGACGCTCGAGGACGGGGTCGGCCTGGCGCTCTTCGGGCGCACGGGCAACCGGCTCGTCCTCACCGAGGCGGGCGAGAACTACCATCGCGAGATCGCGCCGCTGCTCGAGTCCCTGCGCAGCGCGACATTGCGTCTCATGGCGTTCAAGGGCGCGGGCGGCGCCTTGCGGCTCGTGGTGTTGCCGACGCTCGGGATGAAGTGGCTGGTGCCGCGCCTGCCGCGATTCGTCGCCGCACACCCGGAGGTGCAGGTGAGTCTCAACACCCGCACCACGCCGCTCGATCTGCGCGACACCGAGTTCGATGCCGCGATCCAGCACGGCGAGCCCACGTGGCCCGGCGCCGTCGCGGTGCGACTCATGGGCGAGGAACTCGCCGTGGTCGCGAGTCCGTCGCTGTTGCCGCGCGGCAAGGCGGCACGCCGCGATGCGCTCCTCGCGCTTCCGCTCCTGCAGCAGGGCACGCGCCCCGACGCGTGGGCCGAGTGGTTCCGCGCCGCGGGCGTGGCGCGCGACGATGCCTACGGCGGGCTGCGCTTCGAGCAGTTCTCCCACGTGATCCAGGCGGCGACGGCCGGGCTCGGTCTCGCTCTCGTCCCGCGTTTCCTCGTCGCCGACGAGATGCGCGCTGGCCAGCTTGCCGAGGCGTCGGCGCACGTCCTCGCGGGGCCGCGTCCGTACTGCCTCGTGTACCCCGAGCGGAAGGCGCACGACCCGGCGGTCACGGCCTTCCGGACGTGGCTGCAGGCCGAGGCCGCGGCGTTCGAGTCGGGGCGGGCGGGCTGACGGGCGCGGAAGTCGGTGCGGTAATCTTCGGCCTCGTCGCCATGCCGCATCCGCGCAACGTGGATGCGTGCGAGGCACACAACCAGGAGACGACATGGGCAGTCTGGACGGAAAGGTGGCGTGGATCACGGGGGCGGGTTCGGGTATCGGACTCGCCGGTGCGCAGGCGCTGGCGGCGGCGGGCGCGACGGTCGTCATGTCCGGTCGGCGGGCCGAGGTTCTCGAGGCCGAGGCGGCGGCGATCCGCGCGGGCGGACATCGCGCCGAGATCGCGCCGCTCGACGTGAGCGACGCCGATGACGTCGCGAAGGTGTCCGCGGCGATCATCGCTCGGCATGGCCGCGTCGACATCCTCGTGAACAGCGCCGGACTCAACGTGCCCAAACGGTTCTGGAAGGACCAGACGGTGCAGGGCTGGAACGAGGTGATGCGCATCAACCTCGATGGCAGCTACTACTGCTGTGCGGCCGTGCTCCCCGCGATGCGCGCGCGGAAGGACGGTCTCATCATCAACGTGTCGTCGTGGTCGGGTCGTTTCGACAGCTACATGACCGGCCCGGCGTACAACGCAGCGAAGCACGGGGTCGTCGCGATGACGTCGCACCTCAATCAGGAGGAGTGCGTGAACGGCATCCGTGCCTGTGCGCTGTGCCCCGCCGAGGTCGCGACGCCGATCATGGAGAAGCGCCCGGTCAAGCCGTCCGACGAGGACATCGCGCGGATGCTCCAGCCCGTGGATCTCGGCCGCACGATTCTCTGGATCGCCGAGCAGCCACCGCACGTGTGCGTGAACGAGGTCCTGATCAGCCCGACGTGGAATCGCATCTTCCTCGGTGCGTCCGATCTTGCCAGGAAGTGATCGACCGGGCGATGCCCCACCGGCCGATCGTCAGGCTGCGATTTCGGGGTACCGCGTGGCGAGCGAGTCGATGAGATCCGGCAGACGTTGCGGCGCCATGAAGTAGGTGCCCTGAAGTCGATCGCAGCCGTGGGCGGTGAGGAAGGCCGCCTGCGCCTCGCTGGTCACCCCCTCCGCGCTCGTCTTCAGGCCGAGCTTGGCGGCCAGCGCCAGGATGCCGTCCGCCAGCGAGCAGGCTTCGTCGTCGTGGGGCAGCCCCGCCACGAAGGTCGCATCTAGTTTCACGGCGTTGAGCGGCAGGCGGTTCAGGTGCGTGAGCGACGAATGCCCCGTTGCGAAGGCGTCCAGCGTGAGCTTCACCCCGAGGGCCGCGAGCTCCGTGAGCGTTCCCGTGATGACCTTGGCGCTGCGCGACAGGACCGCCGCCTCGCGCAGTTCCAGTTCGAGGCGGTCCGGCGGAAGGCCACTCGCACGGAGCGCTTCGGCCACGATCGCCGGGAAGTCGCCGTGGGCGAGCTGACGGGCGGTCACGCTGACCGATACGCCTACGCCGTGCAGATCCGCGGCCTGCCAGAGCGCACAGTCGGCGCAGGCCGAGCGCAGCAGCCAGGATCCCAACGCGGCGATCTGTCCGGAATCCTCCGCGACCATCAGCAGTTCGTCGTGGTTGAGATTGCCCAGGCGCGGGTGCGGCCAGTGGACCGTGGCGTCGAAGGCGACGGCGCGGCCACGCAGCGCGTCGATCTGCGGCTGGTAATGGACTTCCAGGTACGCCTGTTCGAGGGCGGCCCTGAGATCGTGTGCAAGCCCTGCGCGCCGTTGCATGCCCGCGTCGAGCGCTGCGTGGTAGAGCGCGACCTGCCCGCGTCCCTGGGACTTCGCCTGGTACATGGCGACGTCGGCGTTCTTCAGCAGCTGTTCCGGCGTCAATGCGTGCGTGCCGGCCAGTGCGACACCGATGCTCGTGCCGGTGTGAATGGCCCGGCCGCGCACCGTGAAAGGCTGGAACAGGGTCTCCAGCAGCTTGGCCGCTGCGGAGAGTGCGCCATCCTCGTCGGTGACCCGGTCGAGAATCACGGCGAACTCGTCTCCGCCAAGGCGGTAGACCATGTCACCTTCCCGGACCTGGTCGTTCAGTCGCGCCGCGACCGCTGCGAGCAGCGCGTCGCCCACGTCGTGACCGAGCGTGTCGTTCACCATCTTGAAGTTGTCGAGGTCCAGGAACATGAGGGCCGTCGGGCGGATGTCGCCGGGTGTCCTGACCAGCCTTGCCTCGAGAGCCTCGTTGAAGCTGCGTCGGTTGGGCAGACCGGTCACTGCGTCGTGGTGCGCCGTGTAGGCGAGTTCCTCCTCGGCGCGACGGCGTTCGGACAGCTCGCGTTCGAGCGCAATCTCGCGCCTCTGGATCTGGTCGAGCATTCCGTTGAAGACCCGGGCGAGCTTCGCTATCTCGTCGGGGACGTCATCGGGTCCGCCATCCGGGGCGCGCATCGCGTAGTTGCCGTGCGTCGCGATACCGTCCATCACGGATTCGAGACGCGCCAGCGGACGTAGCAGCCGCATCAGGCGCCACGCAAGGAGCACCAGAACGACCACCAGTCCGAGCACGAGGATGCCGCCGCTGACGGCCATGCTGAGCCGCAACCGCTCCGTGACTGGCGCGAGGGACAGGCGCGTGACAACCGTACCCACCCGGGCGCCACGGTCCAGCACGGGTTCGCGTGTCTCGAGGGTGCCGGGAATCTCGCGAGCCGAGCGGACAGGGTCAGGCGGGGCGGCGCCCGCTTCGCCCGTCCCGCTGCTCACCGAGGCGAAGAGGCGGTTCTGCTGATCGAAGACCCAAACCCCGGCCATCCCGGGCCGCCGGCGAAGCGTGGTGAGCACGTTCTCGGCGCTCGCGCCGTCGCGAAAGACCAGTGAGGACGCGACCGTGTCGCCGATCAGCCGCGCTTCGATCGTGGCCGTGGCCTCGAACTCGTGCATGGCGGCGCGGTGTTCGAAGAACGCGAGGATGCAGAGGGTGATCGCCATCCCCAGGAGGCTCGCCCCGGCGTTGGCCGTGAGGATCCTCGACCGGAGGGAGCGCAGCCGCGGGCCCCGCGGTGCGGTTCGCCGTGGGTTCTCGCTCATTGGATCGGCCGGCATCGATGCCCTCCAGCGCGTCCCTCTCCACCCTCGGATGTGGGGTCGGGAATGGGTATGGCGTGTCTGGATGAGTGGAGCATCGAGGAATGTGGGTCTGGTCGCGGCGCGAAGGCAGAAACGGCGATCGCGGGAGCGACTTGAGGCGCGGGCGCAGGCACGCCTCGGCGGCACCATGAAAAACACCCGCCGAAGCGGGTGTCTCGAACGGGTTGGATCCGCCGATCGACGCCTGGGGGCGATCGGCGGCGCCTGCAGCCCCGGTATTACTTGATGGCGATCGGGTTGATGATCGCCTGCACGGCACCCGTCAGACGGGACGCACCGAGCGTGAACAGCACCTCGTAGGCACCGTCCTTGATGAGCGGCGCGACGTTCATCGTCTCGAGGATGAAGATGCCGTTCTGTTGCAGCAGGATCTGGTGCACTTCGAACACACCCACATCCTTCTCGAACGGCACGGCCTCCACGCCCCAGGTGTCGGCACCGACAGCGGCCACGCCCTTTTCAGCCAGGTACAGGGCGCCTTCCTTGCCCAGCCCCGGTTCGGCACCACCGTAGCGCGCGTCTTCCTTGCCCAGCAGCTTCAGCCAGCCCGTATGGAAGATGACGATGTCGCCCTTCTCGATGGACTTGATGCCCTGACGCTTCATCGCGCCCTCGATCTCCTTCGTGTTGATCGGGGTGCCTTCCTTCATGTACTCGACGCCCATCAGCCCGGCGATGTCGAGGATGATCGCCTTCGTCGCGATCGGCGGGATCGTCTCGATGCCGAACTTCGTCAGGCCTGTGACCTTGGCGAAGTCTTCACCGCGGTTGCAGTTGTAGTACATGCTGTCCATGCCGATGTGGCCGATCCCGTCGATCTGGGATCCCACGCCGTTCCAGCCCATCACGATGTCGTCGTTGTAGGTGAGCTTCGTGGGTCCGAGGCTCTGCCCGTTCACCTGGTTCGGCTGGAGGATCGTCACGGAGAAATTCCGCGGCGGGAAGGCGGGCGTGGTGCGGTTGGTCTCGATGCCCAGGCTGTAGGACTTGCCCTTGGTGACCAGCTTCATCGCCGCCAGCGTCTTCTCGGGCGTGATGTAGTTCAGGTTGCCGATCTGGTCGTCCTTGCCGAACTTGGACGGCTTGCACTCCTTGTGATGGTCGGCCATCGCGTTCGTGGCAAACGTCAGCGCCGTGCAAAGCGCCGTCAACCCCAGGGCTGTCTTCACTGCATGATTCTTCGACATGAATGCTCTCTCCTGACTCGCTCCCAGGAGGGTGCCGTATCCATGCATCCGCATTTTCCGTGGCCGCCCTGTCGTGATGGCGGTTACCGGATCCGGACACATCCCCATTCCCTCCTGATATTTGTTCGGCTTTACTGAGGACGTCCGATGCTAGCAAACATTGCGCTGTGGGAGCGCACGAATCCGGTGGCCGGCGGGTGCCGCCGGAGCGAAGACAGCGGGCACGAAGCCCGCTACACTGCCCGGTTGCGTCTCCAGACAGGGCCCGCAGTCCTCCATGAAGTCCGTTCGAATCACCCGCCGCGATCTGGATCGGAACCTGCCACCAGAGTTCGTCAAGCGCGGCCTGGCGTATGCCCGTGAAGGGCGTGTATCCGGCGTCCGTGCCACGCCGGAACAGGGCCGTTTCGAAGCCCACGTGATGGGGTCGGAAGCGCGGCCGTACCGTGTCGAGGTCCAGGTGATGCCCGGCAGCGGCGGATCGAGAATCTACGGACGTTGCACCTGCCCTGTGGGTGTCAACTGCAAGCATGTGGCGGCACTGCTCGCCTCGGTGTCCGAGGATGCCGGTCTGGCCGACGACGACTCGGGTGCGCCGTCGTGGGGGTTGGCCACCGCGCTGGTGCGCCCCGAAACGAAGCGTCCGGCCCCGGCGCCGCTCCCGAACGAGTGGGTGCTGTGGCTGGAGGAGGCTGCGGAGGCGCTCACGCCGGTGACCTCCCCCGAGGAGCCGGCCCAGGCGCAGCGGATTCTCTACCTGCTCGACCAGACGTCTTCGTATCAGCGACCCGGACTGCGCGTGCGCCTGGTCACGGTGCGGCCGCGCAAGACCGGCGGCTACGGCAGTCCGCAGCCGTGGCGCAATGCCCGGAATGCCGTGAACGATCCGCCGCGCTTCGTCCGCCCCGAGGACGTCCGCCTCGTCCGCCGGATGTTGGTGGATGCGAACATGCCCTTCGAATCGGAGTTCGTCCTCCGTGGCGAGGCCGGCGCGGAGATCCTCCCGGCGCTGCTCGCCACCGGTCGTTGCCATTTCTCCGAGTCCGATTCTCCGCCGCTCGCGCCGGGTGAATCGCGCCGCGGGCGGGTCCTCTGGACCCATGCGCCCAATGGCGACCAGCAGGTTTCGTGGGAGACCGACATCCCCTTCACGCATCTGCTGCCCCTGTCGCCCCCCTGGTACGTCGATCTCGGGCGCCACGAATGCGGTCCGCTCGACACCGGCCTGCCCGCACCGCTCGCCGGCCTGCTCGGCACGATGCCCGGTGTGTCGGCGGAGCAGGTCGGCGCCGTCCGCAGCGCCATCGAGAACCGGTTGCCCGAGACGCCGCTGCCGATGCCGGCCGTCGCGCGCGAGCAGGATGTCCGCGACGCGAAGCCGATCCCCTGCCTCCGGCTGGTGACGCTCGACGCCTCCCGGCGTGGCTACCGGCCCATCTCGGAACCGCTCAGCGTGGCGTCGCTTCGTTTCGACTACAAGGGCACGCGCGTGGGGCCAGGCGATCCGGGCATCGTGCGGCAGTTCCGCGACGGCGTGCTGCGACGCATCCGTCGCGATGCCGATGCCGAGATGCGCCTGCGATCGGTGCTCGAGGCCGAGGGGTTCGGCGCCGTCGCCGACGGCAGCCATGTGGTCCCCGCCGAGTATGAACACGACTACGTGCTCGGTCGGCCGGACGACTGGATCCGCTTCGTCTGCGACCGCGTGGCGGGACTTCGGGCCGACGGCTGGGTGGTGGAGTACGACGACAGCTTCGATTTCCGTCCGGTGGAGGCTGGCGGCTGGTTCGCGGATGTCACGGAGTCGGGGCGCGACTGGTTCGACGTGAGTCTGGGCGTCGAGGTGGAAGGGCGCCGCATCGATCTGCTGCCGGTGGTGATGTCCGTGCTGCAGAGCCGCCCCGGGATTGCAGCGGAGGGGAACGTCGACGGCGCGGTGGCGGTCCGGCTGCAGGATGGCCGCATCCTCCCGGTGCCGCTCGAGCGCGTGCGACCGATCGTGGCGATCCTCGACGAACTGCTGGACGGCGCCCCCGATGGTCGCGTCCGCGTGCAGCGACTCGACGCCGCGCGACTCGGCGAACTGGAGCGCAGCGGCGCACTCACGTGGAGCGGAGGCGAGGCGCTGCGCACATTCGCAGATCGCCTGCTCGGTTTCGAAGGCATCGCGCCCGTCACGGCACCGGCCGGATTCCTCGCGGTGCTGCGCCCGTACCAGGAGGCCGGTCTCGCCTGGCTGCAGTTCCTTCGCGAGTACGAGGTGGGCGGCATCCTCGCGGACGACATGGGCCTGGGCAAGACCGTCCAGGCCCTGGCGCACATCCTCACCGAGAAGCAGGCGGGGCGGCTCGACAAACCCGCACTCATCATCGCGCCGACGAGCCTCGTGCCGAACTGGCGGGCGGAGGCGGCGAAGTTCGCACCCGACCTCAAGGTGCACGTGTCCCACGGCCTGAAGCGGAGAGAGACGCTGGACCGCATCGACGAGGCCGATCTCGTCATCACGACGTACCCGCTGCTCTCGCGGGACCGCGCCGAACTGGCCGAGCACGAGTTCCATCTGCTCATCCTCGACGAGGCCCAGCAGATCAAGAACGCCCAGACGCAGGCGGCCAATGTCGTCCGCGCGCTGAAGGCGCGTCATCGCCTGTGTCTCACCGGAACGCCGCTCGAGAATCATCTGGGCGAACTCTGGTCGCTCTTCCACTTCCTGATGCCCGGGTTCCTCGGCGACTCCGCGGGGTTCCGGCGCAGCTACCGCGTGCCCATCGAGAAGCACGGCGACGAGGCGCGGCGCGCCGGCCTCGAGCGCCGAGTGCGGCCCTTCCTGCTGCGGCGGACCAAGGAACAGGTGGCCGCCGATCTGCCGCCGAAGACGGAGATCGTGCGACAGGTGGAATTGCATGGCGCGCAACGCGAGCTCTACGAGGCGGTGCGGTCCACGGTCGACGATCGCGTGCGCCGCGAGATCGCGAGCCGCGGCCTCGCGCAGAGCCAGATCGTGGTGCTCGACGCGCTGCTGAAGCTGCGTCAGGTGTGCTGCGATCCGCGGCTCGTGAAGCTCGAGGCCGCGCGCAAGATCGAGGGCTCCGCCAAGCTGGAACTGCTGTTCGAGATGCTGGACGACCTCATCGCCGAAGGGCGGCGCGTCCTGCTCTTCTCGCAGTTCACCGAGATGCTGGGCCTCATCGAGAAGGAGCTCGAGGTGCGCGGCATCCGCTACGTGAAGCTCACGGGCGACACGCAGGACCGCGAACGGCCCGTGCGGGAATTCCAGGAAGGCAACGTGCCGCTGTTCCTCATCAGCCTGCGCGCGGGCGGCACGGGGTTGAACCTCACCGCAGCCGACACGGTGATCCACTACGACCCGTGGTGGAACCCGGCGGTCGAGCGGCAGGCGACCGATCGTGCCCATCGCATCGGGCAGGACCGACCGGTGTTCGTCTACAAGCTGATCGTGACGGGCAGCGTCGAGGAGAAGATCGCGGCCCTGCAGGCGCAGAAGGCGGCGCTGGCCGAGGCGATCCTGGGGGACCCCGGGAAGGTCGTCGCGCCGCTGTCTGCCGACGACATCGCGGCGCTGTTCGAACCCCTGGGTTGATCCCGGTCCCCGGCGACGGGCGATGCCCGCAACCGGCGACCGGCGGACTTACTTGGCCGGTGCGGGCGCCGGCGCGGGCTGGCCCGGTGCGGGGCCGTCGATCTTGATGCCCTTCTGCTCGAAGCGTGCCTTCAGTCTGGCATCGAGCTTCGGCCCGAGCGACTGCGCCCACTTCTGGCCGGTCATCATCGATTCCCGCGTGAGCGGCGGCAGCACGGAGACCAGCTTCTTCCCGAGTGGCGTGTTGTAGAACTGCAGCAGGCCCTTGATCTCTTCATGCGTGAGGTACTTGCCGTAGAGCGGGATCACCTGATCGACGTAGCCGCCCTTGCGGACCATCTCCTCTGACACGACCTTGCCGACTTCCTCGGACAGGATCGTGTATGCCTCGGGCGGGAGGTCCGGCCGCTGCGCCTTCAGGGCCTTCGAGAATTGCATGACGATCGTTTGCGAGAGCATCTGGCCGAACTGGAGGGCGCCGGTCACATCCATCAGCTTCCGGGTGTCGGCGATCTTCTCGGGCGAGGCGGCTTCCTCGGCCGAGGCGCTGCCGGTGACGAGGGCGCCGAGGGACAGTGCGACGGCGAGGAAAGCTGCTGCGGGTTTCTTCATGGGTAATCCTGGGGTTGCGTGCAGTGGGCGGCGCGATCGGCTGGTCAGACCAGCTTCACGAGTTGCTTGCCGAAGTTGCGACCGGCGAGGAGCCCGATGAAGGCCGTGGGCGCGTTCTGCAGTCCTTCGGCCACCGACTCGCGATACTTGAGGCGCCCAGAAGCGACGAGCTTCGCGAGCTTCGGGATCGCCTGCTGGTAGAGATCCTGCCGGTCGAACACGATGAACCCCTGGAGCTTCACGCGGTTGACGAGCAGCGAGCGGATCATCTTCACGCCGTAGGGATCCGTCAGGTTGTAGTCGGAGATGAGCCCGCAGAGCGCGACGCGGGAGAACGGGTTCAGAAGACGGAACACGGTGTCCATGGTCGCGCCGCCGACGTTCTCGAAGTAGCAGTCGATGCCATCGGGGCAGGCGGCCTTGAGGTCTTCGTACATGTGCCCGGCCTTGTAGTCGATGCAGGCGTCGAAGCCCAGCTCCTTCACCACGTACTCGGACTTCGCCTTGCCCCCCGCGATGCCCACGGCGCGGCAGCCCTGCATCTTGGCGAGCTGGCCGACCACGGCGCCCACCGCACCCGACGCCGCAGACACCACCACCGTCTCGCCAGCCTTCGGTTCGCAGTGGTGCAGCAGGCCGATCCATGCCGTGCCGCCGGGCATCCCGACGACGCCGAGATAGGTCGACAGGGGCACCAGGTTCGGGTCCACCTTCGCGAGGCCGTCGCCGGTCGAGGTGGCGTACAGCTGCCAGCCGAGCGTCCCCACGACGAAATCGCCGACCTGGAACTTCGGGTTCTGCGATTCGATCACCTCGCCGACCGTGCCGCCGGTCATGACCTCGCCGATGTCGACCGACGCCGCGTAGGACTTCGAAGCGCTCATCCGGCCGCGCATGTACGGGTCGAGCGACAACCAGTGGTTGCGCACCAGCACCTGCCCCGGTCCGCATTGCGGAATTTCGCGCTCCACGAGCTGGAAGTTCGCTTCGGTGACGGGGCCGGTCGGACGGCTGGCGAGGAGGATCTGCTGGTTCTTGCTCATGGAGTTGTCGCGAGAGAGAAGGACCCGCATTCTATCCCGCGGGCTGGTGCGGCCCGGTGGCTATCCGCGGCCGGGATGATCCCGCAGCGAGAATCGGGTGACAGCGGGTCTGATTTTCGTGCGACGGGCTTCGCCCGACGCGGCCGCGGCAGGCCGAGGTGGATCCCAATGGGCGCGGCGTCGGGCTGCAGCCCGACCCACGGGGGATGCGCTGGCCCCGGGGAAGAGAATCGGAGCGCGGTTGTTCGTGGGTCGGGCTTCGCCCGACGCGGCTTCGGCACGCCGAGGTGGATCCCAATGGACGCGGCGATGGTATTCCATGCAGCGGCGACGCCGATCGGCCTCGCTCGGAATGGCATCATCCGGGTTGCGATGCCCCGCAGACCTCAGCCGCCAGCCCTCAGCGCAAGGCCCAGCCCCCGCCATGACCATCCAACCTCTCGTCCTCCTGAACGGCCTCCTCTGCGATCCCGCAGTGTGGGCGTCCCAGACCACCGCGCTGGCCGATGTCGCCCAGTGCCACATCCCGGATCTCACGCGCGACGACACCATGGCGGCCATGGCGGCGCGTGTGCTGGCCGAGGTCCCCTTCGAGCGCTTCGCGCTCGCCGGCTTCTCGATGGGTGGGTACTGCGCGCTCGAGATCATGCGGCAGGCGCCCGGCCGGGTGACGCGGCTGGCGCTCATGGACACCTCGCCGCATCAGGACGACGACGAGCGCCGCGCCGAGAGGGAGCGCTTCATGGCGCTGGCCACCGGCGATGGCTTCGTGCCGATCACCCGGGTCATGGTCCCGTTCCTCGTGCATCCGACCCGCGTGAACGACGAGCCGATGGTCCGGGTGATCCGCGAGATGGGCGAGCGGATCGGCGCCGACGCCTACGTGCGACAGCAGAGGGCGATCCTGTCGCGCGCCGACAGCGTGCCCACGCTTGCGCGCATCGCGTGCCCGACGCTCGTCCTCTGCGGAGAGCAGGACACGCGCACGACCCTGGCGCCGCACGAGTTGATGGCGCAGGAGATTCCCGGCGCGCGCCTCGTGACGATTCCGGACTGCGGCCACATGGTCACGTTGGAGCGGCCGGAGGCGGTGACGGTGGCGCTGCGGGAGTGGCTTGCGGCATAGGGCGCCTCCGATTCGTTCGCGATCCGCGGGAGTGAATCGGAGTCTCCCTGGATCAGCGTGTGCCCGGACGCAGGCGGGTTGCCCGGGCCGGCTCCGCCGCGTTGACCCGCCTTTTTCGCGCGTGCTATAAGCCCGCGCACTTGGTACCCAGCATTTCAAAGAGGGCGGGCGCGCATGGCGACCCGCCTTTTCGTTTCCGTAAGGAGCACCGCATGCCCATCGTCAGTGAACGCGCCGCCGACCTCGGCACCGAGAACGCCTTCGTGGTGCTCGCCGAGGTCAACGGCCTCATCCGGCAGGGCCGGGACATCATCTCCTTCTGCATCGGCCAGCCGGACTTCCCCACGCCGGTGAACATCCAGGACGCCGCGGTCAAGGCGATCCGCGACGGGCGACACGGGTACACGCCTTCGGCAGGCATCGCCGAACTGCGCGAGGCCGTGGTCCGCGACGTGAAGCGCACGCGCGGTCTCGACGTCGACGCCGCCGATGTGGTGGTCGCCGCCGGCGCCAAGCCCTTCATCGGGTACACGGTCCTGTCGACCACCGACTACGGCAAGGGGCACGAGGTCATCGTCCCGAATCCGGGCTTCCCGATCTACGACTCCCAGATCCGCGCGAACGGTGCCGTGCCTGTGCCGCTGCATCTGCGCGAGTCGCGCAATTTCAACTTCGATCCGCAGGAGCTTGCGGACCGCATCACGCCGAAGACCCGCCTGCTGATCCTGAACTCGCCGCACAACCCCACCGGCGGGATCATCCCGCGGTCCCAGCTGGAAGCCATTGCCGAGATCCTGCGCAAACACGAGCAGGTCTGGGTGTTCGCCGATGAGATCTACGGGCGCCTCGTGTACGACGGCGAGTTCACTTCCATCGCGACGCTGCCGGGCATGCTCGAGCGCACGATCATCTCCGACGGCTGCTCGAAGACGTGGGCCATGACGGGCTGGCGGCTCGGCTTCGCAGTGAACCGCAAGCTCGCGCCGTACTTCACCACCTGGATCACGAACACCGAGTCGTGCGCCTCGCAGATCAGCCAGTGGGCCGGGGTCGAGGCGCTCGACGGCCCGCAGGACGACGCGAACCGCATGCGCGATTCCTTCCTCGCTCGGCGCAATCTCATCGTCGGCCTGCTCAACCAGGTGCCGGGCGTCACGTGTCAGAGCCCGGGTGGCGCGTTCTACGTCTGGCCCAATGTCACCGAGGCGTGCCGCATGATCGGTGCGCAGGACTCCGAGGAGTTTCGCAAGCGCCTGCTGAACGAGGCGGGTGTGGCGGTTCTCGCGGACATCCACTTCGGCCCGCGCGTGCCCGACGAAGGTCAGCACATCCGATTCAGCTACGCCGCATCGAACGAGGCCATCGAGAAGGGCGTCGCCCGCATGGCCGACTTCATCCGTAAGAACACCCGATAGACACTCATCCGCCGGCTGCCGCGTCGACGGCTGTTCGCGGTAGTCTTCCGCCTGGCATAGCGCGGGAGTCGCCGATGGGCTTTGGCGGGAACATGAGAGTGGCGTTGCTGGCCCTCGCGGTCGCCACGATCGCGGGGTGCGGCGGGTTGCCGTTTGCCAACGACGAGGGCGAGAGGACGTTGCGGGCCTCGCGTTGGGAATGGGTCGCCGGAGGCACTGCATCCATGCCGCAGGCCGTTGCCCGGCCTGACCGCTACACCATCGAGTTCCAGCCCGAGTATCGCGTCGCGGTCCGCGCCGACTGCAACCGCGGCATCGGCCCGTGGCGCCTCGACGGCGGCAGGATCTCGATCGGGCCGCTCACGATGTCGAAACGCATCTGCGGGGCGGACTCCCGCGGGCGGGAGTTCCAGGCGGGCCTCGAGGCGATCCACCAGTGGTACTTGCTCGACGGTGCGTTGTTTCTCGAACTGCCCAAGGATCGCGGCGTGCTGCGGATGGCGGCGCAGCCAGCGGAGGTGGCTCCTTGAATGCGCGCACGTTGATCTGCCCGGCAATGGCCTTCGCGCTGGCGTGCGCGGCGGGGCCGGTCTGTGCCGCCGACTGGGATCACGATGCCAACATCGACGCGGCGGTACTGGAACTGGTCACGACGTATCGGCTCGGTGGGATGGTCGGTCTCGAAAGGCTCGTGGCGGGCTGCTACGCACTCGTCGACGTGCCCGACGATCCGGACGACCGCCTGAAGCAGTTCGAGTACTGCGCGGGAATGGACTTCGCGGCGCTGCGTCTCGCGCGGCTCGAAGGGTCCGGCGCGACGCCGGTGTCGGGCGGCTACTTCGCGATGGAGTCGCTCATGGGACGCGTCGGGAGGCTCTCCACCTTTCTGGACGATCCGAACGTCGGCAACCAGGTCGTCCGTGCGTGGTCACGCGCCGTCGAGGACGCATTGCAGAGGCAGGGTTACTGACCGGGCGCCCCCGGGTCGTCGATGGGTTCGAGCGGTTCCCCGGCGTTCAAACGCAGGGCGCGTATCCGGGTTCCTGTTCGATGGACGCGCGTTCGGCGCGCTTGCGGCTGAGTCGTTCGCATTGCGGGCACCAGCGCCCTTCGATGGCCGACTCCACAGCCCAGAAGTAGGGCGGAATCTGCGTGGCCTGCACAGTGGCGCCGCACAACGCGGTGCCGGGCGTCGACTCCGCAGCCAGGTGGAATTCGAATCCTTCGGACAAGGTGATCTGGGCGACGAGCAATTCTTCGAGCACGGTCTCTTCCTCCGTTCAACATCGAAGTGTAGGCCAGCAAGGAGCGTACGCAAATCCGTCGAAGCGCTCTCCGGAAACGTCAAAGACGAGGCGCGGCCATCATCCCGTGGCCATGCTCCAGTCGTGTCTGACACGGGACGCATCGGCGCGCCTCCGGCCAGGCGTTCAGACGGGCTTCCGGGATCGGGGTTCCGCAGTCCTCGCACTGGCCGTACTCGTCGGTATCGAGTCTCGCAAGGGCGGCGTCGACATCGCGCAGCGCCTGCACGTGGCGGTCGGCCAGGGCGGCATCGACGTCGGCGAGCAGGTGCGCGAACGACGTCTCGCCAGCATCGGGCACCTGCCCCGCGAGATCGATGAAGTGCTGTTCGCCGCTGGCGACGAGTGCGTCGCGGATCTCACGGGCCAGCGTCCGGCGCCGATCGACCAGTTGTGCGCGCGCCGTGTGTCGTTGTTCGTTCGTCATGGGTCCTCCCGGGGTGGATCACACCACTTTAGATTCGGCTGCCGGGCCTGCAGATGATCCAGATCAACGGGCGGGATTCGGCCCCCGGAACAGCGTCTCGAGCAGCTACACTCACGCCCCCGTCTGCTGCAGCCCCGCCATGGAAAAGGTCCGACTCTCCAAACTGATGTCCGCACAGGGCCTGTGCTCCCGCCGCGAAGCGGACACGTACATCGAACGCGGCCTCGTGCTGGTCGATGGCGTCGCCGTCACCGAACTGGGCACGAAGGTTTTTCCCCATCAGAAAATCACCCTCGCGAAGGCCGCCCAGGCCAAGCAGCAGGACCGCGTGACGATCCTGATCCACAAGCCGATCGGTTTCGTGTCGGCCCAGGCGGAAGGCGAGTACAAGCCGGCTGTCAGCCTCGTCAATGCCGGTACGCGCTGGTCGGGTGATTCGCTGGACCGCGCGTTCAGCCCGGCACACCTCATGGGGCTTGCGCCGGCGGGGCGCCTCGACATCGACTCCACCGGACTGCTGGTGCTCACCCAGGACGGTCGCGTGGCACGCCGTCTGGTCGGCGAGGATTCCGATGTCGAGAAGGAGTATCTCGTGCGGGTGCGTGGTCAGATGCGCGATCGCGGCCTGCAACTGCTGAACCACGGTCTGTCGCTCGACGGGCGCCCACTCAAGCGCGCCCGTGTCGTGTGGCAGAACGAGGACCAGCTGCGCTTCCTGCTGTGGGAAGGACGCAAGCGTCAGATCCGTCGCATGTGCGAGCTCGTCGGGCTCGACGTGACCGGGCTGAAGCGCGTGCGCATCGGTCACGTGAACCTTGGGGATCTTCCCGTGGGTCAGTGGCGCTACCTGAAACCCGAGGAGGCATTCTGATGGCGAAGAAGACGGCGCCGCCCATCGAGTTCGCCATCCGTGGCGAGTTCATCCAGCTCGATCAGCTTCTGAAGGCCGCCGGACTCGTGCATTCCGGCGGCGCGGCCCATGCGGTCACGACGGCTGGCGACGTATCCGTCGATGGGCAACCCGAGCTGCGCAAGCGCGCGAAGCTGCGACCGGGACAGCGGGTGCGGTTCGGCGATGCCGAGATACTTCTGACGGGCGCCGAGCCCGTGGCCGATCCGACTGCGAGCTGACCGTGCGTCCGCCTCCTGATCCGAATACGGTCGTCAAGGGCGTGGAGTAGAGCCGCGTCAGCCGTGCGCGAGCGGGCTCACTGGAGATCATCCAGTGACGTGCGTTCACTGCGTGTTCGGCAATCATGTTGCGTCGGACCTCCGGACTGTCGATGCTCGACCGGGAATGCTGCGCTGCGGTCGGAAAAGACTTCTCTATGAAACCTGTCGTCGAGGCGGATGCGCATGCTGCACCCCGTCATCGCTGGTCATCCCGGCTCGGGAGTTTCCCTCCGAATCCGACCCCGATTCGTGCACTGAAAAAGCTGGGAAAAACGACGCACAACCACCTTGTCGAAGTGCCGACGATCGGTAGAATCGATCGCGATGGAGCGGTAGCAGGGGGAGCGCCGCGTCACCGGTCATCCACATGCAGCCGTGCTGTCGACACTTCAATCGTCGCAGGGAGGAGCACGTGAAAAGAACCAATAGCTTTACGATGGCAGCCATCGGAGCGGGAGTCGCAGCAGCCATGCTGTCGACCGCCGTTCTCGCCGGTGATGTCACGAACGATCGGCTGATCAACAGCGAGCGCGAGCCGGGCAACTGGCTCAACCACCATGGCAATCTGGAAGCGCATCGATTCTCCGCGTTGGACCAGATCAACACGAAGAACGTCAAGAAGCTGAAGGTCGCCTTCACCTGGGCGATGGGCGGCACGCAGGGCGGCGGCAAGGACATCATCAAGTGGCCCTTCGCCGGTCTGGAAGGCACACCGGTCGCAGAAGACGGCTTCCTCTACATCACCACGGGCTGGGGTGTGGTGACGAAGCTCGACACGCGCGGTGGTACGCCGCGGATGGTGTGGCAGTACAACCCGGCGCCCGATCCTGACTACGCGACGACGGTGGCCTGCTGCGGCATCAACAACCGCGGTGCGGTGCTCGCCGGCAACATGGTGATCTCGCCCGTCATCGACGGACGGATCATCGCGCTGAACAAGACCGACGGCACGAAGATCTGGGAAGCGCAGATCGCCGACCCCGGCAAGAGCGAAACCATCACGGGTGCTCCGCTGATCGTCAAGGACATGGTCGTCACCGGCATGGCGGGCGCCGAGTACGGCGTGCGCGGCTGGATCGAGGCCGTCGACATCAAGACCGGCAAGCGCCGTTGGCGCACCTACACGATCCCGGCGCCCGGCGAGCCCGGCAGCGAGACCTGGAAGGACAAGCACGGCGCCTGGAAAACGGGCGGCGGCACCACCTGGGTCACCGGTTCGTACGATCCCGAGCTGAACATCATCGTGTGGGGCACGGCCAACCCGGGTCCGGACTGGGACAACGCCTATCGTCCCGGCGACAACCTGTGGACCGACTCCACCCTTGCTCTGGATGCCGACACCGGCAAGATCAAGTGGGGCTTCCAGCACACGCCGAACGATCCGTACGACTATGACTCGGTCAGCGAGAACACCTTCGTCGATACGCAGATCAACGGTGCGTTCCGGCGCGCGACCCTGCACGCCAACCGCAACGGCTACGCCTATGCCCTCGATCGCAAGACGGGCGAGCCGCTGTGGTGCACGCAGTTCGTGGAGGAGCTGAACTGGTCCGGAGGTCTGGACGCCAAGTGCAAGCCGAAGTCTTACGACCCGAAGAAGGACGTCCAGACGTACATGCCTGGGACAGCCGCTGCCCGTGGTACCGCGACCAAGGGTCGGGGCACCATCGAAGGCGTGCTGAAGCCGGGTCACATGGGAGGCAAGAACTGGCCGCCCACGTCCTACAGCCCGCAGACCAACATGTACTACATCCCGACGATCGACGGCTGCAACAAGGCGTTTGCCGAAGTGGCCGAGCCGGGGGCGTTCAAGCATCGCCAGCTGTTCCTGGGTGGTGCGCCGTTCTCGACGTTCGAGGACGCGGACTGCGGTCGCATCTGGGGCTCGATCACGGCGATCGACGTGGGGACCGGCAAGGTGGTGAAGAAGCACACCACCAAGCATCCGCAACTGGGTGGTCTGCTGACCACCGCCGGCGGTCTCGTGTTCGCCGGCTATGCTGAAGGCCAGGTCGTGGCGCTGGATGCCGAAACCCTCCAAGAGCTGTGGAAGTTCGAGACGGGGTCTGCCATCAATGCACCGCCCATGAGCTACCTCGCCGACGGCAAGCAATACGTCGCCATCGAAGTCGGTCTGGGCGGCGCCTGGCCCCAGTGGTTCGTCAGCGCCACGCCGGAGCTGAAGTCCCAGGTGCCCAGCAACATGCTGTACGTGTTCTCGCTCGACTAGCAGGCGAACTGGCAAGGTCGCGGGGCCGGCTGCAGGTCGGCCCCGCAGTTCGCTTCAGGGCATCCGATCGACGCCATCGATCCGGTGCGGTTCTGGTCTCACTGTCAGGTAGAAGAAGTCAATGAACATGCGCAAAACAACCAGGAATCTCGGACCGGTGGCGCTTTGCGCCCTGGGTCTTTGGATCGGCCTGCCGCAGGTCGTGCTCGCCGAAACCGAAACCGGTGATCGTCCCGAGATCTACGTGCCCCGTGCGGGCGGAAGCGCCGCCTTCAACAAGTTCGGGTGCATCACCTGTCACATGGGCGACGGGCGTGGCGGGCAGAACGAAGGCGGCTACGGCGCAGACCTTCGGGTGACCAAGCTGACCGAGAAGGAATTGGGCGACGTCATCACGAACGGCAGGGCTGGGAAGGGGATGCCGGCCTTCAAGGGCATCATCGACGATGAAACCGTCGGGATCCTCGCGAAGTACATCAAGGAAGACTTGCGGCTGAAGTAGCGCAATTTGGCATCAGAGCCCGCCGTGCCGGCGGGCCATCCGACATCGGCGAGGGCACACGGTCGTGGGCCCAGCCGGCCGAGCCCTTGAATGGTCGAAGGTGTTCTATCCGGGTGGGCTGCCCAGGTGATCGGTCCCGTCCTGCTGATGGATACCATTCTGCCGATCGACCCGGAGTGTGCGGCTCCTCCCAGAGGTTCGATCTGAACGGTGTTCGAGCGCTGCGCGCCTTCGGGCGGCGTGCTCCGTCAAGCGGTGCGTTTCATCTCTGTAGCCCCCCGGCCATGCCGGGAATGCTCACTCCCTGGGCTTCTTCGCCTCGGAGAGTTGTTCCGGCGTCATCCTCGCGGCGAGCTTGTCGCGGACCCACCCGAGGTCCAGACGCTTGTAGGACTCCCCGGCCGCGATGTCATCCTCGATCCAGCGATATGCCTCGACGAAGTTCTTGTGTACGCCGAGACTCACCTGCACGTAGACGAACTTCATCAGCGCCTTGCCGTGGCGCGCATCCTTGCGATCGACGAGTTCGCGGGCAATTCGCCGTGCCTCGCCGAGATCACCGGACTCGCGGCCTCGGTCGAAGGCATCGCGACCCTGGATGAAGAGGTCCATGTTCCGGTTCTCGTCATCGCACTTCTCCTGCGTCTCCTCCATGCAGACGAAGGCGTCCTCCTCGGCGGCGGCGGGCGCTGTCGCAAACGCGCCGATGACCACCGCGACCGCGGCGAGCAGTGACTTCACCCGCCCGGCGGCGGTCAGTGCTTCTGGAGCAGTCATCGCGTCACCGGCCCAGGTCTGCGAGTGCCTTGGCTTTCGCAGAGTCGAAGTAGTACGTCGCCGAACTGAACTGGCCGCTCGACCCCACTTCGTACACGCCGACCATGTCGATCTTGATGAAGTCGCCGGTCTTGCGGTCCACGGCATCCCACGTGAACACGATGGCGGCCGAATTGCCCTGCACGAACATCTTCTTGACCTGGTACGTGGCCTTGTAGGCCTTGAACTCGGCATCGAAGTACTTGGCGAGGTCCGCCCGGCCGGACTGTCGCGACAGCGGTGATTCGCGGGTCGCGTTCGACGCGAAGTACTTCACGAAACTCGCGCTGTCGCCGGATTCCATCGCGCTGTTGTATTCCTCCATGGCCTGCTTCACCAGGTGCTCGACCTGCATCTCGACGGAGCCGGCAGCGTTGGCGGTGCGGGCGGTGACCTGGCCCAGGCACAACAGCACGAGGGCGAGGTGGGGGAGGATCGAAACGAGCCTGCGCATGCGGATCTCCTGTGCGTTCGTATTGCTGACTGCCACTGAAAAGATTCCCCGAGATCGCCTCGAGATTCCCACGGCGTCGCCGGGCGGCAGAAACGTAGCACGCGTCCCCGGGGCTCTCAAGGGATAGAGCAGCAGCGGGATAGTGCAGCAGGAATATGGTGCAGCAGCGGGATGGTGCAGCAGGCGGATGGTGCCGCAGGCGGATGGTGTTGCCGCATGAGATTGCTGCGGCGGGAACCTGTTGGACGCGAATCGCTGGACGTCGGAGGGGCGAGGGGCTCTGCCGCCAAAGCGCATGCGGGCCCGCGACCCCGGTCCGGATGCCGGAGTTTCCGCCATTCGCGAATCGCGAATAGAATAGGAGTGTGGTCGGACGGTCGAGCAGCCGGCCGGCGCCGATGGGGTCTCCGTGTCCCGACCGTGCCGACCCGGGAAGCAAGCATTTGTGGGCGAAATCTTGTCCGCCCGTTCTGCAGCTCGTACCGCAGCCGCCGTTCAGCCTGCAGTTCTGCTCATGGAGCAGGCGGAACATCTGCCCGTTCGAAAGCGCGTTCGACGACCCGCCCGACGGCATGTCGAAGGGCATGCCGGACCGCTCATCCACCTCGTCGCATCGGAGTCCGCATGCTGAAGCCCCAGGACGTCTGCCTGCTGCTGAAGATGGTCGCCCGCGGGCCGGAACCGTGGAGCTACAGCCAGCTCGCCTGGGAAATGGGCATGTCCGCCTCCGAGGTCCACGCGGGTCTGCGGCGTGCGTCGGAGGCCGGGCTCCTGGTGCTGGAGGATGGCTGGGGCGTTCCCGATGCTGCCGGACTCGATGCGCTGCTCGTGCACGGCGTGCGGTACGTATGGAGCCCGGTGCGCGGTGGCCTGGTGCAGGGCATGCCTACGGGCGCAGCGGCGCCGGTGCTCGCGGCACTGCTGCCGCCTAGCGACGAACCCCCCGATGTCTGGCCCGATCCCGACGGTGAAGTCCGCGGCGTCGCCTTCGAGCCGCTGTACAAGTCGATGCCCGTGGCCGCGAAGCGCGACCCGGTGCTGCACGAACTTCTCGTGCTGGTGGATGCCATCCGTGGCGGGCCCGATCGGGCCCGCGAAGTCGCGGTCCGCCAGCTCCGCCGTCGTCTCGGCACCGATGGCACGGGCGTGCTGTCACAGATCTCTGCCGCGCGCACGCGGCAGTCCGCAAGAACCACATTCACAGGCAGTCATGGCAAAGAAAGGCAACGCGTACACCGCTGAAGACATCGAGATCCTCGAGGACCTCGCGCCGATTCTTCACCGCCCGGGTATGTATACCGACCCGGTCAACCCGAATCACGCGCTGGTCGAGATCATCGACAACGCCGCCGACGAGGGTCTCGCCGGGTTCGCGAAGAGCGTCGCCGTCACCCTGCACGAGGACGGCTCCGCGGAGGTCATCGACGACGGCCGCGGCATCCCCGTCGACATCCACCCCGTCAAGAAGGTGCCGGCGGTGCAGGTGATCTTCACGACGCTCCACTCCGGCGGCAAGTTCCGGAAGACCGACCGCGAGGCCGTGTACCGCATCGCCGGTGGCTTGCACGGCGTCGGCGTATGCGTGAGCAACGCCCTCTCCACGCGACTCGAGGTGGATGTGAAGCGCGACGGCGCCGCGTGGCGCATCGTTTTCGGCGACAACGGCAAGCTGCAGCAGCCGCTCGTGCAGACGGGCACCGTCGGCGCCCGCGAGAGCGGCACGCGCATCCGCTTCTGGCCCGACCCCGACTACTTCGACTCGCCCCGCATCGTGCCATCGGACCTCGCGGCCCTGCTCCGTGCGAAGGCGATGCTGCTGCCGGGCGTGAAGTTCACGCTGGCCATCGAGAAGAGCGGGAAGTTCGAGACGACGACCTGGCACTTCCCCGACGGCATCAAGGGCTACTTCGCCACGGCGGTCGGCGCGAGCGAGCCGGTGGCGCCCACCTTCCTCGGCGAGCGCTACATCACCGCGCAGTCCGAGTCCGACAGCTTCGCCGAGGGCGAGGGCGCGTTGTGGGCCATCGCGTGGACGCCCGAGGGCGAGCTCGTCACCGAGTCGTACGTGAACATGATCCCCACGCGGCACGGTGGCACCCATGTGTCCGGCCTGCGCGAGGGTGCGTATCAAGCGATCCGCAATTTCATCGACCTCCACGCCATGGGGCAGCGCGGTCTGAAGGTCGTGCCCGAAGACGTGTGGTCGCGCGTGAACTACGTGCTCGCGGTCAAGATGCTCGATCCGCAGTTCAAGGGGCAGGTGAAGAACGAACTCATCTCGCGAGACGCCGTGAAGCTCGTGGCGCAGATGGTGCGCGATCCGTTCGAGTTGTGGCTGAACCAGAACGTGGACGCGGGCAAGAAGATCGCCGAACTGGTGATCCGCCAGGCGATGGCCCGCACGCGCGCCGCGCAGAAGGTCGAGCGCCGCAAGTCGTCCGGTGTCGCCGTGCTGCCCGGCAAGCTCACGGACTGCGCGTCCGACGACCCCGACCGCAACGAACTCTTCATCGTCGAGGGCGACTCGGCCGGTGGTTCGGCGAAGCAGGCGCGCGACAAGGAGTTCCAGGCCGTCCTGCCGCTCAAGGGGAAGCCCAAGAACACGTGGCAGGATTCCTCCGACACGCTCTACGCGAACAAGGAGATCGAGGCCATCGCGCTGGCGATCGGCGTCGACCATCACAAGCCCGGTGAGAATCCCGATCTCTCGGGCCTGCGCTATCGGAAGATCATCATCCTCGCCGACGCGGACGTGGACGGCTCCCACATCCAGGTGCTGCTGCTGACTCTGTTCTTCCGCCACTTCCCGAAGCTGATCGAGAAGGGCCACGTCTACGTCGCACAGCCGCCGCTCTTCCGCATCGACGTACCCGCGCATGGCAAGAACAAGCCCGCGCGAAAGCTCTACGCTCTCGACAAGCAGGAACTTGCGAGCCTCGAGGAGAAACTCTCCGACGAAGGGGTGAAGGACGGCGCGTGGGCGGTGAGTCGCTTCAAGGGTCTCGGCGAGATGAGCCCCGAGCAATTGTGGGAGACCACGCTGAACCCCGACACGCGGCGCATGCTGCCGGTGCTGGTGGACGACGGCGGCCTCGACAACGCGCGCGATGTGTTCGACATGATGATGGCGCGCGAGAACGCATCGCAGCGGCGGGAATGGATGGAGACGTACGGGAATCTGGTGGATGCGGATTTCTCGTAGCCACGTGTCTTGTAGGAGGGGCCCATGGCCCTGTAGAAGCGGGCCATGCCCGCGAAAGCGATTGTTCCGGGTGAAGCGATTCCTTGCATCGACCGCTTTCGGGGGCATGGCCCCCTCCTACAAGGGCATGGCCCGCTCCTACAGAAACATCCTCCGGCCGTGCCACACGATCGAATGAACGAATGGAACTGGAATCGATGACGAACCATGCAATGCGCACCGCGCTCACCGCGCTGCTGATGATGTCGGCAGCCATCGCCCATGCCGGCCCGAAGGCGAAGATCCTCGACTACGGCATCTTCTCCGCCGATCCGGTGCCCGCCGAGCAGGCGAAGGCCGGGCCGCTCGGGAGGTACGCGCTCATCAAGCGCACGCGCAAGGTGCCGCTGCAGGTGGGGGTGCGCTTCGGCTTCTGCGCCGAGATCACCGGGGTCGAGGGTTTTGACGGCAAGGCGACGTTCACCGAGATCGTGCGTCACCCGGTGCTGACGTTGCCGAACGGTACAGAGGCTGCCGGCTGGAACGTCCCGCGCATGGTCACGGTGGATGGGGATCGCGCCGTCTGGTGCGGCGGACACCTGTTCCGTGAACCGCACGAACTCGTGCCGGGCAAGTGGCGTTTCACCGTGGGCGATGCCGACGGTGACTTCATCGTCGAGGAATTCGAGGCCGTCGTTTCGACGGCCCGCTGAACGAACGTGATCAAAGACCGCATGGAAGACCAGCCCGATCTTTTCTCCGACGCGCCCGCCGGTACGTCGAGCCCTGCCGAGGCCGACCGCCCGGCGATGATGGCGGCACCCGCGGCCGACATGCCTGCCGACGGACCGGGTGACGCGTCTGCCTCCGGCGCAACCGCCGATGCCGACGTCGCTGCCACGGATGCCGGAGCGGAGTCGTCCGCGGCCCCCGAGGCATCGGGCATCTCCGAGGACGTCACCGTCGTCGACGCACCGCCCGCAGCGCCGCCGGCCGCCGGTGGCGGTGGCGGCAGGCGCCCGCCGTCGCACTACGCGCCGATGGAAGGCGAGTTCGGCGAGACGCTGCCGATCGATCGCTACGCGTCGCTGCAGTATCTGCAGTACGCGATCGCGACGGTGAAGGACCGCGCGTTGCCGCGCGTGGGCGACGGTCAGAAGCCCGTGCAGGCGCGCATCCTCTACGCGATGTGGGAGATGGGTGGCCGGGCCGGCACGCCGCGGAAGAAGTCCGCGCGCGTCGTCGGTGACGTGCTCGGCAAGTTCCACCCGCACGGCGACCAGTCGGTGTACGACGCGTTGGTGCGGCTCGCGCAGGACTTCACGCTGCGGTATCCGCTGATCGACGGCGAGGGCAACTTCGGTTCGCGCGACGGCGACGACGCCGCGGCGATGCGATACACGGAAGCGCGGCTCACGAAATTCTCCGAGGTGCTGCTGGCCGAACTCGACCAGGGCACCGTCGACTTCATCCCGAACTACGACGGCTCCACGGTGGAGCCCGCCGTGCTGCCCGCGCGGCTGCCGATGCTGCTGCTGAACGGCGCGTCCGGCATCGCGGTGGGCATGGCGACCGAGATCCCGAGCCACAACCTCACCGAGGTCGCGCAGGCCGCGATAGCGATGATCCGCAATCCGGATCTCGACACCGCGGGGATCCTCGAGCACATCCAGGGTCCCGACTTCCCCGGCGGCGGGCAGATCATCACGCCGCGGAACGAGATGATCGCCGCGTACGAAGGTGGGCGCGGATCGGTACGCGTGCGGGCACGCTGGACCATCGAACGCCTGGCCCGCGGTCAGTGGCAGATGGTCGTCACCGAACTGCCACCGGGGGCGTCCGCGCGCAAGGTGCTGGAGGAGATCGACGCCCTCACCAACCCGCAGCCGAAGCCCGGCAAGAAGTCGCTCACGCCGGAGCAGCAGCGCGAGAAGCAGTTGATGCTGTCGATGCTCGACAAGGCGCGCGACGAATCCGATCGCACGCATCCCGTGCGCCTCGTCTTCGAGCCGAAGAGTTCGCGCATCGACGAGACCGAGTTCACGAATCTGCTCCTCGCGAAGACGAGCCTCGAAGGCAACGCGTCGATCAACATGGTGATGGTGGGCCTCGATGGCCGCCCCACCGGGAAGTCGCTGCGCGAACTGCTGAAGGAGTGGACGGAGTTCCGCCTCGGCACCGTCACGCGGCGCTCGCAGTTCCGCCTCGACCAGGTGCTCGACCGCATCCACGTGCTCGAAGGCCGGATGATCGTCCTCCTGAACGTCGACGCCGTGATCAAGGTGATCCGCGAGGCCGACGAACCGAAGGTCGATCTCATGGCCGCGTTCGGGTTGTCCGAGCGGCAGGCGGAGGACATCCTCGAGATGCGCCTGCGCCAGCTCGCGAAGCTCGAACACTTCAAGGTCGAGAAGGAGCTCGAGGACAAGCGCAAGGAACAGAAGGAGCTCGAACGCATCCTCGGTTCGCGCCGCGTGCTCGAGAACCTCGTGGTGCGCGAGATCGAGGCCGACATGAAGACGTTCGGCGATGCGCGCCGCACGATCATCGAGGTGTCGGAGAAGGCCGTCGCCGCGAAGCCCGTCGTCGACGAGCCGCTGACCGTCATCGTCTCGCGCAATGGCTGGGTGCGGGCACGTCAGGGATGGGAGGTCGAAGGTTCGGCGCTGACGTTCAAGGAGGGCGACGGTCTCGGCAGCCTGCTCCGCTGCCGGACGCCAGACCCCGTGGTCTTCATCGACACCGCCGGCCGCGCGTACTCCATCGAGGCCGCGAGTCTGCCCACCGGTCGGGGCGACGGCGTACCGGCGTCGTCGCTCGTCGAGCTGCAGAGCGGCGCGAAGCTGCTCCATTGCCTCGCCGGCAGACCCGACACCGAACTCGTCGTCGCCTCCACCGGCGGCTACGGGTTCCGCACGAAGCTGTCCGACCTCGTCTCGAACCGTCGTGCGGGGCGCGACTTCCTCACGCTCGAAGCGGGCGAGCTGCCGCTGCCGCCGGTCGTCATCGAGGATCGCCCCGGCACGTACGTCGCCGCGCTGTCCGAGGGCGCGCGGCTGCTGCTCGTGCAGCTCTCCGAACTCAAGTACCAGGGCAAGGGGCGCGGCCTCGTGATCATGGGCCTCGACAAGGGCGAGAAGCTGGTCGCTGTGGCGGTGTCCGATCAGCCGTTCCTCACGGTGCTCGGGGTGGGACGTGCGGGCAAGGAACGCGAGATCGATCTGAAGGCGAAGGATCTCGGCCACTACGCCGCCAGCCGTGCGCTGCGCGGTCGCATCCTGCCCGAGAAGATGAAGCCCACCGGTCTGCGCACGCATCCCCGGCCCGCAGGCTGAGTGACTGTTCGTTGAGGTCGGCGGCGGGCTGTCGGACGAACGTTCCGCCGGCTCTCCGCAGCAGGGCAGGGAGGTTGGGGGCCATGCGCACGGGAACCTTCTCGTCGCTGATGACGTCCGTCCCGGGTGCCCGCAGCCGCGAGCGCCCGACCACCGGAGGCGTGAATCCATGAACCTGTTGACCGACGACGAACGGCGCGGCCTCGTGCCTGCGGAATCGCTGCCCTTCGATTCCCCCATCCCGACGCAGATCGTCGCGAGCGAGGAGTTCGTGCCGCCTCCGCAGACGCCGGCGCAGCGCGAGGTCCAGGCGCGGCTCGCACTGCTCGGCGACCGCCTTGCGGCGCATCAAGGCATGACCCGCCGCGGCTTCTTTCGCACGGCGGCCGGCATGGCGGCCGCGTTCGTCGCGATGAACGAGGTCTACGGGCCGGTGTTCGGGGTGTCCGAGGCTGAGGCGGCGACGCCCGAACTGGCGCGGGAGCGTGCCAACGGGCTCGCCGGCCAGTTCATCCTCGACGGGCACACGCACTTCCTGCGCGATGACACCCGGCTCGACACGTTCGTCCGCATGCGCGAGGCGGTGGGCCGCGCCGGCTGGAATCCGGATCTCGCGGGCCGGCCGCAGTCGCTCGAGGACCTGAAGTTCGACAACTACATGAAGGAGATCTTTCTCGACAGCGACACGAAGATCGCACTGGTGTCGAGCGCACCGTCGGAGGTGAAGGAGGACTGGTTCCTCACCAATCCGATGATCGCCGCAGCGCGCGCCCGCGTGAACACCGAGGCCGGCACGCGCCGCCTGCTGAGTCACGCGATCTTCGCGCCCGGGCAGCTCGGCTGGGTCGAGGCGGTGGACCGCGCGATCGAGGAGGACAAGCCCGATTCGTTCAAGGGCTACACGATCGGCGACAACACGCACAAGGATCTCAGCAAGCACCCCTGGCGTCTCGACGACGAGAAGCGCCTGTACCCGTTCTACGAGCGGCTATGGCAGGTGGGTATCCGCAACGTGTGCGTCCACAAGGGCCTCTTCCCGCCGTCGGTGGAGAAGCAGTATCCGCATCTGCGCGAGTTCTGCGACGTGCGGGACGTCGGCCGTGCCGCGAAGGACTGGCCCATGTTGAACTTCGTCATCTACCACTCCGGCTATCGATTCCCCGGCGGCGGCACGCCTGAGGAGGCGCTCGCACAGTTCGACGCCACGGGTCGGATCGACTGGGTGACCGACCTCGCGGAGATCCCCGAGAAGTACGGCGTGACGAACGTGTACGGCGATCTCGGCCAGATCTTCGCCGTCACGAGCATCGCCCAGCCGCGCCTCGCAGCGGCCATCCTCGGCACGCTCGTAAAGGGCCTGGGCGCCGATCGCGTCGTATGGGGCACGGACGCCGTCTGGACGGGCGCACCGCAGTGGCAGATCGAGGCCCTGCGCCGGCTGGAGATCCCCGAGGACATGCAGGCGCGGCACGGCTTCGCACCGCTCGGCGATGCCACCGGTCCGGTGAAGAGCGCGATCTTCGGTCTCAATTCGGCACGGCTGTACGACATCGAGCCGACGGCCTACGCGGGCATCGCGGACGGCATCACGCGCCGGAAGCGCAAGTACCTCGCCGAGGGTGGGCAGCGGAGCAATCTGCGATACGGGTACGCGGTGGCGTAGCGCTGGCGAGCGGACAGGGGCCACAACCCACCCGTCGTTGGAACGTGCCACGGATTCTTGTAGGAGCGGCCCATGGCCGCCTCTCGGGCCTGGCGGCCCGCGGCGGCTTGGCCGCGTGGCGTACCAACAAGGGGGGGCCCTTGTATATCCCCCGGTTGATGCGCCACCTGCCGTTGGAACGGGCAACGCTTTTGTAGGAGCGGGCCATGCCCGCGAAAGCGCCGGTTCCGGTCGAGGCGTTTCCTGGCATCGATCGCTTTCGCGGGCATGGCCCGCTCCTACAGGAGCCGTCGGTCCCTCGACAGGAAGCACCCGTTGTTGGAGCGCGCCACGCTTTTCTGTAGGAGCGGCCAATGGCCGCCTCTCGGGCCTGGCGGCCCGCGGCGGCTTGGCCGCGTGGCGTACCAACAAGGGGGGTGCCCCTTGTATATCCCCCGGTTGATGCGCCACCTGCCGTTGGAACGCGCCACGCTTTTCTGTAGGAGCGGCCCATGGCCGCGAAAGCGACTGTTCCGGTTGAAGCGCTTCCAAGGCATCGACCGCTTTCGCGGGCATGGCCCGCTCCTACAGGGGCCATGGGCCCTTCCTGCAAGGTCGCCTCCACCGCCGACCTCCTTGCCATTTCCCGTCGCGATGACGCTCGCGTCCTACTAGAATCGGGATCGTTCCGGATCACCGGTACGCACACACATCAGGAGGAGCAGTCACACCATGGCCAAGAAGACCGTCGCGAAAGATCCCACCAGGCTGAGATCCCGTCAGTGGTTCGCCAACCCGGACAACCCCGACATGACGGCGCTCTACATCGAGCGCTACATGAACTTCGGGATCTCCCGCGAGGAACTGCAGTCGGGCAAGCCGATCATCGGCATCGCGCAGTCGGGCTCCGATCTGTCCCCGTGCAACCGCCATCACCTCGAACTCGCGCACCGCACGCGCGAGGGCATCCGCGAGGCCGGCGGGATCGCCTTCGAATTCCCAGTCCACCCGATCCAGGAAACCGGCAAGCGGCCCACCGCCGCTCTCGACCGGAACCTCTGCTATCTCGGGCTGGTGGAGCTGCTCTACGGTTACTTCATCGACGGTGTCGTCCTGACGACCGGCTGTGACAAGACGACCCCCGCGCAGCTCATGGCCGCGGCAACGGTCGACATCCCCGCCATCGTGCTCTCCGGTGGGCCGATGCTGAACGGCTGGTTCCGCGGCGAGCGCACGGGCTCCGGCACGATCGTGTGGAAGGCGCGCCAGCTGCTCGCCGCCGGCGAGATCAACCACGAGCAGTTCATCGAGATCGTCGCGTCGTCCGCCCCGTCGGCGGGCCACTGCAACACGATGGGCACGGCGTCCACCATGAACTCCCTGGCCGAGGCCCTCGGGATGTCGCTGCCGGGCAGTGCCGCGATCCCGGCGCCCCATCGCGACCGGTACGCGAACGCCTACGAGACCGGCAAGCGCATCGTCGAGATGGTGTGGGAGGACCTCCGCCCCTCGAAGATCATGACGCGCGAAGCCTTCGAGAACGTGATCGTCGTGAACTCCGCCATCGGCGGCTCGACCAATGCGCCGATCCACTTCAACGCCATCGCGAAGCACATCGGCGTGAAGCTCGACTGCAACGACTGGGAGAAGGTCGGTTACGACGTCCCGCTCATCGTGAACATGCAGCCCGCGGGTGAGTATCTCGGCGAGGAGTACTACCGCGCCGGCGGCGTCCCCGGCGTGGTGAACGAACTCATCAAGGCCGGCAAGATCCGCAAGAACACGATCACGGTGAACGGCAAGTCGCTCCACGACAACTGCAAGAACAGGCCGGTCGAGGACCCGCTCGTCATCTGGCCGATCAAGAAGCCGATGAAGGCGCAGGCGGGCTTCCTGAACCTGAAGGGCAACCTGTTCGACAGCGCGATCATGAAGACCAGCGTGATCTCGCAGGCCTTCCGCGACCGCTACCTGTCCGACCCGAAGGATCCGAACGCCTGGGAAGGCCGCGCCATCGTGTTCGAGGGCCCGGAGGATTACCACCATCGCCTCGACGATCCGAAGCTGAAGATCGACGACAACTGCATGCTGTTCGTGCGCGGCGTGGGTCCGAAGGGTTACCCGGGTGCCGCCGAGGTCGTGAACATGCAGCCGCCCGCAAAGCTCATCAAGGCGGGCGTCACGGAACTGCCGTGCATCGGCGACGGACGCCAGTCCGGCACGTCGGGTTCGCCGTCCATCCTCAACGCCTCGCCCGAGGCGGCGAGCAACAGCGGCCTCGCGATCCTGAAGACGGGTGACCGCGTGCGCATCGACCTCAACAAGCGCACCGCGAACATCATGATCACGAAGGAGGAGTACGCGAAGCGGATGGCGGCCCTGCTGAAGAAGGGCGGTCATCCCGTTCCGCCGAGCCAGACGCCTTGGCAGGAGATCCAGCGCGGCATGGTCGACGAGCTGTCGGAAGGCATGACCCTGAAGCCCGCCGTGAAGTACCAGAAGATCTCCACCACGAAGGGACTGCCGCGGGACAACCACTGATCGCGGTTGCGTCGCACACGGCAATCGGACGGCCGCCTTTCGGGGCGGCCGTTCTCTTGTGTGTTGCCGTCGGAGAGGTTGTGCGCCACGGACAGGAGATCAATCGATGAACGCCACCGCTGCATCCCTGGATCCGCCTGCCTGCCCCTGCGGCTCCGGCCTTCCCTACGCCGGTTGCTGCGGCCCCTGGCACGAGGGTCCTCTGCGCCTCCAGGCGCCTGACGCTGCGGCGCTGATGCGATCCCGCTACAGCGCCTACGTGCTGTCACTGACCGACTACCTGCTCGCGACCTGGCATCCGACGACGCGCCCTGCGTCGATGGACGCCGCCGATGCCGGCCTGCGTTGGCTGGGTCTCGATGTGCGCGGCCACACCGTGATCGATGCGGACCACGCCACCGTCGAGTTCGTCGCCCGCAGCAAGGTCGGTGGCCGCGCGCATCGTCTGCACGAGGTCAGCCGCTTCGTGCGCGAGGGTGGGCGCTGGTACTACGTGGACGGCGATCTGCGCTGAGTTCGGTGGGCGGTGCCGTTCCGTGGCGATCGCGTGCGAGGTCGTGCAGCGGGAGGCCGATCAGCCCGAGTGCCTGCGGCGCAGCGACACGCCGCCGGCGATCACCGCCAGCCCGAGGCCCAGCATCCCCCAGGTGCCGGGCTCGGGGACGGCCGTCACGTTGTCGATGCCGATCTGCGCGGCGATGCTCGGCCCGGGGAAGCTCGCGCCGGCGCTGTGGAAGAGCCGCAACTCCGATACGTTCGACAGCACATCCAGCGCCGGCACGCCCGGAGCCACAGTGATCGCGCCCGGCAGTGTCGAGAAGGCGACTCGCCTCCAGCCGCTGCCGGAGGCGACGGTGACGCCATCCACCGAGATGCCCGTTCCGCTGCTCCCCGCGAAATACAGTCGGAGATCGACGTCCGTGCTGCCAACGTTGATCACGTCCATCGCGATGGACGTGACGCCCGCCGTGACGTAGTTCCCGAACCACTGGTCCCCCGCAATGCCCACCAGTCTCCCGCCGGGGCCATCGAAGCCTGTCGAGGTGAGCATCAGATAGGCGTCGCCTGCGCCCGCCGGTCCACCATCGGGGACGTTGACCGGCTGCAGGAGCGCGCCCGCGGGGCCGATGCGCCAGCCGTTCGTGGTGCCGTCCTCGAAGGTGTCCTGCGTGCCGATCGTCACGGCGGCGGCAGGGATGGCGGTCAGCCCGGCGAACGTCAGGCAAAGTGTTGCGACTCGGAGTGTTCTCATGGTGGTGGTCCGTCCCGTTCGGTCTCGACATGGTCAGCGGGCCACCCCCAGCGCCTTGCAGCGCCATCGCGGGGAGCCCTGCACCGATCGACCCGCACGCCCGCGACGATCGTGGGCGCGCGTGCTGGCAATCGGGCGGCGCGTGCGATTGCGGACCGTGGATACCTGTCGATTCCGCCATGGTTCAGCCGCGAGACAAATCTACGCCCGGCGGCCGCGGCTGTCTTGCAAAGACCGCGGCGACCCCGATCTATCCCGCGAGATCAATGCGCGCAGCGACGCGTACCCACTGACCCAGCCGTCGTGCACGGCGCCCCGCACAAGGAGTCCAGGCTTGGAGTTCAAGGACTACTACGACACCCTCGGCGTGCCGCGCGACGCGACGGCCGCCGACATCAAGAAGGCCTTCCGCAAGCTTGCGCGGAAGTACCACCCCGACGTCTCGAAGGAAAAGGACGCCGACGCGCGGATGAAGGAGATCAACGAGGCCAACGCCGTGCTCTCGGACCCCGAGAAGCGCGCGGCGTACGACCGACTCGGGCGGGGCTATCGGCCCGGGCAGGATTTCCAGCCCCCGCCCGACTGGCAGGGCGGCTTCGATGGCGCCGATCACGGCTTCTCCGACGCCGAGGCAGCGCACTTCAGCGAATTCTTCTCCAAGATCTTCGGTGCCGGGGCCGGCCCTCGACCCCGCGGTGCAGGCTCGCGGCAGCGCGAGTTCCACGGCCGCGGAGAGGATCACCACGCGCAGGTGATGCTCGACCTCGAGGAGACGTTCCGCGGCGCCACCCGGCAGATCAGCCTGCGCGTGCCTCACATCGATCCCCAGGGCCGTGTCGCACTCGAGACGAAGACGCTGAACGTGCAGATCCCGAAGGGCATCCGCGACGGTCAGGTCGTGCGCCTCGCGGGGCAGGGCGCGCCGGGGTTCGGCGATGGGCCGGCCGGCGATCTCCTGCTCGAGGTGCACTTCGCGCCGCACCCGCGTTTCCGCGTCGATGGCCGGGACGTGCACCTCACGCTTCCCGTGACGCCCTGGGAGGCCGCACTCGGGGGCGTCGTCCCGGTGACGACGGTCGACGGTGCGCAACTCAACGTGCGCATCCCCGAAGGCGCCCAGAGCGGGCGCCAGTTGCGGGTCCGCGGCAAGGGCATCCCGTCGGATCCGCCCGGTGACCTGCGGCTCACGCTGCAGGTGGTGCTGCCTCCGGCCTCGAACCCGAGGGCGCGCGAACTGTACGAGGCGATGTCCCGCGAACTCGCCTTCGATCCGCGCACCGGACAGGAGGTGTGACGTGCGCGACGAACCCCTGAGTGTCGTGGTTCTCGATGAGGCCTGCCTCACCGTGGACCAGGTGGCGCGTGCTTGCGCCGTGCACGTGGACTGGGTGACCGGTCACGTGGACGACGGCGTCCTGACGGTCACCGCGGTCGTCGGGACCCACTGGCTCTTCTCCGCGCGCGATCTGCAGCGGGCGCGCCGTATCCGCCAGTTGGAGCGCGACTTCGATGCCGGACCGGAACTCGCCGCGCTGGTGGCGGACCTCCTGGAGGAAGTCGGGACGCTGCGGGCGCGGCTGCGGGCGGCGGGGCTGGCGTAGTCGGTCCGAACGGCGGAGGACGCGCGACGCACGATGTTCGTGGCGCGCCGCGGGCCCCCGCCCCATACTGGCCGATCCTTCTCCGCGCGGACCCCTTCCCGGGGCCCGCCATCCGCGATGCCCGGCTACCTCACCAAGCAGGAGCGCATCGCTGTCGCGGGCGTCGACGATCTCGTCATCCGCTCGCTCCTCGATCGCCAGCAGTACGCCGATCCGCACGGGGTGGCCGAGCGCCTCGGCATCTCGTCGGCCGCGTGGCCGCTCTTCGGATTGCTCTGGCCGTCGGGTGCGCAGCTCGCCGCGCGTCTCGCCGACCACCCCGTGACCACCGGCGAACGCATCCTCGAACTCGGGTGCGGACTGGGGCTTGCGAGCCTCGTCGGGCACCGCCGCGGTGCGGACATCACCGCGAGCGACTGCCATCCGCTCGCTGAGGCCTTCATGCTCGAAAACCTGCGCCTGAACGCCCTCGGTCCCATGAAGTACCGACACGGTGACTGGAACGCGCCCGAACGTCCCGACGCACCGGGCGCGCGTCCCGCCGTGCAGGGTCGCTTCGACCTCATCGTCGGGAGCGATCTGTTGTACGACCGCGGCGCGGGCGTCGTCCTCGCGGCGTTCATCGTTCGGCACGCGGCGGCCGGGGCGCAGGTCTGGATCGTCGATCCCGATCGCGGCAACCGGAGCGCCTTCAATCGCGCCCTGACGGACAGCGGATTCGACCGGCGGGAAGAGCGCCTCGACACCCCCGCGCACGACGGTGCGCCGGCCTACAAGGGGCGGCTGCTGATCTTCAAGCGCCCGATGTTGGCCGGGGAGACGATCCTCGCGGTATAGCGTTCGCGTCGTCTCGGGCACATCCATCTGCGCGCCCCTGAGGTATAACGAGCCCGGGCAGGCAACGTGCTATTCAGTCGCCCCGAATCCCTCAACCGAACGCTTGGAGTCCGCCTTGATCCGTCGTCGCCTTTCCCTTCTGCTCGCCGGTGTGGTCCTCGCCAGCGCCTTCGCTAGCGTCTTCGCCGGCATGCCACCCGAAATGGCCAACAAGGCGCGCGCCCAGGCCGCGGCCCCGGCCACCGCGATCTTCGCCGGCGGCTGCTTCTGGTGCATCGAGGCCGACTTCGAGAAACTGCCCGGCGTGCTGTCCGCGGAGTCCGGATACATCGGCGGCACCACGCCGAATCCGACCTACGAATCGGTGAGCGCCGGCGACACGGGTCACGCCGAGGCGATCCGCGTGACGTACGACCCGGCGAAGGTGAGCTACGCCGAACTCGTGGAGTACTTCTGGCGGCACGTGGATCCGACCGTGAAGGATCGCCAGTTCTGCGACGAGGGTCCCCAGTACCGCACGGCCATCTTCTACATCGGCAACGAACAGAAGGCCGTGGCCGAGGGCAGCAAGACGGCGCTCGAACGGAGCGGCCGCTTCGGGAAGGTGTACACGCAGGTGGTGCCGGCGGGCGAGTTCACCGTCGCCGAGGACTACCACCAGGACTACTACCTGAAGAACCCGATCAAGTATCGCTACTACCGCACGACGTGTGGGCGCGATGCGCGGGTGAAGGAAGTGTGGAAGGAGTAGTCAGTCGTCTTGCCGTGCGTCCCGACGTGGGTCGAGCTATAGCTCGACGCTGGGACGGCCTGGGCGCAGCAGCGCTTCCAGGATCACGGGCGTCGGGCGGAGCCCGACCCACGGGGGGTTGTTTTCAGCCCCGAGGCATCCAATGGCGATGGTGTTCGTGGGTCGAGCTACGCTCGACGCGGCGATGGCTTGGGCACCTCGTCGAATCCAGGAACACGGGCGTCGGGCGGAGCCCGACCCACGGGGGGTTGTTTTCAGCCCCGAGGCATCCAATGGCAATGGTGTTCGTGGGTCGAGCTACGCTCGACGCGGTGGTGGCGTGGGTACCGCGACGAATCCATGAACACGGGCGTCGGGCGAAGCTCGACCCACGGGGGTTGTTTTCAGCGCCGAGGCATCCAATGGCGATGGTGTTCATGGGTCGAGCTACGCTCGACGCGGCGATGGCTTGGGCACCTCGTCGAATCCAGGGACGCGGGCGTCGGGCGAAACCCTGAAGCCGTGTTCCTGACCGCGGACCCACGTTCCGTCGTGCAGCGCACGCCTCCGCCCGGCAGAATCCACGCATCTTCAGGAGGGCAGTGCGATGCGCGAGGAAACAGGCTTCATTCCGGTGGACGGCCACCGCGTCTGGTATCGGCGGGTCGGGGGCGGGCCGGGCCTGCCGCTGCTGCTGCTCCATGGCGGACCCGGCGCGGGCCACGACTACCTCGAGCCGCTGCAAGACCTGGCCCGCGATCGGGAGGTGATCTTCTACGACCAGCTCGGTTGTGGCCGTTCCGACCGGCCGGATGATCCGGCCCTGTGGCGCATCGAGCGGTCGGTGCGCGAGGTGGACACGGTACGCAAGGCCCTCGGCCTGGAGCGCATCCATCTGCTGGGTCAGTCGTGGGGCGGATGGCTGGGGGTCGAGTACATGCTCTCGCACCCGCCGGGCATCGCCGGACTGGTGCTCGCAAGTACCTCGGCTAGCATTCCCCAGTTCGTGGCGGAGGCGTCGAAGCTCAAGGCGCAGTTGCCGCCGGCCATGGTGGAGGTGATGGCGCGCTGCGAGGCGGCCGGGCAATGGAACGATCCGCAGTATCTCGAAGCGGTGATGGCGTTCTACCGCCGTCACCTGTGTCGGGTGGATCCCTGGCCCGACTGCATGCAGCGCACCGTGCGCAATCTGGAGGGCAACCAGGTGTACGAGGTGATGAACGGGCCCAACGAGTTCATCGTGATCGGCAACCTGAAGGATTGGAACCGTATCGACCGCCTCGGCGAGATCCAGGTGCCCACGCTCATCACCGTGGGTGCGTACGACGAGCTCACCCCGGCGTGCGCCGAAACCTTGCGCGCCGGCATCCCGGACTCGCGGGTGGTGCAGTTCGACGAATCCAGCCACACGGCACACATCGAGGAAACCACGCGCTACCTGGAGGTGGTGGAGACGTTCCTCCGCGAGGTCGACGCGCTGACGGCGTGATGGCTCGACGCGGCCCGTGGTCTTCGTGGGTCGAGCTGCGCTCGACGCGGCGATGGCGTGGGCACCTCTGCGAATCCAGGGACGCGGGCGTCGAGCGAAGCTCGACCCACGGGGGGTTGTTCTCAGCGCCGAGGCA
>LNEE01000035.1 GCA_001464895.1 Betaproteobacteria bacterium Ga0077532
CGATGCTCGACCCACGAAGGGCCCTCGCTGCTGGAGTCCGCGACGCTGAGAACAACCCCCGTGGGTCGGGCTTCGCCCGACGCCCGCGTTCCGGGATTCGCCGCTGTACCCAAGCCCGCGCCGCGTCGAGCGATGCTCGACCCACGACGGGACCTCGCCTCTGCGTGTCTCGTCGCGACGCATCTTGTCCATGTCCACATCTCCCTCGAAAGGGGGAGGCGCGCTTCGCTCCAAGGGTTCAACCTCGATCACTCCTAAGCCCGATGCGTCTTCGACGACCGGGCCACAGAATCCGTCGGATCGCGCTCCGATGCATGGCGTCCGACAGACGCACGACGACGGGGCGCGGACGCGGATCGATGCCCTCGTATCGGGCGCGCGAGTGCAGTCACCACGAGACCAGGATGCAGCTTTCAGAGGTGAGCAGTGTGGGATGCGATGACATGAGCGTGCAGGCCTCGATCATGCAAAGCAGTCTCTGCCCGCGCGGCGGGCGGCAGTGCCATCGCCATCGCGGTCCTCGCGCTGGCAGTGCCTCGGGCGCTCGGGACACCGATCGTCCGACGCTTCCCGGAGGCCCGCTTTGAAAGCCTGGTTGGGATTGTCCCGCGGGATCGACGCGCTGAATGAGCGCGTCGGCCGGGCGGTGGGGTGGCTCATCCTCGCGATGACGGTCATCAGTGCGATGAACGCCATCTCGCGGAAGGCCTTCTCGATCAGCTCGAATGCTTTCCTCGAAGTGCAGTGGTACCTCTTCGCCGCCGTGTTCCTCCTCGCAGGCGGCAGCACGCTCCTCAAGAATGGTCACGTGCGCATCGACCTCGTGGCTTCGCGTCTCTCCGAGCGCACCCGCCTGAAGATCGAACTGTTCGGCACGCTCGTGTTCCTCTTTCCGTTCGCGCTGCTGATGCTGCGTCACGCCTGGCCGTTCTTCATGGACGCCGTCGCGAACCGCGAGGTCTCCATCAATGCCGGTGGCCTGTGGGTGGCGCCGGTGAAGTTCCTCATCCCCGCGGGTTTCGCGCTGCTGTGGCTGCAGGGGCTGTCGCAGGCGATCAAGGTCGTCGCCGCGCTGTCGGGCAGGTATCCGGCGGAGAGGATTCTCTCGACGCACGCGGAAACGTCCGCGCCGGGGGCATCGACATGAGCTTCGCGATGCCCTGGATCACGGGATGACGGCATGGCTCATCTCCTCGATCGGTCCGCTGATGTTCGTGGGTCTGGTCGTGTTCCTGCTGCTCGGGTATCCGGTGGCGTTCGCGCTCGCGGCCATCGGACTCTTCTTCGGGATCGTCGGCGTGGAGGTCGGGCTGCTGCAGGCCTCGCTGCTCCAGGCGCTGCCGCAGCGGGTCTACGGGATCATGCAGAACGAGACGCTGCTCGCGATCCCGTTCTTCACGTTCATGGGGTTGATCCTCGAGCGCAGCGGGATGGCCGAGGAGCTCCTCGAGACCATCGGCCAGCTCTTCGGGCCGATCCGCGGCGGGCTCGCCTATGCGGTGATCTTCGTGGGTGCGCTGCTCGCGGCGACGACGGGTGTCGTGGCGGCCTCGGTGATCTCGATGGGGCTCATCTCGCTGCCCGTGATGCTGCGGCAGGGCTACAGCGCGCGGCTGTCGACGGGTGTGATCGCGGCGTCCGGCACGCTCGCGCAGATCATTCCGCCGTCGCTGGTGCTGATCGTGATGGCCGACCAGCTGGCTCGGCCCATCGGGGATCTCTACCGCGGCGCGCTCGTTCCGGGTCTTCTGCTGACGGCGGCCTACGCCGGCTACGTGCTGCTGGTGTCGATCGTGAAGCCGTCGGCGGCGCCCGCGCTGCCGCCCACCGAACGGCGGCATGCGCCGGGCGTGCTCCTGCGGCGGGTACTCGTGACGCTGGTCCCGCCACTGGTGCTGATCTTCCTGGTGCTGGGCACCATCTTCCTCGGCATCGCGACGCCGACGGAGGGTGGGGCGATGGGAGCCTGTGGCGCGATCGTCCTCGCGCTGGTGAAAGGCAAGCTGAGACTGCCGCTGCTGCGCCAGGCGCTGGAGAGCACCACCCGGCTGTCGTGCTTCGTGATGTTCATCCTGATCGGGTCGACGGTGTTCGGCCTCGTGTTCCGCGGCGTGAACGGGGATCTGTGGGTGGAGCATCTGTTCACCGGTCTGCCGGGGGGCGTGCTGGGCTTCCTGATCGTCGTGAACCTGCTCGTCTTCGTACTGGCGTTCTTCCTCGACTACTTCGAGCTGGCGTTCATCCTCGTGCCGTTGCTGGCGCCCGTCGCGGAGAAGCTCGGCATCGACCTCGTCTGGTTCGGCGTGATGCTCGCGGTGAACATGCAGACGTCGTTCATGCATCCGCCCTTCGGTTTCGCGCTCTTCTATCTGAAGAGCGTGGCCCCGCGCTCGGTGCGTTCGGGCGACATCTACCGCGGTGCTATCCCGTTCGTGTGCATCCAGATCGTGATGGTGGTCGCGCTGATCGCCTTCCCGGGGCTCGCGAGCTATCGCAGCGCCGGTGCTGCGGGCGCCGTCGGGTCGCAGGACCTCGCGCCATTCCTCGACAACCCGGAGTACCCACCCACCGTGTTCGAACTGAAGCCCGATCCTCCCGCAGGGCGCCCCGCCGATGAACGCTGACCGCTCGCGCCGCCGTTTCCTCTCTGCCGCCTCCGTCGGGGCCGCCGGCGCCGTCACGTGTGCCGCGCCGGCGGTCGCCCAGAGCAACCCCAGCATCCGCTGGCGGATGGCGTCGAGTTTCCCGAAGAGCCTCGACAACATCTTCGGCGGCGCGGAGCTGCTCGCGCAGCGCGTGCGGGCGATGACCGACGGCAGATTCGACATCCGCGTGTTTGCCTCGGGCGAACTGGTGCCCGGCCTGCAGGTGCTCGACGCCTGCGAGCAGGGGACCGTCGAGTGCGGGCAGACGCAGGGCTTCTACTACATCGGCAAGAACAAGGCGTTCGCCTTCGACAGCGCGCTGCCGTTCGGCCTCAACTCACGCCAGCACAACGCGTGGATGTACTACGGCGGCGGCGTCGAACTCGTGCGCGAGCTGTACCGCGAGCACGGCTGCGTCATCTTCCCCGGTGGCAACAGCGGCGCGCAGATGGGCGGCTGGTATCGCCGCGAGATCGGCGGCCTCGCCGATCTGAAGGGGATGAAACTGCGCATCCCAGGCATCGCCGGAGAGATCGTGTCGCGCCTCGGTGCGGTGCCGCAGACGATTCCGGGGGCCGACATCTATCCGGCGCTCGAGAAAGGCACCATCGATGCGGCCGAATGGGTGGGCCCTTACGACGACGAGAAGCTCGGCTTCTACCGCGTCGCGCCGCACTACTACTTCCCGGGTTGGTGGGAGGGCAGTTCGTGCCTGTCGTACATCGTGAACCTGAAGGAATGGAACGCGCTGCCGGCGGCGTATCGCGAGGCCTTCGAGGTGGCGGCCGGGGAGTCGAACGTTCGGATGGTGGCGGCGTACGATGCCAAGAATCCGCAGGCGCTCGCCCGGCTCGTGTCGAACGGTGTGCAGTTGCATCCGTACCCGAAGGACATCCTGAAGGCGGCCCACGCCGCCGCCGAGGCACTGTACGACGAGGAGGCCGCCCGCAACCCGGTGTTCCGCCGCTTCCTCGGGCCCTGGCGGAAGTTCCGCTACGAGCAGAACCAGTGGTATCGCATCGCCGAGGCCACGTTCAACAACTTCATGGCCAGCCAGTCGCTGGTTCAGAAGTGAGGGTCGCCACCATGCCGTGCGTGGCCCCGTCCCGTGTTTTCCGCCACAGGTGCGGTGGTCCCTGTCGGGGCTGCGCGGCACCGCTTTCTCTTCCTCACGACCCGAAGGAGCACCTCCCATGACGAATCTGACCATCAACGGTCGGAGCCTCGCCTCCGACTCCCCACCCGACACACCGCTGCTCTGGGTGTTGCGGGAGGAACTGCGCATGACCGGCACCCGCTTCGGCTGTGGTCTCGGCGTGTGCGGTGCCTGCACCGTGCACATCAATGGGCAGGCTGTTCGCTCCTGTCAGGTCAAGCTGGAGCAGGTGGGCAGCGGCGCGATCACGACGATCGAAGGGCTGCACCCGTCGAACGCCCATCCGGTGCAGAGGGCCTGGATCGAGATCCAGGTGCCGCAGTGCGGCTACTGCCAGTCGGGCCAGATCATGCAGGCGGCCTCGTTGCTCGCGCAGAACCCTTCCCCCAGCGACAAGCAGATCCAGGAAGCCATGAACGGCAACCTCTGCCGCTGCGCCACGTACCCCCGCATTGCCGGCGCCGTGAAGCGTGCGGCCCAGATGATGAAGGAGAAGAAGAATGCCTGACGAACTCCTGCCGAACGCCGGCCGCCGCAGTTTCCTCGTCCGCTCCACCACGATGGCTGGAGCCGGATTCCTCAGCATTGCGCTGCCCCCCGCACTCGGCGGCAGCGACGCCGAGGCCGCGATCTCCGCGACGCCGGCGTACACGCCTTCGATCTGGTTCACGATCACGCCCGACGGTGTGACGACGATGCACATCGTGAAGGCCGAGATGGGCCAGCACATCGGCACCGCCTTCGCGCAGATCATCGCCGAAGAACTCGAAGTGCCGTGGGAGAAGGTCCGTCTCGACATGCCGCTGGAGAGCAACGAGAACTTCGGAATCTACGGGCTCGCGTACACCGTGAACAGCGGCAGCGTGACCACCGAGTTCGACCGCCTGTCGCGTGCCGGTGCCCTGGGCCGCATGGTGCTCGTCGAAGCGGGTGCGAAACTGCTCGGCGCCAAGCTCGACAAGTGCTACGCCTCGGCGGGCCGTGTGATCGACAAGGCGTCGAAGCGCTCGGTCGGCTACGGCGACATCCTCCAGAAGGTGAAGCTCGAGAAGTCGTTCTCGTACCCCAACGATTTCAAGGCCGTGAAGCTGAAGGCACGCAGCGAGTACAAGATCATCGGCAAGTCGGTCCCGGCGCTCGACATCCCGGCCAAGACCAACGGCTCGGCCAAGTACGCGATGGACGTCTTCCTGCCGAACATGGCGTACGGCGCGCTCGCGATCCCGCGCACCCGTCACATGTCGAAGGTGCTGTCGGTGGACGACAGCGCAGCGAAGAGCATTCCGGGCTATCTGAAGTCCGTGGTGATCGCCGATCACATGAACAAGTGCATGGGCTGGGTAGTGGCGCTCGCCGAGACCTATCCCGCGGCGCTCGCGGCCTCGAAGGCACTGAAGATCGAGACCGACCCGGGCCCGTACGGCAACCTGAGCCTCGCCGACATCAAGGCGGAGTTCGCGGAGCTGCTGGACAAGCCCGAAGAGGCGGCCAACTGGGTGCTGGAAGGTGACGTCGAAGGCTCCATGACCGGCGCCGACAAGACCCTCGATGTCGAGTACTCGAGCGACATGATCTGCCACGCCTTCATGGAACCCATCAACTGCACGGTGATGCAGGCCTCCGACGGCAGCTGGCACGTGCACGTGGGCACGCAGAGCACGTCGTTCGCCCGCATGACGCTGACCGCGTACCTCTCGATGGTCACCGGCAAGAAGCAGGAAGAGCTGTCGGTGTTCGTCCACCAGTACCTCGTGGGCGGTGGCTTCGGCGGCAAGCAGGACTACGACGACGTGCTGGCCGCGGCCTACTGCGCGCACGAACTCGGGCGCCCCGTGAAGTTCATCCAGTCGCGCGAGTCGCAGTTCGCCATCTCGCATCCGCGTACGCCCACCCTGCACCGCCTGAAGGCCGGCATCCAGGACGGCAAGATGACGGCCATGAGCCACGACATGGTGAGCGGCTGGATGGGCCCGCGCTTCGCGGTGGGCAAGAAGTTCAACAACGGCACCGACTGGCTGCAGCTCGATTCCTGGGACGACAAGAAGCAGGACATCGACCAGTGGTCCGTGGGTGGCAGCGATCACTGGTACCACGTGCCGAACCATCGCGTCCGCGCCTGGAACAGCGACCGCACCACCTGGGCGATCCAGGCGAGCGCGCTGCGCACCGTGTCCAACTCGTACAACATGTTCGTGGTCGAGTCCTTCATGGACGAGGCCGCGCATGCGGCGGGTCGCGATCCGCTCGAGTTCCGTCTCTCGATGCTGAACGGCAAGGGTGGCAATCGCGGCATCCCGAACACGGGTTACGCGCCGGGTACGCCGTCCGACTACTACCTCGACCAGATCTGGATCTCGCTGCCCTGGCCGACGGACAAGTCGTGGCCCGAGTACGAATCCGGCACGGTGGGTGGCGCGCTCCGGCTCGCCAACTGTCTGCGCGTCGCGGCGGGCAAGGCCGGCTGGGGTTCCAAGAAGTTGCCGAAGGGCACCGGCATGGGCCTCGCGGTCTCGTCGGCGGAAGAGCGTCAGAGCCCGACGTGGGTCGCGGGGGTGGCCGAAGTCACGGTCGACACCACGACCGGCGTGTACAAGATCAACAAGCTGACGATCGCGATGGACATGGGCATCGCGATCAACCCCGAGAACGTGAAGGCCCAGATCATGGGTTCCGCGCTCTGGGGTGCGGGTCAGGTGTTGTCCGAGCGGCTCGACTACGAGAACGGCCTCCTGAAGCAGACCAACTTCCACGAGTACAAGCCGGTCCGGCAGGTGGATGTGCCGGAGTTCGACATCGAGCTGATCCAGTCGGGTCGGCATCCGATGGGGGTCGGCGAACCCGCCTCGACCATCGTGGCGCCGGCGGTGGCGAATGCCATCTTCGCCGCGTGCGGTGCGCGTGTGCGGCACATGCCGATCACGCCGGAGGCGGTGCTCGAAGCGCTGAAGGCGGCAAAGGCCTGACGTAGTCATCGGGTCGGGGGCGGTCCGCCGCCTCCGGCCTTCTTTCCCGCGGGGATCCCTGCCTGACCTGCGCCTTCGCACTGCCGTGCGCTGGCGTCCGGCGCCGGTGAGGCAGGGGTCCCCCAGTTTCCCGGACCGTACATGTCCCAAGACATCCTCTCGCTGTCGGCTGCAGAGCTGACGGCGGGTTACCGATCCAGGCAGTTGTCGCCTGTGGAAGTCGCGCAGGCGGCACTCGACCGGGCCGCGAAGATCCAGCCCATCCACAATCCGTTCGTCGTGCTCGATGCCGAGGTTGCCCTCGATGCGGCGTACGAATCCGAGAAGCGCTGGATGTCTGGCGAACCCCTCGGCCTCGTGGATGGCCTGCCCACCACCGTCAAGGATCTCCTGCTGTGCAAGGGCTGGCCCACGCGACGTGGGTCACGCACCGTGAACCCCGATCAGCCCTGGGAGGACGACAGCGCCTCGGTCGCCCGCATGCGCGAACACGGCGCCGTGTTCCTCGGCAAGACGACCACGCCCGAGTTCGGCTGGAAGGGCGTCACCGACAGTCCGCTCACCGGCGTGACGTCGAACCCCTGGAATGCGCGCATGACACCGGGCGGCAGCAGCGGCGGTGCTGCGGTCGCTGCGGCCTTCGGGCTCGGCGTGATGCACGTGGCCACCGACGGCGGCGGCTCCATCCGCATCCCTGCCGGCTTCTGCGGCATGTTCGGTTTCAAGCCCACGTTCGGACTCGTGCCCGTGCACCCGCATCCGCCTCCCCTCACGCTCTGGCACCAGGGTCCGATCTCGCGAACGGTGGAAGACGCTGCCCTGATGCTCACGGTGATCTCGCAGCCCGACCCGCGCGATTTCTATTCAGTGCCCATGGCGGGAATCGACTATCGCCAGGGTCTCGACGATGGCGTGGCCGGGCTGCGCATCGCGTACAGCCGCACGCTGGGCTACGCGCGCGTCGACCCCGAAGTGGCCGCACTGGTGGAACGCGCCGTCGGCGTGCTCGCCGACCAGGGGGCGATCGTCGAGGAGGTCGACCTCACCCTCGAGGACCCGATCTCGATCATGCAACCGCTGTGGGCGGTGGCACTTGCGATCGCTCTCGAGCCCATGTCGCAGGCGCAGCGCGATCTGCTCGACCCGCCGATCAACTCGCTGGCGGCACCGGGCTTCGAGATGTCGGCCCTGGAGTACCGAGCGGTCGAGCGCGCCCGCGAGATTCTGGCGCGCCGCATGAACGCGCTGCACCAGACCCACGATCTCCTCATCACGCCCCAACTGGCGACGACCGCCTTCGAGGTGAACCACGAGGTTCCCCCGAACAGCGATCTGAAACGCTGGTGGGAATGGTCTCCCTTCACGTACCCGTTCAACCTGACGCAGCAACCCGCGGCGACCGTGCCGTGTGGGTTCGCGTCGAACGGGCTACCGGTGGCGATGCAGGTGGTGGGGCCGCGGTTCGCGGAGCAGGTCGTCCTGCGTGCCGCGCGCGCCTATGAGCGCGTGCATCCGTTCCGGAGGCCTCCGTTGCCGTCGACCGTTTCGTAGGCGGTGCCTGATCCCGCACCGGGTGGTGCATCCACGGCCCCTGTAGGAGGGGCCCATGGCCCCGAAAGCGGTGCGTGCTGCGAAGGCGCCTCACCCGGAACCATCGCTTTCGCGGGCGTGGCCCGCTCCTACAAAGGCTCGCCTATTCGTAAAGCGGGTGGTGCATCCACGGCCCCTGTAGGAGCGGCCCATGGCCGCGAAAGCGGTTGATGCCAGGAGGCGCTTCACCCGGAACCATCGCATTCGCGGGCGTGGCCCGCTCCTACAAAAGCGCGCCTATTCGTATGGCAGGTGGTGCATCCACGGCCCCTGTAGGAGCGGCCCATGGCCGCGAAAGCGGTTGATGCCAGGAGGCGCTTCACCCGGAACCATCGCTTTCGCGGGCGTGGCCCGCTCCTACAAAAGCGCCCCGCGAAGTGATCCCATGCCTCTTGGAATGGCGTTTCTGTTCGTATCCGAACAGACAGCGAACGGTGCTTCGCCGAATCTCGGGTCCGGGAGTCGTGAGCGGTTCGCTGCACGCGACGCATCCACAGGCCCGCCGTCGCTGTCACCAGGAGGTTTCATGCGCAAGAGATTGTCGCTGGCGGTCCACGACGGCCTCGATCGGGCGGCGAAGTGCCGTGCCGACATCCCGCGCCATCCCCGCGTCGGCGGGCCAGGAACGTCGTCTGGCAAGCGGAGGGACGATCTCGCCTTGTCGTCGAGTCCGTGCCGATGTTCGCAGCGCAGCCGGTGACGCCCATCCAGGACATCGTCTTCCTGCTCGACGTCGACAACACGCTGCTCGACGGCGACCGCATCGTCACGGACTTCACCCACCATCTGGAGAGTGCGCTCGGCACCCGTGCGGCCCATCGGTTCTGGGAGATCTCCGGGGCCCTGCGCGAGGACCTCGGCTATGTCGACTATCTCGGCGCATTGCAGCGCTGTCGTGCGGACGATGTCCCGGCAGGCGGGGACGGATCGGGGCTGCTGCAGGTCGCGTCATTCCTGCTGGACTACCCGTTCGAGGAGCGCTTGTACCCCCGCGCGATGGAGGTCCTGCAACGCCTGAACACGCTCGGTGCGACGGTGATCCTGTCCGATGGTGACGTCGTCCTGCAGCCACGGAAGATCATTCGGTCCGGGCTCTGGGCGGCGGTGTCGGGTCGGGTCGTCGTCTGCGCCCGCAAGGAGCGCCGGATCGATCTCGTCCAGCGCCTCCATCCGGCGCGCCATTACGTGATGATCGACGACAAGCCGCGGGTGCTCGCCGCGATGAAGTCGGCACTCGGAGACCGTGTGACGACTGTGCTTCCGAGGCAGGGGCACTACGCGCTGGATGCCGTCGAGATCGCGTCGCATCCGCCGCCGGACGTCAGCGTCGCGTGCATCGGAGATCTTGCGGACCAGGACATCCGGCCGCTGCTGGGCAGTCTTGTCGTTCGTGGCGAGCGCGTGCCTGCAGCATTTGCCGGGCGGCTCGGGCAACGCGGGTGAGCGCGGGCGGGAACTCGTGCCCGGGCGGTTGCCGGGCGGACGGACACCGACCGATGGCCGGCGTCCGTCCGGGGGACTGCGCGATCAGGCGCGGCGACGCGCCATGAAACCGATCAGGCCAAGACCAGCGAGCAGCATCGCGTAGGTCTCGGGTTCCGGCACCGCTGCAGCAAAGGCTGTCGTGCCCGGGCTGCCGATCGCGCCGCTCAGGGAGGTGTACGACCCCTCGACATCGCCAACCGACGACAGGACCCACTGCTTCGCATCGTTGGCCCCCAGCGCGGCGAGGGACATCGCACGGCCGCTGACGTTCTGGGTACGCGGGCCGCCGGCAGCGGTGTTGTCGCCGTAGGTCAGACGATCGACGAGCGCACCCATGCCATCGAACAGGTTGAGTTCATCCGCGCGTCCGATGTTGTTGGTGTAGCCGCCAAGGACCTTCACCGTGGCGGCCAGACCCCAGTCGAGGCGGAATGTGTCGGCGCTCGTCTCGGTGATGACCACGGATTCGCCGCTGGCGACCATCCCGAACCCGGAGAGGTCGAACACGCCTGGGAGGCGGCTGTCGTCGTCGTAGCTCCAGCCGGCGAAGTTCACTGCCGTCGCGCCGAGGTTCGTGAACTCGATGAACTCGCCGCTGCCGCCGGAGTACATCCATTCGGTGATGCGGACGTCGGCCTGCGCCTGCGAGGCGAAGCCGGCGACGAGCAGTGCTGCGAGAAGCTTGTTCATGGTGTGGGTCTCCTTGTTGGATTGGAACTGCACAGATCAGGAAGCGCGGCGACGTGCGCCCGCGCCGACCAGCCCGAGGCCGGCCAGCAGCAATGCCCACGTGCCGGGTTCGGGCACGGCCGCGACCGGCGCGAGCACATAGAGGCTCGGGGTCTCGCCGACGATGTAGATGACGCCGTCTGCATCGATCGTCACGCCCTCGGCGTCCTCGGCGATGCCGCTGAAAACGAACTGGCCCAGGATCTGGCCGCTGCGGCTCACCTCGAGCAGCCTCGCCGACTCCTGGCTGTAGATCAGAAGGTTGTCCTGGTCGGCCGAGCCGCGCAGCGACGGGACCGTCGTGAGCACCTGGACCTCGGAGAGATCCAGCGTGCCGAACAGCGTGGCGAAGAGATTCGCGGGCGGGACCAGTTCCGTGATCGTCGCCGCGCCGGTCGCGAAGTCGAGCGCGACGTCGTACACGGCCTGGGGCGTCTTCTCCTTCACCATGAGGAAGCGCCCGGTGAGTGGATCGTAGGAGACGCCCTCGATGCCGACATTGCCCACCGTCGGTCCGATCGACACCGAGGGGAGGGTGCTGCGCCCGGTCGCGGAACCCGCCTGGTACGTGAAGAGGTAGGCATCCTGCAGACGCTCCTCCGTGATGACGAAACGGCCATTGCCCACATAGGTCAGGCCTTCCGTGTCATCGAAGCCGAAGAGATTCATCACGCTCAACTGGCGCCCCTGCTTGTCGACCTCGACCACGTAGTCCCCCTCGTCGCCGAGCACGAACAGGCTGTCGGTGTCCCAGTTCCAGGTGACGGCGGAGGCTTCGGATGCCGTGAGCGAAGGCAGGCTGTAGGTCGCCACGTGCCGATAGTCGGCAAGGTCGAGACCAGTCACCGCGGCAAGCGTCGGCCCGGAAGCGACGAGTCCGAGCGCAAGGAAAATCGTTCGAAAGGACATGGGAGTATTTCCGCATTGAGCAAGCCAGCAAGGATGCGAGGCGAGCATTGCGCGAGAAACATGGACGGTGATGCGTTCAGCCCATGGGGCGTATGCGATCGATACCCCCGTGGTGGATCAGCCAGTGCGTGTAGGAGCGGGCCATGCCCGCGAAAGCGATGGTTCCGGTTGAAGCGCTTCCTTGCATCAACCGCTTTCGGGGCCATGGGCCCCTCCTACAAGGCCATGCCGCTCCTGCCGGAACCGTCACTTCGGTCGCGGTCGTTGGCCTGGGGTGACCGCGCGCTTGCGATGGCAGCTTGCCTCCCGGCCGGCGGGTCGCGAGAATCGGGTCGGCCATCCCCCGTGACCGGAGACTTTCCGTTTGAAGACTGCAATCCTCGTACTGGCTTCCTGCCTGATCCTCCCGGCGGGTGTCGCCGTGGCTGGCACCGACGATGCCCGCGTGGCCCGGGATCTCGCCGCCAGCTGTGCCGCCTGCCATGGCACCGAAGGCCGCAGCGTTGGCAAGTTCGCCGCGCTTGCCGGTCAGGACGCCGCGACGATCGTCGAGAGCCTGAAGGCTTATCGCGACGGCTCCCGGGCAGCGTCCGTGATGCATCAGCATGCGAAGGGCTATACCGACGAGGAGTTCGCCCTGCTCGCCGATTTCTATTCCCGACAATCCGCCACGGGCCGCTGAGCCGGAGCCATCATGGATCGCAGATCGTTCGTCAAGGCGGTGGCTGGGCTCTCCGGCATGCCCCTCGTGTCCGGAGCGCCAGCCGTGCTCGGTGCAGCGCGTCCCGTCGTGGTCGTCGTGGGCGGTGGCTTCGGGGGTTGCACCGTCGCCCGCTATCTCCGCCTCTGGGACCCCGGCATCGATGTCCTGCTCGTCGAGCGCCAGGCGCAGTTCGTCTCGTGTCCGATGAGCAACCTCATCCTGAGCGGGGACCGCACGCTTGCACAGAACACGTTCACCTACGCCTCGCTCGAGAAGCTCGGCGTGACCCGCATCCGCGCTGAGGTCACGGCCATCGACCACGAGCGCCGCGAGATCATCGTCGGCGGTCAGCGCATCCGGTACGACCGCCTCGTGCTGTCGCCCGGCATCGATTTCCTGTGGGACACCGTGGCCGGTCTCGACGCGCAGATCGCCGAGAAGACCGTGCCCCACGCCTGGAAGGCGGGGCCGCAGACGACGCGTCTGCGGGCGATGCTCGAAGCGCTGCCCGACGGCGGCACCTATCTGCTGTCGATCCCGAAGTCGCCATACCGTTGCCCCCCGGGGCCGTACGAGCGCGTGAGTCTCGTCGCCTCGTACTTCAAGCGCGAGAAGCCGAAATCGAAGGTGCTCGTGCTCGACGCCAACGCCGACATCGTGTCCAAGAAGGGGCTCTTCCTGAAGGCGTGGTCGGAGCTGTATCCCGGCATCGTCGACTACCGGCCCAACGCCGCCGTGCTGGAGGTCGATGCGAAGCGCGGAGGCGTGACCACCGACTTCGACACGGTCGAGGCCGACCTGCTGAACGTGATCCCGCCCCATGGCGCCGGCCGCATCGCGCACCTGGCGGGCGTGGTGAATGTCGATCAGCGCTGGGCCGGCGTGGATTTCCAGACTTATGAATCCACCGCGGTGCCCGGCATCCACGTGCTGGGCGATGCCACCTCGGCGTCCCCCACGCCGAAGTCCGCGCACACCGCCAACAACCAGGCGAAGGTCGCGGCGAGCGCCATCATCGCGGCTCTCCGCGGAGATCCGCCCAACGCGGTGCCGGTGTCCGCCAACACCTGCTACAGCTTCGTCTCGTCGTCGGAGGCCGTCCACGTCGCGGGCGTGTACCGTTTCGACGCGGAGAAGCGCGCACTCGTCACCGTCGACGGCACCCTCGGGGTCTCGAAGGAGCGCACCGAGCTCGAGGCCGACTACGCCCATGCGTGGGCCGAGAACATCTGGCGAGACACGCTCGGGTTCCGTTGACCACCGAATCCAATCCGATGGTGTCGGCGGCGGTGGAGCAGGTGGCCAGCGCCCGCCTGCCCACGCCGCACGGCGAGTTCGACATGCAGGTGTGGCGCGTCGCGGGCACCGGGGTCGAGCACGTCGCGCTCACGATGGGCCACGACTTCGATGCGGCGCCGGTGCTCGTGCGCGTGCACTCCGAGTGCCTGACGGGCGACGTCTTCGGATCGCGCCGCTGCGACTGCGGGCCCCAGCTCGATCTGGCCCTTGCACGGATCGCGGCCGAGGGGCGTGGCGCGGTGGTCTACCTGCGCGACCACGAGGGTCGCGGCATCGGCCTCGCGCACAAGCTCCGCGCGTACGGGCTGCAGGACGCCGGCCACGACACCGTCGAGGCGAATCATGCGCTGGGCTTCCCCGCCGACCTTCGTACCTACGATGCCGCCGTGCAGATCCTGCGCGCGCTCGGCATCACGCGCGTGGCCCTTCTCACCAACAATCCCGCGAAGGTGTCCGCCCTGCGGGCGCTCGGCATCGACGTGGCGCAGCGGCGTCCCCATATCATCGCGGCCGACGATGAGTCGGTGCGCTACCTCGACACCAAGCGCGTGAAGCTCGGGCATCTGCTGCCCGACGATTGAGTCGGCTATCGGAAGTCCGGCAGCTCAGCGTGCGGGACGACGCCGCCCGAGATTCCCGTTGGCGGCAGCGTCCGAGAGTTTCTCGGTCGCCAGAATCAGTGCATATGCACTAGAATCCGCGACATGGCATCGCCAGCCCCCATCCCCGACGCCGACAGCCGTCTGTCCGGCTGCACCTGCTCCCGTCTGCGCCGGCTCACGCGCCGCGTCACCGCGGTGTACGACCATGCGCTCGCCGCCGTCGGTCTGCGGGTCACGCAGTTCTCGCTCCTCGCCCATCTGCGCGGGCACCCTGGTCTTTCGATGACCGATCTGGCGGGTCGCCTCGACATGGACAGGACCACGCTGACGCGCAACCTCGCACCGCTCATCGCGGCCGGTTGGGTGGAGGTCACGCCGAGTCCGGAGGACGCCCGCCGACGGCTCGTCCGCATCACGGCCGAGGGGGAGGACATCTGGCGCGCCGCGCGCTCCCACTGGCGTCGCGCCCAGCAGGAAGTGAGATCGACCATCGGGGACGAGTCGCTCGCCGTGCTGCATCGACTCGTCGACGACACCCTGCCACTGTTCCGGCCCGCCGAGGGCCCGGGAGACCACGAATGAATCCGACTGTCGCACGCTCCATCTGGCCGGTGATGCTCACCTCGGCGGCCATCCTGATGATCACGATGGGCACCCGGCAGTCCATGGGTCTCTTCATCTCGCCGCTCAACACGTCGACGGGCCTCGGTGTCGTGGCGATCAGCTTCGCGATGGCGGTGGGGCAGTTCACCTGGGGGGCGTCGCAACCCATCTTCGGCGCCGTCGCGGACCGCTTCGGGACGGCGCGGGTCGTGGCGCTGGGCGGCGTGGTGCTTGCGCTCGGCATGGCGCTCACGCCGTTCGTGAAGAGCGAGTGGGCCCTGCTGCTCACGCTGGGATTCATGAGCGCAGCCGGCGCGGGGGCCGGGAGCTTCTCGATCCTGATCGGCGCAACGGCGCGCCGCCTGCCGCCAGAGAAGCGGGCCTTCGCGGCGGGTTTCATCAATGCAGGCGGCAGCTTCGGGCAGTTCGTGTTCGCACCGCTCAACCAGGTGCTGATCGCTGCTTTCGGGTGGGTCTCGGCGCTGCTCACCATGGCGGCGACGACGCTCGCGACCATCCCGCTCGCGCGCCTGCTGCGCCAGACGCCGGCCCAGGCGGCCTCGTCGAACGCGGCGCTGCCGCCGGGGCCGGGCATGCGCGAGCAACTCCGCATCGCGCTGCGTGATCGCAGCTACTGGTGCCTGCATGCCGGGTTCTTCACCTGCGGCTTCCACGTCGCGTTCCTGGTCACGCATCTGCCGGGCGAGGTCCAGCTCTGCGGGCTTTCCGCGGGCGTGGCCGCGACGTCCCTCGCGATCATCGGCCTCGCGAACATCGCGGGAAGCCTGACGGCCGGTGCGCTGGGCAACGTCTACCGCATGAAGCATCTGCTCTTCTGGATGTACGCCACGCGCGCCGTCGCCATCGGCATCTATCTCGCCGCGCCCAAGACGTCGCTCACCTTCTACGCGTTCGCGCTGGTGCTGGGCTTCACGTGGCTTTCCACCGTGCCACCCACGGCCGGGCTCGTCGGCAAGCTGTTCGGCACCCGGTACCTCGCCACGCTCTTCGGCCTCACGTTGCTCTCGCACCAGACCGGAGGCTTCTTCGGCGCCTGGCTGGGCGGGCTCGCCGTCGTGAACACCGGGAGCTATGCGTGGATGTGGTACGCCGACATCGCGCTGGCCCTGGGCGCAGCGGTCGTGAACCTCCCCATCGTGGAGGCGCCGCTCCGGGCGCGGACGGCGGCGGCGTGAATCTGCAAACCGCCTGAGCGCGTCGCACTGCCCGCCGCCTGCTCGCCGAAGTTCGTGTGGCGTGGACAGGCGACGTTGCTGCCGCCGGTCGTCAGGCGCTCGCGGTCTCGAGCGCGACGATGTCCGCGGTATCGAGTTGCAAGCTCGCTGCCCCGAGGATCTCGGTGAGCTGTGCCAAGGAGGTGGCGCTGGCGATCGGCGCGACGATGCCCGGCCGGGTCATCAGCCACGCGAGCGCCACCTGCGCCGGCGTCGCGGTGTGCTTGGCGGCCACCGCATCGAGGGCTGCCAGCACGAGGCGGCCGCGATCGTCGAGGTACTTCTGCACCCACGCGCCGCGCGGGCTCTTCGCGAAGTCGGCCTCCGTGCGGTACTTGCCAGAGAGGAAGCCACTGGCGAGCGGGAAGTACGCAATGACGCCGACGTCCTCGGCGATGGCGACGGGGGCCAGGTTCTTCTCGTACTCGGTGCGTTCCAGCAGGTTGTAGTGCGGCTGCAGCGTCTCGTACCGCGGGAGCCCGAGGCGGGCGCTGACGGCGAGGGCTTCGGCGAGGCGCGGCCCGGTGTGGTTGGACGCGCCGATCACGCGCACCTTGCCGTCGCGGACGAGTCGCGCGTGCGCCTCCAGCGTTTCGTCGAGCGGCACGTCGGCATCGTCGATGTGCGACTGGTAGAGGTCGATGCGGTCCGTCTGCAGGCGTCGCAACGAGGCTTCGGCGGATCGGAGTATGTGATCGCGCGAGAGTCCCTTGCTGCCGTCGCCCATCGCCATGCCGACCTTCGTTGCGATCACGACATCGTCGCGGCGGCCGCGCTTCGCGAGCCAGCGCCCGAGCACGGTCTCGGACTCGCCACCCGTGTGACCGGGCACCCAGGCGGAGTACATGTCGGCGGTGTCGATCAGGTCGAAGCCCGCGCCGACGAACGCGTCGAGCAGGGCGAGCGACGTGGTTTCGTCGGCCGTCCAGCCGAGCACATTGCCGCCGAAGGCGAGGGGGGCAACAGCGATGCCGGATCGTCCGAGATTGCGCTTCTGCATCGAATGACACTCCATCGTTGTGCGACGCGGCGTGGTGAACGCCTGAAGGTCGCGAAGCCCGGAGGGTAGCAGTGCAGGGTTGCGGCTGTGCGGCGACGATCGCCGGCCCGTCGATCCGTCAGGCACCGTCTGCATCGATGGGCCGGACGGTGTCCGTGGGCGCGCAGGCGCCGACAACGGCTTTGCGTTGCGATGTGCCGAGGTGCCATCATCCGCGCGCTCCATCCGCCGCGAACCTCTCTGTGCGAACCATGTTCCGCTTCCACCGGCAGTTCGTCTGTCTGATCGCCATCCTGTTGCTGTCCGGGTGCGCCACCGGCGGGCGTACGTCTGCGGCCGTGCCGCCCGCGTGGCCCGGCGAGGTGCAGGCTGCGGTGCGCTGGACCGTCCGCTTCGCGGTGGGCGGGCAGGTGCGCGAAGTGATGGTGGCACCAGGCGGCCGGGTGGTGGCCGATCAGGTGATCGCCGTCGTGGATCCGGCGCCCTACGAGGCAGCACTCGCCGATGCCGCCGACGATCTGGGCGCGGCCGAGCGGCGCCTCGCCGAGATCGGGAACTACATGCGCACCGATGAACTGCGGGCATTCTCCCCCTCCGTGACGGCGGACGAATCGATGGCGGCTCTGCGAACCGCCGTGCTGGAGGCGGAGATCATCCGTGCGGACGCCGGTACGCGGGCCCGCTTCGCCACGCTCTCCCGCGATGCTGCCGCGCTGCGGGCACCGGCGCGCGGGCGCATTGCTCGGGTCGCTGCGGAGGCGGGAGACATCGTCCGTGCCGGAGACCCGGCGGTGGAAATGGAGGACGACACCCGACTCGTGGTCGTGGTCTCGGTGCCATGTCGTGCTGTGTCCGGGCTGCGGCCAGGCCGCCGGGCCGGCGTGTCGCCCGTCGGGGCACCGGCGGACCCGCTCCACGGGCTCGTCCATCGTGTCGGGCCCCTCGACCGGGACGGTCGGTGCGACGTCACGCTGTCGCTCGTCGAACGGGCATTCGTGCCGCTCGGATCGCAGGTCTCCGTCACGTTCCCCTGAGGTCGTCCGCCTCGCAAGGTGACGTGGGGTGATTGTCCAGTCGGGAGGTTTGACACCCGTCGGACGCACTGCCTATACTTCGTTCACGGTTTAGATTTAGTCTAATTTATCGTTGTCGAGTGTTACGAGACGTGCGCTTTCGCCCAGTGGTGATTCGTGGGCGGGCGTTTCGCGACACGCCGTTCGGCGATTCATTGGTTCTCGACCGCGCTTTTCGCGCCGGGCCCATCTTCCCTGAGTCCGGCGATTCCGTTCCAAGAATGCAATCCGGAGGCAAGCAGCCATGCAACTCAAGGGTTCCAAGACCGAAGACAATCTGAAGGCGGCATTCGCCGGCGAATCCCAGGCCAACCGTCGCTACCTGTACTTCGCAAACAAGGCCGACATCGAAGGCCAGAACGACGTCGCCGCGCTGTTCCGTTCCACCGCGGAAGGCGAGACCGGCCACGCCCACGGCCATCTGGAGTACCTGGAGCAGGTGGGTGACCCCGCCACGGGTCTGCCGATCGGCGCCTCGCGCGACAACCTGAAGGCCGCCGTTGCCGGCGAGACGCACGAGTACACCGACATGTACCCGGGCATGGCGAAGACGGCCCGCGGCGAAGGCTTCGACGAGATCGCCGACTGGTTCGAGACCCTCGCCAAGGCGGAACGCTCCCACGCCAACCGCTTCCAGAAGGCCCTGGACGCGCTGGCCGACTGAGTCGGACCGCAGTCGCAGTGATGGAGGAGGCGCTGCGCGTCTCCTCCGCCGCGATGGCCGGCGTCCTGCCGGCCCGCGGCACCCATGATTTCCTTTCCTGCCCCGTTTCTTCCCAGGATTCCCGCCATGCGTGAAGGCAGCCTCGAAGCCCCGACCCGCCACCCCATCGACTGGAAGAACCCCAAGTTCTTCGACGAAGAGGATCTGTTCGGTGAGTTGGAGCGCGTGTACGACATCTGCCACGGCTGCCGCCGCTGCGTGAGCCTGTGCAATTCCTTCCCGACCCTCTTCGATCTGGTCGACGACAACCCGACCATGGAAGTCGAAGGTGTGGCAAAGGCCGACTACTGGAAGGTCGTGGACCAGTGCTTCCTCTGCGACCTCTGTTACATGACGAAGTGTCCGTACGTGCCGCCGCACGAATGGAACGTGGACTTCCCGCACCTGATGCTCCGGGCCAAGGCGGTGAAGTTCAAGAAGGGCGAGGTCACCTTCCGCGACAAGCTGCTCTCGTCCACCGACACCCTGGGCAAGCTCGCGTCGATCCCGGTCGTGGTCGAGATCGTGAACAAGGTGAACCGCACGCCAGCCACGCGGAAGCTGATGGACGACGTGCTGCACATCCACAAGGACCGTCAGCTGCCGGAATACGACAGCGCGAAGTTCCGCAGCACGGCGAAGCCCGATGCCTCCTTCCCGGTGAAGCCCGGCAAGCAGACGCCCGGCAAGGTGGCGATCTTCTCGACCTGCTACGTTAACTACAACGAACCTGGCATCGGACACGATCTCATCCGCATCCTCAAGCACAACGAGATTCCGCACGTCGTCGTCGAGAAGGAGAACTGCTGCGGCATGCCTAAGCTGGAGCTGGGCGATCTCGACGCGGTGGAGCGCCTGAAGAACGGCAACATCCCCGTGCTCGCGAAGCTCGCGAAGGAGGGCTACGCGATCCTGACCGCGGTCCCGTCCTGTACGTTGATGTTCAAGCAGGAACTGCCACTCATGTTCCCCGACGACGCCGACGTGCAACTCGTGAAGGACGCGATGTTCGATCCGTTCGAGTACCTGGTCCTGAGGCACAAGGATGGCCTGCTGAAGACCGACTTCTCGAAGCCGCTCGGCAAGGTGTCGTATCACATCCCCTGCCATCTCCGGGTGCAGAACATGGGTCAGAAGACCCGCGAGATGTTCGAACTCGTGCCGGACACCAAGGTCACTGTCGTGGAGCGATGCTCCGGTCACGACGGGACCTGGGGCGTGAAGTCGGAATACTTCGAAGGGTCGATGAAGATCGGCCGTCCGGTGTTCAAGGCGATGGCCGCACCCGCACCCGACTACGTCAGCTCCGACTGCGCCATCGCCGGCCGCCACATCATGCAGGGCATGGGCAAGACGTCCGCGGACAAGCAGCATCCGCTCACGCTGGTCCGCATCGCCTACGGCCTCTGACCCTGCCAGCCCATTGGAACCAAGAGAATGCACGCCATGCCATCGATCACCCGCGACAGTCTGATGACCCTCGAGGCCTACGCCCGCAACCGCAACGAGTTCCGTGCGAAGGTCATGACGCACAAGTTGGCCCGCAAGGTCTACCTGGGCGACAACCTGACGCTGATCTTCGAGGACGAGCTGACGCTCCGTTACCAGATCCAGGAGATGCTGCGCATCGAGAAGATCTTCGAGGAAGAGGGCATCCAGAGTGAGCTCGACGCGTACAATCCGCTGGTGCCCGACGGCAGCAACTGGAAGGCGACGATGCTCATCGAGTACCCCGAGGTGGAGGAGCGCAGGCGCCGCCTCGCGGTGCTGAAGGGCGTCGAAGACAAGGTTTGGGTACGGGTGGCCGGGCACGACAAGGTGTACGCCCTGGCCGACGAGGATCTCGAACGCGAGAACGACGAGAAGACGTCCTCCGTGCATTTCCTCCGATTCGAACTCACGCCGGCGATGAAGACATCGTTGCGCGACGGTGCGGCTCTCGGGATCGGTGTCGATCATCCCGAATACGCTGCGGCGTCGGACCCGGTGGCGCCCGCCATCCGCGAATCTCTTCTTGGGGATCTTTCGTTCTGAAGAACATGTTGACGTTCGCACTGCCCGCTCTCGTCGCCGCCATCGCCGCTGCGACGATGGCGGGTTGCTCGGACATGAAACCGCGCGAAGACACCCGAGAGGAGCGTGCCCAGCAAGGGTTCGTCCGAACGAACGAGGTCGACGAGCGGTTCAGCATCACCAAGGATGTTCCGCGCGAGAACCTCGATATCGACCTGCCGGCTACATCGCTTCCCGATGAGTGGCTATCTTTCAAGGTGCGGAACCTCGGGGTCCATCGCTTCGCGATAGCCCCCAACTCGGTGACCCAGGGCAGCGACGGCATCGTCCGGTACACCCTGCTCGTCCGTACCGCGGGTGGCGTCGACAACGTCACGCATGAAGGCATGCGCTGCGCCACCAAGACCTGGAAGCTCTACGCGATCGGCCGCGACAACGGCGAGTGGTCCCGCCTCCCGGATCCCGTGTGGCGCCCGATCACCCTCGCGAGCCTCAATGCAGCCCGGTTCTCTCTCTCCAAGGATTACATTTGCGTGGGCGACGGCGTGCGGTCGTACGATGCGAAGACGATAGCCGCCCGCATTCGCGCTTCGAACGAAGGTCGCCTCTACATAATGGTCCGCTGACCCGGGCGGTCAGCGATCACTCGGGCGGCCTGCCCTCGCGCTCTTCCGCGCATTGGGCAACGCCTGCCTAATCTGGGACAATCCGGGCGCGTCTGGTAGACGGCCATGCCGCCGTCACCGACCGACCCCTCCACTTCCCGTCCGCGACCCATGGCCAAGTTCCTGATGTTGATCGGCGTCATCGTCGCCGTGGTGCTCCTCGTCAAGAACTACCAGCGCTCGCTCGCGCGCCAGGACGAGAAGACCGCAGACCAGCCGGTACCGGTGAAGCCCGAGGACATGGTCCGTTGCGATCACTGCGGCGTGCATCTACCCAAGAGCGAGAGCTTTCTCTCGCAGGGGCGTTTCTTCTGCTCTGACGAGCATCGTCGTCTCGGTGCCCCCGGGTCCGACCGCTGATCCTCGCCGACGTCGAGACCTCGTCCATACGCATGAGCCAGCCCGACGACGGCAAGCGCTCCGAGGACGGCCTCTCCGGCGCGCTCGAGTACCCCGACAGCCACTGGCGCTCCCTCACCTACTTCAACACCTACCGCATCGCGGTGGCGTTCGTCCTGCTCGTCGCCACCACCGCCCTCGGCAAGAGTCTCCTGCTGGGTTCGTGGAATCAGCCCCTCTTCATCTCGGTCAGCGTCGCCTACGTGCTCTTCTCGGCGATGAGCTTCGCGACCATCGTCGCGCGCCGGCCGGCCTTCCCAGTGCAGCTCGCCATCCAGGTCTGCGGCGACATCCTCTTCATCGTCCTGCTGCTCCACGCGAGTGGCGGTATCTCGAGCGGCCTCGCCCTCCTGTTGCTCGCCAACCTCGCCGCCGCCGGCATCATCAGCCGCGGCCGCCTCACGCTCTTCTTCGCCGCGCTCGCCTCGGTGGCTGTGCTGCTCGAACACACCTACGAGGTGCTGTTCTTCTACGGCAGCTACACAATGTACGTGCAGGCGGGGCTGCTCTCGATCGGGTACTTCGCCACGGCGTGGCTGGCGCACGCCCTCGCCAAGCGCGCCGTGGCCAGCGAGCAGCTCGCTGCCCAGCGCGAAGTCGATCTCGCCAGCATGGCGCAGGTGAGCCAGCTCGTGATGCAGGACATGCAGGACGGCGTGATCGTGGTGGACTCCCATGGCGTCGTCCGGCAGATGAACCCCCGCGCGGAAGAACTCCTCGGCCCGGCGCCGCGCCCGCGGGAGCTGCTGTTGAAGGACTACAACCCCGGTCTTGCCGCGCGGCTCGCTCGCTGGCAGGAGAACCCCGAGGCGGGGTTCGATCCGATGCGTACGATCCTCACGCAGAAGGTGACCGCCGCGCGCTTCGTGCCGGTCGGGCACCAGGACAACCAGGGCGTGGTCGTGTTCATCGAGGACCTCACGCGCATCCAGATGCAGGCCCAGCAGATGAAGCTCGTCTCGCTCGGTCGGCTGACCGCGAACATCGCCCACGAGATCCGCAATCCGCTGTCGGCGATCAACCATGCCACGGAGCTGCTGCAGGAGGAGACTGGTATCGGCGAGACGCACCGTCGACTTCTGCAGATCATCCACGACAACGCCCAGCGCCTCGATCGCATGGTGCAGGACGTCCTGCGGCTGAACCGGCGCGATCGCGCGGTGCGCGAGACCGTGGTGCTCGGGGATTTCCTCCGCAACTTCGCGCTGCAGTTCTGCCAGATCGAGAAGGTCCCTGAGGAGGTCATTCGCGTCGACCTCCGCGCGCTGCCGTCGGTGAGCTTCGACCGCAGCCACCTCAATCAGATCATGTGGAATCTGTGCCGCAACGCGCTGCGCTATTGCCAGCGCGAGCCCGGCAGCGTGTCGGTCATCGTGGAAGCGGGGGCCGCGACCGGTACAATCGAATTATCCGTTGTGGATGATGGGCCGGGCGTCGCGGAGTCGTTGCGCGCCCATCTGTTCGAGCCCTTCTTCACCACGGCATCCAGCGGCACCGGCCTCGGTCTCTACATCGCCCGCGAGGTCTGCGAAGCGAACGGGGCGAGCCTCAACTACGTGGAACGGCAGGCAGGTGCGCAGTTCACCGTGGTGATGAAACACACATGAGCACGATGTCCGGGCCGCGATCGCGGCCGGGCGGGTCATCTCCAGGAGAAATGCCTTGAAGCGCAGGGAGCCGAACACGAGCGGCGTCATCAGTCGCACCGTCCTCATCGTGGACGACGAGGAGGACATTCTCGAACTGATCGAACTCACGCTGCTGCGCATGGGACTCGAGGTGGAGCGTGCCATGCGGGTGGAGGAGGCCATCGAGAAGGTGAAGACCGGCCAGTACGACCTCTGCCTCACCGACATGCGCCTGCCCGATGGCGAAGGGCTGAAGCTCGTCGAGTTCGTCTCACAGAACGTGCGGGATCTCCCGGTGGCCGTCATCACCGCGCACGGGAACACCGAGAACGCCGTCGCGGCGCTGAAGGCCGGAGCCTTCGACTACCTCGCCAAGCCGGTTTCGCTGGAGCAACTGCGTTCGCTCGTGAAGTCGGCGCTCTCGCTGCCATCGGCCCAGCCGAAGGTCGCGTCCGACCAGGGGCTCATCGGCAGCTCCGCGATCATGCAGCACGTCCGCGACATGATCGAGAAGCTCGCGCGGAGCGAGGCCCCCGTGCATGTCACCGGCGAATCCGGCAGCGGCAAGGAACTCGCCGCCCGGCTCATCCATCAGCAGAGCGCACGCCGGGACAAGCCGTTCGTGCCCGTGAACTGCGGGGCGATCCCCGAGAACCTGATGGAGAGCGAGTTCTTCGGCTATCGCAAGGGCGCCTTCACCGGTGCCGATGCCGATCGCGACGGATTCTTCCAGGCAGCCCACGGCGGCACGCTGTTCCTCGACGAGGTGGCCGACCTGCCCCTGCCGATGCAGGTGAAGCTGCTTCGTGCCATCCAGGAGAAGAAGGTCCGGAAGGTGGGCTACACGCAGGAAGAGGCGGTCGACGTGCGGATCATCAGCGCCACGCACCAGAGCCTCAGCGAATGCGTCGAGGCGGGCAAGTTCCGGCACGACCTGTACTACCGGCTGAACGTCATCGAACTGCGGATGCCGGCGCTGCGCGATCGCCGGGAGGATGTCCCGGTGTTCGCCAACTTCATCCTCGACCGCCTCGCCCGGCACGTGGGCACGGCGCGCCCCGAGATCGAGTCCTCGGCGATGAAGGCGCTCCAGCAGTACGACTTCCCGGGCAACGTCCGCGAACTGGAGAACATCCTCGAACGGGCGCTCGCGCTCTGCAGCGGTGGTCGCATCACCGAGGACGACCTCCAGATCACGCCACCCGAGATCGTCTCGCGCGAGGCGGCGCCTTCCGGCAGCAATGGCAAGTGGCCGCTCCAGGACTATCTCGATCGCGTGGAGAAGGAAGCCATTCTCGAAGCCCTCGAGAAGACGCGCTTCAACCGCACGGCAGCCGCCAAGCTGCTGGGCATCACGTTCCGGTCGATCCGCTACCGCATGGAGCGGCTCGGCATCGAGTGATGTCCTGACGGGTGGGAGATCGTCCTTGAGCGTTGTGGATCCGGATGGGGGCGTCGACGCCGATGGCTGGGTCATGGGCATCCAGCGCTGCCCATCCCCCCACTGCGATCCCCGGCCGGAGGGCATGCCGGTCGAACTGCTGGTGATCCACAACATCAGCCTGCCGCCCGGCGAGTTCTCGGGCGAGGCCATCACCGATCTCTTCCTGGGGCGTCTCGATTGCGATGCCCATCCCTACTACGAGCGTCTCCGCGGCGTGCGCGTCTCCGCGCATTTCCTCGTCCGCCGCGACGGCAGCGCGCTCCAGTTCGTCCCGTGCGGTCGGCGCGCGTGGCACGCCGGGGAGTCCCGCTGGCGCGACCGGATCCGATGCAACGACTTCTCGATCGGCATCGAAATGGAAGGGACCGACGACGTCCCGTTCACGGACGCGCAGTACGCCACGCTGAACCTGCTCGTCGGAAGGCTGCGCGCGGTCTATCCGATCGTCGACATCACCGGCCATTCGGACATCGCTCCGGGCCGGAAGACGGATCCGGGGCCGTGCTTCGAGTGGGGCAGGGTGTCGGGGTGGCAGGCGACCCCCTGATCGCCCCACCCGCCCCCAGCCGATCTGCCCATGGACATCTTCTACACCGACCACTTCGTCCTGCCTCTTCCGCCCGGGCATCGGTTCCCGATGGAGAAGTACGCGCGGTTGCGGGAAAGGGTGATTGCCGCCGGGATTGCCGGCGACGGTCGTATGCGCGAGCCGCCGGCGGCCACGGACGTCGAACTGGAACGGGCACACGACCGGGCCTACGTGCAGCAGGTGCAGGCGGGTACGTTGAGTGCCGCCGAGATGAAGCGCATCGGATTCCCCTGGACGCCTGCCATGGTCGAGCGCTCGCGGCGTTCTGCGGGCGCGACGCTCGAGGCATGTCGCGCGGCGCTGGCGCGCGGCATCGCTGTGAATCTCGCCGGTGGCACCCATCACGCGTTCCGTGATCGAGGCGAGGGCTACTGCGTCTTCAACGACAGCGCGGTCGCCGCGCTCGCGATGCAGGCCGAGGGGCGCGCGCGGCGTGTCGCCGTCATCGACTGCGATGTGCATCAGGGCAACGGGACCGCGGCGATCCTCGCGGGGGATCCCTCCGTCTTCACGTTCTCGATCCACGGCGCGAACAACTTTCCGTTCCGCAAGGAAGAGAGCGACCTCGACATCGAACTGCCGGACGGCACCGGCGACGACGCGTACCTCGCTGCGCTGGAGCAGGGGGTCTGCCACGCGCTCTCCGCCGGTCAGCCCGACCTCGTGATCTACCTGGCGGGGGCCGATCCCTTCGAAGGCGACCGGCTCGGGCGGCTCGCCCTCACCAAGACCGGTCTGGCTGCACGCGATCGTCTGGTCCTCACGCTGGTTCGCGACGCCGGTCTTCCGATCGCCATCACCATGGCCGGCGGCTATGCCCGCCAGATCGACGACTCGGTGGACATCCACTTCAGCACTGTCTCGATCGCCCGAGAGTTCCTCGACCGACGCTGACCCGCGGCACCTTCCTGCATCCGAGTTGCGACTGGCGTGCAGGGCTGACTCTTTCATACGCACGCAACATATCCGGCGTCGGAAAGCGCTTGACTCTCCCATGGCTGGCACTAGAATTTGTTTGCTGAACACGCACAAGACACAACATCTTGTGTTCGACTCCGACGCCTAGTGCGGGAGTCCCCATCACAGCACTACATCTAGGGGGTCGAGTTCGGCGGCGAGGATGCTTTCCTGCCTGTCGAAAGCGGCCCCGCAACCATCGAGGAGAGCGCATGCAGATCGCCACCGAAATCCAGAAGGTGTCGTCGAAGGATCCTTCATTCCCGTCCGCCGAGAACGAGACTGTGCGCGAGGCGCGGTATGGCGAATACAAGGTGATCCGTCGCAACGGCGCCGTCGTGGGTTTCGAGCCGGGCAAGATCTCGGTGGCGGTCACGAAGGCGTTCATCGCCGTGAACGGTGGCCAGGGCGCCGCGTCTGCGCGGGTTCGCGAACTGGTCGGTCAGCTGACCGAGGCCGTGGTGGGTGCGCTGATGCGCCGCCAGCCGCAGGGCGGCACGTTCCACATCGAGGACATCCAGGACCAGGTCGAACTGTCGCTCATGCGCTCCGGCGAACACGACGTCGCCCGCGCCTACGTGCTGTATCGCGAGGAGCGCACGCGTGAACGCGCCCGCCTGAAGGAGTCGCAGGCCGACGCGCATCCGCAGGTCGTCCACGTGAACGACAACGGCACGCTTCGTCCGCTCGACATGGCGAAGCTGACCGGGCTCGTCACCGATGCGTGCGAGGGTCTCGGCAAGGCGGTGGACCCGGCGATCATCCTGCAGAGCATCGTGAAGGACCTCTACGAAGGCGTGCCGATGGACGAAGTGCGGAAGTGCTCCGTGCTCGCCGCTCGCGCTCTCATCGAGAAGGACCCCGCCTACAGCTACGTGACGGCCCGCCTGCTGCTCGACATCATGCGTTTCGAGATCCTGGGCGAGCCCGAGACCCAGGGCGGCATGGAGACGCGCTACGGCGAGTACTTCCCGCACTTCATCAAGAAGGGCATCGCCGCGGGCCTGCTCGACGAGCGCCTCGCCACCTATGACCTTCCCCGGCTCGGTCAGGCGCTGAAGGCATCGCGCGATCTGAAGTTCGGCTACCTCGGCTTGCAGACGCTGTACGACCGCTACTTCCTGCACATCGAGAATCGCCGCATCGAGCTGCCGCAGGCGTTCTTCATGCGCGTCGCCATGGGGCTCGCCCTGAACGAGGTCGACCGCGAAACCCGCGCGATCGAGTTCTACGATGTGCTCTCGTCGTTCGACTTCATGAGCTCCACGCCGACATTGTTCAACGCCGGCACGCAGCGGTCCCAGCTCTCCAGCTGCTATCTGACGACGGTGTCCGACGACCTCGAGGGCATCTACGAAGCCATCAAGGAGAACGCGCTCCTGTCCAAGTTCGCCGGCGGTCTCGGCAACGACTGGACGCCGGTCCGGGCACTGGGTTCGTACATCAAGGGCACGAACGGCAAGAGCCAGGGCGTGGTTCCCTTCCTCAAGGTGGTGAACGACACCGCCGTGGCCGTGAACCAGGGCGGCAAGCGCAAGGGTGCGGTGTGCTCCTATCTGGAGACGTGGCACCTCGACATCGAAGAGTTCCTCGAACTGCGCAAGAACACCGGTGACGATCGCCGGCGCACGCACGACATGAACACCGCCAACTGGGTGCCCGATCTCTTCATGAAGCGCGTGATGGAGAACGGCGAGTGGACGCTGTTCTCGCCCGCCGACGCCCCCGACCTGCACGACAAGTTCGGTCGTGCCTTCGAGACGGCTTACACGCGGTACGAGGAGAAGGCCGCCCGGGGTGAACTGCGGCTCTTCAAGAAGGTGCCTGCCGTCCAGCTCTGGCGGAAGATGCTGTCGATGCTGTTCGAGACGGGGCACCCCTGGATCACGTTCAAGGATCCCTGCAACATCCGTTCGCCCCAGCAGCACGTAGGTGTCGTGCACAGCTCCAACCTGTGCACGGAGATCACGCTCAACACGTCCGATACCGAGATCGCCGTGTGCAACCTGGGTTCCGTGAACCTGGTGGCCCACATGAAGGAAGGGCAGCTCGACATCGACAAGCTGCAGCGGACCGTCCGGATCGCCATGCGGATGCTCGACAACGTCATCGACATCAACTACTACGCGGTCAACAAGGCTCGGAACGCCAACTTCAAGCATCGCCCGGTGGGCCTCGGGATCATGGGATTCCAGGACTGCCTCCACGAGATGCGCATCCCTTACGCATCCCGCGAGGCCGTCGAGTTCGCCGACCGTTCGATGGAAGCCGTGGCGTACTACGCCTACTGGGCTTCCAGCGAACTGGCGCAGGAGCGCGGTCGTTATTCCACCTACGAAGGGTCGCTCTGGTCGAAGGGCATCCTCCCGCAGGACACCGTGAAGATGCTGGCCGACGAGCGTGGCGGGTACGTCGAGGTCGATGACTCCTCCACGCTGGACTGGACCGCCCTGCGTGCCCAGATCGCACAGCACGGCATGCGCAACTCGAACTGCCTCGCCATCGCTCCCACGGCGACCATCGCGAACATCGTCGGCGTGTCGGCCTCGATCGAGCCGAACTACCAGAACCTGTACGTGAAATCGAACCTCTCGGGGGAGTTCACGGTCACGAACGAGTATCTGGTCCGCGATCTGAAGGACGCCAAGCTCTGGGACGAGGTGATGATCTCCGACCTGAAATACTTCGACGGCAGTCTCGCGCAGGTCGATCGCATCCCGGCCGAGCTGCGGACCCTTTATGCGACGGCTTTCGAGATGGACCCGTCGTGGCTGGTGGAGGCCGGTTCGCGTCGGCAGAAATGGATCGACCAGGCGCAGTCGCTGAACATCTACATGGGCGGTGCCTCCGGCAAGAAGCTGGACGACACCTACAAGCTAGCGTGGAAGCGCGGTCTGAAGACCACCTACTACCTGCGCACGCTCGCAGCGACGGCGGCAGAGAAATCCACCGGCCGCGGGGGTGAGCTGACAGCGGTGTCCGCCCACGGCAGCGGAATGTCCGCCGCTGAAGCGCCCGCCACGGAAGCGAAGTTCTGCGGCATCGACGATCCCACCTGCGAGGCCTGCCAATAAGGCGGTTCGGTCAACTCTGCGATCGCACCCGGTGGCCACGGTCCATCGGGGCGGTCCGGTCAAGGAAGAAGAGCCCTACATGCTTAGTTTCGAAGACGACATCGTTCCCACCCCGGCACCCATCCCTGCGTTCCCGGCGGGCGCCGCCCTCGGCCTGCAGTCGGTCGTGCCGGATGGCGTGCGGCCGGCGCTCGCCCGGCCGTCCCGCCCCGTTCCGACCGACAGCGTGGCGCCGAACATCCTGGCCCCCAACTTCCTCGCGCAGCCGGCGGCTGCCGTCGAAGCCGAGGTGCCGTTCCGCCGCATCCGCGTGGAAGACAAGCGCGTGATCAACGGTGACGCCGACGTGAATCAGCTCGTGCCCTTCAAGTACAAGTGGGCGTGGGAGAAGTACCTGGCCGGTTGCGCGAATCACTGGATGCCGCAGGAGGTCAACATGAGCCGCGACATCGGCACATGGAAGGATCCGAACGGCCTCACCGATGACGAGCGCCTGCTGGTGAAGCGGAACCTCGGATTCTTCGTGACGGCCGACAGCCTCGCGGCGAACAACATCGTCCTCGGTACCTATCGGCACATCACGGCCCCCGAGTGCCGCCAGTACCTGCTGCGCCAGGCCTTCGAGGAAGCGATTCACACCCACGCCTATCAGTACATCGTGGAAAGCCTGGGGCTCGACGAAGGCGAGATCTTCAATGCCTATCGCGAAGTCGCCAGCATCCGCGAAAAGGACGAGTTCCTGATCCCGTTCATCGAGACGCTGACCGATCCGCAGTTCCAGACAGGCACGCTCGAGAACGACCAGAAGCTGTTGCGCAGCCTGATCGTGTTCGCCTGCATCATGGAAGGGCTGTTCTTCTATGTCGGCTTCGTGCAGATTCTCGCCCTGGGTCGCCAGAACAAGATGACCGGCGCGGCCGAGCAGTACCAGTACATCCTCCGCGACGAGTCCATGCACTGCAGCTTTGGCATCGACCTCATCAACCAGATCAAGATGGAAAACCCCCAGCTCTGGACCAGCGAGTTCCGCGACGAGATTCGCGAGCTCATGCAACGGGGTGTCGAGCTCGAGTATCGCTATGCCGAAGACACGATGCCGAGGGGTGTGCTCGGGTTGAACGCGCCGATGTTCAAGGAATACCTCCGGTTTGTCGCTAATCGGCGGTGCCAGCAGATCGGACTGGATGCGCTCTATCCCGGCGCGACGAATCCGTTCCCGTGGATGTCCGAGATGATCGATCTCAAGAAGGAGAAGAACTTCTTCGAGACGCGCGTCATCGAGTACCAGACCGGTGGTGCGCTCAGCTGGGACTGACACGGTCGAAGGAGGGGCGCGGAGCCTTGTCGGTCTCGCGCCTCGGTGGCAGTCCTCGGATCGCCTGTGGCGGGACGAGTGGGCAGGGCCCCGGTTGATCGACGGGGCGTCGAACGTACGGGCAGCAGGTCGGCGTCGCCCGATGCAATGTGGTGTGGAACGGACCCGCGGTGTGCGGAGTCCCATGGAAGGCTGTCGTGGTGGATCGCCCGGAAGTGAGAGGGCTCTGCTGCAAAGTCCGGAAGTGATGTTCCGCCTGCGATGCCGATTCATCCGGAGCCAGCCACTGCACTCCGGCGCGGTCCGATCAGTGAAAGGAGCAGCGAGCTTCAGCAGCAAATCGAAGCGGAAGCAGCGACTGAACATCCCGTCGCGAGGCCGCGTGATCGAGCGAAGGAGGCGGGTGCCGCAAGGGCGCGCCGTCGAGGCATCCTTCAACGTGTGGTCTGCACCGGCACCCCGGCAGGGGCGTGTCGGTGTTTTCCATTGCAGTCTTCCGAACTCATTTCCCGAGGTCTTTCCGACCACGAATCCCGTCCGTGCATCGGTCGGCGAGCGCGTCATCGCGTGCGCTGCCGATGTGTCGCGACGAGCGCACGCCGATGTCCGACATCGGCATGCGAAACGGCTGCAAGGGCTTGGCAACGCGATAAGCATGTTTCTTGCGTTGGCGCGTCCCTGCAGTCGCGCGAGGGCAGTCGATGTCGTGAGTGTTCGCGCGCGAATGCGTAGTTCAACTCTCATCAGGAGGTAGCGACATGGCAGTTGCCAAGAAGAAGGTTGCGGCGAAGAAACCCGCCGCGAAGAAAGTCGCTGCGGCGAAGAAGCCCGCGGTGAAGAAGGTTGCTGCGGCTAAGAAGCCGGCAGTGAAGAAAGCCGCCGTGGCGAAGAAGCCGGCAGCGAAGAAGGTCGCGGCGAAGAAGCCGGCGGCAAAGAAGGTTGCGGCGAAGAAGCCGGTGGCAAAGAAGGTTGCCGCCAAGAAGCCGGCAGTGAAGAAGGTTGCGGCGAAGAAGCCGGTGGCGAAGAAGGTTGCCGCCAAGAAGCCGGCAGTGAAGAAGGTGGCAGCGGCGAAGAAGCCGGCAGCCAAGAAGGTTGCTGCCAAGAAGCCGGTCGCCGCGAAGAAGCCCGCTGCGAAGAAGGTTGTGGCGAAGAAGCCCGTAGCCGCCAAGAAGGCCGTGGCTGCGAAGAAGCCCGTCGCCGCGAAGAAGCCCGTCGCGAAGAAGGCCGCCCCCGCGAAGAAGGCCGTAGCAGCCAAGAAGCCGGTTGCCGCGAAGAAGCCTGCTGCCGCGAAGAAGCCCGTCGCCGCGCCGAAGAAGGCAGCTGCACCCAAGAAGCCGGCCGTGAAAAAGGCCGCACCCGCGAAGCCGGCAGTTGCCGCGGCTCCCGCGGTAGCCGCGCCGAAGCCCGTGTCCGCACCGGCAGCGTGGCCCTTTCCAGTAGCGGGTAGGCCGAACTAAGAGCTACCCAGATGCCTGCGGGCAGCCCTGCATCCGTGATGGATACCAGTCTCTGATCCGCAGGCTCTTGGCCTGACTTGTTCGCGCGCCGGTCAACACAGCCGGTTGGCGCCACCGCAGTATTGCTTCGCCGTTGTTCAGCGGCGGCGCAGGAATCTCTTCCGCTTTCCGCCTCTCGGTTTCCACCTCTCGCTTTCCGCCTCTCGGTTTCCGCTTTCCAATCTTCGTTCCTCGCCGTCCTGGCGTTCGCCGATCGCCCCCTGGCGTGGTCGCGCAGCAGTCCGTCCGCGCAGTGCATCCCCGCCTCTCCGAACGTCGCCCTTTTCGCCGCGCGACCGCATCGGGCGGATCCCCGGGCGGATCCATTGGCCACCGCAGCCCCGTGCGAGGCGGGTCCGACTGCGTGTATGGTCCGTGTCTATGTCACCTTCCGGATCCGCGTGGAGTCTCTCATCATGAAACCAGTCATCGCTGCCGCCGTCGGCGCGCGCGCCGCTGTCCGTGCGCTGGTCGTCCTCGCCGTCGTGGTCATCTCTCCCGCCGTCCATGCCGATGCCCCGCCCCTCGAGGCGGTCGTGACGCACCGGGTGGACGGGACGTACGCCGACCTCCGCGAGCGCGTCGTGTTCGCCATCGAGGAGAAAGGTCTGGTCGTAGGTCACGTTGCGAAGATCGGCGAGATGCTCCGCCGTACCGCGGCCGAACTGAAGGAGCCCCCACCGCCCTTCGCCGAGGCCGAGGTGATCGAGTTCTGCTCCGCCCGGCTCTCGCGCGACGTCACGCTCGCGGATCCGCGCTACCTGGCGTTCTGTCCGTACGCGATCTCGCTCTACAGCCTCGAGGCGGAGTCAGGCGTCGTGCACGTGGGGTACCGGAGGCCGCTGGCGCCCGGGGCGAACGCGGCACTCGCAGCGGCGCTCCAGCGGGCCGAGGCGCTGCTGGCCGGGATCGTCGCCTCGGCCATCGAATAGAGGGCGCCATGGAACGCAAGCGCCTCACGAGTTCGCAGATCCGCTCGGTCGGCTACGACCCGTCGTCGCAGACGCTAGGGAGCCTCTGCATAGCCTGCGCGGATCGCGTTGCAGTCGGAATCGATCGGTGGCAAGGCGCGAGGTGCAGTCGATATCGGGATATCGACAAGCCGAGTAACGCGGCCAGCGATCGCAGTTCCACGTAACCCAAGCGGCGCAACCCTCCGGGACGGGGCCTTCCGGGCGGCTGACATTGTCGGCACAGGCCGCCGTTTCGCGATCATGTGTCTTCAGCATCGACGGCGGCCTGGCGACGGCACAGGCTACGCTGAGGCTCCCTGGAGATCGAGTTTCCGAACGGATCGATCGTGCAGTACAGCCGGGTGTCGTCGGAGGTCCATCGCCGCCTGATGGCCGCGCCTTCCCCGGGAAGCTTCTTCCAGGATCGCATCGAGGACGAGTTCACCGCGCGGCGCATCCGCTGAGGCTGGGGGGCTGTCAGCACTCCGGCTCGCCGGCATCCGGACGCGGATCGGGATCGAACCCGAAGCGCGCGCCCACCGGGCCCGGCGGCAGTCGCTCGATCCGGATGCGCCCATCGGCCAGAGCAACCCAGGGCGCGTCGTCGGGCCCGGCCCCCTCGATCCATCGCGTGATGGCAGCGTCGTCGAGTCGATCGCCGTCGGCATCCACCAGCCGTTGCACGAGCGCTGCGAGGTCACGGTCGACCAGGGCGCCTGCGCCGACATCGGTGACGAAGAGCACGCGTCCGGCTTCGTCCAGCCACGCTTCGCGCGCCGCCCCGGCGGGCGTGCCGACATGGGTGGCGAGTCGGCCGTCGTCATCGAGCGATAGGATCCACGGGGTCGCAGCCAGCGTGGCGAAGACCCGTTGCGGCCCATTCTGGAAGTACCAGCGGCCGCGTTCATCGACTGCATAGTTGCGGCCGATGAATGCCACGACGGCCGGGTTCGTGATCGGATCGCCCTTCAGCAACCAGCGACCACGCGCGTCCAGGGCGAGCCAGCCGTAGGCGAACGGGACATCCGGCCACTTCGCCATCGCCTTCCTCACGATCTCGTCCATGCTTCTCCCTTCGCGCGTTCGTGCCGCGCCGCTGCCACGTCGGCGCCGTATGATCCGGCCATTCATTCCCCGTCGGAGTTCATCCCATGGCGCTCGTTCTGCACTACGGATCCGGATCGCCCTTCGCGTGGCGCGTGTGGCTCGCCCTCGAGGCCAAGGGCGTACCGTACGAGCTGCGCATGATCTCGTTCTCGGATCGCGACCACAAGAAACCGGAGTACCTCGCGCTCAATCCGCGCGGGAAGATTCCCGTGCTGCAGGACGACGACTTCGCACTCTACGAGTCGGCCGCGATCATGGAGTATCTCGACGAGCGGTTTCCCGCCGCAGTCGCGCTCTTCCCCGGCGATGCCCGTCAGCGCGCGTGCATCCGCCGTCTCGTGCTGGAAGCCGATCACTACTTCGGGCCGTCGTTCGACGGCCTGTGGGACACCCTGTTCGCCTCGAAGGGACCATGGGATGAGGACGTCGTCGCGCGCGAGCTCGAACGCTTTGCCGACGAGATCGTGCGATGGGAGACCCTCCTCGGGGCGCCGTTCGCTGCCGGCACCGACGCACCGACCGCCGCCGATTTCACGCTCTATCCGCACCTCGCGCTCGCCCTCCGGTTGGAGAAGCGCAAGCCCGACCTCGCGATCCGGCGTCTCGTCGGCCCGGTGCTCGGCGCCTGGCAGGTGCGGATGGAAGCGCTGCCGTACTTCGCGAAGACGCTGCCGCCCCACTGGAAGGCTTGAAGCCGGTGAAGCTCGCCCGCGATTGATCCAGATCATCCGCGGCGACGACCGTCGGGCGACACAATCGAAGCATGCTGGCGTGCGTGGCACACCGGTGCATCGACAGGAGAACGAATCGTGTGGAAGACCTGCATTCTCGCGGTGGTGATGCTGGCCCCGCTGGCCCTTTCCGTGTCCGCGGCCGAGGCCGTCGACGAAGGCCGCGTGGTGTTCGACGCGCGCTGCAAGATGTGCCACAAGATCGAGCGGATCGCGCAGATCGCGAAGCGCACGCCCGAGGACGAGCGTGCCGCCAAGTGGGCCAAGTTCCTGCCGTCCCACGCGGCCGGGGTCGACGCTGCCGGCAGGGAGGCGGTGATCGCGTACATGCTGTCGGCGATCGCGCCACAGTAGTCCGCGCGTCCGGCGCCGCGCCGGCCGTGTCGCGCGGCGTCGAGATGCACGCCGCGCGCACCGGGGTTTCGATACCATTGCCCGTCACCCTGGACGAACGAACGGAGCGGGTATCGTGAACAAGATTCTCCTCGGCTGCGTCGCCGACGATTTCACCGGCGCGACCGATCTCGCGAGCACGCTCGTGAAGGCCGGCATGCGGACGGTCCAACTGCTCGGCGTGCCGCGCCCCGACATGCCGGTGCCCGACGCCGACTGCGTCATCGTCGCGCTGAAATCCCGCAGCAATCCGGCGCCCGAGGCCGTGGCTGCATCCCTCGCCGCCCTCGACTGGCTGCGCAGGGCCGGCGCGCAGCAGTTCTACTTCAAGTACTGCTCGACCTTCGATTCGACCGACAAGGGCAATATCGGCCCGGTCGCCGACGCCCTCTGCGATGCGCTCGGCACCGACTTCACGGTCTTCAATCCCGCCTTTCCGACCAACAAGCGCACCGTCTATCAGGGCTATCTGTTCGTGGGCGACGTGCTCTTGTCGGAGTCGAGCATGCGGCATCACCCGCTCACCCCGATGACCGACGCCTCGCTCGTGCGGGTGCTCGGCCGGCAGACGCCGCGCAAGGTGGGGCTCGTCCCGCATGCCACGGTTGCGAAGGGCGCCGAGGCGATCCGCGCCGCGATCGCGCAGTTGAAGCGCGACGGCTTCGGGCACGCGGTGCTCGATGCCATCGGCGACGCCGACCTGCTCGTGCTCGGCGAGGCCTGCGCCGACATGCCACTCGTGACCGGCGGTTCGGGCATGGCGATGGGCCTGCCCGCGAACTTCGTGCGCAAGGGTCTGCTCACGCCCGGCCAGGCGATCCGGCTGCCGGCGGTGACCGGCCATGCGGCAGTCGTCGCGGGCAGCTGCTCCGCTGCGACGCAGGGTCAGGTCGCGCTCATGAAGCAGACGCACGACGCCTGGGAGATCGACCCCGTCGCGATTGCCGACGGACGCGATGTCGCCGGCGAGGCGCTTGCCTGGGCCGCACCGAAGCTGGGTGACCGGCCGATCCTCATCTATTCCACCGGCTCGCCGGAGCAGGTGAGCGCGGTGCAGTCGCGCCTCGGTCGCGAACATGCCGGGGCGCTCGTGGAGGAGACGCTCTCCAAGATCGCGAAGGGGCTGGTGACGCGTGGTGTGCGGCGGCTCGTCGTCGCGGGTGGCGAGACCTCCGGCGCCATCGTGGGCGCGCTCGGCGTGGAGGGTCTGCAGATCGGCGCCGAGATCGACCCTGGCGTGCCCTGGACCGCGAGCCTCGACGAGCCGCGACTCGCACTCGCGCTGAAGTCGGGCAACTTCGGGACGCCCGATTTCTTCACGAAGGCCTTCGCGAAGTACGGCTGACGGGTGGGGCGGCCTGCGCCCCCTCGACCTGACTCCAATCCCGCCGTGCGGCGCGCCGCCGGTACCTGAACAGGGCATCGACCGCGATGACCGAATCCCAGATCCGAGAACAGATCGTCGACCTCGGCCGCTCGCTCTACGACCGCGGTCTCACCCATGGGTCGTCCGGAAACTTTTCCGTGCGTCTCGACGACGGCTATCTCGTCACGCCGACCAATGCGTGCCTCGGCCGGCTCGACCCCGCGCGCATCTCGAAGCTCGATCACGACGGTCGCGTCGTCTCCGGCGACAAGCCGTCCAAGGAAGCGTTCCTGCACCTGTCGATGTACGCGAAGCGCGCGTCCGCCGGTGCCGTCGTGCATCTCCATTCGACGCATTCGGTCGCCGTGTCGGTGCTGGAGGGTCTCGACGATGCGGAGCCGATTCCACCGATCACCGCTTACTACGTGATGAAGATCGGCAGGCTGGCCCTCGTGCCCTATTTCCCGCCGGGCGACGCCGGACTCGCCGGTGCCGTTGCCGAGGTCGCGACGAAGCATCACGCCGTCCTCCTGCGCAATCACGGGCCCGTGATCGCGGGAACCGACCTCGAATCGGCGATCTACGCCACCGAAGAACTGGAGGAGACCGCGAAGCTCTTCCTGCTGCTGCGCGGTGAGCGGGTGCGATTGCTTTCGAAGGCCGATGTCGCGGAGCTGGAGCGGCGTTTCCAGTCCTGAGCGTCCTGCCGCAACGCGGGGCACACGTCCGAAGGTGTGGCATGACCGTGCGTCACCATCGTCGTTCCTGGCGCCGGGCCGCGGGTCTTCTGATCGCGTTCTGCGCAGCCGCTCCCTTGGCCACTGCGCAGTCACCGGACCATCTTCTGGAGCGCTACGGGGTGCTGGCGCGTACCGAGAACCCGGCCTTCGAAGGCTTCTCTGCAGAGCGTGGGCGCGCCTTCTACTTCGCGCCGCGGGTGATCATCGGTCTCGGGGAGGCGAACTGCGCGTCGTGCCATCTCGATGATCCCACGCAGGCGATCCGGGCGCATCGTGCGAAGGTGCTGTGCCGCGCCTGCCATGTGATCGACGAGTCGGAGCATCCCGATCCGGACCACGCGAAGAAGCGACATCTGGGGGCGTTCTCGCCTGCCGTGAACCCGGAACGCTTTCGCGACTTCGACCGCGTCGAGCGTCACTTCGAGGTGAACTGCCGGATGGTGTTGCAACGGGCCTGCACCGCGATCGAGAAGGGCGATCTCATCACCTGGCTGATCACGCTGCGCTGAAACGCCGCGCTCGTCCTGTCGCGACACGGCGACAGTGGAGGCGAAAAAAAAGCGCCGGTGAAGGCGCTTTTGCAAGGGAGGTGAACCTGTTGTCGGCCGACGAATCCGCGGCTGCGCCATCGACCCGCTCGGGTCGATGGTGCCGGGGGCGTCCGGCGGCCTGTGGTGAAACCGAATCAGCAGTGCAGGAAATCCGACCAGCGTCGGCGTGGGCCTTCGTAGTCGCGGTCGGAGCCGGAGAGATCCCATCCGCCGTTGTCTTCCTCGTCGATGCGCATCTCGTACTCGACGATCTGACGCAGCAGCGCTTCGGCACGGATCGCAGTCTCGTCGTCTCGTGCGGCGCGCATCGTGAGTCCGAGTAGCGACTTGGCTTCGCGGTAGTCGCGATCGCTCTCGATCGGCCGCGAGAAATGCGTGAGGTTGGTCGGGTGGGGTTCCCAGGTCGATTGCCCTTGCATCACGGTCTCCTTCCGTCGTGTCTCGATCGTCACGCATCGCACTAATGCAAACGCGGTGCCAACCCGCCCTGCGCGCGCAATGTGTGACGTGCTACGTCAGGACGATGCTACGCCACGCGCCGAAACGCCATCGCAGGAAAAGCATAGTACCGAGGAGAACGACGTAGCCCAACGCTGCTGCCCACCCGCCCGTGGTGCCGAAACCGAACTGCGGAAGAAAGTGCACCCACCCCTCGCCCGGTGCGAACGACGCCATGTGGGCCACGGGCACGAACACACCCCACGCGAGGAGCAGCAGGTAGACCGTCGGCGTCTTCACGTCGCCGGCGCCGCGCAGGCAGAACGCGCTCGCGAGGTTCAACGCATCGAAGACCTGGTACGCGCCCGCGATCCACACGAGTCGCACGCCGAGCCGCACGACCTCTGCCGATCCGGGGTGGCTGGTGTCGCTGAACAGAGGCACCAGCCAGGGTCCGGCGAGCGCGATGCCCACGCCCACCGTCCCCATGTAGATCACCGAGAGCCGGATGATCGTGTTGCCCATGCGATTGGCCCAGTCGCGGTCGCCGGCGCCGATCGACTGCCCGACCAACGTCGTGCCGGCCATCGCGATCCCGATCGCGGGCAGGTAGGCGATGGCCGTCAGCATCATCACGATCTGCGTGGCGGCACCCTCCACCGCGCCCAGGCGCACCTGCATCAGTTGGAAGAGGGACATCGCCACGAGGTCGACAGCCGGGAACAGTCCTGTCGGCACACCCACGGCGAGCATTTTCTTCAGACCGCGGACGGTGGGGCGCCACGTGCGTCGGGTGCGATAGGGCGACTGGAACGGTGCCGAGAGGAACAGCCACATCGACAGGGCGCAACCGAGTCCGATCGACGCCGTCGTCGCCCACGCCGAACCCGCCATGCCGAGCCCGAGTTCGAAGATCAGTATCTCGTTCAGAACGGCGTTCACGATGGCCACGGCGAGCATCACCGCGAGGGACACGCGTGGTTTCCCGATGCCGTTGAAGAACCCGGCGAGACCCCACAGCACCACCGAGAGCGGGCCACCCAGCATGCGCGGCATCCACCAGTCCGCGGCGAGCACCACGACCTGCGGCGGGAGTCCGAAGAGCCCGAGGATCCATTCCCCCTGCGTCGCCAGCGCCAGGAAGAACGGCACCGTCGCGAGCGTGGCCCACAGACCCAGCCAGGTGCTGCGGGCCGCGCGGGTGCTCTGCCTCGCGCCATAGGCCTGCGACACGAACGTCTGCACGGCCAGGCCCACGCCGCCGAAGCCGAGCAGGAACACGATCGCCAGGAAGTGCACCGCGCCCATCGCGGCCATCGCTTCGACGGAGATGCGGCCCACGAACCAGGTGTCCGTGAGGTTCAGCACCAGTTGCACCGCGCTGTTCAGCATGAGCGGCAGTGCCAGCGCCATCACGGCCCGCAGGTCCACCCGGCGATGCCCGTGGGCATCGTGCCGCATGGCCGGCAGGCGCGATGGAACCGGTGACGGGATGGGCGTATCCATGGGAGTCTTGGCTGGTGCGGCGGGTCGCTTCGGGCGCACCCGCAGGGCGGGCCCGCCAGGACGGGGACGGGAAGCTAAACAGATTCGGAGAACGCGGCAATGGAAATATTCACACTATCCGCACATCGGCGCGCACTCCTGCGTGCCGGCCTGGCAGGCATCGCCGTCGTGGTCGCCGGGCCGGCGATCGGTCAGCCGGCGCGCGCCCTGATCGAGCAGCCCGTCGGTGGACTGCGATTCGCGCCGGGAGGGCAGGTGTTCGCCAGCGGTGCCGTGGCTGTGGAGGGTCACGGGCTCGTCCACGCGGTCCTCGATCCTTGGCTGCCGCTCGACGAGGCGTACGCCTTCGTCGAGGCCCACCTCCGATCGCTCGGTCGGCCGATGCAGGCGCTGTGCGGCATGGAACTGCGCCTCCCGAGGCAGCTCACCCGGGAGGAGTTCGATGCGTTCAACCAGCCCTACGTCCAACGCCTCATCGAGTGGGGGCTCCTCGTCGAGGGGCGCAACCCCGTATCCCGGACCAACGTCGCGCCGGCCATGGACCCGCCCGAGCAGCCCATGCTGCACGGGTTCACGTTCTCGATGCCGGGGCTCGACGGTCGCCGCGACTTCGTGATGGCAGGCATGACCGAGACCGGCCCGGGCGGACGCATCATCGCCTCGGGCGACACGTCACCGGCCGGGCTGCGGGAGAAGGTGCGCTACGTGATCGAGGCCGTCTCCCGTCGCCTGGAGGGCCTCGATCGCCACTACGACGATGCGAGCCACGTCGAGTTCTACACGGCGCTGCCCGCCGAGGGGCTGGTGACCGATCTGTTGATCCCCGCCATCGACGCCGCCGGACGCCGTGGCCTTCGCTGGCATTTCGGGCGGCCGCCGGTGGCGGGTCTGGAGGTGGAACTGGAGGCGCGCCGCGCGTCGCGCGAGACGGTGCTCTCCACCCGTTGAGGCGGGCCGTGTCGGTCAGTCCAGTACCAGCAGCAGCGGCTGGTGATCGGATGCGGTCGTGAGCACGTCCACGGCCACGCGACGCACCCGTGGCGCGAGGTCCTCGGTCACGAACGCGTAGTCCCAGGTGCCGAGCGGCAGGTGCCTGTCGTGCACCCCCACCGTCGGCGGATGCGGAGAGCCGCCGTTCGCGAGCGGCCACGCATCGATCCACCGGGGCGTGCCGCTGTCGAGCGGTGCCTGCATCCGGGCCCGCAGGGGATCTTCGGGGACGAAGTTGAAGTCACCGCAGATCACGGCCGACGGTGGACGCGGTGTCGATGCAAAGGGTTCGTCGGGGGAGCCCGCCAGGCGGGGTGCGAGCGCGTGGCCGCACGCTTCGGCATGCAGCGTCCGCAGGGCCTCCACCTGTGCCGCACGCTGCTGGCCGGAGTAGTACTCGAGGTGCGTCGTCAGGATCCGAATCGGCCCGGACGGCGCCTCGATCACGGCCTCCAGGGCGAGCCGCTGCATGCTGGGCACCGCCGGGTCGGCCGGCCATGGCAGCAGGTGCCGGTAGACCTGATGGACCGGCAGGCGCGTGAAGATCGCATTCCCGAAGTGCCGACGTCCGCCACGGCCGTCGTCCTGGTCGGTCGCGATGCCGTAGAGCGCGCGATGGTCCGGCAGCGCTTCGGCGAGCAACGCCATCTGGTCCTCGCCGGCGCTGCCCGCGAGCCCTCCGAAGTTCACTGCGATCTCCTGCAGGCAGAGGACGTCGAAATCGCCCATCGACATGGCATCCCGCGCGATCCGGCCCGGGTCCACCCGGCCATCGACGCCGCGGCACCACTGCGTGTTCCAGGTGATCAGCGTGAGCGACATCGACTACGCCGCAGGGGGTTGCGTACACGACGACGAGCCCGTGGGCCGGCCCGGTGCGTACGCTGGAAAACAAAAACCCCGCGATTGCGGGGCAGGGGTTCCGGAGTCGTCGCGCACCGCGCGACGCCGGCCGGGAAGGCTCGGATGCGGAGCGGGACGGCGCGATACCCGATCGGATGTCGGCACCGCGCCCCCGGTCAGTATCGTCAGGCGTGCAGCGGTTTTCGCTGTTCCTGTCGTTGCGAGTCGGCCAGGGGATGGATCAGCGGGCTCGACTGCAGATCCGACCGCGCGTCGACCCGGTTCGCGGCGTCCTTGCGACGCTGTTCTTCCTCCTGGGCCATCTGGGCCCAGTACAGCCACTCGAATTCGAAGCACATGGCCACCTCCTGCAGTGTGTGATCACCAGTCTTGTTCTTGTTGAGGGGATCCTACGCCCGGTTTTTCGGCGGTGACAACCGAATCCGATGCTGCGTTGCGCAAGGCGGGCGGGTACCCTTCGCCGGTCGCCGATCCGATCGGTAGCCCTCCCGACACGACCCCGTCGACCCGTGAGCCTTGCCGAATCCCTGATCCGTTTCGTGCGCGTGTTGCGCGCCACCGGCATCCCGGTGGGGGCCGACCGCCTCATCGTTGCCGCCAGGGCGCTCGCGCTGACCGGCGTGACGCGCCGCGACGACGTCTACTGGACGCTCGTCGCGCTTCTCCTGTCGCGCCGTGAGCAACTGGAAGTCTTCGACCAGACGTTCCGCGCGGTCTGGGAGTCCGGTCCGCCTGCCGCGGCCACCGCGCCCGGCGGAGGGGGAACGCCGGCGTCCGTGGAGGAAATCCCGGACGATGTCGCGCGTCGCGTGCTCGATGCGCTGGCGGCGGAAGCAACGCCGCCGGACGTCGCGGCCGCAGAGGCCGACGAGACCGAAGCGCTGGTGGTCCACGCCTCGGCCCGGGAGCGCCTCCAGCGGGCCGACTTCGGGACCATGACGCTCGAGGAACTGCAGGAGGCCCGACGCCTCATGGCCCGCCTGCGACTGCCGATTCCGGAGGTGCCGACGCGCCGCCGGCGGGCCTCGCCCCACGGCCCCCGTATCGATCTTCGCGCAACCTTGCGGGCCGGCCTCCGGACGGGCGGCGAGATCGCGACCCTGCGTCGCAGCGCGGTGCGGCGCCGCCCGCCGCCGCTCGTCGTGCTCTGCGACGTGTCCGGGTCCATGCAGCAGTACGCGCGGATGTTCCTGCACTTCCTGCATGCGGTGACCAACGACCGCGATCGCGTGCACGTCTTCCTGTTCGGCACCCGCCTCACGCCGGTCACGCGCCAGCTGCGGCATCGGGATGTCGATGCCGCGCTGCGGGCCGTGGCCGAGGCTGTTCCCGACTGGTCCGGCGGCACGCGGATCTCGGCGAGTCTCGCGGAATTCAACCTGCGCTGGGCGAGGCGCGTCCTCGGTCAGAACGCCGTGGTCCTGCTCATCACCGACGGACTCGATCGCGACGGCGTCGACCAGCTCGACGTCGAGGCCGATCGACTCCGCAAGGCGTGCCGGCGCCTGCTGTGGCTGAATCCGCTCCTGCGGTTCGATGGATTCGCGCCCAAGGCCGCCGGCATCCGCGCGCTGCTCCCCCACGTGGATGCCTTCCTGCCGGCGCATAATCTGAAGAGTCTCGAGGATCTGGCGCGGGTCCTCGTTCCCTCCCGCCGCGTCGCGCCGCATACAACTCCGCACACAAGGAACACCCCCGCATGGAAATGATGGGAGAGCAGATCATCCCCCTGCCGCAAGGCGCGGTCTGGGATGCGCTCAACAATCCGGACATCCTCAAGCAGTGCATCCCCGGCTGCGACAGTGTCGAGAAGGTCGCCGACAACGAATACAAGATCTCGATGGTGGCCGCCGTCGGCCCGGTGAAGGCGAAGTTCACCGGCAAGCTCACCATCGTCGATCCGCAGCCACCCAACTCGTACGGCCTCGCCTTCGAAGGGTCGGGCGGGGTTGCCGGGTTCGGCAAGGGCACGGCCGACGTCTCCCTCACGCAGGAATCCGACGACGTCACCTGCCTCACATACCGAGCCACGGCCACGGTCGGCGGCAAGCTCGCGCAGATCGGTTCGCGCCTGATCGATGGCGTGGCCCGCAAGATGGCCGATGGGTTCTTCACGAAGTTCACCGAAGCAGCGACCGTCGCTGCGGGACTCGCGCCGGAGGCGGACGCCGTCGATCCGCAGGCCGAGCCGCCGAAGCGCCGCGGATGGTTCGGGCGCAAGTCCGCCGACGACGCTCCGGGCGACGCCTGATCGCCTTCCGCGCGACGTAGGGGTTTCCGGCGACCCGTCGCCGGGCTTACGCTCAACGTGGCGGGATGTGTGCCGTAAGTCCTGCAGGTGGAAACGAACGGGGAGCCTGACCTGGACCACGCAGTATCCGAACGGTCGATGAAACACACGGGCGCTTCGGACGTGCACGGGTGGCCCATGCCCATGCGGCTGGCCCCCGTGGTCGTGCTGGTCCTCTCGCTGGCCATCACGGCGGCTTTCTGGGTGTTCTCCCTCATCGAATCGGACCGCGCCACCGAGCGCCGTTTCGCCGCCATCGCCAACGAACTCGTTGCCGACTTCGATCGCCGACTCGCCGCGGCGGAGCGGCAGGCCGTGGCTGTGGCCGGGTTCGTGGATGCCAAGGTGATGGCCGGCGCCGGGCCGGGCGCTGCCCTCGCCCTGCGGGTTCCGCATGGCGATCTCGCCCGCCACGTGTCTGAGCAGCGCGCCGCGTTGCCCGGATATCGCGTGTGGCCATCGGCGGCGCGGGCCGTCCACTATCCCGTCGTCCGCGCCGACGTCGACGACCCGGGCGTCTCCCCGGGCTACGACCTCGCTGACGATCCTGCCCGTCTCGACGCGATCGATCGCGCCATCCAGACCCGGAAACCCGCCTTCACCGTCGTCGTCGCTTCGCCGGCGGAGGCATCCGGATCCGCCGCCGAACCGCCCGCCGCCGAACCGCGCGTGGTGGTGGTGACCGCCGTCCCCCGTGCGGACCGTGGTCCGCGTGTCTCCCGCAGCGATGGTGCGGGCGCGCTCGGCGTCGTCGCCGTCTCCTTTCCCGTCGCGCGCCTGGGCCGAGAGATGGTCGCCGACACGATGGGCGTCGCGCTCGCCCTCACCGCCCGTCCTTCCGGAGCGGATCCCGTCACCGTCGACACCCATCCCGGCCAGCGGCGCGCGCCTCACATCCCGCCCACGAGGCGCACGCTGCAACATGGTGGCGTCGACTTCGAAGTGCGGGTCGAGGCGCTCCCGACCTTCAGTGATCGGCTGGGCGGGGCGGACCTCCGGATCCCGTTCGCCGGTATCGCTCTGACGTTCGCGCTCTACGCACTTGTCGAATGGCTCTCCCGCCGGGACTCCGCCGTCCGCAGTCGCCAGGCCGACGAGCTGGCACTCTCTCGGGAGCGATCGCACCTGCAGTCGCAGATCTCCCTGGCGCTCGTGACCGGCCTGCCGTTCGAGGACGTGGTCGCGATCGCCCTGCGAGGCGCCGAATCGTTCGTGCCGCGGTGCCGTGCGATGTGGTCGACGGTGGACGACGTCGGCAATCGCCAGGAACGTGTCCACGGAGGGTCCTGGGGAGCATCGGCGGACGGACGGGCCGAGGGCGGCACCGACCTCTCGTCGGCGCCCGGCTACCTCGATCTGCTCCGCGCGAACCGGCTCGTCGTGGTGGCCACCGTTCAGGATGACCCCCTGGTCGCCGGCGTGCGCGAGTGCATGCTGGCCGCGGGCGTCCGGGCGTTCGTCGACGTCCCGGTCCACCAGGGTGGCGGGCTGCGCGGGTCCCTGCGTGTCGACGTCGACCAACCCACCGAGTGGACGTCCGAGCAGTTGCGGGTACTTCGCGAGATCGGTGACACCATCGCCATCGCGCTCGAGTTCTCGCAGGCGCGGGCCACCCGCGATGCCGCGTTCGCTCAGGAGGCGGCGAGCCGCCATTTCCTCGATGCGGTCCTCGATGCCCTGCCGCATCCCGTCTTCGTGAAGGACGCCGGGCACCGCATCCTCAAGATCAATCGCGAAGGCGCGCGCTGGCTCGGACTGCCCAAGGAGGCAGTGGAGGGTCGTACCGACGCGGAGCTGGTCGGCGAGGCGACCGCCAGTGTGGCGATCACCGAGGATACCCAGGCCCTCGCCTCGCCCGGGGTGCTGTTCCGGACCCTCATCAAGGGCCGTCTGCCCCACGCGCCGGGCGAGGTGCTCGTCAGCAAGACGGCGGTCGATCTGGGTGGCGGGCGCCTGCACCTGATCGGCATGTCGATGCCGGTCGACGATCTCCGGGCGGCACAGCGGCGGGCGGAGGAGAGCGAGCGATTCCTCACGATGATGCTCGACGCCCTGCCTGTCGCCATCGTGACGAAGGACGAAGCGGGGCGCTGGCTGCTCGTGAACGAGGCCTATCTGGCGGTGATCGGGATGCGCCGCGAGGACGTGCTCGGTCGCACCGACATCGACGTGTTCGGTCCGGAGGCGGGCGCCGTGTACCGCGCTCAGGATCTCGACATCCTCCAATCCGGCGTGCCCCTGTCGGTCGAGGAACCGTATCGGCTCGCGTCCGGCGGCGAGGGCTGGCGTCTGCGGACCAAGCAGCGCGTCATCGACCCCGCCGGCCATCGGCTGCTGCTCGCGGTGGGAGTCGACGTGACGGCCCGGCGCGAGGCGCAGGCGGCCTCGGAGCGCTACCGGACCTTCCTCGACGCGGTGCTGCAGGCCATTCCCGTGGCAGTGTCGGTGAAGGACGCCGAGCATCGCTGGGTGATCGTGAACGACGCCGTGGAGACGCTCCACGGGCGGGAGAAGGGTGCGTACATCGGTCGCGCCGTGACGGAGATCCTCTCACCGGAGCTGGCAGCGCAGGTCATCGCCGAGGACGACATCGTGTTGTCCACCGACAAGCCGGTGATCCGCGAATGGCACGTGCCGTCGCCGTCTGGCAGTCCACGCTGGCTCCTCACCCGCAAGATCGCCACGCGGCTCAACGATGGGTCCGCCTACATCATCGCGGTCGATCTCGACGTCACGGAATCGCGGGCGGCGCAGGAGCTGCTCCGCCGCCACCGCGACGATCTCGAACAGCAGGTGCGCGAACGCACCGCAGAGTTGCTGGAGGCGAAGAACGCAGCCGAGAACGCGAACCGCGCGAAATCGGAGTTCCTCGCGAACATGTCGCACGAGCTGCGCACACCCATGCATGCCATCCTCTCGTTCTCGCAGCTGGGCCTCGAGCGTCTCGCCACCGGGCGCATCGATGCCGATCGGACCCGCCTCTATCTCGATCGGATCCATCACAGCGGCTCTCGCCTCCTCGCGTTGCTGAACGACCTCCTGGATCTCTCGAAGCTCGAGGCGGGCAAGATGACCTACGAGTTCGCGCGGCACCGTCTGTCGGACATCGCGGCCCTGGTCGTCGGCGAGCTGTCCGCCCTCGCGCGGGAACGGGATGTCGTCGTGGAGATCGAGGAGCCCGGCGACCCCGTCTACGCGTGGTGCGATCAGGCACGCATCGTCCAGGTCGTGCGCAATCTCCTGTCGAATGCCCTGAAGTTCTCGGCCAACGGACGTCGGGTACGCCTGGTGATCGATGCAGTCCCGGCCTCCGACGCCACCCCGGCCCAGGCCCGCATCGCGGTCATCGATCAGGGCGTCGGCATCCCCGCGGGCGAGCTGGAAGCGGTGTTCGACAAGTTCGTCCAGAGCAGCAAGACGAAGAGCGGCGCCGGCGGCACGGGTCTGGGCCTCGCGATCTGCCGCGAGATCACGCAACAGCATCGTGGCCGGCTGTGGGCGGAGAACAATCCCGAAGGCGGGGCGGTGTTCACGTTGCTGTTGCCGGTGGAGGCGGGGTAGGGGCCGGTGGATGTCGGGAAGCGTTTCGACCGGAACGATCGCTTTCGCGGCCATGGGCCGCCTCTCGGGCCGGTGGCCCGCGGCGGCTTGGCCGCAGGGCGTACCAACAAGGGGAGGACCCCTTGTATATCCCCCTGTGACTCAGCCGCGCGCCATGGGTGTGGGTTCTGTAGGAGGGGCCCATGGCCCTGAAAGCGGTGGATGCAAGGAAGCGCTTCGACCGGAACCAACGCTTTCGCGGCCATGGGCCGCTCCTACAACAGCCTGACCCCTTCCCGCAGCGGGTGGCGCACCACGGCCCTTGTAGGAGGGGGCCATGCCCCCGAAAGCGGTGGATGCAAGGAAGCGCCTCGACCGGAACGATCGCTTTCGCGGCCATGGGCCGCTCCTACAGAAAGCGTGGTCATGTCCGGGGTCGGTGGTGCGCCACGGGGGGATGTACAAGGGGCCCTCCCCTTGTTGGTACGCCCTGCGGCCCATGCCCCCGAAAGCGGTTGATGCAAGGAAACGCTTCGACCGGATCACTCGTCCTCGGCGACTTCCTCTCCCTCGTCCCACCCCGGAAACGGATCCGCCAATCGCGCCCATGCCGCCGGCCCGCCTGCCATCTCTGCATCGGTGAGGAGACACGCGTCGAGGCTCGCCCGCAGCGCGGCCTCGTCGAGGTCGATCCCGATCAGCACCAGCTCCTGGCGGCGGTCGCCCCACGGCTCGGCCCAATGCTCCTCGATGTAGGCGAGCGTCTCCGCGTCGTCCGGCCAATCGGGCCGCGGCACCGCGGCCCACCACGTGGCGCCGGGGCCGTGTCGGGCGGCGGCGCCTGCCTGCGACCATGCGCCGCTGAAGGCGGGGCGCGTCGCCAGCCAGAAGCTGCCCTTGGAGCGAAGCACGCCCGGCCATTCGCGCTGCACGAGGTCCCAGAAGCGCGTGGGATCGAACGGGCGGCGCGCGCGGTACACGAAGCTCCCGATGCCGAACACCTCGGTCTCGGGCGCGTGCTCGCCGCGCATCACGGCAAGCCATCCCGGCGCCGACGCCGCGGCATCGAAATCGAAGCGCCCCGTGTCGAGGATCTCGTGCAGCGGCACCTCCCCGAAACGGCTGCGGACGATGTGGGCCCGCGGGTTCAGGCTGCGGAGGATGTCGGTGACCTGGGCCAGCGCGTCGGGCGAAACGAGGTCTGTCTTGTTGACCACGATCACGTCGGCGAACTCCACCTGGTCCACGAGCAGTTCGACGACGGCCCGGGTGTCGTCCTCGCCGAGGCTCTCGCCGCGGTCCTCCAGGAGATCTTCCGACTGGTAGTTGCGCAGGAACTCGCACGCGTCGACCACCGTGACCATCGTGTCGAGGCGCGCGAGGTCCGACAGGCTCGTGCCGTCGGCGTCCTCGAAGGTGAAGGTCTCGGCCACCGGCAGCGGTTCGGAGATTCCCGTGGATTCGATGAGCAGGGTGTCGAACCGACCTTCGCGCGCGAGCTTCGCCACCTCGACGAGCAGGTCCTCGCGCAGCGTGCAGCAGATGCAGCCGTTCGAGAACTCCACCAGTCGCTCCTCGGTGCGCGACAGGCCCGCGGCCCCCTCGCGGACGAGGCGCGCGTCGATGTTCACTTCGGACATGTCGTTCACGATCACCGCCACGCGCCGGCCTTCCCGATTGGCGAGCACGTGGTTCAGCAGCGACGTCTTGCCGGCGCCGAGGAACCCGCTGAGGACGGTGACCGGCAGACGCTTGTCGGATGCGTCAGCCACGACCGAGGTTGTCCTCGGCGAAGCCCCAGTCGACGAGGCGGTCGAGAACGGCATTCACGTAGTCGGCGCGGCGGTTCTGGTAGTCGATGTAGTACGCGTGCTCCCAGACGTCGATGGTCAGCAGCGGCGTCATGCCCTGGGTGAGCGGCGTCTCCGCGTTACCCGTCTTGACGATCTTCAGTGTCCCGCCGGCATTCACGAGCCAACCCCAGCCGCTGCCGAACTGCGAGACGGTGACCTGCGCGAACTCCTTCCGGAACGCTTCGAAGCTGCCGAACGAGGCATCGATCGCCTGCGCCAGCGCCGCGCCGGGCTTGCCGCCACCGCCGGGCCGCAGGCTTTTCCAGTAGAACGTGTGGTTCCACACCTGGGCGGCGTTGTTGAAGATCGCGCCCTGGTCGGCCTTGCCCGCCGTGGCACGCACGATCTCTTCGAGCGACGCATCGGCGAGCGGCGTGCCCGTCACCAGGCGATTGAGGTTGTCGACGTAACCCTTGTGATGCTTGCCGTAGTGGAAGCCGATGGTCTGCGCCGAGATCACCGGGTCCAGCGCGTTCTCGGCCCAGGGCAGCGCCTGCAGGACGTGCGCCGCGGCGCGCGCGTGGAGCGGCACGACGGCGGCGGCGACACCGACGCAAGCCAGTTGCAGGAAGCGGCGGCGGTCGGGGGGGATGATGGTGTGCATGCGGATCTCCTTCGGCGGTTCGGCATTCGATACGACGGATGTCGAAGTCTACCGATGATGTCGCCGTGCGGGCGGCGTGAATTAGAATCCGGCTGCGTTCGGCGGGCCACTCGGTCCGCTGTTCTTTTTCTGGGGGGAGCAGGCAATGAACAAGCTCGACATGACGGGCCGCTCGGCCATCGTGACCGGTGGGGCCTCGGGGATCGGCCTCGCGATCGTGCAGCGGCTCGCAGCGTCCGGCGCCAATGTCGCCATCTGGGACATGAACGAGGCGACCCTCGCGGCCGCCGCCAAGACGGTCTCCGGTGTGAAAGTCCACACCGTGAAGGTCGACGTGACGAAGCCGGACCAGGTGGAGGCCGCCTTCGCATCGAGCGTGCAGGCCTTCGGCAAGATCGACGCGATGGTGAACAGCGCGGGCGTCGCAGGCAAGAACGCCACGATGGCCGACTACCCGCAGGACGAATGGGTCCGCGTGTTCGACATCAACGTGCATGGCGTCTTCTACTGCTGCCAGCAGGCGGCCCGGCACATGGCCCCCAACGGTTATGGCCGCATCGTCAACATCGCCTCCGTCGCCGGCAAGGAAGGCAATCCGAATGCCTCCGCCTACAGCGCCTCGAAGGCGGCGGTGATCGGCCTCACGAAATCGCTCGGCAAGGAACTCGCGAAGAACGGCGTCACCGTGAACTGCGTGACGCCCGCCGCCGTGAAGACGGCCATCTTCGACCAGGTCGAGCAGTACCACATCGACTTCATGCTCTCGAAGATCCCCATGGCGCGCTTCGGCCTCGTGGAAGAGATCGCCGCGATGGTGAGCTGGCTGTGCACGGAGGATTGCTCGTTCAGCACGGGGGCCACGTTCGACCTCTCGGGTGGGCGTGCGACGTATTGATTCGCCCCAGGCGACGCTTTTGTAGGAGGGGCCCATGGCCCCGAAAGCGGTGGATGCTGTGAGAGCGTTTCAACCGGAACAATCGCTTTCGCGGGCATGGCCCGCTCCTACAGGGCCATGGCCCCCTCCTACCGGGTCGCCTGCATCTCACCCGAACCGAACCTGACCCCACACCTCCCACCATGTCCCCACGTTTCGACGCCGCCGCGCTCACCGCCTTCGCCACCGGACTCCTCGACGCCGCCGGCATGGAGCACGAGAAATCGGTCGTGATCGCCGAGGTGCTCGTCGAGGCGGACCTCATGGGGCACGACACGCACGGGCTCAATCTGCTCGGCCCCTATCTCGCCGACATCGGCAAGGGCACGATGGCCGTGCGTGGTGAACCGCGCGTGGTGTCCGACTATCCCGCCGCGATCACGTGGGACGGCAGCCGGCTTCCGGGGACGTGGCTGGTGCGGAAGGCCATCGATGTCGCCGTGCCGCGCGCGAAGCAGTACGGGACCTGCACGGTGTCGATCGGGCGCAGCCATCACATCGCCTGTCTCGCCGCCTATCTGAAGCGCGTCACCGACCAGGGCATGGTGATCCTGCTCATGACCTCGGCGCCGGAGAACCAATCCGTCGCGCCGCACGGTGGGCGCGCCGGGGCGATCACGCCCGACCCCATCGCAGCCGGTTGGCCCACCACCGGTGATCCGGTGCTCATCGACGTCTCGATGTCGATCACCACGAACGGCATGGTGGGGCGCCTCGCGAAGGAAGGCGGGCGCCTCCCGGGGCGCTGGCTCGTCGACGCCGCGGGCACGCCCACCGACGATCCGACCGTGATGTCCGGCGAGGTCAAGGGTGCGCTGCTGCCGATGGGGGGCATCGAGTACGGCCACAAGGGCTACGCGCTGGCCCTCATGGTCGAGGCCCTCACGCAGGGGCTGTCGGGCCACGGCCGCGCCGACCCGATCGAGGGGTGGACCGGCGAGGTGTTCCTGCAGATCCTGGCGCCCGAACTCTTTGCCGGGCGCGAGGCTTTCATCCGGCAATCGGGCTGGGTCGCGGACTACTGCCGCGCGGTGCCGCCGCGGCCGGGCGTCGAGCGGGTGCGCCTTCCGGGCGAGGCGGGTCTGCGGCGGCGAGGGCAGGCGCTCGCGGAGGGCGTCCCGCTGCATCCGGGGATCATGCCGCAGCTCCTGCCCTGGGCCGAGAAGCTCGGTGTCGTCGCCCCCGGGGCATTGCCCCCGTGACCGGCGCCGCCATGGGCGCGCATCGGCGGGGCATCCTGCTGATGATCGGGGCGACGTTCTGCTGGGGCAGTGCCGGCGTGCTCGTGCGCAGCCAGGGCGTCACCGATCCGTGGGAGATCACGTTCTGGCGCTCGTTCTTCATGGCGATCTTTCTCTTCGGCGTGCTTGCCGTGCAGTACCGCGGCAACGTGTGGCATCGCATCACCGCCACCGGAGTGGGCGGGCTCGTGTCCGCGTGCCTGTGGTCGGTGATGTACGTGTGCTTCATCGTTGCGCTGTCGCGCACGACCGTCGCGAACACGCTGGTGGTGTGCAGCATCTCGCCCTTCATGGCGGCGCTCTTCGGCCGCATCTTCCTGGGGGAACGCGTGCCCGTGCGCACCTGGGTCGCCATGGCCGCGGCCATCGCGGGCATCGTCCTCATGTTCGTCGAGAGCCTCGGCACCGAGGGCGCGTCGGGGACGTTGATCGCGTTGGTGATCCCCGTCGCGTTCGGTGTGAACGTGGTGCTCAACCGGAAGATGCACGCGGCCGTCGACATGGTCCCCACGGTGCTCGTCTCCGGCGTGATCTCGGCGGCACTGGTGCTGCCGTTCGCGCTGCCCTTCGACGTGCGCGGGGCCGACCTCCCGAATCTCGTCGCGCTCGGCGTGGTGCAGCTCGGTGTGGGGTGCATGCTGATGGTCGTGGCGGCGCGGGTGCTCTCGGCGGCCGAGATCGGATTGCTCGCCGAACTGGAGACCGTGATCGGCGTCGCGTCCACCTGGTTCTTCGTGGGCGAGGTGCCGAGCCGCATGGCGCTGATCGGCGGCACGGTCGTGATTGCCGCCCTCGCGATCAACACCCTCGTGGGCATGCGCGCGCCCCGCGCTACGCCCATCACTGCTAGGAGCCTGTCGGACTTGGGATGATTCGGCTGCAACGGTGGGAGAGCGGTCCATATCTCGCCGCTTTCTCCTCACGTATTCCCGATACGTTCGTCGAAATCGCCAGAATCTGTCCTCGCTCTCCCACCGTTTCGCTATCGACCACCCAAGCCCGACAGGCTCCCGGAGGATGACCCCATGACCCCCGATCCCGCCGATCTCACCCAACGTCTCGAAGCCTGCTACGCCGCCGCGGTGCACGATGTCCTGCGCGGCATGGGCCACGGCAACTGCGTGCTGCCGGCCGGCATCCGCGCGCTGGATCCGTCGCGCCGCCTTGCCGGAGAGATCTGGACGGTGAGCGGCCACGTGGACAACACGCGCGACCCCCACGACACGCTGCTCGCGTGGACCGGGCTGTTGTCGAAGGCGCCCGCCGGGAAGGTGGTGGTCTGCCAGCCGAACACCCACGAGATCGCCCTCATGGGCGAACTCTCCGCCGAGACGCTGCACTTCCGGGGCGTGCGCGGCTATGTCGTGGATGGCGGATGCCGCGACACCGACGTCATCCTGAACCTTGGGTTTCCCGTGTACTGCAGCTTCCACACGCCGAAGGACATCGTGGGCCGCTGGGTGCCCGACCGCTTCGGCGAACCCGTGACGATCGGCGGCGTGACCGTCTCGACCGGCGACTGGCTGCTGGCCGATCGCGACGGCGTCGTGATCATCCCCGGCGCGATCGCGGCCGAGGTCGTGCAGAAGACGGAAGAGGTGCAGTTGCAGGAGAACCGCGTCCGCACGGCAATCCTGTCGGGGATGGACCCGCAGGAGGCGTATGTGAAGTTCGGGAAGTTCTGACCCGATCGATACCGCCTGTCACCGCCGCTCGCGGTTCCTCTTCACCGCCCGCTCCTCGGCGTCGCTCTCGCGACCGAGGTCCCGGAGCAGCTTGCGTTCGCGCTCTATCTCGTAGCGGGTCTCGCGGTCCCGCAGTTCCTTCAACCGCTGTTCCTGCAGTTGCGTCGCCCGGTCCTTCGGCGCCGAGTCGTCCTGCGGCTTGGCCGATGGCTGACCGGTTTCCGGGATGCCGCGCGGACCTGCGACGGCCCGGCCGTCCCGCGGGCGTGCGGGGGGAGGCGTCGACGCCGACGGCTTGTCCGCGATCGGTGGTGCAGGAGGCGCCGGTGGTGCGGCCGGGAGCGGCTCCACCGCTGTGGCGCCGATGCCCGTCGACGGCAGGCCGGGCACGCCGCCACCGCCGCCACCCGGAAGAATCGGCGGCGGCACGATCGGCAGCGGGATGTCGGGCACGCCGATCGCGGAGCCGCCGGCGGCGTCGGTCCCCGGCACACTGTCGGGGCGGGGCGCGCTGCGCCGCAGGTTCAGCTTCTCCTCCAGTTGGTCGAGCACCTTCTGGTGCCGGCCATCCAGCAGCTTCTCGTTGATCGAGCCCTTGAAGAAATTCGGGACGCGGTCGAGCAGGGTCGGCTTGCTGCTCTTGCCGAACGGTGCGAAGCCGGCCCGATCGCGGTCGACCACGTCGACCGTCCCCTCCGGCGTCTCGATGAAGATCGAGCCCTCGTTCACGCGATCGTAGGTGCCGGGGATGCCGACGTCGCTGCCGACGGGGATGAAGTACGGTTCGTGGTCGGTGCCGCGGACGCCGATGGTGGCGGTGAGGGTCTCGATGCGGTAACTCTTCGGCGACAACCGCGGGATCCACCCGGTGAACGCGCGCAACGAGCCGACCAGGAGTTGCAGCACGCTGCGGTCCCCGGCGTCGCCCTTGGCGCGGAACTCCTTCACGCGGACGCTGGAGTTCGATCGGACTGCCAGATAGCCGCCGTCCTCCATGTCGAGGTGGATCTCCCCCGACCGGCCGGTGACGACGGTCTCGGTGGCGAGGAGCGTGTCGCCCTTCACGGGCGTCCGGGTGCGCCTTGCGTCGTCGACGAAGCGGACGTCACCCACGATGAAGTCGACACGCCCGGCCACAGGAAGGGGCTCCGCGGCGTGCGCGCGCCAAGCGAGGGTGCACAGGATGAGGGCGAGTAGGGCGAGGGAGGTGGGGAGGGGGATGCGTCGCTGCAAGAAAAAACTCCGTATGCGCAGTTCGGTATTGCAGCGGTAAGACCCGGGAAGGGATGATGCGGCCGCGCGGGTCGAGGTCGGAGATGCGACGAGATCGCTTCCGAGCGGGCGATTCTGCCACGCACCACCGGAAAGACATGCGGTCGTGGTGGCGGGAATAGTGCCGCGTCACCGGGCATCGATTTCGCAAGTCACGGGAGGTCGAGGGACGTCGTGACAGGTCGAGGGTAGGTGCAGAGAGTTGCCGGCAGCGTGGCGTCCCGCGCCTTCAGGCCGATGTCTGCCATCTATGGTTTGCAGTGCCGGTGTCGTGCGCACCCGCCGTGTCGTCGGTTGCAGCGCACCGTTCATCCAATTCAGGAGACCCATCCATGAAACTGAGCCACAGCCTGGTCGCCATCGTTGCGGCATGCGTGCTCTCGGCGTGCAGTTCGCCCAAGCCGGCAGGGCCGCGCATCGACGTCACGATCGGTCAGCAACTCATCGAGCTGAAGGAGGCGCGCGATGTCGGCGCCCTCAGCGAGAAGGAGTACTCGCGGCAGAAGAAGGCCCTCATCGACGGCATCCAGTGACCGGTACGGAATTCGAACCATGAAAAGCACGCATCCCCTCCGCACCGCGACCGCGCTCGTCGCGGCCGTTCTCGTGGTCGCCGGACTCACCGCCTGCGGCGGCGACACCGTCGTGAAGGTCGAGCAGTCGACGCAGATCTCGAAAGGCTGGGAGCTGAAAGACCTCCAGAAGGCCTACGACGCCGGCGCCGTCACCCGCGACGAGTTCGACCGCATCAAGCAGAAGCTCCTGAAGCGCGCCAACTGAGGTCCCGCACGGGGCGGGGGTTGGTCGCGGGAGGTGTCAGTCGTCCGGTGGCCAGTCGATGGTCACGGACAACGCCTCCATCACCGCGAGGTGCGGGACGACCGCGAGGCGCGGGGCCTGCATCCGCGCCGTCAGGGTGGCGAGGTTGTCGTCGAAGGCTGCCATCTCGGGGTCGATGCGGTTGGCCACCCACCCGGCCAGCCGCAGGCCTCGCCCGAGTATCGCCTCCCGGGTCAGCAGCGCGTGGTTGAGACACCCGAGCCGCATTCCCACCACCAGTACGACCGGCAGCCCCAGCGCCACGGCGACATCCGAGAAGCTCAGCGTGTCGGACAGCGGCACGAGGAACCCGCCGGCGCCTTCCACCACCACGGCGTCGGCGTTTGCCGCAAGCGCGGTGTGCGCGTCGCGGATCCGATCCAGGGAGATCTCGACGCCTGCCCACGCGGCGCCGATGTGCGGGGCGATGGGTGCCTCGAACACGTAGGGGTTCACCGCGGCGAGTGGCGCATCCACATTGCCTGCGGCACGCAGCGCGATGACGTCCTCGTTCACGAGTCCGTCCGGCGTGGCCAGGAGCCCGCCCGCAGCGACGGGCTTCATGCCGACCACGCGCGCACCCGTCCGCGCGAGGCCACGCACCAGTGCAGCGGCCACCACGGTCTTCCCCACGCCCGTATCCGTCCCCGTGACGAAAAGTCCGCGCGCCATGGTCAGTCCTTGAACGCGGCGTCGAGGGCGGTCTGCGCAGCCCCGACGATCATCGCGAACTCCGCGTCGTCCACCACGTAGGGCGGCATCAGGTAGACCGTGCGGCCGAGGGGCACGAGCAGCGCGCCGGCCTCCAGCGCCGCCGTCGAGAAGCGTCGTGCGAATCCTCGCAGCGCCGTAGGCACGTCGAACGCCCAGATCATGCCGGTCCGGCGGAACCACGCGGTGCGCGGATCGCTCGCCAGCGGCGCTGCGATCGCATCGAAGCGCGCCGCCTTGGCGCGGTTCGTCGCGATCACGTCGTCGTCCGAGAAGATGTCGAGCACGGCGAGTGCCGCGCGGCACGCGAGCGGATTGCCCGTGTACGAATGCGAGTGCAGGAAACCGCGCGTGGCGTCGTCGTCGTAGAAGGCGTCGTAGATCCGGTCGGTGGTGAGCACGACCGAGAGCGGGAGGAAGCCGCCGGTGAGTCCCTTGGACAAGCAAAGGAAGTCAGGACGGATGCCGGCCTGCTCGTGCGCGAAGAGCGTCCCGGTGCGGCCAAAGCCCACGGCGATCTCGTCGGCCACGAGGTGCACGTCGAAGCGATCGCAGATCGCCCGCAGCCGGCGGAGATATTCGGGATCGTGCATCGCCATGCCGCCGGCGCACTGGATGAGCGGCTCGACGATGATCGCGGCGATCGTGTCGGCGTGCTCCGCCAGATGCTGTTCGACGGCGGACGCCGCGCGGATCGCGCACTCGACGTTCGACTCGCCGGGCATCGCGCGGCGCCAGTCGGGCGTCGGCATCGTCACGGCGGCGCGCACCAGCGGTTCGTACGCACGGCGGAAGAGTGGCACGTCGGTCACGCCGAGCGCGCCCATGGTCTCGCCGTGATAGCCCCCTTCGAGGCAGAGGAAGCCGTGCTTGCCGGGGCGCCCCGCGTTGCGCCAGTAGTGCGCGCTCATCTTCAGCGCGATCTCGGTGGCCGAGGCGCCGTCGGAGGCGTAGAAGGCGTGCCCCAGGGCGCCATCCGTGGCGGCCGACAGCCGCTCCGACAGGGCGACGACGGGCTCGTGGGTGAAGCCCGCGAGGATCACGTGTTCCAGTTGATCGAGCTGGTCGCGGATCGCCGCGACGATGCGCGGCGCGCGATGCCCGAAGAGGTTCACCCACCACGACGAGATGGCGTCGAGATAGCGGCAGCCGTCGGCGTCGGTGAGCCACGGTCCGTCGCCCGACACCATCGGGATCAGCGGCACGGTCTCGTGCGCCTTCATCTGCGTGGCCGGATGCCAGACCGCGCGGAGGCTGCGCGCGGTGAGTGCCGCGTTGCGGGTGCCGGACCAGGTGCTCATGCGGCGCGTGCCGCTGTCGTCACGGATGCAGCGGTATCGACGAGGGCTGACACGAGGGTGTCGATGTGGAGATCCGTGTGCGCTGCCGACAGCGTGATCCGCAGCCGTGCCGTGCCGGCCGGTACCGTGGGCGGACGGATCGCGGGTGCCCAGCAGCCGCGGTCCAGCAGCGACGCCATCACGCGCAGCGCGGCGGTGTTCTCGCCGATGATCAGCGGCTGGATGGCGCCTTCCGACGGCAGCAGCCGCCAGGGCAGGCCGGCGAGTCCGTCGCGCAGGCGTCGGGCATGGGCGCGGAGTCGATCGCGGCGCCAGTCGTCCGCACGGATCACGTCGAGACTCGCGCGGACGGCGGCCGCCAGCATCGGCGGTGTCGCGGTGGTGAAGATGTAGGTGCGCGCCCGCTGCACGAGCCATTCGACGATGTCGGCGCGGCCCGCGACGAAGGCGCCCGACACGCCCGCCGCCTTGCCGAGGGTGCCGAGGTAGAGGATGCGGTCCGAGCGGACGCCGGCGTGTGCGAGCGCGCCCTCGCCGTGCGGTCCGAGAACGCCGAAGCCGTGGGCGTCGTCGAGAAGGACGAGCGCGTCGTGCCGCTCCGCGAGGGCCGCGAGTTCGTGCAGGGGTGCGATGTCGCCGTCCATGCTGAACACGGCGTCGGAGAGGATCAGCCGATGGCTGGCCGGGCTGGCGCGCAGCGCGGCGTCGAGCGCCGCCATGTCCGCATGCGGGTAGACGTGCAGGTCCGCACGGGACAGCCGGGCACCGTCGATGAGGCAGGCGTGGTTGAGGGCGTCCGAGAACACCGCGTCGCCGCGCCCGGCCAGCGCCGGGACGATGCCCGTGTTGGCCATGTAGCCCGTCGAGAAGTAGAGCGCCCGTTCCGCGCCCACGAAGGCCGCGAGTTCGTCCTCGAGTCGTGCGTGCTCGGCGTGGTGGCCGGAGATGAGGTGCGAGGCACCGGCGCCGACACCGTAGCGCTGGATGGCGTGGATCGCGGCGTCGGCGATGGCGGGATGGTTCGCGAGGCCGAGGTAGTCGTTCGAGGCGAAGGCGATGAGCGGCCGGCCGTCGACATCGAGAACCGGGCCCTGCGGCCCATCGACCGTACGGCGGTGGCGACGCAGTCCGGCATCGTCGAGCGCCTGCAGCCCGGCGGTGAAATCGCGCACGATCGGGCCCTACAGGGGCTGCATGCCGAGGCGGCTGAGCAGGTTGCGGTCGCGGTCGGCGTCGGGGTTGCCGGTGGTCAGGAGCCGGTCGCCGTAGAAGATGGAGTTCGCGCCGGCGAGGAAACACATCGCCTGGCCTTCGTCGGACATCTGGGTGCGCCCGGCGGAGAGCCGCACGAACGCCTTCGGCATCGTGATGCGCGCCGCGGCGATCACGCGCACGAAATCGAGGACATCGACCGGCGGTGCGGTCTCGGCGAGCGGCGTGCCCTCGACCTGCACGAGGGCGTTGATGGGGACGGACTCCGGATACGGATCGAGGTTGGCGAGCTGCGCGACGAGCCCCGCGCGGTCGCGGACCGACTCACCCATGCCGACGATCCCGCCGCAGCACACGTTCAGCCCGGCATCCCGCACGCGCCCGAGGGTGGCGAGGCGATCCTGGTACTCGCGCGTCGAGATGATGTCGCCGTAGAACTCGGGCGAGGTGTCCAGGTTGTGGTTGTAGTAGTCGAGGCCGGCATCGCGAAGCTGTTCCGCCTGGCCGTCCTTCAGCAGACCCAGCGTGGCGCAGGTCTCGAGGCCGAGCGTCTTCACCTCCTTCACCATCTCGAGCACGGGTTCGAGGTCCCGCTGCTTCGGCCCCCGCCAGGCGGCCCCCATGCAGAACCGGCTCGCGCCAGCCGCCTTGGCGGCCTTGGCCGCGCCGAGGACGTCGCCGAGCTTCATCAGCGCCGAGTCTTCCACGCCCGTGTCGAAGCGCTTCGACTGCGGGCAGTAGGCGCAGTCCTCGGGGCAGCCGCCGGTCTTGATCGACAGCAGCGTCGAGAGCTGCACGCGGGTCGGATCGAAGTGCTCCCGGTGTACCGACTGCGCCCGGAAGAGCAGTTCCGGCAGGGGCAGATCGAGCAGGGCCTGGACGGCCTCGGTGGTCCACCGGACGGCGGCCGGCGCGGCGGATCCGGAGGATGCGGCGGCAACGAGGGGCGCCGCGGGCGCGGCTGGTGGATGCGAATCGAGCGGAGTCATGGCGGCGGTTCCCGGGGCTCTGGGGTCGTTTGTAAAGAGATGCGGAGGATAGTGCTTTACAGCGGCGCCGAGAAGCGGCCGCTGTGGATCGGACCGTGCCGACCCGGTATCGGGACAAACATTGGGAAGAATATTGGGGCAAATGCGCTCAAGTGGTCAGAGACGCGGTCGTTGAGCCGGTGCGGTGTTTTGTAGTTGACCGTATGCGTGCCGTGCGACCTAATCCGGGATGCGCACCAAAGCGCGCCCCCCTCATTGCCAGGCAAGGAGAATGTTGAATGAATATCGGAACGAAGGCCCTTTTCGCTGCCCTTCTGGTGGCGCCCCTTTCGGCCATGGCGGCCGGCAACAACGTCGGCACCTGCGGTTGGGGTTCCAAGGTGTTCGACGGGCAGAGCGGTATTGCACCCCAGGTGCTCGCGGCGACGACCAACGGCACCTTCGGTAATCAAACGTTCGGCATCACGTTCGGCACGTCCGGTTGCACGCAGGACGGCGCCGTGTCCTCCACCTGGAAGACGGCCGCCTTCATCGACGGCAACAAGGCGAAGCTGGCCCGCGACATGTCGCGCGGTAACGGCGAGACGCTGGATGCCCTGGCCAAGGTGATGGGTGTGGCCGACGCCGACAAGGCGCACTTCTACACCACCACCAAGCAGAACTTCGATCGCATCTTCCCCTCCGACCAGGCCGACACCCAGGCCGTGCTGGATGGGCTGAAGCAGGTCGTGGCCTCCGACGAGCGCCTCTCGGCCTACTCCGCGCGCATCTGATCGCGTAGCCATGCACCCGGACACCCGGTGGTTCGCCACCGGGTGTCTTTTTTTGTGGTTCCGTCCGATGGGATCTCGCCGCTTGGCCGCCTCCACGCCGTCACCGCAGTGCCGACTCGCCCGGATCCTCGCCGGCGCCCTGCTGCTCATGGTCGCGCTGTCTGCACGGGCCGACGGGTATCTCGATGCGTTGATCGCCCAGGCGCGTGACCTCCGCCTCGCGGAGAGCCCCGAGTGGCGCGCCTTGCTGCACTACCAGCCGCGCCTCGGCGTGCTGCCCTCGCGGGCGCTGCCCGACAGCCCGAACTTCTTCCTCTCTCCGCGTGGCAGGACCGACGCGGCCGCGGAGCTTGCGGCAACGCTCGCCGCCTTCTTCTCGGACGAGCGTGAAACCGACACCACGCAGAATCCCCAGTGCCGGTTCCGCGCACGGTTCGCGTGGCTCGATGCGCGCCTTCGCTTCGACGGCGAGCGCATGGTGCGCCAGCCGTGCGTCCGCTTCGAGCAATGGCGCCGCGCCCTGGACCCCGGTCGCGTCACCCTGGTCTTCGCGAGCGCGTACCTCAACAGTCCGTCATCGGCCTACGGTCACACCCTGTTGCGGGTGGATCCGTCGGATGGCGGCGCCGGCACCAACCTGCTCTCGTACGCGATCAACTTCGCGGCGCGCACCGACGGATCCAATGCACTGCTCTACGCTGCGCGCGGCCTGATGGGGGGGTACGTCGGCACCTTCGCGATGATGCCGTACTACGCGAAGGTGGCCGAGTACAGCGATATCGAGAATCGCGACGTCTGGGAGTACGAGCTGACCCTGGATGCGGCCGAGATCGACCGCCTGCTCGCTCACGTGTGGGAGATGGGCCCCGTCGAGTTCGACTACTTCTTCCTCGACGAGAACTGCGCCTATCACCTGCTTGCGATGCTCGAAGTGGCGCGCCCGGGCCTTCGGCTGACGTCCGCCTTTCCCCTCTATGCGATTCCCGCCGACACCGTGAAGACCGTGATGCAGACCGACGGCCTGGTCCGCTCGGTGGTGTGGCGACCGGCGCGCGGCACGGTGCTGCGGCATCGTCTGCGGGTCACGCCGCCCTCGGTGGTCGCCGTGGCCGACGGCCTCGCGCGCGGCGCCATCCCCGTCTCGGAGGCCGTCACCCGATTACCCGAGGAGGCCGCGCGGGCCGACGCGCTGGAGCTGGGCTACGAACTGCTGGACTACCGGCGCCTGCGGGGCGATGCGGTGGGCACCGGTCTCAACCTGCGGCTGCGCGAACTGCTGGCAGCGCGGGCGAAGGTGGACGGCCCGCCGGCGTCCGAGCCTCCCCGGCCCGCCGTGCGTCCGGACGAGGGCCACGGATCGTTGCGACTCTCTCTGGGCGGTGGCACCACGGCCGGCCATGGATTCCAGGAATTGCGTCTTCGCTTCGCGTATCACGACCTCATGGATCCCGAACCCGGCTTCCTGCGCGGCGGCCAGATCGATTTCCTCGGACTCGGGCTGCGCCGCGACAACGACACGGGGCAGACCGTCTTCGAGCGCTTCACGCTCGCCGAGGTGGTCTCGCTCACCCCGCGCGATCCGCTCCTGCCTGCCTGGTCGTGGCGGGGCGGCGCTGGCATCGAGCGCAACACAGTCGGGCCGCACGGGCATCGTCTGCCCGTCGCGTACGCGAAGATGGGGGCAGGTCTTGCCTTCGAGACCGCGCGGGGATGGCTGCTGTACGCGTTCGCCGAGGGTGATCTGCGCGCATCCGGACATCTCGATCGCGGTCACGCCGTCGGTCCCGCTGCGCGCGTCGGGGCCTATGTCGACGTGACGCCGGACTGGCGGGTGCATCCGTACGCGATGGTCGGTCAGCGCGTCCTCGGTGCCACGGGTGTCTTCTCGGATGTCGGCGTGGAGCAGCGGCTCACGCTGACGAGGCGCGTGGCGATCGCGTTGGAGGCCCGACGTCGCGTGGACTTCGGCGTGCGTGAGAATCGCGTTGCAGCCTTCGTCCACCTCTACTTCTGATCCGATCCGAATCGTGCGCCGTCTCTTCTCGTTGCTGGTCGCCGCCGCGCTCGTCGCCTGCCTCGCGGGGTGCACCGGACTCTTCTTCCAGCCGATGCGCGAACACGTCCATTCGCCGTCGGACGCGGGCGTCGCGTTCCGCGACATCGCGCTCACGGCGAGCGATGGCGTCCGGCTGCACGGGTGGGTGCTCCCGGCCCAGGGCGAAGCCCGCGGCGTGGTCGTCTTCCTGCACGGGAACGCCGAGAACATCAGCACGCACGTGGCCTCGGTGCTCTGGTTGCCGGCGCGCGGCTACCACGTGGTCGTTCCCGACTATCGGGGCTACGGGCGGTCGGAGGGCAGGCCATCGCTCGACGGCGTGCTGCGCGATGTCGACGCGGCCACGGCCTACGCGGCCGACCCGGCGAACTTCGGCGGACTGCCCGTGGTGCTGTTCGGGCAGAGCCTGGGGGGCGCGCTGGCACTCGTGCATGCGGGCGATCCGTCGCATCGCGGGCGCTTCGCCGGGGTCGTGACCGACAGCGCCTTCAGCGGGTTCCGCGACATCGCGCGGGAGAAGCTGCGGCTGTGGTGGGTCACGCGCTGGTTCGCGGGGCCGCTCGGCTGGCTCGTGGACGACGGTGCCCGGCCGGCCGACGCCGTCGCGCGAATCCCACCGGTTCCGCTCCTGCTGATCCACGGCGACCGAGACACCATCGTGCCCGTGCACCACGCCTCCCGCCTCTTCGATGCCGCACTCGCACCCAAGACGCTCTGGATCGCCCCGGGCGCCGGGCACATCGAAGCGCTGCGGCTGCCCGGGTGGCGCGACCGTCTCGTGCGCCATCTCGACGGACTGGCAGGGCCTGCTCGCACTACGGACACCCGCGAGTAGTCAACCGCGAACAGTCACCCGCCGGCCAGTGCGACGCAGCGGGTCGCCACATCCACGGCGACGTCGCGTGCGGCCTCGGCGGCGTGGTTGTCCGCCACGGCCCGGGCACTCTCGCGCCATCCGGTTTCCCGCACCAGCCGCAACACCTGCTTCGAGAGCTTCTGCCGCGCCTCGGTCTCCGTCACGAGGATGCCGGCGCCCGTCTCCGCGACGCGGCGCGAGAAGAGCAGCTGCTCCGCGTGCATCGGCAGCAGGGCGACGGGGATGCCTGCGCGTAGGACGGTGCACACCGTGCCCGAGCCGGCATTGCACACGACGGCATCCGCCTGGGTGCACACCGCACGCATGTCGACCGGCCCGGGGGCGAACGCGAGGCGGGGCGACGTGAAACGCTGCACGAGCGCCTTCGGAAGTCCCGGGACGTAGGCGACGGTGCGAAGCGGCACGGCTTTCAGCGCGTCGAGTGCGGATTCGATCGCGGCGTAGTCGGACTTGAGGTACGCGAAGACCCGCGGCGCGTCGCCCGCTGGCCAGTCGGGCGCGACGCCCTGGTCGGCGGTGGGCAGCGGCCCCCAGTAGCGCGCGCCGGGTGCGGGCGGGCGGTCGCGATAGTGGTCAAGCTCCGGCCAGGTGAGGAGGAAGTCTTCGTCGGTCTCGACGAGCTGATGCAATCGGCCGATCGGTGCCTCGCCGAGCGCGGCGAGGACGAGATTCGCGGTGGCGACCGCGCGGTCCTCCGACTGGCGCACGCGGGCCGGGTCGACGGCCTCCCACTCGCGGAAGGCGGGGATGGGTGCGAGGGCCGGGGGCAGGAAGAAGCCCGTCCCGATGGCGGCCCGGCGGATCCCGAGGCCACGGCTTGCGAGCAGCGCGGTCGGCGCATGGTCGACGAGCAGCAGGTCCGGCCGCACGAATTCCATGAGCGATCGCCAGCCCCTCACCAGACCCATCAGCCTGCGGTCGTCCAGGAACCCGGCGCGGAACAGCAACTCCGCGTAGGTGGCGGTATCGGGCAGGCCGCGCAGGTTGGCCGTCCAGATGGGCGCCTGCCATAGCCGGAGTCGTGGATGCCCGGCGAGGTCGCCGAAGGCCGCGTGACTGGTCGAGAGGTCCCGCAGTGCGACGTGGACTTCATGACCTGCATCGAGGAGCGGGCGGGAGAGCTGCGAGAGCGGGACGGTGTGGCCGAGGCCACCCCCCAGTTCCCAGGCGAACAGGAAGCGTTTCATCGGGCCTTCGGAGGATTGCAACTTGCTGAGTGTGGGAAATGTCGGTGAAAATCTGACTGAACGTCAAGATTCTCGACAACATCCAGGAGACCCCATGCTGCAACCCAAACCCATTGCGCTGGCCGTCGCGCTCGCCGCGCTCACGCTGTCAGGCCACGCCGCGGCCCTCACGGTGGCGAACGAATCGATGGTCGGCACCATCTCCGTGAACGGTGCGACCGTCTCGGATCAGACGGCCTCCACCGTCTCCGGCAACCTTTCCATCTACGGCTCTGCGTACACCGGTGGCCGCTTCGGCAACGATACGTTCTACAGCGGAGACCTCCCCACGGGCTCCACCAACATCCGCGTGCTGGCCGGGGCCGCCGAGGCAGGCGTGGGTACCGAGAGCAAGATCGTCTACTCCGCCCTGGTGCGCAACGACACCAGCGCCGACATCACCGGCATCACCTTCAGCTTCTTCATCGGCCGCGGCCGCGTTGCCGTTCAGAGCGAGTACGAAAGCACCGCCTACAGCGGCTACGCAGGGCTCTCCGGCGAGATCATGTGGGGCGATACCGAACTCTGGGGTGTCGATCTCGATGTCTACAGTTCGGGCAGTGTCGATGGCGACGGGAATTTCGTGCGCACGTTCGACCATGCGCTGTCGCGCCGAGGCGCGGCCGACGACTTCAGCGTCAATGGCTCCGATGCCGAGTACTACTACGAACCCTACGCGAAGACGCTCAACCTCGGCATCCTGGCCGCGGGTGAGGAACGTCTCCTGACCTACACGCTGGGCGGCATCGGCGAGTACGTGGGCGGCGGCGGTGGCGACATGTACGGCTACGGCGGTCAGGCGCTGGTCGGCGCCTACGATCCGTTCGACTTCGATGGTCGCCCGGTCGACGAATTCGGCAATCCGCTCCCCGGCGGCCTGCAGGCGCCCATCCCGGAACCCGGCACCTACGCGATGCTGGGTCTGGGCCTAGCCACGCTGTTCGGCGTCACCCGCCGCCGACGGCACCGCGCTCGATAGCACTGGCGCATCAGTGGGTCGCACCACCAAGGGGACACTCCGGTGTCCCCTTGTCGTTTCCGGCGGCCGCCGTCACGCGTTCTGAGTATCGAGATACTTCGTCAGCGTGTCGTTCGAGGGCTGTTGTCCCAGCAGCGACCCGAGGAGCCGGCGGAAGCGCTCGAACACCGCGCGCGCCTCCGCGCGGTTGCCGAGCTGCGCGTGGCAGTGCATGAGGCGACGCACCAACTCCTCGTGCATCGGGGCGACGTCGAGCATGCCGTGGTAGAGCGTCGCGGCGTCGGTGCTGAGCCCCGCGCCTTCCAGCTTCTGACCCAGCTGCAGCACCGCGCGTACCGCACGGCCAGCAACTCTCTCGCGGAGGTGCAGCATCCAGGGCTGCGTCTCCTCCAGGTTCAGGAACGGCCCCCGATAGCGGGCCAGCAGGCGTTGCGCGACGTGCAACGCGGCGTCGGGCCGGTCGCAGTCCGGGAGACTGCCGAGCAGCCGTTCCAGCGACCAGACGTCCACCCAGCACACCTTGTCGTTCAGCGAGACCTTGCCCTCGCCTAGGAGCAGCGCGTCGTCGCGCCCGAGCAGTCGCCGCAGGCGGAGCAACGCCACGTCGAACGCCTTGCGGCCGGCATCGCCCTCGGCGTCCGGCCAGAGAGCCTCGATGATCGCGCTGAGCCCGATGTCCCGGCCGCCGTACGCGACCACGACCTTGAGGAGGTCCATCGGACGCCGCTGGGCCCGGCCCTGAAACACGAGCGGGTTCCCGTCGATCGTGACGCTGAAGCGGCCCAGGGTGTGCACGCGCACGGGCCACGGCCAACCTTCCGCCTCCGGGGAGTCCGGCACGAGACCGCGCTTGCGGATGAGGCGCGCGACGTAGGCCGTCTCGCAGCCTTGCTCCAGCGCGTGGCGCATCACGCGCGTCATCATGGCGGCGTCCCACCACGGATGGCATCCCATGTACCCGTGCCGGGCGCCAACGCGGACGGTCGCCGCAGCCAGTTCCGATGCGGCGGGGCTGCCGACGGCATCGGCGCACCAGGCGCGCCACAAACCGGCGTTCCACCGCAGCAGATCGCTGTCCATCGCCTCGGCGAGTGCACATGCCTCGTCGAGATGCCGCCACGCGCGGGCGGGTTGACCGTTCATCGCGCAGAGGGCGCCGGCATCGAGGAGCGCCATGGCGAGTGGCAGGCGCCGGCCAGCTTCGCGCAGCCGATCCACCTGCATCTCCTGGAGGTCGATGGCTTCCGGCAAGCGGCCGCGGCAGGCGAGGGCGTGCACATGGCTGCGCGGGCTCGCACCGGTGCCGGGTGAACCCGGCCGGGCGAAATCGAACAGCGCCGACAGGCCGCTCCGCGGAACGAGGCAACGAACCGTGTCGGCGCCGTCGGATCGGGTCGCGGCCCGCTCGCCACCGAGCAGGTCGTCGATCAGCACTGCCCCGAGCCTGCGATCGTCCTCCGCGCACGGCAGATCGTGCGATTCGAGCAGCGCCGCGGACCGCACCACCGCGCCGCGCCAGAAGTGGTAGCCGGCGCCGAACGCCACGAGCCTGCCCGCGAGGCCCGGGTCGTCGATGGCACGGACCGCCGCGGTGACCTGGCGCGCCCAGCGCGAGAGCAACGGGTGATCGAGTCCGCCCTCCATGAGTACCTGTCCGCACGCCACGAGGTGCGCCTCCGCCCGGGGTGGGAGCTGGTCGGCGGTGCCTTCGGCGAACGCTTCGAGACGCTCGCGCCAGACGGCGCCGATGCCGGTCGCGGTCCCCGGGTCGCGCAGCGCAGTGAAGGCGGCATCGAGGGTGGCCGCAAGGCCCGTGACGTCGCACTGGCGCGTGAACGCCTGCCAGGCGATCTCGAATCGTCCGAGTGCCGCCGCGCGGTCGTGCCGGCATCCGATCACCCCGCGCCAGAGCACCACCCAGGCGTCCTCGCGGCCCACGCTCTCGGGTATCGCGTCGAGCCACTTCGCGACCCGCGCGTGCTGATCGATCTCGAGCAACCAGGGCACAGCGCGGCGCAGCACCCGCAGCAACGCGTGCCACGACGACGCGGCCGAATAGAGGTCCGCAGCGAGATCGATCTGGCCACTGGCCTCCGCGAGGCGTCCGGTCTGGTCGAGCAGTCCCCGGAGTCTTGCGGCGGGCAACGTGGCGTCGCGCTCGCGGACCAGGAAGGCGCGGAACATCGGATGGATCAGGAAGTGCGCGTCGCCGGATCGGGTCACGAAGCAGTGTTCCGCCGCGAGCCGGCCCAGGAGCGAACCGGAGTGGGGTATCTGGGACAGGGCGGCTGCCTCCTGGCCGCTCACCTTGGGCAGTGCCGCGACGTGCAACAGGACCTGGCGCGTCTCGAGGTCCAGGTTCCCGAATACGTGGCGGGCGAAGTAGTTGGCGATGGCGGGCGTTTGCGGCCTTTGCCCGTGGCCGGGCGCGCCGGCGGCGATCAGCAGCGTCCCCGCCAGCCAGCCCTGTGCCGCTTCGTGGATCACCGCTGCGTCGCAGGCGGCGTCGGGCGCCACCATCCGGAGCAGCGCAGCGGTCTCGTCGACGTCGAGCTGGAGGGCCTCGGGCGGGATGATGGCCATGCGGCGGTTGGCGCAGTGGCGGGCCAGCGACTGCGGCGGCGGCAGGTGTGTGGCCACGAAGACCGTCGTACCCGTCGGTACCTCGTCGGCGATGATCGGCAGCACCGTCTCCATGGCGGGCAGCATCGAGGCATCGAGGTCGTCGATGACCACCGAGGCACCCGCAGGGAGATCGCGGAGCGCATCGCGCACGGCCTGGCGAAGGCTGGTCCCGGCGAAGGCCGGGCTCGCGCGGCGTCGGCCCAGCCGCGCGGCCACGGCGTCCGCGAGGGACGCGACGAACGCCGGGACCGTGGCGTCGTCCCCGTCGAGGCGATACCAGATCGTCGGAGTGGATGCTTTCGCGGGCATGTTCGCGAGCAGCGCCGTCTTGCCGGACCCGGGCGGGGCGGCCACCCACACGAGCGGGCAATCCCTGGCTTCCCGGACGCGGGCGAGCAGCGCCGGACGGGGCATCAAGGTGTTGCTGGCGGGCGGCGTGAACTTGGAGGAGCGGGTCGGCATCGCGGGGTTCATCGGTGTTCTCCTTGTCCGGCAGACACGCGGCATTGGCGGTGTCCGGGCGGGCCGGGGATCGACCCGTATGCCGGCAGGGTAGGGAGCGGCTTCGCGGCCCTCTATGAACTATTCACACTCCGTCTGCAGCACTCACGCGTCGTCGCGGGCGTGGAACGGACCGTGCTGCTCGCTGGCGCCCGTTCCGCATGGAAACGGGTCCCTGTCGTGGGCAGTAGCCCATGCCGCGGGCCGCTGCCCGTCGGCCGCGAATCCCCGCGGCTGGCGCATTTCTTTTCGCCATATGCCGTCTGGCGGGAGGCATTTCCGATTTCTGTAACATTCGGTGCGCACCATCACCCCCGTTTCTCTGGAGGAATCGTCGATGAAGTCGTTGCTTTGTGTGCTGGGGCTGCTGGTGGCCATGACGGCAGTTGCGCAGGAGAAGCTGCCGCCGGGGGTGGTCGGGAAGATGGGGGACGTTGAATTGCGAGCTGACGAGTTGAAGGCGGTCATCGACGGGATCACCGCCGAGGCGAAGGCCCAGCTCGCGGCCAACCCCGCGGAGTTGTCGCGCATCGTGCGGGCCGAGCTTCTGCGCAAGGCGCTCGCCGCCGAGGCCCGCGGCAAGGGCTGGGACAAGCGTCCCGAAGTGACGGCCCAGATGGAGCGGGCACGCGACCAGGTCCTCGTGTCCAGCTACATCAACAACGTCGCGAAACCTCCGGAGAGCTATCCCACCGAGACGGATGTCCGCACCGCGTACGAGCAGAGCCCGGGCGCGTTCACCGTGCCCCGCCAGTACCGGCTCTCGCAGATCTTCGTGCTCTCTCCGCCCGAGTCGGACAAGGCCGCGTTCGCGAAGGCTCAGGCGAAGATGACCGACCTGCTCGACAAGGCAAGGAAGAAAGGCGCGGACTTCGCAGCGCTGGCCAAGGCCGGTTCCGAACACGCCGAGAGCGCCGCGAAGGGCGGCGACATGGGATGGGTGGCGGAACAGAGCCTAATCCCGGAACTGCGGGAGCCCGTGCAGGCCTTGAAGAAGGGTGACGTGGGTGCCACGCCGGTGAAGACCGCGCAGGGCTGGCACATCGTGCGCCTGGAGGACGTCCGCGAGAAGGGCGTCCGCCCCTTGGCCGAAGTCCGCGATCAACTCGTCACGGCCCTGCGGTTGCGCCGTGCCCAGGAGACCGAGCAGGCCTATCTCACGCTGCTCACCAACCGCACGCCGGTGAACGTCAGCGACGCCGAGGTCGCAAAGCTCCAGTCCACCTTGAAGTGATCTGAGATGCGGGCCAGTGGTCCGCATCGCCCGGATTGGGATCGCGGGCGCTGACTTCTTCGACGCTGAGAACAGCCCCCGTGGGTCGGGCACTGCCCGACGCCCGCGTGCCTTGATTCGTCGCTGCGCCCAAGCCCCCGCCGCGTCGAGCGAAGCTCGACCCACGAAGGGCTCTCGCTCCTGGATGCATCGGCGCCGGAGATAACCCCCGTGGGTCGGGCATTGCCCGACGCCCGCGTTCCTGGATTCGCCGAGGTGCCCAAGCCCACGCCGCGTCGAGCGAAGCTCGACCCACGGAGGCCTCTCGCCGCTGGATTCTTCGACGCTGAGAACCACCCCCGTGGGTCGAGCTACGCTCGACGCCCGCGTTCCTGGATTCGTCGCTGCGCCCAAGCCCACGTCGCGTCGAGCGAAGCTCGACCCACGAAAGTCATCGCTACTGGATACATCGGCGCTGAGAACAGCCCCCGTGGGTCGGGCACTGCCCGACGCCCGCGTTCCTGGATTCGTCGTTGCGCCCAAGCCCACGCCGCGTCGAGCGAAGCTCGACCCACGAAAGTCATCGCTACTGGATACATCGGCGCTGAGAACCACCCCCGTGGGTCGAGCTACGCTCGACGCCCGCGCTCCTGGATTCGTCGCTGTACCCAAGCCCACGCCGCGTCGAGCGCAGCTCGACCCACGCAGGGCTCTCGCGCCCAGGTGCCTCAGCGCCGGAAACAACCCGCCTTCCTACCCCACCCGGTTGTACACGTCGGCGAAACGCACGATGTCGTCTTCGCCGAGATAGCTGCCCGACTGCACTTCGATCAACTGGAGCGGCACGATGCCGGGGTTCTCGAGGCGGTGCTTCACGCCCAGAGGGATGTAGGTCGACTGGTTCTCGGTGAGCAGGATTTCCTCCTCGCCCCGGACGACCTTCGCGGTGCCGCTCACGACGATCCAGTGCTCCGCGCGGTGATGATGCAGCTGGAGCGAGAGCTGCTGCCCGGGGTTCACCGTGAGTCGCTTGACCTGGTAACGCCCGCCCGCGTCGATGCCTTCGTAGGAGCCCCACGGCCGGTACACCCGGCGATGCAGCATGTGTTCCGTGCGGCCATCCGCCTTCAGACGATCCACCAGCAGCTTCACGTCCTGTGCGGCGTCGCGGCGCGCGACGAGCACGGCGTCGGCCGTCTCGACGATCACGAGGTCTTCCACGCCCAGTGCGGCGACCATGCGCGTCTCGGCCTTGATGTAGGTGTTACGGACGCGCTCGGTCATCACGTCGCCTTCGGTCACGTTCCCGTCGGCCGACTTCTCCTGGATCTCCCAGAGCGCGTCCCACGAGCCCACGTCGCTCCAGCCCATCTGGGCCGGAATCACCGCGCCGCGGGTGGTCTTCTCCATCACCGCGTAGTCGATCGAGATCGAGGGTGACTCCGCGAAGGCGGCCTTGTCGAGGCGGCAGAAGTCGAGGTCCTCGCGACTGGCTTCCAGCGCCTTCCGCACGGCAGCCAGCACCTCGGGCTTGTGGGCCTGCAATTCCTCCAGGAACACGGAGGCCTTCAGCATGAACATGCCGCTGTTCCAGTAGTGATCGCCGCTTGCCAGCATCCGTTCGGCGTTGGGGCGGTCGGGCTTCTCGACGAACTTCCCGATGGCGAAGGTGCTCTCGAGTCGCGGCACGCTTGCACCGCGCTGGATGTAGCCATAGCCGGTCTCGGGGGCGTCCGGGACGATGCCGAAGGTGGTGAGCAGCCCGGTGTCCGCGGCCGCGGCGGCCAGCCGGATCGCCCGATGGAACGACGCGCGGTCGCGGATCACGTGGTCGGACGCGAGCACGAGCATCAGGGCGTCGGGATCGTCGCGGGTCAGCGACAGCGCCGCAGCAGCCACGGCGGGTGCCGTGTTGCGGCCCATGGGTTCCAGCAGGAGCGTGCGGGGCTTCACACCGATGGCGCGCAGCTGTTCGGCCACCAGGAACCGGTGCTCCTCGTTGCAGATGATCGTGGGGGCGGCGATCTCTGGGAGACCGCTCGTCCGGCGGATGGTCTCCTGGAGCATCGAGTGCTCGCCAGCGAGCCGGAGGAACTGCTTGGGGTAGGCGCTGCGCGACAGGGGCCAGAGGCGCGTGCCGGAGCCGCCGCACAGAACGACGGGGTGAATTCTCATGAGTCTCGGGAGCCTGATGTGGAAGGGTCGCGGGGAAGCCACGTGCAGAGCAATTGGTGTTCCGGCCCCCGAGGATACCGCCTGTCTCCCGACGGCTGCGTTACATCAGGAACGCGGGCTGCATCGGCAGTGGCACTACCGGACGTTCCCCGCCGGCAGCCAGTTCGAGCGCCATCCGCAGGTCCTCCAGCCGATAGGGCTTGCTGACGAACCCGTCCATGCCCGCCTCGATGCAGCGGGCACGGTCGCTCGCGAAGGCGTTGGCGGTCAGGGCGACGATCACCGGTTGATGGGCCTCGGGGTGCGCGCGGATCGCCCGGGTGGCCTCGACCCCGTCCATCTCGGGCATCTGCATGTCCATGAACACCAGGTCATAGCGGCCGCCGGTCACGGCCGCCACGGCCTCGCGCCCCGTCTCGACGAGGTCCGCCTCCACGCCGAGGCGCCTCAGCATCGCGAGTGCGAGCGTCTGGTTCACGCGGTTGTCTTCCACGAGCAGGATCCGGAGATTGCCGACCGCCATCGCCGGAGGTGCCGACGCCTCGGGGACCGGAGCCGCCTGCGGTGGTTCGCCTGCCGGGAGGCGCAGCATCAAGCTCATCGCCGTGCCGGTTCCCGGGCTCGACGTGGCCTCGATCACGCCGCCCATCGCCTCGGCGAGCCGGGCACAGATCGCGAGTCCCAGTCCGGTTCCGCCGAAGCGACGGGTCGTCGAACTCTCGGCCTGCGAGAAGGGTTGGAAGAGGTGCTGCATGCGGTCCGCAGGGATGCCCATCCCCGTGTCCGTGATCCGCACCTGGAGCGCGACGGCGTCGCCGTCCTGATGGCAGTCCCACCGCAGGGTGACTTCGCCTTCCTCGGTGAACTTGATCGCGTTGGAGAGGAGGTTCGACACGATCTGCCGCAGGCGCACGCTGTCGCCACGCACCCAGGGCCGCACCGAGACGCTGCCCTCGACGGCGAGCGCCAGCGATTTGGCCACGGCCAACGGTCGAAAGAGGCTCTCGATCTTCACCAGCTCGGCGCGCACGTCGAAATCGTGGGTCTCCAGCTCCATCCGGCCGGCCTCGATCTTCGAGAAGTCGAGGATGTCGTTGATGATCGCGAGGAGGCTGCGACCACTGTCCCGGATGGTGTCCACCCAGTGGCGCTGGGCGTCGTCGAGCCCGCTGCCGGCGAGCAGTTCGGCCATGCCCAGCACACCGTTCAGCGGGGTGCGGATCTCATGGCTCATCACAGCCAGGAACTCGCTCTTCGCCTTCGTCGCGCCTTCCGCGCGCGCCAGCGCGTCGTGGAGATCGCGCGTGCGCGCCTCCACCTGGGCTTCGAGGTCGGAGGCCGTGCTCTGGAGCGATTCGTTGGCGTACAGAAGCTCGAGACTGATGGCCTCGAGCATCTGTTCGGCCTGCTTCCGGGCCGTTCGCTCCCGCTCGACGCGGCGCTGCAGCCGTTCGAGCCGGTCGTCGGTGGTCTGTTCGGTCATCGTTTCGCCAGCAGGAATTCCTCGGCGCCGTCCGGCAGCCTCTGCCGGCAGACGCTCACCGGCTCACCGAAGTGCTCGATGCAGCCATCGATGAGACCGTGGGCCAGATCCCCCATCTGCCGCACCGAGCGATAGACCAGGCTCAGCGTTCCGGGGCCGGTCCATCGGGATTCGAAGCGCGGCAGTTCGGCATCCGGGTACAGCTTCAACACTTCCTCGTGGATCACTGCCTCGACCCGCGCGAGGAACTCGAGTGCGTCGTCCACACCATCGAAGAACACCGGGTACAGCACGACGAAGCGGCCGAAGAGATGCCGCCCGAACTGGTGCAGGAGATCCGGCATGGGTTGGCCGGAGTACTCCGACAGCGCGCCCACCAGCGACACCATCTCCTTGTGGTCGTACGTGCCGACGGCCGTGTAGGCGCCGCCCGAGGGGATGCGGGCCGCCTCGATGACGTCGTCGACCGCGTCGGCAGAGATCGTGGTCTCGACCATGTCCAGAAACTCCGTGAATACGATGCCCTTCATGCACGCCTCCGGCTGCCAGGGGCGGAGATGCCCGAATACCGCGCCCGGGATGGAGGGCGCGGGCACTGGAACGGCTCGCGGCGCGGGAACTGAAGGCGCGGATCGCGGAAAGCCACTGGGATGCCCTCCGACGTCCATCGCAATCGAGTGACGGATTCGTGACGCGACATGGTCCGAAGCGCTCCGCACCCTCGATGCGAGCGGCATCGGCCATGCAACACGCTTGCTTGATGCTCCCAGGCCATGACTACCCGCCAGGGAGCGGGCTGGTCCGACGCCCACCGACCCACAGGAGACTGCGCACCATGAAAGGCACGATGCATCCCACCAACGACGTCACGCTGAATCCGTCAGCCAACGAATCCATCCGCGACGTGATCGATCGCGTCGACGAGTCGCGCCGCACTTTCATCAAATCCGGCGTGGGCGGCACCGCGCTCGCGGCGCTCGGTGGCGTGTCCATCGCCGGCCTGGTCGACACCGTCGAGGCGGCACCGCTGCCGCCTGCCGCTGGTTTTGGCGGAATCGGCTTCGAAAGCATCCCCCCCAGCCTCGCTCCGGTGGCGGACATGGTGAAGGTGCCGGCCGGCTACAAGGTCGAGTTGCTGATGGCCTGGGGTGACCCGGTCACGCCGGCCGGTCCCGCGTGGGCCGAAGATGCATCGCAAGATGCCGCTGCCCAGGAAAACCAGTTCGGGATGCACACCGACGGCATGCATTTCTTCCCGTTCCCGACGGCTGGCGCCGGGCGGCCCTCGAGCGAGCGCGGTCTCCTCTGTGTGAACAATGAGTACACGCACGAAGCACTTCTCCACACCGACGGGCTGAATGCGTCCACTGGTGTCGCGAGTGCCGTCGTCACGATCCAGAAGGTCCGGAAGTCGCAGGCCGCGCACGGCGTGACGATCGCCGAGGTCCGCAAGACGGGTGGCAAGTGGGGCGTGCACCGGATGACGCCCTTCGGCCGTCGTATCACTGCCAACACGCCGATGCGCATCTCCGGCCCGGCCGCCGGCCACGCGCTTCTGAAGTCCAAGAAGTTCCGAATCCTGCCCACGGGCTCCGTCGAAGACGGCGTCAACAACGGCTTCGAAGCCTTCGGCACGATGAACAACTGCGCCCATGGCTTCACGCCCTGGGGCACCTACCTCACCTGTGAGGAGAACTGGAACGGCTACTTCGCCGCACCCACCAGCGGTGCCGCGATCGCGCCCGAATTTGCAGACCAGAAGGCCGAGATCCTCGCCGGCCAGACGCGCTACGGCATCAGCCGCACCGGCTTCGGCTATGCATGGCACACGGTGGATCCGCGCTTCAACGCCGATACCAACCCGCTCGAGCCCAACACGCAGGGCTGGGTGGTGGAGATCGACCCGTTCAACCCGAAGAGCGTGCCGGTCAAGCGCACGGCCCTGGGCCGCTTCAAGCACGAGAGCGCGCAGGTCGCCGTGGGCCCGGACAACAGCGTCGGCTTCTACCAGGGCGACGACGAGCGGAACGAGTACATCTACAAATTCGTGTGCGCGAAGCCCTTCAACCCGCGCAACCGTGCCGCCAACATGAACCTGCTGGACGAGGGCACGCTGTACGTCGCCAAGTTCACCAGCACGGTCGGCAGCAAGGCGGGGACGTTCCGCGGTGAGTGGATCGCCCTCAAGCCGGGAACGATCGGCGTCAACGGCATGGCCCTGCGCGACAACCCGCAGTTCGCGGCTCCCACCGATGCCGAAGTGCAGGCGATCATCCTCATCAAGACTCGCGAGGCCGCCGACGCTGTCGGGGCGACGATGATGGACCGCCCCGAGTGGGTCGCGCTGCGCACGTATTCGTTCGGTGGTCGCCCCGCCGATGGCTACAGCTACGGCCCCGGCCGTCCGCTGGAGTTGTATTGCGCGCTGACCAACAACTCGCGCCGTGGCAACAACCCGGCCTCGTCGAACAACCCCAACGGCACCACCAATGCCGGCAGCGCGAACCCGCCGGTGGACGCAGCCAACCCGCGCCCCGACAACGACTACGGCCACATCATCCGCTGGCGCGAGGACGGCAACACGGTCAAGGCGATGGGCTTCGAATGGGACCTGTTCGTGCAGTGCGGCGACAAGCTCACGACGAAGACGCTGGGGAGTTCGTACAACCCGGCCGGTGCGGACGGCTACGTGGGCGATATCAACGGTGCCGATTTCGGCGCACCCGACGGACTCTGGTTCGACCACTTCGGCCGCCTCTGGATTCAGACCGACCAGGCGGGTGATGCCCTCGGCGACTGGCGGAACATCGGCTCCAACACGATGCTGTGCGCAGACCCGAACACGAAGGAGATTCGTCGCTTCCTCACCAGCCCGCCCAACTGCGAAGTGACGGGTGTCATCACCTCGCCCGATGGCCGCACGATGTTCTGTGGCATCCAGCACCCCGGGGACGACGCGCTCGCCACCAACCCGAAGCAGTTCAGCTCCTGGCCCGGCAACCAGTTCCCGACCAACAGCGCAGGCGAGCCGGTGCCGAACGGTAACGCTGGTCGCCCCCGTTCCTCCGTGATCGTGATCACGAAGGAAGACGGCGGCATCATCGGCAGCTGAGCCAAATTCCATACCATTCAAGGAGACCTTCCCAATGAAGACCCAAAGCAAACTGCTCGCGGCCGCCGTCCTGGCGCTCGCCATCCCCGCGGCCAACGCCGCGCTCGTCATGGACCCGATGGACCTCGGCGCCAGCCTCATCACGGAAGACTTCGAGACCGTGTTCGGCGGCCCGGAAGCGGTGGCCGTGAACGCCGACGTGACCATCCGTGGCGTGGGCTTTCCCCCCGCCAGCCTGACGATCGGCGACAACGGCTTCTGGGCGCTGGGTGAGAACGGCGCGTGGAGCCTCGGCAAGACGTTCGCCGCCAACAACGCGCCCATCGGTGGGCTGCTGATCTCGTTCAACGGCAAGACCGTGGACGCCGTCGGCGGCTTCTTCAACTACCTCCGCACGCCGGACGGCAATCCGCTGCAGCTGCTCGCGCTCGACGTGGACGGCAATCCGCTGGAAGGTCACAGCGTGACGATCATGACGTCGGCCGATGGTTTCAACGAAGGTGCCTTCTACGGCATCCGTCGCTCGCAGGCCGACATCGGCTGGCTGATGGTCACCGCCCCGTACGTGGCAATGGATGATCTGGCCTACACGGCGCCGGTGCCCGAGCCGACGACCTACGCGATGGTGTTCGCCGGTCTCGCGCTGCTGACGCTGGCGCGCCAGCGTTCCAAGCGCGGCTGAGCTTCGCAGCGCTTGCAGTGATCGAGGCGCGGACTCCGGTCCGCGCCTTTTTTCGTTGAATGAACTCCTCCGAGCGATGCCTATGAAGAACCTCTGCCATCGATTCGTTGCTATCGCAGCCGTGGTCGCCCTCCAGATCGGTGCCGCCGGCGCCGAGGTCGTTTCTCTCGCTCCGCTCCGCGACACCACGATCTTCGCGGACAGCGACGACACCGCCAGCAGCGCCGGCCAGGCCGCTTTCGCGGGCACGACCGCCAGCGGTCTGCCGCGGCGTGCCCTCTTCGTTTTCGATTTCGCCGACGTCCCGGCCGGATCCCGCGTCGTGTCCGCCAGTTTCTCGATCTCCGTGGATCGCGCAGCGGGTGGTGAACACGCCATGACGCTCCACCGCCTGCTGGACGATTGGGGCACCGGTGGCTCGAACGCCAGCACGAACGGCGGCGGCGTCCCGGCCCTTCCCGGCGATGCGACGTGGTCGCATCGCTTCTTCGGTGACGACACGCGACAGTGGCGCGATGGAGATGGCGTGCTGGCGCCCGGTGGATGGTTCGCCGCGACGCCGAGCGCCACGACCACCGTCGGCGATCCCGCCCGCTATATCTGGAGCAGTGTCGCGGGGTCCGCAGGCCCGTCCCTCGTGAACGACGTCCAGGGGTGGCTGGATGCCCCGGAGACGAACTTCGGCTGGATCCTCGTCGGCGACGAAGCGGTCTCGCGCAGCGCCAAGCGGTTCGGCTCGAGCGAGATCTCTTCGGCATCCCTGCGGCCGACGCTCCAGCTGGAGATCGTGCCGATACCGGAACCCACGACCTACGCGATGATGTTCGCGGGGCTCGCGCTGCTCTCGATAGCGCGGCAGCGTTCCAAGCGCGGCTGATCCGGGCCGGCATGCAGGGCACCGACTCGATCGAGTCGGTGCCAATGCATCCCCGTGAGGTGCCCGAGAAGGCTCACTCCCCGTGCCACTCCCGCGCCGCCATCGTCCCGCCCCAGAAGGCGAGATCGTGGTTCGGCCAGAGCTGCGCGCCGGTCTCGGTGGCGAGCGCCTTCAGCTTGCGGATGCTGGCGAGGGCGAGGTCTTCCCGGTCGTGCCAGCAGAGGCCCGGCGCCACTTCGTAGTCGAGGTTCTCGGTGAGGTCGGCAGCGTCGCCGCAGAGCAGGATGGGCGAGCCGTGCGTCGGCTCTATCCACATCGACATGTGGCCGGCCGTGTGACCGGGGGTCGCGATTGCACGCACGCCGGGGGCCACGTCGTACTCGCCGTGCATCTGCTTGAAGCGGTACGCGCCGGTGAAGTCGTCGGGGAAGTAGCCCATGTCCTCCTGCGCCCGCGCCGATGCCAGTTCGTCGGCCTGGACGTGGATCTCGCAGCCCGCCACGTCGCACAGTCCCCCCGCGTGATCGAAGTGCAGATGGCCGAGGAACACCACGTCGACGTCGGCGGCGGTGAGCCCCAGCCGCGCGAAGTGCGCCGGCAGGCGTTGCGATGCCTCCATGTCGGGCGCGCCGTACGTGAAGGCCTCGGGCGCGAAGTAGTGCGCGCGCTTCTGCGGATCGGCGATCTTCGCGTAGTCGCAGCCCACGTCGTACAGGATGCGGCCGTTGGGCGTCTCGATCAGGTAGGCGAGGATGGGCGCCTGCACGATCACGCCCGCGCCGCGATGGCGCGTCGAGAGCGTCTTCTCGTAGCGGTGCGTGCCGGTGAGCAGCGCGGTGAGTCGGATGCCCTTCATGTCAGACCTCTGCCAGCCACGCGACGGCGTCGTCGACGGTACGCACCAGGCCGAACACTCCGCCCTCGACCTGGATCATCCGCATCGCGGCGTCGTGGAGCGAGACATCCGCCGACGCGCATGCATCGCGCAGCGTCACGCACCGGAAGCCGCGGTCGATGGCCGTCCGCAGCGTCGAGCTGACGCAGACCTCGGTGGTGATGCCGCAGAGGATGAGCGAGCGGATGCCGCGCATGGTGAGCATCGAACCGAGCGCCGTGCCCTCGAACGCGCTGAAGCCGGGCTTGTCGATGACGATCTCGGTGCCGCGCGGCGCCAGTTCGTCGACGATGCCCGCGCCGAACTCGCCGCGGATCAGCAGCCGACCGAGCGGGCCTGCACTGCCCACGGGCGCGCCCGTGCGGCGGGTGGCTTCCATGAAGGCGGGTGGGACGTCCGAGAGATCCGGCGCATTCGCCTCGCGCGTATGGACGATGAGCAGGCCGGCATCGCGCGCCGCCGCGAGCACGCGCGCCACACCGGGGATCGCTGCGCGCAGCAGCGACACGTCGAGCCCGGCCATCGCCGCGTAGCCCTGCGGGTCGAGGAAGTCGCGCTGCATGTCGATGACCACGAGCGCGGTGGATTGCCAGTCGAAGGGAATCATCGGTCAGTGCCCCGATCAGCCGAACTCGTGGCGCACGGCGCCGGCGATGCGGTCGCCCAGTTCCTCGACCATCATCGCGCCCTTCTCGAGCGTCGCCGCCCTCGCTGACGACAACACGCCGGACGGTGGCACCCAGTCGGTGTGCGGCGGATACATGTCGTACGGCGGGAAGTCGGCCGGTCCGTCGTCCGGGATGCGGTCGAGGTGCACGAGGTCCGGGTGGTAGTGCAGCATCATCGATGTCTCGAGCACGGCTGCGTGCTCCAGCGCGTAGCCGGGAAATCCGTCGGGGAAGATGCTGTCGAGCGTGGGCGTGGTGAAGAAGTCCCAGTAGTCCAGCCGCATCACCGACAGGGGCGGTGTGCCGCCGAACTCGCGCAGGGCGAGGTCGATGCCCTCGATGAGGAACCACTGGTTCTCGTAGTGGCCGTTCACCAGCACCAGCTTCTTTGCGCCGTGCCGCGCGAACTCGCGCACCGTGTCGCGGACCTGGCTGATCAGCGTCGCCGCATCGAGGCTCGTCGTACCGCAGAAGTGCTGGCCGCCGCCGCACTTCGGCTGGGACTTGTACCCGTACGCAAGCGCAGGGGCCACGAGCCCGCCGACCTTCGCAGCCACCGTGCGCGACACGGCGTCGGCGAGGAGGTGATCGGTGCCCAGCGGAAGATGGGGGCCGTGCTGTTCGGTGGCCCCGACCGGCAGGAACACCACCGACGCGTCGCACTGCACGCGGTGCCGGTACTCCTGCCACGTGAGCCGGTTCATGAGGGTCTCTTTCATCGACGATTCGCTCCGGTGAGGGATGCAGTGCGTGCTTCGAGCAGGGCGGCGCCAGCGATGAGGCCGCAGCCCGCCCAGCCCCAGGGGTCGAGGTTCTCCCCGCCGATCAGCAGGGCAGACACGACCGCGGCGACGAGTTCGAAGACGAGCAGGACCCCGGCACGCCCGGCTTCGAGATGCGTGACGCCGTACATCGTCGTCCAGTTGGCAGCGCCCATCCAGATCACCGCGAAGGCTGCGAGTTGCAGCAGCAGGGTCGTCGTGACGGTCGGGAACGGGGTGCCCGCGACGGGTAGCAGCAATGCGCTGATCGCGCCGCAGCCCGCGAAGATCACGGCCGACTTCGTGCCCACGGGCACGTCCGTCGCGAGGCGCGAGGCGATGTTCTGGCCCGCGTAGAAGACGCCGGATCCGATCGCGAGCAGGTCCTGCCACCCCGGCGGTGTGACGAGCAGACGCGGACCACCGAGAAGCATCACGGCGCCCGCGATCGAGATGCCCACGGCGATGGCGCGCGTCCGGGTGATCGACTCCCCGAGCACGATGCGCCCACCCAGCACGCTCCACACGGGCGTGAGGTAGAAGAGCAGCATCATGCGCATCACCTCGCCGTAGGTGAGTGCGGTGACGAAGCTTGCGATCGCCAGGCCGCCCAGGACGCCGATCGCCACGAGCAGGCCGGTCTGGTGCCGCCAGACGCGGCGCTGGCGCCATACGAACGGCAGCATGGCGGCGCCGAGCAGTCCGTACGTCGTCGTGGTGAACGTGACGCCGGCGAGACCCAGCGAGGCGAAGTGCTTGAACGCGATCCAGGTGAGCCCCCAGAGCAATCCGCTCGCGAGCAGCGCGGCGACCGCAATGCGGTCGGTCGCGACGTCGCGGGGGAGCGTGAGCGTCATCGGCATGTCACGGCTCAGACGACGGTCAGGAACGACACGCCGTGCGCCCCGACGAAGCCATCCGCCCGACCGGGTCCCGTGCCCACGGCGCCGTAGTCTTCGTCCAGCACGCGCCTCAGGCGGTTCTGGTGGAACGTCTTCAGAAGTTCCGCCAGTGGCAGCAGGGCCTGGGGCTCGGCGCCGTACAACTCGCGATGCAGCGCCGGCAGGCGGTACCAGGGCACGGCTGCACGTTCGTGGTGGGCATTGTGGTAACCGAAGTTGAGCGTGAGCAGGTTGATCCACGGCCAGCGCGCCGAGATCACGTTCGAGTAGGTGTTCGCCTGCTCGTAGGCGCGATCGCGGTCCTCCATCGGCACCTTGAAGTGCTCGTCGTGCGTGAAGTACTGCGGAAACGTGTGGTGGAAGGCGTCGAAGAAGTCGAGGCTGGTGAGCAGGATCCAGTACGCGGCGGCGTAGCCGACGAGCGCCCAGGGCGAAGCGATGAAGAGAGCCGAGAACAGGGCGATCCGCGAGATGAGCATCACGATGACGCGGGTGCGTCGGACCTGCTCGCCGGGCCGCACGAATGGCCGTACCAGAAGCTGCCCATGCATGATCAGTTCGACCGCCGGGACGTGCATCCATTCCAGGGTGACCACCGTCCCGCGTAGCACCGGATGGCGCTTCAGCAGCGCCTTGTAGTCGAACACGGTGACGTCCGCGCGGTCCCGGTGATGGCGCAGGTGCATGTGGCGGATGCGTTCGAACGACACGTAGGCCGCCCCGCAGATCCAGGACATGACCTCGCCGATGCGGCGGTTGTGCACGGGGTCCCGGAACAGCGTGAAGTGCGCGGCTTCGTGGATCAGATAGGCCGCGATCACCATCGTGTGCGCTGCGAGCAGCACGCCGGCGATCCCTGCCGGCCACGTCCCTTGCGCAAGGAGGGCAAGGGCAACGACATGACCGATGGTCGCGTAGCCGATGGCGATGGTGTTGGGCAAGGTGCCGGCGCGCTCCCGCATCAGTCCGCCCGGGGGCAGGTCGGTGGTGGCATCGGACATCGTGGGTCTCCGGATCGGTTGCAGCCGCGTGCGCGGAGCGCTATGGTCGGCGCATCCACTTCGAATTTACCTGTAAAAATGGAAGCAGATTCCGTTCCGTCGCATGCCGCGTCGCCTCCGCGAGGCCCAGGGCGTTGAAAACGCAGGCGAATGCGCCGCGCGTCGCGTCGCGCGGAGGCCGCTCCGCCCCCACCGCGACGACCGATGCCGGTGCAGCCCGTCCCCGCCGCCGGGCCGTTGCGGTGCGCGAGCAGCGCACGCGGTTCCTGCTGGCGCTGCGCGAACTCGACACCGCGTGGGTCGAGACCTTCCATGCCACCGGGCTTTCGGACGTCTACTTCTCGCGGCTCTTCACCGAGCTGTGGCTGCGCGGCGGCGAGGCCGTGCCGAAGACCGATGCCTACGGCTACGTGAAGGGCGTCGGCGTGCAGACGGCGATGAAGTACGTGAAGCGCGCGATCGACGAGGGGTATCTCGAAGAGGTCGACAACCCGGCAGACGGGCGTTCGCGCCTCATCCGCATGTCGGCGCACCTCACGGAGAGCTTCGAGCGGCTGATCGACCGGTCGGTGGCGGCGTTCGCGGAGGCGTTTGCTCCCTCGTAGGCGGGGCCCATGGCCCCGAGAGCGTCGATTCCGGTTGAAGCGCTCCCTTTGCATCGACCTCTTCCGCGGGCCATGGGCCCCTCCTACAGGGGCGGGGGATGGGAAAAGGCCACGCTGTTGTAGGAGCGACCCATGGCCGCGAAAGCGATCGCTCAGGTTGAAGCGCTTCCTTGCATCTACAGCTTTCGGGGCCATGGGCCCCTCCAACAGGGGCGGGGGATGGGAAAAGGTCACGCTGTTGTAGGAGCGGCCCATGGCCGCGAAAGCGATCGTTCCGGCTGAAGCGTTTCCTTGCATCCACCGCTTTCGGGGCCATGGGCCCCTCCTACAACGGCATTGCCCGCGTTTGGTTTGCGTGGCGCACCCACCGTCCCCGACCGAAGCGCCCCTTCAATACGACTTCGGCAGCCCCAGCACCTTCTCCGCGATGTAGCACAGCACCAGCTGCGGACTCACCGGGGCGAGCCGGGGGATCATGGCCTCGCGCAGATAGCGTTCGATGTGGAACTCCTGCGCGTAGCCCATGCCGCCCAGCGTGAGCATCGCCTGCTCGCACGTCTGGAAGCACGCCTCGGCGGCGAGGTACTTCGCCGCGTTGGCCTCCGGACCGCACGGTTCGCCGGCGTCGTACTTCGAGGCCGCCTTGAACACCATGAGGTCCGCGGCTTCCAGCGCCATCCAGCAGCGCGCCAGCGGATGCTGGATCGACTGGTTCCGGCCGATCAGCCGATCGAACACGATGCGCTCGCCTGCGTACGCCACGGCTCGTGCGAGTGCCGCGCGGCCGAGTCCCACCGCTTCGGCAGCAATCAGGATGCGCTCCGGATTCAGGCCGTGCAGCAGGTACTCGAAGCCGCGACCTTCCTCGCCGATGCGGTCCTCCACCGGCACCGGAAGCGATTCGATGAACAGCATGTTCGAGTCGACCGCCTTGCGGCCCATCTTCGGGATCTCGCGGACTTCGACGTGCGCGCGGTCGAGGCGCGTGTAGAAGAGCGACAGCCCGTCGGTGGGTTTGCGGCATGCCTCGCGGGGCGTGGTGCGCGCGAGGATGAGCATGCGGTCGGCCACCTGCGCCGTGGAGATCCAGATCTTGCGGCCGTCGAGCACGTACCCGTCGCCGTCGCGGCGTGCGGAGGTCTTCAGGCGGGTGGTGTCGAGACCGGCGTCGGGTTCCGTCACGGCGAAGCAGGCCTTCTCCTCCCCGCGGATGAGCGGCGGCAGCCAGCGCGCCTTCTGCTCGTCGGTGCCGAATACCACGACGGGGTTCAGGCCGAAGATGTTCATGTGGATCGCCGAGGCGCCCGAGAACCCCGCCCCGGATTCGCTAATCGCCTGCGTGAGGATCGACGCCTCGACGATGCCGAGCCCCGCGCCGCCGTACTTCTCGGGCATCGCGATGCCCAGCCATCCGTCGCGCGCCACGGCGGCGTGGAAGTCGTGCGGGAAGCCGCCGTCGCGATCGCGCTCCAGCCAGTACGCGGCATCGAACGGTGTGCAAAGCGCCGTCACGGCCTCCCGGATGGCGCGCTGTTCGGGCGAGAAGTCGAAGTCCATCAGCCGGCAGATCCGGTACGGGTCACATCCTTCGCCACCATCGCGGCGATCTCTTCGTCGGAGTAGCCGATCTCGCGCAGCACCTCGGCGGAATGTTGACCCAGCAGTGGCGCCGGCGTCCGCGGACCAGGCGGTGACGCGGACCATCCCGTGGGCGTGCGTGGCGCGAGCAGCGGGCCTTCGGTCGGATGCGCCTCCGGTTCGAAGAAGCCGGTGGCGGCGAGATGCTCGTCGTCGAGGAGGTCCGCCACCTTGTTCATCGGCGCCACCGGCACGTCGATCGACGACAGCAGCGCCGTCCACTCGGCCGTGGTGCGCGTGGCGATCAAGGCCGCCAGGAACTCGTAGACCTCCGCGATGTGCGCGGCCCGCATGCCGTGCGACGTGAAGCGGGCGTCCTCCAGCAGATCCGCGCGATCCACGGCGCGGAGGAAGCGATCCCACTGGCGGTCGTTGTAGACGAGCGCGCAGATCCAGCCGTCCTTCGTGGCGTAGGGCCGCCGTTCCGCCAGGCGCGCGTACCCGGTGCCGCCGATAGGGGGCTCGTACGACATCCCCGCGAGATGGTCGCCCAGCACGAACTGCGCGACGCTCTCGAACATCGGGACCTCGACCGACTGGCCTTCGCCGGTGCGTTCGCGATGGAAGAGGGCGGCCGTGATCGCATACACCGCGTGCAGGCCGGTGACGCGGTCCGCGAGGTTCACCGGCGCATAGCGGGGCGGCGCGGTGCCGTCGCGCGACGCGAGCCACGGCAGGCCCGTGATGCCCTGGATGAGATCGTCGTACGCGGCGCGGCCCGCGCCCGGACCTTTCTCGGCATAGCCGTAGGCACCCACGTAGACGATGCGCGGATTCACCGCGCGGACGTCCTCGTACGACAGCCCCAGGCGCGCCATCGCCGCGGGACGCACGTTGTAGACGAGCACGTCGGTGCGCGCGGCGAGCCGCAGCACGGCTTCGCGTCCCTCGGGTTGCTTCAGGTCGAGCACGATGTCGCGCTTGCCGCGATTCAAGTGCAGGAAGAGATGCCCCATCCCCGGGGACTTCATCGGCCCCACGTGGCGCATGTTGTCGCCCTCGCGGGATTCCACCTTGATCACCTCGGCGCCCAGCTCCGCGAGGATCTGCGTTGCGAACGGGCCCATCACCACGGTGGTGAGGTCGAGGATCTTCACTCCGGACAGCGGACCGGCCATGGGACATGTTTCCTATTGAGGTTGGATGCCGGCGTCGCGGATGAGCCGGCCCCAGGTGTCGAGCTGGCTGCGCAGGTAGGCCGCGAAGGGCTCCGGGCCCAGCGGATCCACCTCGAAGCCGAGGGTGGTGAGTCGTGCCGCCATGTCGGGGCGCGAGAGGATGGCGATCACCTCGCGGGCGAGGCGCGCGACGATGGGCTTCGGCGTACCGGCGGGGACGAGAAGACCGTTCCACGAGCCGACCTCGAAGCCCTTCAGCGTGTCTGCGACCGGTGGCGTGTCGGGTAGTGAGGCAAGGCGCTTCTCGGTGGCGACGCCGAGCAGCCGCACGCGGCCGGCGGAAACCTGCGGCATCGCCGTCGCGATGTCCGCCACCATCATGTCCACACGGCCCGATGCGACGTCGCCGATGGCTTGCGGACTCGCCTTGTACAGCACGCTCACGAGCCTGACCTTGCCGAGCCGCGCGATGGTCTCCGCGGCCACGAGCGACGAACTGCTGGCCGACGCGAACGTGAGCCCGTCGGGCCGTGTGCGTCCGAGGTCGACAAGTTCGCGCATCGTCTTCACGGGGAGCGCCGTGGCGCAGATCACGACGAACGGCAGCGTGGCGCTTCGGACCACGGGATCGAAGTCCTTCAGGGGGTCGTACGCGAGCGTCTTGTAGAGGTGCGGATTCGCCGAGTGCGTCGTGTTCGTGGTCATGAACACCGTGTACCCGTCGGGCGCGCTCCGGGCGACATGCACCGCGGCGATCTGGCCGAACGCGCCGGGGCGATTGTCCACCACGACCGTCTGCCCCAGCCGCTGAAACAGGTCGTGGGCGAGCAGTCGCGCCATCGTGTCGGTGGCGCTCCCGGGGGCGAAGGGCACGACGAGACGGAGGGGGCGGTTCGGATACTCGCCGGTCTCGGCCGCCTCGGCCGTTGCAACCATCGCCGGCGCAACCAGGGTTGTCGCAAACATCAGTGCGGCTGCGATCGTCAGTGTCCGCCCGAGGACGCCGGCACACGCGCGCATGAAAGCTCCCGCGGTGCGGCTTTGCCTTGTTGTTATGGTCATCGGAGCTCCTCCTGCGCCCGATTGTAGCCGCGCGCCCGAAGGCGCCCGCGGCCGTCTGCAGCGCCGCTCCGCCTGCCGCTCAACCCATGTGTGCGCCGCCGTTCGGCCCGAGCACCTGGCCGTGGAAGAAGCTCGCGGCATCGGAAGCGAGGAATACGGCCGTGGCTGCGATCTCCTCGGGGCGGCCGAAGCGGCCTGCGGGGATCGCGCGTTCCATCTCCAGCACCTCGGGGCTCATGAACTCGGCGGAGAGCATCCGCGTCTCGACCGGGCCTGGCGCGATGGCGTTCACGCGGATGGCCGGCGCGAACTCGCGCGCGAGCGAGCGGGTGAGCCCGATGACGCCCGCCTTGGCAGCGCAGTACGGCGCATAGCGCGCGCGCCCGAGATGGCCGAGTTCGGAGGCGATGTTGATCACGCACCCGCGCCCGCGCGCCACCATCCCCGGCAGCACGGCGCGGCAGCAGAGGAACACGCCCTTCAGGTCGACGCCCACCACGAAGTCCCAGTCGGCCTCGGTGGTCTCGAGGAACGGCTTCTCCTGGATCACGCCGGCGTTGTGGACTGCGATGTCGAGGGGGCCGAGTTGCTTCCCGATCGCGTCCACCATGGCCGCGAGCGCATCGGCCGAAGTGACGTCGGCCTCGAACGCCATCGCTGCGCCGCCGTGCGCGCGGATGAGGTCGACCACGGCGGCCGCGTCGGCGTGCTGGCCGTGATGATTGACCGCCACGCGCGCACCGGCGGCAGCGAACGCGATGGCCGTGGCGCGACCGATGCCGGTGGCGGCGCCCGTGACGAGAGCGGTGCGGTCCGCGAGCATCATCGGGGCCCGCCGCGTGTCGCGACGCCAGGCGCGTGACCTCCCGGGACGTGGCCGGGCGCCGGTCCGTCGGGCAGCACAGTGTTCGGGGGGCGGACAGATCGTTTCGGGGACATGGCGGAGCGGGTCGGATCGGGAATCGTCAGCGCACGATCAGCGGCGTGCAGCCTGTGTACGAGGAAGACGGACCACGAGGAAAACGGACCAGGAATCGTGCGCTCCGTCAGCCCAGCCAGTCCTGCATCCGCCGCGCGTAGTCGGCTCCGCGGGAGACGCGCTGCATCAGTTCGTCGCCTGCCACGCCTTCGAGCGCATCGGGGGCCGTGCCTTCGCGCAACGCCTTCAACGTGTCGTGCACCGCCTGCGCCGCGGCCATGAAGGGCTGGTGCCCCTGGAGGCAGAGACGGACGCCCTGCGAGGCGAGCCAGGGCTTGTCGAAGAGCCCCTTGCCGACGCCACCCAGGATGAGCGGCAGCTTCACCTCGGCCGCGAGCGCTTCGAGATCGGCGCGCTGCTTGATGCCCACGACGAAGATCGCATCGACGCCCGCCTCGGCATAGGCCTTCGCGCGGGCGATGGTGTCGGCCATGCCGGTGATGGATGGCGCGCTCGTGCGGCCGGCGATCACCAACTTCGGGTCGTGCCGGCCGGCGATCGCCGCACGCATCTTGCCGACGCCTTCCTCCACCGACAGCAGCCGCGCCTTGCTTCCGGCGCCGAAGGGCTGGGGCAGGTCGGTGTCCTCGATGGAGAGCCCTGCGACGCCGGCGGCTTCCAGCTCCTCGACCGTCCGCATCACGTTCATCGCGTTGCCGTAGCCGTGGTCGGCGTCGACCATCAGGGGCAGTGCGCCGGCGCGGCAGATGCGGTGCGCCTGCTCCGCGAACTCGGTGAGGGTGAGCACGATGATGTCCGGCGCCCCCAGCACGGTGAGCGACGCGATCGACCCCGCGAACATGCCGACCTCGAAGCCGAGGTCCTCGGCGATCCGCGCGGACACGGGGTCGAAGACCGAGCCGGGATACACGCATTCGTCGCCCGCGAGGAGGGCGCGGAAACGTTCACGGCGGGCGGACCAGCGGGCCATGGCGGCAGCTCCGGGATTCGGGGATGGGTTGGAATCAGCGGGTCGCGCCGAGCGTGGCGTCCATCTCGACGGGGCGGCCATTCCGGATGATCCGGAGGCGGACCTTGTCACCGGGCTTGCGGGCCCCGAGCGCCGCGACGAGGGCCGCGGTGTTGGCGATGGCCGCGTCGTCGATCGCGGCGATGACGTCATCGGGACCCACGCCCGCGCGGCGTGCGGCGCCGTCGGGCTTCACCTTGACGATCCATGTGCCGCCCTCGAGGCGCCACATCTCGCGCTCGAAATCCATGGGATCGCGGGTGACCACGCCGAGCGAAGCGCGTTCGGCGGGTGGCTCCTCGGCGCCGAGGGCGGGGAGGGCGGCGCCGACGAGGAAAGCGGCGAGGAGGGCACGGCGGGCGGACGAAGCTGGCATGGGAGGCTCTTCACAGTTGACCGGGTCGAGGATAGTGGGTCGCGAGCCACCGGACAACGCCAGCAGTACGCCCCTGGGATCACGGCTGCGACCTCGTGGATCGTCGCTTCGTTCCACACGATTCGGTCGACGCCGTGCGACGGTGCGGCTGCGTGGGGACACTCCAATCGGATCACATCCAGTGACGGCGCCGTGTCATCCGTCGTTGTTAGCGTCTCGATCCCGAGACAAAACGGCATACGACCGGAGACCTACGATGAACTTTCGCCCCCGCATTCTTGCAGCCCTGATAGGCACCGCCTTTTCCATTGCCAGCGCGACCGCCCACGCGGCTGGGCCCATCCAGAGCATCACGAAGCTCTGGTCCACACCCAGCACCGGCATCGCGGGCGTGGCCGGCAACCCGGGCACCCTGGGGCCCGACTTTTCGTCGGAGATCGGGGCGTGGGACCCGACGACCCGCAACATCTTCGTGTCAGGCGGCGTGGGCTTCGAGATGCTGAGCCTGACCGGCAGCGTGCTCAACAGCTTCAACACCACCGCCTACGGCGAAATCAACAGCATCGCCATCAGCGACGGCATTGCCGCGGTGGCTTTCGCGAACACCTTCAACAAGGGCCTGGCGGGCAGCGTCCAGTTCTTCAGCACCGCGGCGCTCGCAGGCGGCAGTGGCCTCGGTGGGTCCCTGCTGGGCAGCGCCACGGTAGGCTCGGTGCCCGACATGGTGACCTGGACGGGCAGCGGCGCCAGCAAGTCGCTGTTGGTGGCGAACGAAGGTGAACGCCAGCCTGGCGGTGCCATCAACGCGGCCGGCAGCGTCAGCATGATCAGCTTCACGTCGACGACCCCGAACAGCTTCGCGGTTGGAACGGTCGACACCATCGGCTTCACAGCCTGGGACGGTCAGGAAGCTGCGCTGCGTGCCGCAGGTGTGCGCATTCCGACGGGGCAGATGACGTCCATCGCGCTCGAACCCGAGTACATCGCTGTCGCGCCGGGTGGCCTGCAGGCCATGGTGACGCTGCAGGAAAACAACGCCGTGGCCATCATCGACTTGGTCGGCAAGCAGGTTACGGAAATCAGGTCGCTGGGGCTGAAGGACTACAGCCTGCCAGGCAACGCGATTGACCCGTCCGACCAGGACGGCGGGATCAACCTGCGCAATGTGCCGGTCAAGGGCCTCTACATGCCCGACGCCATCGCCGCCTACAGCAGCGGTGGGCAGACGTTCTACGTGACGGCCAACGAAGGCGACGCCTTCACCGACGACGCCGACGTGGGACGCTTCAGCAACGGCGCCTTCACGCTCGACCCCATGGTGTTCGACGGCGTCGACCTCCCCACGCAAGCGCAACTCAAGCCCAACAGCGTGCTGGGCCGCCTGAACGTGGTGCGCACCGGCGCCACGGGCGACGGCACGTCCACCAACATGACCGAGATCATCAGCCTGGGTGGCCGGTCGTTCTCGATCCTCAACGCCGAAGGCGAACTGGTGTGGGACAGTGGCAACGACTTGGAACAGCGCGCCATCGCCGCCGGTCTTTATGCCGACGGTCGCAGCGACGACAAAGGCGTCGAGCCCGAGGGCGTGACGGTGTTCAGCGTCGCCGGCCGCAGCATCGCCGCCATCGGCCTGGAGCGCACGACGCGCAGTGCCGTCGCGCTGTACGACATCACCGATCCCACGGAGCCGACCTTCGCCGGCTGGGCCGACACCGGCCTCGGTTCGCCCGACCGTCGCGCCGAAGGATTGCTGAGCTTCGAAGACAACGGCATCCTGTACCTGCTGGTGACCAACGAAGGCGTGGCGGGTGACCTCGCCCCGGGTGACTTCGAGATCCTGGGTACGACCGTGCTGTACCAGATCACCCCGGTGCCGGAACCCAGCACCTGGGCGCTGATGGCCGGCGGTCTGCTGGGCCTGGGCACCCTGGCGAGGCGGCGCCGGGTGCGCTGATCCTCCGGGTCCAGGAACGCACGCGTCGGGCGCCGACCCACGGGGTTGTTTCCATCGCCGAGGGATCCAGTGGCGAGGACCCTTCGTGGGTCGAGCTGCGCTCGACGCGGCGATGGCTTGGGCGCAGCGGCGAATCCAGGAACGCGGGCGTCGGGCGAAGCTCGACCCACGGGGATTGTTCTCAGCTTCGAGGAATCCAGTGGCGAGAGCCCTTCGTGGGTCGAGCTGCGCTCGACGCGGCGATGGCTTGGGCGCAGCGGTGAATCCAGGAACGCGGGCGTCGGGCAGTGCCCGACCCACGGGGGTTGTTTCCATCGCCGAGGAAT
>LNEE01000036.1 GCA_001464895.1 Betaproteobacteria bacterium Ga0077532
CACGATCTTAACAACGCGAGGCTCTCAGCCTTCTCAAAACGCCCCTCTCGCCCGCGCCTATTTCCTTAAGGTAGTGCCATGGGGGCATGGCCCGCTCCTACAAAGACTGTCCGGATCGCCACCCGGTCCGCAAATCGCTACGAAACCAGGCTCTTCCAGAGAGCCTCGTGCAACGGGTTGCCGACATCCACCGCTGGTCACTCGCGATCCGCGACAGCGGGCGCCCCGCCTATCTCGCCGTTGCGGATGCCATAGGCGACGACATCCACACCGGCCGTCTCGCCGCGGGCGGGCGACGTCGTCTGCTGCGGGGCGCTCACGTACCCGGGCACGAAGGCCATCGCCGCGCAGCTCGGCCTGGAACTCCTCTGGCTGCCGATCGACGCCGACGGCATCGACCCCGATGGGTTCGAGCACGCGTGCAAGACCTACCGGCCGAAGGTCCTCTACTGCAATCCGACGCTGCTCAACCCCACGACGGTCATCGTGTCGCTCGCCCGCCGGGAGGCGCTGATCGCAATAGCGCGACGTCACGGCCTGGCCATCGTCGAGGACGACGCGTACGGCCGCCTGCCGACGACGGCACCACCGCCGTTCGCCGCGCTCGCGCCGGAGCGGACGTTCCACCTGACTGGACTGGCCAAGTACGTGGGCGCGGGGCTGCGCATCGCGTACCTCGCCGCACCTGACAACCGTCAGGCGACGATCCTGCGGGCGACGGCCGTCATGGTGTCGCCGCTCACGGCGATGCTCGCGACACGCTGGATCACCGACGGCACGGCGGACGCGACGCTGCTGGCCGTGAGGGAGGAGTCCAGCGCGCGGCAGAGGTTGCTCGCCCGGCAGGCAGGGATGGCGAAGGTGCAGACCCACCCGGAGGCCTTCCACGCCTGGCTGTCGCTGCCGGCACCATGGCGCCGCGGTCAGTTCGTGGAGGCACTCCGGCGCCGCGGCATCGGCGCCGTCGGGAGCGATGTGTTCGCCGTGACGGAGGCACCGCCGGAAGCCATGCGCCTGTGTCTGGGCGGTCCCGTGGATCGCGATGGCCTCGCTAATGCGCTCGCGGTGATCGCCGACCTGCTGACGGACGGCCCCCCGTCGACTTGACGAGACCGGGCGGCGGCCGCGTCAGTCCGGCAGGAGCTTCCCCGGGTTCATCCGCCCGTGCGGATCGATCGCCTGCTTCACTGCACGCATGAGGTCCAGCTCCACTGCGCTCTTGTAACGCCACGCGTCCTCGCGCTTCACCTGCCCGAGACCGTGCTCGGCGCTGATGCTGCCGTCCCGCGCGTCGACGAGGTCGTACACGATCCGCTGGATGTCGCCACTCCGGGCTGCGAAGGCGTCGTCGGTCCAGTCGACCGGACGCGTCATGTTGTAGTGGAGGTTGCCGTCGCCCAGGTGCCCGAAGGGCACGATGCGGATGCCGGGCAGCGCTGCCGTGAGCGCCGTCCCTGCGGTATCGAGGAATTCGGGGATGCGCGAGATGGGCACCGAGATGTCGTGCTTGATGCTGTAGCCCGCGCGGCCCTGGGCCTCGGGAATCAATTCGCGGAGCTTCCAGAACGCCTGGCCCTGGGACCGGTTCTGCGCGAGCGCGGCATCGGCGACGTGGCCCGCCTCCATCGCGCGTTCCAGCAGTCCCAGCAGGCGCGCTTCGAGCGCGGGTTCGTCGTCGGCATCGGTGGCCTCCAGCAGCACGTGCCAGGGCTGGACCGAAGGCAGCGGCGGCTGCGCGCCATCCACCATGCCGAGCGCCATCGCGAGCGGCAGATCGGCGATCAGTTCGAACGCGGTCAGCCGGGCACCGAGGCCCTCCTTCGCCATGGCGAGCAGCGCGACGGCCGCGGAGGGGGATTCGAGCCCGATCCACGCGACGGCCTGTGCCTTCGGCGTCGGGAACAGCTTCAGGCATGCGGCGGTGATGATGCCGAGGGTGCCCTCGCCACCGATGAAGAGCTGCTTGAGGTCGTAACCCGTGTTGTCCTTGCGCAGGCCGCGCAGGCCGTCCCACACGCGGCCGTCGGCCAGCACGACTTCGAGCCCCAGCGTGAGGTCCCGCGTGTTGCCGTACTTGACCACGTGCACGCCACCCGCGTTGGTCGAGAGGTTTCCGCCGATCTGGCAACTGCCCTCGGCACCGAGGCTGAGCGGGAAGAGCCGGTCGACGTCGGCGGCCGCAGTCTGGAGTTGCGCGAGGATGCAGCCGGCCTCGACGGTGATGGTGTCGTTGTCGCGGTCGATGGCGCGGATGCGATGCATGCGCTTCAGGCTCACGACCACGGGGAGCGCGCCGGCACCCGGGGTCGCGCCGCCGCACAGGCCCGTGTTGCCCCCCTGCGGAACGATGGCCACACCCGCGTCGGCGCACGCGCGCACGACCGCCGCCACCTCGGCCGTCGACCCCGGCAGGACCACGCACCGAGCGTCGCCGCGAAGCCTTCGCCGCCAGTCGACGAGGTAGGGCTCGGTGTCGGCAGGGTCCGTGAGGACTGCGGAGGCACCGACGATGGCGCGGAGGCGCTCGAGGAAGGTGGCGGGCTGGTCCATGCGTATCGCACTCGATGAGTCGGAATGACCGTCGAGGGTAACCCGAAGTCCCCGGACGGACTACGGGGTGGCGAGCTTGCGGGTCTCCCCGTGCTTCATCACGATGAACCGCTCGTGCGGGATGCCCGCCTGCTGCAGCGCGTGCGCGAGCTGGTGCGGTGGTTCGTCCAGCGGTTCATCGGTGAGCACGAAGGTGCCCCAGTGCATCGCGACCGACAACCGGGATTCGAGATCGACGTGGATCTTCACGGCTTCCGCCGGGTCGACGTGCATCACGCTCATGAACCATCGCGGGGCATAGGCGCCGATCGGCAGGAGCGCGACGTCCACGGGGCCGAGCCGCTCGCGGATATCGCCGAAATCCTTCGAGTAACCGGTGTCGCCGGCGAAGAAGACGCTGCGGTCGGCGGCATCGATGCGCCAGCCGCCCCAGAGCGTGTGATTGCGGTCCCACAGCGAACGCGCGCTCCAGTGCTGCACCGGGGTGAAGGTGAACTTCACGCCGTTCAACGTCTGGGACGACCACCAGTCGAGTTCCACGACGTCGCGGATGCCGCGGCCGGCGAACCACGCCTTCTGACCCAGCGGCACGAAGAACCGCGGCGAACCGCCGGGCTGCCGCGCAAGACGCTTCACCGTGCCCTCGTCGAGATGATCGTAGTGGTTGTGCGAGACCACGACGGCATCGATATGCGGAAGCTGCTGGAAATCGAGCCCCGGCGGCATCACGCGCACCGGCCCGGCAAAGCCCACGGGCGACGCCCGCTCGGTGAGGTGCGGATCGGTGAGGATGTTCATCCCGCCCGCCTGCACGAGGAAGGTCGCGTGACCGATCCAGGTGAGCGCCGGTTCGTTGCGGTTCGACTTGAGCCACGCGATGTCCGGGTGCACCTCGGGGAAATGCCATCCCCCTTTCGGACTCTTCGGTACGCCATCGCGCCAGCGCTCCCACTGCCATTTCCAGAACGACCCCGTGCGCCATCCGGTGGGATAGTTGTTGCGGAACCCCGCTTCGGTGTGGTGCGCTCGGGTCGGATCCATGGCGGGTCTGGTGGTGCAGCCGGCTGCCAGACACAATGCCAGGCAGATGGCGGGAATCGGGAGTCGGGAGATCATGGTCGAGGTCATGTTGCCAGCACACGAGGGGACGCGTCGAGGCGCGTGCGACGGATGACCGCTGGCCGCGCCATCCTGCAGTTCTCGCACGCGAACGGCTTTCCGGCGCCGGTCTACCGCGTGTTCCTCGATGTGCTCGCGACCCGCTTCGACGTGCGGTTCGTCGAACGGTTCGGCCACGATCCGCGCCACCCGGTCACCGACGGCTGGCACCACCTCGGCGACGAACTCGTCCACGCGATCGAAGCCCACGGCCGGCCCGTGATCGGCGTCGGCCACTCGCTCGGTGGCTATCTCTCGCTCATGGCCGCGGTCCGACGGCCCGATCTCGTCCGCGGCGTGGTCATGCTCGATGCTCCCCTGCTGTCCCGCTGGCTGGGCGGGGCCATCGCGTTCACCAAGCGGATCGGGGCCATCGACCGTTTCACGCCAGCGCCGGGCACGCAGAATCGGCGCCGGGTGTGGCCGTCACGTGCCGCGGCGATGGACCACTTCGCGCGGAAGACGGTCTTCCGAAGGTTCGACAAGCGCTGCCTGCGCGACTACGTCGAACACGCGACGGAGGCAGACCCCGAAGGCGTGCGCCTGCGGTTCGACCCGGACATCGAGTACCGCATCTATCGCACCCTGCCCCACGACCTCGTGCGCACCGCGGCGCGCCTGTCGGTGCCGGGCGGCGCCATTCTCGGCGCCGCGTCCGAGATCGCCCGCCGCGCCGGCAGAGGCACGTCGCGCCGATACCTCACGTTGGCCTCGACGCCCGGCGGCCACCTGTTCCCGCTGCAGAACCCTGAAGCGGCCGCCCACGCGGTGCTGCGGATGATCGGCGACCTCGGCCTGCGCTGAGGGCCGCGCGTGGCCGATAATCGGGGACTTTTCCAACAACGGTCGAGGAGCACGTCATGTCGAAGCAGAAGGTCGGAGTCATCGGTCTCGGGTCCATGGGGTTGGGCGTCGCGAAAACCCTCGTGGCCAAGGGCTTCGAAGTGCATGCGTGCGACGTGCGTCCCGAAGTCGTGGCTGCCTTCGCGAAGGATGGCGGTGTCGCTGCCGCGAACCCAGCGGCGCTGGGCAGCGCGGTGCCCATCGCGATCGTGCTCGTGGTGAATGCGGACCAGACCGAGCAGGTGCTCTTCGGACCGAACGGCGCGGTGTCGACGATGGCGCCCGGCTCGGTCATCGTGTCGTCGTCCACCGTGGCACCGGAGTACGCCATCGATCTCGGTCGCCGCCTCGCGGAGAAGGGGCTGCTGATGGTCGACGCGCCGGTCTCCGGTGGCGCCGCCCGCGCCGCCAAGGGCGAGATGACGATCATGGGCTCCGGCGTGCCCGAGGCCTTCGAGAAGGCCGACGCCGTGCTGAACGCCATCGCAACGAAGGTCTACCGCCTCGGGGATGTGGTGGGGCCCGGATCCAAGGTGAAGATGATCAACCAGCTCCTCGCCGGCGTGCACATCGCCTCGGCGTGCGAGGCCATGGCGCTGGGCATCAAGGCCGGCGTGGATCCGAAGGTGCTGTACGAGGTCATCTCAAACAGCGCCGGCAGCTCGTGGATGTTCCAGAACCGCGTGCCGCACATCCTCGATGGCGACTACACCCCGCTCTCCGCCGTGAACATCTTCGTGAAGGATCTCGGCATCGTGCTCGACTCCGCGAAGAAGATGCCCTTCCCGCTGCCGATCACCGCCTCCGCGCACCAGCTGTACCTCGCCGCCGCGGCGCAGGGTCATGGATACGAGGACGACTCGGCCGTGGTGAAGGTCTTCCAGGCGCTGACGGGGATAGAACTTCCCGTGAAGAAGGCCTGACGCCGCACGGGGATGTCCGCGCCTCCCGGCACAGCGTTCCCGGTCAGCGCGCGCGGCCCTGCGCCAACGCGGGCCCCGCCCTGACCGGTTTCAGATCCGCGGGCGCGAGCGGCATGTTCACAGTCGCCGCATCGGCGGCGCCGTGTACACCGATGGTCGCCCCGATGGGGGCAAGACCGAACCCCTCGGCGCCGCGGGACTGTACTGCGGCAGCGAGATCCGTTGCCGCGTCGAACGGTTCCTCGTCGCCGAGCTGGAAGGTGCCCCAGTGGACACCGAACGAGCGCATCGCTTCGACATCCGCGTGCGCCTGCACGGCGTCGTCGGGATCCAGATGCTCGTGCCGCATGAGGTCCCGCGGCCGGTAGGCGCCGATCGGCATCGCGGCGAGATGCACGGGGCCGAGGCGGCGACGGATGTCGCGGAACAGGTCGCCCACGTAGGCGGTGTCGCCGGGAAAGTAGAAGCGGTCGTCGCCCTGGGCGATCACCCACCCGCCCCACAGCGTGTCGTTGCGATGCCAGGGACTCCTGCCGCTGCCGTGCTGGGCCGGCACGAACGTCAGCGTGATGTCGCCGATGGTGCGCGCCTGCCACCACACGAACTCCTCCGCCCCGGTCCCGACCTCTTCCGTGAACCAGTGTCCGAGGCCTTTCCCGACGAAGAATCGGGGCGCGCCGCCAGGCTGCGCAGCGAGCCGCCGGACCGTGGCGCGATCGAGGTGGTCGTAATGGTCGTGGGATACAAGCACCACGTCGATATGAGGTAGCGCGTCCGGCGTGATCGGCAGGGGCGCGAGCCGCGCCGGCCCGAACCCCGGCACCGGGCCGGCCGTCGCCGACAGTACGGGGTCGATCAGGATCCAGAGACCTCCTGCGCGGACCAGCATCGACGCGTGCCCGAGCCAGCTCACCGCGAACTGCTGGTCCTCCAACGCGGCGAGATCGAGCGGCACGGTGGGCGGCACGTCGGTGGCGTCGAGATTCCGCGTGATCTGCACCCAGGCCCGCCGCAGGAAGTAGGTGCCCGGGACACGCGCGCCCGTGTCCTCCGGCACGACGTACGGGTTCCGGAAGGGCGCCGCCGCCTCGCCCCTCTCGCGGGCAATCAGCGCAGTGGTGCATGCGGCCACGGCGCCGACGAGAGATAGCGCCGCAGCCACGCGCCATGGAAGCCGGACGCGCATCACTGCAGCGCCGCCGAGACGATCACGGCGCAGAAGGAACGAAGGGAAACAAGAGCATTCGGCATGGGTGTTCCTGGGACAGCCACGGTCATCAATGGTCGTATCGGATAGATGTGCGTCGCCAGAAGGTTGACGCCGTCTACCGATCCTGCCTACCATTGTTGACAGTGTCAACTACCTGCCCCGGAGGATGGCCCGCGGCGGATTCCGCTCATGCCCATTTCGGAACCGCCCTGCAGCCGCCGCCTCGACGAAGTTTCCTGGATCCCACGCCATGCCACCCAGCCCCGCCATCGAGACGATCGACAACCGCACGACCGCCAGCACCGCACCGGGCGGAGCCCCGACCTCCGCGTGGTACCGCCGCTACGGACCCTGGGCCGTGATCACTGGCGCCTCCGACGGCATCGGCCGGGCTTTCGCCCAGGATCTGGCACGCCGCGGCGTCCACCTCGTTCTCGTCGCGCGCCGCGGCGCGTTGCTCGCCGCCCTCGCGGACGAACTGCGGAAGGCGCACGGCATCGAGTGCCGGGTGCTGGTCGCCGACCTCGCACACGCCGGCGGGGTGCGGAGCGTCATCGACTCCACCGCGGATCTCGACGTCGGACTGCTGGTGGCCTCGGCCGGCTTCGGCACTTCGGGCCCGCTCATCTCATCGAATCCGGACGTCGAGCGGGAGATGCTGGACGTGAACTGCGCTGCCGTGCTCACCCTCGCCACGCACTTCGGTGCGAGGCTCGCGGCCCGCGGGCGCGGGGGACTCGTGTTCCTCAGCTCGCTGCTCGCGTTCCACGGCGTGCCGGGCGCGGCGCACTATGCGGCGACGAAGGCCTACGTCCAGACGCTCGCGGAGGGGCTCCGCGCGGAACTGGCGCGATCGGGCGTCGATGTCATCGCCTCGGCGCCGGGTCCAATCCGCACGGGATTCGCCGATCGGGCCGACCTCCGCATGTCGCTCGCCCTGTCGCCGGACGTCGTGGCGCGCGTCACCCTCGCCGCCCTGGGGCGTCGGACCACCGTAAGGCCCGGCTGGCTCTCGAAACTGCTCGGCTGGTCGCTCGCCCTGTTGCCGCGCTGGGGGCAGGTGATGGTGATCACGCCGATCATGAAGGGGATGACGGCGCACCAGGGGACCAACGAACAGCGGGCCGGTCCGGCACCCCGGTGAATCCGGGCGGGTGGCCGGCGCCGGCGCGTGCATGGTAGGTTCGACGCCCGCTCACCCCCACTCGAACCACGATGCCGAAGAAGAAGGAGCCCGTGCCCGCACCGCCGCAGGATCTCCGCGAAGCCTGCGTCCTGGCCGCGCGGGACGCGATCGCAGAGCACGGCATCGAGAACCTCAGCCTGCGGGATGTCGCGCGTCGTCTCGGCGTGTCGCACCAGGCCCCGTACAAGCACTACCCCAGTCGGGACCATCTCCTCGCCGAAGTCATGCGCCGGTGCTTCGAGAACTTCGCGGCGCACCTCGACGCGAGAAAGCGATTCGAATCGCCGCGCGACGATCTCCATTCGCTCGGCCTGCAGTACCTCCGCTACGCCCAGGAGCATCCCCTCGAGTACCGGCTCATGTTCGGGACCCCGTGGCCTGCTTCCGCAGAACACCCCGACCTCATCCGCGACGCCGCCCACGCCTTCGACATCCTCCGCGAGGTGCTCAGGCGCGTGCACGGCGGTACCGCTGGAAAGCGCGACCAGGTGGACCTAGACGCGCTCTTCATCTGGTCGTCGATGCACGGGCTCGCGGGAGTGATGCAGAGCGACTGTCTCGGTCACCTCGACGTGCGCCCGGCCGTGCTTGCCCGGGCTACGGAGCACATCATGGAGATGGTCGGACGCGGCCTCGACTCGGGCGGGTGATCGGACGCCGGCGTACCATGCGCCGGCGGTCAAGGCACCCGTCGGGGCCCGCACAGACCGCGAACCACGATCGCCCGGCCCGACCGGCCGACGCAACCAGGGGAGGAGTCACATGCCACGAATGACGGGCGGCCGCGCCATCGCGGAAGCGCTGAAGGTCGAGGGGATCGAGCACGTCTTCGGGATCGTCGGGACGCACAACTGCCCCCTCTTCGACGGCATCCACGCCGAGCCCTCGATCCAGGCCGTGACCGTACGACACGAACAGGGAGCCACGATGATGGCCGCGGGCTACGCGCGCGCCTCCGGAAAGATCGCCGCGTGCTTCGTCGTGCCGGGTCCCGGCCTCACCAACGCGCTGACCGGCATGGGCATGGCGTATTCGGAATCGACGCCCATGCTCGTGTTCGGCGGCCAGAACGCGCTGCCGCAGCTCGAACGCGAAGGCGGTCATTTCCACGAACTCACGAACTCGCTGGGCGTCGCCGCCTCGGTGAGCGGCTACGTGTCGCGCCTCGCGACGCCGGTGGATGCGCCGAAGGTCGTCCGCGAGGCGATGCGCGCCATGCGCTGCAAGCGGCCGCGGCCCGCCTACATCGAGGTGCCGCTCGACGTGCAGCTGGGCGAGGCCGAGGTGAACGTCACCCCGCGCGAGATGTTCAGCCGGCCCGCCGGGGACCCCGCCGCCATCGCGCTCGCCGCCACGGCGCTCCGCAGCGCGAAGCGGCCCTTCATCTACGCCGGCGGCGGCATCGAGAGCGCCGAAGCGACGGAGGCGCTGGTCCGCGTCGCGGAACGGCTGGGCGCGCCGGTCGTGACCAGCGTGTTCGGCCGCGGCGCGATCTCCGACCGGCATCCGCTCGCGCTGGGCGACGGCTGGGGAAGGCTCGATCTCTACGAAGACCTCCTCGCGCAGGCCGACCTCGTGCTCGTCGTCGGTACCCGCATCGACGTGGTGTCGGACGTCAACGTCGGCGCGCGCTTCCCCGCCCGCATCGTGCAGATCGACATCGACCCGCTGATGATCGGCCATCGCCGTCCGGCGGAAGTCGGCATCGTCGGCGACGCGCGGCTGGTGCTGGAGGCGATCGGCGACGAACTCTCCGGCGCCCCGGCCTGCTGGTTCGACGTCGCCGGTTTCCGCGCCCGCAAGCGCGAACGGATGGTCGAACGCGCCGGCCCCGTCCTGCCGATCATCGAGGACCTCCGCGCGGCACTCCCTGACGAGACCATCGTTGTCGACGACCTCACCGTGGTCGGCTACTGGATGCCGCTGCTCTTCGACACCTACCATCCGCGCACGCTGATCCACCCCGGCACGTACGGCACGCTCGGCTACGCACTGCCGGCGTCGATCGGTGCGAAGTTCGCGTGTCCCGATCGGCCCGTCGTCTCGATCTCCGGCGATGGGGGCTTCATGTTCTCCGTGCAGGACCTCGCGACCGCGGTGCAGGCGAAGCAGGACCTCGTCGCGCTCGTCTTCAACGACCACGCGTACGGCTCGATCCGCGTATACCAGGACCGCATGTTCGGCGGGCGGCACATCGGCGACGATCTCGTGAACCCCGACTTCGTGAAACTGGGCGAAGCCTTCGGCGCGAAGAGCGTCCGCGTGGAACCGAAGGACGTCGGCAGCGCAGTGCGCCGCGCCATCGATGCCGGTGGCGTGTGGCTGATCGAGGTGCCGTTCGCGCCGACGGGGCCGGCGACGATGGTGCCGTGGATGCCGTAGACGTCTCGCTTTCGCGGCGTAGGAGGTCGGTAAGACCCGGAGGTGCACATTGCAGGAATGTCTGTCGCACACGGCACCTCCGGAGACTTCCGCACCATGACGTTCGCCAAACCCTGCCTGACCGCACTCTGCGCGCTCACCTTCACGGCGACCTCGCACGCAGCACTCGTCACCGACCGCGTGGAGTTCGCGCAGTACACCGACCCGACGCGCCACACCGGCCCAGTCACCACGCTCGTCTTCGATGACATCCTGGGCACGCCGGCCTTCCCGCTCAACTTCTTCGGGACGCACCGTTCCGGCCCCAGACTCTTCGTCGGCGGTCTCTCGTTCTCGGGCGCCACGCCGGGGTTCACCGACGACGCCTACATCGCCGACAACGCCGCGAACACCGGCTACTACGACGTCGACGGCTCGTCGGCCTCGCTGATCTGCGGTCGGCAGACCTGCACCATCGCTCTGCCGGACAACGTGAACCTCTTCGGCGCCGACTATCGCCTCGACCGCCTCCGCGACGCCTCGCTGCCGCCCGCCGCCGAGACGCTGTCGGTGCTCTACCGCGACGGGACCCGTGATTCGTTCACGATCGCCGGCGACCGCACGCGCCGCTTCTTCGGCATCGTCGATCTCGATCGCGAGATCGAGCAGATCGTCTTCACGAACACGGCGGCGCCGGCGGGATCGTTTCAGCCCTATCCGGTCTTCGACAACGTGGTGTTCGGTCGCGTCGCGCCGGTGCCGGAACCGGGATCGATCGCGCTGATGGCCGCGGGCGGCATGCTGCTCTGCCTTGTCGAGGCGCGACGCAGGCGCCACCGCTGACGGTGGGCGCGCGGGAGCACGCCGGCGTGGCATAGTCGTCAGGTCGCCTCACTCTCCAGCCGCTCGCCATGTTCGATCTCAATGCCCTCATCGCCCATCAAGCGCGGTACCGTCCCGATGCGGAGGCCGTGGTCTGCGGCGAGGAGCGGCTCGACTGGCGCGGATTCCGGGAGCGCATGTGCCGCTCCGCGAACCTGTTGCGGGCGCATGGTGTGAGGCGCGGCGATCGCGTCGCGCTGCTGCTGGACAACTGCCGGGAGTTGCTCGAGCTGATGTGGTCCGTGCCAGCCCTCGGCGCGGCAACGGTCCCGTTCAGCCCATTGCTCATGCCGGCGGGACTGCGCACGTTGCTGACGGATTCCGGTGCGCGCTGGCTCGTCACCGAGAAGCGCCTGATGCCCGTGATCGATGCATTGCGCCTCGACGATCCGGGGCTGATGGCGTCGATCGCGGTGTTCGTCGTGGACGGGGCGGTGCCCGCCACCATCGACTACGCCGTCGCAACAGCGGGTGCGTCGCCGACGATCGACGACGTCGCCGTCGACGGCGACACGATGTTCAATCTCATCTACTCGAGCGGCACCACGGGCCTGCCGAAGGGCATCGCGCTCTCGCATCACGTGCGCGCGCTCTACGCGATGGCGTTCGCGGCCCAGTTCCGCATCACACCGGAATCGCGTCTTCTGCACGCGGGCGCGGTGATCTTCAACGGCGCCTTCGTGATGCTGATGCCGGCCTTCTACACGGGCGCTTCTTACACCTTGCATCGCCGGTTCGATCCCGTCGCCGTGATCGAGACCATCGCGCGCGAACGCATCACCCACATGACGATGGTCCCGGCGCAGATCCTGGCGATCCTCGCATCGCCTGCCTTCGCGCCCGACAAGCTGGCGTCTCTCGAAGTGCTGCTCACCCTCGGGGCGCCGCTGATGGCGGAGCACAAGCTCCGGCTGAACGAAGTCCTGCCAGGCAGGTTCCACGAGTTGTACGGTCTCACCGAAGGCTTCTTCACGATCCTCGATCGCGTGGATGCCGTGCGGAAACTCGGGTCCGTCGGTGTGCCGCCGCCGTACACGCGACTCCGCATCGTGCGCGAGGACGGTTCCATCGCGGCGCCTGGCGAGACGGGCGAGATCATCGGCCGCAGCCCGATGTTGATGACGGGCTATCACGGCCGCCCCGACCTCACGGCTCAGGCCGTGCGCGATGGCTGGTTGCACTCGGGCGACCTCGGTTATGTGGACGAGGACGGCTATCTGTTCCTGGTGGATCGCAAGAAGGACATGATCGACACGGGCGGCGTGAAGGTCTACCCGCGCGATATCGAGGAGATCGCGGCGCGGCATCCCGCCGTGCGCGAGGTCGCCGTGTTCGGCGTGCCGCACGAACGCTGGGGTGAGACCCCCGTGGCGGCGGTGATCCTGAACGAACGGGATGCCATCACCGCCGCAGCGCTTCGCGAGTGGGTGAACGAGCGCGTCGAGGCGCGCTACCAACGGCTGGCCGACGTGGTGCTCATGGAAGAGTTCCCGCGGAGCGCGGCCGGGAAGACGCTGAAGCGCGAACTGCGCGCGCCGTTCTGGGCTGGTCGACAGTCGCAGATCTGAAGACCCGCGTTCATTCGCCACCAAATTGTCGGGAAAACTGCTCGCCAGTCCAGGATACAAAGGCCCTCTGATTGCGCATGGCGCGCACCTTAGCGATGCATCCGTTGCGCCTTCGATTGCCGACAGAAGGGGTCTTCACCTGTGAAAACCGACGCAACGAAAGCATCTCCGCTCGCGCTCCGGAACATTGCGTTCGGTGGACCGTGTCGCACGACTTCAGGGCGCGGGGAATGGATTCGGCCGATCCGAATTTACTGTTCGGCCAAGCCAGGGAACGTACCGCGATCCGCAGACTCCACTTTCCCCTCTGCCATGTCGGGAAAATGAGTCGCGCATCTGGCTCTCACTCTGCAGACCATCGGTCGATGGCGTTCGTGGCGGGAGACTTTCTCGCGCCGAACCAACCGTGCACCACACCAACCGATGCGCGCAGACTGAAGACCCTTGTTGTTGGTTTGGTTCTGGACTTCGACTACCCTCGCACGCAGCTTCGACTGACCCATCGCCCGTCGATACTGTTTCCATGAAGCCGACTTACACCACACTCGCTCGATAGTGGCCGCACTTCCGGAACGCTCATACATGTCCCAGATAATTACTATTCCTTCGTTTCGCCACGCCTCCGCCGACATTCCCGCAGGTATCGTCGTTTTCCTCGTCGCACTTCCACTCTGCCTCGGCATTGCCCTGGCTTCCGGCGCGCCTCTGTTCTCCGGCGTCATAGCCGGCATCGTCGGCGGGATCGTGATCACGCTCTTCTCGGGGTCAGAGCTTTCGGTCTCGGGGCCGGCTGCGGGCCTCGCCTCGATCGTCGCCGCAGCGATCCTCAGCCTCGGTTCCTTTCCCGTTTTTCTCACTGCCGTGGCGATCGCGGGTGTCGTGCAGTTGCTGATAGCAGTGGCACGGGGCGGCTCCCTCGGGCACTTCATCCCGCACAGCGTCATCAAGGGCATGCTGGCCGCCATCGGCATCACGATCATCCTGAAGCAGGTACCCCACGCCGTCGGCTACGACCGGACCTTCACCGATACGCAGACCGCGTTCGCGGGACGCGAATGGCTGACGATCTTCACCGACCCGATCACGGCGTTCGACAGCCAGATCCTGCAACCGGGTGCCATTGCGATCTCGATCCTCTGTCTGGCGATCTTGATCCTCTGGGAAACCAAACCCATCAAGCAGCGGCGCTGGTCGGGCCTTCTGCCGGGCGCGTTGGTGGCGGTAGTGCTTGGGGCCGCGACGAACAAGTTCTTCGGGCACTTCCTCCCGAGCTGGCAACTCACCGCTGAGCGCGATCACCTGGTCGAGATCCCCATTCCGGAATCGCTCGGCGCCCTGTCCAGTCTGATCACATTCCCGGACCCGTCAGCGTTACTCAGAGCAGATGTATGGATCGTGGCGCTGACGATCGCCATCGTCGCCAGCATCGAGACGGTCCTTTCGGTGGAGGCAGTGGACAAGATGGACCCGCAGCGCCGGATCTCGGATGTGAACCGAGAACTGCGCGCCCAAGGGATCGGCAACATGACCTGCGGACTCCTCGGCGGGCTTCCCGTCACGGCGGTGATCGTCAGATCCTCTGCCAACGTCTATGCAGGAGGGCGCACGCGAACGTCGGCGCTCGTTCACGGCGTTCTGCTGCTCCTAGCAGTGCTTCTGATCCCGGTCGTGCTCAACACGATTCCGCTCGCCTGCCTCGCAGCGGTGCTGCTGGTCGTCGGCTACAAGCTTTCGTCGATCAAGCTGATCCGCTCGGTATGGAAGGAAGGAAGCACCCAGTTCCTGCCGTTCATCGTCACTTTGATCATCGTCGTTGCCACCGACATCCTGGTGGGCGTGGGAATCGGACTGCTGGTCAGCGTCTTCTTCGTCATGAAGGCATACCACCGCTCTGCGATGACGCTCGTGAGCGACGGACCGCGGCACCTGCTCCGTTTCAACAAGGACATCTCCTTCGTCAACAAGTCATCGCTGAAGGACATCCTCCGGTCGATTCCCGACGACTCCACACTGATCGTGGATGGCATCAAGGCTCTCTACATCGATCACGACGCCTACGAGACGCTGAAGGACTTCGAGGTCTCGGCGAAACACCGAGGCATCACGATCGAATACCACCACTATTTCGGGAAGGAGGGAACGCCCCGTGGACGACTATCGAAGGCTGCTGCTTAACAATCGGGCCTGGGTGAAGGACAAGCTGGACCTGCGCCCGGATTTCTTCGAAGCGACCGCGACGGAGCAACGGCCGGAGTACCTCTGGATCGGATGCTCGGACAGCCGCGTCCCGGCAGAAGAGGTCACCGGCACCCATCCCGGAGAGTTGTTCGTTCACCGCAACGTCGCCAACATGGTGGTGCACACCGACTTCAACATGCTTTCGGTGTTGCAGTACGCGGTGGAGATCCTGTGCGTGAAGCACATCATCGTGTGCGGACACTACGGCTGCGGTGGCGTCAAGACAGCGCTGTCCCGCCGCGACCTCGGGCTGATCAACAAGTGGCTGCGTCATATCAAGGACGTCTACCGCTTCCACTCCGCAGAACTGGATGCAATCCCCGAGGGGCAACCGCGATTCGACCGATTGGTGGAGCTGAATGTCATCGAGCAGGTCCACCACCTCGCCGACATCTCCTTCGTGCAACGGGCGTGGCGCAAGCATCAGCGGCCGATGCTCCACGGCTGGATCTACGACCTCCACACCGGACTGATCAAAGACATCGTCAAGATCGACCCGGGCGATCACCCCCACGACATCTACGAATACGAGTTCGAACCCTGACCGAAATCTGAGCGTTCGGGAACCCGCTTCTCTGCGACGATACTGAGAACGATCGTGGGCTGGGCCGCAAACGGCCCAGCCCACGAAGCTTCAGGGTGTCCCGACGTGCAGGGCGATCTTTCCGCGGACGTGCCCCGTCTCGCTCAGTTCGTGGGCCTTCCGGATGTCGCGCAACGCGAACTCCGCACCGATCACCGGGCGCACCCTGCCCTCGTCCACCAGTGCCGCAAGGCGTTCGAGCACCGGTACATCGGGTCCGATGAAGATGAACGCGGCGCGAAGCTGCGGCCACGCGGTTACGGCTTCTGCAGGGTCGCTGACCATCGACACGAGCAAACCACCGGGCGCCATCACGGCCCACGAGGCCTCCTGCGTCCCGCCACCCATCGTATCGAGCACGAGGTCGACATCGCGCACCGCGTCGCCCAGCGGCGTGGTGCGGTAGTCCACGAACTCGTCCGCCCCGAGGGATTCGACCAACGCGCGGTTCGCGCCGGAGGCCGTACCGATGACGTGCGCACCGTGCGCCTTCGCGATCTGCACCGCCAACGAGCCGACGCCACCTGCGGCGGCGTGTACGAGCACCCGCTGACCAGGACTCACCTTGCCGACGTTGACCAGGCCCTCCCAGGCGGTGATGCCCGCTAGCGGGAGAACGGCAGCGGCGATGTGCGACACCGTTCGCGGCTTGAACGCCACCTCGGATTCGCGCACCGCGATCCACTCGGCGTAGGTGCCGTGCCGGGTGATGTCCGGCCGCGAGTAGACGGCATCCCCCACCCGGAAGCGCGATACCTTCGCGCCGATCTCCTCGACAACGCCGGAGACGTCCCAACCGGGGATCATGGGCAATGCGTAGGGAATCATCTCCTTCAGATAGCCGCGACGGATCTTCCAGTCGACCGGGTTGACTGAGCTGCCGACCACCCGGATCAGGACGTCGTCGGCCTCGCAGACCGGTCGGGGCGCCTCTTCGAAACGCAGGACGGATGCGTCACCGTACTCATGGATGCGGACCGCTTTCATGGGGAACCTCTTCCTGGGAATGAAGGCGGCCGGCCAGCCCGACTGCGCCTCGAAGCGGTCGAGTATGTGCCTCGGGCAAGCACGGAGTCAGTTCGCGACCGCACCAGCCGGACAACGACGCCCAATCGTCGAACAGGCATTGCCCAAAGGACAAGCTGAGTAAGCGCATTGCCGTCCCGTCCGCACTCCAGATGGGCAGGCGGAAGAATGTGTGTCCGTAAGGGTGCAGCGCATTGACGCATCCGTGTTGCTTTCGGATACTCTCGCCTGTCTACTGTTCCGCGTGACGTCATCAGCCGTGGGTGGGCCATCGGCCCGACGCACCCCGGGGACGCAGCGGTCATACCATCGGGAGATCGTGCATGGAACGAGCGTTTCTGTCAGTGGCGGTCGCGGCCCTCCTGGGCACCTTCGCAGCGGCATCCACCGCCTTCGCCGATGAGACGAAGGCGCTCCCGGATGACGCGAAGCTGATGGGCGAGCAGCACAGCATCGCCATCCTGTCGAAGCCGCATCCCAAGCGCGTCTACGTGCTGGAGCCGGTCTTCCCGCACATCGTCGCGAGCAAGGTCTGGATCATCGAAGGCGACAAGCAGGAACTCGTCGGCACCCTGAGCGGCGGCTACCTCTCCAATTTCGCCCTCGCACCCGACAACAGTCAGCTTTACCTCTTCGACACGTACTGGTCGAAGGGCACGCGCGGCACCCGTTCCGACTTCATCACGTTCTTCGATGGGCAGACGCTCGACATCAAGGCAGACGTCGACCTCCCCAAGGGCCGGTTCCTCGTGGTCCCTAAGAAGCAGAACGCCGACATCACCCCCGACGGGCGCTACCTCCTCTCGTACAACCTCGCGCCGTCCACTTCGGTGAGCGTCGTCGACACCACCGAGCGGAAGTACAAGGGCGACCTCGAGATTCCCGGCTGCGGCCTGATCTTCCCGACAGCAGGCAACCGCCTCTCGACGGTGTGCTCCGACGGCACGCTGCTCACGGTGAAATGGGACGCCGCGCTGAAGACCACAACCCATCGCGACGGCCCGTTCTTCGACGCCGAGAATGATCCCGTCTTCGAGCACGCGGCCTTCGACAAGAAGAAGGGCCGCGTCCACTGGGTCACGTACGACGGCAACATCATCTCGGCCGATCTCTCGAAGGACAAGCCGGTGATCGGCAAGCCCTGGTCGCTGCTCTCAGCGGAAGACAAGGCCGAGGGCTGGCGCCCGGGGGGCTGGCAGCTCATCACGATGCACCAGCCCACCAACCGCATCTTCGTGCTGATGCACAAGGGTCCGAAGTGGACGCACAAGCAGCCGGGTGACGAGGTCTGGGTCTTCGACGGCAACACCGGCAAGCGTCTCGACCGCATCCACCTGAAAGAGCACGCTACTTCCCTGGCGATCTCGCAGGACGCCGAGCCCTATCTCTTCACGCAGACCGAGAAGCCCAGCCTCGTCACCTACAACGTGGCGGACGGCAAGGAAGTCGGCGAGATGGCTTTCGGGATCTCACCGTTCCTGCTCTTCACCGCTGGCGACTGATCGCCTCGCGCCGAAGGCCACTGTGGTCATGATCGATCCCGTACTCCAGTCGACTGCCGCCCTGACGCTCGCCCTCGTATTCGGCATCGCCGGCGTCGGCAAGCTGATGGCGTGGGCCGAACTGGAAGGTGTGATCCGCAACTACCGCATCGCCCCGGGGGCGCTCGCACCGATGATCAGCCGCGTGCTCCCACCGGTCGAGATTCTCGTGGCGATTGCCGTGCTGATCCCCGCAACGCGGGCGCTGGGCGGACTCGTGGCGCTGACGTTGCTCGCGGTGTTCGCGCTGGCCATGGGGATCAATCTCGTACGCGGCCGGACGGACATCGACTGCGGGTGCTTCCGCTCCACGCTCCGCCAGAATCTTTCTTGGTGGCTGCTTCTGCGGAATGCGATCCTCGGCGTCTTCGCACTCGGGTGTCTCCTGGCGCCCGCAGAGCGGGACATCGGGTGGGCAGACAGTTTCGTGATCGTGATGGCGTCGCTCGTTCTGCTGCTCTCCTACCTTTCCACCAGCTACGTCACGCTGCGCCGGCCGCCCACGTTCGAGGAGAACTACGAACGCACGGCATCTCGCGCCAGCTGAGGAGTCATCACCTTGTCGAACGAGATCCTGCTGTATTCGAACCTGCTGCTCTGGGTGGTGGTGCTCGTTCTGGGCGCCGTGGTGTTCGGCATGGTCCGCCAGATCGGCGTGCTGCACGAGCGCGTGGCGCCCATGGGCGCACTGGCTAACGATCGCGGCCCCGATGTCGGAGAGATGGCACCGGACATGAAGATCGCCGGCCTCGACGGTGGGCTCGTCCAGATCGGTGGCGCCACGGGGGGAAAGAAGAGCCGCTTGCTGCTGTTCGTGTCCCCGAGCTGCCCGATCTGCAAGAAGCTCCTGCCGATCGCCCGTTCGTTCGCGGCGGGCGAGCGCCTCGACGTGGTGATCGTGGGCGACGGCGACGTTGCCGAGCAGCGCGCGATGATCGCCAAGTACGAACTGCAGGGGATTCCGTACGTGAACTCTCCCCAGGTGGGCATGGCCTTCCAGGTCGGCAAGCTGCCCTACGCGATCCTGGTCGACGAAGATGGCGTGATCCGCGCGAAGGGGCTCGTCAACAGCCGCGAGCATCTGGAGAGTCTCGCGATCGCGAAGGAGACGGGCTACGGCTCCATTCAGGCATACCTGAAGGCACGCGGCTACGTGAAGGATGACGCCGCCACCTCCAAGGAAGCGGCCTGAGATGGGCAGGTGAACGACGCGTAGTTGACGGGCAACGGATGACGGGTAACGGGTAACGGGCGGGGCTAAGGCACGCCGCACAAGCATCGGCAGGTCACCGGGAACGGCGACCACCAGCACGACAAGCACAGGAGAACGGGTCATGGTGATGCAGGTGATCGACAAGCTGTTCGAGCGCATGAGCCGCAGGACTGCCCAGAAGATGTCCCGGCGAAATTTCGTCGCGACCCTTGGCGCTGCACTCGCCGGTGCGTCAATGCTTCCGGTGCTCCCCGTCGCGCGGAAGGCGCAGGCTGCCGAGGACCCCGGCGTCGAGTGGGCGAAGCGCGTCGGCGCGCAGACCACCGACCCCAAGGCTTGCAACTACTGGCGCTACTGCTCGAGCGACGGCTACCTCTGTTCCTGCTGCGGCGGCGGCCCCGCCACCTGCCCGCCGGGCTCGACCCCTTCCCCCACGTCCTGGGTCGGCAGCTGTCTGAATCCTGACGACGGCAAGATGTACCTGATCGCCTACCGTGACTGCTGCGGCAAGGATTCCTGCGCGCAGTGCAACTGCCTCGGCACCGCCGGCGAGATGCCGACGTACCGGCCGCAGCTGAACAACGACATCATCTGGTGCTTCGGCGGCAGCTCGATGGTCTATCACTGCTCCAGCGCGGCGATCGTCGGCCAGGTCTGAGGCCCGACCAGGGTCTGACACGAGGCAAGGTCGATGACCCGCTCGATGGCCAGCGCACTGCTGGCCATTTTCTTTTCTGGCGCCGCGATCTCCGCGTCCGAATCGCTGCCCTCGGCGGATGCCGGCACCGCGCACGAATCGGTGGACCCGGCATCGGTCCCGGACGTACTCGTGCGTCGCAATGGCACGGTGCTACCCCGGGTCTCCGGCGCTGCCGAGGACTACGCGCGGCACTGCCAGGGCTGCCACGGCCACCTCGGCGACTCCGTCGTGGAAGTCCCGAGACTGAAGGGTCGCGTGGGTCTCTTCACCCATTCTGCGGAAGGCCGCGCGTACATCGTGCAGGTCCCCAATGTCCTGCAGGCACATCTCTCCGACGCGCGCCTTGCCGCCCTGCTCAACTGGATGTTGCGCGAGTACAGCGGTGCGGAACTTCCGGGCGCGTTCATGCCCTACACCGAAGCCGAGGTCGCACTGGCCCGGACGCACCGACTGGGCAGTGTCATCGATCGCCGCCGCGAGGTCATCGACGGTCTGGTCCGTCTGGGGGTGGTGACTTCGCCCGAGTTATTCACGTTCGCCACCGACCCCGCCCGCTACTGAACACACAACGAGATGCTGTGAAGCGCTGCGCCATGCCCCACCTTCCCACGGACGCCTGCCCATGACCCTCCGCCATCCAGCGGCGCTCGGTCTGGCGTTGCCGCGGCGCCGCTTCCTGCAGGCAGCCAGCCTGCTCGCGCTACCCACCGTTGGCAGCTGGTTGAACCACGCCATCGGGCAGACCCCGGACCTCCCCGCATTGCCGGAGATCGCGCTCGACCGCAGCGAACCCGGGCTTGCCGTGGGTCGGATCGTCGCGGCGCCAGGGCAAGTCCTCATCGACGGGCGCGTCGTGCAGACGATCGCCTACAACGGCGTCTTTCCGGGGCCCCTCCTGCGACTGCGCGAAGGCGAGACCCTGCGACTCACCTTCGAGAATCGGCTCGATCACACGTCCAATCTGCACTTCCACGGCCTTTCCATCCCGCCGACGGGCCGTGCCGACAACATCTGGATCCAGGTGCCGGCCGGCGAATCCTTCGAGTACGAGTTCGTCGTCCCGCCCGGCAACGCAGGCGTCCACTGGTACCACCCGCACATCCACGGCGCGACGGCCCGCGACATGTTCGCAGGCCTCGCGGGGCCCATCCTCATCGAAGGGCCCCGCGACTTCGAAGACGATCTCGACTGCGACGACCGCCTGCTCGTTCTGAAGGACGTCACGCTGGAAGGCGACCGCATCCAGCCGCACCGCGCCACCGAATGGTCGGTGGGCAAGGAGGGGGACTGGCTGCTGGTGAACGGCGTGCAGCGGCCCGTCTGGCGCGCGCAGCGATCGCTGCAACGCCTTCGGTTCGTGAACGCGTCGAATGCGCGCTACTGGCGCCTGCGCCTCGGCAACGACCGACCGTTCCACGTCATCGCCCACGACGGGCGCTATCTCGACCATACGCAGGCCGTGCAGGAGATCCTGCTGGTGCCGGGTGGTCGCGCCGAGGTGCTCGTCGAACTCGATGGCGCCGACCCGCTGCAGCTCATCTACCTCCCCACCGCGCGCCGCGGCATGGCGTTCACGGCCCCGCAGCCGATCGCCACGCTGCTGCCGCCACCGACACCGACGCCCATCCGTCTGCCAACGCAGCTCGTGAGCTTCGAACGCTTCCGGCCCGAGCTGGCGACGGTCGAGCGCGATGTCGTGCTGTCGCTCTTCAACATCTGCTCGCAGTTCATGGACCCCGAGCGGGTCGACATCCGCGCGGCCCTGGGCAGCCGCGAGATCTGGCGCCTGCGCAACGTCGACGTGATGGACCATCCGTTCCATCTGCACACCTGGCACTACCAGGTGCTCGACATCGACGGCAAGCCGCCGGCCTACACCGCGCAGCACGACATGTTCAACGTCCGCGAGGGTGCGAACGTGCGCATCGGGATCCACTTCACCGAGCACGTCGGCCGGACCCTGTATCACTGCCACTTCACCGAACACAGCGACCGCGGGATGATGGCCATCCTGCAGGTGTCCTGACGTTCCGCTTCAGATCCACCGCAGTTCAACAGCCTCACCCCGAAACGGAGCCGCAAGTCATGATTCGAGCCCTCATCGCCCTCCTCGCCTGCGCCGCGATCCCGGTCCATGCCGCCGGCGATCCAGAGGCCGGCAAGGCCAAGACCGTCACCTGTTCGATCTGCCACGGCGCAGACGGCAAGGCGCAGATGTCGATGTATCCCAAGCTCGCCGGCCAGAACGTGCAGTACCTCGTCTATTCGCTGAAGGCGTATCGCAACGGCGACCGCAAGGGCGCCATGGCGGGCATCATGACGCCGAACGTGATGTCCCTCAGCGACCAGGACATCGACGACCTCGCGGCCTACTACCACAGCCTTCAGCCGTAGATCGCCACCGCACGACGGGAGATGAGGGGCCGTGGCGCGCCCTTCGGTCGGCCCGTTCTCCCGGAATTCGAGATGTCCGACGCCCGTCGATTCGCACCCGCCACCGAACGCAACCGCACCGCCATCCTCGACGTCCTGCGGGAGGCGCTGCCCGATGCGGGCTGCGTGCTCGAGATCGCGAGCGGCTCCGGCGAACACGCCGTGTGGTTCGGGCGGCATCTCCCGCACCTCCAGTTCCAGCCAAGCGATCCCGACCCGGTGAACCGCGCCAGCATCGCGGCGTGGATCGCACACACGGCGGTCACCAACGTACTGCCACCGATCCCGCTGGACGCCACCCACCCCGGGTGGCCACTCCCGCAGCCGCCGGCCGCCGTGCTCTGCATCAACATGATCCACATTGCCCCGTGGACCGCTGCGCTCGGCCTGCTCCACGGGGCTGCAGCGACACTGTCGGCAGGCGGCCTCCTGTACCTGTACGGCCCGTTCCGCCGCGGCGGTGCGCACACGTCGGAGAGCAACGCGATGTTCGACGCAGACCTCCGCAGCCGCAACCCGACGTGGGGTGTACGCGACCTCGAAGCGGTCAGCGATGCCGCAAGCTTGGCGGGTTTCGAGCCGCCCATCACGATTGCAATGCCGGCGAACAACCTGTCGGTGATGTTCCGGCGAGCGACCATGCCCGCGTAGCGGGGAACCCTCCCCATGGAGGAGGGCACCCGGTGTAGGAGCGGCCCATGGCCGCGAAAGCGGTAGGTGCCAGGAAACGCTTCACCCGAAACCATCGCTTTCGCGGCCATGGGCCGCTCCTACAACAGCGTGGCATTTTCCCATCCACCGGGCCTGTAGGAGGGGCCCATGGCCCCGAAAGCGGTCGATGCAAGGAAATGCTTCACCCGGAACCAACGCTTCCGCAGGCATGGCCCGCGGCGACATAAGAAGCGTGGCCTACGCCGGCGCTGGTTGGCGCATCCACGTGGGGATGTACGGCCTTGCCCCTTGAATCCCCATCCCCCACCCCGACCTCCTGCCTACGAGCACAGCCGACCACGGCCGGTACCAGGAGACACGATTCATGCAATTCCTTCCGAAGCTGCAGGAACTGCTGACGGGCGGTGGCAAGACACCCAGCGGCACCAATACGAATGATCGCAACGGCGCGGACGGCCTCCGGCCGTTGCCGGACGACGCCCTCGTGCTCGTCCCCATGCGCAACGCCGTGCTCTTTCCCGGCCTGGCGTCCCCGGTCACCGTAGGCCGCGCCGGCTCTGTGGCCGCCGCGCAGTTCGCCGCGAAGAACGCGCGCCCCGTGGGCTTCCTCATGCAGAAGGACCCCGAGCGCGTCGAGGTCGGCGCCGATGATCTCCACTGGGTCGGCACGGCCGGCCGCATCGTCCGTCACATGGGCGCCAACGAAGGACCCCATCACCTCATCGTCCAGGGCGAGACGCGCTTCCGCGTGCTGCAGTTCCTGGAAGGCTGGCCCTTCCTCGTGGCGCGCGTCGCGTACGTCGAACCGCCCGACGAGACCGGCCCCGAGATCGAGGCTCGCTTTCTCCAGCTGCAGTCGCGTGCGATCGAGGCCATCGACCTGCTCCCGAACGCCCCCGAGGAATGGAAGGGTGTCGTGCAATCCCTCACGTCCCCGGGCGTGCTCGCCGACACGGTGGCGAATCTGATCGACGCACGCATCGAGGAGAAGCAGGACCTCCTCGAGACGTTCGACCTGCGCCGCCGCCTCGACAAGGTGCTGGCGCTCCTCGGCGCGCGGGTCGAGGTGCTGCGTCTGTCGAAGGAGATCGGCGACAAGACCCGCCAGGAGTTCGACGAACGCCAGCGCGAGCACGTGCTGCGCGAGCAGATGCGCCAGATCCGCAAGGAGCTGGGCGAGGATGAGGACGGCCCCGCCGAACTCGAAGCCATGCGCGAGGCCCTCGACAACGCCGGCATGCCCGAGGAGACGCTCGCGCAGGCGCGCAAGGAGCTGAAGCGTCTCGAACGGATGAACGACGGTGCCGGCGAGGCCTCGATGCTGCGCACGTGGCTCGAGTGGCTCACCGAACTGCCGTGGAAGGCCGACCCGCCGAAGGGGATCGATATCGCCGAGGCGCGGACCACGCTGGACGGCGACCACTTCGGCCTCGACAAGATCAAGCAGCGAATCCTCGAACACCTCGCCGTCCGCAAGCTGAACCCCACGGGCAAGAGCCCGATCCTGTGCTTCGTCGGCCCGCCCGGCGTGGGCAAGACGTCGCTCGGCCAGTCGATCGCGAAAGCCACCGGGCGCCCCTTCCAGCGCGTGGCACTGGGTGGCGTGCACGACGAGGCAGAGATCCGCGGACACCGCCGCACGTACGTCGGCGCGATGCCCGGTGTGATCGTGCAGGCGCTGAAGCGCGCGGGCTCGCGGCACGCCGTCTTCATGCTCGACGAGATCGACAAGCTCGGCGCCGGCGGCTTCCACGGGGATCCGTCGTCGGCGCTGCTGGAGGTGCTCGACCCCGAGCAGAACGCGCGCTTCCGCGACAACTACCTCGGCGTCGACTTCGATCTCTCCGGCGTGATGTTCATCGCAACGGCGAACCAGCTCGACACGATCCCGGGGCCGCTGCGCGACCGCATGGAGATCATCCAGCTTCCCGGCTACACGGAGGAGGAGAAGGTCGTCATCGCGCAGCGATATCTGATCGCCCGCCAGCAGGAGGCGAACGGCCTCACCGCGGAACAGGCGGATGTCACCGAAGCCGCCGTGCGCAGCATCGTGGGCGACTACACGCGGGAAGCGGGCGTACGAAATCTCGAACGGGAGATCGGCAGCGTGCTGCGGCGCGCGGCCATGCGCATCGCCGAGGGCGAGGTTTCGACAGTCACGATCGACGCAGGCGATCTCGACGGCATCCTCGGGCCGAAGCGCTTCGAGAACGAAGTCGCCCAGCGCACGGCAGCGCCCGGCATCGCGACCGGGCTCGCGTGGACACCGGTGGGGGGCGACATCCTCTTCATCGAGGCAGCGAAGGTGCCGGGCACCGGGAAGCTCACGCTGACGGGGCAACTCGGGGACGTGATGAAGGAATCCGCGCAGACGGCGCTCACGCTCGTGAAGGCGCACCTCGGCGAGTCGCTCTCGCAGTGGGACATCCACGTGCACGTGCCCGCGGGCGCGACACCGAAGGACGGGCCGAGTGCGGGCGTCGCCATGTTCCTCGCGATGTCGTCCCTGCTGCGCGACATGCCGGTGCGGCCCGACATCGCGATGACCGGCGAGATCTCGCTGCGCGGCGTGGTGCTGCCCATCGGCGGCGTGAAGGAGAAGACACTGGCGGCGCTACGCGCGGGCATTCGGACTGTGATGCTGCCACGACGCAACGAGAAGGACCTCGTCGACATCCCGGCAGAGGCGCGGGCGCAGATCGAGTTCGTGTTCCTCGATCGGGTGGAGGACGCGATGCGGGTGGCGCTGGGTCAGGAGGTGGAGGACGCAGCGGCGTGAAGCAGATCGGAGTTCACGCCGACGCAGTCTCGTCGATGAATCCACTGCGAGTCCCGGCCACGCAGGCGTCGGGCGAAGCCCGACCCACGGGGTTACTGAACCGCCCGCGCGTCCAGCGGCGCTGGTGTTCGTGGGTCGAAACAGCTCGACGCGGCGAGTGCTTGGGTACCGCGGCGAATCCAGGCACGCAGGCGTCGGGCGAAGCCCGACCCACGGGCTTACTGAACCACCAGCGCATCCAGTGGCGCTGGTGTTCGTGGGTCGAGCAACAGCTCGACGCGGCGATGGCTTGGGCACCGCGGCGAATCCAGGCACGCAGGCGTCGGGCGAAGCCCGACCCACGGGGTTACTGAACCGCCCGCGCGTCCAGCGGCGCTGGTGTTCGTGGGTCGAGCTGCAGCTCGACGCGGCGATGGCTTGGGCACTGCGGTGAATCCAGGCACGCAGGCGTCGGGCGAAGCCCGACCCACGGGGGGTTGTTCTCACCGCCCGCGCATCCAGCGGCGCTGGTGTTCGTGGGTCGAGCAACAGCTCGACGCGGCGACGGCTTGGGCACTGCGGCGAATCCAGGCACGCAGGCGTCGGGCGAAGCCCGACCCACGGGGTTACTGAACCGCCCGCGCGTCCAGCGGCGATGGTGTTCGTGGGTCAAGCAACAGCTCGACGCGGCGAGTGCCTGGGCACCGCGGCGAATCCAGGCACGCAGGCGTCGGGCGAAGCCCGACCCACGGGGATTCTCGAGTCGTCCGCGCGCCCTGCGTCACGCTCAATGAAACACCCGCCCCGCGTCGATCGCGATCGTCTGCCCAGTGATGCTCTCCGTGCGACAGAACGCCACCACCTGGTCGGCGATGTCGTCCTTGTCCGCTGCACGCTTCAGCAACGCCGTGTCGCGCGACCGCTGGCGATACGCGGGGTCGAGGTTCGACGTGGCCCGCGTGTCCTCGATGTACCCCGGCGCGACACAGTTGACGAGCACATCGGGCGCCAGCGCCACAGCCATGCACTTCGTCAGGTGGATCAAGCCCGCCTTCGACACCGCATACGGAATCGACGACCCCGACGGTGACAACCCCGCGACCGACGAGATGTTCACGATGCGCCCGCCGCCCTGTCGCCGCATCGCCGGCGCCACCGCCTTCGTCGTGAGCATGGGACCCGTGAGATTGATCGAGAGGATCGTCTGCCAGTCATCGAGCGTGAGCGCATCAAGATCGGGGAACGGGATCCACTTGTTGTAGGCCGCATCGTTCACGAGGATGTCGATGCGACCGAAGGCCTGCTCGACGGCATCGACCATCGCGATCACGGCCGCCGGATCGGCAAGGTCGCAGGCGAACGCGTCGCTCCTCACGCCGAGACCGCGCAGGGCGGCTGCCACTTCCTCCGCCGGCTCGCGGCTCCGCGCGTAGACGACCGCCACATGGCACCCAGCCCGCGCGAGCGCATCGCAGATCCTGCGGCCCAGGCCGCCGTTGCCCCCGGTCACGATCGCGACCTTGCCTGCGAGTTCCATGTCGTGCCTCCCGTCGAATGTTCGTGTGTGGCGCCGAACGAAAAGGCGCGACCGACATGGTAGCTGCCCGCCAACAGTCACACCCGATTCATCCCGGCTTGCCATCCACCCTCGGACGCGTGAGCGGCCCCACATAGCGCAGCGTGAAGAGACCGAAGCCGGCAGACCAACCTGCCGCCGCGATGAGTACACACTCGACGTAGGCGCCGGGGAAGAGCAGCGGCCCGAACACGCGCACCACGGCCGCGCCGAGGACGAGCAGATAGCAAACGGTGTCCGCTGCATCCGCCAGCAACGGGCGCCCCGTGTGCCCCTTGGACGTCCGCGTCATCATCCCGATCGTCAGACCACCGATCGCACCGGCCGTCAGCGCGTGCGTCGCCAGCGGCGCCGCGAGCACGCCGAGGTCGCCCGCCACCCGCAACAACAGATGGATCGGGATCCACGCGTACGCCGCGTGCAGCACCCAGACGAGCGGTACGCGTCCCGTGCGATACGGCTGCCACAGCCACCAGCGCACCACGTGACCCGCGGCCGCGAGGCCCAGGGTGGCCACGGTGAGCGCCACGAGCGGCGTGCCCTCGAGCGGCAGGACATCCACGATCGCAAGCGCGATCAGCGCCCCGATGGCCGTGCGTTCCACCACGGGATGCCTTCGCGGGGTCGTCCCCGGTATGCCGTTCGCCGTGAACATGGGGATCACCCGGCCGCCCATCACGGCAAGGATGACGAGCATCGCGTCCAGCGCCGTTCGGATCCCGATCCGGGCGGGAAGCTGACGATCGAGCAAGGGCACCAGATGCACGCCGAGCACCGCGATCGCGATCACGGCGAGCAGGCCGACGAAGAAGTAGTTGCGCCGATTCCCGCTCCGCACCAGCGGCACGGCGATCCCCACGGCAGCCGCGATCGGAAACGCCGTGTTGAGCACCATCGAGACTCCGGTGAACGGCGTCAACACCGCCACGCGACCGGCGATCCACAACGCCGCGAACGCCATCAGCCAGCCGCCATTCGGCGTCGGCAGTGCCGTCCAGTTCCTTACTGCCGTGAAGAGGAAGCCGGTGAGCACCGCCACCGTGAAGCCGAACAGCATCTCGTGGGCGTGCCACGCCGCACCGATCGCGCCGTACCCGGGCAACCATCCGGCGTACCTCGCTCCCCAGAGCGCGATGGACAGCGAGGCATACGCCCCGGCGAGCAGGAAGAAGGGCCGGAACCCGAGCTGCCAGAGCACGGTGGGGCGGGACGGCACCGGCGACACGGGGGCGGCAGGCGTCGAGGCACTCACATCCGCGCGTCCGTCTTGGCGCCACCACCCAGGTCGACCATGGCGGGCGTGATCTCGGCGAAGCGGTGGAGCTTCCCGCCGTGCTCGCCGACGAACGTCAGCGCATCGGCCTCCAGTGCGAAGCTCGCGATGGTCGGCCCCATCGATCCGTGGCGGCGACTGCCCACCACGTACAGCGCGGTTCTCGCATCGATCCACTGGCCGCGCGGGCGTTCCCAGTCGGTCTTCCCCATGTCCTGCACGTACACCGCGGCGACCTTGCGGATCTGTTCGGGCTGCAGCAGTTCAGCCAGCAGTTCGACGGTGTCGCAGAAGTACACCGGGTCGGCCGTGCCGTCGAAACGGATCTGCCCCTTGGGTCCGGCGTAGTCGGCGAGCACCATGCCGTCGAGGCTGCACACGGTGCCCTCGCCGAAGTCCACCGCGGCCACTGCGGCTGCGTCGTCGCTGCTCCCGCCGCAGCCGGCGAGAGTGAGCGCAGCGCCAGCCGCGGACCACGCGGCAAGAAGCAGCAGACGGCGCCGGCCTTCACAGGCGCAACGGGCGGGATGTTCGTTCATGGACGGAATCTCCAGATGGCGAGGCCGAGCGGCACGACGATCCAGCCCGCCATCGCGCCTCCCATGACCCACGGGTCGGACAGGGCCGGCGGCACGAGGCTCGTCAGCCCGTAGAAGCTGCTCACGTCGTCCAGCGAGAAGACGTTCAGCACGCGGAACACATCCGCCGGATTCAGCAGCAGCAGATACGGAAAGGCCGCGCCGCCGACCTGCCCGCCGGTGGCGACCAGCACCCCGAGCAACGCCAGGTCGAACACCAGCACGAAGAAGAACCACAGCGCGATCGCAGCGCCCGACGCCCGCGTCCGGTCGCGCGCGACGACCGACACCGCGACTGCCAGGCTCAGGAACGCGAGGCCCATCAGCAGCGCGCTCAGCACGAAGCCCGCGTAGTGGTAGAGCCCCGAGGTGCCGAACTGCCGCCAGAGCACCACGCCGACGATCGCGAGCCCCGTCAGCATGGCAAGCGCGAGCGCGGCGGCCAGGCCCAGATACTTGCCCAGCAGCAGCTCGGTGCGCGTGATCGGCAGCGCGAGCAGGAGGTCGAGCGAACCGCGCTCGCGTTCGCCGACGACCGCGTCGAAACCGAGCAGCAGCGCGATGAGGGGTACGAGATAGATGACGAGGCTGACCAGGCTCGCGATCGTGAACTCGATCGACCGCAGCCCCACGGTGCCCTGCTGCGCGCCGCCCGCATAGGCGATGACCAGCGAGAACACCGCGAAGACCACCGCCACCGCGACGACCCACCGGTTGCGGAGTCTGTCCCGCAGTTCCTTCCGCGCGACGGCGACGAGCGGACGCCATTCCATCAGCGCATGCCCCCGTCGGCGTCCGTGAAGAAGAGATCCTCGAGCGAGGGTTCCGTGATCTGCACGTCGAGCAGCCGATCTCCGAGCGGCGCGAGCGCCAGCAGCAGCGCTGATTTCACGAGCCGGGGACACCGCACCTCCAGGCCGTCCTCCACCCGCTCGACGACCAACTGTGCCGGCACTGCTGAGAGAGCACGCTCGGCCGCAGCGATCGCATCGGATGCGATCCGCAGTGTCACCGTGACCGGCAGGTCCCGCTGCTCGCGCAATTCCCTGACACTGCCGATCGCCTGCAGACGCCCGTCGGACAGAACGGCAATGCGGTCCACGCGTGCCTGGAGTTCCGCGAGGATGTGGGAGCTGAGCACCACGGTCACGCCCTGTGCCCGCAGCGATGCGAGCGTGTCGTAGAACGTGTGGATCGCATGGGGATCGAGTCCACCGGTCGGTTCGTCGAGCAGCAACACCTGGGGCGAACCCAGCAGCGCCTGCGCGAAGCCGAGCCGCTGGCGCATCCCCTTCGAATACTCCCGGACGGGGCGCGTGGCGGCGGCCGACAGCCCCACGCGCTCCAGCACTGCGGGGCACCCGCCGGCCGGGACGTCCTTGATACGCGCGAAGAACCGCAGCGTCTCCAGCCCCGAGAGGTTGTCCCACAGAACCACGTTCTCCGGCAGGTAGCCGATCTGCCGACGTACTGCGCGGAAGCCATTCCCTGTGACCGCGGCGCCGTTGATACGGAGTTCCCCGGCCGTCGGCGTCACGAGCCCCAGCATCAGCTTGAAGAGCGTGCTCTTGCCCGCACCGTTGTGCCCGATGAGGCCGAACATCTCGCCCCGGCGGACGTCGAGATCGACGCCATCGACCGCGCGCACCGCGCCGTAGTGCTTGCCCACGCCACGGAGCACGATGGTCCCCTGCGCCTCCGCCGCCTCACCGACCATCGACGCCCCCCGGAAGCAACTGGCGCCATCGCATCCACTGCGACCCCGACGCTCCGATTCGTGGCCGCGCCTCCACCACGCTGGGCACCCTGAGCAGCGGAAACTGCCGGCTCACGAGCCGCAGGGCCTGCACGGCCGGACTCGCCAGCAGCAGACGCACCATCGGATGCTGGTAGGTGAGACGGTCGACCACGTCATTGGCTTCGTAGGGCACGTCGCCGCGCCGGTCGCCATCGCGATCCCACCCGAGATAGTTGCTCCAGAAGTTGCCCACGTCGCCGCCCCAGACCTCGTCGCGCGCCCCCACGTAGCGGACCTGCTCGCGATTCGCGATGAAGTCGTTGCCGTCGACCACGTTGCGGGTCGAACCGGCGGAGAGGTGCACGCCCACCGCGTTGTCGAGCACGACGTTGCCGCGCAACGTGTTGTACTCGGCGTCGTAGATGAAGAGCCCGCGCGCGTTCCCGGCCACCACGTTGTTCTCGATGATGGAATCCTGGATCGTCCGCAGCATGATCCCGTGGTCGGTGTTGCTCCACGCGCGGTTGTTGCGCACCACCTGGTCCCGCACCTCCATCAGCGCCAGGCCACCGCGGTTCGCGTAGCTGTCGTTGTCTTCCCAGAGATTGCGGTACGAGTTCATGTAGTGGCTGCCGTACCGGCTGTGGTGCAGCCGGTTGCCGCGGAAGATGGCGTCGTGCGACACGTCGATGTAGAGGGCGTCGCGCACGAAGCTGATGTGATTGCCGATGATCCGGGCGCCCAACGTGTTGTAGAGCTGAACGCCATTGCCGCGCTGCGAGCTGCCGTACTCCCGCTTCCCGGTGATGAGGTTGTGCTCCACGTGCACATCGTTCGCCTTCTCGATCCACAGCCCGAAGAGGTTGTAGACGAGATCGCAGTGCGCGATGCGCGCGCGGTGCGCGCCCGGGCGGATGTAGATCCCCGCGTTCTGGTCCTTCAGGCTGTCGCCCGAATCGCGGACGATCAGCCCCTCGATCGTGACGTCGGGCGCGGTCACGCGGATGGTGTCGCCCTGGAGCCCGCCGCTCACCACCGGCCGTCCGACCCCGCGCAGCGTGAGCGGTTTGTCGACGAGCAGGTTGGCCGTGTAGTGCCCCCCGGTGATCTCGATGACATCGCCGGCCGCGGCCAGGTCGATGGCTGTCTGCAGGGCCTGCGCCGGCCCCACGCGCCATGTGGCGGCGTGCGCGGCACCGGCCATCGCCACGAACAAGCACAGGGCCGCTGCATGCACCGCCTTCATGGCACGAGCACCCCGAACGCCTTCAGGACGAGGAAGAACACGGCGCCGATCAGCAGGTTCTTGAAACCCACGTAGCTCAGCATGTCCATCACGTTCGCACGCCGCCACGTGCGACCCCACCACGGCCCATCCTTCACGTGCCGCTTGCCCTGCAGGCGGATGAGCACCTCGTACACGCTCCAGCCGAACCACCAGCCGATCACCGCGACCTGCGAGAGCCGGCCGTCCGCGGCGAGCAGCCACGCAGCGGTGGCAGCCGCCGCGATGGCGATGCCCGCCGCCTGCCACGCACGATGCCCGTTCCAGCCGTCGCGGCTCCACGGGAGAAGATGGTCACGCAGTTCCCCCGCGACCCATGGCAGAAAACCCCGACCGGCGGCATAGGGTGGTGTGACCGCGGGCGTGGGCAACCGCGGATCGACGCCGCCTGCGAGCCGCGAGATCAGCACGGCCCCCGTGTCGGTGACCGGAACGATGGGGATGAAGTAGCCATCGCGCGCGATGGCGGTGAGCGGCTCGCCGGCGCGAGCGCGCTGCTTGCGTTCCTTCGCGAGCGGTGGGCAGGCCCCGGCGTCCGTGTAGAGGATCATGCAGTCGAGGCAGTGCAGGCACTCGCGATGGTCGATGCGTCCCTGTTCGTCGATCGCCTGCGCGCCGCACCCCACTGCACACGCCTTGCACCTGTTGCAGTCCGGTTTGCGGCGCAGGCCGAACCACCGGAACGTGCTCGGCATCGCAAGCGCGCCGCCCAGCGGACACACGTACTTGCAGTACGGCCGCTCGATGAAGATCGCGAGCCCGAGGATCGTCGCGACGAAGAGCCCGTACGGCCACGCGCGATTCGTGATGCCGACGAGGAAGGTGGTCTTGAAGGGTTCCACCTCCGACAGGATCTCGGCGAGCCCCATCGAGAACATCGACACGACGAGCAGCCCGAAGAAGAGTGCGTACTTGATCCACTTCAGACGGTCGTGCCAGCGCTGCGGCAGCTTGAACTGCCAGCGCCCGAGGCCGGCGAAACGGGCCACCTTGTAGATGGATTCCTGCAGCGATCCGAAGGGGCACATCCAGCCGCAGAAGAGGCCACGGCCGAAGACGAACACCGTCACGATGATGAAGATCCAGAACAGGAAGATGAACGGGTCGCTCAGGAAGAGCGTCCACTGCCAGTGGAAGAGCGCCGCGTGGAACCACGTGAGCACCTGCGTGATCGACGGCTGGGCCATCGCACCGAAGCCGACGAAGACGGTGCTGAGCCCCCACGCGCTGTACTTGAACGCATTCACCGGCCACTTGTTCTTGTGCGTGGAGCGCTGCGTCAGGCGGTCCCGCAGCGCGTACACCACCGTGACGGTCACGAGCAGCACGACGAAGAACGCGATCCCCACGGCACGCGATTTCCACACGCGCACCCACGTGGGTTCGACCGTCTCCACCACCGGCCGGCCGCCGTCCAGCGCAGACGCGGGCAGCCAGTAGTCGGCGTCGAAGCTCGTGAAGCTGCGCGCACCGGTCGCGCGGTCCACTCGATTGCCGAGGAAGCTCAGTTTCCACGGATACGCCGGCGAGAACGCCTTCGAGCGGACGATGAAGATCCCCGACTCCGTGAACCCCGGAGCGCCCGCCGCCTGCAGCCCGTAGAGATTGAGGTAGTCGAGGTCGCGGAAGGTGTAGGCATCGTCACCCTGCCGCACCTGGATGCGGTCGTAGATGCCGCCCCGCACGAAGCCCGACCCCTTGAACGACTCGGTGCCCGCGGTGCGGATGATGAAGATGGCGTGCTCGTCCGCCGTGAGCTGCGTCCGCAGGTTGTTCCACGCCGCGGTGCCGAGCAGGCTGCGGCCGATGTCCGGGTGGTCGAGATCGCCGAACCACAGTTCGATGAACGGCGCGCCGCCGCGGTCCATCCCCACCTGCTCGGGCCGGACCGCGAGGCGCTGCACGGCACCGCTCGCCACCAGCGCGGCCCAGTCCTGCGACGCCGGCAGGGGCGCGAACCGGGCGGGATCGCGGACCACAGGCGGGACGATCCCCACCTGCCGCGCGATGGCGCGGGCGCTCATCGACACGACCTGGTTCTGCGCGATGACCGTCACCGTCGCGCCGGAGATCGCGTCGACGCCGACCACGTCCTCGTCCGGTCGCGACCGACCCACTTCGATCTGGTCGGTGACCGACTTGCCGAGATACTGGTCGTTGAATTTGCTCAGTGCGCCCTCGGGGATGCCGAGCAGCAGGATCGGCTCGCTGTGCTTCAGCACCCGGATCCCGACGAAGCGGCCGGCGGTATCCATGCCGATCAGCGTGACCACGGGCTTGCCCGAGTACGCGGGCGTGTCGGTGATGTCGGTCGAGAGCATCACGTAGCCGACCAGCCTGCGTTCCGCGCCCGGCCCGGTGCCTTCGACTGCGTAGGCCTCGACGTACGGCGGCTGCCCCTTGCGCACCGAGAACTCCGTGGCGCCCGGCAGCACCTCGGCGCACGGCACGCGCGCGCAGAGGTCCGGTGCCGTCGCCAGGTCATCGGGCAGATGCGCCTCGTAGGCGTCGGCGCGCGCCGACGGTGCGGTGAGCAGCAGCACCGCCGTCATGACGCCCCGGACGAGACCGCGGACGATCGCGTTCACGATGTCCTCCCGGGTGGCCCGCACTTCGTTGCCGACCACCCTCCTCGCGTGACGATCACGCCTCCACGATCAGGCGCGAGCGCATCTCCAGGTGCAGCGCGTGGCAGAAGTGCGTGCAGTAGCACCAGAACACCCCGGGCTGGTCGGCGATGAAGCTCACCGACGCGGTCTCCTGCGGATTCACGATGAAGTTGATGTTGTACTTGGGAATCGCGAACCCGTGCGTGAGGTCCTCGATCTTGTCCAGGTTGGTGAGCGTCAGCGTGACCTCGTCGCCCTTCTTCAGGCGGATCTCCGACATGCTGAACTGCGGCGCCTGCGATGTGAGCTTCACCTGCACCTTCTTCCCGTTCCGGACGATGCCGCCGTCCTTCGGTTCCTTGACGGCGTTCGGGAAGTCGTCCAGCTCGTAGATGGCCTTCGGGCGCAGCAGCTCGCGCTTGAAGATGATGAAATCGTGCGGCTCGCCGCGTACCGGGTGGTCGGCGATCAGCACCATCTTCTCGCCGGAGATGTCGACGAGCTGCTCGTTCTCCGGATGCAGCGGACCCACCGGTAGGAAGCGGTCCTTCGAGAACTTGCATCCCACGCACAGCCACTTGCCGTCGGCCGCCGTCGTCTCGGACTGCGATGCATTCACGTGACCCGGCTGGTACTGCAGATCGAGGCGGTCGACGACGTACTTCGCTTCCTTGTCGCCACCGTGGAACTTGATCGCGGCCTCCACGTTCCACTTCACGAGTGCGCTGTCGAGGAAGAGCGTGGTGTACGCGTTGCCGCGGCCGTCGAATGCCGTGTGCAGCGGGCCCAGCCCGATCTCCACCTCGGCGACGATCGCCTGGTCGAGCTTGTCTAGCTTGCCGTCGAACCACTCCAGCACCTTGGCGAGTTCGATCACCGTCGCCGTCGGCGAGAGCTTGCCGGCGCAGATGAAGTACTTCCCGTCCGGGCTCGCGTTCACGCCGTGCGGGTTCTTGGGCACGCTGACGTACGCCGTGAGGGCCGTCTTCGGATCCTCGTTCGACTTCCGCGTGCCGTCGACGACCGGAACCTTGCTGTCACCGTACGTCTTGAACTTGCCGTCCTTCACGGCCTGCTCGATGCGGGCGATGTTGAAGAAGAGGCAGGCATCGCGCTCGACGGACATCATCTCCGCGAAGATCACGCCGCCTTCGATGTTGTACTGGTTGGTCGCCGCGAGCTTGCCGTCGTACGAGGTGGCCGTGAGGTCGCAGTTGCCGTCGATCAACACCTGCCAGCGGACCTCCATGGTTTCGGCATCCACGCAGCTGAAGAGGGTGCGATAAAGCTCCGGCTTGTCGAGGTCGCCGCCCTTGTTGGGTAGCGGGACGTGGAACTCCGCGCCGCAGAACACGCGCGTCGTGTAGTTGATCTTCTCGTCCACCGGATCGCGCTTGTCCGGGAAGATGCCGTGGAAGCCCTGCACGTTCGGCAGTTCGGTGATCTTGTCGCAGACGAAGTAGTCGAGGCGGATGCGCGCGATACGACTGTTGATCTTGTCGTTGATCCACGCGTAGCGGCCATCGTAGTTGCCGTCCTTGTACGACGCGTGGGTGTGGTGGGTGTCGGCCACCGTATAGCGCAGACTGCCATCGGGCTTCGTGCCCATCACGGCCTTGCTCTCGTTGGTGATGCCCCAGCCCACCAGAGCGTCGGGGACGAAGCAAGGGATGCGGGTGATCTCGCGGCCGGACGGCAGGCCCAGCACGCGCATGTCGCCGGTGTGACCGCCGCTCCAGAGCCCGTAGTAGGTGTCGAGCTCGCCAGGCTTCAGATGGGCCGCGCTGGTGGCGCCGTGATCGGCCGTGGCGGCCGCGACGGGCGCCTTCGCGTCCTCCTTGCAGGCGGCGAGTCCGACGCCGGTCAGGCTGGCGATGGCGGCGGTGCCGAGAAAGCGGCGACGCCCCGGACCTTCGGGTACGTCGGTCGAATCGGTTGTCCTGTGGCTCATGTCGCGACCCTTCTTGTCGTTGGTGGTGGAGATCCGGGTGACGCAGTGGCCCGGGCGTCTCTGCACGCCCCGACATGCCCCCTTTCCGGGGTGCGGCACTTTGTCGCGGTCCCATCGTGTCGGGTCTGTGTGTTGCCGTACTTAATGCAGTTCAAGAAATCCGACGAAACCCGTTCGCATGCGTGCCGGACGGCGAAGTGCGGGCCTACCATCGGGTCGCCACGACCCCGTCCGGGGGACATGACCTGGAGCCCGCGCATGCACAGCATCGACAACCACGAGACCATCGACGGCCCACGCGAAGCGCCCGCGGCGTCGGTCGTCCTTTCGCGCACCCGTCGCCGGTTCACCCGCGCGCTCGGCGCGGCAGTGCTGATGCCAATGGCCGCGACGTGGATCGCGCCGCTCACCGCCCGCGCCGACGACGGCGCCTTCCGCACCCGCCGGATGCTCATGGGCACGTGGATCGATGTGGTCGTCGCCGACGGCGCGCAGCCCGGCGTGGAGGACGCCGTGGCAGCCGCATTCGTCGAGATGGCGCGTCTGGAAGGTCTGATGAGCCGATATGCACCGAACAGTGTGTTGATGGCGCTGAACCGTGCCGCCGGCGGCGAAGCGATCGCCGTCCCGCCGGAGATGCTCGCGGTGCTGTTCGAAGCCCGGGCGCTCACCGTCCGCACCGACGGGCGCTTCGACATTGCGATCGGCCGGCTGACCCAGGGGCCGGGGGGCGTGGAGACCGGTCGGGTGCCCGATGACGACGCCGTGCAAGAGGCGCTGCGACACGTCCGCACGGGTGGACTCACCATCGACGCCCGGCGAAGCACCGCGCGTATCGGGAGCCCGCTCGTGCAGATCGACCTCGGCGGGGTCGCGAAGCTGCCGATCCTCTCCGTCGGACTGGCGACGCTATCGGCCCACGGCATCCGCGGCGCGATGGTGAACGGCGGTGGCGATGTGCTCGCCTCTGCGCGCGTCGACGGTCAGCCCTGGCGCATCGGTGTGCGCGATCCGGCGGCACCCGACACGCTGCTCGCCGTGCTGCCGCTGCACGCGGGCGTCGTCGCCTCGTCGGGCGACTACGAGCGCTACGTCATGCACGCAGGCCGGCCCTATCACCACGTGGTCGATCCCGCGACGGGGCGACCCAGCCGCGACGTACCCGGCGTGACACTCATCGCCGACAGCGTCGCGCGCGTCAACGGGCTCGGTACCGCCGCGATGGTCGCGGGGCTTCGCAATGGTCCCGCGCTGCTCGCGCGCTGCGGCGTACGCGAAGCGGTGATGGTGGGCGCCGACGGTCGTACGTGGATCTCCTCCGCGCTCGCCCGTCGCCTCGTTCCACCGCCCGGCCGCGATCGCATCCGCGGCCTGGCATGACGATCAACCGTCAGTCGTCCGGATAGCGCGCGAGCCGCCGCACGTCGGGGATGCGCACGTCGCGCTTGTCGATGACGACGAGCCCTGCGGTCTCGAGGTCGTGCAGCACCCGCGAGAAATACTCTGGCGTGAGCGACAGGCGGGACGCCACCGTGGCCTTGCTCACCGGAAGCGTGACGGTGATGTCGTCGCTCGCGGGTGCATCCTCCTCGTCGCGATCGCGCAGCAGATAACCGATCACCCGCTGCACGCCGCTCTGCAGCGCGTACGCCTCCACGTCGCGCACGAGGGCGTGAAGGCGTCGCGACGTGCCCGCCAGCATGCGCATGGCGAACCGCGAATCGCGCTCCACCTCGTCGATGACCGCGCTCTTCTTCACCGTGAGCAGCAGCGTCTGCGTGAGGGCCTGGCCGTTGATGATGTAGGGCTTGTTCGTGAACATGAGCGCCTCGCCGAAGCTGCCGCCGGGACCGATCAGCTCGATCACCTTCTCCTGCCCGTTGGGCGAGAGCACGTACAACTTGATCTGCCCGGTGACGGTGACGTGGAACTCCTCGCAGGGATCCCCCACCCGGAAGATCACGTCCCCCCGCGCAAGCCGGTGGAGCTCGCAGCCCGTCGCCACCTTCTCCAGTTCGGCGGTGCAGAGATCGCTGAAGAGTGGCAGCACCGACAGGTAACGGGGCACATCGAAATCACGGATCTCCATGACCATCCTCCCGTGTGACGTCGTCAGGGCCCGGTGGTCCGGGCTCGAGGGCATCCGATGACAGGCCGCGCACCGCCACCGCCGAAAGCGACGTGGCGTCGTGCGCCTACATGCCGGACTGCCGTGTGTGATGCGACGGGCGCCGTCACTGCCCTGGCCCGCCGTCCTCCCGCGACCCGCTGGCCGCGCTTCAACCGCCCCGCTTCAACGCCTGCCGGTCGATCTTCCCGGTGCCAGTCTTGGGCAGCTCGGTCACGTACTCGATGACCCGCGGGTACTTGTAGGGAAGCAGGCGCTGCTTCACGAAGGTCTGGAGCGTGCGGGTCATCTCCGCATCGGCCGGCCCCGTCACCGGGACCACCCAAGCCTTCAGCGTGGTGATGCGCTGGGCGTCCTCCACAGCGAGCACGGCGCATTCGCGCACGGCAGGGTGCTCGGCGAGACAGCGTTCGACCTCCACGGGCGTGACCCACTGCCCGCTCACCTTCACGAAATCGTCGGCCCGCCCCTCGAAGGTGAAGAACCCATCGGCATCCTCGCGAAAGCGGTCACCCGTCCAGATCCAGCCGTCGCGCATCGTGTCGGCAGTCTTGTCGGCGCGGTTCCAGTAGAGCGGTGCCTGGGAGTCCCCGCGCACCCAGAGGATACCGGACTCGCCGCGCGCCACCGGCGTGCCGTCGACATCGGTGAGTTTCAGTTCGTAGCCGGGAACCCGCGCACCGCTCGCACCGGGCACCTGGCGGTCGAGCCGGTTCGACAGATAGATGTGCAGCACCTCGGTGGAACCCAGCCCTTCGACGATCGCGAGGCCGGTGCGCCGCTGCCATTCGCGGAAGACATCCCCCGACAGCACCTCGGCCGCCGACAGGCACAGACGCAGCGACGTGAGGTCGCGCTGTTCCGAACCCGGCGCTGCGATGAGTGCGGTGTAGAGCGTTGGCAGCCCGAAGAGGACTGTCGGTCGATGGCGCTCGATGGCGCCGTACACGCCGTCGGGGTCCGGCCGTCCGGGATGCAGCACGGCCGTCGCGCCCACCGAGAAGGGGAACGTGCACGAGTTGCCGAACCCGTAGGCGAAGAAGATCTTCGGCGGCGAGAACACGACGTCGTCCTCGCGGATGTCGAGCACCCGCCGGCCATAGCTCTCGAACGTGTAGGGCGCGTCGTGATGCAGGTGGACGACACCCTTCGGCCGCCCGGTCGAGCCCGACGAGTACATCCAGAACGCCATCTCGTCACGATGCGTGTCGCAGGGCGTCAGGTCCGCAGAAGCGGCCGCGACCCAGTCGTCGAAGCGGTGCACGGTCGCGAGCCCGAGGTCCGGCGCGTCGCCGTCCCCCACGAGCACGACGTGACGCAGGCGCGTGCCGCGGATGTCCGGATGCGCGAGCAGGTGCGCGAGGTCCGCCTGGACGATCGCCACCTCCGCCCCGCTGTCGACCGCGTAGTACGCGACGAGGTCGGCGGTCGAAAGCGTGTTCACCAGCACCGGAACGAAGCCGGCGCGGATCGCCCCGAAGATCGTCGCGGGGTACTCGGGCGTATCGGCGAGCACGCACAGCACCCGCCCGCTGCGGGTGAGTCCGTGGGACAGCAAGCGGTTGCCGATGCGCGAAGCCGTCTCGCACAGCTCGCCGTACGTGACGTGCCGCTCGCCGCACAGCACCGCCGCCTTGTCCGCGCGGCCGGCCGCGAGATTGCCGAAGAGGATCTCCGAACAGTTGTAGCGCTCCGGCACCGCGAAGCCGATCTCGCGGCTCCCCGGTGTGTCGCGCGGCACGGGATCGCGCACGATCGTCGAGACATCCGCAACACCGTTCGCGCGCAGCGCATCGACTTCGGCCATGAACTTCGGCGCCATGCCCCGCAGGCGTTCGTCGCCGATGCGGCCGCTGCGCGTCATGTAGCGATACGCGAGCTGCACGGGCTCGTGCTGCATCTCGTCGGCGAAGCGCTCGTACCAGTACGAACTGCGATTGGCCGCGGTGTGCAGCTTCTCGACCACCGGGCGCCGGCGGGCTTCGAAGACATCGAGCGCGCGATCGACGTCGTCGCCGACTTCGGCGAACGCGGCGTCGAGGGCGATGGCGTCCTCCAGGGCGAGCCGAGTGCCGGAGCCGATGGAGAAGTGCATCGTCCGCAACGCATCACCGATCAGCACGGCGCGCCCCGCGCGCCAGTACGTGTTGTGCAGGATCGGGAAATTGCGCCAGATGGAACGGTTCGACACGAGCGGCTGGCCGCCGAGGTCCGGTGCGAAGACGCGCTCGCAGTAGGCACGCGATTCCGCGTCGGAGGCGCGATCGAGCCCCGCGTGGACCCACGTCGCGGCGTCGCACTCGACGAGAAACGTGCTCATCGCGGGGGCGTACCGATAGTGGTGCGCGACGAACGCCCCGTGCTCGTTCGCGCGGAACGTCAGCGAGAGGCACTCGAACGGATGCGCAACGCCGTACCACGCGAACTTGTTGGTGAGCCATTCGACACGCGGCTGGAACTGCGCCTCGAAGGTGCGGCGCACGAGGGAGTGGAGACCATCGGCACCGACGATGAGATCGGCGTCACCGGTTTCTGCGAGGTCCTGCACGGCGCGTCCGAACTCGACGACGACACCCGCCTCGCGGCAGCTCGCCTGCAGGAGCTGATTCAGCTCGATCCGCGCAATGGACGCAAAGCCGTTGCCGTCGATGTCCACGCGCTGATCGCGATGCACGATCCGCTGCATCGGCCAGGACTCCATCCGGGTCGCAAGCGCCCGGTGCAGATCAGGCGCATCGCGTTCGAGAAAGGCGAGTCCGCCCTCGGAGAAGACCACCCCGAAACCGAAGGTGGCGTCCGGCGCCGTCTGCTCGAAGACACGGATGTCCCAATGCGGTTGGCGCCGCTTGGCGAGCAGGGCGAACAGCAGGCCGGCGGGGCCGGCGCCGAGGATGCGGACGCGCATGACGGGATCTCCGATCGGAACCGGTCGGATCGTGCCACACGATGAAGGCGTGGGCCCACGGCCCTGCCGGAGCGGCCCATGGCCCTGTAGGAGGGGCCCATGGCCCCGAAAGCGGTGAATGCCCTGGAAGCGCTCCAACCGGAATCGGCGCTTTCGCGGGCATGGCCCGCTCCTACAACAGCGTGACCCGTTCCCACGGCAGGTGGCGCATCCACCGCCTTTGTAGGAGGGGCCCATGGCCCCGAAAGCGATCGATGCAACGAACCGTTCGCGGTGCCTCCCCAGGGCGATACACGAGGGGACAAGCTCCTTGCTCCCGGACCACGCAGCGCCGCACTACTCTGCGCTCCCGCCAGCCCGCCGCCGGAAAGCCTCGATGAACGGCTCCACCCGAACCGCTTCTCGATCGAAAGCGGCCTGCGCGGCGGCGACGCCGGCGTCCATGCGCGCATTCAGTTCGGTGACGATGCGGAACCCCACGTCGCGGAAGTACTTTCGCCCGGGATCGTGCCACGCGAACAGGGCCGCCCAGGGATAAGGTCCGTAGTCGAACGCCATCGCGTCCTGCTTCCCCTGCACGGCCGACTGGATCGCGGAGGCCTCCTTCTCCGTGCCGGGGAAATCCATCCGCACCCGATCCGTGAACGTCAGTCTCGTCATGACCAGCTCGGCGATCGTCCAATCCATCGTTGCCGCGAGGTGGGGGCCGGGGGCCGAGTCCAGTTGCGCTGCGAGCGCGTCGATCTCCCGGTCGTTCAGGACCTCCCGTGCGGCGCCACGCCATCGGGCCTGGAACCACGCGGCGTCCGGAAGCTCCGCCAGGGCGCCTGCCCACATGACCTCGCTCAACGCCCGTTCGGCCGCCTGCCATTCGGGGGCGGTCCGGGTCCATTGCGGACCCAGCCGCTCTTCGCGCCCGGCATCCTCGAGGTGGCGGCGCACGCGCTCGAGAATCTTCTGGTGCACGTACAGCGTGGTCCATGCGTCCGGAAGACGCATGTCGTGGAGGCTTGCCAGGCGATCAAGGTTCGCCTCCGTCGTTTCCTCGGCGGCCACACCGTATCCGAGCCACAAGATGAGTACGACGCCGAACAACATGCGGAACAAGGATTCCATGATGCGCTCTCGTGGAACGATGGATGATCGGATGCAGGCTGCACGGCGGCGGCCACGCTCTCCTGCGAGAGTTTGCCTTAGCTGAATCACGGGGGTCCGAAGGGAAACGGGAGCCGAGTCCATGCAGGTTCACCGCACCTGCCAGACGGTCCGGCTCTCTCAACGCGGCAGCGCTGCTCGGTTCCACATCGCAGGCGCGGACCCGCTCCCGAGCGGCGGTGGCGCGCGCTACGTGCGTCACCGCACCGACCGGGCCACCGGGCGACGATACAAGGGATGCTCGCCCACGGCCCGTCGCCACTCAGGAGCCTCCCGTGCTCGAAACCATCGCCATCGTCCTCCTGATCCTCTGGCTGCTCGGTCTCGTCACCACCACGCTGCTGGGCGGTCTCATCCATGTTCTGTTCATCGTCGCTGTCCTGATGATCCTGCTGGCCTATGTCAACGGCGGTGGATCCAGGGGATCGACGTGAACGCGAAGCAGCGGATGCGTGCAGGGGCGCCGCTGGAGCCGGCGTCTCGCAGCGTCCCGATGTCGTAGCGCGCCGTGCCAACCACGCCGCCGAACGACGACGCGGTCGCCCCTGCCGCCCCGCCGGTCGAGGCACGCTGCAACGCGTGCCCGCTGCGTCGGCACGCCCTCTTCGAGGAACCGACCAGTGAGGAGATCGAACTCGTGCAGTCGCTGAAGAAGCGCGAGCATCGTCTGCAGGCCGGCGAGACGTTGATCCACGAAGGCCAGACCGACGCGCCCCTCTACACGCTGCTCGAAGGTTGGGCCTTCCGCTACAAGACGCTGAGCGACGGCCGCCGGCAGATCCTCAGCTTCCTGCTGGCCGGCGACTTCATCGGCGTGCAGCAGAAGATGGGGGACGCCGCCGCCCACGGCGTCGATGCGCTCACCGACGCGGCCTTCTGCGTCTTCCAACGCGACTCGTTGTGGGAGCTGCACCGCCGCTCCCCCACGATGGGTTTCAACATCACCTGGCTCACGGCGCACGAGGAGTCGATGGTCGACGACACGCTACTGTCGGTCGGGCGGCGCAGCGCCGAGGAGCGCATCGCCTCGATGCTCATCCTCCTGTTCAAGCGTGCGGCTTCGCTGCAGGCCGACGCTGGGCGCGAAGGCGTGCCGTTTCCGCTGACGCAGCAACACATCGCCGACGGACTCGGGCTGTCGCTCGTGCACACGAACAAGACGATGCGCAAGCTCGAGCGTCGCGGGCTTCACCGCATCGAAGGCGGTCGGCTGTACCTGCGGGACGTGCGCACGTTGGCGCGCCTGGCCGACCTCTGGGGCGACGGCCGGCCACCGCAGCGACCGCTGGTCTAGCAGAGGAAGAGCGCCTCGTAGCGAGGCGTTTGGCAACATCGGTTTGGTGTGTCTTATGACATAGCGACTGTGCGTTCCCGCTCATACAGTGCAGTCGTCCCGGAGTGATGCCATGTCCATCGATACGGCATCGCGCCGACCCGATCCACTGCTGTCGAGGAAGTGCATGACATGCCCCTACCTTCTCTTACGGATCTGTCGCAGAACCGCCTGCTCCGGGCGTGGCCCGAGGCAGAGCGCCGTCGACTTCAGCCGCAGCTGTCGTGGACCGAACTGCCGCTGGGCCAGGTGTTGTCCGAGCCCGGCGTGCCGCTGACCCACGTGCACTTCCCGACCACGGGAATCGTCTCTCTGCTTTCGGTGATGGAGGATGGCGGCAGCGTCGAAGCCGCGGCCGTGGGCCCCGAGGGCGTGGTGGGGGTCAGCGCCTTCCTCGGGGGCACCACGGCCCTGGGTAACAGCGTCGTTCACACAGCGGGCCTCGGACTGCGCGTGCCGGCAGCGGCGGTGGCCGCCGCGTTCGCTCGCTCAGCGGTCGTCGCACGCGTGCTGCTGCGCTACACGCAATCTCTGCTCGTACAGATGGCCCAGACGGCAGCCTGCACCCGCCACCACTCCCTGGACCAACAGCTGTGCCGCTGGCTGCTGCTGAATCTGGATCGTGTGCACGGCGCAGAACTCGTGATGACGCACGAGCGCATCGCCCAGATGCTGGGTGTGCGCCGCGAGGGCGTCACGGCAGGGGCGCTTCGGCTGCAACACGCAGGGCTCATCCGATACCGACGCGGACACATCTCGGTCCTCGACCGTTCCGGCATCGAACGGCGCAGCTGCGAGTGCTACGCCGCGATGACCGAGATGTGCCGCCCGCTGATGCCTGACGCCGCACTCCACGTCGCCGGAGGTGCACGATGACCGACTCGATCGCCATTGCTCGATTGCTTCACCGCTTCGATGCGGCTGCACCGCCCTCGTCGACGCCCGTGGAAGACGGGGGGAAGATGATCGACGCGGCCAGGTCGCCATTGCTCTTCCGCCCGGACTTTCCCGCCAGTGCCACGCGGATGCTGGACCGTCTGCGAGACCTGCTGGACGCCGAGCGGCGCGCGCATGCCGACATGAGGCGTCTGCTGGCCGACACACAGGCGCTCCTGGCAGCCACCCGGTCCGCACTTGCCATTTCGCGGCGCCAGGAACACCAGGCCCGCCATAGCGCGCTGCACGACAGCCTCACTGCACTTCCCAACGGCGCCTTCTTCCGCAGCCGGCTCGACGAGGCCCTGCGCGTCGCAGGGGACAACGGGACGCTGGCGGTGCTCGTGCTCGACCTCGACGGATTCAAGCCCGTCAACGACACCCACGGCCACGCCACTGGCGACGAGTTGTTGAAGGTCATCGCCGCGCGCCTGTCTCGTTCCGTCCGGAGTACTGACTGGGTGGCGCGGCTCGGTGGGGACGAGTTCGCGTGCGTGATAACGGGCATACCCGGGCGCGAACGACTGCAGAGCCTGGCGGGTGCGCTGTACGACGCGATCGTCGCGCCCATCTCGCTCGGCGGGTTGCGCCTTCGCGTACGTCCGAGCATCGGCATCGCCGTGCACGACGGGACTGCGGACGGCGACACGTTGATTCGTCGTGCCGACGAAGCGATGTTTGCGGCGAAGCGCGCGCGGTCCGGACCTACGTTCTGCGAGCGCGGGGGGGGTTGAGGAAGGCCCGTGGACTGAGACGCGCAGGGCGCACGGGCTCCCCGAACGCAGGCGGCATCAGATCGCGGATAGGCTTCGGTTCCGTGCACGCGGGATGGCCACGCCGAGATGGGCGTCGAGCTGCAGCTTGACCCACGGGGGATGTTCTCTGCGTCGATGCGTCCGGGGGCGCAGTCTTTCGTGGGTCGAACAATGGCTCGACGTTGCGATGGCTTGGACGCAGAAGCGATTCCCGGAATGCGCGCGCCGAGCGATCGCTCGACTCTCGGGGACGGCTCTCAGCGCCGACGAGCCCGGCTCGACGCGCGGCTTGCCCCGATGACACGCAATGCTCGCGTAGCCGATCGACACGGATGCTGCAGGCGCCATGGAGGGCGGACACCACGGGAACCGGTGGATGCGGTCGAACGAGCACGCAAAGCCACCCCTTACCTTCGATGACCATCGGGTCACCTTCATGCACGGGGATAGGCGACGACTCGATGGACCGGACAGGTGATGACGTGGGTGGTGGCAATCTCGACGGCGTTGGTGGTGGCCGGCTGCGGGACGCTGTTCACGCGGTCGCAACAGCACACGACCACCAGTGCGGTCGAGTATCTCTATCCGAATGCGACGACGGAGCCGATCGTCCAGCAGGGAATCCCGGTGCTGTCGCTGCCGATGCGCGTCGGGCTCGCCTTCGTACCGGACAACCAGCGGTCCCCGCTGACCGAGGCGAGGAAGACCGAGCTCCTGGAAAAAGTGGCATCGCATTTCAGGAAGCTCGACTACGTGAAGTCGATCGAGATCATCCCATCCGCCTATCTGACGCCGCGGGGCGGATTCCAGAACCTCGACCAGGTTCGGGCGCTGCATGGCATCGAGACGATCGCCCTGGTGTCGTACGACCAGAAACAGTTCACCGACGAAGGCATCGCGTCGCTCGTGTACTGGACCATCGTCGGGACCTACGTCGTCCGCGGCGAGAAGAACTCGACGCACACGAAGGTCGACACCGTGATCATGCACATCCCCAGCCGGAAGATGCTCTTCCGTGCACCTGGGATCAGCCAGGTCCAGGGAACGGCGACGCCGGTCAACCTTAGCGAACAACTCCGACTGGACAGCGAGAAGGGCTTCCAGGAGGCGATCGACAAGATGATTCCATCCCTCGACCAGCAGCTGGTGGCATTCCAGGACCGGGTGAAGTCCTCGCCCGAGGAATACAAGGTCGTGAACGCCAATGGCACCCCGCGCGGCGGTGGTGCATTCGACGTGTGGGGTGGCGCGATGCTCGGACTCGTGCTGGCAGGCGGGGCTTCGTGGGCGCGTCGCCGCTGAGCCAGGCCCCTTGGTGGACGCTGGGGTTCCTGTCGATCACGCTGATCGCGTTCTGGATGCCCGGCGTGGCCGCCTTGCTGGTGTACGACCGGGCAGCCATCCTGCACGGTGAGGCGTGGCGCATCGTCACCGGGCACGCGGTGCATTTCTCGACGGCGCATCTGCTGGCGAATGCGTCCGTGGTGGCGGCGGCCGGATGGTGGGTCGAATCGCGCACCCGCCAGGATTTGGCCGGGTTGATCGCCGGCGCCGCGGTCGTCATCGGTATCGCCCTGCTCGTCGGCGAGCCTGGCGTGCACGAGTTCGGCGGCGCCTCGGGGATCGCATTGGCGCTCACCGTCTTCGCAGGCCTCCGCGGGTTCGACGAAGGCGGCCGTATCCGCCACGTGGGCGCAGCCGTGATCACGCTCGTGGGCGCGAAGCTCGTTGCGGAGTTCGCCGGTTGGCACGTACACGACTGGCGGTCGGATGGCTTCGTCACGATCACGCTCAGCCATGCGGTCGGCGTGATGTTCGGCGGCGCGTGGTACCTCGGGCGGGCATGGCAGCGGGCACGAATCCCCGGGCCGCAGACGCCTCGCGAGATTCGGGCGTAAGGACAAGGACAGCGGACGCGGTTGAGGCGGGAATGCGCGTCGGCGGCTCCCGGCGCCTTCGCGGCCATGGGCCGCTCCTGCGAAAGCGTGGCCCGATACCACGGCGAGTGGCACGTCCACCGAGGAAGATGCAAGGGGCCGACCATTGTTGGTTCGCCAAGCGGCCAGGCCGCCGCGGGCCACAGACCGCGCGGCCGGCCATGAGCCCTGTAGGAGCGGCCCACGGCCGCGAAAGCGGTGAGCGCGAGAGAGCGCTCCAACCGGAACTGACCTTGCTCTCTTGCTTGCTGGTCTCGCGTACTCCATGTCTGCATTCCAATGACCAGCCATGGAGTACGTTTCTCGACGGCAGGTCACGTCGGCGGACCAGAGACTCCCCGCGGCGTCGGCGATCAGAACTTGCCGTTCGCGTTCTTCCAATCGGCCTTCGCCGGGATGGCCTCGATGGTGTCCCAGTGCTCCGCGATCTTCCCGGCCTGCACGCGGAATAGATCGTAGAACGCGGAGTGCTTCCCGGCGAGCTGCCCCTCGCTCACCACGAGCACGAAGTTCCCCTCGCCAAGTACCTTGTGGATGCGGTCGTACTTCATCGTGATGCCCGCCTTCGCCATCGCCTGCAAGGCTGCACCGAGTCCGGAGAGGCCGTCGGCGATCTGCGGGTTGTGCTGCACGTACGCATCCCCGTCGTAGTAGCCCGCGAGCTTCTCGAGGCGGCCGTTCACCAGAATGTCGTCGACGAACGCCCGCACCAGGCGCTTGTTCTCGTCAGTGCGGTCGAGGTCGGTCGCAACGCTCGGCCCGTCGATCATCGTGCGGCCGCTGGGGTTCGGCGACGTCGGCGTCTCCTGCAAGTTGTCCCAGTGCTCGACGATCTTTCCGTTTTCGAAACGGAAGATGTCGAAGCCGATCTTCGGACCGAAGAAGTTGTACGCCGTGTGCGTGAACACGTGATCGCCATCCTGGAGAACGCGCACGGTGTTCACCTTCGCGGAACCCTTCGGGAGTGCCTGCAGCACCGCGCCGAAACCGGCGAGCCCATCGCCGACAGCGAGGTTGTGCTGGATGTACTTGTTCGGGTTGACGCTGGCAACGGGCGCTGAATCGCCAGTTTCGATGCTCTTCAACAAGGCGACAACCTGCTGCTTCTGTGCGGACATGGGAGTTTCCTTCGTGGACTTCGAATCGGCGGCATGCGCGCCGAACGCGAAGGTCGCGGCGGCGAGCATGATGGAGAGGGTGCGGACGCCAGGCGGCATGAGGATGGTCATTCTTGTTCCTATGGAGAACGGATGATGAAGACGTCGACGCGTAGAACTGCGACAGAAACCGCTAGCTCTCGCAGGAAGAACTGTAGACTTCACACCGGCAGGAACAAGATCAAAGCGGCGCACTGGATGGTCGAAACCAGGCGCCGCGCCTTCGCCCACGGAGCCTCTTCCATGCGCAGGACCTCAGCCTCGGTGAAGCAGATCCGCTTCCACAACCCGCGCCTCACGCGTGTTGGCATCGATGTGCTGACGCTCGCAGAACTGCGGACACGGGCGCGAGCGAGTCTGGTCGGGCCGCAGCGCGTTGACTTCCTCATGCTGCTGCTCGTCCGGGAAGGGCGCGGGCGACACATGATCGATTTCGGCGAAGTCACCTTGCGCCCCGGTTGCATGGCATTCGTGCGTCCGGGACAAGTGCAGCAATGGCACATGAACGATCGCCTGCAGGGTCACGTCGTGCTGGTCTCGGCCGAGGCGCTGGCACCGTCGATCGCCCGCGCCGAAATCGACATGAAGCTCCTGGCCCTCGACGAATGGCCATCGACGGCTTTGCTCGAGGACGGCCTGTTCGGGGAAGCCATGACGGAGATCGTCCACATGCGCGCCGACGTCGAGCGATTCGAGGGAAGCGAGATCGAGGCCGCGATTCTGCGGCACACGTTGCTCGCTTTGCTGCTGCGGCTGGCGCGCGACGTGCGCGCGGGCTCCACGCGCTCGGGGGCCACGCGCGAGGCCGAAATCCATCGCCTCTTCGCCCACGAACTCGAAGCGGGCTTTCACAGACGACTGTCCGTCCTCGACTACGCCAAGCGCATCGGGTATTCGGAAAGCACGCTGTCTCGCGCGTGCCTGGCGACCGTGGGCCGGACCGCGAAGGAGACCATCGATCTGCGCATCGCCCTCGAAGCAAAACGGCTGCTGGTCCATAGCCAGGCGACAGCAGCCCAGATCGGGCACCAGCTCGGGTTCGCCGAGCCCACCAACTTCGTGAAGTTCTTCCGGCGGATGGAAGGCGTCACGCCGATCGAATTCCGGCGCGGCGCGCTCGGTACGTGAGTCTCGCGTGCGGAATGTCGCGGTGATCGCCCAAACGGTCCCCGACCCGTCGGTTCGGCTGCTGCAGATCTTCTTGGGTCGAGCTACAGCTCAACGCAGCGCTGCCATGGGCACTGCGGCGAATCCAGGAGCGCGGGCGTCGAGCTAAGCTCGACCCACGGGGGTTGTTTCCTGCGAAGAGGTATCCAGTCGCGAAGTTGTTCGTGGGTCGAGCTGCAGCTCGACGCGGCGTTGTCATGGGGCGCATCGGCAGTTCCAGGAGCGCGGGCGTCGGGCGGAGCCCGACTCACGGCGGTTGTACCCAACGAAGAGGAATCACGTCGCGAAGTTGTTCGTGGGTCGAGCTACAGCTCGACGCGGCGTTGGCTTGGGCGCTCCGGCGAATCCAGGAACGCGGGCGTCGAGCGATGCTCGACCCACGGCGGTTGTTTCCTGCGATCAGGCATCCAGTAACAAGCCCCCCCTTCGTGGGTCGAGCTGCAGCTCGACGCGGCGTTGGCTTGGGCGCTCCGGCGAATCCAGGAACGCGGGCGTCGGGCGGAGCCCGACCCACGGAGCCACCGCGCAAGAGATGCACACGAAAAAAAACCCGCTCCCAAGGGAGCGGGTTTCGAGAATGTCTTGCAGCGCCACCCGGCAGTGATGCCGGGTGGTTCCTACCCCTGACCTCAGGCGGACAGCTGCTCGCCCAGCGGCAGGTTGCGGATGCGCTTGCCGGTGGCCGCGAACACCGCGTTCGTGAAGGCCGGTGCGAAAGGCGGAACGCCCGGCTCGCCCACACCGCTCGACGGCACTTCGATGCCGTTGGCGATGATGTGCGTCCGCACGTCCATGGCACCTTCGCCGATCCGCAGGACGCGGTAATCGCCGAAGTTGCTCTGCTGCACACGACCGTTCTTGAACGTGATCTCCGTGTACTTCGCGATGCTGAGACCCATCACTGCCGCGCCCTCGACCTGCGAGCGGACGCGTTCCGGGTTGACGATGAAGCCGGCATCGATCGCGGTGTCGACGCGGGGGACGCTGACCGTGCCGTCCTTGTCCACTGCGACTTCCACGACCGTGGCGACGTACGTCAGGAAGCTGCGCTGGACCGCGATGCCCATGCCGTGACCGGCGGGCAGCTTGCGACCCCAGCCGGCTTCCTTGGCAGCACGCTCCACCACGCGACGCAGACGGCCCGTGTCGACCGGGTAGGTCTCCCAGGGGTCACCGTAGTTCCACAGCTCGCTCGTGACCGTCTTGCGCGGATCGACGATGCGGGCCGGCCCGATCATCTCGAGCAGGAAGTCCTTCGGATCACGGCCGAGTTCGGCGGCCAGTTCGGCCACCATCGACTGCATCGCGAAGGCGTGCGGGATGTTGTTCACGGAACGGAACCAGCCGATGCGCGTCTTGGAGACGGCTTCGCCGGTTTCGAGGCGCAGGTTCGGCACGTCGAACGGCGTGTCGATCAGGCCTAGACCCAGTTCCAGGGCGCTCTCGCGCTTCGGATCGGGCATGAAGTTGGACATGAGCGACGGCGAGACGCTGCGATGACGCCACGCCACGACCTTGTTGTTCGCGTCCAGGCCGGCCGTCACGTGCTGGTACGACACCGAGTGGTAGAAGCCGTGCTGGATGTCGTCTTCACGCGTCCAGACCACCTTCACCGGCGTGCCACCCATGTCGCGGGACAGCAGTGCCGCTTCGAGTGCGAAGTCGCACTTGGACTTCCGGCCGAAGCCGCCGCCCAGGAGCGTGACGTTCACGGTGACATCGGCTTCCTTCATGCCCATGGCACCGGCGACGTCGCCGCGCGTACCGCCGGGGCTCTGCACGCAGGCCCAGACTTCGGCCTTGCCGCCGGCAACCTTGGCGACCGCTGCCGGGGGTTCCATCGTGGCATGGTGACCGTGCGGGATGTAGTACTCGCGCTCGATGACCTTCTTGGCGCCGGCGAGTGCCTTGTCGACATCGCCTTCGTTCCGCTCGACGTTGCCGGGCTTCCGGGCGTTGGCGGCCATCTGAGCCTTGAACGTGTCGGAGTCGTAGTCGCCGTTGGGGCCGTCGATCCAGGTCACGTTGAGGGCTTCACGACCACGCAGGGCTGCCCACGTGTTCTTCGCCACCACAGCCACGCCACCCTTGGGGGCGAACTTGGCGGGTGCGGGCGTCGCGGGGATCTGCACGACCTTCAGCACGCCGGGGACCTTCATGGCAGCGGCGGCGTCGAACGACTTCACCTTGCCACCGACCACGGGCGGACGAGCAACCACGGCGTACACCATGCCGGGCATCTGCAGGTCCTGCGCGTACATGGCCTTGCCCATCGTGATGTCGCGCATGTCCGTGATCTGGACATTGCCCTTGCCGATGTAACGGAACTCGGAGGGATCCTTCAGCGTGACGCGCTTCAGTTCGGGCGTGGGCATCGCTGCGGCAGCAGCGGCCAGTTCGCCGTAGCCCATCTTCTTGCCGGAGGGGATGTGCACGACCATGTGATTCTCGGCGCGCACTTCGGTATCGGGCACCGACCACGCGATGGCGGCAGCCTTCTCGAGCATCTGGCGCGCGGCAGCACCGCAGGCACGCATCGGCTGGATGAAGTGGCGGATGCTGCGGGAACCGTCGGTGTCCTGGTTGCCGTACTTCTGCTCATCGCCAGGCGCCTGGACGATCTTGACCTTGGACCAGTCGGCTTCCATCTCGTCGGCCACGGCCATGGGCAGGCTGGTGCGCGAGCCCGTACCCATTTCCGAGCGGTGCGTGATGATGCTCACCGTGCCATCGGTCGCGATCGACACGAAGACGTGCGGATCCCAGACGGCGCCGCCGGGCATGCCGCCCGCGCCGGTGGCGTATTGCGCAGCGGCGTTCTGACCGGCCACTGCATCGCGAGGCAGGAACTGCACGGCGAGCACGAGGCCGCCGGCGGAAACCACGCCCTTGAGGAGGTCACGACGGCTGACGTTCTCGATGATCGTGTTCTTGAAGGATTTCATCTCAGACCTCCTTCGACGCAGCTTTGACGGCTGCGAAAATACGCTGGTAGCAACCACAACGGCAGATGTTTCCGGCCATGGTCGACTTGATCTCCTCGTCGGAGGGCTTCTTGTTCTCGATCAGCAGGGCGGCACCTTGCATGATCTGGCCAGGCTGGCAGTAGCCGCACTGGGGCACGTTTTCGGCGCGCCATGCCTTCTGGATCGGGTGATTGCCATCGGGGGACAGGCCCTCGATCGTCGTGACTGCCTGGCCTGCGACGTCCTTCATGGACATGGCACAGGAGCGCACGGCCTTGCCGTTGACGTGCACGGTGCAAGCACCGCACAGACCCACACCGCAACCGAACTTCGTGCCGGTCAGGCCGAGTTCGTCGCGGAGGTACCACATCAGTGGCATCTGCGGATCGCCTTCGTACTTCCGGTCCTGTTTGTTTACTTTGACTTGCATTTGCGGTTCCTCCCAGTGGTCGTGAGGCGAGCCTTTGCGGCTCATATATCTGTGTTCCATGCATCCGCGCAGCGAAGCGTCTCGCACAGATGGGCACGGACAATAACATAGGGAGTCTTCCCGTCCAGCTTCTACGTGCAGTCGAATTGCAGAGGGTTTTTTTCCCGCGGCAGGCACGGCGCAGGATGCTGGCGTGCGGCATGACGAACGATTGCAACGACATGCACGCCATGCCTACGGATGGCGCGAAAGTGGGTCGATGTGAGGCTTCGATCGACGGCGAATTTGCTGCGCCGCGCCATTGCACACGTTCCGCGATCGGATTCCACGTCTTGCACGGGAACCTTGCGAGATTTCCCCGTCCGCGGGTACGGCGCGATGGCACGGGGAGCGCCCGGAGAGCGTCCCGCGCCGGGTGTCGACGAACAACCAATCAACCAGGCTTGCGCGCAGGTCGACCGTTGGCGTCGGTGAACGGGAAGAGGCCGGACCGGAAGCTGGTGGCCATGTGCCGCGCGACGCGTACCGCGACGGCGGCGTCTTCGGGGGCGAGGCACTCGTGGGCCGAGCGTTCGAAGCAGTCGAGCCAGTGGGCGAACGCCTCGGGCTCGAAGTCCACCTTCATGTGCGGCGCGAACGCGTTGCCGCGATAGCGGGTACCGCCATGGATGGCGCCAAGCCAGAAATCGCGCACGAGGGCGATGTGCGGCTCCCATTCATTGATGTGCTCGAAGAACGTCGGGCCGAGCACGGTGTCGGCGAGGCCGCGCTCGTAGAATCGGCGGACCATGCGCTCGACCGCGGCCTCCTGCTCAGGAGTGGGGTCACCTCCGCCCGGGCGGGGCGGCGGGAGACTTGGGGTCAGGTTGGCGATCATTTCGTGCGCAGTTCTCTTCTGAGGATCTTTCCGACCGGGCTCTTGGGCAGGGTGTCGCGGAACTCCACCTGACGAGGCACCTTGTAGCCCGTCATCCGCTCGCGGCAGAAGGCGATGATCGCCTTCTCGTCCAGCGCCGGGTCCTTGCGCACGACCACGGCCTTGACGGCCTCGCCGGACTGATCGTCGGGGATGCCGATCACCGCCGACTCGAGGATGCCCGGATGGCCGGCGAGCACATCCTCGATCTCGTTCGGGTAGACGTTGAAGCCCGACACCAGCACCATGTCCTTCAGGCGGTCGACGATCTTGAGGTAGCCCTCGGGCGTGACGAGGCCCATGTCACCGGTGGCGAGATAGCCGTCGTCGCCGAGCACCTGCGCGGTGTCGTCGGGGCGCTGCCAATAGCCTTGCATGATGTTCGGACCGCGGATGAACACCTGCCCGACCTCCCCTTGCGGGAGCGCATGACCGAGGTCGTCGCGGATCTCGATGTCGACACCGGGCAGCGGCAGGCCGGTGGTACCCGTGTGCTCGGTGATCGTCGGGAGGTTGCACGACGAGGCCCCGGAAGTCTCGGTGAGGCCGTACCCCTCGACCAGCGTCTTGCCGGTGATCTCCTTCCAGCGCTTCGCCACCGCCAGCTGGAGAGGCGCCCCGCCGCCGCCCGCGATCTTCAGCCGGCTGAAGTCGACGGCGGCGAAGTCGGGGTTGTTGACCAGCGCGTTGTAGAGCGTGTTCACTCCGACGATGAAAGAGAACCGGCTGTCCTTCAGCGTCGCGACGAAGCGCGGGATGTCCTTCGGGTTCGTGATGAGGATCTGCCGCCCGCCCAGCCGGAAGAAGAGCATGCAGTTAAGGACCAACGCGAGGATGTGATAGAAGGGCAGCGCCGCGACCGCGACCTCCTCGCCCTCGTTCACCACGGGCGAGAAGTAGAGGCGCATCTGCTCGACGTTCGCCACCACGTTGCGGTGTCTCAGCATCGCGCCCTTCGACACGCCGGTGGTGCCGCCCGTGTACTGCAGGATCGCGAGATCATCGCCGCCGATCGTCGGGGGCGTGAACTGGCGTCCGGCGCCTTGCTTCAAGGCATCGCGGAACGCCACGGCCCCCGGAATCGACCACGCCGGCACCATCTTCTTCACGTGACGGAGCACGAGGTTGAGGATCCATCCCTTCGGAAATCCGAGCATGCCGCCCACCGACGCGGTGATCACGTGCTTCACCGGCGTGCGGGCGATGATCTCCTGGAGCGTGTGCGCCGCGCCCTCGTAGATGACGATCGCGAGCGCCCCGGAATCCTTCAGCGTGTGCTCCAGCTCGCGCGCGGTGTAGAGCGGATTCACGCTCACGACGACGAGCCCCGCGCGGAAGATGGCGAAGAGCGCCACGGGATAGTCGATGAGGTTGGGCATCATGATCGCAACGCGATCGCCCTTTTTCAGACCGAGCACCGACTGGAAGTAAGCCGCGAGATCCTTCGCGTGCCGGTCGATGTCGGCGAAGCTCGCCGTGACGCCGAAGTTCTCGAACGCCGGCCGCTCGCCGAACTGGGCGGCTGCCGCCTGCATGAGCCCCGCCACCGTATCGTGCTCGGGCGGCGGATAGTCGGCCGGGACACCCGGCGGGTAGAGCGCGAGCCAGGGCTTGCGGGGATCGATCGTCATGGACGCTTCCTCCTCGTTGTTCTGCCTCCCCGACCGCGGCGCGCCTTCGGGTTCAGGTGCGTTCGCGCTCGGCCATGTCCCGGGCCCGCTTGAGGGCCTCGTAGACGCCTTCCAGGTAAGGATTGATGTCGAGCGCCTGCTGGAACAGCTTCACCGCTTCCGACGCACGGCCGAGGCGGAGATTGCAGTGCCCCAAGCCTTCCAGCGCGCCGAAGTGATACGGGTTCAACTCGAGGGCATGGGTGAAGTCGTCCGCGGCGGCCTTCCAGCGATCGCCGAGCACCTTCACCTCCGCACGACGATGCCACGCCTCCGCGAAATCGGGCCGGAGGTCGATCACCGCATCGAACCCGGCCTCGGCCTCGGCGAGCTTCATCTGCTGCGTGAGGTCCATCGCGACCTGGAACATCGGATCGACGGTGGAATCGTTGATCCGCATCCAGATGCCCCAGACCGACAGCTCCGCGACACCGCGGATGAGATCCTCTTCGTCCTGCAGCGCGGACAGAAGCACGGGGATGTCATCCATCGTGCCGACCTCGCCCAGCCGCGCATAGGCCTGGCGACGCTGTTCGATCTGGGTGCTGGTGGTGCGCTCCAACGCCTTCGCGCGGCTCATCGGGCGCCAGTCGTCGGCCGCGCCGGCGGGGATGGATACGGCGGTCGTCCCGAGAATCACGGCGACCAACAAAGAATGTAGTGCAAAGCTCATCGGACATTGCTCCAGCGCCACCCCCGGCGATCGCCAGTGTGCCCGCGCCGGGATCGCGTCACAAGAGTACGGCCTTCTACTTCGCTGCCGAGGACGGCCCGTGGAGCCCCATCTGCTCGAGCTTCGCGGCGATCTCGTCCCCGAGGAAAATCTGCGGGTTCGATGCCGGGAAGCCCTGGGCACTCTCGCGGCCGGCGATCGCCACGCGCGCCTGCTCGAAGGCGGCGGTGAGCGATCGGGTGCCGCGAAGCGCTTCGTCGAAGTAGGCCTTCCCGAAATAGGTGAGATCGGAATCCGCGCCGCATCCGAACGAGCTGTGCTCCGGATCGGCCGCAGTGATGATGAGGGTGCGGCTGTCCTTCAGCGGCGCGATGAACCCGCCGGCATAGCAGGCCGAGATCACGATCACGCGCCAGCGGATGCCGGACGCGTCGAGCATCTGCTTCAGCATGCCTGGGTCGATGGCGGCCAGCTGCAGCGGCCAGAACTCCATGGCGAGACGATGATCCTCCGACCCATGGCTTGTCAGGAACAGGAAAAGGACGTCCTCCTCGGTGTCCATGGTCCGGCCCACCACCTTCAGCATGTGACCCAGACTCGTCGCCGTGGCGACGGGCAGCGTGCGAAGCGTGCCGGGGTTGTTCACGAGGATCGCCGCGCGCCCCTCGGCGCCGAGGCGTGTGCGCACGATCTCGGAGGCGAGCGACACTTCGTTCAGGAAGACGTTCTCGGACGCGTAGCCGGCCGCGCCCAGGAAGAAGAGTTCCGGCACCCCGGGGCGCTGGGGCGCGATGCGCTGCCCGATCTGATCGAGCAGCCGCCCCTGGGAATACAGGACCTCCTCGCTCGCAGCGGCAAAGGCGTCTTCCGAATCACCCGCCTCGACGGCCTGCCACGGCGGCACGTACGGAATGAACCACAGCGGCAGCGCGAGGACGATCGCCGTCCACCCGAGATAGGCCGTGCGGACGATGCGGGTACCCCGCGCCATCCGGAACGCGGCAACGCCGCAGGCGAACGCCCACCACGCGAAGATCGCCATGGACACGCGCGTCGCATGGAAGCCCTCCGGCCAGAGCTGCCAGAGCGAGCCGAGCAGGACGACGTCGCCAGCGATGTCGAGCAGGAAGGTGAGCACGACCACGACCGTGGCCAGCACCGGAAGCAGCGACGGATCGCCGGACCTGCGCGCCACTAGCCAACCGGCCAGCAGGCCCAGCGGAAGCTGCAGCGACAAGCGTGGGAGCGCCGACCAGTTCATCCCGCCAGGCCCCTCGACCTGGAGCCACGACACGATCACGGTGAGCGCCACGTCCACGACGGTGAACAGGATCAGCTGGTCGGCGAACGGACGCCACCCTCCAGGGCGGACCCGCAGGAGGAAGATGGCGCGCAGGCCACTCACGAGGTTCGAGAGCGCATCGCGGCGCAGGCCGGCGGTCGCGGGCGGGCCGTACTGGCGGATCGGTGGATGGCCGGACATGCAGGCTGATCTGGAGAGGCAGGTTGTGCTGGAGGGTCAGGCGTCGGTGGAGAGACGGGAGACGTCGGGTTTGCCTACAATCGGCCGGTAGTGCATTCGGATGGCGCGCGTTCGGGCTGCGCGCCAGAACGTGCCACCGGGGTCGATTCTATCGACTCGACGGCCGCGCCGTCCGACCGCCATCATCACGAGAAGATCCCCACGGAACGATCCATGAGACAACTGCTGATACCCCTCCTCCTCGCGGTCGGCACGGAAGCCTGCGCCGCCGACTATCCGCTCGGCACGCTCACGTGCGACGACATGGGCAAGTTCGCCTCGGAGGTGATGGCAGCCAAGAAGGAGGGACGCTCCAAGGAGGACGCCCTCGCCGCGCTCGAGGCGCGCACCTACGGCGATCCGGTGGAGAAGACCAACCTCACCGACGTCGTGTACATCCTGTACGGCAACCTCGGTCGCAATCTCGGCGTCGCGAGCGCAGGGGCCGTGATCCGCACCGATTGCGAATCCGGCCGGACGAAGAAGTGATGAGCACCCTCCCGCCCCCCGCCCGCATCGGCGACGTCATCGCCGACGTCGACACGCCCGCGCTGCTGCTCGACCTCGACGCCTTCGAACACAACCTAGACACGATGGTGCGCGTGACGGCCGGCAGCGGCATGCGCCTGCGCCCCCACGCCAAGAGCCACAAGTGCCCGCCCATCGCCCTCGCGCAGATGCAGCGCGGCGCGGTGGGTGTGTGCTCGCAGAAGGTCAGCGAGGCAGAAGCCCTGGTGGACGGCGGCGTCCGCAACGTGCTCGTCACCAACGAGGTCGTCGGGGCACCGAAGCTGGCGCGCCTCGCACGCCTCGCGAAACGCGCCGAGGTCAGCGTGCTCGCCGACCATCCCGACGCCGTCACCGCACTCTCGAAGGCCGCGCAGTCGGAGGGTTCGACGATCGCGGTGCTCGTGGAGGTCGACGTCGGCGCCGGGCGCTGCGGCGTGGCACCCGGCGAGCCCGCCGCCGCCCTCGCCCGCCACATCGCCGCGCAGCCCGCACTGACCTTCGGCGGCATCCACGCCTACCAGGGCGGCGCCCAGCACATGCGCACCCCGGCAGAACGCGAGGCCGCGATCGCGAAGGCCGTCGCGATGGTGAAGGACAGCATCGCGGCGATGGAGAAGTCCGGTCTCAAAGTCCCGATCGTCACGGGTGCCGGCACCGGCACCTTCCTGCTCGAAGCCGGCAGCGGCGTGTACGGCGAGCTGCAGCCGGGCTCGTACGTCTTCATGGATGCCGACTACGCCCGCAACGGGGACCCTGCAGGCGACTCCGTGGGGCTCTTCCGTCAGAGCCTGCACATCCTCGCCACCGTGATGAGCCGCCCGTCCGCATCACGCGCTGTGGTGGACGTCGGCCTCAAGGCGCACTCGGTCGACTCCGGCATGCCGCGCATCGACGAACCCGCCGGCGCGGAGTACCTGCGAGCGTCCGACGAGCACGGCCTCGTGTCGGTGCCTGACGGCATGGAGATGCCGCTCGGATCGAAGCTGAAGCTGGTGCCGGGCCATTGCGATCCGACGGTCAATCTCTACGACTGGCTGGTGTGCCACCGCAACGGCCGCGTGGAATCGATCTGGCCGATCGCAGGGCGCGGCGCGTTCTACTGAGTCGCTGAGGCGGCGTGCAATGAGAAGGGGCGCCCGAAGGCGCCCCTTTTTCATCGTGCGATCCCGCGACGATCAGCGGCGGCGACGCACGACGCCGGCCACCATCGCGATGCCCGCGAGCATCAGCGCGTATGCCCCGGGTTCCGGGACCGGCGCGGTCACGACCGCAACGCCGCGCACCAGCGACGGATCGAAGGGCACGCCCGACGTGAAGGCCTGCGGCGCGATGTGCACGACTTCGGCGCCGCTGCCGTCGAGATTCAGGCGGCTGATCCGGCCGGCGCCGAGCGTCGTGAAGCCTGGCCCCTCGAAGATGCCCTGCAGGGCGGACACGTAGATCGCGTCGTCGGTGACGTCGATGCCGTTCAGGAAGCCGAGTCCGCTCGCGAGGGTCGTGAGCCCGGTGCCGTCGAGGGCGGAGCGCAGCACCGTGCCGCCAGTCGTCGTGTAGTAGATCTGGCTGCCCACGACCTCGAAGTCGTACGAGTTGATGCCGGTGAGCAGCGTCGTGATGTTCGAGCCATCGCTGTCCGAACGCATGATGCGGTTCGACGTGCCCACCTCACTCCAGTAGACGGCGTCTGCAGTGACGTCGATCGCGAACGGGGACGTCAAGTCTGTGAGGAAATTCGAGGAAGTCCTGCGCGCCGTCGTCACGTCGAAGCGACGAATGACATTGCTGTTCTGGTCGGTCCAGTAGACGAGGTTGCCCTGCAGATCCAGGTCGTACGGCTGGAACCCGCCGGTCGAGATCACCTGGACGTCGGACCCGTCGGGCAGCGACGAGCCGATGCTCCACTGGTTGCTCACGGTGAACCCGTTCGAGATCGGAATCCTCTGCTGGTTCGGCCACCAGAGGCGGCCGCCCAGGAACTCGACGCCGTTGGGGCCCTTCACCTGGGTCTGGTCGGTCACGAGCGTCGCCGTGCCGCCGGGCGGCGTGGCGGTCGAGATCGAGGGCGTGTTGGTGAACCCGGTGGTCTCGCTCCACACGAGGGTATCGGGCGCGGCCGCCGCTGACGAGGCGGCGGTCGAAAGTGTGACGAGGGCGAATGCGGTCAGTGCGCGTGAAGCGCAGGGCGGAACGAACATCGGGTGAGGCTCCTGGGAATTGGAGGGGGTCGCTGGGTGGTCGACGCCGTGGAATGGATCGCGAACTGCACCCCCGGTCTACCCCCCGTGTCAGCGAAATCGACACCTTTCGGCGCGGCGCCGACTGCACGGTTGAGACGACAAGTCGTTGTGGTCATGGGGTTTCGATCGGGCGCCGGCAGGGTGCTGATCGCCGGACGAGCCGGCCGTCTTGATGCATCGCGCCTTTCAGCAATCCCCATGCCGTCGCATGGATATCGCCCGACGGCCGCCACCGGCACAATCGCGGCTTCTCCGACGGCCCTGCCGCCGCACCCTCCACCACGAAAGGACGCCCCGATGGCCGCCCCCCGCTACCTCGGCTTCGACACGCTCTCCCTCCACGCCGGCCAACAGCCCGACCCCACGACAGGCGCCCGCGCGACGCCCATCTACCAGACGACGTCGTTCGTGTTCCGCGACACGGACCACGCGGCCTCGCTCTTCAACATGGAGCGCGCGGGGCACGTGTACTCGCGCATCTCGAACCCCACCAATGCAGTGCTCGAGGAACGCATCGCTGCACTGGAAGGAGGCATCGGCGCCATCGCCACGGCCAGCGGCCAAGCGGCGCTGCACCTCGCGGTCGCGACGCTCGCGGGTGCGGGCTCCCACATCGTCGCGAGCCGCTCGCTGTACGGCGGATCGCACAACCTGCTGCACTACACGCTGAAGCGCTTCGGTATCGAGACCACGTTCGTGAACCCGCGCGACCTCGACGCGTGGCGCGCCGCGATCCGCCCGAACACGCGGCTGCTGTTCGCCGAGACGCTGGGCAATCCCGGCGTGGACGTCCTCGACGTGCCCTCGGTCGGCGAGATCGCCCATGCGGCAAAGCTGCCGCTGTTGGTGGACGCCACGTTCACGACGCCGTGGCTGATGCGCCCGTTCGATCTCGGCGCGGACCTCATCTTCCACTCGGCGACCAAGTTCCTCGGCGGTCACGGCATCGCCATCGGCGGTCTGCTGGTGGACGGCGGGACGTTCGATTGGGAAGCCTCGGGGAGATTTCCGGAACTGACGGAGCCGTACGACGGCTTCCACGGCATGGACTTCCAGGAGGAATCCACGATCGGCGCCTTCCTGCTGCGCGCGCGCCGCGAAGGCCTGCGCGACTTCGGCGCGTGCATGGCGCCGACCACCGCGTTCCACATCCTGCAAGGCATCGAGACGCTGCCGCTGCGCATGGCGCGCCACATCGAGAACACGCGCAAGGTCGTGGCGTTCCTCGCGAGCCACGCCGCGGTGGCGTCGGTCAGCTACCCAGAACTGCCGACGCACCCCGACCACGCCCTCGCGCAGAAGCTGCTGCCGCGCGGCGCCGGTGCCGTTTTCACGTTCGACGTGAAGGGCGGGCGCCCCGCGGGCCGCAAGCTCATCGAATCGCTGAAGGTGTTCTCGCACCTCGCGAACGTCGGCGACGCGAAGTCGCTGGTGATACACCCAGCCACCACCACGCATTTCCGCATGGACGATGCGGCGCTCATGGCCGCAGGCATCGGCCCGGGGACGCTGCGGCTATCGGTGGGGCTGGAGGATCCGCAGGATCTGCTCGACGATCTGGCGGGCGCGCTGCGGGTGTCGCAGAAGGCGTGAGGCGGGCATCCGAGTCGATGCGCCACCTGACCAGAGAGTGGGCCATGCTTTCTGTAGGAGCGGCCCACGCCCGCGAAAGCGATTGTTCCGGTCGACGCGATTCCGCAGCATTCACCGCTTTCGGGGCCATGGGCCCCTCCTACAGGGCGTGCACCACCATTGCTAGCCATGGCGGGCGTTTGTAGGAGCGGGCCACGCCCGCGAAAGCGACGATTCCGGTTGAAGCGCCTACACACCACTCACCCTTGCCTCCGCCCCATCAAACTCCCGCCTTCCGATTGACCGTCTCCCGGTCGAACCCCGCCGTCTGCTTGTACCGGTTCGCGATGGCTTCCAGCTCCTCGCGCGGGATCACGTTCTCGATCCGTTCGAAGCCGTCCGGCGCGCGCTCTTCGGCCAGTTGCAGCACGCGGTCCGGGCCGCCCTGGCGGTTCGCCAGTACGACGGCGGCGGTCGCAGGGCGGCGCGCGGACTCATAAGCGGCGAGCGCCGCATCGACGTCGGGTTGCGCGATCCACTGCGCCGCGAGTTCCTCCGCGTCGAGGATCGCCTGCGACGCGCCGTTGGAACCCACCGGATACATCGGATGCGCGGCGTCGCCGAGCAGCGTGACGCGCCCGTGCGTCCAGCGCGGCAGTGGATCGCGGTCGACCATGGGGAACTCGTAGATGGCCTCGGCGGCATCGATGAGCGCGGGGACGTCGATCAGCCCGAAGTGCCAGTTCGCGAAGGGCTCGCGGAAGACGGACTTGTCCACGCGCCGGTTCCAGTCGCTGCGCGGCGGGGCGGCGTCGGCGGGCACCTGCAGTTCCGCTATCCAGTTCACCAGCGAGCGACCCTGCAATCGCATGGCTTCGGAGATCGGATAACACACGAACTTCTGCCGGTCGTGGCCCGCCCACACCATCGAGCGGCCGGTGAGGAAGGGCGGCGCCTCCGAGGTCGCGCGCCATAGGATGCGCCCCGAGAATCGCGGCGGTCCTTCGTCGGGGAAGAAGGTCTTGCGCACGGTCGAGTGGATCCCGTCCGCCGCGATGAGCGCATCGCCTTCGACGACGATCTCCGCGTTGCCATGGGCCCGATCGGCGAAGACTGCCGTGGCCCCGGTGGCCGACGAGTCGAAGCGCTCCAGCACGCACCCCGTGTGGATCGCGCCGGCAGGCAGCGTTGCGAGCGCTGCGCGGTACAGGATCATCTGCAGTTCGCCGCGATGCACCGAATACTGCGGCACCGCGTAGCCCGCCGCCCGCCCCCGCGGCTCCTGCCAGATGTGCTGGCCGTGCTTGTTCAGGTAGACGAGTTCTGCCGTCTGGATGGCCGTCGCGGACAGCGCCGCCTCGAGGCCCAGCGAGTGCAGCACGCGCACCGCGTGCGGCTGGAGATTGATGCCCACGCCCAGCGGCTTCACTTCGGCGACGGCCTCGAAGACCTCGACCTCGACGCCGGCCCGGTGCAGCGCCAGCGCCGTGACGAGCCCGCCAATGCCACCACCCGCGATGACGACCCGGCCCTGCGATCTCGATGTGGTCATGGGTTCTCCTCTCACGTCCGGGTTGTCACAGGCATCACCGCCATGGTCAGCCGCGACGCGCACACGTGGCGTCCGGCCTCGTCGCGGATGTCGATCTGCCAGACCTGCGTGGACCGCCCGAGATGCACGGGCTCCGCACGCGCCGTGACCCATCCGGACGCGACGCTGCGCAGATGGTTCGCATTGACGTCGAGCCCGACGCACCGGAACGCTGTGGCGTCGACGCAGTACTGGGCTGCGCAACTACCGAGGGTCTCGGCGAGCACCACGGACGATCCGCCGTGGAGGATGCCGTGGGGCTGCCTGGTGCGGGCGTCCACGGGCATCCGGGCGCAGAGATAGTCGTCGCCGACCTCCGTGAACTCGATGCCGAGGACGGCAACGACGGTGTCGCGATGGATTCGATGCAGGTCGTCGACCGTGGGGCGCGTGGTCCAGATCATGGGGCATCGCAGGCGTGGAAGGTCGCGCATTCTATGTCCAGCCACGGCCCCGGTCGTCAGCGCCGGACGGCTCCGGTAACCTTGGGCATCGCATCGCCACTTCCGCATCCACCCATGAACCTCACTGTCCTCGGCCAGCCCGTCTACGCCTACACCGGCGGCAAGCCCTTCGATCCGGCGCTGCCCACCGTCGTCTTCCTGCACGGCGCGGAGCACGACCACTGCGTCTGGGTGCTGCAGAGCCGCTATCTCGCGCACCACGGGCATTCGGTGCTGGCGGTCGATCTTCCTGGCCATGGGCGGTCGGCAGGCCCCGCGCTGGAAAGCGTCGAGGCGATTGCGGACTGGGTCCCGGCGCTGCTCGACGCGGCAGGTGTCGCGAAGGCGATCCTGGTCGGACACAGCATGGGGTCTTTGGTGGCGGTGGAGTGCGCCGCGCGCCATCCGGACCGCGTCGCGAAGATCGCGCTCGTGGGCACGGCGTTCCCGATGAAGGTCTCCGACGAACTGTTGAACGCGACGCGCGACGACGAGCCGCTCGCGCAGGACATGGTGAACATCTGGTCGCACTCGGCGTACGCGCACTTCCCCGGCAACCCCGGCCCCGGGTTCTGGGTGATGGGCGAGAACCTGCGGCTCATGCAGCGGCAGAAGCCGGGCGTGATGCACACGGACTTCGTGGCGTGCAACGCCTACGCGAACGGTTTCACGGCGGCCGCGCAGGTGGCCTGCCCCGCCCTGCTGATCGTCGGTCGCAAGGACATCATGACGCCGGCGCGCGTGGCGAAGGAACTCGCGGCGAAGCTGCCGCAGTCGCGCACCGTCGAGGTCGCGGGCAGCGGCCACGCGCTAATGGCCGAGAAACCCGACGAGGTGCTGGACGCGCTGCGCGCATTCGTCTGATGCCACGGAGTCCATGAAGGTCCGACGCCACGACGATTTCGTCCTGCACGTGTGCGAACTGCTCGCACGGGGTTGTTCTCGGCGCTGCCGAATCCAGTCGCCAAGCCGTTCGTGGGTCGAGCACCAGCTCGACGCGGCGCATCCAGTGCCGCCGCGTCGCCACGCCACCGAACCGCTACGGCAGATACTGGATCACATCCTCCGTCTGCTTCAGCATCGTCTCCGCGTCGCTCACCTCGAACTTGCCCGGGCCCTCGACGTTCAGCGTCTTCACGACGCCATCGACGACGAGCGCGGAGAACCGCTGCACGCGCACGCCGAGGCCGCGTTCGACGAGGTCCAGTTCCAGACCGAGCGCCTTGGCGTAACGGCCCGAGCCGTCACCCAGCATCCGCACCTTGCCCGTCGCGCCCTGCTCGCGGCCCCACGCGCCCATGACAAAGGCGTCGTTGACCGACAGGCACCAGATCTCGTCGACGCCCTTCGCGCGGAGTTCGTCCGCGAGTTTCACGTAGCCCGGCACGTGCTTCGCCGAGCACGTGGGCGTGAAGGCGCCCGGCAGACCGAAGATCGCGATCTTCTTGCCGGCGACGAGCTTCTCGACCTCGAAGCTGTTGGGGCCGACGCTGCAGCCCGGCGTCTCTTCCTCGATGAACTCCCACAACACGCCGGCCGGCAGCCGGTCACCCACCTGGATCGCCATGATTCGTCTCCTCGGTTCATGAAAGCCGGTCGATTCTAATCGCCGGTCCGCGGCACTCGCCACCTATAATCGGCCTCCACGCTGCAGACCCCGCCCCCGATGAACAAGGCCTTCACGAAGGAAACCGACCACGAGGACGACGACGAGCCCGAAGAGGCTTCGCCGCTGCCGGTCGGCACGAAGAACTACATCACGCCTGCGGGCTACCAACGCCTGAAGGACGAGGCCCTCCACCTGCTCGACAAGGAGCGCCCGGAACTCACGAAGGTCATCCAGTGGGCCGCGTCGAACGGCGATCGGTCCGAGAATGCGGACTACATCTACGGCAAGCGGCGCCTGCGCGAGATCGATCGCCGCATCCGCTTTCTCACGAAGCGCCTCGACAACGCGGAGGTCATCGACCCCGCCACGCGCGAAGCCACCGACCAGGTCTTCTTCGGCGCCACGGTCACCGTCGCCCGGGAAGACGGCCAGGAGACCACCTACAGCATCGTCGGCATCGACGAGGCCGACGTCGCGCGGGGCCGCATCAGCTGGATCTCGCCGCTCGCGCGTCAGCTCCTGAAGGCCCGCGAGGGAGACACCGTGGTCGTGCGCACGCCTGGTGGCGACGAACCGATGGAGATCGTCTCGGTCGCGTACCGCGCGATCGACTGAGCGCGCCGAGCCGCTGCGAGCGAGGTGTATCCTCGCCGCTCCGGCGATCGGGGCGCGTTCGACGCGCGACGACGTCCGGGAGGAGTCCGGTGCCCGCAACGGGTGGCCGGGGAATCGTAGGTGACCGGTGCATGCAGGAGTCGATGTGGAAGACACGCACCCCCCAGTGGCTGGCACGCAGAGCGTCCGCCGCGCCCTCATGCTGTTGCGCATCGTGGCCAATCATCGCGAGGAAGGTATCCGCCTGCCCCGCATCGTCGAACTGTCGGGCCTCGAGCGCGTGACGGCGTATCGCCTCCTCACCTGCCTCACCGAGGAACGCTTCCTCGAACGCGACCCCGTGACGCGCGTCTATCGGGTGGGGCTGGAGGCCGCGCTCCTGGCGCCCGGCCTGCAGGGCACGCCGCCACTGCCCGAGAGCTTCCCGCTCGCGATGCGCCGCGTGGCGCGCATCTGCAACGAGCCGGTGTTCTGCATGGTCCGCGAAGGCGACTACGTCTGCTGCGCGCACCGCGAGGTCGCGATGTCGCGCACCCGCGTCGACGCGACCCCGGTCGGCGTGCGGCGCCTGCTCGGTACGGGCACGGGCGGCACCGCGATGCTCGCGCTGCTCGACGACGACGAGATCGATCGCATCTACGGCCGCCACGAATCGGAGTACCGCGAACGCGGCCGATCGCTCGACGACCTCCATCGGGATGCCGAGGCCACGCGCCGGCGCCAGTACGCCGTGACGCGGGAGATGTTCCAGTCGGGCATCGGCGGCGTCGGCGTCGCCTTCAAGCTCTCCGACCACGCGATGGCCGCGTTCAGCGTCGCGACGTTGGTGGCGAAGCTCGGCACGGAGGTACAACGGTCGCTCGCCGGTCAGTTGCTGCACGAGGTGCGAACGCTGCGCCTGCAACCGTTCGATTCGCGGGGAGTGGAGGCGTGAGCGGCGGCGCGGGCGAATCCGTGGTGCTGTACCACAACCCCCGCTGCAGCAAGAGCCGCGGGGCGCTGTTGCTCCTCCAGGAGCATGGCGCCGACGTCACGATCGTCGAGTACCTGAAGACGCCGCCGTCGCGTGCCGCACTGGCCGATCTCGTGGTGAAACTGGGCATGCCCGCATCGGAGATCGTGCGACGTGGGGAGGACGTCTTCCGCGAGCACTACGCAGGGCGCGACTTGACGCAGAGCGAGTGGCTCGATGCCCTCGCGGCGCACCCCATTCTCATCGAGCGGCCGATCGCCGTGAAGGGTTCGCGCGCCGTGGTCGGACGTCCGCCGGAGCGCGTGCTGACGCTGCTGGACACCTGAAAAAGTCAGTCGATCAGCGGGGTCCGGGCCGCCGGCACATGCAGTGACGGCCGCGCACGCAGCCAGGCCTCGACAACCTCCCACACCGGTTCGCCAGTGAGCCCTTCGGCCACCGACGCCCAGCCCGCCACGCGATAGCGCTTGTCGGCATCGATCGGCTTTCCGTGCAGTTCCATCGCACGGATACGTTCCCCCATGGCGGCCTGCGGGACGATCGCGTATCGCAGCCCCCCCACCCGCACCATGTCCCCGCCCTGCTGGTAGTAAGGGTCGGGATGGAAGAGGTTGTCCGCGACATCCTCCAGCACCGCACGCAGCATGGCGCCGGTCATCTCCGTCACCGTCACCTGCGGATACGTGATCGCGGTCTGCGCCATGACGTGCTCGCGGGTGATCGCCTCGCCAGGCAGCACGCTTGAACCCCAGCGGAATCCCGGCGAGAACGCGATCTCGGCGTCCTTCACGTCGAGCAGCGCCGAGAGGATCACCTCGTCGAACGTCCCGTTGAAGTTGCCACGCCGATAGAGCACGTCGTCGGCGGTGGCGAACGGTTCGCGCAGTCGTTCCAGATACGGCGCACGGACGCGATCGATGAGCGCCTGCATCGCGGGATCCGCGGGCAGGAGATCTGCGAACACCGGCAGCAGGCGATAGCGATAGCCGGTGACCTCGCGACCCTTCACCTCCAGATCGAGCACACCGAGGAACTTGCCGTTCGAGCCCGCGTTGGTGACCAGCGTGCGGCCGCCTGCATTGGCAACCTCGATCGCCTGCGGCACGCCGTCGTGGGTGTGCCCGCCCAGGATCGCGTCGATGCCGCGCATGCGTCCGGCGAGCTTGAGGTCCACGTCCATCCCGTTGTGGGACAGCAGCACGACCACCGCCGCACCGGCCGCCCGCGCGGCGTCCACCGCCGCCTGCAGTTCGGGCTCGCGCAGGCCGAAGCTCCATTCGGGGACGAAGTGGCGCGGGTTCGCGACCGTGGTGTACGGGAACGCCTGGCCGATCACCGCGACCGGGACACCGCCGGTCTCGCGGATCACGAACGGCGGGAACACGTCATCGCCGAAGTCCGCCGTCTTCACGTTCTGTGCGACGAAGGCGACGCGGCCGGCGAGCGGCCCGTCGATCAGTTCGCGCACGCGATCCGCGCCGTAGGTGAACTCCCAGTGACCCGTCATCACGTCGACGCCGAGGGCGAGCGAGGCTTCGACCATGTCCGCGCCGCGCGTCCACAGGGCCGTGGCGGACCCCTGCCAGGTGTCGCCGCCGTCCAGCAGCAGCGCACCGGGGCGCTCGGCGCGGAGGCGATTCACGAGGGTCGCTAGATGCGCGTACCCGCCGGTGCGCCCATAGCGCCGCGCGGCCTCGGCGAAATCGAGATGGGTGAAGGCGTACGCCTGACGGGAACCGCGCGCGATGCCGAAGCGCGTGAGCAGCGCCTCACCGGTGAGATGCGGCACCTGCCCCCGCGCCGCGCCGGCGCCGAGATTCACGGCGGGTTCACGGTAGTGGCTCGGAAGCAGTTGCGCGTGGGTATCGGTGATGTGGAGCAGCCGTACGTTGCCGAACGGCGCGGCGTCGTAGAACCCCGCGCCATCCCCCGCGAGAGCGTGCCGCGCATCGAGCGCCATGCCGCCGGCAGCGGCGATGGCGAGGGTCTTCAGGAAGTCGCGGCGGGACATGGGGTGACGGGATCAGGAATCAGCGCAACGGGCGGTAGTACAACGGTGACGACCTCGCAGCACCACCGCTTTCGCGGGCATGGCCCGCTCCTACAAATTCACCACCCAGCGCGCCGCTGTAGGAGGGGCCCATGGCCCCGAAAGCGGTCGATGCCAGGAAACGCCTCACCCGGGACCACCGCTTTCGCGGGCATGGCCCGCTGGACGGCCGCCGAATGCCGCATCGATGGCAATAATGGTGGCGCTTCCGCAGCATCACCGCTTTCGCGGGCATGGCCCGCTCCTACAGACGGTGATTGGAGCGACGGTTCTTGTAGGAGCGGGCCATGCCCGCGAAAGCGATGGCGAGGAGCAAACGTCAGCCAGATCCAACATCGAAGGCATCCCTCACCGCCCCGCATTCACCGACGACGCCGGATCCAGCAGGAAGGCCACGAGGTCCGCGATCTCCTTGGGCGTCAACCAACCGTTGTGCCCGAAACGCGGCATGTGCGAGCAAGGGAAGAAGGCCTGCGCATTGTGGATCTTCTCGTAGGTGTACCGCTGCATCTCGGGCGTGTTGCCACGCAGGCGGCCGTAGCCGGTGAGGCTCGGGCCGATATTGCCGGCCGCCACCTCGCCGGGCGCCATCACATGGCACGCGTAGCAATTGCCACCCTTGGCGCGTCCCGGCGGATCGGGCTGGATGCGGCCGATATGGCCACCGGTGCCGATGGAAGCGAGTTTCTCGCCGGCACGCCAGTCGCCCATCAGGCGGCCATCATCGGGCAGGCGCAGCGTCGCGCGCTGCGATTCGAGGATCTGCGCGGCGACCTCCGGCGGTGGAAGGTTGCGATGCCGACTGCAGAGCGCCTGCGCGTCGTCCTGTGCGAGACGGTCGCGCCATTCCTCGGGCGTGGCGGTGGCGAAGGCTTCGCGGACGATGGCGTCGGTGACGCTGTCGGATGCCCCGGCCATGGACGACGACGCGAGCATCGCGACCGCGACCAGCCCGAAAAGACGTCGTCGCACGCTCATCGCTTGATCCCCGGCGACTGCAGTTCGCCGCCCTCGCCCTGATGCTGGAGCCAGACCTGCAATGCCACGATCGCCTCGGACCCGAAGGCCGGCTCGGGCCAGCGCATCTGGCGCACGCAGTCGATCAGGCGGCGCTCCATGGTCCACACGGCGGACTGCGACACCCGGTACGCGGGCCAGGTCACCATCGACGCACGGGCGTCGGCGGGGTTCAGGAAGTTGGGGAGGTCCTGCAGGCGGATTCGCCGCTGGTCCTGCGAGTGACACGTGGCGCACGAGAAGTCGAGCGGGCCGGAGCGCCGGAAGAACAGTTCACCGCCAGCGGCGAGCAGGCGCGCCTCCTCGGGATGGCTCACCGGCACGCGGATCGGCATGCCCTTCGATTGCGTCGCGACATACGTGACGAGTGCCTCGAGGTCGGATCCCGGCCGATACCAGTCGCGCGTGGCCTCGACGGGTGTGAAGCCTTGCAGCGCAACCATGCAAGAGATGAGGCGCGATTCGGTGTCCTGCACGCGCCCCGTGTCGGCGAAGAACCGGGGCAGTTGCGCGTACGCACCCGCGACCACGCCGGGTCCGAGCCCGAGATCGCAGGCTTCGAGGGACGCGCCCGTCGGCCCGCGGGCCTCGCGCCACAGCGCCTCGCCCTTCATCTCCATCAGTTCGGCCGGATTGCCGTCCTCGAGCATCTGCCGATACTTGCGGATCTCGTCGGCGGCGTGGTCCTCGGCATCGGTCGCCGCTGCGACGATCGACACGGCGGACGCGGCGGCGAGCACCGCAACCGCTGCGAGACCACGCATCCGCCACGTCATGTGATGATGGCCTCGTCGGTGCGCGAGTCACCCTTCGAGTCGACCCACGCCACCTTGACCGTCTCGCCCTTGGCACCGCCGCGGAACCGGAACGACAGGAACGGGTTGGCGGAGATGGAAGTCCCCCACTGCGCGGACAGGACCACGCGACCCTTGTGGGTCACGGTCACCTGCTGGATGAAATGGGCGGGGATGGTCTCCCCCTTGTCGTTGGTGCGACGGCCCGTCTCCATCACGTGACTCATCAGCGCCTTCACCAGCACGGTGTCGCCATCGACGGCCGCCCGAACCTTCATCGGATTCGCCATGGTCATCAGCCTCCGCATCCGCCGAGCGTGACCTTGATCTCCTTCACCGCGTAGAGATACCGGCCGCCGCTGCGGGCAAGCACGAACACGTTGCTGGTCTGCGCCATCTTCACGCGCGTCTGGAAGTCAGCCACGGTGCCCTCGGGCACTTCGAAAACTGCCGCCAGCACGTTCGGGTTCTTCTCGACCAGCACCGCAAGCATGTCGGTCGCCGGGCTGCGTGACGAGATCTGCAGCGGCACCACCGCGCCGTTCTCCGCGATCTCGGGGGCCACGAGGACCACGTCGCCGCTCGCCTTCGCATCGACGCCGCCGAGCGCTTTCAGGACGTCCTCGAACGTCTTCGCTTCGAACGCGAGGCGGTTCCATTCCGCCGCTCCCGCCATCGCGGGCCACCAGCCCGCCGCGACGAGCGCCGCCATCGCGCCGGCACTCCCTCCGTGTCGCAGGAATTCCCTTCGTTGCATGCGTCGTCTCCCGTGTTCCCCGGTGCTCCACGCACCGGCTGATCGATCAGCGACGTCGCCGCGCGGATCGTCAGCGCATCATAACCGTGCCCGCGGCGCAGCCCGGCTCTATGCGATCACCCGCGAAGCGCGCAGTTGCCCGAACAACCCGATCAGCATGTCCTCGGTGTCGACCGACTCGCAGAAGCCGTGGCGCCGCGCCTTGCCGGTGTCGGACACGATGTCCCACGTGCTCGCGAACACGAAGTCGCCGAACGCGAAGCCCGCAAGCGCAGAAAGCGCGTGGGGCTGCAGGCCGTGGCGGGCGACGATCCGGTCCCACACCGGCCCCTTGCCCGCCATGAACGCCGTGAGCTTGCGGGGCGCCGGGTCGGCCACCGGAACGTCGAAGAACGCCGCCATGCGCGGCCACAGGTTGCACCAGCGGATCAGATCGCCGTTCGTGATGTTGAAGACTTCGTTGGCGCAGCGCGGTTCCGTCGCCATCCAGACCATCGCCTTCGCGAGCAGCGTGGAGTCCGTGAGCTGGTACAGCGCCGACCAGTTTCCCGGTGCCCCCGGATGGGCGAACGGTTCGCCCAGTTCGCGGCAGACGGACGCATACGTCGCGAGCACCAGAGCGAGGTTCATCGGGCTGCCCAGCGAGAAGCCGCACACGGCATGCGGGCGGACGGCGGACCATGTCCAGCCCCGCCCCCGCTGACGCGCTTCCAGCCAGTCCTGCTGGTCGAAGTAGAAGTTCGTCCCGGCGTGACGGGGATGCCATTCCTTCGCCGGGGTCGTGAAGGGTCCGAGATGGCTGCCGTACCACTTGGTGCCCTCGACGAGGTTCACGTGCGCGAGCGCGGGGCTCGCCGACTCGACCGCCTCGACGAGGTTCACGAGCATCGCCGTGTTGCGTGCCACATGCCTCGCGGGGTCGGGATCCTGCACGAATGCCGTGTAGAAGACGTGGGTGACGTCCTGCAATCCGCGGAACTTCGTGCGGCAGTCGACGGGATCCTCGAGATCCACCGCGATGTGGGTGAAGCGGCCAGCGATGTCGGGTACGCGCCGCGACACGGCCACGATGTCCCAGCCACCGATGTCGAGCAGATGCTGCAGGAGGTACCGGCCCACGACGCCGGTCGCGCCGGTGATCACTGCCTTGCGTTTCGTGCTCAAGATCGTTCTTCCCGCGCCGCGGCGGCTTCGAGTGCCGCATAGTCGATGGGCGGCTCGTGGAGCGCCTGTCGGCGGCTGCGCTCCTGCCCCTTCACGATGGCGACGACGGCCTCGTTGTACGGGACCGCGATGCCGAGCGTGCGGGCCTCGCGCACGAGCGCCCCGTTGATCGCATCGATCTCGGTCCGGCGGCCGGCTTCCAGGTGCTGGAACATCGACGGCTTGTTGTAGCGGAGCCGGCAGATCTTCTTGATGGATCCGCGCGGATCGGGATCATCAAGGCGCACGCCCTTCGCAGACACCACCGCGAGGATCTCGTCGATCATGCGGTCCTGCAGCGCATCGACCTCGGGCGTTCGCGCGACCTCACCGAGCCTGAGGCCCGTGATGGCGCTGATCGCATTCACGCCGCAGTTCAGCACGAACTTGCTCCAGATCATCGCGAGCGGATCGTCGACCACCAGGGTCTCGAGCTCCGCCGCGGTGAGGGCGTCGGCCAGCGACCGCACCCGGGCGGATGCTGCACCGTCGAGTTCGCCGATCGACGTGGAACCCGCGTTGGTGTGACGCACGCGGCCGGGGCCGGGGCTCATGCCGCTGTTCATGCTGACACCCGCCAGGACACGGTCCGCGCCAAGCACTGCGGTCAGCGCCTCGACGTTGCCGATGCCGTTCTGCAGCGTGAGCGCGACGCCGCCGGGTGCGAGCAATCCGGCGGCGGCCTGCGCGGCGTCCGCGGTGCCGTTGGCGTCGGTGAAGACGATCACGAGGTCTGCGGGAGCCATGCCGTCGGGCCCGGTCTGCGCCGCCACGCGCAGCACGTGGTCCCCGTCGATGCCTTCGAGCACGAGGCCGTCGCGACGGATGGCTTCGACGTGTTCGGGGCGACGGTCGACGAAGGCAACCTCGTGCCCCGCGAGTGCCAGCCGGCCGCCGTAGATGCCGCCCATGGCGCCGGCCCCGATGACGATGATGCGCATGCGATTCCTCCCGAAGATCGGCGGCGAGTCTACACGCCGCACGCGGGCGATCTGGCTACACTCCAGCCTCGATCCGCACGGGGGAGGAGACCACACGATGGACGCGAACCGCTACAAGTTCTGGGGCTGGGGACGGGTCGGCGAGGACGCCACCGCCGAGGAGCGTGCAGGCCTGAAGGCCCACATGCTCCGCCGCTTCGGCACGATGAACGGCGACGAGGTGGCACCGCCCCGCGCCGACGAGATCACGCTGCCGCCTCCGCGTCTCGGCATCCCCGCGACGCTCGCCGGCGTCCTGACGGCCGATCACGAGGACCGTCTGATCCACAGCTACGGGAAGTCGTATCCCGACAGCGTCCGCGCGTTCGCGAGGCAGTATCCCCATCCGCCCGATCTCGTGGCGCATCCCGCGAACGAGGCCGACGTGATCGCGGTGCTCGATCACGCCGACAGCGTCGGTGCCGCCGTGATCCCCTTCGGCGGCGGCTCATCCGTCGTGGGCGGCGTCGAGGCTGCGGTCCGCGGCGACTACGCGGGTGTGATCTCTCTCGACATGCAGGCGCTCGACCGCGTGCTCGAGGTCGACACGGTCTCGCGCGCCGCGCGCATCCAGGCGGGCGTGTTGGGCCCCCATCTCGAAACGCAGCTGAAGCCGCATGGCCTCACGCTGCGCCACTATCCGCAGTCGTTCGAGTACTCGACGCTCGGCGGCTGGATCGCGACGCGGGCCGGCGGACATTTCGCGACGGTCTTGACGCATATCGATGATCTCGTCGAGAACACGCGGGTCGTGACGCCGCGGGGCGTCTGCGAATCGCGGCGGCTGCCCGGGTCGGGCGCGGGTCCGAGTCCGGACCGGATGTTCATCGGCTCGGAAGGGATCCTGGGCGTGATCACCGAGGCGTGGATGCGACTCCAGGCGCGACCCGTGTTCCGCGCCGGAACCGCCGTACGGTTCCGCGACTGGCATCGCGGGGTGGCCGCCGTGCGCCTGCTCTCGCAGTCGGGCCTCTCGCCGTCGAACTGCCGGATCATCGATGCCGAGGAGGCCGCGATGACCCGGGCGGGCGACGGCAGCGCGGCCATCCTCGTGCTGGCCTTCGAGAGCGCCGACCATCCTGTCGACGCGTGGATGGGGCGTGCTCTGGAAATCGCGGGAGATGCCGGCGGGGAGTGGGACGCCGATGCCGCGCCGGCCACCGACGGGCATCGCAGCGGCGAGTCGGGCGCGTGGCGCAACGCCTTCCTGCGTGCCCCCTATTACCGCGAGGTGCTGACGAGCTTCGGGGCGATGTACGACACCTTCGAGACCGCGATCACGTGGGACCGCTTCGATGCGCTGTACGCCGACGTCACCGGCGCCGTGCATCGCGCGATCCGCGAGGTCACCGGCCGGTCGGGTTCGGTGAGCTGCCGCTTCACGCATCTCTACCCGGATGGTCCGGCGCCCTACTTCAGCTTCTACTGCCTGCCGAAGCGCGGGTCGGAACTGGAACAGTGGCGGGAGATCAAGCAGGCGGCATCCGAGGCGCTCATCGCGGCTGGCGGCACCATCACGCATCACCACGCGGTCGGACGCGACCATCGCCCGTGGTACGACCGGCAGCGTCCGGAGCTCTTCGCGACGGCGCTGCGGGCGGCGAAGCAGGCGCTCGATCCGAAGGGGCTGCTGAACCCCGGGGTGCTGATCGACCCGTGAACGGCGCCTACTTCTTGCCGAGCAGCTTCTCGATGAGCGGGTTCACCTTCTTGCCCGCCTTGGGGTGCTCGTCGGGGTTGCCCTCGCGCATGCGCTGGTCGATGTCGACCGGCTTCTGCCGGAGGGATTCGATGAAGCCGCTGCCACCGGCCTTGTCCTCCTCGGGCGGCGGCGGGGCCTTGGGCATCTTCACGGTGTTGGGTTTCAGCTCCGACTTCTTGAAGGTCTTCGCGGTCTTCGCGCCCTGGTCTTCGCAGGGTTCGTTGGAGTAGAGGACACGGCCGTCGGCGCCGGCACACTTGTAGACCCCAGCCTGCGCCTGCGTGGGCAGCGCCGCAGCGAGAACGACCAGCGACGCGATCCGGATTCGCACGAATCGCCCCCGCATCACTTGCCGGCCTGCGGGCGGGACCCGGAGGCCTTGTCGGGCGCTGCGCCCTTGAAGCTGGAACCGCCGCCGAACTCCGGCGCAGTGCCGTCCCCCTGGGGCGGGCGCGGACGCATGCGCATCTCGTTCCCGCGCAGTTCCGACTTCTTGAAGGCCTTCTCCTCGCGCGCGCCCACCGCGGCGCAGGGCTCGTCGGAGTAGATGACGGCGCCACCGGGCCCCTTGCATTTCACGAGGCCGGCTTCGGCGGCGGGAACTACAGCGATCACGGCTGCGGCAAGGGCAGCCTGCGGGAACCTCATGGCACTTACCTCCGCGTGGGTGCGCGCGACCGCTCAGGCGCCGGGCAGCTTGTGGGCCTTGAAGTCCTCGCGCAACTTGGTCTTGAGCAGCTTCCCGGTGGCCGTGTGCGGCAGGTTTTCAACGAATACGACGTCGTCGGGAATCCACCATTTTGCGACCCTGCCCTCGAAGAACTTGAGCATGTCCTCCCGCGTGGCAGTGGCACCTTCCTTCAGCCTTACCAGGAGCAGTGGACGCTCGTCCCACTTGGGGTGCGCGACGCCGATCACCGCGGCTTCCGCCACGGACGGATGCGCCATCGCGGCGTTCTCGAGATCGATGGAACTGATCCATTCGCCGCCCGACTTGATGACGTCCTTCGACCGGTCGGTGATCTGCATGAAGCCATCCTGGTCGAGCGTCGCGACGTCCCCCGTGGGGAACCAGCCGTCGGCCAGCGGATCCCCGCCCTCGCCGCGGAAGTACTCGCGCGTGATCCACGGGCCACGCACCAGGAGGTCCCCGAAGGCCTTGCCGTCGCGGGGCAGCTCCTTGCCCTCGTCGTCGACGATCTTCATCTCGACGCCGAAGATGGCGCGACCCTGCTTGTTCTGCAGCGCGTGGCGTTCGGCCTCGGACCATTCGAGATGACGGCTCTTGAACGTGTTGACCGTCCCGAGCGGACTCAGCTCGGTCATCCCCCAGGCATGGAGGACCTGGACGCCGTATTCGTCCTCGAAGGTCCGGATCATCGCAGGCGGGCAGGCCGAGCCGCCGATCACCGTGCGCTTCAGCGTTCCGAATCCGATGCCCTTGGCCTTCACGTGCTGGAGCAGACCGAGCCAGATGGTGGGAACACCGGCCGAGCAGGTCACCTTCTCCGACTCGAAGAGCTCCACGAGGCTGGCGCCGTCCAACTGGGCGCCGGGGAAGACCAGCTTTGCGCCCACCAGCGGCGCGCTGTAGGGAAGCCCCCATGCATTCACATGGAACATCGGCACGACTGGCAGCACGACATCCCGGGCCGAAAGGTTGAGGGCGTCCGGAAGACACGCGGCGTACGCGTGCAGGATCGTGGACCGATGGCTGTAGAGCACGCCCTTCGGATTGCCCGTCGTCCCCGACGTGTAGCAGAGCGACGAGGCGAGGTTCTCGTCCAGCACCGGCCATTCGAAGTCGTCGGAATGGGCGTTGACGAGGTCTTCGTAGCAGAGCAGATCGAGACTGGAGGCGGGCATGTGCGCCCGGTCGGTCATCGCCACCCAGCCACGCACGCCCTTGCAATGCGGCGCGAGCTTCTCGACGAGCGGAAGGAACGTCAGGTCGAAGAAGAGGAAGGTGTCCTCGGCGTGATTGACGATGTAGGTGATCTGCTCGGGAAAGAGGCGCGGATTGACGGTGTGGCACACCGCTCCGATGCCCGACGACCCGAAGTAGATCTCGAGGTGTCGGTAGCCGTTCCAGGCGAGCGTCCCGATGCGGTCGGAGGCCTTCACACCGAGGGCGGTCAGGGCGTTCGCGAGTTGGCGGGAACGTCGATGGGCGTCCGAGTAGGTGTATCGGTGGATGCCGCCCTCCACCGTCCGGGACACGATCTCCGTGTCGCCGTGGCAACGATCGGCGTGCTGAATGAGCGCCGAGATGTTGAGCGGCAAGTTCATCATGAGGCCGTGCATGGACCGCTTCTCCTGGGGGTGATCTCGCGGCGGATTCTAGCCCGGAACCCCGGGGCCGGACCCGCCGCAGGAGGGGTGGACGGAGCTGCGCGCCACTCGGCAAGGCTCGTTTACATCGGGGGGGCGATGCGGCAGAATCCGCCGACCCCGGAGGGTAAATCCCGACAACTGGGATCTTCCGGAGAGGCTTCGGAGCATTGAGCGGACAGTGCGCGGCCATGTGGATTCGATCATGGGCACGTGGCTCACTAAGCGCGTGGAGCACCGCGCGCAGGGGAAATCCGTGGCGGGCATGATGGCGGGCAGGGCCCGGCGCAGGCCCGCACAGCAGACGCGTGACATCCCATCCACCCGGCGGCATGCGCCCGGGCGAAAGTGGTCAGCGCGGCACGGCACCGAGGCGTTGGGCCGGGGTCCGGACATCCGGACACCCGTCATCGGAACTGGAGGAGAAACGCATGCTGAGCAAGATCTCGCGTACCGCGATCGCGGGCGCCGCTGCCGTATTTTCAGGCGCCCTTTTTTCTCTCGGCGCCCACGCCCAGAGCACCATCAAGATCGCTTACCTCGAAGGCCTCTCCGGGCCGTTTGCCAACGTCGGTGAGGTGGGTCTCCGGCATCTCCAGTACGCCGCGGACCGCGTGAATGCCAAGGGCGGCGTGCTCGGCCAGAAGATCGAAGTCATCCCGTTCGACACCAAGACGAGCCCCCAGGAAGCGCAGCTCGTGTTCAAGCAGCTGGTCGACCAGGGCATCCGCTACATGATGCAAGGCAACGGCTCCGCCGTCGCCATCGCCCTGACCGAGGCCCTCGCGAAGCACAACAGCCGCGAGCCCGAGAAGACGGTGCTGTACATGAACTACGGCGCCGTGGACCCCAGCCTCACGAACGAGAAGTGCAACTTCTACCACTTCCGCTTCGACGCGGACGTCGACATGAAGATGCAGGCGCTGACCACCTATATGGTCCAGCAGAAGGACATCAAGAAGGTCTACCTGATCAATCAGGACTACGCCTTCGGACAGTCGGTCGCCAAGGCCGCGCGGGCGATGCTCACCAAGAAGCGCGCCGACATCGAGATCGTCGGCGACGACCTCCACCCGCTCGGCAAGGTGAAGGACTTCGCGCCCTACATCGCGAAGATCAAGGCCTCCGGCGCCAACGCGGTGGTGAGCGGCAACTGGGGCAACGACATCGCGCTGCTGATCAAGGCGGCCAAGGAAGCTGGGCTGACGGCCGAGTTCTTCACCTACTACGCCGGTGGCCTGGGCACCCCGCCCGTGATCGGTGAGGCTGGCGTCGGGCACCTGAAGCAGGTCACCGTGTTCCACTCCAACATCGGTGGCAGCCGCACTGCCGATGAAGTGAACGGCTATCGGAAGCGCTTCCCCGACTCGAAGGACGACTTCTACTGGACCTCGATCATGGCCGCCGTCGACATGCTGGCGCGTTCGATGGAACAGACGAAGTCGACCGATCCGACGAAGGTCGCGCTCGCGCTGGAGAACATGAAGGTCGACCAGGTCACCGGCGAGGCCTACATGCGTGCCGACAACCATCAACTCGTGCAGCCCATCTTCGTGTCCACGTTCAGCAAGTCGAACGGCAAGGACGTGAAGTTCGATGTCGAGCGGACTGGCTTCGGCTTCAGGACCGACGCACGGATCGAGGCCAAGGACACCGTCCTGCCCACGACCTGCAACTTCAAGCGTCCGAAGGGCTGACGCCGGAACGAGTCGGTGTAGCGAGGGGCGCCCCCCGGGACGCCCCTTTCGTTTGACGGGGTCGGTTGCGCGGGGTCACAGGTGGAATTCTTTCTCGTCACGATGCTGAACAGCCTGTCCTACGGGCTCCTGCTGTTCATGCTGTCTTCCGGTCTCACGCTCATCTTCAGCATGATGGGTGTGCTCAATTTCGCGCACGCGAGCTTCTACATGCTCGGCGCCTACTTCGCGTACCAGACCAGCACGTACCTGGGCTTCTGGCCCGCGCTGATCGTCGCGCCGGCGGCCGTGGCGTTCCTCGGTGCCCTCACCGAGCGATACGGACTGCGGACCGTGCACAAGTTCGGTCACGTGGCGGAGCTGCTGTTCACCTTCGGCCTCGCCTACATTATCGAGGAGTTCGTGCACCTGCTCTGGGGCCGGGCACCGGTGGAGTACCGAATCCCGCCCATCCTCGATTTCTCGGCCTTCTCGATCTACACGACGCAGTACCCTGCCTACCGCGTCTTCATGATGCTGGTGTCGGTGGCGATGCTCGCGGCGCTGTACCTCGCCCTCACCCGTACCCGCATCGGTCTGATCATCCAGGCCTCGCTCACGCACCCGGACATGGTCGAGGCCCTCGGCCACAACGTGCCGCGCGTGTTCATGACGGTGTTCGCGGGCGGCGCGGCACTGGCGGGGCTGGCGGGGGTGATCGGCGGCAACGCGTTCGTGACGGAACCCGGCATGGCGGCGAGCGTCGGCACCATCGTGTTCGTCGTGGTGGTGTTCGGCGGCATGGGGTCCCTCGCCGGCGCCTTCGTTGCATCGCTCATCATCGGTGCAGTCCAGACGTTCTCGGTCGCCTTCGACTACTCGCTCGCGTCGATCCTCACAGGCATGGGCGTCCAGCTCGATCCCGAATCGGCCTGGTACGAACTCTGGAAGGTGACCATCGCCCAGGCGGCGCCCGTCCTGCCGTACGTCCTGATGGTGCTCATGCTCATCGTCCGACCCAAGGGCCTCATGGGCACCCGCGAAGGCTGACACGACCATGACCTCCTTCTTCCATATCCGACGCCTTGCCCTCTGGGCCATCACCGCCCTGGTGATGATCGCCCTGCCCCTCCTGCTCACGCAGAGCTTCGCCATCTCGATGCTGTCGCAGATGGGCATCGCAGTAATCTTCGCGCTCTCGTACAACATGCTGCTGGGTCAGACCGGCATGCTGTCGTTCGGGCACGCGGTGTACTTCGGCCTCGGCGCATTCTTCTCGGCGCACGCGCTCAACATGATCGGTGCCGGCAATCTCGGATTGCCGGTCACGTTCCTGCCGCTCGTGGGCGGGGTCGCCGGTCTCGCCTTCGGCGTGGTGTTCGGCTACGTGACGACCAAGCACTCCGGTACGCCGTTCGCGATGATCTCCCTCGGCATCGCCGAGATGGTCGCGGCCTGCTCGCTGATGTTCCCGAGCTTCTTCGGCGGTGAAGGCGGCATCTCGACCGACCGCGTGGTCGGCGAAGCCGTGATGGGCATCACCTACGGCCAGGGCCGGCAGGTGTACTACCTGATCGCCGGCTGGTGCTTCGTGTGCATGATCGCCATGTTCGCGCTGACGCAGACACCGCTCGGCCGGATGGCCAACGCGGTCCGCGACAACGCGGAGCGCGCCCGCTTCGTCGGCTACAACCCGACCCGCGTGCGCTACACGATGCTGATCCTGTCGTCGTTCTTCGCCGGCATCGCAGGCGGGCTCGCGGTCATCAACTACGAGTTGGTGACGGCCGAGAGCCTCGGCGTGGTGGCGTCTGGCAACGTGCTGCTGATGTCGTTCATCGGTGGCGTGGGCCACTTCTTCGGCCCGATCATCGGCGCCGTGCTCGTCACGTACCTGCAGTCGGCGCTGTCGAACTACACCCTCGCATGGCTGCTGTACTTCGGGCTCTTCTTCCTGGTGATGATCCTGTTCGCCCCCGGCGGCATCGCGAGCCTGCTGGCGATGCACAAGCCGGCGTGGGATGTCGGGCAGCTGAGGCGCCTGGTGCCGTCGTACATCGCCGCCGGTGCCGCCTCGCTCGTGATCCTCGCGGGGTTGATCACGTTGATCGAGATGATCTACCAGGTCGAGACCAAGAAGGAGCAGTCCGGCACGGTGATGAATCTCTTCGGCCTCACCTTCGACGCTGCCAACGCCGGCCCCTGGATCGGCTCCCTCGCCACCATGGCCGTGGGTGCCGCGCTCCTCTGGGGCGCCTCCCGCCTGGTGCGGGCAAGCTGGCAGCAGGTCACGATCGCCATCAACGCAAAACGGGGAGCCTGAGATGCCCGCCGCCCTCGAACTGCGCGACGTCCGCAAGAGCTTCGGCAAGACCGCGATCATCAACGGTGTGAACCTCGCCATCGAGAAGGGCGAGCGGCACGCAGTGATCGGTCCCAACGGCGCCGGAAAGTCGACCCTCTTCAACCTGATCAGCGGCCGCTTCCCCGTGACGTCGGGCACGATCTCGCTGAACGATCGCGAGATCACCGGTCTGCCGCCCCAGGACATCAGCCGCCGCGGCCTCGCCCGCAGCTTCCAGATCACCAACATCTTCCCGAAGCTGTCCGTCTTCGAGAACATCCGCTGCGCCGTGCTGTGGGCCACGGGCCACCGCTATTCGTTCTGGCAGCGCGTCGGCGGTCTCCGCGACGTCACGGAACGCTGCGACGAACTGGTCCAGCAGATCAACCTCGGCAAGCGTCGCGACACGCCGGCGGGCGTGCTCTCGTATGCAGAGCAGCGGGCGCTCGAGATCGGCGTGACCATCGCCGGGGGCGCCGACGTGATCCTGCTCGACGAACCCACGGCCGGCATGAGCAACACCGAAACCGCCGATGCGGTCGCGCTGATCCGCAGCGTGACGGTGGGCAAGACGCTCGTGATGGTGGAACACGACATGAGCGTGGTCTTCGGCCTCGCGGATCGCATCTCGGTGCTGGTGTACGGGCAGGTCATCGCCACCGGCACCCCGCAGGAGATCCGCGGCAACAAGGCCGTTCAGGAAGCCTACCTCGGGACGGAGCAACACTGACATGCTCGAAGTCAAGGATCTCCACGCCTACTACGGCAAGAGTCACATCCTCCACGGGGTGCACCTGTCCGTCCGCCAGGGCGAGATCGTGAGCCTGCTGGGGCGCAACGGCGTCGGCCGATCGACCACGATCAAGGCGATCATGGGTCAGGTCCAGTCCAGCGGCTCGGTGCAGTTCAAGGGCGAGGAGCTGATGGGGAAGAAGGCCTACATGGTGGCGCGCAAGGGTCTGGGCTACGTGCCCGAGAATCGCGACATCTTCCCTTCGCTCACCGTGCGCCAGAACCTCCTCCTGGGCCAGAAGGGCCGCAAGGAATCCGGTCGCTGGAGCATGGAGGACATGTTCAACATCTTCCCGCGGCTGCGCGAGCGCGCCGAGGCTCCCGCGGGCGTGATGTCCGGCGGGGAGCAGCAGATGCTCACGCTCTGCCGCACGCTGATGGGCGACCCCGATCTCGTCATGATCGACGAGCCCACCGAAGGTCTCGCGCCGAAGATCGTCGACCAGGTGGCGAACCTCTTCGACGAGATCTCCAAGCGCGGTATCTCCATCCTGCTCGTGGAGCAGAAGCTCACGATCGCCCTGCGCATCTCGCAGCGCGTGTACGTGATGGGCCACGGGCAGATCGTGTTCGAAGGTTCGCCTGATGACCTCCGTGCGAACGAGGCCGTGCGCAAGGAATGGCTGGAGGTTTGATGCTTCAGGGGGCGCCGGTCGCGTCGCCGGTCGGCTCGCTGCCGACTGCCCCCTGCGTAGTCTCCTCGGTGTCGTACTCGCCCCCGTACTCCGTCTCGAACGCCTGCGCGTCGTAGCCCTGCGACGCCAGCCAGCGGACCATCACCGGCACGTAGCCGTGGGTCACGAACACGCGGGTGGCGCCCGTGGCGGCGATCGCCTGCTGCAGCCCGGGCCAGTCGGCGTGGTCCGACAGCACGAAGCCCCGATCCACCGAGCGCCGCCGCCGCGCGCCGCGGAGTTGCATCCAGCCCGACGCGAACGCATCGCCGGCATCCCCGAAACGCGCGAGCCACGACGTCCCCTGGGCCGATGGCGGTGCGATCACCAATGCGCGGCGCAGCGATGCCTTGTCCGCGATCTCCGACACCAGTTGCGTGGCGGGAAGCGGCACGCCCGACGATCGATACGCCTCGTTCAGCGCCTGCACGGCGCCGTGGCAGACGATCGGACCGATGCCGGCATCGACGCCCGCCAGGATGCGCTGCGCCTTCCCGAACGAGTAGGCGTACACCACGCTCGCGCGTCCGGCGTCGGCATTGCCGCGCCACCATGCATCGATCTCCGCGAGGAGCGTCGCGTGTGACTGCCAGCGATAGACCGGCAGACCGAAGGTCGACTCCGTGACGAAGACGTGGGCCCGTACCGGCTCGAAGGGCGCACACGTCGGATCGGGCCCCACCTTGTAGTCGCCGGAGAGCGCCCAGACCTCGCCGCGGTGCTCGATGCGCACCTGGGCGGACCCCAGTACGTGTCCGGCCGGATGCAATGAGACCCGCACGCCGTTGATCATCACCGGTTCGCCGTACGCTGCGCACTGGAGGCTGACGTCGCCCAGTCGCCGCTTGAGCACCTGCTCGCCCGCAGAGTTGGCGAGGTATCGCGCGTGACCGCGCCGCGCGTGGTCGGCGTGGGCATGTGTGATGACCGCGCGGTCGACCGGGCGCCAGGGGTCGACGTAGAAGTCGCCGGCTTCGCAGTACAGCCCGCGATCGGTCTGGCGGACGAGATCGGGTCGGGTCATGCCTTCGATGCGAGGCTGTAGAAACGAGCACGGCGCCCGAAGGCGCCGTGGCGGAATGCAGACTGGCAGGACATCCGGCGCCGTTACTTCACGGCGTCGAGCAGCGCTGCGTACGCGTCGTCGAAGAGCTTCAGGCCTTCGGTCTGCAGCTGTTCGCCCACGGCCACGGGGTCGATACCCAGCGCCTGCAGGTCTGCGAGGACGACCTTCGCATCGTCTACGCCGTCGCTGATCGAAAGCACAGGATTGCCGTGATCGCGCAGCGCAGCGAGGGTCGCGTCGGGCAGCGTGTTGATGGTCTCGGGCCCCACGAGCGGCTCCACGTACAGGAGGTCGGGATACGACGGATTCTTGGTGCTCGTGCTCGCCCAGAGCAGGTACTGCGGGCGGGCGCCCGCGGCTCGCAGGCCGGCGAACGGAGCACCGAACGCTTCGACATAGCGCTGATAGGCGATCTTCCCGATGGCCACCGCGGCCTTGCCGCGAAGCGCGAGGGCTTCCGGTGTCCCGATGGCGTCGAGCCGTTTGTCGACCAGCGAATCGATCCGGCTCATGAAGAAGCTCGCGACAGCCTTCGGGCGGGAGACATCACCACCCGCTGATCGAAGGCGCTCGAGCCCGCGCTGGTAGGCCGCGAAGATGCGATCCATCTGCGGGAGCGAGAAGAGCAGCGTGATGTTCACGCTGATCCCTTCGGCGATGCAGTCCTCGAAGGCCTGTGCGCCCTCTGGCGTACCGGGGATCTTGATGAGGACGTTGTCGCGGGCGACTTCCGCCTTCAGGCGTCGCGCCGCGGCGAGGGTCCCGGCGGCGTCCGCCGCGAGGCGCGGCGACACTTCCAGACTCACGAAGCCATCGTCGCCGCGGGTCGCATCGAACACGCTCCGCATCACGTCGCACGCCGCCTGGACGTCGCCGACGGCGAGGCGCTCGTAGCGGCGCTCGGCATCCGGCTCGGTGCTCCGCAGCGCGTCGAGCGCACCACGGTAGGCATCGCCGTTGGCGATGGCGTTGCGGAAGATGGCAGGGTTGGTGGTGATGCCGGTGGCTTCTCCGGCACCGACCATGCGGGCGAGTTCGCCGCTCTGGATGAAACCGCGCGAGAGGTTGTCGAGCCAGATGCTCTGGCCGATCGCTCGCAATCGCTTGAAGGGGTTGCCTTGCGAGCTGGAAATCGAGGAGGACATCGCGGTGGAGGCTCCTCAGACGGCCGCTTCGTCGGTCTCGCCGGTGCGGATCCGCACCACCTGCTCCACCGACGTCACGAAGATCTTGCCGTCGCCGATCTTGCCGGTGCGGGCGGACCGCACGATGGCGTCGACGGCCTGGTCCACCATTGCGTCGGTGAGGATCACTTCGAGCTTCACCTTCGGCAGGAAATCGACCACGTACTCAGAGCCGCGATACAGCTCGGTGTGGCCCTTCTGGCGCCCGAACCCCTTCACCTCGGTCACCGTGAGACCGGTCACGCCGATCTCGGACAGCGCTTCACGCACCTCGTCGAGCTTGAACGGCTTGATGACGGCTTCGATCTTCTTCATGGATGCTCCCGGCAAGACGCTGTTTCAACCGGGCGGAGTATAGACCGTGAAGCGGGTCCGGCGGCGCCGAAAGCCCTGTGGAGCCTTTGGTCCATACGCCTGGACCGCGCCGAACCGATCAGCGTCCTGCTATAGGAAATCACCGGCCAGCGCGTCGATGCGCTCCAGATCGCGGGCAACCGCGATCACGATGTCGTCGAGCTTCATGTCGAGGCCCAGGCTTTCCACCGTGTCGCTCACTGCGCGGGTCGGGGCGTCGAAGCACGTGGCGGGCAGATCCTCGGGGAGCGGCATCGCGGCACTGGCAGCGTGCGACAGGACTGCGTCGTGCAGGTGGTCCGCCAGAAGCACCAACAGCGTGGAGACGGCTGCATCGAGGGCGAGACCATCGTGGTGTCGCCGCGCGGCCTCGGCCAGTTCGGTGGGCGCCCCGCAGGAGATCAGCAGTTCCTCGCCCAGGCAGGTGTGCGCCTCCACGAACTCGCGGTACAGAGGTGTGCCCTTGCACATGCCGGCGCGGATGAAGCGGGCCATCGGTTCCGGCAGTGCGCTGCAGAGCGCGAGCGTGCCGACATCGTGCAGCAGGCCACCCGCGTACGCCATCCCGGGCACACCGCCCTCGAGGTGCAGCGCGCGCGCCATCTCGTGGGCGCAGAACGCCGTGCGGAGGTACTCGTGCCACAGACCGCGCAGCAGGCGCCGGTCGGGCATCGTGGTCGATTTGCGCATCCAGATGGCGGCAAGTTGGGCGAGTGCGACGCGTAGCGCGGTCTGGAGGCCCAGACGCATCACCGCGGTACGGATGTCGAGGATCGGTCGACCCGAACCGGCGAAGACCGCAGCGTTCGCCAAGCCAAGGATGCGAGCCGTGAGGATCGGGTCGCTCTCGATGATCTCGACCACCTGCGATGGCGCTGCGCCGTCCTCCGGGTCCACGGTGATCAGCCGGATCGCCAGAGGCGAGATCGGCAGCACGAGATCACCCCCCTGGACGAGGCGGTGCCAGTTGAGGAAAAGGTCGGAAAGCTTCCATTCGTCGTCCGGCGCCAGGAGTGGCTGGGCGAAGGGCTCGATCACCCGGGCCGTCTCGGTCTGTACCGTCGTCTGCAAGTTCGTTCTCCTCGGTTCGCGGCCCGCCCGCACTGCAAAGCGTGCGCGCCCGGAGGGAGATAACGGTGCGGCTTGCACCCGCTTGAGAGACTCGCCGCCGTGCGCCAGCGCGCAGGGCTCGCGATCAGGCCTGGAGAACGACTTCTTCGGAGACCGCCCCCGCGCGGTCGTGGCGGGCTGCGAGGTACAAGCGGCTGCCGCCCGGACCCCGGACGACCCACTCGAACTTCGCGCGGTCGGCGGTCGTGTCGCCGCCCCACCCCGACCACGCCGAGGGCGTCGACGACTTGTAGGCGCGGCCTTCCAGCTGGCCCGCCTCCATCCGCGCCGCGCCGGTCACCAATTCGACGCCGTCCGGCAGCGTGATCGTGCCGACGACGCCGCGGCAGAGCTTGTTCGCGAGGCCGCGCTTCGTCACGTACGTGGGCAGCCAGCCGGTGTTGTGCACCACGAGCCGCACCCGCCAGGTGTCGGGGCCGAGGGCCTCGACGTCCGCGCGGAAGAGTTCGAGTCGCGGCGAGACCAGCGCATGCCAGACGAGCCACGCCGGGAAGCGTGCCACCTCGCGCTCGAGCATCGCGTGGGGCGGATTGCTCCACGTGTAGAGGGCATTCCACCCACCCAGCTCGACCGGCCCCAGCTGCGGATGCTCGAACGGATACCACGGCACGAAGCCTTCGCCTTTCAGCGGACCGTCGTTCCAGGCGAGCAACGCGAGGTCGTCCTCGACCGGATGCTCGCGGTACCACTCGATGAACGGGTAGTCCCCGATGCCGGCCTCGCGCTGCGGGCTCCAGATCTCGACCGTCCAGGAGAAGACGCCCGCGTGCTCGTAGAGCCAGTCGTCGAAGGAGCCGGTGATGACCTCCTTCGGGTGATAGCGGAAGTCGTGGAATACCGAGATGTTCGGATAGCCCGTGAGTTCGGTCCCCTTCGCGCCGAGCTTCCGGTAAGTCCACAGGTCCTCGGCCGGCAGGGTGTCGTCGGCCAGATGGGAGTACGGGCGCAGCAGTACGCCGCTGTAGGTATGGAACGCCACGCCACCGGTGATGTTCGGATGCGCCGCGATGAAGGCGACCGACGCCCGCACCTCCGGCTCCGAAGTCGGGAACGGACCGGCGCCATGCTGTTCGTGCTCCTGCCGCCAGTGCGCAGGGAAGTTCCGGTTGAGATCGAGCCCCTCACGGGTGACCTGCATGCCGATCGTGACGCCGTCGTGATCGTCGACGAAACCCTCGGGCAGCAACCGGTAGTAGGTCCCGCCGGTCTCGACCGGATCGCGGCGCACGAGCAGCCGCGGATCGCGATCGCTCACCTTCCACGGACCGTTGTCGTCGCGCAGGCGCATCGTGAGGACACGCCCGTCACCGTCGATATCCTCCCGGCGGAGCCCGCCCACGGGGGGCTCGTCGTACGGATACGGGCGCGTGGACGATCGGATGAGCTTCGGGACATCGGCGAGCGCCCATTCGGCGCCGTCGGGGTTCAGGCGCGGCGCCACGTAGAAGGCACGCGTGTCGAGCACGCGGGTCACGTCGGGATCGCGGCCGTACTCCCGGGCGAGGTGCTGCAGGAAATAGAGGCATGCCATCGACCCGGCGACTTCGGTCGCGTGGATGTTGCCGTCGACCCAGAAGGCAGGCTTGTCCGCGGCCGGACCGGTACGGAAGCTGGTGGCAGTGACCGCCAGGATCTCGCGCCCTTCGTGGCTGTGTCCGATGGTCTCGATACTGAAGAGATCCGGATGATCGGCCACGAGCGCATGGAGCGCCGCGACCAGATCAGCGTGGCGGAGATAGCGATCGAAGGCCACGGTGCGAGGAGGATTGCAGGAAGACGAAGGAGTTGTTGCAGGGAGGCGCGCGGAGCCGGGCGATTCGGGCGCCCGACCCCGCGGCTGCCCGCCCTACTTCGCGCGGGGACGCAGCCCCGGCTTGAGAGGCGGCGGCGCCTTCTTGTTGCGTCCCGGACGGGTCTTGCCGTAGCTGCCGTTCTTGATCTTGCCCTTCCGTGTACGTACGTCGCCAGCGCCCATGTGTGCTCCTCGAGGTGGGTGGGTAGACCCTGGATTCTAAGGGAGACGACCGCCGAAAGGCAGGATCGTTGTCCGGCTACACTCGACCCCCTCGCCAACCACCGCGCTAGAACCATGGACTGGATGAACGTCGTGATCGGTTTCATCCTGATGGGCGCGGTGCTCATCGGGTGGTATCGGCTGATGCGGCACCTCAAGGGCGAGAGCGGCAGCGGCATGAAACTGGACCTCCCGAAGGGCAAGGCCCGCCGCGACGAGCGCGCCAACGAGCTCGAGCAGTTCGTCGCAACGCACCGCGTGGGCGGCGTGCCACCGCCGACGGAAGCGGCCACGGAAGCTGCGGACCAGACCATGGCCGCCTTGCCGCCGACGCCATCTCCGGCCAGCCCCACATCGGCATCGCGGGCGTTGCCACCGGCATCTCCGACCGCCTCCCCGGCGGTGGCCAAAGCGACACCACTCCTGTCGGGCCCCGCGAAGCTCGCCTATCTCGTGTTCCGCACCGCCCTCCCCGATCACCTGGTGTTCGCCCGGGTCTCCCTCGGCGAGATCGTCGCGGATGCCGGAATCGCGCGCGGCCACGTCTTCACGCTCGTCGTCTGCCGCCCCGACCTCGCCGTCGTCGCCCTCGCAGATCTCGCGACGCCGGAAGGCCCTCCCGCCGCCGTGAGCACGACCCTCGCACGCGCCGGACTGCGTCACGTCGTCATCGACCCGGCACGCCTGCCTCGGCGCGAAGCGGTCCGGTCGCTGCTCGCGCTCGATTGAGTCAGGCCAGCCTGACGCGCCGGGACACTCCACAGCCCCTGCGGTATCCTCGACCTCGATCATTCCTGCCCGGAGCATCGACGTGCCACGCCGTTTCGTCATCCTGCTGCTTGCCCTCGCCGCCTTCCTGCCACTGACCGGCGTCGCCCAGGACCGCCAGCTGCAGTTCGCGGACACACTGCCCGACACCGTGGACAAGAAGACCGTCGTGATCGAACGCAAGGTGGGTAGCGGTGCCGAGGCTGAGCGTGGCCAGTTCGTGGTCATCGACTACGAGGGCTTCGTCTACGACATCACGAAGCCTGAGCGCAAGGGCGCACGCTTCGACAGCTCCGTCGAGCGCGGCGTCCCGCTGTCGGTGTTGATCGGCGTCGGGCGGATGATCACCGGCGTCGATCGCGGTGTCCTGGGCATGAAGGTCGGCGGCGAACGCACGCTCGTGATCCCGCCGAAGATGGGCTACGGAGACCGGCTCGCATTCGGGGAAGTGCCGCCGAACTCCACGCTCATCTTCGAGGTCCGGCTGATCGACGTCGTCGCCGAGCGCAACGTGCAGTAGCACTGCCCCTGCCATCCGACGATCGGGCGATGATGGACTCCCTGCTCGAAGACACCCGCGGAGCCGTCCGCGTTCTGACACTGCATCGCCCGGCGTCGATGAACGCGATCGACACCGCGCTGCGCGACCGCCTGATCGCTGCGCTGGCCGCGGCGGATGCCGACGACGCAATCAGGGCGGTGATCATCACGGGTGCCGGAGAGCGCGCGTTCTGCAGCGGGCAGGATCTCGGCGAGACCGCGACGTACGGCATCGACGATGTCGCTGCATGGCTCACCGCCAATCATCGGATGTACCGCGCCGTGCGCGCCCTCGACAAACCCGCGGTGGCCGCATTCAACGGGACGGCGGCGGGCGCCGGCTTCCAGATCGGGCTGTGCTGCGATCTCCGCGTGGGCTACCCCGAGATGCGGATCGGACAGCCCGAGATCCGCGCGGGCCTCGCGTCGATCGTGGGCTCGCAGATGATGGCGTGGCACACGACGCTCGGGCACAACGTGGAAATGTCGCTGCTGGGGGATCTCGTCACCGGACAGCGGGCGTGGGAGATGGGGCTCCTGAGTCGTCTCGTGCCGCAGGCCGATGTGCTCTCGACTGCCCTCGGCCTCGCCGAACGCCTCGCCGCGCAACCAGCCACGGCCATGCGTCTCACGAAGCAGCGCTTCCGCGCACAGACCGATGCTGCCTTCGAATCCGCGCTGGATGCCGCCATCGCCGCGCAACGCACGGCCTACGCGAGCGGGGAACCGCAGGCCGCGATGGCCCGCTTTCTCGCCGCGCGGCGCGACGCACCGAAGGCGCCGTAGCAGCACCACCCCCGATCTCACTGCCGGTCCGTTCGCCATGCCCAAGCCCCCGCTTTCCGAACACCAGCTGTGGCAACTCCCGGGGGAGATCGTCGAAGCCCTCGCCGCGATCGGCACCGTGCGCAGCTACGCACGGAACACGGTCGTCATCCAGGAGGGTGACCACGGCGACACGATGTTCGTGGTGCTCTCGGGCCGCGTACGCGTGTTCCTCGCGGACGACGACGGCCGCGAGGTGCTGCTCGGGGAGTACGGCGCGGGCGAGCATTTCGGCGAGATGATGCTGGACCATGGCCCACGATCGGCCTCGGTCGCGACGCTGGAACCGACGCGATGCTCGGTGCTCACCCGCGACGAGCTGGAGGCCTACCTGGAGGCGAATCCGAAGGCGGCGTCCGCGTTCTCCCGCATGCTCATCGGCCGCGTCCGCATCCTCACCCGCACGGTGGGCAACCTGGCGTTGCTCGACGTCTACGGCCGCGTCGCCCGTCACCTGCTCGATGCGGCCATCGAGGAGAACGGCAGGCTGGTGATCCCCGGCAGGCTCACCAACGTGGACATCGCAAAGCGCATCGGCGCGTCCCGCGAGATGGTGGGGCGCATCATCGCGGACCTGAAACGAGGCGGATACATCGCCCAGGAAGCCGCGTGTGTCGTGATCCTGAGGGCGCCACCGAAGGCGTGGTAGGCCGAGGGAGGACGGGGTGGGTCGGGCTCTGCCCGACGCCTGCGTTCCTGGATTCATCGCTGTGCCCACGCCCTCGCCGCGTCGAGCGATGCTCGACCCACGAACGTTATCGCGATTGGAACCTCCGGCGCTGAAAACAACCCCCGTGGGTCGGGCTCCGCCCGACGCCCGCTTTCCTGGACTCATCGCTGCGCCCAAGCCCACGCAGCGTCGAGCGTAGCTCGACCCACGAAAGTCATGGCGACTGAAACTCCGGCGCTGAAAACAACCCCCGTGGGTCGGGCTTCGCCCGACGCCTGCGTTCCTGGATTCATCCGAGTGCCCAAGCCCACGCAGCGTCGAGCGTAGCTCGACCCACGAAAGTCATCGCGATTGGAACCGCCGGCGCTGAAAACAACCCCCGTGGGTCGGGCTTCGCCCGACGCCTGCGTTCCTGGATTCATCCCAGTGCCCAAGCCCACGCAGCGTCGAGCGTAGCTCGACCCACTAAGGGCCTTCGCGATTGGATGCATGGGCGCTGAGAACACCCCCCGTGGGTCGGGCTCCGCCCGACGCCCGCTTTCCTGGATTCATCCCAGTGCCCAAGCCCACGCAGCGTCGAGCGTAGCTCGACCCACGAACGTTATCGCGATTGGAACCGCCGGCGCTGAAAACAACCCCCGTGGGTCGGGCTCCGCCCGACGCCGGCGTTCCTGGATTCATCCCAGTACCCAAGCCCCACGCAGCGTCGAGCGTAGCTCGACCCACGAAACCAACTACGCCTCCCCGTCGGCATCCTCGCGCGCCTCTTCCGCCGGTGGCGGCGCGACCACGATCTCGTTGGCCGCGATCATTGCCCGCCGGGTCTCGGGCGTCTCCAGACTGATGCGCCCCAGCGATCCCTGGCGATAGTCGGTGAGCAGGATCAGCGCTGCCTTCTCGAGATCGAGCCCGCCGCCGCGCAGCTGGCAGCCACGGCGCTTGCCCACCGCCTCCACGACCGCCACGGCGTCCATGCCCTCGGTCTTGAATCCGTAGCGCGCCGTCAGCAACGCCGGATATCGTTCGAGAAGATTCGCCGCGAGGAACGTCGCGACCTCCTCCTCGATCACCGCGTTGGTGCCGACCGCGTGACTCGCCGCCAGCATGAAGCCGTCACTGTCGTAGCGGATCTTCGGCCACATGAGGCCAGGGGTGTCGGTGAGAAGCGTGCGCACGTCGAGTTCGAGGCTCTGCTGGGATTTCGTCACGGCCGGTTCGTCGCCGACCTTCGCGACGCGACGCTTCAGGAGCGCGTTCATCAACGTCGACTTCCCCACGTTCGGGATGCCCATGATCATGAGCCGCAGCGGCTTCGCGGCGGAATCGCGGTGCGGCGCGATCTTTCGACACAGCGGCAGCACCTTCGCGACATCCGACGGGTTCTTGCACGAGATCGCCACCGCGGTGACGCCCTTCTGCGCGTTGTAGTGGTTGAGCCACGCCCGGGTTGCGACCGGATCGGCGAGGTCGGACTTGTTCAGCACCTCGAGGCAGGGCCGCTGCCGGTGCTCGCGCAGGGCGCGGATCATCGGGTTGGTGCTCGCCTCGGGCAGACGCGCATCGACCACCTCGATGACCACGTCGGTGCGCTCCATGGTCTCGGCCGCCTTGTCGCGGGCGGTGGTCATGTGTCCGGGGAACCACTGGATGGCCATGCGGGCTCGGGAATGGGAACGGGCCTGCATTATCCCCGACGACGGACGTGCGGTCGCGGGCCGCCTCGACGAGAGGGTACGCAAGGGACGCCACGAAGAGACCGGCGGCCGCGCCCGGAGACCAGACCACTGTATTCCTATGCAGCTGGGTATTTTTCCCGAGTCTGCCGGGAATGCAACGCCAGACCGGCAGGAATAAGATCGGGAACATCGATGCGTTGCGAACGCCACACCGTGGACGATGCCATCGATGAAGCAATCCATATCGCACAGACGGTGACGGAGAACCGTGCGCAAGACGCACCATCCCGTGGGTTGAAAGGGGGGAGACACGCGAACATCTGCCGATCGCATCCGCATATCGGCGGAACCACTGTCCTAGGAGTCTCCATGAAGATCAAGCATGTCGCCGCACTCGCCACCGTCCTGCTCTGCGGCGGTTTCACCCAGATCGCCCATGCCCACAACGGGAAGATGGAAGCGTGCATGAAGGCGGCGCTGGCCAAGCATCCGGGCAAGGTGATCTCGCTCGAAGCCGAGATCGAGAAGGGCAAGCCCATCTACGAATTCGACATCCTGGGCGACGACGGCAAGGAATGGGAGGTCGAGTGCGACGCCAAGACCGGCAAGATCACCGAGGTGGAACAGGAAGTCTCCTCGGCGGACGACCCTGCGTTCAAGGCGAAGATCAGCCTCGAGGAAGCTCAGGAGATCGCGCTGAAGGCGAAGCCCGGCAAGATCGTCGAGACGGAGTTCAGCGTCGAGTCCGACGGCTCATCCTCGTACGAATTCGACATCGTCGGTGAGGACGGCGTCGAGTGGGAAGTGGAGGTCGACGCGATGACCGGCAAGATCGTCGAAGTGGAGCGCGAGACCTACCAGATCGGTGTCGACTGATCTTCGGCCCACGACGGCGCGGGACTGCAATACCGGGAGGGCCGGCGTCCGGAGGGGCGCCGGCCCTCTTGCATTCGGATACCGGACACTGGGACTGCGCGCTTGCGTTCAGCCACCCGCCCGCTTCTCCATCTCCGCCAGCATCCGCTGCACGCGATCGCCCACCTTCTCGGTGCTGAGCTTCTCGCGGATCCGCTCGATCATCAGGGGGAACGCGAATGGCGTCGGGTACGGCGGCCGCATGATCTCCACGGGCCGTTCGGCAATGCCCCGCAACACCCTCCCCATCCTTGTCAGTTCCAGCTCCTGCTCGAGCACCTCGCGCTGCGCCTGACGCAGCAGGAGATTGTCGGGGTCGTACTTCCGGAAGACGTCGAAGAACAGCTCGCTCGACGCCTGCAGCTGCCGCGTGCTCTTCGGCTGCCCGGGAAACCCCTGGAACACGAGCCCCGCCACGCGCGCGATCTCGCGGAAACGGCCCCGCGCGAGCTGCCCCGCATTCAGGCTCTCCAGGATGTCGTCCAGCAGACGGTCGGCAGAGAACAGTCCTCGCCCGATGGCGCCCTCCCAGTCCACCGGCACCGGTGACAGCAGCTCGAAGCCGTAGTCGTTCACGCAGATCGAGAACGTCACCGGCGTCTCGCGCGCGATGCGCCAGGCCACGAGGTTCGCGAGTCCCGTGTGGACGTGGCGGCCACCGAACGGGAAGCAGAAGAGGTGATGGCCCTCGCGCGTCTTCACGGTCTCGACCAGCAGCGCGCGCGAACCCGGCAGATGGGACCACCGCTGCTGGATCTCGAAGAGCGGCGCGAGTGCCGCCACTTCGGGATCCTCCACGCGCCCGTCGGCGGCAGCATCGAGGATCCCGACGACGGCTTCCGCGAGTTCCGACGACAGGGGCATCTTGCCGCCCTGCCACCGCGGCACCGCGCCCTTGTCGGACGACGCCTTGCGCACCAGGGCGGACATCTCGTGCACGCGCACGAGTTCGAGCCGGCGCCCCGCGAAGAGGAAGCAGTCGCCGGGCTTCATCATCGCGATGAACGATTCCTCCACGTGGCCGATGCGCCCGCCGGAGAACCACTTCACCTCCATCGACGCGTCGCTGACGATCGTGCCGATGCCCATACGATGCCGCTTCGCGATCTGCGCATCCGGCACGCCGTGGACGCCCGCGTCGTCCGGCACGACGCGGTGGTACTCGGGATACGCCCCCAGCGTCGCGCCACCGTGAACGACGAACGCGAGCACCCATCGCCACTCGTCGTCGGTGATGTCGCGATAGGCGTGCGTCGTCCGGATCTCCGCGAGCAGTCCATCCGCCGTGAAGCCGCCGCCGAGAGCGACGGTGACGAGATGCTGGACGAGGACGTCCATCGGCTTCGACGGCGGCCGGCGCGACTCGATGCGGCCGGCCTGCGAAGCGCGACGCGCCGCGGCGGCCTCGACGAGTTCGAGGGCGTGCGTCGGGATGCACGTGACGCGCGACACGCGACCCGGCGCATGCCCCGATCGCCCGGCCCGCTGCGTGAGGCGCGCCACACCCTTCGGACTGCCGAGCTGCAGCACGCGCTCGACGGGCAGGAAGTCGACGCCGAGATCGAGACTCGACGTGCACACGCAGGCCTTCAGCGTGCCGGCCTTGAGCCCCGCCTCCACCCAGTCGCGCAGCCCGCGGTCGAGGGAGCCGTGATGCAGGGCGATGAGGCCCGCCCAATCGGGTCGCGCTTCGAGCAGCGCCTGGTACCACAGCTCGGCCTGCGAGCGCGTGTTGGTGAACAGCAGCGAGGTGCCCGCGGCGTCGATCTCGCGTACGACCGCATCGCGCTGTCGCACGCCGAGGTGACCCGCCCACGGGAACCGCTCGATGGTGCGCGGAATCAGCGTGTCGATCTCGATGCGCTTCGCGACCTTGCCCTGCACCAGCCGCCCTGTCACCCCCGGCCCCAGCAGGACGTCGCGCGCCTCGTCGAGGTTGCCCAGCGTCGCGGAGAGCCCCCACACGATGAGATCCGGATTCCACCGGCGCAGCCGCGCGATGGCGAGCTGCACCTGCACGCCGCGCTTGTTGCCCATGAGTTCGTGCCACTCGTCGACGATCACCGCGCGCACGCCGCCGAGCCGCTCCCGCGCATCGACCCGCGTGAGCAGGAGCGACAGGCTCTCGGGCGTCGTGACGAGCGCCGTGGGCAGGCGCTTCGACTGCCGCGCGCGTTCGGCGGACGAGGTGTCGCCGGTGCGGCTGCCGACGGTCCATGCCGGTGCAAGGCCCGGCAACGTCGCTTCGAGGGCGCGCACGGTGTCGGCCGCGAGCGCGCGCATCGGCGTCAGCCAGACGACGGACAGCGGCGGTGCCCCGCGGACACCGGCGACGGCCGGCACCACGTGGCGCATCGCGCCGAACCACACGGCGTAGGTCTTCCCCGCACCGGTCGTCGCGTGCAGCAGGCCGGAGGCACCCTCACCGCAGGCGTCCCACACCTCGCGCTGGAACGGGAAGGGCTTCCAGCCACGTTCGACGAACCATGCATCGACCGGATCGGGCGCGGCCTTTCGGCGCGACGCGCTCACTGCCGCATCACGCGTGGCCGACACCAGAGCGCGTGTACTTGGCGTCGGCGACGCTCCGCAGCGCGCGCTCGACCACGTCGCGGGCCAGGGCGTCCTTCATGGCGCGCGACGCGGCGAGCATCTCGGTGCGCAGGGCGAGCGCCATGGCCACGGCCTGCAGCACGTCGCCGTTCGAGAGCGGGGGCCGTCCTTCGATGTTCACGTCCAGCGCGTCGAGGACGGCGCCCACGAGGCGCGCGACGTCGCCGGGGGACACCGTCTCGGGATGCAGTTCGAACTGGCAGTCGATCACGGCACCGGACGACGTGACCGCGCGATAGGGAAGAGTCTTCATGGGGGCTCCGGAGCGTTCAGAAGTGCGTGCAGGGCATCGAGGCGGTCGGCGTCCGCGGCGGACTTGTCGGGGCGGAGGCGCAGCATGCGCGGGAATCGCACCGCCACCCCGCTCTTGTGGCGCGGCGATCGCTGGATGCCTTCGAAGCCGATCTCCATCACGATCTGCGGCGTGACGCTGCGGACCGGGCCGAACTTCTCCCGCGTGTTCGCGCGCACGAACTTGTCCACCTCGGCGATCTCCGCGTCGGTCAGGCCGGAGTAGGCCTTGGCGAACGGCACGAGTTCCGCATCCCGCCACACGGCGAACGTGTAGTCGGTGTAGAGGCTCGCGCGCCGGCCGTGGCCGCGCTGGGCGTACACGAGCACGGCGTCGACGCTGTAGGGGTCGAGCTTCCACTTCCACCACTCGCCGCCGGGACCGAGCTTCACGCGGCCGGCGCCGTACGCGGAGTCGCGGCGCTTGAGCATGAGACCCTCGACACCCAGGACGCGGGCGCCGGCACGGGCCTCGGCCAGGGTCTCCCACGAATCCGCCGTGACGATCGGCGACACCACGATGCGGGCGTCGTCCAGGGCCGCCACGAGCGCCTCCAGCCGCGCCCGGCGGACTTCGAGCGGCTGCGCGCGGATATCGACCCCGTCGACCTCCATGAGGTCGTACGCGACGAGCGCGACGGGAACCTCCTTCAGCACCTTCGCGGAGAAGGACTTCCGGCCGAGCCGCTTCTGCAGCAACGCGAACGGCAGCGGCATGCCGTCGCGCCAGGCGAGCAGTTCACCGTCGATCACGGTGCCCTCGGGCAACCACGCGGCGGCGGTCGAGACTTCCGGGAAGATGTCGGTCACGAGTTCCTCGCCACGCGACCAGAGATAGATACGGCCCGCGCGTCGGACGATCTGCGCGCGGACGCCGTCCCACTTCCACTCCGCCTGCCATCGATCGACGGGTCCCAGCGAGGCCGGCTCGGCGGCGATCGGATGCGCGAGGAAGAACGGATACGGCCGCCCGGCGCGCTCGTCCGCCCCCTCGTCCGCGAGCAGCGCGCGGTAGCGGGCGGGCTCGGGCGCGAACTCGCCCATCATGCGTTCGACGACGAGGCGCGCCTCGATGCCCGCGGCCTTGGCGACGGCGCGCGCGACCAGCGGCTTCGCGACGCCGACGCGCAGGCCACCGGTGATGAGCTTGTTCCAGACGAACCGGCCGAGCGCGTCGAGGTCCCGCCAAGCGGCGACCAGACCTGCCCCGGCCTCGTCGGGCGGAACTCCGCGCAGCGGCAGCAGGCGTCCCTCGATCCACGCCGTGAGCGACGCGCCTTCCCCCTGCCCCCCACCGGGCAGCAGATGGGCGATGGTCTCAGCCAGATCGCCGACGGCCTGGTAGGACTCCTCGAACAGCCAGTCGGGTACCTGCGCCTCGCGCATCGCGACCTCGCGCAGCAGCCGCGTCGGCACGACCTGCCGAAGTTTCCCGCCCGCGAGGATGAAGACGGCCCAGGCGGCATCGGCATCGTCGGCAGCGGCGAAGTAGTCGGCCATGGCCGCCACCTTGGCCTGGGTGGAGGTGGTCGCGTCGAGCGCGGCGTAGAGGGCGGAGAAGCGTTGCATGGGGGGATTGTGACGCTGTGGGAGGGGGCGATGGCCTTGTACGAGCGGCCCATGGCCGCGAAAACGGTGAATGCCCTGGAAACGCTTCAACCGGAACCGACGCTTTCGCGGCCATGGGCCGCTCCTACATGCCCATGGGCCGCTCCTACACAGGCCCATGGACCGATCCTACCGGTCCATACTCGCCCTTCCCGCCCCGCTTGATTCCGAGAGGCGATGCCCACACTGTCTCACTCTCACACCATGATCCGCCCGACCATCGGTGCTTCGCCTGATCCGATGACCACGGTCTCACCCGCATGAACGCGATCACCGACACCACCATCTCCTCGGCCGGAATCACCCTTCCCATCACCGGGATGACCTGCGCGAGCTGCGCCGGCCGCGTCGAGAAGGCGCTGGCCGCGGTGCCCGGGGTGGGCGACGCAACGGTGAACCTTGCCACCGAGCAGGCAGTCGTGCACGCCGAGCCGCGCGTGACCGCCGAGGTCCTCACGGCCGCCGTGCGCAAGGCTGGCTACGACGTCGCCGTCGACACCGTCGAGCTGCAGATCGAAGGCATGACCTGCGCGACCTGCGTCGGCCGCGTCGAGAAGGTCCTCGCGAAGGTGCCCGGCGTGCTTTCCGCCACGGTGAACCTCGCGACCGAGCGCGCGAGCATCGCGGTCCTGCCGTCGGTGCCCGTCTCCGCCCTCCGGGCTGCGGTGACGCGGGCCGGGTTCGGGGCGAAGGATCTCCGCGAGACGACACCCGCACCGAAGCCCGGCCTGCCCACCTGGTGGCCAGTGGCGGCGGGCGTGGTGCTGACGCTGCCGCTCGTCGCGCCGATGCTGCTCGCCGTATTCGGCATCCACTGGATGCCGGCGGCGTGGATCCAGTTCGCGCTCGCGACGCCGGTGCAGTTCGGACTCGGCTGGCGGTTCTATCGCGCCGGCTGGAACGCCGTCCGTGCGGGCGCGGGGAACATGGATCTGCTCGTGGCGCTCGGCACGTCGGCGGCTTACGGACTCTCCGTGTACCTGTGGCTGGCTCACAGCGACCACGGCATGCCGCACCTGTACTTCGAAGCGTCGGCGGCGGTCATCACGCTGGTGCTGCTCGGCAAGTGGCTGGAAGGCCGCGCCAAGCGACAGACGACCGCGGCCATCCGCGCACTCCAGGCACTGACGCCCGCGACCGCGCGCGTGCTGCGCGATGGCGTCGAGCACGACATCCCCGTGGGCGATCTCGCGGTCGGCGATCTCGTGCGCGTGCGGCCGGGCGAACGCGTCGCGGTGGATGGCGAGATCCTCGACGGCCGCAGCCATGTCGACGAATCGCTCATCACCGGCGAGAGCCTGCCGGTCGCGAAGTCCGTGGGCGACCGCGTCACCGGCGGCGCGATCAACGCGGAGGGCGCGCTCACGATCCGCACGCTCGCCGTAGGCACGGAAACGACGCTCGCACGCATCATCCGGATGGTGGAATCCGCGCAGGCGGGCAAGGCGCCGATCCAGCGCATCGTCGACCGCGTCAGCGCCGTCTTCGTGCCCGTGGTGCTCGGCGTCGCGCTGCTCACCATGGTGGCGTGGATGCTCGTCGATGGCGACTGGGGACAGGCCATCATCAACGCCGTCGCGGTCCTCGTCATCGCGTGTCCGTGCGCGCTCGGGCTCGCGACGCCCACCGCCATCATGGCGGGTACCGGCGTCGCGGCACGGCGCGGGATCCTCATCAAGGATGCGCAGGCGCTCGAGCTGGCGCACGCGGTGACGACGGTCGTCTTCGACAAGACGGGTACGCTGACGGCGGGTCAACCCGCCCTCGTCGCCGTTCTGTCGACGGCCGGGCACACCGAGGACGAGATCCTCGCCCTCGCCGCCGCCCTCCAGCGCACCAGCGAGCATCCGCTGGCGCGCGCGGTGATGGAGAAGGCGCTTTCCGCCTCGGTGTCGATCCCGGTCGCCGTCGAACCCCGCGCACTGCCCGGTCGTGGACTCGAAGCGACGGTCGATGGCCATGTGGTGGTGCTCGGCAGCACGCGCCTGCTCCGCGAACTCGGCATCGGTCCGGGCGCATTGGAAGCGGACGCCACCCGACTCGAAAACGACGGGCGGACGATCTCGTGGCTGATGCGTCGGGACGGCGATACGGCAGTGCTGCTGGGCATGCTCGCGTTCGGCGATGCAGTGAAGGCGTCGGCCCGCGACGCGGTTGCGCGTCTGCTTGACCTCGGCGTCGCGACCGTGATGCTCACCGGGGACAATCGGGGCAGCGCCGCCGCCGTTGCGCGGGAGCTCGGCATCACCGAGTTCCAGGCGGACGTGCTCCCCGGCGACAAGGCCGCAGCGGTGCAAGCATTGCGAGGCGCGGGCAAGGTCGTGGCGATGGTGGGCGACGGCATCAACGACGCCCCGGCCCTCGCCGCCGCCGACGTCGGCATCGCGATGTCGACCGGCACCGACGTGGCCATGGCCGCCGCCGGCATCACGCTCATGCGCGGTGATCCCCTGCTCGTGGCCGACGCGCTCGACATCTCACGCCGGACCTACGCGACGATCCGTCGCGGGCTTTTCTGGGCCTTCGCCTACAACGTGGTGGGCATCCCGCTGGCAGCGTTCGGCATGCTCGACCCGGTGATTGCGGGCGCGGCGATGGCGGCGAGCAGCGTGAGCGTGGTGTTGAATGCGTTGTCGTTGCGGCGGTGGCGATCGTCGATCGCCGTGAGTGCGGGCGGAGAATCCCTCAGGGCTTAGGAAAGTTCGCGAAGTCATTCGTGGGTCGAGCATCGCTCGACGCGGCGATGACTTGGGTACAGCTGCGAATCCAGGAACGCGGGCGTCGGGCAGTGCCCGACCCACGGGGGTTGCTCCCAGCATCGCGGAATCCAGCGGCGACGGCCCTTCGTGGGTCGA
>LNEE01000037.1 GCA_001464895.1 Betaproteobacteria bacterium Ga0077532
CAGGGAACACAACAAGGACCCCAAGCCGTTGAAGTGGATCTACGACAATCCTGATCATCGAATCCGGTGCGATTCATCTGGTTCGGTGGACTAGCGGACCGAATCTCGCGTTGCGCCACGGGTGCTCGCAGTGGCTCACGCGAGCATGCCACGAGCCGTGTGCGATGGCGTTGCAGCGTCGACGGTGACGGTCTGACCCCAATCGAACGGCGAACGGTGCGCAGGCAAGCACTAGTGAGAACGGGTCAACGATCCGCGTGACAACCGCGCGACAGAGCATTCGATCGAGCGACTCCGCGCCGGCGCTGCGCGGGCCTCACGCGCTCGCGCGGAGGCTGAGCAACTTCCGCACTGCAATGGCACGCCGCCCCGTGGACTCGGCCCAGAGCAGTGCGCCGGGGACCACGCGCTCGACGACGGAAGCGGCGGATACGAAGCACCGCGAACGTCTGCATCCACGTCGCGTCGAGCCGTGTCGTCCACCAACGAGCGATCGCACACGGTCGTGAGCGAGCGCCGGCGCCACAGAGACGGTTGCCGCATTGCACACGACAGCGGTGACGGATGGGATCCGTTTCGACACACCAGAACATCGACATACGCAGGCAGTTGGAACGCGATGCACACACGGGCACTCATCAGCGAGTTATTCAGTGGCCCGCAATTTGCGAACTGGGCCTCGCGACGAAATCGGCCGTCGACAACACTGTCTCGCGTTGCGCGAGCTGATCCGGCCGTGTCGCGTATTCGCAGTTGAGTTGCATCGAACGCTGCTCGCGTGCGTCGATGCGCGCGCCGCCTGACTTCACTGAAATGAAGGGAGATCGAGATGGACATCGCTGAGCCCAAACTGAACCCCGCCGTGGAGACCCCGACCGACGCGGTGCAACTCGGAGCGGGATCCAACTATCGCTGGGTCACACGGGACGGTCATGTCGACATGTCGATGTCGCCACCGGCACCACTTCGCGCGTACATCCCTGCCGAACCACAGGCGGTCACCGTGGACCTGCGTCGTTGCGCGATGATCGTCGTCGACATGCAGAACGACTTCTGCGCGGAAGGCGGTTGGGTCCAGCACATCGGCGCGGATCTCGCACCCGAGATCGCCCCGATCGCGAAACTCCAGCGCCTGCTGCCAGCCCTGCGCGAACACGACGTGCCGATCATCTGGCTCAACTGGGGAAACCGCCCGGACCGCATGAACCTCGAGCCCACCGTGCTGCACATGTTCAAGAAGCGCCCCGCCGATGCCGGCATCGGCGAGCCGGTGCCAGGCAAGGGTGCGCCGCTTCTCGAGAAGGACAGTTGGGGGGCGGCCGTGGTCGACGGGCTCGAGCCACTGCCCGGCGACGTACACGTCGACAAGTACCGCATCAGCGGCTTCTGGGACACGCCGCTCGACAGCATTCTGCGCAATCTCGGGGTGAAGACGCTCCTGTTCAGTGGCGTGAACCTCGACCAGTGCGTGCTGCACACACTCACCGACGCGAACTTCAGCGGGTACGGTTGCGTGCTCCTCGAAGATTGCTGCGGCACCACGTCGCCATCGTTCTGCACTGAGGCCACGCTGTTCAACGTGAAGCTTCTCTACGGCTTCGTCACCTCGTCCGAGCAAGTGATCGCGGCGTTGGGCAAGACAGGAATGCCCTGATTCACGCGGCGTCCGCCGCAATCGTCGACACACCTGACCCACCCGACACGATCCGTTCGTCCTGGCGACGATCCGGACGGCAGTTCATCGAGCGTCCGTACATCCGCAGTTTCTTCCTGGCCATCCGGAGAGCAGCATGACAGCACCTGAAAGATTCACACGTTCCACAGCGGTGTCGCTTGCCGTCGCCACGGCGCTTGCCGTTCCTCTCCTCGCTGTCGCCCCGGCAGCAGCGCTCGCCGCCGAGGCCTCGGCGGCCGTGAAGGCCGTCGTCGCGTACGACAAGGCCCACACGAAGAAGGGCAAGGCGTACCGCATCGCCTACCTCACGGAGTGCGTCGACAACCCGTACTGCCTCGCGCGGCTCGAGGGCCTGAAGGCTGCCGCCGCCAAGTACGGGTTCACCTACAAGATCTTCGACGCGAACTTCAGCCCGGCGACGCAGGCGAAGATGGTCCAGAACGCGCTCGCAGAGAAGTTCGACGGCTACCTGTTCGGACCAGCCGCTGCGCAGCCCGGCTGCGGCCTCTACAACCGCCTGCTCAAGCCTACGGGCAAGCCAGTCGTGTCGATCGACATCGCGATGTGCGGCGATGCCGACTACACGCCAGGCCTGGCGGCAACGCTCACGATGCAGGGACCGATGCACTTCGACAATTTCCTCGACGAGGCCTTCAAGTCCTGTACCGGCACATGCAAGGTCGCGGCGGTCGGTGGCTTCGTCGGGTCCGATCTGTTCACGTACTGGGAGGGCGCCATCAAGAAGGCGGCCGCGAAGTACCCGAACGTCCAGGTGGTCGTCGACGAGCCGTCCAACTTCGACCCGCGCATCGCGCTGAAGAAGATTCAGGACGCGATGCTCGCGCACCCGGACATCAGCATCATCGTTTCATCCTGGGACGACATGTCGCGCGGCGTGGAACAGGCCGTCGTGGCTTCGGGCAAGGTGCCTGGCAAGGACGTGATGATCTTCTCGGGCGGCGCCACCAAAGTGGGCGTCGCGAAGGTGAAGGCGGGAACCTGGGCATCCACGATGGCCTACCTTCCGTACCAGGAGTCCTACTACGGGGCCGTCGCGCTGATGATGGCGCTGGAGGGCAAGCCGCTCAACGCGCACATCGACGAAGCGCTGCTGCCCGAGATCCTCGACACCACCGGTACGGTCTTCATCACGAAGGGCAACGCCGACAAGTACACGCCGAACTACTGACGGCATCCGACCAGGCCAGTTCCACCGATGGTTGCACAGCCTCCGCTCGGAGAGACCGCCGCGATGCAGCGGCGGTCGGAGTCCACCGTCGCGATCCGCGTTCGCAAGGTGTCGAAGGCGTATCCCGGCGTGCAGGCGCTGAGCGATGTCGATTTCGATCTTCGGACGGGGGAGGTGCACGGCCTGGTCGGTGCCAACGGTGCCGGAAAGTCGACCCTCATCCGCATGCTGTCCGGGGCGGCTGCGCCGGACACGGGCAGCATCGAGGTGCAGGGCACGACGATGCGCTTCGAGGATCCGAGGGCCCTTCGGCGCAACGGTGTGGCGGCGATCTATCAGGAGCTGACCGTCGTCCCGGAGATGACGGCGCTGTCGAACGCGTTTCTCGGCTCGACACCCCGCCGCGGCCCCTTCACCGATCGTGTGCGGATGCGGGAGCGCTTCGCTGAGCTGTCGGCCTGGATGGGCATGGAAGTACCACCCGACGCCACGGCCAGGACACTCTCCGTCGCCAACCTGCAGATGCTCGAGATCATGCGGGCAATAGCAGCCGAGCGGGATGTCATCATCATGGACGAACCGACGGCTTCGCTCGGCCCGCTCGAACGCGCACGACTCTACGAGCTGATCGCGCGGCTCAAGTCGCGACTGGTCTCGATCATCTTCATCTCCCACGACCTCGACGAGGTCCTGCGTCTGTGCGACCGGATCTCCGTGATGCGCGACGGCAGGCTCACGGAGACCCGCGACACCGGGCAGTGGTCGAAGGACACGCTGGTCCGCGGGATGCTGGGGGATGTCAGGATGCTGCCCCGCCGCAGCGGACCCAGCCGCGCGTTCGAAGAACTCCTCCGGGTCGATGATCTCCAGCTCCCGGGCCGGGTTGCGGACATGTCGTTCACCCTGGGGGCCGGCGAAGTCCTGGGAATCGCGGGGCTGGTGGGCGCCGGGCGCACGGAGGTCCTGCGGTGCGTCGCCGGCCTCGAGGAAACCGGGACGGGGCGCATGGCGATCGATGGGGTGCCCTGCGCCTGGCCGCGCAACGTCCGGGAGGCGATCGGTCGAGGGATCATGCTGGCCCCCGAAGATCGCAAGCGACAGGGCCTCGTGCTGCAGCGGAGTGCGTTGTCGAACCTGCTGCTGGCTGACCTCGCCGCGACAGCCCATGGCCCCATCGTGTCCACCCGCAAGCAACGGGCGGTCGCGACCACCCTTGCGCAAGGCCTCGGCTTCGATCCCCGCAAGCTCGATGCGATGGCACTGAATCTGTCCGGCGGCAACCAGCAGAAGCTCGTGTTGGGGAAGTGGCTGAACCGCGGGCCGCGCGTCCTCCTTCTGGACGAACCGACCCGGGGCATCGACCTGGGCGCCAAGCAGGAGATCTTCCGCTCCATCAGAGAGCTGAGCGAACGGGGCATGGGCGTCATCCTCGTATCGTCGGATCTCGAGGAAGTCGTCGAGTACTCGGACCGCGTGCTGGTGATGGCGCGCGGCCGACAGCTCGGGATCCTAGATCGCGACGAAGCCAGCGTCGCGTCCATTCTCAACATGATCTTCATCATCGAGGCGCGCCCGGGCGCGCCGGGAGGGCAGGCATGAACGAGGCAGGCGTCGCGACAGGTCAGGTCGTCGCCGTTCCGGGGCGTTTCACAAACCTCCCGACACTGGTCAGGACCTACGGCATCGTGCTGACGTTGGTGATTCTCGTGACGGTGGTCGCGATCGGAAACCCGGCGTTCCTGTCGCCCAGGAACCTGCTCAACATGCTCTCGCAGTGGGCCCCCGCGGGCATCATGGCCGTCGGCATGACCTTCGTGATCCTGACCGGAGGGTTCGACCTGTCTCTGGCGTCCGGGTACTCGCTGTGCGCGGTCGTCGCCGCGTACGCCGGGCAGACCCTGTCACCTCCCCTGGCATTCTCGGCTGCGATCGCGGTGGGTCTCGCGTTCGGGCTCGCCAACGGCCTGCTCGTCGCGGTCGCGCGGATCAATCCGTTCATCACCACCGTGGGAAGCGGCTTCATCATCACCGGGATCGCACTCGTGATGACCGAGAACGCAGCCTTCCTGGTTGACGATCCGGCCTTCGCGACGCTGGGCGCGGGCACCTGGCAAGGCATCCCCTATTCCGGCATGGCCCTGGTGGCATTCATGATCGTCTTCGGACTGATCCTGGCACGGAGCATCTACGGAGAGGTCATCTACGCAGTCGGCGGCAACTACGAGGCGAGCCGCCTTTCCGGAATCCGCGTGAGGATGGTGGTGGCCAGCGCCTACGTGATCCTGGGCGGCTGCGTCGGCCTCGCCGGAAGCATCACCGCCTCGCAGCTCAGTTCGGCGCAGGCCAATCTCGACCCCGGGATCATCTTCGACGTTCTCACGATCGTCGTGGTGGGCGGCACCTCGCTGTCGGGCGGCACCGGGGCGATGTGGCGCACCGCCGTCGGCCTGGGGATCATCGCGACGATCTCGAACGGCTTCGTGCTGCTCGACATCAGTCCCTACTACCAGTCCATCATCAAGGGCACGATCATCGTCGCCGCCCTGGCGCTCGACACCGGCCTATCGCGATTGGTACGGGCCAAGTGAAGGTCCCGACGGCACCGCGCTCGTGGCCGGGGCAATCAGTCCCTGGGACCCGATGGATCGCGCGCAGGCGGCGCGTAGCGACGCGATGGCGGCACCAGCACTGGCTTGGGAGGGTCGCCGAGGTAGTGCGGCGACATGATCTGGACGTCGTACTCGTTGAAGACATCCTGGACGTGCCCGTGCAGCTCGCTCAGCGCCTCGGCACGCTGCCGTGGCGCCTCGGGACCCGCCTGGGCGATCAGCAGGTACTCCACGTAGAAGTCCGACAGCGCGGTCTGGACCACTCGCGGCGGGGGCTCGGCAAGAATGCCGCGGGTTCGCTTCGCCGCTTCTAGCAGCATCGCATGGACCTGGCGCCAGGGCGTGTCATAGCCGATGGTGACGCTCGTGCTCAGGGTGAACCCGTTGCCGCCTGTCGTGCGCGAGTAGTTCCGCGTGATCTGCCCCATCACCATCGCATTGGGCAGCACCACCTCCTCCCCCATGCCGGTGCGCAGGCGCGTCACGAACGCGCCGAGGTCTGTGACGGTGCCCTCGACGTCCCCGATGCGGGCGAACTCGCCGACGCGGATCGCCCGTGAATACATGAGGATGAGACCGCTCGCCGCCTGACCGACCAGGCCCGAAGCGCCGATCGACACCATGAGCCCCACCAGCACCGACAGCCCCTTGAAGGCGTCGGTGTGCGAACCCGGCAGGTACGGATACGCCATGGCCAGCGCGAACACCGACACCACGATCGTGACGAGACGCCGTGTCGGCCGGGCGGTGTCGGCATCGAGCCAGCCCAGCGAGAAGTGACCCCGTTCGACACGCGAGAAGAACGCGCCCGTGACCTGGAGGAGACCCCGCGCGAGCATGACGATCACGACGACGAGCACCAGCCCCGGGATGGCCCCGGCCACTGACTGCCCGATCAGCGTGAGCGTGTCGACCAACGCCCCACGCAACTGCTCGGCCCAGGGGCGCGTGTAAGCGACACGACCCAGCACGAACGCAATCCAGACGTAGGTCGCGACCAGCGCCAGGGCCCACGCGACGAAGCTGACGAAGCGTGTGATCGTCTGGCGGAACAGCGACGGATCGAGCACCGTGACGCCCGCGATGTGCAGGCGCTTCACACCCGCACGGACCCGGAGCGCGAGCCGCACCGCGATGGTCCGTCGGACGCGCATGACACCCCAGACCAGTGCGACGTAGGCGATCGTCGATAGGACCGCCAGCCCGATCGCCACGAGCCACGCGCGCAGGCTGCGGGTTTCCACCGCGACCTTCAACGCAGCCGCGAGTCGTTCGCGGGTGGCCTCGATCGCCGCCTCGTAGGTCTCGCCAGCCAGGCGATCCTCGTCGCCGGGTGCCACCAGGAACACGGCGTCGTTGTCGACGACCAGCAAGCGCCCCTCGGGCGTCTCACGGACCGTGACCTCGCCGGGGCCGTCGTCCTGCATCGCCTGATCCAGCCGTGCCTGCGCCGCGATGGCACGCTCGCGCGGCGCGTATCCCTGGGCCGGGACGCGGAACACGTGCACCAGCCGGTTCTGCACCCGCAACACCGCCACGGACTGCACCGCCCCCGTCTCCTCGGTGGCGGACGCACCGGAGCCGGTCAGGGCCAGGAGGATCAGGAGGAGGAATCGCATCAGCCGCGGCCCCGGTAGGGTGCAACCCCCGTGTCCGGGATCCACACCCCCGCCGGGGGACGCGCCGTCTGCCAGAACACATCGATCGGAATCCCGCCCCGCGGATACCAGTAGCCGGCGATCCGCAGCCACTTCGGCGCGAGCAGCACCTTCAGCCGCTTCGCGATCGCGATGGTGCAATCCTCGTGGAAGGCGCCGTGGTTCCGGAAGGCGCCCAGGTACAACTTCAGGGACTTGCTCTCCACGAGCCAGCGGGCCGGCACGTAGTCGATGACGATGTGCGCGAAGTCGGGCTGACCCGTGACCGGGCAGAGGGACGTGAACTCGGGCGCCGTGAAGCGCGCGACGTATCGAACGTCCGGATGGGGATTCGGCACGCGCTCCAGCAGGGCGACCTCGGGCGACACAGGCAGCGGGGTCTGGGTGCCCAGCTGGGCCGGGGCGGGCGGGGATCTACGACGCGTCATGGATCGTTCCGTGGATTGCAGTGAATCGACCGGGTGCCCCGGGCAGCGGACAACCGGGGTCGGGAGCGCGGCGTCACATCAGAACATCGGCTTGCTGACGGCGGAATCGTACGTGCGCACGCCGTGGAGGATCTCTTCCTTGGCTTCCTCGGGGCCGACCCAGCCCATCACCTTCACCCACTTGCCGGGTTCCAGGTCCTTGTAGTGCTCGAAGAAGTGCGAGATCTGCGAGGTCACGAGATCGGGGAGATCGCGGGCCGTCACGATGTGGCGATACAGGCTCGACAGCTTGTCGATCGGCACGGCGAGCACCTTGGTGTCCTCGCCAGCCTCGTCGGTCATCTTCAGCATCCCGATGGGCCGGCAACGGACGACGACGCCCGTGATGAGCGGCACCGGCGACAACACCAGGACGTCCACGGGATCCCCGTCGCCGGAGAGGGTATGGGGCACGTAGCCGTAGTTGCAGGGGTAGCGCATGGCGGTCGACATGAAGCGATCGACGAACATTGCGCCCGTCTCCTTGTCCACCTCGTACTTGATCGGATCCGCGTTCATCGGGATCTCGATGATCACGTTGATATCGTTGGGCAGGTCGCGGCCGGGGCCGACTCGGTCTAGGTTCATGGGTGCCGTCCGTGTCAAAGCCGCTATTATAGGAAGGCGGTGCGGCGATCCGACCCGCGACCGCAGACTTTCCGTCAGATTCGCCGCCTCCATGCCAGTCACCACACGCTCCGCCAGCACTGCCTTCCCCTTCGCGCACGCCGTATCGCCGCACTGGCGCATCGCCGCGGCGGAGTGCCTCGAACAGCTCGGCCCCACGCCGCCCGGCGCCAATCTGGGGTTCCTCTACGTCACCGACCCCTACACCTCGCGGATGCAGGATCTGCTCGAACTGCTGCGCATGCGCACCGGCGTCGAGCACTGGGTCGGTACCGTCGGGCTGGGCATCTGCGCGACGGGCCAGGAGTATCTCGACGAAGGCGCGATGGCGATCATGCTGGGCAGCTTCGCCCCCGGATCGTTCCGCGTGATCTCACAGCTCCGCGCTCCAGGCGATCTCGCACGGGATCCGCTGACCGTCGGCGGCGCAGCCGGCAACTTCGCCGTGGTCCACGCCGACCCGCGCAACAGCCGCATTCCCGCGCTGGTCGCCGAGATGGCGCGGCGCCTCGAAGGGGGATTCGTGGTCGGCGGCCTGTCGAGTTCGCGCAGCGCCCATCCGCAGATCGCGGACGGTCTGTCGGAGGGCGGGCTCTCCGGTGTCGTCTTCACCGACGAGGTGATCGTCAGCACGCGCCTCACCCAGGGCTGCTCGCCGCTCGGCGACGTGCACACCGTCACGCAGAGCCGTCGCAACGTGCTCATCGAACTCGACGGCCGCCGGGCGCTCGACGTGCTGCGCGAAGAGGCATCCATCGAATCCGACAGCGATCTCGAACGGGCAGGCGCCAACCTCTTCGCCGCGATGCCCGTCTCGGGCGACGACGCCTCCGACTACACGGTGCGCAATCTCGTGGGGCTCGACCCCGAGCGCGGCCTGGTCGCGATCGGGGATCTCGTGGACGCAGGCGACAAGCTGATGTTCTGCCGCCGCGATCGCCGCTCGGCCGCCGAGGACATGGGCCGCATGCTCGACAGCATGAAGAGCGGTCTCTTCTCCCGGCCGCGCGGCGCGCTGTACTTCTCGTGTCTGGGCCGGGGCGCAGGACTCTTCGGCGAGATGTCGCGGGAACTCGAGATGATCCGCGAAGGGCTGGGTGACATCCCCCTCGTCGGATTCTTCTGCAACGGGGAGATCTCGCACAACCGGATGTACGGGTACACCGGTGTCCTCACGCTGTTCCTGTAGCCAGCCCGGCAGCGCCGGCCCACGATCCGCTGCGACCGCGTGAGATAGCACCATGCCCCTGCCGCTCAAGACCATGGACTGGCTGGCGCTCTCCTGGTTCTTCGTCTTCTGGATCGGCTACGTCCGCTTCGCGCGCTGGTACGCGAGGCGGGTCCCCAGTCTCGTGATGCGCATGACGAGCCTGCGCAAGCACTGGATGACCGAGGTCGTGACCCGCGAGGTCCGCATCGGCGACATCAACATCCTCGCGAACCTCTCGAACGGATCCACGTTCTTCGCCTCCACCACGCTGCTGATTCTCGGCGGTCTGCTCGCACTCCTCGGCACCACCGACAAGATCGCGATGGTCGTGATGGAACTGCCCTTCAGCCGGCAGGCTGCCGGCACCGATCGCTTCTGGGACATCAAGATCCTCCTGCTCATCGGCATCTTCACGTTCGCCTTCTTCAAGTTCACGTGGTCCCTGCGCCTCTATCATTTCTGCTCGGTGATGGTGGGTGGCTCCCCACCCATCGAGGCGCCGTCGGAACGCAAGGAGGACTTCATCCAGCACGCCGCCGCGACCGCCGGACTCGCCGCCGACAGCTTCAACAACGGTCTGCGCGCCTACTACTTCGGGCTCGCTGCGCTGATGTGGTTCATCAACCCGTGGACTTGGATGGTCGCGACGAGCTGGGTCGTGCTGATCCTGTACCTGCGCGAGTTCCGGTCGGACGCGCTCAAGACCTTGTCGCGCAGCCTCTGAGGGCAGTCCAGGCAGGGACTGCCTCACCGGCACACCCCCGTCTGTGCATGCCGTCCGGGTTACCATCGCGCCCACACGCCGCGACGGCCCTGTCGGGGCTGCGCCCGTCATCGGGCCCACTCGGGATTCTCGCCACCATGCCCATCGATCGCACTCGCTATGCGCAACTCGTCGACGCCGTCGCAGCTCTCCACGGCGAGACCGACACCGCCCGCATCGATGCCTGGCAGCAGCGCCTCGCATGGAGCTACGACGACTTCATCGCGCTCGAGAACGCCCTCCCGGCGGCCGAGCCCATCGTCTCACCGCCCGTGCCGCAGGCCGGGACGGCACTGCAGCGGCTTCCGCAGGCGTCGTGGCAGCGGGAGGGCATAGCGGAGACGGCCCGCGACGTCCGTGCAGGCCGCACCCGCGCCACCGAGATCGCCGATGCCGCGCTGGAGACCGCGCGCGCCTGGCGCCACGCGAACATGTTCACGGCGCTCGACGTCGACGACGTCACTGCGCAGGCCGAGGCCATCGACGCACAGATCGCGCGGCGCATGGATCCAGGTCCGCTGGCGGGCGTGCCGATCGCGATCAAGGACCTCATGGCCGTCCGCGGCTACCGCATGACCGGCGGCACGCTCGCCAGGGAACCCCGGCTGATGGATCGCGATGCGCCCGTCGTGGCGCGACTGCGCAGCGCCGGCGCGGTCATCTTCGGCACCACCAACCTGCACGAACTCGCCTTCGGCGTGACGAGCGCGAACCCGCACTTCGGCACAGTGCTGAATCCGCGCTTCCCGGAGCGCATCCCCGGCGGCTCCAGCGGTGGTTCGGGTGCGGCGGTGGCCGCGGGGATCGTGCCCGTTGCCATCGGCACCGACACCGGCGGATCGATCCGCATCCCGGCCGCGTGCTGCGGCATCGTCGGATTCAAGCCCAGCTACGGTGCCGTCGACCGCACGGACGTGCTTCCACTCGCGTGGTCGCTCGACCACGTCGGCCCGCTCGCCCGTACAGTCGACGATGCCGCCACTGCCTTCGAAGTGATGGCCGGTCTGCCGGAAGGCGTGACCGGAGGCATGCCCAGCCGCCCGCCGTCGTTCGTGTGCCTGCGGGGCACCTTCGCGGAGGCGGTGGAGAACGGTATCGCCCAGCGCATGGACGAACTGGAGGCCACGTGGCGAAGCGCTGGCGCCCGGGTCACGGCGACGGCGGTCGACGCGCTGGCGATGGCCGGTGGCGCGCAGTTCGTGACGATCGGAACGGAGGCCGCGGCCGCGAACGCCGACATCATGGCGGCAGCCCGCATCCGACTGGGAGAGGACGTCCGCCTGCGTTTCGAGATCGCACGGTGCTTTCCGGCGACCGCCTACGTGAAGGCGCAGCGCATCCGCACCGAGGTGCGCGATGCCCTGCTGGAGGCGCTCGGCGACGCCGACGTCCTCATCACCCCGACGCTGCCCTGTGCACCGCCGCCCGTCGGCCAGGCCGTCGTGAGCATCGGCGGACGGACGCTGCCTGCGGCCGCGATGCTCACCCGCTTCACGTCGCCCTTCAACATGACCGGCCTCCCGGCGCTGTCGCTCGCCTGCGGGTTCGACACCGAGGGATTGCCCGTGAGCGTGCAGATCATCGGCCGGCCGGGCGAGGACGCCCGCGTGCTCGCGGCGGGCCGCTGGGTGGAACGCATGCTTCCCTCGCACCACGTGCATGTCGACACCGCCCTCTGAAACCCTGTTCGCCGACGACGCGGCCGCCCGCCGTGTCGAGGCGCTCTACCGGACGCCGGACATCGTCGCGCAGCGCGCGGCGATACGCGCCAACCTGGCGCTGGTGCCAGGCGAGCGCGTGCTGGACGTGGGCTGCGGCCCGGGGCTCCTGTGCGCCGAGATGGCGGAGACGGTGGGCACCGCCGGCGAGGTGGTCGGCATCGACACGGCGGACAGCATGTTGCGCATCGCCGGGCAGAACGGGAGCGGGCTCCGCCAGATGTCCGTCCGGTCAGGCGAGGCCACGTCGCTGCCCGCCGACAACGGCGCATTCGACGCCGTCGTCTGCACCCAGGTGCTGGAATACGTTCCCGACGTCACCGCCGCGCTCGCCGAATTCAGGCGGGTCCTGCGCCCGGGCGGCAGACTTCTTCTGGTCGACACCGACTGGGCGTCGTGCGTATGGGCGTCCGCCGACGACGCCCGGATGCGCCGCATCATCGCCGCGTGGGATGCCCATTGCCCGCATCCGCAACTGCCACGGACGCTGCCGACCCTGCTCGCCGCGGCTGGATTCGACCTGGTGCACGTGGAGGCCCTGCCCTTGCTTTCGGTACGACGGAGCGAGAACACGTACTGCGCGGGCATGACGGACGTGATCGCGCGGTTCGTCGTACGAAGCGGCGGGGTCGCCCCCGAAGAGGCCGCGGCCTGGCGCGACGATCTTGCGCGACGGGAAGCGGAAGGAACGACGTTCTTCAGCCTGTCCCGCTTCATGTTTCTCGCCCGATGCGAAGGCGGAGGACGCTGATCCGCTTAACTTTCCCGGCGCTGCCGGTTACGCTTCCACGCTAATTCGCGATAGACGAGATCGCGCTGCATCGCGCCGGGTCGCACCGTCCGCCGCCGATCGTTTTCCAAGGAGTCGAACGACTCATGACTGCACCAAGGGTTTGGCTGGGCACCGACGGCATCGTGCACGTGGACTACTCCGCCGTGGGCGTCCTCACGTTGGCGGCGGTGAAGGCGGAGTTCGAGTTCCGTCGCGCGCTCGTCGCAGGCAAGCAGCGTGTGATGGCGCGGCTGCCGGGGATCTGGCGCGTGGACGTCGAGGCTGCGACGTTCCTGGCGTCGTCTGAGGTGACGCGCCACACGCTGGCGGAGGCCGGGGTCGTGCAATCGAGCCTGGGCATCGCAGCGCTGCGGGTGTTCGAGCTGTATCACCCGCCGCCCTTCCCGTTCCGCATCTTCGCGTCCGAGGAGGACGCCCAGGAATGGCTCGCGGGGTTCGACGAGACGGCAGAGCCCTACGAACCCGAGCCCCCCACGCTGAGGACCTACTGGTGACCCTGTCGTTCCGCCATCGCCTGAAGGAGGGGCGCCCGCTGATGGGGGCCCTGCTCCAGATCCCGCTGCCCGAGGTGGCCGAGATCTACGCCACTGCCGGCTACGACTGGCTCTTCGTCGACCTGGAGCACTCCCCGATGGACGCGCGCCAGGCACTCGACATCCTGGTGGCCGTCGACACCCGGGTCCCGTGCGTGGTTCGGGTGCCGTGGAACGACGAGGCCCACATCAAGAAGGCGCTCGACATCGGCGCCACCGGCATCATCGTGCCGCTGGTGAACAACGCAGAGGACGCCCGGCTGGCCGTGGGCCGCTGCAAGTATCCGCCGCAGGGCGTCCGCAGCGTCGGCATCACCCGCGCCCAGCGGTTCGATCTCGACTTCGACGACTACATGCGGCGCGCGAACGACGAGGTGGCCGTCATCGTCCAGATCGAGCACGTGGAAGCCGCCCGCAACATCGATGCGATCCTCGACGTGCCCGGCATCGACGGCGTGTTCGTGGGGCCCTTCGATCTGTCGGGGAGCATGGACAAGCCCGGCAAGATCAACGACCCGGAGGTGCAGCAGGCCATCCGCGACATCATCCGCGCCTGCGAGAAGCGGGACATCGCGCGCTGCATCTACGCGCACACACCCGCCCACGCCAAGACCTACCTCGAACAGGGCTACCGGGTGATCGGGTTGTGCACCGACTACATCACCCTCGCGCGCGCCGCGGTCGCGGCGTTGAAGGAAGTCCGCGGGTAGGCGATCCGCACGGGAGGGTCGACCCGCCGGCCGTCCCTCACGCCACCAGCACGATCTCGGTCGATCCGATGCCGTCGACGGTGAACCGATACGTCTCGCCTGCTTTCGGGAAGCGTGTCGTCACCATGCTCCCCGTCGACACGATCTCGCCCGCATGCAACATCTCCCCCTGGGCCGACAGCCAGTTGGCCACCCATCGCAACGGTTCGAACGGATGTCCCAGCACGTCGCGTCCATGGCCCGCATCGACCCGCTCGCCGTTCACCTCGACGACACCCTGCACGGCCGCGAGGTCGGGCCACGACTCGCAGAACTTGCCGAGCACGATGCCTTCGTTCCACGCGTTGTCGGCCACGAGCGACAGCATGTCCAGCGGATAGGGCGAATGGCGGTCGTCGATCACTTCGAAGGCCGGGGCCACCGCGTTCACCGCCGCGCCAACCTCCTCCAGCGTGTACGGACGATCGCGCGGCGGGAGGTCACGACCGAGGCGCACGCAGATCTCGAACTCGAGCCCGAGATGCACGATCTCCCCCAGCGAGCGCACGATGCCCGAGTGCTGCCGGCGGCTCGCGAGCACCGCCCCCGCGACCGGATGATCGATGCTGCACATCTCCTGCATCCGCCGCGAGGTGAGGCCGATCTTCCAGCCCACGCGCGGCCCGTGTACCGGGATGAACCGGCGCACCAGTTCGCGCTGGATGGCGTAGGCGGCGTCGAGGTCGTGGGCACCGAAGTCGCGGGCGAAGGGAACGAGGCGGCGCAATTCGCGATGATCGCGGAACAGGCTGTCGGCGGCGGCGGCGGGATCGAACATGGATGGCGTACTCCGGATCGGGAACGCTGCGATCATAGCGGGCCGCGGGGGCGATGCCCCGGCCGGCTCGCCGCCATGCACGGCAATCCACGATGACCGAAGCGCTCGACTGGCGCGATGGCCAGCCGTGGTCCCGTCGCTACGGCGACGTGTACTTCTCCCGCGAGGGCGGGCTCGCGCAGGCTCGACACGTGTTCCTCGCCGGCAATCGTTTGTCCGAGCGCTTCGCGGCCCTGCGACCCGACGGGCACTTCACGATCGCCGAAACGGGCTTCGGCACCGGACTCTCGTTCCTCGCGGCGTGGCAGCTCTTCGAGCAGGTCGCCCCGGCGTCCGCGCAATTGCACTTCCTCAGCACCGAACGTCATCCGCTCGACGCCGCACAGCTCGCTGCCGCGGCTGCGCTCTGGCCGGAGCTGGCCGGGCGGGCAGCCGCGCTGTGCGCACAGATGATCGCCCTGCCGCCCGGATGGCACCGGTGCCTGCTGGCCGGGGGACGGGTGCGGCTCACGCTGCTAGTCGGTAATGCGTGCGCGACGCTGGGCGACGTCACCGCCACCGTCGACGCGTGGTTCCTCGACGGCTTCACGCCCGACCGCAATCCGGAGATGTGGAGCGACGCGCTCCTCGCCCAGGTCGCGCGGCTCAGTCGCCCGGGTACCACCTGTGCGACCTGGGCATCCTCCGGCGGGGTCCGTCGCGGCCTGATCGCCGCGGGCTTCGCCGTCTCGCGGGCCCCGGGCTTCGGAACGAAATGGGAGATGCTGCGGGGCGAGTTCTCGCGCGGGGCGGCGTCACCCGCCTGCGCACCGTGGCTGCGCCGTGCCACTGCGATGCCGGATGCACGCGATGCCATCGTGATCGGTGGCGGGCTCGCCGGGACGGCCGCCGCCGCGAGCCTCGCCGCGCGCGGACTCGACGTGACACTGCTCGACCGCAGGCCCGCGCTGGCCGCCGAAGCCTCGGGCAACGCGCAGGGCGTGCTCTACATCAAGCCCTCGGCGCACGGGACACCGCTCACCGGTCTGTCGCTGTCGGGCCTCGCCTTCACGCGCCGCGAACTGGAACGACGCCTCCCGGCGGACGGCCGTGCGTGGGCCGACTGCGGCGTGCTCGCCCTCGCCCACGATGCCGCGGAAGCGGACCGTCAGACGGCACTCGCTGCGCTCGGTTGGCCAGCCGGATTCATGCGCGCCGTCGGGGCCGCCGAGGCAACGGCGCTCGCTGGCGTCGCGCTGTCGTCCAGCGGGCTCTTCTACGGCTCGGCCGGATGGGCGCATCCGCCGGCGTTGTGCGCGGCGCTCGCCGACCATGCACGGATCACGACCCGCTTCGATGCCGAAGTCGGCGGGCTGCACCGCACTGCGGACGGTCGCTGGCGCGTGGCCATGTCGGACGGGACGACGATCGAGGCGGCCGTGGTCATCGTCGCGGGTGGATTCGACACCGCGCGACTGCCGCTGCTCGCACACCTGCCGCTGAAGGCGATCCGCGGTCAGATCACGGGTGTGGTCGCCACACCGGATTCCGCCCGTCTCGCCACCGTCCTCTGCGGCGAAAGCTACGTGGCACCCGCCCGCGACGGCCGGCACTGGCTCGGCGCGACCTTCGACATCGGCGACACCGACACCCGCCGGCGTCCATCCGACGACCTCGCGAACGTCGAAGCGCTGCGCGCTCTGGCGCCTGCGCTCGCCACGGCGCTCGGCACCGAAGCATCCAATGTCGTGCAGCACGAAGGCCGCGCGGGCATCCGCTGCGTGACGCCCGACTACCTCCCGATCGTCGGCACCGTGGCAGACGCGAACCTGTTCAGCGATCGCTTCGCCTCCCTCGCGCGCGACGCGACGACGACCTTCGACACCGACGCACCGTGGTTGGACGGCCTCCTGGTCAGCACCGGTCATGGCTCGCGCGGGCTGGTCACCGCCCCGATCGCGGGCGAACTCATCGCATCGATGGTCACCGGCGAACCCCTGCCGCTGCCCGACCGCGTCGTGCAGGCGCTAGGCGCCGCGCGGTTCCTCGCGCGGGCGTTGAAGCGGGGGCGACCGATCAGCTGAGTCTGCGCGGTCGTCACGGCCCAGGGCCGTGCGGTACGATCGGGCCATGACATCAAGCGACTTCATCGTGATCGGCGGCGGCATCGCCGGCGCCTCCGTGGCCTGGCACCTGGCCCATGACAACCGGGTGGTGGTGCTAGAGCGCGAATCGCAGCCCGGCTACCACACCACAGGCCGCTCGGCAGCGCTCTTCGCGGAAAGCTACGGCACGGCGCAGGTGCGCGCGCTGACCCTGGCGAGCCGGGAGTTCTTCGAACATCCGCCCGCCGGGTTCACCGGTCATCCCATCCTCTCCGACCGCGGCGCACTCTTCGTCGCGGGGCCCGGACAGCAACCGCAGCTCGACGCGCTGTATGCCGAGATCGGCGCGCAGGGGGATGCCATCCATCGGGTGAGTGCCGACGAGATCATGGCCCGCGTGCCCGTGATGCGGGCGGCGTGGGTCACCGGCGGCATCGCGGATCCCCTGGCGGCGGACATGGACGTCCACGCGCTGCACCAGGGTTTCCTCCGCGGGCTCCGTGCCCTGGGTGGCACGCTCCGATGCGATGCAGAGGTGACGGCCATCGCACGGCACGGCGGGGCGTGGCGGGTGACCATCGCGGGCGGCGACACGTTCGAGGCTCCGGTCGTCATCAACGCGGCGGGTGCGTGGTGCGACGCCATCGCGGCCCTCGCGGGCGTGGCGCCGATCGGGCTCGTGCCCAAGCGCCGCACCGCCTTCACGTTCCCCGCCCCGGCGGGCTTCGACGTGCGCGCCTGGCCCACCGTGATCGGCGTCGACGAGTCGTTCTATTTCAAGCCGGACGCAGGGCAGATGCTGGGGTCCCCGGCGAACGCGGACCCCGTCCCGCCGCAGGACGTGCAGCCGGAGGTGGAGGACGTCGCGACCGGCATCGACCGCATCGAGTGCGCGACGCACCTGTCGATCCGGCGCCCGTCGCGCACGTGGGCCGGGCTCCGGTCGTTCGTGGCCGACGGCGATCTCGTGGGCGGCTTCGATCCGGACGCTCCCGGGTTCTTCTGGTGCGCAGCTCAGGGCGGATACGGCATCCAGACGTGTCCGGCGATGTCCGAAGCCTGCGCATCCCTCGCGCAGGATCGCGGCCTGCCGGCGCGCCTCGCCGCCTTCGGACTCACCGCGGCCATGCTTTCGCCGGCGCGCCTCCGAGGAGTCGCTTGATCCGGCATCACCGGGCGTTCGCGCTCGCGCTGTGCGGATGGCTCGCCATCGGTGTCCCGTCGATCGCGCCGGCCGCGGAGAATCCGGATGCGTGTGCCGGCATCCCGAGCGATCGCGAGCGGCTCGCGTGCTATGACCGCACCCACGAACGTCCTGTGCGGCCGCGCGCCTCTATCCTCGAATCGCTCTGGCCATCGGTGGAGGACGAAGACCGGGAACGCCTCACGCTGATGGGGCACAACGCCAACTACCTGCTGCCCCTGCGCGTCACCGACAGTCCGAACGAACGCCCGACGTCCCCCGCCCAGGGGGCCGCGAACGCGGGCAACCTCGCCCCCACGGAAACGAAGTTCCAGATCTCGATCAAGACACCGGTGCGGCGACGCCTGCTGGATGGCCGCCTCGAACTCTGGCTCGCCTACACGCAGCAGTCGCACTGGCAGGTCTTCCTGGACTCCGGCCCGTTCCGCGAGACCAACTACGAGCCCGAGGCGATGGCACTCATCCGGCTCGACCAGAAACTCCCGGGGCTCGACCTGCGGTACGTGAACATCGGTCTGGTGCATCAATCGAACGGCCGCGGTTCCGCGATCTCGCGGAGCTGGAACCGCGTCTACGCGCAGTTCGGATTCGAGCGCGGCGACGACTTCGCGCTGCTCGTGCGCCCTTGGATCCGGTTGCCGGACCTCGAGCGCATCGACAGCAACCCCGACATCCAGAGCTACGTCGGCCGCATCGAGGTCACGGCGCTGAAGCGGTGGCAGGCGGTGGCGGTGGCGCTCACGCTGCGTAGCAACCTGTCGCTCTCGGGCACCCGGGGGGCCGCGCAGATGGACCTCTACTTTCCCCTGTATCGCCAGCTGAAGGGATACGTGCAGGTCTTCACCGGCCACGGCGAGAGCCTCATCGACTACAACCATCGGCAGACCACGATCGGCGCGGGCTTCGCGCTGGTGGAATGGCTGTAGTGCACCGCGCCGCGGCGGCTACAACCAGTACTCGAGCCTGACCCGGAAGGTCCGCCCGGGCCGCGGGGTGCCTTCGCTGCCCACCAGGTCGGCGTAGCTGGTCGGATCCCGGTATGCGCGATCGAAGAGGTTATAGATCCCGAACGACACGTCGAGCCTCGGCACGACCCCGCGACTGGTGGTCACGAGGTTCACCAGGACATTCCGCGGCATCGCGTGGCCGTGGATGTCGAGGGCACCTGCGGCGTACTGCGCCTCGATGCCGGCATACAGCTGCTCGTCGCGCATCGGCACGCCGGCCCGCAACTTGGCGAGATCGCGCGGTGAACTGGCCGGGCGCTGCGACGTACCCGCGATGTGCGAGTCGAACCGGGCGTAGCTGCCACGGAGGTCCACCCAGTCGATGCGCCATTGCACCTCGATCTCCGCACCGCGCGCGTGCACGCCGCTCGTGTTGGCGTTGTAGGCGAGGCCGTCCACAGGATCCGTGGCGGTGACGGCGAGGCCGTCCACCGTGTACCGGAACAGCGAGGCCAGCGCCCGAAGGTTCGGCAGGAAGCTGTGCTCGGCGATCAGCTCGAAGGTCCTGGCGCGCTCGGATCGCAGTTCGAGGGAATCCTTGCCGTAGCCCGCATACGCCGAGTAGCGCTCGTAGATCGCCGGCGCCCGGAAGGAGTGCCCGTGGAGCACCTTGATCGATGTCCCCTCGTGCGGGGTGTAGATCAATCCGACGCGGGGCGTCGCGACGCTGTCGACACCGCGCACCCAGTCCTGACGCAATGTTGCCGTCGCCCGCCAATGCGGGGACAGCGTCACGTCGTCGCGCACGAACATCGCCGCAGTGCCGCCCGGCAGGCGCCGGTCGACGCAACTGTCCGCGAGTCCGGCGCCGATACAACCGGCGTAGGCACCGCCCGTATCCTGGTCGAAGTTCCGGAGCTGGTTGTGGGTGGTCGCGATCCACTCGCCGCCGACGGTGACCTGGTGCGCGCCCAGCCTGTGGTCGTATCGCAGCTCCGTTCCCCACCACGTCGATGTCACGTCATCGCGGTTGATCGCCACCGGAGCGTAGTCGACCGGATAGTCGGCGCGGTAGCGATAGTGGCCTCGATACACGCGCGCGGTCACGGCCCGGCCGCTGTCCATCGAACGCTGGTACTGCAGATCGACGAACTGCCTCGCATCGAACGTGTGGCCGCGCGGATCGCCGAACACGGTGCCGTAGAGCCCGTTGCCGTACCGGTTGCGGCGTGTCCCGTCGACCACGCTGAAACGGACATCGCCGTGCGTCACTGCCAGATGAAGGCGGCGGGCCTGCTCGTGGCTCGCACCGGCCACCACGCCGAAGTTGCTGGCCGGGTCCTGGCCGAATTCCGGATAGAGCAACGGATCGAGGCCGTCCTGCCGGAAGCCCGTGAACGATCCGACGATGTCGGTGCCGCCCTCGGTGCGCATGCCGTGGCTCACGCCGAAGCCGCCCGCGCCGAGCGACCCGGCACTTCCATGGAGACGCGTGCCCGCGATGCTCTCGCCCCGCTTCGTCACCACGTTGATTACGCCGAGCAGGCTGCCGCTGCCGTACAACGAAGATCCCGGGCCGCGGATGATCTCCACGCGGTCCACGAGCGAGAGGTCCAGCGGGAAATCCTCACCGATCGGCGCCATGCCGTAGACCGGATCGTTGATCCGCATGCCGTCGATGAGCAGGAGAAAGCGCGAGTTGTAGTCGCCCGGCTGGTGGAACCCGCGCAGGCCCAGGAACTGGTAGTTCCCGCTGTCGGTGTAGTAGAAGCCGCGCTCGCTGGACAACGCCTCGCCCAAGGTCCGATAGCCGTACCTCCGGATGTCCTCCGCACCGATGACGGTCACGGCGGACGGCACCTGCGATGCACTCTGCTCGTAGCCGCTCGCGCCGCTCACCCGCGGAATCTGGATCTGCAGCAGGGACTCGAGGGGAAGCTCGAGGTAGTCGATGGCTGCCGATGCCGGCCGCGCGCCGAGAAGCAACGCGGTCAACGTGCCGTTGAACAACGCGAGGAGGACGTTCGCGCGAGCACGGTCCCTCCGCGCCCAGATCGCGTCGGGCGCCGTGAAAAGGCCGTTGACGACCGGGAATTTCATCGGCGCGTCGCTTGTTGACATGGGCTCGGGTGCACGTTGGCGGGAACGACCCCGAAGGCGACATCTTGAGACCCGGTGCGGGAACTCGCCGATCCGGCGGAAGCCATAGCCGCCACGATGACGAGACCTCTCTGGAAACCAGACCGCGCCGCGGCGCTCGCCCGCGTCGATGAGATCGACCCTCGCGCCTACGCGCGAACCCGCAACGCACTGGATGGCGCGGTCACGCGCCTGTCACCCTGGATCACGCACGGGTTCGTGGATCTTCCCGAGATCCTCGCCCACCTCCGGGAGCACCGGGGCCTCGGTCCCCTCGACAAGCTCACGTACGAATTCGCCTGGCGGGAGTTCTTCCATCACGTCCGACGCCACGCGGGCGAGGGGATCCTCGACGACCTCCGGTCACCCGTGTGGTCGGGTCGCTATGCGCAGGCCCTGCCGGAGGACATTCGCACTGCGAGCACCGGCGTGCGCGTCATCGATGCCGGCATCCGTCAGCTCTACGCGGACGGCTGGCTCCACAACCACCACCGGATGTGGCTCGCGTCGTACGTCGTGCACACGCGGAAGGTCCATTGGCGGGTGGGCGCCGACTGGATGTACGGGCATCTCCTCGATGGCGATCTGCCGTCCAACCATCTCTCGTGGCAGTGGTGCGCGGGTACCTTCTCCGCGAAACCCTACCTGTTCGATGCGGCCAACGTGGCCCGCTACGCGCCGGCACTCGCCAGCCCGGGCACCGCGATCGACCACGACTACGAAACGTTGGAGGCGCACGCGCGGACCGGAGGAGACGCCGGGCCGGAGCGGACCGATACGCCGCCGACCGCGATGCCCGCGCTCCTCGCCAGGCCACCGGCGGCGACGGCGTGGCCGGCGATCGATGCAACGATGGTGCGCGGACGGCGGATCGCGCTGCTGCATCCCTGGTCGATGCGCCGCCCAGACGACGTGGACGTGGCGATCGCCGTGTTCCACGCGCCTTTCCACGCGCGCTTTCCGTGGTCGATGCGGCGCTGGGACTTCGTGACCGGGGGGATGACGCCGATCGCCGACGTGCTCTGGTGGGGCGACGTCGCGACCTTGCAACCCGCACTGCGTGAAGCGGCGTCGGTGGAGACAGTGCGCACCGAGGAACCGGAGTACGCGGCTGCGATGCGAAGCGTCGCGACCGTGCACCGGTCCGCACCGCGCTTCACGGCCGACCCCGCCACACCCTGCCGTTCGTTCAGCGCCTTCTGGGGCAAGGTGGCGCCCGCCTGGCCGCATCGGGGGTCGTCCGCATCACGGCGGTAGTCCGCGTCACGGCCGTTTGGCATACTGCGGCGGACCCTTACCCATCACGATGCTGAGCCCTCCCCCGACCTCTCCCGTACCTTCCGCCCCCCTCTGGCTCGGCGCCGGTGGCCTCGTGCCCTTCGTGCTGCTGTCCGGTGGCCTTTGGGTTCTGCCGGAAGCGTATCGACCGACACTCCTCGAGTGGTTGCGGACGTACGCGGCGGTGATCCTCTCGTTCGTGGGGGCCGTGCACTGGGGGATCGCGATGCTCCACTGCGACATCCCCGACCGCGAGCGGGCGGTCATCATGGGCTGGAGCGTGGTGCCCGCGCTGGTGGCATGGGTGGGTCTGCTGATCACGCCATCCTCCGGGCTCACGCTCATCGGCGCGATGTTCGTCATCCACTACTCGATGGATCGTCAGGTGGCCGGCCGCTTCCCGATCCCCGGCTGGTATCTGCGCCTACGCGCGGGCCTCACGATCGTCGTCGTCGCCTGCCTCGGCATGGCTGCCATCCGATGAGCACCCTGTCCCCGCACTCGCAGTTCCATCGCCTCCTCGATCATTGCCGCGTACTCCCGCCGGCCGTCACGGCAGTGGCGCATCCGTGCGACGCAAGTTCGATCGCGGGCGTGGCCGAGGCGGCGCAGCAGGGGCTGATCGTGCCGGTGCTCGTGGGTCCGGTCGCCCGGATGCGCGCCGCAGCCGCGCAGGCCGGGGTGGCCATCGACGCGTTCGAGATCATCGACACTCCGCACAGCCACGCCTCCGCCGCGCAGGCCGTGGCCCTGGTGCGGGCCGGGCGTGTCGACGCGCTGATGAAGGGCAGTCTCCACACCGACGAACTGATGGCCGAGGTGGTCGATCGCACCACCGGACTCCGTACGGCGCGCCGGGTGAGCCACTGCTTCGTGATGGATGTTCCCGGGCGGAGCGAGCCGCTCATCATCACCGACGCTGCCGTGAACATCGCACCGAGCCTGGCCGAGAAGGTCGACATCGTCCAGAACGCCATCGACCTCGCCCACGCCCTGGGTTTTCCCGAGGTGCGCGTCGCGATCCTCTCCGCGATGGAAACGGTGAATCCCGCCGTGCCTTCCACCATCGAGGCGGCCGCGCTCTGCAAGATGGCCGACCGCGGCCAGATCACCGGCGCCCTGCTCGACGGCCCGCTCGCGCTAGACAACGCGATCGATCCCGAGGCCGCCCGCGTGAAGCAGATCCGCTCAACCGTTGCAGGTCACGCCAACGTGCTCGTCGTTCCCGATCTCGAAGCCGGCAACATGCTCGCGAAGAGCCTGTCGTTCCTGGCCGGGGCTGACGCTGCGGGGATCGTCCTCGGCGCACGCGTGCCGGTCGTGCTGACGAGCCGCGCCGATTCCGTCGTCTCGCGCCTCGCGTCGTGCGCCCTCGCCACGCTGCTGGCCGGCGCGCGCCGCGACGGCCGCGCGCCGCCGGTCCCTTGATTCGCGTCCTATGAGTTTCGCCCTGTGAGTCGCCGCGAACCGATCGAACCTGCGCACGACGAGCGCACCGCCTCGCGCTCCCTTCGACCCGGCGACGCTGCCGTGTCGCCGGGCCGCTGATACGCCCGGGACCGCCTGACGATGCACAGCGCGATCCTCGTCCTCAATGCCGGTTCCTCCAGCCTGAAGTTCGCGCTCTGCAGTCGGGACGGTTCCGCGATGCGGACGCTCCTCAACGGTCAGATCGACGCTCTCTCCACGACGCCGCACTTCGTGGCGAGGGAGGCCGACGGAACCACCATCGCAGAAAAGCGCTGGACGTCCCCCATCGACCACGGTGACGCCACCGCCCACGCTCTCGCGTTCGCAATGTCTCGCGTGCCGGAGGGCGGCTTGGAAGGGGTCGGCCATCGGGTGGTGCACGGTGGGTCGTCCTTCGTCGGGCCCGTGCGCATGGACGCCGACGTCCTCGCTGCGCTGGAGGGACTGATCCCGCTCGCACCGCTCCATCAGCCCCACAACCTCGCGCCGATCCGTGCCCTGCAGGCCGAGGCGCCCAACCTTCCGCAGGTGGCGTGCTTCGACACCGCGTTCCATCACGATCAGCCGGCGGTGGCACGGGCCTTCGCGCTGCCCGCCCACATCACGGATCGCGGCGTGCGTCGCTACGGATTCCACGGGCTCTCTTACGAATCGATCGCACTGCGTCTCGCGGACGTCGACCCCGACGCCGCCCGAGGCCGGACGATCGTGCTGCACCTCGGCAACGGCGCGAGCCTCTGCGCGATGGCAGCCGGGCGCAGCGTCGCGACGTCGATGGGGTTCACCGCGCTGGACGGCCTGCCGATGGGCACGCGCAGTGGCGCCATCGACCCCGGCGTCGTCCTGCATCTGATGGACGCGTTCGGCATGGATGTCCGCGGCGTGGAGCACCTGCTCTATCACGAGTCGGGGTTGCTCGGCGTGTCCGGGATCTCCTCCGACATGCGGGCTCTGGAGGCGAGCGACGATCCGCGGGCCGCCGCGGCGATCGATCTCTTCGTGTACCGGATCAGCCGCGAGATCGGATCGGCCGCAGCCGCGCTCGGCGGTGTCGACGCGCTCGTGTTCACCGCTGGCATCGGTGAGCACAGCGCCCGCGTCCGCGAGGCGGTGTGTCGCGCCGCGGAATGGCTGGGGGTCCACGTCGACACGGCGGCGAACGCGGCGCACGGCCCGCGCATCACCCGGCCCGACAGCCGCGCACGCGGCTGGGTGATCCCCACCGACGAGGAAGGCATGATCGCGCGCCACGTGGTGTCGGTCCTCGAGATGGGGCGCCCATGACCATCCGGCCCGCGCCGGGCGCCGCATCGGCGACGCGCGGCAGCACGCTCCGGCTCACAGTGCTGCTGCCCGTGCTCGGCGGGCTCGCGATCACGGTGCTCGCGCTGGTGCTGACGACCACGCTTCGTACCGAACGTGCCGGTTATCTCGCCGAGGCAGCGCTCGTCACGCGGAACCTCGCCCGCGTGCTCGAGGAACAGACCGCGCGCTCCATCCAGACGATAGAACTGGCGCTGGGGCATGTCTCCGATCTGTGGACCCGGATGCCCGCGGGCCGCGCCATGGGGGATGCCGAGGCCACGGCCCTGCTGCGCGCGCGCCTCGCGGAGGTGGGCGGTGCCCGCGCGATCTTCATCGTGAACGCGCAGGGCCGAATCATTCACGATTCCGAAGCCGTGCCGGCACTGGGCATGGACGTCTCGGACCGCGAGTACTTCCGCCAGCATCGGACCGGGTCGGCAGCGACCGACGCCCTGTACGTGGGCAAGCCGATCGAGAGCCGCACCACCGGCCGCCCCTTCCTCCCCATGAGCCGGCGGCTCGCGGGCGCCGATGGCACGTTCGCCGGCGTCGTCGTGGCGATCGTCGAGCCGCGCTACTTCGAGCGGGTGTTCGCGAGTGTGGACGTGGGCCTGAACGGGCTCATCAATCTGCGCCACTGGGACGGCGAACTGATCGCGCGCATACCCCACCGGGAGTCAGCGATCGGGCGCGTGATCCCGAGCACGGCCCCCATCCGCGAAGAGATCCTCAAACTCGGCACGGCCGCCGGTGAACTGAGAAGCATCTTCGACGGCGTCAACCGCATCTACACCGCGCGACGGGTGCCGGGCCGGCCTCTCATCGTGTGGGTCGGCATGAGCGAGAAGGAGGTCCTCAGCCCCTGGTACCGCAGCCTGACCGCCTACTCGGTGGTGGGCGTGGCCTTCGCTGCCACGATCGTCTGGCTGACCTGGCTGCTCATGCGCGAACTGCGCAGCCGCGAACGCCTCATGCGCTCGGTCGAACGCAGCGAATCACTGCTCCGCCAGGTGGTCGAGACGCTGCCGGTCGGCGTGAGCATGACCGAGCGGGACGGCACCGTGAGCATGATGAACGCAGCGGCCGAGCGCCTGCATGGCCCAGCGCGGCCGGGCGAGCCACTCGAGCCGGTGGGCTGGTGGACGCATTCGGGCCAGCGGGTGGGCGCTGCCGAATGGGCGCTCGCGCGTGCGCTTCGCACCAGCGAGCCTGCACTCAACGACATGGTCGACATCCTCGCGCCCGACGGCAGCCGCCGCACGATCCTGCACTCCGCCGTGCCGATCTTCACCGACCATCACGGATTCCACGGCGCGATCGCGGTCGACGAGGACCTCACGGCCCAGCGCGATCTCGTGGCGTCGCTGCGCGAGAGCGAGGCCCGCTACCAGGCCATGTTCGAGAACAGCATCGACGCCATCCTGCTGGCGCGGCCGGACGGCAGGATCCTGTCGGCGAACCCGGAGGCGTGCCGCAGCCTGGGTTACGACGAGGCCGCCCTCCTCGCGATGGACCGCGAGCGGATCGTCGACCCCGAGAGTCCGGGGCTCGCCTCGATGATCGCGGAGCGCGACCGCACCGGGCGGGTCAAGGGCGAGGTCACGATGGTCCGCCGCGATGGTTCGCGCTTTCCTGCGGAACTGTCGTCGTCGCTCTTCATCGACCGCAGCGGCGAGCGCAAGGTCGTCGTCGTGATGCGCGACATCACCGAACGCAAGCAGAGCGAGTCGCGCATCCAGTACCTCGCATTCCACGACGGCCTCACCGGATTGCCCAATCGGACGTTCTTCGACCGTCGGCTGCGCGAACGCCTCGACGCAGGGGCGACGCCGCAGGCACCGTTCGCGCTGATGCTGGTCGATCTCGACGGTTTCAAGCTCATCAACGACACGCTCGGTCACGAGGTCGGCGACCTGCTGCTGAAGGAGGTGGCCGACCGACTGCGTGGCGAGGTCGACGCCAGCGATCTCGTGGCACGGCTGGGCGGCGACGAGTTCGTCGTGCTACTGGACGAGCCAGCGGACGCCGCCCGCGCCACCGACGTCGCCCATCGCATCCTGGCGACGACGGCGAGGCCCTTCGCGCTCGCCGGGCAGGAGCTGCACCTGACGGCGAGCATCGGCATCAGCATGCACCCGCGGGATGGCGACGATGCCCGCACGCTGCTGAAGAGCAGCGACCTCGCGATGTACCGCGCGAAGGAGCACGGCCGCAACCGCCTGCAGTTCTTCTCGGAGGAGATGAACATCCGGTCGCGCAGGCGCCTCACCCTCGAATCGGCGCTGCGCCGGGCGCTCGCACAGGACGAGCTTCGACTGCACTACCAGCCGCGCCTCGATCTGCGTTCGGGCCGCCTCACGGGCGTCGAGGCCCTGCTGCGCTGGCAGCCCCCCGATGGTCCGGCCGTCGAACCCGGAGAGTTCATCCCCGTGGCCGAAGAGACCGGGATGATCCTCGCCATCGGCGACTGGGTGCTGCACGAGGCCGCAGCGCAATGCGCCGCATGGCGCGCGGCGGGCCTTCGGGTCCCGTTGATCTCCGTGAATCTGTCCGCCCGCCAGCTCACCGACGAACGCCTTCCGGGCCGGCTCGCCGAGGCCCTCGCCCGGGCCGGCGGGGGTGCCCCGTGGCTCGAACTGGAACTGACCGAGAGCACGGTCATGCGCAACGTGGCGCAGAGCAGTGAACTGCTCACACGCTTCCGCGATCTGGGCGTGCGCATCGCGGTGGACGACTTCGGCACCGGCTATTCGTCGCTCTCGTACCTCTCGCGACTGCCCATCGACTGCGTGAAGATCGACGGCAGCTTCATCCGCGACGTGCCACACGATCCTGACGACACGGCGATCGTGCGCGGCATCGTGGTGCTCGCACACACGCTGCGCCTCACCGTGGTGGCCGAGGGCGTGGAGACCCGCGAGCAGCTGGAGTTCCTGCGCGAGCTGGGCTGCGACGAGATCCAGGGGTTCCTCGTGAGCCGCCCCATGCCGCCCGCCGAGTTGGACCTCCCGCGGCTGGCCACGGTCAGCCTGGATCCGGGGCCGCGCGACAGGCAGACGCACTGAGCCTGCGGACGGCCAGGCCGGCAGCGATCCGGCTGCAGCCTGGAGACTATAATCAGGAACGTCACACCCTCTCGTTTCACCGGAGCCGCCATGTCCGCCACGCTCACCCCCCAGGCCGTCCAGGCCGAACCGATCCTCCTTCGCGACACCATCGGCGGCGTCTGCACGCTGACCCTGAATCGTCCCAAGCAGTACAACGCGCTCTCCGGCGCGATGCTCACCGAGCTGCAGACGGCCCTCGACCAAATCGCCAACGACACTTCGATCCGCGTGGTGGTGATCGCAGGCCAGGGCACGGCCTTCTGCGCCGGGCACGACCTCAAGGAGATGCGCAGCAATCCGCGGAAGGGCTTCTACGACGCGCTCTTCGCGCAGTGCAGCCGATTCATGCTCACGATCGCGCGCCTGCCCCAGCCGGTGATCGCGCGTGTCCACGGCATTGCGACGGCAGCGGGTTGCCAGCTCGTCGCAGCGTGCGACCTCGCGGTGGCCGCGGACTCCGCGAAATTCGCGACCTCCGGCATCAACGTCGGCCTCTTCTGCTCCACCCCCGCCGTGGCGCTCTCGCGCAACGTGCCGCGCAAGAAGGCGATGGAGATGCTGATGACCGGGGAGTTCATCGACGCCGCCACGGCGGAATCCTTCGGCCTCCTGAACCGCGTCGTCCCGCTCGATCGTCTGGATTCCGAAGTGCAGCGCCTGGCCGCTGCGATCATCGCGAAGAGCCCGGTCGCGGTGGCGACGGGCAAGCGCATGTTCTACCCGCAACTCGAAGTCGGCATGGAGGCGGCCTACGCGCAGGCCGCCGAGGCGATGGCGTGCAACATGATGGCGGACGACGCCGGTGAGGGCATCGACGCGTTCATCGCGAAGCGCCCCCCGCAGTGGACGGGCAAGTAGGCATGACCACCCCGACACCGGAACGCAAGAGCTCGCCGCTCACCGTCGCCAAGGCCGTCTTCTTCAGTTTCCTCGGTATCCGCAAGAGCAGCGACTACCAGAAGGACGCCGCGAAGATCACGCCGCAGCAGGCGATCATCGGTGGCCTGATCGGCGCCGCGATCTTCATCGCCACGCTGATCACCATCGTGCAGGTGGTGTTGCGCAAGTGATCGGCGTCCGGTGGCTGAAGACCGTCGTGTTGGCGAGCGCTCTCGCGACGACGCAGCTGGCTGCATCCACGGCGCGGGCCGACGACCAGAGTCGCGTCGCCGAAGGAATCTCCCTGTACGACCGCGGCCAGTTCACCGAGGCCGCCGCGATCCTGGGCCCCGAGGCCGAGGCGGGGAGCACGGCAGCCCAGTTCCACCTCGGACTCATGCACGCACGGGGTGAAGGCACGCCCCGCGATCTCGCCATCGCGGCGACATGGATGGAACGGGCCGCCGAGGGTGGCCACAACCACGCGCAGTACATCGTCGGGCACATGTACGCCAAGGGCGATGGCGTGCCCCGCGACCGTGCGCGTGCCCACATGTGGTTCACCGCGGCCACTCAGAACGGCTGGTGGAAGGCGAGGGAAGCCCGCGAGCGTCTCGTCGATGAAGGCATGACGCCGCGCGAGATCACCGACGCGGGAAACCTGCTGCGTGCGTGGCGAGCCCGCCAGGATCAGGGGGCCCCGCGCTGACCCCGGAGCCGGCGCTGTTGCTGTCGGACCCGTTGACAGATCATGCGGCGCACAGTCGATCGCCTGGCGATAATCACAGTTGGATCAAACGGTTCAGGAGTCTCGGGACACTGGCATGCTACGTGTTAAGTGAGCATCGAGCCTCCATGGACGGGCACACGCGGATCCACCGCGCAGCGCCCGCCAGGTTCAGGACGGTTGCCTCCCCGGCAACCGCCGTGCAGAGGGAAGTCACAAGATGAAGACCTTTCAACGCAGCCTTCTGGGTCTGATGCTCGCGACAGCGAGCCTCCCCGGCGTGGCCGATACGTTCGCCAACACGTCCGTGTTCTCGGACAAGAGCAGCTTCCTGTCGCAGTCGGGTGCGACCGATGCGTCCGGCGCGCTGCCCGATGTCGGACTCACCGCCGGCGGCACGCTCACGGTGGGGTCGGTGACGATCACGCTGGGCGCCGGCGCCAGCCAGCTGTTCAGCGGCACCGGCGGCATCTCGGGCGCCGAGAACGAGGACTGGACCACGCTCCTGCCGGGCGCGGACATCGCGATCAGCGGCCCGGAGAATCTCGAGATCGCTCTGGCCGGCCCCGTGTTCTCCTTCGGCTTCGACATCGTCGAGCCCCAGTTCGGCCCCAATCTGAACGCCACCTTCGTGGACTCCTCGTTCACGGTGACGCTCCGCCTCGGTGGCGCGACGGTCGCGAGTTTCTCGTTCGACCCGGACAACGACACAGCGGCCTTCGTCGGCGTGTGGACCGACAGTCCGTTCGACCGTGTGTCCATCGTGGAAACGACGCCGCTCTCCGGCGGAGAGAACGAGTTCTTCGGCCGCTTCTATTCGGGCACCGTGGCCCTGCCCCCGCCTCCCATCCCCGAGCCCGGCACGTGGGCGATGCTCGCCGGAGGGCTCGGTGTGCTGGCGCTGCTGCGTCGCCGTCGGTAGGGAGATTCCGCACAGCCACAAATATCGAGGGCCGCATTCGCGGCCCTCGATATTTGTGGCGTCACTATCGCGTGCTCAGCCCGACGATCGCCCGAGATAGGCGTCGTGCAGCGCCGCGCTACCCAGCATCGTATCGGCCGGACCATCGCCGACGATGCGGCCCGTGTCGACGAGATAGCAGTGGTCGGCGTGGCGGAGCGCCTTCTCGACGATCTGTTCCACGAGCAGGATCGACATGCCTTCGCGACAGAGCTGCGCGGCCACGTCGAGGATCCGATCGATCACGATGGGCGCGAGACCGCCCGAAGGTTCGTCGAGGATCAGCAGCTTCGGCTCGCCGATCACGCCCTGCGCCACCGCGAGGATCTGCTGCTGTCCGCCCGAGAGTCGCGACGCCGCGTCGTGCCGCTTCTCGGCCATCTCCGGGAACATCGCGTAGATGCGGTCGAGCTTCGAACGGTCGCCCCGCGGCGAACGCACGTACGTGCCCACGAGGAGGTTGTCCTCCACCGAGAGCGAGTGGAACACGCGATGCCCTTCCAGCACCTGGATCACGCCGGCCTGCACGACCTTGCGCGCGGTCGCGGCGGTGATATCGGCACCTTCGAAGGTCACGCGCCCGCCGCGCTTCGGGATGAGTCCGGACAACGCATGGAGGATCGTGCTCTTGCCCGCACCGTTGCGCCCCAGCAGCACGACGAACTCGCCGGCCCGCACGTCGAACGACACCCCGTGGACCACCGCTGCCTTGCCGTAGCCCACGACGAGGTCCCGCACTTCCAGCAACCTGCCTTCCGGGCGCGCGCTCACGTCATGACCCCAGGTAGACACGGATCACTTCGGGATCGTGGCGCACCTCGTGGGGCGTGCCGTGCCGGATCATCCTGCCGAGGTTGAGGGTGGTGACCCGGTCGCAGATGCCGAAGACGAACTCGGTGTGATGCTCCACCAGCAACACGCCGATGCCGCAGTCGCGCAGCGTGCGGATGACGATGCCGAGGCGCTCGATCTCCGCGCCGGTCAATCCGCCCGCGGGTTCGTCGAGCAGGACGAAACGCGGACGCAGCACGAGCGCGCGCCCGATCTCGAGGAAGCGGCTCTCCGCATGGTCGAGCAACTGAGCGCGGCGCTTCAGGGCATAGCCGAGCCCCAGCCCTTCGAGCACCGCCTGCGCGCGGTCGCGCAGCTCGCGCTGTTCGGCGCGCACGCGAGGCATCGACAGCGCCGCGGCGAGGAATCCGGTCCGCGTGTCCCGCCAGCCGCCGAGCATCGCGTTCTCCAGCACCGTCTGGGTCGGCAGCAGCCGTGGCTTCTGGAACGTCCGCGCGATCCCGACGGCCGCCCGCCGCTGGACGGAGGCGCGGGAGAGATCCTCCTCCCCGATGCGGACCGCGCCTTCGTCGACGGGGTAATAGCCGCACAGCATGTTCAGCAGCGTCGTCTTGCCACTGCCGTTGGGGCCGATCAGTCCGTGCACCTCGCCCGGCTGCACGTCGAGGGACACCGCCGCCAGCGCGGTGAGCCCGCCGAAGCGCTTGGTGACACCGTCTGCGACCAGCGCCGTCATGGGCGCTCCTGCCGACGGATCGCCGCGGCGAGCCGCGCGGCATCGGGTTCGAGGACCGGGCTCGCCGTCTCGCGCGGGCGGAGCCTCTCGAGGATCACCTGGAACAGCCGGCCGATGCCTTCGGGTACCAGCAGGACCACGGCCAGCAGCAGCAATCCGTAGAAGAGCGTGCCGAGCTTCGCGAGCGGCGCGACGAGTTCGGGCAGTGCGGTGAGGATCGCGGTGCCTGCGAGCGGGCCCGCGATGCTGCCGCGCCCGCCGATGATGATGCACACGAAGAAGAAGAGTCCCAGTTCGAACACGAACGTGTCGGGCGTGATGTAGCTCTGCAACGAGGCGAAGAGCGCCCCGGCGAGTCCGGCCGTCACGCCGCTCGCCACGAACACCGCGAGCTTCATGCGGAAGACGGGCACGCCCACCGACTCCGCGGCCACCGGGTTGTCGCGGATCGCAACGAGCGCCCGCCCCCAGGGGAACCGCGCCACGTTCCACGCGCACCACGTGATGATCGTCGCGATCCCCAGCATGAGCAGATAGTGGCCCGCAGGGCTCTCGAACGGCTCGGGGAAGCCAGGGACCGAAAGACCCACGCCGCCGCCGGTGAGATCGCCCAGCGCCAGCACCAGCTCCGCGACGATCAGCGCGAAGGCCATCGTCGCCATCGCGAAGTAGAACCCCGGGAGCCGCAACGACGGCAATCCGAGCAGCAGCCCGCACACGCCGCCCAGGCCGCCCGACGCCGCGAGCGCGATCCACGGAGACCAATCGTGCCGCCCGGCGAGGATCGCGAACGCGTAAGCGCCGATGGCGAGCAGGCCCACGTGACCGATCGACAGCTGGCCGCCGAAGCCGACGACGAGATTGAGACCCGCGACGAGGATCCACCACGCCGCGATCAGTGCCGCGAGATGGATCTGGTACTGGTCGCCCGCCCACCAGGGGAGTGTCGCGAGCGCGACGAGCACAGCGACGCTGCCCGCCATCGGGCGCAGGGAGGTACCGCTCATACGGGTCTCACCCGACGGGAGCCGAAGAGGCCTTCGGGCTTCAGCAGGAGGACGATCATCAGCAGGCCGACGGAGACGGTGTTCTGGTACTCGCCACCGATGAGGTTCGCCGAGAACGCGTTGAGCAATCCCAGCGCTGCACCGCCCACGAGCGCACCGACGTTGCTGCCGAGGCCGCCCACCGCCAGCGCGATGAAGCCGTTCAGCGTGAGCGTGAGACCGACCGCGAAGAACGCGAAGGTGAGCTGCCCCGCCGCGAACCCTGCGAGGGCGCCGAGGGCGCCGGCGATGCCGTACGAGATGGCGCGCAGGCGATCGGTCTCCACGCCACGCGCCCGCGCCGCGAAGGCATCCTCGGACATCGCGACGAAGAGCTTCCCGTACAGCGTGCGGCGATAGAAGAGTTCGAGCGCCGCGGCCATCACGATGGTCGTCCCGATCGGCAGCCAGTACTTCTGATCGGCGAGTCCGGCCGTGAAGTCCTGCGGCAGCAGCCGTGGGAAGGGCTTGGGCTCGGTGCCCCACCAGAGCGCGACGCCCTGCTGGACGATGGTCGCGAGCGCGAGCGTGGAGAGCAGCCAGAGGTGCTCGTCGCTGCGCGCCAGCACGCGACGGATCGCGATGACGTCGGTGAGCCAACCCGCGAACGCCCCGACGGCGAGCGAGGCGAACAGGGCCGGCACGGGATGCCAGCCCAGCTCCGTGACGAACCACGCACCGAAGACCCCGCCCAGCATCGCGAGATGGCCGGTCGTGACGGACAGCACCTTGGAGGTGGAGTACATCACGTTGTAGGCGAGCGCCGTCGCCGCGTAGAGCGCGCCGATGGCGAGGCCGGTGATGAGGACGCCGAGCATGGACGTGGGGCTGGGAGCTAGGAGCTGGTGGCGAAGTGGCCTGAAACCCGCCGGTCTGCCGTCACGGCGCCTTCGGTGCCCGGTACGTGCCGTCCTTGAAGCTGTCCGCCAGGTTCATCACCACGCCGACGTCCGGAAAGCCGTTGCGGTCCTGGGGGGTCCACGTGTAGTCGGCGTAGACGCCCTTCAGGTCGGACGTGGTCTCGAGCGCCTTCTGGATGGCCGCGGGATCCGTCCCGCCGGCCTTCTTCACGGCGTGCTCCACGATGTGGACGGTGTCGTAACCGAGGGCCACCCACCAGAACATGAAGTCGATCTCGGCGCCGCCCAGCTTCGGCCGCATCCGGTCGACCAGGGACTTCGTCGCCGCGGGCAGCTTGCCATCGGCACCCGCGGTCATGCTCACGTAGCCGGCGGCGTAGGCGTCGGTCCAGTACTCGGGCTTGTTGAGCAGCTTGCGGATCGCCGGGGCCATGAGCGCCGGGTGTCCGACGATCGACACCTTCCATCCCATGTCGCCGCGGGCGTTCAGGAGCCTCGCGAGCAGACCGGTCGCGGCGGACCACGGCATCACGACATCGGCGCCGGCGGCCTTCGCCTTCGCAAGCTCATCGGTGAGGTCGGTCTTGTTCGGGTCGACCAGCGTGGAGAACACGGGCTTCACGCCGGCCTTCTCGAGCAGCTCCGCCGCGGTCTTCGCGCTGGAGGTGCCGTAGCCCGACGTGTCGCCGATGATCGCGATCTTCGACTTCTTCAGCGTCTTCAGCGCGTAGTCGTTGGCCGAGGTGATCCACTGGCGGTTGGTGTTGATCGCCCGGAAGGCGCGGGGAAAGCGCTTCGGGTCGACAAGCTCGTCGATGGTCCCGATGATGATGTTCGGGATGCCGGCCTTCGCGACGATCGGGACGGTGGCCAGCGATTCGCCGGAGTTCACGGGGCCGATCACGAAGTGGACCTTGTCCACGAAGGCGAGACGCTGCGCGAAGTTCACGGCCTTGGTGGGGTCGCCCTGGGTGTCGTACGTGACCAGTTCGATCTTGCGTCCGCCGATGCCGCCCGCCTGGTTGATCTCCTCGACGGCGAACTGCACGCCCTGGTTCTCGGCCACGGCGGCCGAGGACAGCGCCCCGGTCAGCGACGACAGCCAGCCGATGCGGATCGGGGACTCCGCCCAGGCTGTGGAAACTGTGGCGAGGCTGAGCAGCAGGGCCGCAAGGGGCCGGCGGAAATCCATGTCGTTCCTCCCGATCGTTCTGTCGTCACGCCCTGGCAGGGCGGGCGTCGTCGAATTTCCGCGAGGGGCACGACACTGTCAAGCACGGGGAGGCGGGGGTGTTCAAGGAGTGAACGCGATTCGCGGGCCATCGACGGCGCCGTGTGTCCGTCAGCGTACGGACGCCCGGCGGCCGGGACTGCATCCTGACCGTCGGAAGGGATCCGCAGGTCCGGCGCACGGGTCGCGTCGATGCGGATACCGCCACCAAGGAGAACCGCATCGTGAACAACATCATCTACATCGTCGGCCTCGTCGTCATCATCGCCGCCGTGCTGGGGTACTTCGGCTTCCGCTGATCGCCCACGCAGCACCTGGCGGCATCTCTCCAGCCCCCTGTTCACGCAGTGAACAAGGTCAGGCACCCGCTTGACGATGGCGCCCCCGCGCGACGATCCTGACCGGAGACGATATCCAGGAGGGGCGTCCCTTGAAGAAGACCGTACGCATCGGCGCCGGCTCGGCGTGGTGGGGCGACCGCGTGGAGCCCGCCGTCCTGAATGCCGAGCGCGGCGATCTCGACTATCTCTGCTTCGAGACGATGGCCGAGGCCACGATCTCTGCGGCGCAGGTGCGCGCGCGGCGCGATCCGTCGTTCCCCGGCTACGACACCTACCTGGATGACCGCATGCGCGGCGTGCTGCCGGCGTGCCTGAAGCGCGGCACGCGGATCATCTCCAACCAGGGCTGGATCAATCCGGATGCCGCCGCCGAGCGCATCGTCCACTGGCTGCGCGAACTCGGAGCCAAGGGCGTGAAGGTCGCTTCGGTGAACGGGAGCCTCATCACCGATCGCGTGCTCGAACTCACCGACACGATCCTCGAGAACGGCCAGCCGACATCGACCCTCGCACCGTCGCTGGTCTCGGCCGAGGTCTACCAGGGCGCGGAGCCCATCGTCGAGGCGCTGAAGGCCGGCGCGCAGATCGTCGTCACGGGCCGCGTGGCGGACCCGTCGATCTTCATGGCGCCGATGATGTACGAGTTCGGCTGGGACGCCCTCGACCACACGCACCTCGGCCGCGGCAACGGCATCGGGCACCTGATGGAGTGCGGCGCGCAGGTGACGGGCGGCTACTTCTCCGACCCGGGGTTCAAGGACGTGCCCGAACCCTGGAACCTCGCCTTCCCGATCGCCGAGGTGGAAGCGGACGGCAGCGCAGTGATCACGAAGGTCGCCGGCTCCGGCGGCGCAATCACGCTGCAGACCGTGAAGGAGCAACTGCTCTACGAAGTCCACGACCCGGCGAACTACATCACACCCGATGTCGTGGTCGACTTCACCACCGCGAAGCTGGAACAGGTGGGCCCCGACCGCGTGCGGGTCACGAATCTCTCGGGCAAGCCGCGCACGCCGACGCTGAAGGTGTCCATCGGGTGCCAGGAAGGCTTCATCGGCGAGGACATGTTCTTCTACGCGGGCGAAGGCGCGCTGCGGCGCGCGCAACTCGCGAAGCGCATCCTCGAGGAACGCTTCCGCATCGTGAAGCTCGACGCCGAGGAGATCCGCATCGACTTCCTGGGCATCAACGCGATCCACGGCGCGATGTCGCCGGCACCGAAGGCCGAGCCCTACGAGGTTGCGGTGCGCGTGGCCGCGCGATGCAGGACGCGCGAGGAAGCCAACAAGGTCGGCCGCGAGGTCGACGGCATGGCGGTGTCCGGCGTCGGGCATACCGGCAAGCGCGTGCCGCACCAGGACCGCACGCGCGAGATCATCGGCGTCTGGTCGTCGCTGGTGCCGCGCGATCGCATCGTCCCCTCGATCCGCTACTTCGAGAGCTGAGCCATGAAAGTGAAACTCCAGCACGTGGCCCACACGCGGTCCGGCGACAAGGGCAACACGTCGAACATCTCGGTGATCGCGTACGACGATGCGTTCTATCCGCACCTGGTGGAACAGCTCACCTCCGAGCGCTTCCACCAGCACTACGCCGGCACGATCCACGGCCCGGTCACGCGGTTCGAGGTGCCGGGGCTCGCGGCACTCAACTTCGTGTGCCAGGGCGCACTGGGCGGCGGCGTCTCGCGCAGCCTGTGCCTCGACAACTACGGCAAGTCACTCTCCGCGGCGATCCTCGGCTTCGAGCTGGACATCCCCGACGCGCTCGGCCCGAGACTGCGTGGCCCGCGCTGATCGCGACAGCCACTCATAGCTGCCAGCGCAGCGCCACGTAGAGATTGCGGTCCGGCATCGGGTAGTACGTGGCGCTGAAACCGAGCGGCGAGTACACCTTGTCGAACAGGTTGTTGACGCCGACGGTCATGCGCGCCTTGTCGCGCTCGAAGTGGAGCGCGGCGTCGAACACGGTGTAGGCCGCCAGGGTCGGGAATCTGCCCGAGCCGTCCTCGTTGCCATCCGCCCTGACGCCCGCGTGGCGGGCCGCGAGTGCCGCCCGCACCCAGGGTTTCACGGCCCAGTCGACGCTCGCATTCGCGGTGACCCGCGGCACGAGGGGCACATCGAAGCCGGCACCCACCACGCGCGGTGACACGTAGCCCGCGTTGGCCCGGAGCGTGAGCGAAGGCGTCACGCGCCATCGCAGTTCCGCTTCGCCACCGAGCCGCCGCGTCGGGCGGTCGAGATTGCGGTTCACCACCAGCCCCGTCGTCGGCGACAGCCCGTACTGGATCTCGTCGTCCACGGCCATATGGAAGACGGTGAATCCCGTCTCCACCGAGTCGCCCCAGGCTTGGCGGATCCCCGCCTCCACCGTGCGCCCGCGCTGCGGCCGGATGTCCGTGGTGGCCACCATCAGCTCGTCGACGTTCGGATTGCGGAAGTGGTGGGTCATGCTGCCGAAGGCCGTGAGGTGCTCGCGCGGTTGCCAGACGAGACCCAGTTCGAACGCGCGGTTGCGCCACGTGGCGTCGCGGCGCGACTGCGTGCGGAAGGCGTCCGAGCATCCCGTCTGCCGGGGCACGCTCACCGGCACGAAGACGCCGCCACCGATGTCGACGAGCACGGTGTCGAAGACCGTGGTGCAGTCGTCCCGCGTGAAGCGCGCATCCGATTGCCGGGTGGAGAAGCGATCGTTGCGCACACCAGCGTTCAACGTCCACGCGGGTGCGGCGCGCCACGTGGCGGTGGCGTATTGCGCGAAGTTGTCGACATCGCCCGCGCGGCGCGTCGAACTGCCGATCTCCGTGAATCCGTTCTCGCGACGGAGGTAGTCGGCGCGCTGGTGCATGACGCCGGCTGCGACCGACACCGTCGAGGCGGGCTCCCACTCGTAGCGGGCTTCGAGGTCGCGTCGGCGCGATTCGATGGCCGCCTCGAAGCGCGTCGTGTCGGCGGGCAGAGTGGTGCCGAGGCCGATCAGATAGGGATTGCTTCTGTCGCGATAGCTCGCGCGCAGTTCGAGTCGCCCGGCGGCGCCGAACTCCAGCGTGGCGCCGGCACCCACGCGTACGTCGTTCGTGCGGCTGCGATCGTGGGGGGAGAGCGTGCTGCGGCGCGCTGCGTTGCCGGCGGCAAACGCGGCCGCGTCCACCGGGCCCGGAAGACCGCTGTCGTCCTCGTGCATTGCGGCGCGCAGATGGAGATCGACCAGACCCGTGGCGCGCTCGGGCGTGAGGCGCACTTCGCCAGCGAAATCCTGGGCACGGACGGCCCCGTTGCGGCGATAGCCGTCGGTCCCGCGGTCGCTCGCCTGCACGGCGCCCGAGACGATCCCGAAGCCACCGCTCGCGGCGATGCGATGGTCCCACGTGTCGTACGAACCACGCGTCGACTGCAGCTCCAGATGCGCGGGCCCCGGCTCGGCCCGGCGCGTGAGGATGTTCACGACACCGCCCACGGCTCCGTTGCCGTAGCGAACCGCCCCGCCGCCGCGCACGATCTCGATACGGCGGATCCGTGCGAGCGACACGGTGGAGAGATCCGCACCCGCGAGATCGGGCTCGTTGAGGCGATCGCCGTCGACGAGCACGAGGACGTTGCTCGCGGCGGTCGCGCCCATGCCGCGGATGTCGATCGTGGTCCGCCGGTCGCCGCCGAAGTAGCTCTGGAGATGGAGGTTGGCCTCGCGCGACAGCAGATCGCCCACGCCGGTCGCCGTGCTCCGCGCGATGTCGGATGCGGTGATCGCGGTGACGCCGTGCGGCGTCGTGCGCAGCGTGCCGTCCGCGCTCGGCGCCGTGACGATGATCTCCTTCAACTCGATCACGCGATCGTCCACGCCGGCCGCCTGCACCGTCGCGACGGCACAGGTGATCGCGACCGCACATCGTCGTGCGGCCTTCGTACTTCTGGTGAGCGCCATGGCCGGGAGGCACCCGCCAGCGCGCTGACGCGGGCGGGCGCGTTGCCGTCAGGCGGAGGTTGCGCGACGGCGCAGGGCCAGGCCCACGATTCCGATCCCGCCTGCGAGCAGCCAGGCGGTGGAGGGCTCGGGGATGGCAGCGACCGTGAGGTTGTCCATCGCGAAGTACGCCGGCGTGTTCATGCCGAACGCCCCGTTGTCGGTGGACGCCAACGCGAAGCCGAGCGAGGCCACCGCACCGAGCGACGAGAGGTCCACGAAGGTCCAGTCGCGGACGATGGTGTCCTGCGCGGCGTCGGCGAAGCGGAAGTCGGCGAGGAAGAAATCGATGGCGCCGGTGGTGGCGCCGCTGCCGTCCCGCCCCGTGATGGTGAGGCGCAGGAAGTCCGGATCCGACCCGGTGGCGCCGCCGAATTTCTTCGCGAAGCCGTCACCGTCGCGCATCGACGTGGCCGCGTACGTGGTGTTGGTGAACCACGCCCCGACCAGCATCTGCGGAGTGTCGAAGGTCACCGTTGCATCCCCCAGATAGGCGATCGCGTACTGCGCGGAGCCGCCCTGCCCGCCCCCGGCGAACGCGCTGTACTGGTTGCCGAAGCCCGGGGTCGTGTTGTCGGTGACGCGGGAAACGGTCCAGCCGCTCCAGCAGCAGCCGGGGAATCCGAAGTCGGTGTACTGGTGGGTGAAGTTCGCAGCGCCGCTCGCGAAGGTCGTGGTGGCCGCGGGGAAGTAGTACCCCTGCGCACCGAGGCCGATCTCCTCGAAGGTGCTCACCCCACCGGCTGCAGCCGCCGGCAACGCGATCGCGACCGCAGCCAGCCCAGCCGCGACGCGCCGGCGGCGACGCACCGCGCCGACCAGGACGAGACCGCCCAGCATGCCGAGCGCAACCGTGGACGGCTCGGGCACCGGTGCGGCGACGAAGTGCATGACCCCCACGCCGTCGAGATCGAAGCCGCCGCTCGCCACCGTCGGATGCACGTCGTATATCGGATTCGGCCCGCCGAACGCGGCCGGGAAGCTGTCGAACACGGATCCGTCGCCGACGATGTCGACGAGGCGCACGTGGCTCACGGCCTGCACATCGAGACCCGGCACGGACGCAAGCAGCGCGAGGTCGAACGGCGTGCCGAAACCGCCGCGGTACTTGCCTGCGAGACCGTCGATGTTCGTCGGATCGACGGCACCGAAGCCGCCGACGGGGCCAGGTGTGAACGAGAAGCCGGGGAAGCGGAAGAAGTTCGTGCCGTCGGACGACACCTCGACCCAGGCGAGTTCGAGGAACGTGTCGCTGAAGCTGTTCTCGAAGACTGCGAAGTCGGCTCCGGGGCCGTCGAAGATCAGGCCGCCGAAGGTGAGCGTGATGCGGCCGCTGTCGCCCAGCGAAACGACTTCCGTGGCGACACCGGTCGCGGGGCCGAGGGCCTGCGCGGGGTTGGCGAACGTTGCCGAGACATTCGGACCAGGCGCGTAGTCGCTGAAGGAGGATGCCCATGCCGCGATCGTCGGGCTGTCCTTCGAAACGGCGGTGGACCCGGGCTGCCCGGCGGCGGCGGCATAGGGGCCGGCGTGGGCCAGGGGTGTGAGCGTGGCGAGTACGAGTGTGGCGAGGGAAAGGGAAAGCGAGGTGCTGCGCATGGCGGCCTCCGGGTGGTCCGGACGCTCCCCGCGTCCGGCAACGCTGATGGAATGCCGGCGCGCTGCGGGAACGAAGGACACTGGAGAAACGGGATGAGAGGCAGGCGGGATCCGCGACGTGAAGCGGATCGGACACGCAGGCAACATCACCACCGCGTCGCCGCCCACCGCAGCAATCCGGCACGGAAGAAGCATTCCGCGGGGCGGATGCTTCCGAGTCACGGGCCGGTCTCCGGGCTTGCGAGGAATGCCCGCGGTCCGCCTTCCCATGCGTGATGCACAGTGGCCGGATGGACCGCGTCACTCGCCTACCGTTGCGGGGGCAGCGTCGGCATGGGGATCTGTGAACGACCCCGGCACCGACTTCCCGATTATCCCCTCCGGCTGGACGCCGTCGGGGCACCTGCGACGCCCGAAGGCTAGTCGAGCGGCATCGGCGGCGTCAAGGACGCTGACGATGCCGATGGGTTCGCAGCGCCGGGTCAGGCGCTGCGGAAGCGCGTCGTTTTGACGAAGACGATGGCGAGCATGGGCAGCACCAGCCCGAGCGTGATCGAGATGGCGAGGAGATGGCCGAGCTGGCTGTAGTCGGCGGGCACCTGGACGGCACCGGTCGCGACGTCCTTCACTTCGCGCGTGACCTCGTAGGCGCGGTTCAGATACTTCGTCCCGAGCTGGGAGAGCGACAGCGCGAGGTTGGTGAACGAGGCCATCACCGCGAAGTACGTCGCCTTCAACTTGTCCGGCGCGGAGTTCGCGATCCACGCAAGCATCGGGATCATGGCGACCTGGCCGAGCGGCGATTCGAGCGCGGTGTCGATCACCGCGATGAAGCGCGCATCGACGACGCCCCCGGTATGCGCTGCCGTCCATTCGTGGAAGCCGTGGTACATCGCGAGGGTGGGCAACGAGAGGATCGTGCCGACGATGGTGAGGAAACCCAGGACGTAGGCCATGGAGTTGTCCGCCATGAAGCGGCGGAAGAGGAACATCCCGAGCAGCCCGAGCGTGCTGCCGATGACCCCCAGCTTCGCGAGGAAGCCTTCGTCGAACTTCAGGACGTCGATCGTCCACCAGTTCGCGCCGGCGCCGGCGCCGGGAATGGCCCGGAAGACGAAGACGAGCAGCGCCGTGCCGATCAGGATGTTGCGGGACGCGGGCTCCAGTTCGCGGACGAGGCGCAGCATGAGGAAGAGCACGATTGCGAGGGATCCCACGAAGACGATCTCCTGGCTGAACCGGCTGCCGGAGGAGCCGACCGCGATGGAGAACACGGCGAACAGCAGGCCGCCACCCAGGATCCACCAGTTCACCGGCGGGCGCTGCGAATGGTGGAACACCTGTGCATCGATGGTGGCGCGGTCGACGCCCAGCGCCGCGAGCCGCTTCGCCTGACGGCGGAGGATCCACCCCGACAAGACGACGCCGAGCACCGACACCACGGGAATGAGCAGCGCGCACTGATACAGGAAGAGGTACTTGGCGGCCTTCTCGGCCTTCGACAGGAGACTGGCGTCCGCGAAGATCGCGACGTTGAACGCCGAGACGATCACGCTGCCTCCGATGATCGCGACGCGGCCGAGGGTCTGCATCGTGGTGTGGCCGACGCGGCGTTCCGCCTCGGGGATGGGATAGCCATCGTCGTCGAGACGGGGGACGGCTTCCACGGTCATCGCATCGGCGACGACGTCCTGGACCACGTACCCGATCGGGGCGAGCAGCGAGGCGAGGATGAACCAGCGGTCGCCGGGCATGATCGCCTCCATCGCCATGCGGTCTGCGAGCAGCCCGATCATGATCAGCAGGCTCGAGGCCAGCAGGCTCGCACCGAACGCCACGAGCCAACCCTTGTATCGCCAGAGCAGGTCGACCATGTGGCCCACGGGCATCTTCAGCGCCCAGGGCAGGCCCACCCAGAAACCGAGCGCGGCGAGCGCCTCCGCGGAGAGCCCGAGGTAGTCCTTCACGAAGAAGGTCCCTGCGATCGCGGTGAGGCCGGAGATGCCGTAGGCCACGTAGACCATCAGCGGCGGCAGATAGGAGATTCGCATCTGGCGGCCGAGATCGATGATGTTGCGATCGATCCAGCCGAAGAAGCCGGACGAGACTTTGGTGGTCATGAGCACTCGCTGGCGGGGTGGCGGAACGTGCCAGAGAGTAGCGGAAACGCCGAAGAGTTCAGCGCCTGAATGTGGTGCGGCGCGCAATGACCGCCGAAGGTGTCGGGCGCGGTAGGTCAGAGGTGATTCTCCGCGTCGCCCACCCTGGTCGGACGACCCGCGTGAGGCAAGCGCGGCGCCCGCAACGGCTGGATCGGCCGCCGCGGGCGCCTGCCGGACTACGCGGCCATCGCGAGCATCAGCTGGTTGATGCGCTTCACGAACGTTGCCGGATCTTCGAGCTGACCGCCCTCCGCGAGGAGCGCCTGGTCGAACAGCACGTGGCTCCAGTCGCCGAAGCGCGTGTCGTCAGCCTCACCCTGCAGGCGCTGGACGATGGCGTGCTGCGGGTTGATCTCGAGGATGGGCTTCGACCCACCCACCTTCTGCCCGGCCGCCTTCAGGAGGCGTTCGAGGTTCATGCCCATCCCGTGTTCCTCGGCGACGAGGCAGGCGGGCGAGTCCGTGAGGCGGTGCGTGATGCGCACTTCCTTCACCTGCTCGCCGAGGGCCTTGCCGATGCGTTCGGTCAGCGGCTTGAACGTCTCGGCCTCGGCCTGCTGGGTGGCCTTCTCGGCTTCGTCCTCCAGCTTGCCGAGATCGAGATCGCCCTTCGCGACCGACACGACCGCCTTGCCGTCGAACTCGTGGAGGCCGGAGACCACCCATTCGTCGACGCGATCCGAGAGCAGCAGGACCTCGATGCCCTTCTTGCGGAAGATCTCGAGGTGCGGCGAGTTCTTCGCCGCGGCGAACGTGTCGGCAGTGATGTAGTAGATCTTCTCCTGACCTTCCTTCATGCGCGAGACGTAGTCGGTCAGCGTGACGGTCTGCGCGTCGGTGTCGGCCTGCGTGGAGGCGAACCGCAGCAGCTTCGCGATGCGCTCGCGATTGGCGAAGTCCTCGCCGACGCCCTCCTTCAGCACGCGGCCGAAGGCCTCCCAGAAGGTCGCGTACTTCTCCTTGTCGTTCTCGGCGAGGTCTTCCAGCAGGCCCAGCACCTTCTTCACCGAGCCGTTGCGGATCGACTCGACGTCCTTCGACTGCTGGAGGATCTCGCGCGAGACGTTGAGCGGGAGGTCTGCCGAGTCGATGACGCCGCGCACGAAGCGCAGGTAGGCGGGCATGAGCTGCTCGGCATCGTCCATGATGAAGACGCGGCGCACGTAGAGCTTCACGCCGCGGCGATGGTCGCGGTCCCACAGATCGAAGGGCGCGCGGCCGGGGATGTAGAGCAGCTGCGTGTACTCCTGCCGGCCCTCGACCTTCGCGTGGGTCCACGCGAGTGGCTTGTCGTGGTCGTGGGCGACGTGCTTGTAGAACTCTTCGTACTGCTCCGCCGTGATCTCGGATTTCGGGCGGGCCCAGAGCGCGGAGGCCTGGTTCACCTGCTCTTCCTCGTCGAGCATCAACTGCTCGCCCTTCTCCTGGTTCCATTCCTCCTTGTGCATGAGGATGGGCACAGTGATGTGATCGGAGTAGCGGCGGAGGATGTCGCGGAGCTTCCAGCCGGAGAGGAAGTCGTCCTCACCGTCGCGCAGATGGAGCGTGACCTCCGTGCCGCGGCCGGCCTTCTCGACCGTCTCGATGGTGTACTCCCCGGCGCCCTCGGATTCCCAGCGCACGCCGTGCTCTGCACCGAGGCCGGCACGGCGGGTGACGAGCGTCACGCGGTTCGCGACGATGAACGCGGAGTAGAAGCCGACACCGAACTGGCCGATCAGGTTGGCGTCCTTCGCCTGGTCGCCGGTCAGCGCCTGGAAGAACTCGCGCGTCCCGGACTTGGCGATGGTGCCGATGTTGCGGACGACCTCCTCGCGCGACATCCCGATGCCGTTGTCGGCGATGGTGATGGTGCGAGCGGCCTTGTCGAAGGAGATGCGGATCCTCGGGTCCGGATCGCTCTCGTAGAGCGCCGGATCGGTGAGACCCTCGAACCGAAGCTTGTCGGCGGCGTCGGAAGCATTGGAGACCAGTTCCCTGAGGAAGATCTCCTTGTTGCTGTACAGCGAGTGAATCATGAGGTCCAGCAGCTGCTTGACCTCGGTCTGGAAGCCCAGCGTCTCGCGGGTGTCCTGGCTCATCGGATGCTCCGTGGCGTCACATGGAAACGGCAGCACAATGGGGACGCCTGCCGGCATTTCAAGGGCGGCATTGCCAGGGCCCCCTCGGAGCATCCCGACGGCGCCTGCCGTCCTCACGGAGAACGACCATGATCCGAGCATCCATCGCCCGTCCCTTTCTCGCCTGCCTGGGCATCGCGTTCGCCCTGACATCGATGCCCTCGGCGCAGGCCGCCGACCCGCCCATCGAGCGCATCCGTCTGCCGGCCGGCTTCTCCATCGAGGTCTACGCCAAGGTGCCGGGCGCAAGATCCCTCGCCGTCGGTGACCGGGGCACCGTGTTCGTCGGGACCATGAACGCCGGCCGGGTGTACGCGCTGCGTCCATCCGCCGACGGTCGGACGGCGACACCCTCGGTGATCGCCTCTGGGCTCAACACCCCGAACGGCGTTGCCTTCCGGGACGGTGCGCTCTACGTCGCCGAGGTCAGCCGCATCCTCCGGTTCGACGGGATCGAGGACCGCATCGACAGTCCGCCTCGCCCCGCGGTCGTCACCGACCGCTTCCCGACGGACCGCCACCACGGCTGGAAAACCATCGCGTTCGGGCCGGACGGCTGGCTCTACGTCCCCGTGGGCGCGCCGTGCAATGTCTGCGAAGCCGATCCCGACCGGTACGCCCTCATCTCGCGGATCCGCCCGGACGGCACGGGATACGAGGTGATGGCGCGGGGCGTCCGGAACAGCGTCGGCTTCGACTGGCACCCCGAGACGAAGGAACTGTGGTTCAACGATCACGGGCGCGACATGCTGGGAGACGACCTGCCCTCCTGCGAGCTGAACCGGGCATCCCGGGCTGGCCAGCACTTCGGCTTTCCGTACTGCCACCAGGGCGACACGCCGGATCCGGAGTTCGGCGGAAAGCGTGCCTGCAGCGAGTTCGTGCCGCCGGCCTGGAAGCAGGGCGGGCACGTGGCGCCGGACGGCCTGCGGTTCTACACCGGAGACCAGTTCCCGGCGGCCTATCGCCATCGCCTCTTCGTGGCCCAGCACGGCTCCTGGAACCGGTCGAAGAAGAGCGGCTACCGGATCATGATGGCGACGCTGAAGGACGGAAAGACGGTCTCCGCCTTCGAGCCGTTCGCCGAGGGATGGCTGGAGAACGAGCAGGCGTGGGGGCGCCCGGTGGACATCCTCGGGATGCCGGACGGCAGCCTACTGGTGAGCGACGATTTCGCGGGGGTGGTCTACCGGATACGGTACGGCCGATGAAGAGGGGCCATCCGCAACGGCTTTCTCGACGCGTTCCGGCTGCATTCTCTCCGTCTGATACCTTTGGCCAGTGGAACGGGCGGCGAGTCCGATGCTATCCTCCGGCGCAATGCGCGGGAGAGTGTGAACAGCGGTCGCTGTGGTAGTCACCAATGCCGCCAGCAGCGCGGTAAAGGTAGCGATGACCTGCGCGGCAGCCTCGCCGCCGGGGTTCCGGCAGTGCGCAGTCCGTAGTCGAGAGTGAAGAAGGGCTGATCCGCCTGACGCGGTTCATCGAAGCCCCGGGGACCGCAGAGTGCGGCCGATCCAGAAGGATTCGCGAGACCAGACGGAGCGTTGCCAACGCTGCCGGGCCTCACCGCAGGGTGACCATCCCGGACCGTCGAAACCAATGGCGCCGAACATGCGGGAAGAGAAGCTCGAGTACAGCATCCAGGAAGTATCGGAGAAGCTTGGTATCCCGGTGCAGAAACTCCGTCGATGGGATGCCCAGGGCGTCCTGATGGCACGGCGGACCGACGGTGGACATCGGCGCTACGCGAAGGAGATCGTCGACGGTCTCGCGGCATCGACCCTCGGCGGCAACCTCGACCGGTACAACGACGAGCTCGAACACGCCCGCAAGGCGCTCCAGGAGAAGCGGCGGATCATCCAGCTGCTGGTGGAGAGCGAGACCCGCTACAAGGATCTCGTCGAGACGTCCCACGATCTCGTCTGGACGACCGACCCGCAGGGCCGCTTCACCTACCTGAACGCCGCCGCCCGCGACATGTTCGGCCTCTCGCCGAAGGAGCTCGACCGACGCTGCTTCTTCGATTTCGAGGGCAAGCCCTCCCACCTGCCGAACCGCCGCTTCCTGGCGCAGCTGAAGCGGGATGGCGAAGTGAAGAACTACATCACCCAGATCATCGACGCCAACGGTCACGAACGCTGGGTCGGCATCAACGCCCGGCTCGTGCACGACGAGGCCGGCGGTCTGACCGGGATGCGCGGCACCGCCCGGGACATCACCGAGCAACAGCGCGCCGCGATGCAGACCGAGTACTTCGCGACCCATGATCCTCTGACGGGCCTGCCGAACCGCGTGAGCCTCCAGAAATCGGTGGAGCGCGCGCTCGAATCCCACGACAAGGGCGCCGTCGTCTTCATCGACATCGACCATTTCAAGTACGTGAACGACAACGTGGGGCATCGCCGCGGCGACCAGCTTCTCGTGTCGATCGGCGGGGTGCTGCGGGAAGTGGCCGAAGGTCTCGACGCCCAGGTCTACCGCCTTGGTGGCGACGAGTACGCCGTCCAGATTCCCGGCGCGCTGCGCGCCCAGGCCCAGGACGTCGCGGAAGCCCTGCTCTCCCGCCTGCGTCAGTGCCCGCTGCCGATCCCGGGCGAGGAAGCCCGGCTGATCACGCTCACCGCCTCCGCAGGCATCGCCTTGTATCCGTTTCACGGCAGCGAATCCGCGGGCCTGCTGGCCTCGGCAGACATCGCGCTCTACCAGGCGAAGGACGCCGGGCGGAACCGGGTCGTGATCTACGGGCAGGAGGGTGAGGCGCTCCGCGCCACCCATAGGCGCGTGCTGTGGGCGAAGCAACTGCGCGAAGTGCTCGACGAAGACCGAATCCAGCTCTACGTCCAGCCGGTCATCCGGCTCGACGACGCCGAACCGATGCACTACGAGGTGCTGGTCCGCATCGAGGACAACGACGGCCGGATCGTCGCACCGAAGCAGTTCCTGGAGGCCGCGGAGTCCCTCGGCATCGTCCAGGAGATCGACCTCCGCGTGATCGCGAAGCTGCTCCACTACCTGAGCGCGCCCGAGCGCCGCAACATGCGCTCGCGCTTCTTCGTCAACCTGTCGCGCGTGAGCATGTCCGACCCGTCCTGGACGCGCCGCTTCTACGCCCTGCTGGAAGGCTCCGATGTGTCGCGCGGCCAGCTCGTGTTCGAGATCTCGGAAGCCGCCGCGATGGCCGAGGTGTCGATCAGCAAGAACTTCATCCGCGAGCTGAAGCAGATGGGCTTCCGGTTCGCGCTCGACAACTTCGGCGCCGGGTTCAGCTCGTTCTACTACCTGCGGCAGTTCGACGTCGACTACATCAAGATCGACGGCAGTTTCGTGCGAGACCTCACCCGGGACGACGCGAACGGGATCTTCGTGCAAGCGCTGTGCGATGTCGGCCAGGGTCTCTCGAAGCAGGTCATCGCGAAATGGGTGGAAACCCCGGAAGTGCTCTCGCGTCTTCGCAGCATGCGCGTGGAGTACGCCCAGGGGAACCTGTTCCGGGCGCCCTATCCCATCGACGCGCCCGAGACGCGCGAGCCGGTATTCCGCAAGACGGGGACTGCCGGCCACTGACCCGGTCGTTACCCACAGGCACCCAACAGAAAGGCCACCCTCGGGTGGCCTTTCTGTTGGTGGCGTTCAGCGCGTGATCTCCGTCGCGCGGAATCAAACCTCGTCGGGCAACGGCCAACCGGCACGCAGGCGATCCGCCCAGAGGAGTCCCATCTGGGTCTTCACGTCGGTGATGCGTCCACTCCGGACCCACTCCAGAGCCTCGTCGAGCGGCAGGACCAACGTCTCGAGGAACTCGCCGTCGTCGAGCGATCGTTCGGAGAACGTGAGGCCCCGCGCCACGAACAGATACACGACCTCATCGGCGTAGCCCACACACGGGTGCAGACGGCAGAGCTGCCGCCACTCCGTCGCGGAGTAACCCGTCTCTTCCCTCAGCTCGCGCTTTGCGGTCTCGATCGGGGGTTCGCCCTTCTCGAGCTTGCCGGCGGGGAGTTCGTAGAAGTGGTCGTGCAGGGGATAGCGGAACTGACGTTCTAGCAGCACGGACCAGTCGTCGAAGAGCGGCATGATCACCGCCGCGCCCGGATGCACGACATATTCGCGACGCGCCGGATTGCCATCCGGCAGGCGGACTTCGTCCTCGCGCACCTGGAGCATGCGGCCGCGGTAGGTCACCGTCGACGAGACCGTCGTTTCGGTGAAATCGTGCTCGCGATCCTGGTCTGACACGGGACGGGCCGGCGGAGGTCTAGAGCGAAGCCTGCATCGCCTGCTGGCACAGCGTCATCAGCCACCCGGGCACGATGCCGATCACCAGGGCGGCCAGGCCGTTGACCGACAGCAGCACGCGAGCCCCCGCGGAGGCGACGATGGGAGCGGTGTCGGTGGGCTCGTCGAAGTACATGAGCCGGACGATTCGCAGGTAGTAGAACGCGCCCACGAGGGACAGCAGCACCGCCACGATCGTGAGGCCGATATAGCCCGCGTCGAGTGCGGCCTGCAGCACGGAGAGCTTCGCGTAGAAGCCCACGGTCGGCGGGACGCCAGCGAGCGAGAACATGAGGAGCAGCATCACGAACGCGTACCACGGGCTCCGACGGTTGAGCCCTTTGAAGTCCTCGATGCGGTCGGCCTCGAAGCCCTTGCGGGAGAGCAGCATGATCATCCCGAAGGTGCCGAGACCGATGAACGCGTAGACCGCCACGTAGAACATCGCCGCGCCGTAGCCGTCCACCGTGCCGGACATCAACCCGAGCAACAGGAACCCCATGTGCGAGATCGTCGAGTAGGCGAGCATGCGCTTCAGGTTCGTCTGCGCAATGGCGGTGATGTTGCCGATGGCCATCGACAGCACCGCGAGGATCGCCAGCATCTGCTGCCATTCGACGAGCAACGACGGATGACCGAGCGCTTCCACCAGCAGGCGGATCGCGAAGGCGAAGGCGGCGAGCTTGGGTGCCGTGCTGATGAACAGGGCCACCGCCGTCGGCGCACCCTGGTAGACGTCTGGCACCCACATGTGGAACGGCACCGCGCCGAACTTGAAACCCAGGCCGGCGACGACGAACACGAGTCCGAACACGAGGATGGTGGCGTTGGCCTGACCGTTCGCAATGCGCTCCGCGACGCGCGGGATCTCGAGCGAGCCGGTGGCGCCATAGATCATCGACATCCCGTACAGCAGCATTCCCGAGGCGAGCGCGCCAAGCACGAAGTACTTCATCGCCGACTCGGTGCTCTCCGCGGAGTCGCGCTGCAGGGCCACGAGGGCGTACATCGAGAGCGACAGCAGTTCGAGTCCGAGATACAGCGACAGGAAGTGGTTCGCGGAGATCATCACCATCATGCCGAGCGTCGCGAAGAGCACGAGGGTGTAGAACTCCCCGCGGAACATGCCGCGCGCCTCGATGTAGGTCCGCGAGTAGACCAGCATCACGCCGACCGCGAGGTAGACCATCACCTTGAGCGCGTCGCTCATGGGATCGTCCACGAACATGCCGTGCATGACGATCGAGACATCCGAACCCGCGGAGACGACCGTCACGACGGCACAGGCGGCAAGCGTCAGGAGGGAGAGCACGTAGACGCCGTTGCGCTGGTCGTCGCGCAGGAAGAGGTCGGCGATCAGGATGACGCACACCATCACGAGGAGCAGCAGCTCCGGCCAGATCGGGACGAAATCGGCAGCAGTGAGGCTCACGCGGTTCTCCGCACAGGGTTTCCGGAGCGTTGGGTCACGGCAGCTTGCTCTTCGAGAGATGCTGGAGGAGGTCGGCCACCGGCGCCTCCAGCACGGCATTGAACGGAGCGGGATGGATACCCATCCAGAGGACGGCGACGGCGAGGACGGAGAGGAAGATCCACTCGCGGGGCTCGAGATCCTTCAGTTCGGCCACGTGCGGATTCGCCACCGCGCCGAAGATGACCCGCTTGTACATCCAGAGGGTGTAGGCCGCACCGAAGATCAGCGTCGTGGCCGCGGTGAACGCGAACCAGAAGTTCACCTTGGTCGCCGCCATGATCACCATGAACTCGCCCACGAACCCGCTCGTGCCCGGAAGGCCGGCATTGGCCATCGCGAAGAGCATGAGGAACGAAGCGAAGATCGGCATCGTGTTCACCACGCCGCCGTAGTCGGCGATCTGGCGCGAGTGCATGCGGTCGTACATCACGCCGACGCAGAGGAACATGGCGCCGGAGATGAATCCGTGCGAGATCATCTGGATCACCGCACCTTCGACGCCGAGGCGCTCGAAGAGGAAGAGCCCGAGCGTCACGAAGCCCATGTGCGAGATCGACGAATACGCGATCAGCTTTTTCATGTCGGTCTGCACCAGCGCGACGAGCCCGATGTAGACGACGGCGATCAGCGAGAGCGCGATCATGAACCCCGACAGGGCGTGGCTCGCATCGGGTGCGATCGGCAGCGAGAACCGGATGAAACCATAGCCACCCAGCTTCAGCGCGATGGCCGCCAGCACGACGGAGCCGCCGGTCGGCGCCTCGACGTGCGCATCCGGCAACCACGTGTGCACCGGCCACATGGGCACCTTGACGGCGAACGCCACGAGGAATGCGAGGAAGACGAGCACCTGCGGGGTCATGCCCAGCGGCAGCGCACGCCAGTCGGCCAGGGAGAAGCTGCCGCCGCTCGCACGATAGAGATACAGCAGCGCCACCAGCATCAGCAGCGAGCCGAGCAGCGTGTAGAGGAAGAACTTCACCGCGGCGTACACGCGGTTCGGTCCGCCCCACACGCCGATCACGATGAACATCGGGATCAGCGTCGCCTCGAAGAACACGTAGAAGAGCAGCGCGTCGGTCGCGGCGAACACGCCGTTCATGAGGCCGGACATCACCAGGAAGGCGGCGAAATACTGGGCCACACGGCTCTCGATCACCTTCCAGCCGGCCAGCACGACGAGGATGGTCGTGAAGCTGTTCAGCACGATCAGCAGCAGCGAGATGCCGTCGATCCCCAGGCTGTAGTTCACGTGGTAACGCGGAATCCACGGGGTCGTCTCGATGAACTGCATGCCGGCGATGGCGGTGTCGAAGCTGATCGCGAGGGGCAGCGTGACGACGAAACCGGCGATGGCACCGAGCAGGGCGATGGTGCGGGCGAGGGACGCGTTCCGATCGGAGCCCGTGGCGAGCACGAGCGCGCCCGCGAGGATGGGCACCCAGATGGCGAGGGTCAGCAGTGGCATGGCGCTCATTGGGGGGTCACGTCCGCACGAACCAGGTCAGGAGGGCGAAGACGCCGAGGATCATCACGAAGGCGTAGTGGTAGACGTAGCCGCTCTGGAGCTTCCGCACGATGCCGGAGAACCAGCCGATCAGACGCGCAGCACCGTTCACGAAGAACCCGTCGATGATCGCGGCGTCGCCGATGCGCCAGAGGCCCTTGCCGATGAGGCGGGCACCGCCCGCGAAGAAGACGTTGTTGAAGTCGTCGAAGTAGTACTTGTTCAGCAGCAGCGTGTGGATCGGGCGGAACGTCTTCGCGATGGCGGCGGGGATGTCGGGCCGCTTCAGATAGAAGAACCAGGAGACGGCGACCCCGGCGAACGCCAGCCAGAACGGCAACGTCGTGAGTGCATGCACGGCCATCGCACCGGCGCCGTGGAAGTGCTCCCGCAGGTCGGCCATGGCCCCATGGTGTTCAGCGACGTGAATCACACCCTTGAAGTAATCGCCGAAGAGCATCGGCTCGATCGCGAAGTAGCCCAGGAACAGCGAAGGGATCGCGAGCAGCACGAGCGGGAGCGTCACGACCCAGGGCGACTCGTGCGGTGTTCCGCCGCCGTGGTGGTCACCGTGAGCATCATGGCCGTGCGCAGCGTGGTCGTCGTGGCCGTGCGCTTTCTCAGCGTGCGCGCCGAAGCGCTCCTTGCCGTGGAACACCAGGAAGTACATCCGGAACGAGTAGAAGGCCGTGATGAAGACACCCGCCATCACCGCGAAGTGGGCGAACCCGCTGCCGGCGATATGCGATGCGCCCACGGCTTCGATGATGGAATCCTTCGAGTAGAAGCCCGACAGGAACGGCGTACCGATCAGCGCCAGCGAACCCGCCAGTGACGTGAGCCAGGTGATGGGCATGTACTTCCGCAGACCACCCATGTTCCGGATGTCCTGGTCGTGGTGCATGCCGATGATGACGGAGCCCGCCGCGAGGAACAGCAGCGCCTTGAAGAACGCGTGGGTCGCCAGGTGGAAGATCGCGACCGAATACGCCGAGGCGCCCAGTGCCACGGTCATGTAGCCGAGCTGCGAGAGCGTCGAGTACGCCACGACGCGCTTGATGTCGTTCTGGACGATGCCGAGGAAGCCCATGAAGAGGGCCGTGATCGCCCCGATCACCAGGACGAACGACAGCGCCGTCTCGGAGAGTTCGAACAGCGGCGACATGCGCGCGACCATGAAGATGCCGGCCGTCACCATCGTCGCCGCATGAATCAGTGCGGAGATCGGCGTCGGGCCTTCCATGGAGTCGGGCAGCCACACGTGTAGCGGGAACTGAGCCGACTTGCCCATCGCGCCCACGAACAACAGGATGCAGATGACGGTGAGCAGCGACCACTGCGTGTCGCCCATCAGGGAGATCGTCTCGGCAGCCCTCGCGGGTGCGGCCTGGAACACCGTGGCGTAGTCGAGCGAACCGAAATGCGCCAGCACGAGACCGATGCCGAGGATGAACCCGAAGTCGCCGACGCGGTTCACCAGGAACGCCTTCAGGTTCGCGAAGATCGCGGTGGGGCGCGTGTACCAGAAGCCGATCAGCAGGTACGACACGAGACCCACGGCCTCCCAGCCGAAGAAGAGCTGGAGGAAGTTGTTCGACATCACCAGCATCAGCATCGCGAACGTGAACAGCGAGATGTAGGCGAAGAAGCGCTGATAGCCGGGGTCGTCGGCCATGTAGCCGATCGTGTAGATGTGGACCATCAGCGAGACCGACGTGACCACGAGCAGCATGGTCGCCGTCAGGGTGTCGATGAGGAAGCCCACCTCCATCTTGATGTCGCCCGCGATGAGCCAGGTGTAGGCGGTGCCGTTGAACGTGTGTCCCGCCTGCACGTCCTGGAACACCATCACCGAGCAGACGAGCGCGACCAGCACGCCGGCGATCGTCACGACGTGGGCGCCGGTGCGGCCGATGACCTGGCCGAAGAGACCCGCCAGGAGCGCGCCGACGAGCGGGGCGAGGGGAATGATCGGATAGAGGGCGTTCATCTCAGTTCTTCAGGCGCCCGATGTCTTCGACGTTGATGCTGCGGATGGTGCGGAAGAGCACCACGAGGATCGCGAGGCCGATCGCGGATTCGGCGGCGGCCACCGTCAGGATGAAGAACACGAAGATCTGTCCCGAGGTGTCCTGCAGGTAGTGCGAGAACGCGATGAAGTTCGTGTTCACGGCGAGCAGCATCAACTCGATCGCCATCAGCAGGATGATCACGTTCTTCTTGTTGAGGAAGATGCCGACGACGCTGATCGCGAAGAGGATCGCGCCAAGCACGAGATAGTGGGTGAGCGGGATCATGGCGCCGCCTGTTCGGATGCGGGAGCGGCGGGCGCCGCCGGCTTCTCGGACTTCATCGCGACGATCCGGACGCGGTCGGCACGACGCACGACGACCTGGCGCGCGGGATCCTGGTACTTGCTGTCCTTGCGGCGACGCATCGTGAGCGCGATGGCTGCGACGATGGCGACGAGCAGGATGACCGAGGCGATCTCGAAGGCGTACACGTACTGCGTGTAGATGAGGCGCCCGAGTTCCTTCGTGTTGCTGTAGGTCTCCGCCTTCGCCGCGGGCGCGGGCATGCCTTCGAGGCGCAGGCTGCGGCCCACGAGGAGCAGCGTCATCTCGGCCAGCATGGTGCCGGCCACCACGAGCGCGGGGACCAGATACTCCCAGTAGCCCTCGCGGATGCGGTCGATGTTGATGTCGAGCATCATCACGACGAAGAGGAACAGCACCATCACGGCACCGACGTAGACGAGCACGAGCGTGATCGCCAGGAACTCCGCTTCGAGGAGCATCCAGAGTCCGGCGGCCGTGACGAACGCGAGGACCAGGAACAGCGAGGCGTGCACGGGATTGCGGGCAGTGATGACGCGCAGGGCGGCAAACACGAGGATGAGAGCAAAGGCGTAGAAGACAGCCAGCTGGAAGCTCAAGGCAGGTCTCCGTGAGGGTGGCACCGCGGCGGAACGCGCGGCGCAACAGCCGGGTGGGTCAGGCGATCACCGGTAGGCGGCATCGTCGGCGCGGTCCTTGGCGATCTGTTCTTCGTACCGGTCACCGATGGCGAGCAGCATTTCCTTCGTGTAGACGAGATCGCCGCGGCGCTCCCCGTGGTATTCGAAGATGCGGGTCTCGACGATGGAGTCGACCGGGCAGGATTCCTCGCAGAAGCCGCAGAAGATGCACTTCGTGAGGTCGATGTCGTAGCGAGTCGTGCGGCGCGTGCCGTCGGCGCGTGCCTCGGATTCGATGGTGATGGCGAGTGCCGGACACACGGCCTCGCAGAGCTTGCAGGCGATGCAGCGTTCCTCGCCGTTGGGGTATCGACGCAGCGCGTGCAGGCCGCGGAAGCGCGGGCTCTGCGGCGTCTTCTCGTCCGGGAACTGGACGGTGATCTTCCGATGGAACAGATGCCGGCCGGTGATGGCCATTCCCTTCAGCAGCTCGAAGAGCAGGAAGGTGCCGAAGAATTCGCGGATGCGGTTCACGATGGGCGCCTCACTTCCAAGGCCAGTAAGGGGTCTGCATCCATCCACCGATCACCATGAGCCATACCAGCGTGACCGGGATGAACACCTTCCAGCCGAGACGCATGATCTGGTCGTAGCGATAGCGCGGGAAGGTGGCGCGGAACCACAGGAACAGGAACAGCACGAAGCCGACCTTGCCGACGAGCCACGGGAAGCCGTCCGGGAGGAACGGCACCGGCGAGAGCCAGCCGCCGAGGAACATGACGGCGGTCAGCGTCGACACCAGGATCATGTTCGCGTACTCGGCGAGGAAGAAGACCGCGAAGGCCATCCCCGAGTACTCGACGTGGAAGCCGGCGACGATCTCGGATTCGCCTTCCGCGACGTCGAACGGCGCCCGGTTGGTTTCCGCCACGCCCGAGATCAGATACACGATGAACATCGGGAACAACGGGATGAAGTTCCAGGAGAGCGCGCCCAGTCCGCCCTGCTGCTGTTTCACGATTTCCACGAGGTTGAGGGAGTGCGACATCATCAGCACGCCGACGAGCGCGAAGCCCATCGCGATCTCGTACGAGACGATCTGGGCCGCCGACCGGAGGCACCCGAGGAAGGCGTACTTCGAGTTCGATGCCCAGCCGGCGATGATCACCCCGTAGACGCCCATGGACGTGATGGCCATCACGTACAGCAGGCCGGCATCGACGTTGGCGAGCACGAGTTCGGGATCGAAGGGGATCACCGCCCACGCCGCGAGGGCCGGCATCAGCGACAGCACCGGCGCCATCAGGAACAGCACCTTGTTCGCACCCGAAGGAATGATGATTTCCTTCGTGAGCAGCTTCAGCGCATCGGCGATCGGTTGCGCGAGTCCGCCGAGCCAGCGGATCCCGAAGAAGGTCACACGGTTCGGGCCGAGGCGCACCTGCATGAAGCCGATCACCTTCCGCTCGGCGAGCGTGAGGTAGGCGACGCAGCCCATGATCGGCAGGACGATCGCGACGATCTTCGCGAGCGTCCACACCAGCGGCCAGGTGGGTCCGAAGAGGTTCGAGAAGAATTCCATCGTCAGGCGCTCGCCTTGGCGGCGGCAGCGATGCGCTCGACGCGGATGGTTCCGGTGAGCGGGCCGAGATTCGCAGTGAGCACGTGCCCCGCGGAGATCCGCACCGCGCCGTCGGGGACGCGTGCGTTCCTGCCGGCGAAGAGCAGCACGCTGGCCTCGCCCTGGGTCACGCGTACCTGGTCGCCCTCCGCCACGCCGAGGGATGCCAGCGTCGCAGCATTCATCCACGCCTGCGGGGCGACGGCATCGTGCGTGTCCTGCAACGAAGGCGCCCGACGCACGAGCGGGTCGGCGAAGTGGATCGGCACATCGCCGATGCGCTCGAGACCGCCCGCGATGGCTGGGGCCAATGACACCGGCGGCAACTGCGCGAGGCTGTTGTCGAGCCGCGTGGAGACGTCGACCCCGGCGAGTGCCGCGGTCTTCACGGCCTCCGCACTGTCCTGGTCGAAGCCATCGAGACCGAAGAGATTGCCTAGCACCCGCAGGATCTTCCAACCGGGACGCGCCTCGCCGAGCGGCTGCACGACACCCTTGAAGGACTGCACACGACCTTCGGTGCTGACGAACGTACCGGCCGTCTCGGTGAAGGGCGCCATCGGCAGGAGCACGTCGGCGTACTCGACCGCGCGGTGCTGGAACGACGACAGCGCCACCACGAACTCCGCTGCATGCATCGCAGCGAGTGCGGCGGCGCCATCAGCAGTATCGAGTTCCGGTTCACAACCGAGCAGCAGATACGCACCGAGCTTCGCGCGCACCATCGCCGCGGCGTCGAGGCCCTTGCCCATCGGGCTGGCACCGGCGAGATGCCCGCCGACGCTGTTGGCCGCTTCGCCGAGCACGCCGAAGCGCGCGCTCGAGGCGGCCGCGATGCGCTGGGCGAGGTTCTCGATGGCGGAAGCCTGCGGATGATGGGTCGCGAAATTGCCGAGGAACACGGCCGCGGGCTCACCGCCGGCGAGCATCGTGGCCACGCGGCGCGCTTCGTCACCGGGCACGACCGCCGCCAGCGCGGCGTCGACCGGTTGACCTTTCGATGCGAGCAGGGCGACCAGCACTTCGGCCAGCGCGGCCGGCAGTGCAGACGGCGCGACGCGGAGGTCACCCTGCAATGGGATGAGCGGATCGTCCTGCCAAGCGCCGACCATCGCGAGTTGCAGACCCTTGCGGGCCGCGGTGCGAAGACGCACGGCGAGCAGCGGGTGATCCTTGCGGAGGTTGGACCCGATGACGAGCACGCGCTTCAGGCGGCTCACGTCGGCCACGGGCATCCCGAGCCAAGGTGCGCCCTTGCGTTGCGCGTCGAGCGAGAAGTCGGTGCGGCGCAGGCGGAAGTCCACGTTGTCGCCGCCGATGCCTCGCACGAAGCGACCCGCGAGGAAGAGTTCCTCGAGGGTCGAGTGCGGGCTGGCGAGGAGGCCGATCTGATCGGGGCCGCGGGCGGCGATGACTCGCTTCAGACCTTCGGCGGCGAACTCCAGGGCCTCGGACCATTCGACTTCCTGCCAGCGACCGTCGCGCTTCACCATCGGGCGCACGAGTCGGTCGGAACTGTTGAGGCCTTCGTACGAATACCGGTCCTTGTCGGACAGCCAGCACTCGTTGATCGCCTCGTTCTCATACGGGAGCGCGCGCATGACGCGGTTGCCCTTGATCTGCACCACGAGCCCGGTGCCGAGTCCACAGTGCGGGCTCACCGTCCGGCGCCGCGCGAGTTCCCAGGTGCGGGCCGTGTAGCGGAATGGCTTCGACGTCAGCGCGCCGACGGGGCAGAGATCGACCATGTTGCCGGACAACTCGGAGTCGACGCTCTTGCCGACGAACGACAGGATCTCGGAGTGCTCGCCACGCCCGGCCATGCCGAGTTCCATGACCCCCGCGATCTCCTGGCCGAAACGCACGCAGCGCGTGCAGTGGATGCAGCGCGACATCTCTTCGGCGGCCACCAGCGGTCCGATGTCCTTGCGGGGGACCACGCGCTTCATCTCGCCGTAGCGGGACGACGATGGCCCGTAGCCCACCGCGAGATCCTGCAACTGGCACTCGCCGCCCTGATCGCAGATCGGGCAGTCGAGCGGGTGATTGATGAGCAGGAACTCCATCACGCCCTTCTGCGCCTTCACGGCCGCCTCGGAGTGCGTGAACACCTTCATGCCTTCGGTGACCGGCGTCGCGCAGGCAGGCAGCGGCTTCGGCGCCTTCTCGACCTGGACGAGGCACATGCGGCAGTTGGCCGCGATCGACAGCTTCTTGTGCCAGCAGAAGTGCGGGACGTAGACACCGAGGCGGTTGGTCGCCTCCATCACCATCGAGCCCTCCGGCACCTGCACCGGTTGGCCATCGACTTCGAGATTGATCAGCTTCGGTTCGCTCATGTCGCTTCCTAGGCCGCCTTCGCCACGGCATCGACCAGGCAGACCTTGTGGTCGATGTGGTACTGGAATTCGTCGCGGTAGTGCTTGAGGAACGCGCGTACCGGCATCGCGGCGGCGTCGCCCAGCGCGCAGATCGTCCGGCCCTGGATGTTCTGCGCGACCTGATCGAGCATGTCGAGATCTTCCGGGCGGCCGCGGCCGTGCTCGATGCGGTTCACCATGCGGTACAGCCAGCCGGTACCCTCGCGGCAGGGCGTGCACTGACCGCACGATTCCTCGTAGTAGAAGTACGAGAGGCGTTCGAGACAGCGCACCATGCAGCGGGTGTCGTTCATCACGATGACGGCGCCGGAACCGAGCATCGACCCCGCCTTCGCGATGGAGTCGTAGTCCATGTCGGTGGCCATCATGATCTCGGCAGGCAGCACCGGCATCGACGAACCACCAGGGATGCATGCCTTCAGCGGACGCCCCTCGCGCATGCCACCGGCCATCTCGAGCAGCGTCGCGAAAGGCGTACCGAGTCTGACCTCGTAGTTGCCGGGCCGGGCGACGTCACCGGACACCGAGAAGATCTTCGTGCCGCCGTTGTTCGGCTTGCCCAGCGCGAGGAACGCCTCGCCGCCATTGCGGATGATCCACGGCACCGCGGCGAACGTCTCGGTGTTGTTGATCGTGGTGGGCTTGCCGTACAGGCCGAAACTCGCGGGGAACGGCGGCTTGAAGCGGGGCTGGCCCTTCTTGCCTTCGAGCGATTCGAGCAGGGCCGTCTCTTCACCACAGATGTACGCGCCGAAGCCGTGGTGCGCGTGGAGCTGGAACGAAAAGTCGCTGCCGAGGATGCGGTCGCCGAGGAAGCCGGCGGCGCGCGCCTCTTCCAGGGCGCGCTCGAAGCGCTCGTAGGTCTCCCAGATCTCGCCGTGGATGTAGTTGTAGCCCACCGAGATTCCCATGGCGTAGGCGGCGATCGCCATGCCCTCGATCACGGTGTGCGGGTTGTAGCGGAGGATGTCGCGATCCTTGAACGTGCCGGGCTCGCCTTCATCCGAATTGCACACGAGGTACTTCTGGCCCTCGTAGTTGCGGGGCATGAAGCTCCACTTGAGGCCCGTCGGGAATCCGGCACCGCCACGGCCGCGCAGCACGGATTTCTTGACCTCGTCGATCACCGCGGCCGGTGTGATCTTCTCTTCGAGGATCTTGCGGAGGGCGGCATAGCCGCCACGCGCCATGTAGTCGGCGATACCCCAGTTGTTTCCGTCGACGCCGGCCATGATCACGGCGTCGGGACCGTACGCATCGGTTGCGAAGGGGGGATGGGAGGACTTCATTTCGCAAGCTCCGCAATGAGCGCATCGAGCTTGTCGGGCGTCATGCCGATCAGCATCTTGCGGTTGTTGTGCAGCAGTACCGGGGAATCCCCGCAGGCACCGAAACACTCGCCTTCCTTCAGCGTGAACCGGCCATCGGCGGTGGTTTCGCCGAACCCCACGCCGAGCTTCTTCTTCAGATGCGCCGCCGCCTCGAGGGCGCCGGACAGCGCGCACGGCAGGTTGGTGCAGATGCAGAGCTTGTGACGGCCGAGGGGCTTCAGGTCGTACATCGTGTAGAAGGTCGCGACCTCGTACACGGCGACGGGTGGCATCCCGAGGTGCGCTGCAACCTCATCCATCAGCGCGGTCGACAGCGAGCCATTCTCGTGCTGCGCAATGGCAAGGGCCGCCATCACCGCGGACTGCTTCTGGTCGGCCGGGTACTTGGCCACTTCCCGGTCGATCCGGACACGGGCTTCCGCCGACAGGGTGCCGGTTGCTTCACTCATCGATCGATCTCACCGAACACGACATCCATGGTGCCGATGATCGCCACGGCATCGGCGATCATGTGCCCCCTCGCCATCTCGTCCATCGCAGCCAGGTGCGGGAATCCCGGCGCGCGGATCTTCACGCGGTAGGGCTTGTTGGCGCCGTCGGACACCAGATAGATACCGAACTCGCCCTTCGGCGCCTCGACGGCGGAATAGCACTCGCCCTCGGGCACGTGCATGCCCTCGGTGAAGAGCTTGAAGTGGTGGATCAGCTCTTCCATGTTCGACTTCATCGCCACCCTGGAGGGCGGAGCAACTTTGTGGTTGTCGCTCATCACCGGGCCGGGGTTCTTCCGCAGCCAGTCGACGCACTGGCGGATGATCCGGTTCGACTGGCGGAACTCCTCCATGCGGACGAGGTACCGGTCGTAGCAGTCCCCGTTGACGCCGACCGGGATGTCGAAGTCCATCCGATCGTAGACCTCGTACGGCTGCTTCTTGCGGAGATCCCACTCGACGCCCGAGCCGCGGAGCATGGGCCCCGTGAAGCCGAGCTGCAGGGCGCGTTCGGGTGTCACGACACCGATGCCGACCGTGCGCTGCTTCCAGATGCGATTGTCGGTGAGCAGCGATTCGTACTCGTCGACGAGCTTCGGGAAGCGATCGGTGAAGTCCTGGATGAAATCCAGCATCGAGCCCTGACGGTTCTCGTTCAGGCGCTTCACGTCGGCGGCCGAGCGAAGAGGAGATTCGTCGTACTGCGGCATCCGATCGGGAAGATCGCGGTACACGCCACCGGGCCGGTAGTAGGCCGCATGCAGACGGGCTCCGGAGACGGCCTCGTAGCAGTCCATGAGGTCTTCGCGCTCACGGAAGCAGTACAGGAAGATCGTCATCGCCCCGATGTCGAGGCCGTGCGCACCAAGCCAGAGCAGGTGGTTCAGCACGCGTGTGATCTCGTCGAACATCACGCGGATGTACTGCGCGCGGATCGGCACCTCGATGCCCAGCAGCTTCTCGATGGCCATCACGTACGCGTGCTCGTTGCACATCATCGACACGTAATCGAGTCGATCCATGTACGGCACGCTCTGGATGAACATCTTCTGCTCGGCGAGCTTCTCCGTCGCGCGGTGCAGAAGACCGATGTGCGGATCGGCGCGTTGGATCACTTCGCCGTCGAGCTCCAGCACGAGGCGCAACACACCATGCGCCGCCGGATGCTGCGGGCCAAAGTTCATGGTGAAGTTGCGGATCTCAGCCATGGCGACCTCCGAGAACAGCGCAGGTCGCCGTCGCTGAGCGCGACGTGCCGTGAACTTCAGTGGAAGCTAACGCTGGCACTGCCGGGGTTAGGCTGGAACTAAAGTTCATGGTGAACGTAGTCGCGGTGAAACTGCGGATCTCAGCCATGGCTATTCCACATCACCGTAGTGCTCTTCACGCACGACACGCGGCACGATCTCGCGCGGCTCGATGCTGACGGGCTGGTAGATGACACGCTGCTGATAGGGGTCGTAGCGCATCTCGACATAGCCGGACACCGGGAAGTCCTTGCGGAACGGATGCCCGATGAAACCGTAGTCGGTGAGGATGCGACGCAGATCCGGATGACCCGGGAAGACGATACCGAACAGATCGAAGGCTTCGCGCTCGAACCAGTTCGCGCCCGACCAGACGTCGACGACGGAATCCACGGAGGGGAAATCATCGTCCTCTGCAAACACCTTAATGCGGAGACGCTGGTTGTGCTGGATGGACAGCAGCTGAACGGCGACGGAGAAGCGCTGACCATCCCATCGACCGTTGCCGTACGCTTGATAGTCCATGCCACAGAGGTCGATCAGTTGCTCGAAACGCAACTGCGGAGAATCGCGCAACTGTCTCGCTGCCGTGACCCACGAGGCGGCTGCGATGGTCACGATGGCCTGATCACGCACGACTTCGGTGTCGACAACCGCGGCACCGAGAACGGCGCGGGTCACTTCCAGCAGATTGACGGGGTCGGTCACGCGATCACCGGGCAATGGTGTTCTGACGGCGGATCTTGTTCTGCAACTGGATGATCCCGTAGAGCAGTGCCTCGGCGGTCGGCGGACACCCCGGAACGTAGACGTCCACAGGCACGATCCGGTCGCAACCGCGCACGACAGAGTACGAATAGTGGTAGTAGCCGCCGCCGTTCGCGCAGGAACCCATCGAGATCACCCAGCGGGGTTCGGCCATCTGGTCGTACACCTTGCGAAGCGCGGGGGCCATCTTGTTGCACAGGGTACCCGCCACGATCATGACGTCGGACTGGCGAGGGCTCGGACGGAACACGATACCGAAGCGGTCGAGGTCATACCGGGAGGCACCAGCCTGCATCATCTCGACAGCGCAACAGGCGAGGCCGAACGTCATCGGCCAGAGAGAGCCGGTACGGGTCCAGTTGATGAGGGAATCGACCGAGGTCGTGACGAATCCCTTCTGAAGCTCGCCTTCTATGCCCATGCGCACTCCGTCGGGTGGAGCAACTGGTCAGCGGAAACGGCGGCTGCGACTCGCAGACTCATTCCCATTCCAGCGCACCCTTCTTCCATTCGTAGATGAACCCCACCACGAGGATCGCGAGGAACACGACCATGGCGAGAAATCCGAACAATCCGATCTCCTGGAGCACGATGGCCCAGGGAAAGAGAAAAGCGATCTCGAGATCGAAGAGGATGAAGAGGATGGCGACGAGGTAGTAGCGGACGTCGAATTTCATCCGCGCGTCTTCGAAGGCCTCGAAGCCGCACTCGTACGGAGAAAGCTTTTGAGAGTCAGGACGGTTGTGTCCGAGAAGCGTGGACAGCCCGCCACCGGCGAGAATTGCGGCACCGCCGACGGCGATACCCACAAGAATGAACAGAAGTACCGGAAAATAGTTTCCTAGCATCGCGTTCCAGGACCCCTCATCGCGACACGGACCCCAGACTCAAGGGACCCAAACGACATCGACCGGGTGCCCTACTGCTGCATCGATCGCCACGGTTTTCAATGCCTGCTCCGGACCACGGCGATCATCCGGAATGTTCGTTGCGACATACTCGTTACGAAATCATTGGTGCCGACGGCGAGACTCGAACTCGCACAGCTTTCGCCACTGCCCCCTCAAGACAGCGTGTCTACCAATTTCACCACGTCGGCACAGCACTGCCACGACCACTTACGGCCGGAACTACACACTTACTTAGGAATTTCCTTCGCCTTGGAGTCAGCGTCCGCCGGAGACACGGGAGGTGCCTCGGTAGATGACGCCTTGTCCGAAGTCGCAGGCGGCGCTCCGAGGATGACGCCCTTCGAATCCGACCGACCGGTGGACAGGTAGGTCAAACCCAGACTGGTCACGAAGAACACCGCAGCAATCACGGCGGTCGCGCGACTCAGAAAATTGGCGGAGCCACTGGCGCCGAACAGGCTGCCGGCGGAACCACTGCCGAATGCGGCCCCCATGTCCGCGCCCTTGCCGTGCTGCAACAGCACCAGGCCGATCACGGCCGCAGCGGCAAGAACGTGCAACACGAGGATCACTGTTTGCATTTTTTCCTATCGGGATGCGAGTGCCGCAGCCCGATGTATCTCCAGAAATTCCTTCGCCACCAGGGACGCCCCACCGACGAGCCCCCCATCCACGTCGGGCATCGCGAACAAGGTCGCCGCATTCGCGCCCTTCACGCTGCCCCCATACAGTATCTGCAAGGTCGAAGCCCTTGCAGCATCCAGCGCCGCCACTCGTGCGCGAATGAATGCGTGGACCTCTTGAGCCTGCTCCGGCGAGGCTGTCAGCCCCGTGCCGATCGCCCAGACCGGCTCGTATGCAAATACCGCCGACGCCAAAACTTCCCTTCCCGCGACGCTCAAGAAAACATCCACCTGTGAACCGATCACAGCCTCGGTCCGGCCGGACTCTCGTTCCGCGCGCGTCTCTCCGACACATACCACTGGAACCATCCCCGCACGGTGCGCAGAAACCGCCTTTCGGGCGACCTCTTCACTCATCTCACCGTGCAACGTACGGCGCTCAGAATGCCCCACAAGTACATAGCCACAACCCAGCTCAACCAGCATGCCTCCGGAAACGTCCCCGGTGTAGGCTCCGCTTTCGAACTCACTCAAGTCCTGGGCGCCAATCCGCAGCCCCGAACCCGCGACCATATCTGCGCATTGCTGCAGATATGGAAACGGGGGGAACACGACCATTCCCGCACCAGACACATCTGCCGCCTTCAACTGCTCCAGAAGCGCCTCATTCGACGCGCGGCTGCCGTTCATCTTCCAGTTCCCGGCGACCAGTTTCGTCCGCATCGCGTGCGCTTATTCCAGAGCGAAAAACTAAGCGAGTGTACCCGTCGTCAGGGAGATGGGTCAACGGTGCTGCAGCGCAAAACGCCTCACAGGCAGGCTAATAAGTACACTGCAGACGATGTGTTGGCGCGGCTCGCCGCCCCCATCCGTGCAGCGCACGCGCGCCGACGAATCAGCCGAAACGACCCGTGATGTAGTCTTCGGTCGCCTTGTTCTTCGGCTTGATGAAAATCGTGTCGGTCGCATCGAACTCGATCATTTCGCCCAGATACATGTAGGCGGTGAAGTCCGATACCCGGGCCGCCTGCTGCATGTTGTGGGTGACGATCAGGATCGTGACCTTGTCCTTCAGGTCGGCTATCAGTTCTTCGATGCTTGCCGTTGCGATGGGGTCGAGCGCGGAGGTCGGCTCATCGAACAGGAGAATCTCGGGTTCCGTGGCCAGCGCCCGCGCGATGCAGAGCCGCTGCTGCTGGCCACCGGACAGATTGAAGGCAAGGTCATTCAAGCGATCCTTGACCTCATCCCAGAGCGCTGCACCGCGCAGAGCCTGCTCGACCTTCTCATCCAGGAGCGCGACTCCGCGAACACCCCGGACCCGCAATCCGTAGGCGACGTTCTCGTAGATCGACTTCGGGAAGGGGTTCGGCTTCTGGAACACCATGCTGATCCGCATCCGCACTTCGATGGGATCCACCTGCGGGTTCAGCAGATTGGTGTTGTCGGGGTGCAGACGGATGTCTCCGTCGTAACGGTTCCCCGGATACAGATCGTGCATCCGGTTGAAGCACCGCAGGTAGGTGGACTTACCGCAACCGGACGGACCGATCAATGCTGTCACTTTCCGCTCGTAGATGGGCATGTTGATGCCCTTCAAGGCGTGGAAGCTGCCGTAGTAGAAGTTCAGATTGCGCGCTTCGGCCTTGATCCGGAGATCGGCGGTGACTGCCGGACCATCGGTGACTTTGGACATGGGCTCGGACTACCACTTGATGTTTTTGCGCAGGCGGTACCGGATCATGATCGCGATACCGTTCATGGAGAGCGTCATGACGACCAGAACCAGGCCCGCCGCCGCAGCGTTCTCGTGGAAGGCCGCCTCGGGACGGGAGGTCCAGTTGAACATCTGGATCGGCATCACTGTGAAGGCTGAGGTCAGCCATTCGAATGACACGAACGGGAACTCCGGCTGCACCGGTGCGGGCGGCAGGAAGGCGATGAACGTAAGCGCGCCGATCGTGATGATGGGCGCCGTCTCGCCGATCGCCCGGGCCATGCCGATGATGATGCCGGTCATGATGCCTGGGGCTGAGTACGGAAGGATGTGGTCGACCGTGGTCTGCCACTTGGTGGCCCCCACCGCATACGCGCCCTCGCGAATCGAGGCCGGAATCGATCGGATCGACTCTCGTGTCGCCACGATGACGACTGGCAGGATCAGCAACGAAAGCGTGAGGCCCGCTGAAAGGATGCTCTGACCGAACCCGAATTGGTAGACGAATAGGCCGAGCGCCAGGAGACCGTAGACGATCGACGGGACGCCCGCCAGATTCGTCACGTTGATCTCGATGATGTCGGTCATCCAGTTCTTCGGGGCGTACTCCTCCAGATAAACGGCTGCCGCAACACCGAGCGGGATTGCAGCAACGGCAGTGACGACCATCACGAGGCTCGTGCCGACCCAGGCCGAAAGAATGCCCGCGTTCTCTGGGCGGCGGGACGGGAAGTTCGAGAAGAATTCGAGGTTGAGCCGTGGCAGGCCGTCGACGACCATGCCGAAAAACAATGCGGCGAAGGTGAGCACCCCGACCATCAGGGCCAGCACGCCACAGACGGCAAACATGAGATCGTGCCGCTTGTGGCGCGCGATCAGCTGACGGATCTCCCGGACGTCGTGCTTCAGCATGTCAATAGGCCTGCCGGAATCGCCGCTTGAGCACGTGGCCGAGTACGTTAAAACAGAGGGTGATCAACATGAGCGTGAGGCCCGCGGCGAAGATGGTCTGGTAGCCGATGGAACCATGGGGCAGGTCTCCCAGAGCGACCTGGACGATGTAGGCAGTGATCGTCGCGGCGGGTTCGAGTGGATTCCAGGTGAGATTGGGCTGCATCCCTGCTGCGACGGCAAGGATCATCGTCTCCCCCACGGCGCGCGATATTCCAAGGATGTACGCGGCCGCGATCCCTGAGAGCGCGGCGGGCGTGACCACCCGCACGGCTGTCTGGAAACGGGTGGCACCCATGGCGTACGAACCCTCCCGCATGCTCATGGGCACCGATCGCATGGCGTCCTCGGAGAGCGAACTCACGTAGGGGATGATCATGATGCCCATCACCAATCCTGCCGACAGCAGGTTGAATCCGGGCAGTTCCGGCATCAGCCATTGGAGTGCCGGCGTGACATACAGAAGGGCGAAGTAGCCATACACCACTGTCGGCACGCCCCCCAGCAGTTCCAGGAACGGCTTTGCGATCTCACGGACCGAGAAGGGTGCGAACTCCGAGAGGTAGATCGCGATGATCGTCCCCAGCGGAATAGCCACGAGCAGGGCGACGAGGGAACTCACCAAAGTACCCGACAGCAGCACCATGATCCCGTAGTGGGCATCGTCGAAAAGTGGTGTCCACTGCGTATCGGTCAGGAAGTCGATGATCGAAACGTGGCGAAAGAACTGGATCGACTCGGACACCAGGACGAACACGATGCCCACCGTCACGAAGACCGAGAACAACGCCGCCGCCAGGAGACAGGCTTCGATGATGCGCTCCTTCACGTGCCGGGAGGCCCGACGCCGAAGGCGACTACTGACAACCTGGGGAGATTCCGCCGTGGAGGTGTTCATGTTTTGTTGTCGTGCGCTTCTGCAGCACCCGCCGGAACGACTGCGAGACACTGCAACGCGAATCCCCAGGAAAAACGAACAGGAGGGCATGCGCCCTCCTGCGTCCCGATCCAGTCGAGCGAACCGACTGGCACTTCGATCTCAGAGTTTGGCTTCGAGCTTCAGAAGTTCTTCGATTGTAAGTCCAACCTGGTTCTCTCCACCGAACTTGGTGCCGAGAACCCTCTTCTCGATCATCTCCAGATTTGCGGTGTAGACCTTGCCCGGCAAGGGTACGTACTTCACTTCGCGAATCAGGGCATCCGCGTGCTTCATGTAGTACTGAACGAACTCGCGAATCTCGGGCCGGTCGAGCGACTTCGCGTTCACATAGATGAAGATCGGACGAGCCAGGGGTTGATAGCTGCCGTCGACGACTGTCTCGAGAGAGGGGAGGACCGGCTTGCCCGTCTTCGGATTGACGATAGGCAACGCCTTCAACTTGTCCTTGTTCTCGATGTAGTAGGCGTAACCGAAGTACCCGAGACCGTTGGCGTCGCGGGCAACGCCCTGCACGAGAATGTTGTCGTCCTCGGCGGCAGTGAAGTCGCCGCGACTCGCCTTGGAGCGGCCGTTGATCGATTCCGTGAAGTAGTCGAACGTACCCGAATCAGCGCCCGCACCGAACAGCTTCATCGGCTGATCAGGCCAGGCGGGATTGACCTGCTGCCAGCGCACCACCTTGCCCTGTGCTGCCGGTTCCCACATCTTCTTCAGCTCGGCCACCGTGATGGACTTCAGCCACTCGTTCTTGGGATTCACGACCACGGTCAGGGCATCGTAGGCGACCGGCAATTCGATGTACTTGACGCCGGCCTTGCGGCATTCCTCCATCTCGCGAGCGAGAATGGGGCGGGAAGCATCGGAAATGTCGGTTTCGCCACGGCAGAACTTCTTGAAGCCTCCGCCCGTCCCGGAGATCCCGACGGTCACGCGAACCTTGCCGCGCTTCGACTGCTGGAAATCCTCGGCCACGGCCTCGGTGATGGGAAACACCGTCGACGAGCCATCGACCTTGACCGTCTCCTGTGCGGCCACATAGGCCGGCTGGACCGACACGAGGCTGACGATGGCGACGGCAGCAAGCCAAGGCTGGCGGGTGAATTCGAGCATCGCTGCACTCCTGTTGTGGGCGTAGTCCATACGCGCAGTGTAGGCGGCGATTGTGACACTTTGATTGCAGATTGGCTTATGGCGAGAGGGCGTCCCATTCAGTGCGAACGTCCCTCTGGACCACCACAGCCGGGAGGATCCGAAGTTCCCGTCGTCCGACGCGGGTCACGCTATCGGAGACGGCGAGCGACACACCACAGGGAAGGCCCCGCCACAACGGCGCTCAGGGCGCCGCCACCTTCCCGATCACTCCGGCCAGTTCTTCCGCGAGGCCGCGCACCTGCCCCTCCTCCTCGCCTTCGACCATCACGCGCACGACCGGCTCGGTACCGGAAGGTCGAAGCAGCACTCGCCCTCGTCCGGCAAGCCTCTCCTCAGCGTGCGCCACGGCCGGCGCCACGGTCGGGTCACGACGCAGATCGAAGCCCCGCTTCATGGGCACGTTGATCAGCACCTGAGGCAGCAGGCGCAGATCCCGACATGCTTCCGGCAGGGTCTCGCGGGCATTGGCCAGGGCATTCAACACCTGGAGACCGGAGATAAGCCCGTCGCCGGTGGTGTGCTTGTCGAGACACACGATATGACCGGAACCCTCTCCCCCGAGAATCCAGCCCCGCTCCAGGAGGAGTTCCAGCACATAGCGGTCACCCACGGCGGACCGAGCGAAGGGAATGCCGAGGCGGCCGAACGCCTGCTCCACACCGAAGTTGGTCATGACCGTCCCGACGACACCGCCCTCCAGCCGCCCCTCGGCCCGACGGTTCCTCGCGATGACGTACAGAAGCTGGTCGCCATCGTAGATCCGACCCGTGGCATCGACCATCATGAGCCGGTCGCCATCGCCATCCAGGGCGATCCCGAGATGGGCTCCGTGCTCCAATACCTTGGACGCCAGGAACTGCGGTTTGGTCGCTCCGCACCCCGCGTTGATGTTGATCCCGTCAGGCTGATTCCCGACCTCGATGACCTCCGCCCCCAGTTCGTGGAGGATTGGCCCGGCGACGTGGTAAGCGGCACCGTTCGCCGCATCGACCACGATCTTCATGCCGCGCAGGTCCCGATCGGTGGGAAACGTGCTCTTGCAGAACTCGATGTAGCGGCCATCCGCTTCGATGACCCTGCGCGCCTTGCCTAGCTGCGCGGAGGGCATGCAGCGCATCGGCGAGTCGAGGCGCGCCTCGATGCGGCGCTCCACCTCGTCCGCGAGCTTGTGACCGTTGGCGCCGAAGAACTTGATCCCGTTGTCGTCGTACGGATTGTGCGAGGCACTGATCACGACGCCAGCGGACAACCGCAGCGCCCGCGTAAGGTAGGCCACGGCCGGCGTTGGCATCGGACCGGCCAGCCAGACATCCACGCCGGCTGCGGCCAGACCGGCCTGCAGGGCGGACTCGAGCAGATATCCCGAGATTCGAGTGTCCTTGCCGATGAGCACGGCCGCGTGAGAACCAGGTGGGGCCTCCTTCGCGAGCACTTCGCCAGCCGCGAAACCCAGGTGCATCACCACCTCCGGCGTGATCGGCGGCTCTCCGACCTTGCCCCGTATGCCGTCCGTGCCGAAGTACTTTCTAGTGCTCATCGAATCCGAGTTCCTTTTCGTTGACGACCCGCCACAGCAGCAATGCGTCCCGAGTGGCGGCAATGTCGTGGACCCTCACAACAACCGCTCCGCGTTCGACGGCGATCAAGGCTGCGGTCACGCTTGCGGACTGTCGATCGGTGACCGGGCGGCCCACGATGTGCCCGAGCAGGGACTTGCGCGACAGGCCTGCGAGGACCGGCCAGCCCATCCCTGCGATATCGGAGAGATGTCTCAACAACCTGAGATTGTGGTCGGGTGTCTTGCCGAATCCGAAGCCCGGGTCCAGCACGATGCGATCCCGCGCGATACCCGCCGCCTCACACATCTGCGCCCGCTCGCGCAGGAAGTCAGAGACCTCCACCAGGACATCCCGATACTCCGGCGCGACCTGCATCGTCGCGGGTGTCCCTTGCATGTGCATCACGCAGACGCCCACGCCGCTGGCGGCAACTGCCTCCAGCGCGCCGGAGACACGCAGGGCCCGCACGTCATTGATGATGGCAGCGCCCATGTCGATCACCGCGCGCATCACTTCGGGCCGGCTGGTGTCGACCGAGACCGGGAATCCACGGTGCGCCATGGCCTCGACCACCGGACGAACCCGACGCAGCTCCTCCTCCCAGGGAACCTCGGCTGCCCCGGGGCGGGTGGACTCCCCACCCACGTCGAGAACGTCGGCGCCTTCCTCGAACATCTGCTCGGCACGCTTCAACGCGTCGGAGGGCTTCTCGAACCTGCCCCCATCCGAGAAGGAATCGGGGGTCACATTCAGCACACCCATGATCACAGGGCGGGAGAGATCTAATACGTGCGGACCGGCCCGCCAGACGCGCGGGCGCGGAGGCGTCGATGCTATGTCCAAGCTGGGCGCGGGCTGCAGAGTTCCCATGGCTGACGCGAGGGTCCCGAAATGCAGCGAGGGGCAAGGACCTGCGTCCTCACCCCTCGCGATGCGATTTCGTACTCTACCCTCAGGCTTCCCGCGCAGGAGTCGTGGTCGGTGCCGGCGACGGAGTGTTGTCCGGCGGAGGCGTCGTGGGCGGGACGGTGACAGGCTTGGGCGGCCGCGGCGGGCGCCCCGCCATGATGTCGTTCACCTGCTCGGCATCCAGGGTTTCCCATTCGAGGAGGAACTTGGTCATGAGCTCGACCTTGTCCCGGTGGTCCTCGATCAGCTTGCGGGCTACGGCGTACTGCTCGTCGATGATCCGGCGAATCTCGGCATCGACCTTCTGGAGGGTCGCCTCGGACAGATTCTTGTGGGTCGTGATGGAACGCCCGAGGAAGACCTCACCCTCGTTATCGCCATAAACCATCGTCCCGAGAGCTGCCGACATTCCGTAGCGCGTGACCATGTCGCGTGCGATCCGGGTGGCGTTCTCGAAGTCGTTGCTCGCGCCCGTGGTCATGCGGTTCATGAACACTTCCTCGGCAATGCGCCCACCCAGGCCCATGGCGATGCGTTGGAGCATCTGGTCGCGATCCTGGCCGAGGGAATCACGCTCGGGGAGAGTCCACGTCACGCCGAGAGCTCGACCACGCGGGATGATCGTGACCTTGTGCACGGGGTCGACCCGCGGAAGCAACTTGGCCACGACCGCATGACCGGACTCGTGGTATGCGGTCATCAGACGCTCTTCCTCGGACATGACCATGGAACGCCGTTCCGCGCCCATGAAGATCTTGTCCTTGGCGCGCTCGAAGTCCTCCATGTCGACCAGCCGCTTGCCACCTCGGGCGGCGAACAGCGCAGCCTCGTTCACGAGATTCGCGAGATCCGCGCCGGCGAAACCAGGCGTGCCACGCGCGATGATGTCGGCCTTCACATCCGGCGCGAGCGGCACCTTCCGCATGTGGACCATCAGGATCTGTTCGCGGCCCCGCATGTCGGGCAGCGGCACCACCACCTGCCGATCGAAGCGGCCTGGCCGCAGCAGTGCAGGATCGAGCACGTCGGGGCGGTTCGTGGCGGCGATCACGATGACGCCCGTGGCGCCTTCGAAACCATCCATCTCGACGAGCAACTGATTGAGCGTCTGCTCGCGCTCGTCGTTGCCACCGCCGAGGCCGGCGCCACGCTGACGGCCCACGGCGTCGATTTCGTCGATGAAGATGATGCACGGGGAGTGCTTCTTCGCCTGCTCGAACATGTCACGGACGCGGGCTGCACCGACGCCCACGAACATCTCGACGAAGTCGGATCCTGAGATGGAGAAGAACGGCACCTTCGCCTCACCCGCGATGGCCTTCGCCAGAAGCGTCTTGCCGGTACCGGGCGAACCGACCATCAGGACGCCTTTCGGGATACGCCCGCCAAGCTTCTGGAACTTGCCGGGATCGCGAAGGAAATCGACGAGTTCGGAGACCTCCTCCTTGGCCTCGTCGCAGCCTGCGACATCGGCGAACGTGACCTGGTTGTTGGCCTCGTCGAGCATGCGCGCCTTGCTCTTGCCGAAGGAGAACGCCCCACCCCTGCCGCCCCCCTGCATCTGCCGCATGAAGAAGATCCAGACGCCGATCAGCAGCAGCATCGGGAACCACGAGATGAAGACCTGCATGAGGAAGCCCTGCTCTTCCTCGGGCTTCGCCTCGATGATCACGCCGGCTTTCAGGAGATCACTCACCATCCACGGATCGGACGGCTGGTAGGTGCTGAATCGGCGGCCTTCGGTGTTCACCCACTTGAGCACACGCCCTTCGATGGTGACCTTGGCCACGTGCCCGCGCTTCACCTCTTCGATGAATTGCGAGTACTCCATCGACTGTTGCGCCGTGCTCGTCTTGCTGAACTGATTGAAGACCGTCATCAGCACCAGGGCGATGACCAGCCATATCGCGACGTTCTTGATGAGATTGTTCAAGATCTCTCCTTCGACTCCGGTTGAGCGGACGGCGGGCAGCGCACGCCTGTCGACCGGTTGGGCAGATTCTAATCCCGATTCGTTCCCTCTCCGGCGGCTTCCTGCCCGTCGGCACCCAGTTGTTTCATCCTCGCCAGCAGGTAGGTCTCGGGACTACGCCCCCGCGACGCCTCCGGCTTGCGGACAACCACCTCACGGAACGATCGGCGCATCTGCTTCAGCAGATCGTCGAATCCGACACCATGAAAGACCTTCACCAACAGACTTCCCTTCGGACCCAGGAACCGCAGGGCGAAATCGAGCGAAAGCTCAGCCAGTCCGGCGACCGCCGCCTGATCCACGGCGCCGATGCCTGTCATGTTTGGGGCCATGTCCGAAAGCACAAGGTCCACGCTACGCCCAGCCAGCGCCTCTGTCACGGCATCCAGCACTGCATTGTGACCGAAGTCACCCTGGATGAACGTCACGCCATGGATACCCGTCATCTCAAGGAGGTCCACTGCCACCACCCGGCCGGTGGGCCCGACAGCGGCAGCCGCCACCTGGGACCACCCGCCAGGCGCCGAACCGAGATCCACCACCACGCCACCCGGGCGCAGCAGCTTGTCCTTCGCGTCCATTTGGAGCAACTTGTAGGCAGCCCGGGATCGGTAGCCGTCGGCCTTCGCCTGCTTCACGTACGTGTCGTTCACGTGTTCGTGCATCCAGGCCTTGCTGGTCTTGTTTCGCGCCATTGCCTAGAATCCCGCTCCCCACGGAGAACCGTACCCGATGCCTCTCACTCCCCAGCAACGCCGTGAAATGAAGGCCCTTGCCCATGGCCTGTCGCCTGTCGTTCTCATCGGTGGTAACGGACTCACTCCGGCCGTACTGAAGGAAATCGATGTCGCCTTGCGTGCCCACGAACTCCTGAAGGTGCAGGTGGCCGGCGAGGACAAGGAGACGCGATCGCTCATGATGGAGCAGATCTGTACTGAGCTTAAGGCCGAACCGGTGCAGTCGATTGGAAGAATGCTCGTGCTCTTTCGAGAGAATGCCGAAGCTCGGGCCGCCGTTGCCGCACCGCGCCCGGTACGACGCGCTCCCCGAACCACGAAGCGAAGCCACCAGGGAAGCGCCTGATCCTGACGGAGAGGCGCCCGCTCAGCGACCGGTTCGTCTGCCGAGCAGCACCATGCCCACGGCGAGCAGGCTCTGGATGACATAAAGGATACTCGCCACGCCGTGCCAGGTGGCGAAGCGATCGCGAAACACGCTTTCCATGACTTCGCGGGGGAGCGCCTGTTCCTTCAGGCTCGCGAGAATCGGCTGCACACCGAACTGTCCCGCCACGACCAGCGCCACCATCGCGACCACGATCCAGAATCCGCCCTGCTTCATCGCCTGCAATCCGCCGCGGCCCAGGCGATACACGAGGATGTAGGCTGCGCAGGCTAGGCCGAGGAAGGCCATCGCCGTGAAGATCGTTCCAGCCAGATTCCCGGCAATCTGCCGGTCGGGCGCGGCACGGAACAGGAGCGGAGCGACCAGATAGCCGCTCACCCAGATGCCGCCCGCCCAGAGGGCGATGGCGATTTCGTGCAAGGCAGCAAGGACGCGCGACATCGTGGCCGGCTAGGCGCGCGCGGATGCGGCCCGGGACTCCGCTGGGAACACGAAACGCAGTTCAGACATATCGGACATCGAGGATCTCGTATTCCTTGATGCCACCCGGTGCCTGCACCTCGGCAACGTCACCAGCCGACTTCCCGATGAGCGCGCGCGCGATGGGCGAGCTGATGGAAATCTTGCTGACCTTGATGTCGGCCTCGTCCTCGCCGACGATCTGGTACGTGACTTCCGCGTTGGAGGACAGATCCTGCAGCTGCACCGTGGCTCCGAACACGCAGCGGCCATCGGCGTCGAGCAGCGTCGGGTCGATGATCTGCGCATTCGCCAGCTTGCTCTCCACCTCCGCAATACGACCCTCGATGAAACTCTGACGCTCCTTCGCCGCGTCGTACTCGGCGTTCTCGGAAAGGTCGCCCTGGGCACGCGCCTCCGAGATGGCGGCGATGACCTTCTGGCGCTCGACGGTCTTCAACTGGTGCAGTTCCTGGCGAAGCTTCTCGGCGCCAATCACGGTCAGGGGAATCTTGGCCACTAAACAGGTCTCCTGTGGACGATCGGGCAGGCGTGGTCAGTGCAGACGGGCATGCAGGCCCTGCACGGAGTACGCCGTGAGCTCCCGCATGTTCTGCATACCGGTGCACGCAGCCCGCGCGCCGGCGATGGTCGTGTAGTAGGTCACCCGCGCCTGCAGAGCCGACCGGCGGATCGAGTACGAGTCCTGCACCGCGGAGCGACGATCCTCGACCGTGTTCACGATCAGGACGATCTCGCCGTTCTTGATCATGTCGACGATGTGCGGACGGCCCTCGGTCACCTTGTTGACAGGCGTCACTGTCACGCCGTGCTCGACGAGGTAGGCCGCCGTGCCTCGGGTCGCGCAGATCGCGAAGCCCAGAGCCGCCAGCGACTTCGCCACATCGACGACCTTTGGCTTGTCGGAATTGCGCACGCTGATCAAGACCGTTCCCGACGTCGGCATTCGGACGCCCGCGGCCAGCTGGGACTTCACGAACGCCTCTGCGAACGTCTCACCCACGCCCATGACCTCGCCGGTCGACTTCATCTCGGGCCCGAGGATGGTGTCCACGCCCGGGAACTTGATGAACGGAAACACGGCTTCCTTCACCGAGTAATAGGGCGGGATGACTTCCCCCTTCACCCCCTGATCGTCGAGCGAGCGCCCCGCCATGCAGCGCGCGGCGATCTTCGCGAGCGGCAGGCTCGTGGCCTTGGAAACGTACGGGACCGTCCGGGACGCACGGGGATTCACCTCCAGCACGAACACGGTCTCGCCCTGGATGGCGAACTGCACGTTCATCAGTCCGACCACGTTCAGCCCCTTCGCCATCGCGCACGTCTGCCGGCGGAGTTCGTCCTGCACCTCGGGCGAAAGGCTGAAAGGTGGAAGCGAGCATGCCGAATCGCCGGAGTGCACACCCGCCTGTTCGATGTGCTCCATGATTCCGCCGATCAACACGCGGTCGCCGTCGCAGATCGCATCGACATCGACCTCGGTGGCGTCGTTCAGGAAGCGATCGAGCAGCACGGGGCTGTCGTTGCTGACCTTCACCGCCTCGCGCATGTAGCGCTCGAGGTCGGCTTGCTGGTGCACGATCTCCATCGCCCGCCCGCCCAGCACGTACGACGGCCGAACCACCAGCGGGTAGCCGATCTCCGCGGCGAGCCGCAAGGCCTCTTCCGGGGCGCGCGCCGTGCGGTTCGGCGGCTGCTTCAGACCGAGATCCTGCAGCAGCTTCTGGAAGCGCTCGCGGTCCTCGGCGCAATCGATCATGTCGGGCGAGGTCCCGATGATCGGCACGCCATTGCGTTCGAGATCCCGGGCCAGCTTGAGCGGCGTCTGGCCACCGTACTGCACGATCACGCCGAAAGGCTTCTCGACGTGCACGATCTCCAGGACGTCCTCGAGCGTGAGCGGCTCGAAGTAGAGACGGTCCGACGTGTCGTAGTCGGTCGAGACGGTTTCCGGATTGCAGTTGACCATGATGGTCTCGAATCCGTCGTCGCGCAGCGCGAAGGCAGCGTGGACGCAGCAGTAGTCGAACTCGATGCCCTGTCCGATGCGGTTCGGCCCACCACCCAGGACGATCACCTTCCGGCGGTCGGTGGGACGGGACTCGCACTCTTCCTCGTAGGTCGAGTACATGTACGCAGTGCGGGTGTCGAACTCCGCAGCACAGGTGTCGACGCGCTTGTAGACGGGGCGCACACCCAGCGCGTGACGGCGGCCACGCACGGCGTGCTGGTCGGTGGCAAGCAGCTTCGCGAGGCGACGATCCGAGAAGCCATCCCGCTTGAGCGACCTGAGTTCCGCCTCATCCAGACTCTCCGCGGTCCGGCCTCGGAGCCCTTGTTCGGTCCGGATGAGATCCTCGATCTGCACCAGGAACCACGGATCGATGTGCGTGAGCTGGTGCACCTCCTCCATGGTCATGCCGACGCGGAAGCCGTCAGCCACGTAGAGGATGCGTTCCGGGCCGGCATCACCGAGTTCGGCCTCGATGGTCTCCCGGTCGTCGCTCTTCTCGTCGAACCCGTCGATCCCGGTCTCGAGACCGCGGAGCGCCTTCTGCATCGATTCCTGGAAGGTGCGGCCCATGGCCATGACCTCGCCCACGGACTTCATCTGCGTCGTGAGCTTGCTGTCGGCCTGCGGGAACTTCTCGAACGCGAAGCGGGGGATCTTCGTGACCACGTAGTCGATGGACGGCTCGAACGACGCCGGCGTGGCCCCACCGGTGATCTCGTTGCGCAGTTCGTCGAGCGTGTAGCCGACGGCAAGCTTCGCTGCGACCTTGGCGATCGGGAACCCCGTGGCCTTCGACGCGAGAGCCGACGAGCGCGACACGCGCGGATTCATTTCGATCACGAGCATCCGCCCGTCGTGCGGGCTGATGGCGAACTGGACGTTGGAGCCGCCGGTGTCGACACCGATCTCGCGCAGGACCGCGATCGAGGCGTCGCGCATGATCTGGTATTCCTTGTCCGTGAGCGTCTGCGCGGGCGCCACGGTGATGGAGTCACCCGTGTGGATGCCCATGGGATCGAGGTTCTCGATGCTGCAGACGATGATGCAGTTGTCCTTGCGGTCCCGCACCACCTCCATCTCGAACTCTTTCCAGCCGATCACCGACTCCTCGATGAGCAGTTCCTTGGTCGGCGAGGCCTCGAGGCCCCGCTCGCAGATCATGAGGAACTCTTCCTTGTTGTAGGCGATGCCGCCGCCGGAACCGCCCATGGTGAACGACGGCCGGATGATCGTCGGAAACCCGACCTTCGCCTGGACCTGGAGCGCCTCCTCGATGCTGTGGGCGATGCCCGACCGCGCGGAGTCGAGGCCGATGGCCGTCATGGCGACCTTGAACTTCTGACGATCCTCGGCCTTGTCGATGGCCTCACGGGAGGCGCCGATCATCTCGACACCGTACTTCTCGAGCACCCCATGCTTGGCGAGGTCGAGTGCGCAGTTGAGCGCCGTCTGGCCACCCATGGTCGGCAGGAGAGCATCGGGGCGCTCGACCGCGATCACCTTCTCGAGCATCTGCCAGTTGATCGGCTCGATGTAGGTGACGTCGGCAAGCCCCGGGTCGGTCATGATCGTGGCGGGGTTGGAGTTCACCAGGATCACCCGGTAACCCTCCTCGCGCAGTGCCTTGCACGCCTGCGCGCCGGAATAGTCGAACTCGCACGCCTGCCCGATGACGATGGGACCGGCGCCGATGATCAGGATGCTCTGGATGTCGGTGCGTCTTGGCATAGGGTTCCACCGTGATCGGTGACCGGGGCCGGTCGGTCCGCGCACCCTTGGCGGGCGGCGCAGGACCCGGCCAGCCGGATCACCTGTGAGACTTCTCCATCGAATCCACGAAGCGGTCGAACAGATAGCCCACGTCGTGCGGACCGGGGCTCGCTTCGGGATGGCCCTGGAAACAGAAGGCCGGGACGTCCGTGCGGGCAAAGCCCTGCAGGGAACCGTCGAAGAGCGACACGTGGGTGACGCGGGCACTCGCCGGGAGTGTCGCGGCATCCACGGCAAAACCGTGGTTCTGGCTGGTGATCACCACCCGGCCGGACTCGAGATCCTGGACGGGATGGTTGGCACCGTGGTGCCCGAACTTCATCTTGAGCGTCTTCGCGCCGCTCGCGAGCGCCATCAGCTGGTGCCCGAGGCAGATCCCGAAGGTGGGAATCCCCGCCGCGAGAATCTCGCGAATGGCGCGGATCGCGTAGTCGCAGGGCTCCGGATCGCCGGGGCCGTTCGACAGGAAAACACCATGTGGCTTCAGCGCCATCGCATCGGCGGCCGTCGCCTGAGCAGGCAACACCGTCACCCTGCATCCACGGTCGGCCAGCATGCGCAGGATGTTGCGTTTCACACCGTAGTCGAACGCCACCACATGGAAGCGCTCTTCGACGCGCTCACCGTAGCCATCGGCCAGGGACCATGAGGTGCCGGTCCAGTTGTACGGCTTGTCGCAGGTCACCACCTTGGCGAGATCCATCCCGGCCAGACCAGGGAAGGCCCGCGCTTCGGTCAAGGCCCGTGCTTCGTCGATGTCACCACCCATCACGCAGCCGGCCTGGGCGCCCTTGTCCCGCAGGATTCGAGTGAGCTTGCGGGTATCGATGCCGGCAATGGCCACGACACCCTCACCTGCGAGGTAGTCCGGCAACGTGCTTCGCATGCGCCAATTGGAGGCCCGCAGCGGAAGATCGCGAATGACCAGACCGGCTGCGTGGATGCGATCGGCCTCGAGATCCTCGAGGTTGGTACCGGTGTTGCCGATGTGGGGGTAGGTCAGCGTGACGATCTGTCGGCAATAGGAGGGATCGGTGAGGATCTCCTGATAGCCGGTCATCGAGGTGTTGAAGACCACCTCTCCGACGGAGAGACCCGCTGCGCCGATCGACTCGCCCCGGAAAATGGTGCCGTCGGCGAGCGCGAGGATGGCAGGCTGGCGGTCTGACAAGATCGATTTCCTCGCGGGTGGCACAACTCGGCAGGCGCGAACTGCGCGTGTCGGATGGCCTGGAACTTAGGTGGCTGCGAACAGGTGGCTGCGAACTGGGTCGCTCGAACTGATTCACTACGTGCCGAGCGGGAGGGTGCTGGCGCACCGCTCCCGCTCGGAAACGCTTCGCATTATAGCGGTGCACCCCCTCCGCCGGCAACGCCGGGAACCATCCGCGAGGCCGCCGGAAGCAGGATCAGCGAAGTCCGAGGACGTCCTGCATGTCGTGCATTCCACGGGTCCGGCCGGCCAGGTAGCGCGCCGCGCGCAGTGCGCCCTGGGCGAAGGTCGCGCGACTCGAAGCCTTGTGCGTTAGCTCCACTCGCTCACCGATGCCGGCGAACAGGACGGTGTGGTCGCCGACCACGTCACCGCCGCGGATCGTCGCGAAACCGATCGTCTTCGCATCGCGCTCGCCGGTCACCCCCTCCCGACCATAGACGGCGCAGGCAGCAAGATCCCGCCCCAACGCTGCCGCCGCGACCTCGCCCATGCGGAGGGCGGTTCCACTCGGGGCATCCACCTTGTGCCGGTGATGCGCTTCGATGATCTCGACGTCGTAGCCATCGCCCAGCGCCCGGGCACCGAGGTCGATCAGCCTGAGGAGAACGTTCACGCCCACGCTCATGTTCGGCGCCATCACCATCGCGACGCGGTCGGCCACTTCGCTGAGGCGGCTCTTCTCGGCATCGGTGAATCCGGTGGTGCCCACCACCAACTTCACACCGTGGCGCAGGCATGCCTCGGCGTGCGCCATGGTGGCGGCCGGTCGCGTGAAGTCGATGAGGACATCGGCGCCGTCCAGTGCCGCATCGAGGTCGGCACCAATGTAGACCCCGCAGGCGCCACCAGCGAACTCGCCGGCGTCGCGGCCAAGCGCCGGGCTGTCCGGGTGCTCGAGCGCGCCGTGCAGTTCCTGTTCCGGCGAGCCCGAGAGAATCTCGATCAGCGTGCGCCCCATCCGGCCTGTGCTGCCGGCGATCACGACCTTCTGCTTCAAGTTTTGAATCCTCGTCATTGCTTCGGCGCGTCAGGATCGACCTTGCCGTCCTGACCGACCAGTCCGCCCGCCGCGGAGACATCGCCCAGGATCTGCTTCAGCTTGTCGTCCCGGAACACCAGCGTCAGGCGCCGTTGCTCACGGGGGTTCCCCGCCTTGTCGAACTTGTAGAAGTAGTCCCAGCGATCGGGATGGAAGGTGTCCGTCACCAGTGGTGTACCGAGCACGTACTTCACCTGCGCACGCGTCATGTCCGGCTTCAGCTTGGAGATGGATTCCTGCGTGACGACGTTGCCTTGCTGGACGTCGATGCGATACGGAGAAATCTTGCAGGCCGTGATCGGCATGCAAAAGAACGCCACCACCAAGGCGGCGCGAACCGCGGTCCAACACTGACCTGTCATTGTTCTCAGCACCCTGGAAAGCCTCTATGATACCGAAGGAAATCAGAGCAGCGCCGTTCGAAAATTGTGGGTTTCGTCCGAGCGCTGCAGACCAGACGGCAGGCTGGTCGGGGTCATGATGTCAGAGGCGGCTCTGCCGGTATGGCGATGTAGCGGTGTAGCGGTGTAGCGGTGTAGCGGTGTAGCGGTGTAGCGGTGTTCGATGTTTCGACGTGGATGGGTACGGTGATCGGCAGATTGGGTCATGCCCACTCCTCCTTCCGCCCCTCCATGCTGCGGCGATGGTTTTGCGAGAACCGATGACACCCGCCCTGCGCTGAGCATTTGGCCGAACCGTCGTCACGAACCGAACCGCCGACGCTCACCGTCTGGCCAACTCCCACGTGCCCCCTGCTGTTCCCGCCGCTTTCGGTACCCACTTTCGCCACCCACTATCGCTGCTCCCTCTCGCTGCCCCACGTCGACCATGTCCAACCGCACCCCGAACGACCTCAAGACCATCGGCCTCAAGGCAACGCTGCCACGGTTGAAGATTCTCAACCTGTTCGAGACCAGCACGGAACGCCACCTCACTGCCGAGGACGTCTACAAGATCCTGTTGGCAGAGGGCATGGACATCGGGCTCGCCACGATCTACCGGGTGCTCACCCAATTCGAGCAGGCAGGCCTCCTGTCGCGTCACCATTTCGAGAGCGGCAAGGCCGTGTTCGAACTGAACGAAGGCGGGCACCACGACCATCTCGTCTGCCTCCAGTGCGGCCACGTGGAGGAGTTCTTCGACCCGGAAATCGAGAAGCGCCAGGACGCCATCGCGCGGGAACGCGGCTTCGCGATCCACGAGCATTCGCTTCAGCTCTACGCGTACTGCAACCGCCCGAACTGCCCGAACCGCAAGGGCGGCGGGACGCGCACCCCGGTGGAACCGCCTTCCGCCGAAGGCTGATACGAGGGCCGCTCGGGGCGCTAGCGCCGCACCTCGCCGATTGCGTGGGTCGCCAGCATCTCGGCGGCATGCGCGAGCGTCGCCTCGGTGATCTTCACCCCACCCAGCATCCGCGCGACCTCCCCGATGCGTCCCGGGGCATCCAGTGACTCCACTGTGGACATCGTCCGCCCCTGGGACGAACGCTTCGCGACGCGCCAATGATGGTCGGCCGCCGCGGCCACCTGCGGCAGATGGGTGATGCACAGCGTCTGCCGCCCCTGCCCGAGTGCGCGCAACATCTGGCCGACGATCTCGGCAACACCGCCGCCTATCCCCGCATCCACTTCGTCGAACACCAGGGTCGGGACCGGCGCAACCCGCCTGGTCACCGTCTGGATCGCCAGCGACAACCGCGCAAGCTCGCCGCCCGATGCCGTCCGTGCCACGGGGGCGAGCACGCCGCCCTCGTGGCCGGCCATGCGGAACTCGACCTGTTCGCGGCCTGCGGGAGATGGATCGGCAAGCGGGACGAGGCCCACTTCGAAACGTCCACCCGCCATGGCCAGCACCTGCATCGACGCCGTGACCTCGGCGCCGAGCGTCGCAGCGCCGCGCTTGCGCAATCGGGTCAGTTCAGTGGCGCGGACGTCGAATTCCGTGCGGGCCGCGGCCACCGCCCGTGCAAGTGCGGCCGGATCCGTTGTCGCCTCGAGCCTTGCCAACTGCGCTTCGAGATCCGCGAGGCGCGCCGGCAATGCCTCCGGCGGAATCCGATGCTTGCGCGCCAGACTCACCACCGCGTCGAGCCGGGACTCGACCTCGCGCAATCGGGCCGGATCGAGATCGAGGCGCTGGCGGTAGTGCCGCAGCGCATACACGGCCTCCTTCAGCTGGATCTCCGCAGGCTCGAGGGCCGCGAGGACATCGCCGAGCCCGGGATCGTGCGCGGCAAGCTGGCGCAGGCGCGACGCCGCGGCACCGACCACCGAAAGCGCAGCCGCATCGCCCTCCGAAAGCGCCTCCAGGGACATCTCGGCACCTTCGATCAACGCAGCCGCGTGCGCAAGGCGACCATGGTCTGCCTGGAGCACCTGCCATTCATCCGCCCCCAGACCCAGCTGACGAAGCTCGCCGGCCTGCCACTCCAGGCGATCGCGTTCGTCCGCCGCCGTCGCGGACCGGGCCGCTGCCTCGATCTGCGCGTCAACGGCGGCGCGCCACTCGCGATGCGCAGCGGCGACCCGAGCTGATGCGTCGGTGGCGCCTGCGAAATCGTCCAGCAGACGCCGTTGCTCCGGCGCCCGCATGAGGGACTGGTGCTCGTGCTGGCCGTGGATGTCCACGAGATGCTCGCCGATCTCGCGAAGCTGGGTCGCCGTCGCCGGTCGGCCGTTCACGTACGCCCGCGATCGGCCGCCTGCCTCCACCACCCTGCGCAGCAGACACAGATCGTCATCCCCGGTCAGATCCAGGTCGGCCAGCAACGCCGCCACGTGCGGGAGACGGGAGATGTCGAATTCGGCGGCGACGTCGGCCCGATCACAGCCCGCGCGGACGACGCCGGCATCCGCGCGCGCACCGAGCACGAGCAGCAGTGCATCGACGAGGATGGACTTGCCGGCGCCGGTTTCGCCGGTGAAGACGCCGAACCCCTCGCCGAACTCGAGGCGGAGGCGTTCGACGATCACGAAATCCTGTATCTCGAGGGCTAGGAACATCGACGGCTTCCGGGACTGACGGCTCCGCGCGACCCGCTCAACGGCCGGGGGTCTCGCTCCAGTGGAGCTTCTCGCGAAGCATGTGGTAGTAGTCGTGCGACGACGGGTGGAGCAGCCGGATCTGATGCTTGCAGCGGCGGACGAGGATCCGGTCGCCCTCCTTCAATTCGCAGTGGGAGTGGCTGTCGAAGTGGGCCCGGGCATCGGCAGCACTGCGCACCAGGATCTCGATGGTGCAATCGGCCGACACGAGGATGGGCCGGTTCGACAGCGTGTGCGGGCAGACGGGCACGAGCGAGAGCACCGATACCGAAGGGTGCACGATCGGTCCGCCGGCGGAGAGCGCGTAGGCCGTGGAGCCCGTGGGCGAAGCCACGATGAGGCCATCCGCGCGGAGGTCGTAGACGAACTGACCGTCCACGCGCACCTCCAGCTCGATGAGGCTCCCTTCGGTGCCCTTGTTCACCGACACATCGTTGAACGCCAGGACGTCCATGACGCGCAGATGCCCCCGGCGGACTTCCGAGTCGAGCAGCATCCGGGTCTCGGTCACGTACTCGCCCGCCAGCATCGCGCCGATCGTCTCGCACATGGTGTCGATGGACACGTCGGTGAGGAAGCCGAGACGGCCCACGTTCACGCCGACGAGCGGAACGTCGTAGGGGGCGAGCGTACGGGCGATGTTGAGCATCGTGCCGTCGCCACCGATGACGATCGCGACATCGGCCTGGTGTCCGATCCCTTCCAGCGGGAGCACAAGCTGGCGGAGGTCGCCCACATGGACGGCGGTGAGCGGGTCGATGACCACCGAGAAGCCCCGCTGCTCGAGAAACGCTGCCAGTTCCAGCAGCGGTTTCGCGATTTCCGGGCTCTTGTACTTGCCGATGAGCGCGACGGTGCGGATGGTCTTCATCCGGCCGATTAAAGCACACTTCCTGCGCCAACCGCCCCTTCCCGGGACCCGCGATGGGCCCGTGCACCGAAGTGTTCTTCCCGCTGGAGCACGGACCTGTTTAGAATCGATTCACCATGTTGAACGAACGCGCACGCATCCTCCTCAAGACCCTGGTCGAACGCTACATCGAGGACGGCGAGCCCGTGGGTTCCCGTTCGCTCGCCAAGTTCTCCGGCCTCGATCTCTCGCCCGCCAGCATCCGCAACATCATGGCCGACCTGGAGGAGATGGGGTACATCGCCAGCCCGCACACGTCGGCCGGGCGGGTCCCCACGCCCCGGGGCTACCGGTTGTTCGTCGACACCCTGCTCACGGTCCGCCCCCTCGCGGACATCGAGATCAGCCACCTGGAAGGTCAGCTGCAGGTGGACAACACGCAGCGCCTCGTCACCTCGGCCTCCCACCTGCTCTCGGACATCACACGCTTCGCCAGCGTGGTCGTGGCCCCCCGGCGGCGCAACCCGGCGTTCCGGCACATCGAATTCCTGCGGCTGTCCGAGAACCGCATCCTGCTCATCATCGTCACGCCGGAAGGCGATGTGCAGAACCGCATCCTGGTGACCGATCGGCCGTACACGGCGTCTCAGCTCATCGAGGCGGCGAACTTCATCAACCAGAACTACGCCGGTCTCGAGCTCGACGAGATCCACCGCCGGCTGAAGGCGGAGCTCCAGAAGCTGCACGGGGACATCTCGCAACTCATGACCCGGGCGCTGGAGGCCGGCACGCAGGCCATGGGCGACAGTGCCGGCGACTACGTGATCTCCGGGGAGCGCCATCTGCTCGACGTGGCCGACCTCTCGGGAAACATGGACAGCCTGCGGCGGCTCTTCGCGCTGTTCGAGCAGAAGACGGGCTTCCTGCAGTTGCTGGAGCTGTCGAGCCACGCGCAGGGCGTGAAGATCTTCATCGGCGGGGAATCGGGCCTCGTGCCGCTCGACGAATGCAGCGTCGTCACCGCGCCCTACGAGGTCGACGGGCAGGTCGTGGGCACGGTGGGGGTCATCGGGCCGACCCGCATGGCCTACGAACGCATCATCCCCATCGTCGACATCACGGCCAAGCTGCTCTCCAGCGCGCTGTCGAACCAGAAGTAGCACTCTCCGCCGTGCCGTCAGGCACGACGGAGAGTTCCCTTTCGATCAGCGCTTCTGGGTGGCCGGCAGCGTCCGCAGCAGATTCTGCGATGCCGGAATCTGCGACAGTCTCTGCTTGAGATCCTTCGCCCAGTTGTCGGCCTGCCAGGACGACGCCTTGGTCTCCGATACCAGCGCGGAGGTGGTGGCCGACGTCACGATCGGCGCATCCCAGTTAACGCGCGTGATGGACGATGGCGCCGGCGCAGGCGGTGGGACCGCAACCGGCGCCATCCGCGCTGCGGGCGCGGGCGGTGCGGCTTCCACCACCGGCTCCGCCGCCATGGTCATGGAGACCTCGGACATCGAGACTGCGGGCGCTGGCGGCACTGGCGGTGTCGGCAGCGCAGGGATCTCCGGACGCGGCGCGCCGGCGAGGAACGCCGCAAACCGTGCGGCATCCAGGCTGGTGAGCGAGCCGTTGCCGTCGAGGTCCCCGATGATGACCGGGTCCAGGTTCCGCCAGGCGCTGAAGCCGGAGTCCAGCCTCGCGATCACCCGCTGGAGGCGGGTCAGGTCGGCAGAGGTATAGGCGCCGTCACCGTCGACATCCATGAAGTAGCCGACCGCATGGACGGTTTCATCGCCGAGCACTGCCTCGGACGGGGCCGCCACGCCCCGCTTCAGCACGACGTCACCCCACTTCAGGCGACCCGGAATCCGAGTGCTGACCGCATCGGTCGGGACGGATCCCGTCAGCGTGAGCGGCGCCACGGTGCCCGCCGGCAGCGGTGCATCGAAGGTCACATCCACACGCAGTCCACCGGCGATCGCGGTGGTCACGATCGTCCCGGTGCGCCCGCCAGCGAACTGGAAGCCGGAGACAGCAAGCGAGTCGGCATCGAACAACAGGTCGAAGCTCAAGCTTGTGACGCCACCAGCCGCCGTGAGCCTCAGCGGCAGGTTCACCGCCTGGCCCGGACCGCGCGCGAAGTCACCCATCAACAACGCACTGGCGGGCAGCGTGCCCACGGTGAAACCGCCGGTGTAGTCGTCGCCAGCGGTCCCGTCGCCATTGCCGTCCAGCGACTCGCCTCCCAGGCTTGCAAGACCACCGATACCGGCGCGCAACCGGAGCCCGTAGGCCCCGGCCACGAGCGGGGTGCCGGTCTTCACGAAGGTGAAGCCGCGACCATCGTCGTCCATCACGACCGAGCCGCGCACCGCCGCCCCCGTGGGCCCCGTGAACGAAAGGTCCGCCGGGCCGTGACCGGCATCCGCCGCGTCGAACAGGTTGAGGCGGTTCGCGTCGATCACCCGATCGAAGCGCACGTGGAAGCCGCTGGTCGTGGATTCGAGCGACGTCACCTTCAGCGTGCCCGGCTGGACGTCCACGTTCACCGTGCCGACGTCCGTGAGGTCGCCATCCGAGACCGTGTACGTGAACGTGTCGGATCCGATGTAGCCCGCATTGGCGGTGTAGACGATCGAACCGTCGGCGGCGACGGAAACGGTGCCATGGGCAGCAGGACCGACATCGACGACCGACAGGGCATCGCCTTCGATGTCCGAATCGTTGGCGAGCACATCGGAGGCCGGGATCACCAGCGCGACGCCATTCACCGCCGTCACCGAATCGTCCTCGGCCACCGGCGCGTCGTTCACCGGCGTCACGTCGATGGTGACCGTGACGGGCGCGCTCGTCTTCGGACCGTCCGCCACGAAGCCGTTGGGCTCCAGCGGGCAGCCGCAATCGAGTTCGTCGTCGCCACCGTCGGTCACCGTGAAGACGAAGCTCACCGTGCCCGCGAAGTCCGCCGCGGGATCGTAGCGGAACGTGCCGTCCGGATTCAGTGTGAGCACGCCGCTCGCCGGGCCGCTCACGAGCGAGAACGTCAACTCGGCGGGCGTCTCGACGTCGGAGCCGGTCAACTGGCCGAGCAGCGGAGTGTCCTCGGCCACGGAAAGCATCGCCCCGTTCGCCACCGGTGCATCGTTGACCGGCCGCACCTTGAGGTTGACCGTGCCGACCGCCGACGCCAGGCCGTCGCTCACCCGGAACGTGAAGCTGTCGTTGCCGCGCACGTTCGCATCGGGCGTGAACGTCACCTGACGGGTGACCGGATCGATGGCGGAGAGCGCGCCCCGCTCCGGACCGGCTTCGATGCTGAAGGTGAGCGCGTCACCGTTCGCATCGCTGGCGCCGAGGGTGATGACCAGGATGCCGTCCTCGTCGAGGAAGAGGGTCTGCGACTGCGGCACCGGCGGTGTGTTGGGCGCCGTGACGAAGACGCCGAGCGTGTTCGATGCGTAGGTGCCGTCCTCGTCGGTGGCGGTCGCCGTGATCGCGTAGTTGCTGCCGCCCGCGAAATACGTGTGATTTACGCTCGCGACATCGCCTGCGACCGTCTGGGTGAATCCGTCGCCCCAGTTGATCTCCCAGGAGACGATGGTGTCAGCCCCCGGATCGGTGGCGCCCAGGTTCAGCGTGAAGGGCGCGCCCTGATCCACCGCGGCCGCGCCGCTGATCGTGAGCGTCGGCGCGACGTTCTGGACGGTCACCTGGAAACCGACGGTGTCGAACGCCGCCGGCGAACCGACGTCGGTCGCGCGCACCGACACATCGACGATGGCGACGCCGTCTTCCGGCGTCCACGTGATGAGGCCGGTGGTTGCATCGATCGTCATGCCCGCCGGGGCAGCATCGAGCGACCAGACGAGCGCCTGGCCTTCGGGGTCGGTGGCCGACAGGTTAACCAGCAACGTCGACCCTTCGAGCACCACCTGATCCTCGACAGGCGCGATCACCGGCGCATCGTTCACGGCGGTCACCGTGAGGCTCACCATCGCCACCGCGGACGTCAGCGCGTTGGCCGGCGTCCCGTCGGGGTCGCCGCGGTCGGTCACCGTGTACGTGAAGCTGTCGGTGCCGACGAAGTCCGCACCCGGGGTGTATGTCCAGCCCCCGGCCGGACCGAACGAGAGCGACCCGTTCACCGGCCCGGTGACCAGCGTGAAGACGAGGTCGGCGCGGCCGGTCTCGGTGTCGGAACCGCCGAGCACGATGAGGCGCGGAGTATCCTCCTCCAGCGTGACCGCCTGGTCCGCGGCGATCGGGGCATCGTTCACCGGCAGGACGTTGAGCGTCACCGTGCCCGTATCGATGCCGGCCTTGCCGTCGTCCACCTGGAACTGGAAGGCGTCCGGTCCGGTGTACCCCGGTGTCGGCGTGTACACCACCGTGCGCGCCACCGGATCGAAGTCGCTCAGCACGCCCTGGGCGGGCGCCGAGATCAGCGTGTAGGTGAGCGCGTCGCCGTTGCCGTCGGTGGCCGACAGCGTGATCGTCACGGCACCGTCCTCGTTCACCGTGCGGACCTGATCGTTCGCGACCGGCGCGGCATTGGTCGTGCGGTCGATCGTGAAGAACCGGATGTAATCGTCGCCGCCGGTGCCGTCCGAGTTGCCGTCGAGCGGGTTGCCCGAGAGGTCGTAGATGGCCTTCGTTCCGGACAGCGTCAGGCGGTAGGCCCCGTCCGACAGGATGCCGGGCGTCCCGCCGGGGCCCGTCAGGAAGTCGAGCGTGAGCGCCGTCTCGGGATACGAGTAGGCCGGCCGCAGCGCGATGATCACGTCGTCGACGGTGTCGAAGAGTCCGTCGACCCCGGCACGGCGGAGGTCGTAGTTGGCCGGGCTCTTCGCGCTGATGCTGTTCAGCGCTTCCGACATCGTGACCTGCAGACTGCTGAAAGCGAGCGCCGTGGTCCCGTTGTCCGGCGGCAGCGTGCTCACGGCCTCGACCGTGGGCGCCACCGCATCGCCCGAGTTGCCAAGGAACTCGTAGGCGCCGATATCGAAATAGGTGAGCCCCGGGGTTCGCGTGAACAGCACGCTGGGCGCGTTCTCGAGGCTGTCCGCCCCGTTGTACGCAGAGGTGACGAACGTGAACCCGTTGCCCGCCGAGAGACCGACTGTCGGCGTGAGCGACTTGTTGCCGTCACCGTAGTCGAACCGGATGTTGCCGTTGGCGAACAGCGTGACCGAGAAGTTGACGTCGCCTCCACCGGTTTCCTGACGCGTCGCGGCCCAGCGGATGGTGACCTCACCGGCCACCGTGCTGTCGACGAAGATGTTGCCCACGGTGGAACCCGACGCGGCGGACTGCGTCGTGTCGGTCCGGAGGTTGTCCCACAGCGGCGCGATGCGGACGTTGCGGATCAGTTGATCGAGCGTGTTGGCATCGCCACCCGAGGCACTGTCGAGCCCGCCGAAATGCAGGAACCCGTTCACAGAGGCCTGCACCGAGGTGTAGGTCTTTCCGTAGAACTCGAACGCGAAGGGCAGCGTGATCGCAGCCGCGCTGCTGGTCGCGCGGAGCGGCAGCGCCGTGCCGGTCTCGACATAGCTGCTGCCACCAGACGTGGATTCCACGAAGAGATCCCAGCCGATGCCGGTGTTCACCGTCGACGGATCGTCATGGCGCTGGCGATCCTCGATGTCGCGCAGCGCGGCATCGTGGGGATAGTTGGGCACCGGCTTCGCCGCCTCGTAGGCATTGCCCGCATCGATGGCGGCAGAGCCCGCATCGAGGCTGAAGTTGTCGTCGTAGCCGTTGCCGGTGGTGACATCCTGGTCACCCAGGACGTTGTCCGCACCGTCGATGTCGAGGAATTTCGGATCGCCGGTCTTCCCGGAGGCGTCGTGATTCACGGAGACCGACTGCCAGGCCGCCAGCGTCTCCCGCTGCGTGGCACCCCAGCGGCCCACGAGCGCGGCGGCAGTGCGCAGATCGAACAGGTTCCAGTCGGAACTGAAGCCTGGCTGACCGTCCGCCGTGACGTTGATGGCGTAGCCGTTGCCCACGGAAAGAATGTTGTTGCGGATGCGGACGTTGTTCGTCCCCGTCACGCGGATCGCGTCGCCCGTTCCCTGCCAGACCGTGTTGTTGTAGATCACACGATCACCCGCCGAGTGGTTGTAGGTGGCGGTGATCCCGACGTTGGTGTTGGCGTAGACGAGGTTGCCGAAGATCTCGGAGGAGCCCGAATCGTAGATCCCGCTCGAATTCGAATAGACGTAGTTGCGGGAGATGTTCGAAGAGGCGTAAGTGACGATGCCGGTCCCGTTGTCGAACGACCGGTTACCGACGATCTGCCCCTGATAGCCGGTCTGGATCCCGATCGTGTTGTCGTAGGCGTCGTTGTCGATGATGAGCGACGGGCTGTTGTAGCTGTAGATCCCGATGTCGCCCGGCCCGTTGTGGTTGTAGACGCGGTTGCCGCGAGCGGTGACGTAGCTGGAGATGTCGATGCCCACGCTGCCGTTGTCGTGGACGTCGTTGCCGATCACGAGCGAGCGGGTCGCCTCGGTTCCGTTGGAGACGCTGATGCCGCGATTGTTGTTCCCGTAGACCTCGTTGTTCTCGATCCGGAGCCTCTCGGCACTGCTGCTGGCGACACCGTTCTGCAGGTTGTTGTGGATCGTGCTGTCTCGGATGACCCAGTCCGAATGCCCGTTGCTGATCTGCACGCCGTGGCTGGCGTTGCTGTAGATGTCCATGAACCGCAGCAGCACGTTGTCGTTGCCGGCTGTGCCGACCGCCTCGATGCCATGCTGGCCACCGGTCACGTTCAGCCATTCGAGCGTGACGTTGGATGCGCCCTCGAACGAGAAGACCCTCTGGTCGGTGGTCGTGTTGCCACGATTGAGGACTGCATCGTGGGTCGGCAGGACCGGGCCGCGGATCGTGACGCCGGAATCCTGCGCCGTGAGGACGATGTTGGTGGCGAGGTTGTAGACGCCCGTGTCGACATGGATCACGTCGCCGGGGTCGAGATCGTAGGCCCGCAGCAGCGCGGCGAGGGAGGCCATCGGTGTCGCAGCGGTCTTGCCGTCGTTGGCATTGTTGCCGGCCGCCGTCGTGTACTCGTTGCCGACCAGGGATCCGTCGTTCACGTAGTAGGCCGTGCCGGCATTCGCGATCTGGAACGGAGCGTTGGAGACGTCCGTCACGGTGTTGGCGCCCGCGTGACCCGTGGCCCGGATCAGCGCATTCGTCGCGACCGGCCCGGCGTTCCACGCGAAGCTGCCGCGGCCGAAGCGATCGAGAGCGACCCCGCCCGCGATCGGGATCCAGCTCGATCCGCCGTCGGTGGACACTTCCAGGTCCACGGTCGGATTGGCGACACCCGCGGGATTGATTCGCTGCAGTTCGACCCCTGAAACGATGGCAGCTTCGTTGTTGGTGAGGTTGGTCAGTTCGATCAGGAGACCGTCACCACCCGAGGCCGTCACGTCATAGCTGAGCACCACGGCCTTGTTCGTGGCACCGGCGATCGCGCGGCGGTCGACGGACGCAGCGACCGTGACGCCATCGACGGAGATGCCGAACCGCGAGGCGCCGATCGCTTCGGTCTGCGACAGGGTATGCAGCACCAGGCGGTAGTCACCGTCCGGCGCGGGAAGTCGGTACACGAGCTTGTTGCCCAGACCGAAGCTGGCATTGCTCCAGGTCTGGTAGATGGCCGGCGACGCTGCGCCGACCACACCGTCCGTCGAGATGGCCGTCGCGGTGCTCCTGGTGCTTCCGCCTTCCCGGTAACGATCGACGGACCAGCCATCGACCGGTGCAGTCGCACCGCCGTTGTTGAGTCGCAGCACGCTGTCGTACGACGTCAGGCCTGCGCTGCGCACCTCGACCTGCACCGTCTGGCCCGCCTCGAACTTCTCGAGCCCGTTCGGGTTGAGCACCTGCACCATCTGGGACGCACTCTGCGTGGCCTTCGCCGTGTTGCCGTAGACGCCGAGATCCACGCGCCCACCATTCGATTCCGGCTCCGCGACGAAGATGGAAGTCGGATCGCCGGCATCGACGCCAGGACTCCCGACGGAGAGACGGAAATCGTCGTCCAGCCCGCCGTCGACGCCCCCAACGAAGCCGAGCATGCCGTCGGCACCATCGATGTCGACGAATGCCGGGTTGGCGATCGCGCTCTCGAAGTCGTTGGCGGTCTCGTAGGACCAGTCGGCCAGCGTCAGGAAGTCGCGGCCTTCCCAGAAGGCCAGCTTGCCGGTACCGAAGGTGTGGAACAGGTTGTAGTCGGACGCGAAGCCGATCTGGTTGTTGTTGCCCACGCGCAGCGCGTAGCCCGCGCCGACCACGATGATGTTGTTCCGGATCGACGTGTTGCTTCCGCCGCCCGTCGCCAGAACACCATCACCCGCCGACTGGTAGATCGTGTTGCCGAAGAGGCCGTCACCCGCCGAGTTGAAGCCGTTCATCAGGACGCCGCGGACCCGGTTCTCGTAGATGAGGTTGCCGGTCACCGTGCTGTTGCTGCCGTTCTCCATCCCCGTGGCGTTCGCGTACACGACGTTGCCGGCGGCGAGACCCGAGCGCACGTAGATGCCGGTGCCCGAGTTGTCGAACACCCGGTTGTCGATCGCCGACGCATTGTTCGTCACCGAGATGCCGCCACCGCTGTTCGAATAGACCGTGTTGCCTCGAACGATCGGGCTCTGGTCGGCAATGATGCCGTTGGCCGTGTTGTGATGGACGATGTTGGCTTCGACGGTCACCCGGTTGCTGGCGCTGATGCCGGTGCTGTTGTTGCGAACCTCGTTCCCCACGACGAACACGCCCTGGGTGTATTCACTTCCAGGCGCCGAAACGGAAATCCCGGTGGAGTTGTTGCGGACGAGGTTGTTCTCCACGCGCCCACGAGCCGTGGTCACCGAGATGCCGGAACTGCTGTTGCCGTAGACCTCGCTGTTGCGGATCGTGAAGCTCTCGTTGTTCGATCCGACAATGACGCCGAGCGCGTTACCGTGGACGATCACGCCATCGAGGGTGATGCGATCCGAGTCGACGCCTTCGTTGCCGCGCACCCCGTACAGCCCGCCCGTGAGCACCACGCGCTCGATGGTGACGTCGTCCGCACCTGCGAACTGGATCACCGACTCGCCGGTGTTGCCACGGTTCAGCACTGCCAGATTGCCAGCCAGCTGCGGGCCGCGGATGGTGACGCCGGAGTCCTGGGACTCCAGAAGGATATTGGTCGCCAGGGAGTACACGCCGGTGTCGACGTGGATCACGTCGCCGGGGTCCAGGTCGTAGGCCCGCAGCAGCGCGGCGAGCGACGCCATCGGCGTGGCCGCCGTCTTGCCGTCGTTCGCGTTGTCGCCGACGGCCGTGGTGAATTCGTCGCCCGCCGTCGAACCGTCGTTCACGTAGTAGGCCGTCCCGGCGTTCGCGATCTGGAACGGCTGATCGGAGACGTCGGTGACTGTCACGGCGCCGGCATGAGCCGTTGCGCGGATCAGCGCATTGCCCACCTGCGGGCCGGCGGCCCAGGTGTAGCTGCCGCGGCCGAAGCGGTCGACGGCGAGATCTTCCGCGATGGCGAACCAGCTGCTGCCGCCATCGACGGACACCTCGAGGTCCACCGTGGGGTTCGCGACGCCCGACGGATTCAGCCTCAGGATCTCGATCCCGGAAATCATGGCAGCACCGGACGCGCCGTTCAGCAGATCGAGTCGAAGCCCCTGCCCCCCGGCGATGGTCGCGTCGAAACTCAGCGCGAGCGCCCGGTTGATCCCGCCGGTGAGCGCGCGAACATCCACAGCCGCCTGCACCACTTCACCATTCAGTGCGATGTCGAAGACCCGCTGACCGACGATGCTCAGACTGGGCTCCACGAAGTGCAGCACCACCTGATAGTCGCCATCGTCCAGTTGCCATTGATAGCGCAACCCCTTGCCGGCACCGCTGTCGGCATGGGCCATGGTCCGGTAGACGGCATCAGGGGCAGGGTCAGTGACACCTGCGGTAGTGATCACCGTGCTCGCGACAATGCTGTGGCTGCGCACCAGCGTCCCCAGACCGATCACATCGCCTTCCGGCGCCCAGTAGCCGACGTTCGCCGACCCGCCAGCATTCATCAGCAGCACCGTGTCGGTCGGCGTGAGACCCGCCGTACGGTAGTCGATCACCACGGACTGCCCGAGCTCCATCTTCTCGAGGCCGTTCGGGTTCACCACCTGCACCATCTGCGCTGGGCTCTGCGTGGCACCGGCCGTGTTGCCGTAGGCCCCCAGGTCAACGCGTCCGCCGTTGCTGTTCGGCTCGCGATCGAAGCGCGATGTCGGATCCCCGCGGTCCACCGCCGGGCTGGCCGTGGCCAGCCGGAAGTTGTCGTCCGCCCCCCGGTCACCGAGGACCCGCTGGATGCGGACCGCATCGGCCATGATCCGGCTGCTCGTGTTGCCGCCGAAATTCGACAGCTCGACGATCAGGCGGCCGTTGCGGATCTCGACCGTCTCCAGGCGCTCCCAGGCGAGACCGTCCGCATCGGTGAAATCGTTGGGAATGCCCTGGGACAACGACGCGACGGCGACCACGTCGGCGACCGTCGTGCCGCCGTCGTACACCCGGTAGCTGCCCGTGGTCGGACTGAGCCCCGAACCGTTCGGCCAACGTGCGGCGATCTGATAAGTGCCGTCCTCCAGGCCGTCGAAGCTCCAGCGGGCCACGCTGCTGCCGTCACCGCCTCCGGGAATCCAGTGGATGTCGTTGTCGGTGGCCGTGGTGAAGATCGTGCGCTCGAGCGCCGTCGCCGTGTACGCGGGCGGACCGACCTCATTGTTTCGCCCGATGCGCTGCTCCCACGGCCCGACGATGGTGAAGCCTGCGTCGCCGTCGTCGACGAGTCGTGGCACGCCGACGAGCGCGAGGCTGTACCCGCGGGTGCCGTCAGCGCCGGCGGGGTCGATGAAGAGCGGATCCGCCACGAGGCTCTCGCCGTCGCGCCCCGTCTCGAAGAACCAGTCGGCGAGCGTGAAGAAGGGGCGATCCTCCCAGTAGGAAATGCGCGCGCCTTCACCGAGCCGGAACAGGTTGTAGTCGCTGTCGAAGCGGTCCTGCGCATTCGACGGCACGTTGATGGCGATGCCGCTTCCGGCCTCGATGATGTTGTCGCGGATCAGCACGTTCTGGGCGCCACCCGCCGCACGGATCGCATCGCCGGTCGGCTGCACCACCGTGTTGCCGATGATGCCGTCACCGGCACCGCGATAGCCGCTGGTGACGATGCCGGCCACCGTGTTGTCGTAGACGAGGTTGCCCGCCACGCGGGACGCGCCCTCGGTGATGCCGATGCTGTTGCCGAAGACGACATTGCCTTCGGCAATGCCACCGCCGCTGCCGCCCAGCTCGATGCCGGTACCGCTGTTGGCATAGACACGATTGTCGCGCCCGACACCACCGACGCTGAGGATGAGACCCGTGGCGTTGCGATAGATCTCGTTGTTCGACGCAAGAGCGCGATCGTCGTAGAGACTCACCCCCGTACCGCTGTTGCCGTAGACCCGGTTGCCCTCCACCAGCACCCAGTAGCTCACGGCGATGCCGATGCCGTTGTCGTGCACCGTGTTGCCGATGATGTCGATGCGCCCCGCGGCGCCGTTGTACGAGGCCGTGATGCCGCCGCCGTTGCTCCAGACGTGGTTGCCGACGGCGCGCGTGCCGGCGCCGTTCAGATTGAGACCCCACGATCCGTTGCTGTAGATCTCGTTGTCCGAGATCAGCGCATTCGTGTTGCCGTCGCCGATGAAGATGCCGTGCTGGCTGTTGAAGATCAGTTCGCTGCGCTCGACCGTGAGACGGTCGCTGCCGGCGTTGGTACCGGCGACGATCCCGTGGTAGCCGCCGCGGATGACGAGGTTGCGCAGCGTGACGTCGTCGGCGCCCAGCAGATTGAAGACGAAGCTCGTCGAGGACGTGTTGCCGCGGTCGAGCACCGCCGCCAGGCCGTCGAGGGTCGGCCCCTCGATCGTGACCCCGGAATCCTGTGTCACCAGTTCGATGTTCGCGGTGAGCAGGTAGTAGCCGGTGTCGACACGGATGACATCGCCGGCATCGAGGTCGTAGGCCTCGAGCACGCCGCGGATCGTGGCCTTGGGGGTTGCAGGGGTGAGGCCGTCGTTGGCGTCGTTGCCGATGGCGGTGGTGTACTGGTCTCCGGCGGTCGAGCCGTCGTTGACATAGAAGAGGCTGATCGGCGGCGTGATGCTGAACGCTGCGTTCGACACGTCGAGGATCGAAGGCGTGTCGATCGACCGCACCCGGATCCGGTAGGCGTCGCCCACGGCGAACAGGGCCGGATCCACGCTCCACAGATGACTGCCGTCGTTCACTTCGTTGTCGGCCAGCAACTGCCAGACCGGCGCGCCGGCGACGGCGGAGATCTCGATGGCGACATTGCCGCCGAAGCCGTTGGAGCGCCAGCGGATCTCGTATGTGGATTCCTGCGGGATGGCCTCGCCGCCGTTCGGATTGGTCACGAGCATGTACTGGGCGGGGCTGCGCGAGGCCTGGGCGGTGTTGCCGTAGGCGCCGATATTCACGTAGCCACCATTGTTCGCGGGCTCGTTCGCGAACGGATCGGTGGCGGCGCCGCGGTCAATGCCGGGGCTGGTGACCGCGTCGAGCGAAAGAACGGCTGTCAGGAATACCGGGAGGCCCGTCTCGGCATCGCGCACCGGTGCGAGCGCGCCACCCTTGAAGCTGCCGAACTGGCTGCGCTCGTGGAAGTCGTCGTCGCGCCCGTCGTTGCCGACACCGCCAAAGCCCAGTACGCCGTCGGCGCCATCGATGTCGACGAAGAGCGGATCGCCGAAGAGGCTGTTGCGATCGCCGAAGGTGGCGTTCTGCCACGACAGAAGGGAGCTGCGTTCGACGCCCTGCCAGAGACCCACCGCGCCGGTGCCCGTGGCATGGAACAGATTGAAGTCGGAGGCGAAGCCCGACTGGGAGTCCGCCGCCACCGACAGGGCGTCACCCTGGGTCGCCCACAGGATGTTGTTGCGCACCCGGACGTTGCTGGAACCGCCCTGGATGCGGATCGCATCGCCGCTCGTTGCGTACACCGTGTTGCCCAGGATCTGCGCGCTTCCGCCCGACAGGAAGACGCCGTAGTCGACGGCTGCGTACAGGAGGTTGTTCCGGATGACCGAGCCGCTGCTTGTGTTGATGTTGGTCGCGTTCGAGTAGACGACGTTGCGATCGATCGTGCCGGCGCCGGTGATGCCATGGCGTCGGTTGTCGTAGACGCGGTTCTCGGTCACGTCTCCGCCGGAGAACGAGATGCCGTCGTAGTTTCCCGAGACGACGTTGCGGCTGGCCGAGCCGCCGCCGAAGAGGTTGAGGCCTGTCGCAAACGAATTGGTCTGGTTCTGGATGGTGTTGCCGGCGACGCGCGTGTTGTAGGCGGCCTGGATGCCGATCTGGCGGTTCTCGTAGGCGAGGTTCCCGCGCCCGAGCGAGAGGTCCATGTGACCGACGATGGCATCCGCACCGCCGGCGCTGTTGAAGACCTGGATGCCGACATTGTTGCGGTACGCGACGTTCGCCTCGATTCGCGATCCGGCACCGGGACCCGACACGATCAGGCCGACACCGCCGTTGTCGCGCACCACGGAATCGCTCACCACGCCGACGACACCGTCGATCACGATTCCGTCGGTCGTGTTGCTGTATGCGAGGCCGTGCGTGAAGCCCGCGATGGGCCCATCGATCCAGATGCCCCGCCCGGTGTTGTTGTGGGCGGTGAGATTGCGGAACGTCGAGAACGGGGCATTCGTGTCGACCCGCATGCCGTCCTGCGCGTGCCCGGTGACCGTGATGTACGACAGAGCAAGGCCATCGCTGCCGTTGCGCACCTCGAGGCCCCGCAGCGCATTGCGCAGCGTGAGGCCGCTGATCGTCATGTTGTCGGCGTCGTCCAGCAGGATCACCGGCTGGGTACGATCCCCGGGGATCGCCGGGAAGAGGCCGGCAATCTTCGAGACATCGGCGGGGCCGCGGATCGTGAAGCCCTCGTCGAGCCCGAGTCCGAGATCGGTGGTGCCGGAGAGATTCACCGGGTCGATCATCGAGTACTCGCCGGTGTCGATGTTCAGGACCGACGCGGCATTGAGCTCGTACACGCGCAGCAGGTTCGTCGCGTAAGGCTTCGGCGCCGTCGCCAGCTTGCCGGTGTGGCGGTTGTCGCCGATGGCGCCGGGCGTGTACTCGTCATCGATGTTCGATGCGTCGTCGACCCAGTACGTCGTGCCGGCCTCCGGCACCGTGAAGGTCTCCTGCGAGCGGTCGATCGCGATCGGCACATTCACGAGCGAGACCTGGATGCGCAGGCCGTACGTGCCGAAGTCGAGGCCGCTCGAAGACGGGATCCAGATGTGCTCGCCGTCATCGGCCGTGGCCGCCGCGATCGTCTGACGCAGCGCCGGGCCGTGCAGGCCGTCCTGCCACAGTTCGATGCGGACCGGCGATTCCGTGCTGTTGCCGAAGGTCTCCCAGCGGATGGTGAGCGGCTTCTCCTTCTCGAGGTCCGCATAAAGATCGGGATAGCGCAGCGAGATGCGCGGTGCGCCGGTGCGCGCGACGTCGGCGGTGGTGTGGCCGTACGCGCCCAGATCGGTGCCCTGGGCCTCGGTGCGCACGTATACGAAGGCGCCATCGAGATAGGCGTCGGCAGTGCCGGAAGCCTGCTCGCGATCGGCGATGAACCGGTACACGGCCTTGCGGGCGCCGGTGGGGATGTCGATGCGCCCACCCACGAGTTCCCAGCGGTCGGTCGTGCTCGTGGCGTCCACACGCACGGGCGTGCCCATCACGGCGTTGGTCGCGTCGAGGAACCGGATCTCGATCGCACCGCGATCGCGCGGCGTCTCCACGGCGGCGCGGATGCGACCACCGAAGACGAGTTCGAGGTCCTGGCCGTCGATCTGCGCGGCCGACACTTCCGGGCCGACGAGGTCGACCACCTGCTCGATGTAGCCCTCCTCGATCGTGCCGGGGCGGAAGAACTTCGTGCCGGAATGTGCGCCGGGCGCCGTCGTCACGACGGTGCCGTTGATGTTGAACTGGTCCCAGCCCGCGAGATCGCTCTCGAAGCCGGGGTTCGACAGCAGATTGGTGTAGCCGGGCGGCACACCGAGGTCCGCGCGGGCGTCGCCGTCGTCGATGCCGGGGCTCGTGAACCGCAGGCCCGCCGTCACGGGCATCAGGCGGTAGTCGTCCTGCCCGCGGTTCATGAAGCGCGGCTCGGCCCACTGCGGGTTCACGTCCGTGCGGCCGATCGAATGCAGATCGAAGCGCGCGATGTCCGCCTGCCAGTCGAGGATGTCGTCGAAGTCGCGGGTCCAGTAACCGATGCGCCCGGTGCCGGACGAATACAGGTTGTTGTAGTCGCTGAAGAAGCCGCGCTGCGAATCGTTGGCAACGTAGATGCCGTACCCGGATTCGTTCCAGAGCACGTTGTTCCGCACGTCCACGTTCGAGCTGCCACCCACGATCCGGATGAGATCTCCGACCGGGGAATAGAGCGTGTTGTTGCCGATGCGCACATCGGTGTTCCCCGACGCCGTGATGCCCGAGACGGTGTTGCGGTAGATGAGGTTGTGGACGATCCGCAGGCCGTTGCTCGCCACCACGCCCGTCGCGTTGCCGAAGATGCGGTTGAACTGCACGGTGCCGCTGAAGCTGCCGACACCGACGGTGTTGTCCTCGATGAGGTTCGCGGTATCGAACTCCGCGCCGCCGACCACGCCGCTGCCGCTCACGCCGACCTGGTTGCCGGTGATGTGCTGGCCGCGGACCTGCGCGTTCACCAGCGAGACGCCCGTCGTGTTGCCGGTGATCTCGTTGGCACCCGACCCGACCCAGCCCAGGGCAGCGTTGCCGGAGACCGTCGAGACGATACCGGTGCTGTTGCCGCGGATGCGGTTGCCGACCAGCGCGGCACCCGCGTTGTAGCGTACGCCCACGTTGGCGCCGAAGACGTCGTTGTCGCGGATCTCGCCGGTGAACGCGGCGTCGATGACGAGACCGCTGCCCGAGATCTCGTTGTGGGCGATGACCCCGGCCGCCGCCGCGCCGATACGCACGCCGCTGCCCGCGCCGAATCGGTTGTGCACGATCTGCAGATCGCTGCCGCCATTCACGACGAGGCTCTGATCGGTGAACGCACTGTCGTGCACCGTGAGCCCCACCGCGTCGTCGAGCACGAGCCCACCGGTCAGGGTGAGCCGCTGCAGGACACCGCCGGCGCCACCGGTCACGACGACATTCCCGACGACCACGCTGTCCATCTGCGGCGAGCCGATGATGAGCACGCCGCTGTCGTTCGCGCCGAGCGTGAATCCGGCATGGTTGCCGGCGGCGAGGTAGATGACGTCCCCGGCACCGAGGTCGTTGTTGTCGAGGATGTTCTGGACGGTGATCGCGCCGTTCGCGACGTACACGTTGTTCGCGGCCTGCAGATTCCCGCGCAGGTAGACCTGCGGCGCGCCGGTGCTCGCGTCGGTCCAGGCGATGTAGGGTCGACCGGCGCTGTCGACGGCCGTCGCCAGTGCCTGGACATTGCCGCTGGTGGGGCTCACGCCGCGGCTGGAGGCATCGCCCGCGATGCGCTCGCCGAAGCCGAGCGGCGTCCACTGCTTCACGTAGAACGAGACCGTGTTGTCCGGGCGCTGTTGCACGCTGTCGTCGGCCCACGTGAGCCAGAGTTCCCCACCGCCCGAAGCGAGCTTGGGCGAGAACGCCCGGCCCGTGGTGGCCGAGACGCCGGTGCCCGCGGCCGAGAGCACGCCAGCGTCGACCCAGCTGCCACCGACCCGCTGGCGCGCGTAGATCTCTTCGCGCCCGGAGGACTGGTCCTGCCACGCGGCGAAGAGGACATCGCCGAGGTACGCGACGGTGGGCGTGCGGCTCGGTCCGATGTTGGCGCTGGCATTCGTCGCGGCAGTCCAGCTGCCTCCGACGAACTCGCGGGCGAACACCTCCGCGGCGTCGCCGGTACCCTGGGACCACGCGATGCCGATACGGGCGCCGTTGGTCGTGGCCGCCACTTCGCGCACACCGCCAGCCACGGCGGTGACCGCGACGCCACCGCCGAGCGTCACCCAGTTCGCGCCGTCGAAGCGCCTGGCGTGCACCTGCGGCGTGCCGCTGCTGCGGTCTGTCCAGACGGCCACGAGGCCGCTGTCGGTGACGAGCAGTTGCACGTTGTCGGCGGCGTTCGAATTGCTGATCCCGTCGCCATCGAGGGACTCGCCGAGGGCGACCCACGCGGCACCGTTCCACTGGGCGACGCGGATGTTCGAAGCACCGCTCGCAGCGATCTCCGTCCAGGCCACCACCGGCGCCCCGCCGGAGAGGACGACGCTCGGCCGCCGGGACTGCGAGAGCGTGCTGCTCACACCACCGCCGGAGGCACTGGACCCGAGTTCGCTCCACTCGCCGCCGGCGTTCCGCGCCACGTAGATCTCGAAGCTGCCGTTGCGCGTGTCCGCCCAGGCCATGATCCGCGACGTCGTGGTGACCGCCACCGACGATTCGACAGCGATCCCACCACCGCCGCTCACGCCGTTGCCGCTGGCGGAGCCGGAGAACTCGCCCCACCAGCCACGATAGTCGGGTCCGGTCGGGAGGGTCGGCGTGGCGCCGGGGTCGACCACACTCACGACGGCCAGCGGTGCGGCGGTCGCGATGGGTGCTGCGAACCCTGCGGGGTCGCCGACACCGAGGTTCACGATGTTGGACGTGCCCGCGCCGGCGTCGATGCTGTCGTCCTCACCCTCACCGAAGAGGATGTCGTTCCCGCCCTGGCCGAAGAGCTGATCCCGACCGGATCCCGCCTCGCCGAGGTCGGTGCCGAAATCGCCGTAGAGCCAGTCGACGGCATTGTCGTCGCCCGCGCCGGAAACGCTGTGGCCGTACAGGCGGTCGTGCTGTGCGCCGCCGAGCAACACGTCGACGCCCGCGTTGCCTTCGATGAGGTCGTCCCCTGCGCCGCCATCGATGATGTCGTCGCCGTCGCCGCCGCGGAGAACGTCGTTGCCGCCGTTGCCGAAGAGCAGGTCGCGCCCGGCGTCCCCCGACATGACGTCCGCCCCATTGTCGGAGCCGCGGAGGATGTCATCGCCGTCCCCGCCGCCGAGGTCGTCGCCGACGCCTCCACCACCGATCAGCTCGTCGTTGCCGTCCTCGCCGCGGATGAAGTCGGTGCCGAACCCGCCATCGATGGTGTCGTCGTCGGCGCCACCGAACAGGCGGTCGTTGCCGAAGCTGCCGGCGATGCGATCGCGCCCCGCGCCACCGAGGATGAGGTCGCCATGCACGCCGCCGTCGATGTCGTCGTCGCCCGCACCGCCGTCGATGATGTCCGCGCCGCCGAGGCCCCGGATCCAGTCGTTGCCGTCGCCGCCGAAGATGCGGTCGCCGAAGAAGACGTCATCGAGGAGATCGGGATCCTCGCCGCCATCGTCGGACCCGAGAATGCGGTCGTCGCCCTGGTCACCGTAGAGACGCTTGCCGACGCCGATGCCCGCGATCAGGAGATCGTTGCCGAATCCGCCACGCAGCACGTCGAGGCCGCTGCCTCCGTCGAGCAGGTCGTCGCCCGCATTGCCCCACAGCAGGTCGTCACCGCTCTCGCCGTAGATCGCGTCTTCGCCGGTGCCACCGAACAACTCGTCGTTGCCCTCGGATCCGTAGAGCCGGTCGTTGCCGGCGCCGCCCCACGCGAGGTCGTCGTCGAGGCCACCGACGATGACATCGTCGCCGAGGTCGCCCGAGAGCTGGTCGTTGCCCGCTTCGCCGAAGATCTGGTCGTTGCCCTCCTGGCCGCGAACCACGTCGTGACCGGAGCCGCCCAGGATGGTGTCGTCCCCCGCACCACCGAGGATGAGATCGTCGCCGGCATCACCGTAGATGAGGTCGTTCTGCTGGTTGCCGTGGATCTCGTCGTTGCCTTCGCCGCCGTAGATGATGTCCTCGCCAGCGCCGCCGGACATGAAGTCCGCGCCCGTGTCGCCGTACATCGTGTCCCGGCCGTCGCCGCCGAACATGCGGTCGTTGCCGCTGCCGCCGTGCATACGATCGTCCCCGGCCTCGCCGTAGATCTCGTCGTCGCCGCCCTGACCGTGGAGCACATCGTTGCCGGACGCGCCGGACTCACCGCCGCGCTCGTAGTCCGTCCCGGTGGCGAAATCGCCCCACAGCATGTCGCGCGTGTTGTCGTCACCGATGCCACTGACGCTGAAGCCGTATAGCGAGTCGTTCCCCGCGCCACCGATCAACGCGTCGATCCCTGCACCGCCTTCGAGAATGTCGTCGCCCGCCTGGCCGTAGATCTGGTCGACGCCCGCGCCACCCCGGAGGATGTCGTCACCGACGCCGCCGTAGATGACGTCGTCGCCGGTGCCACCGTCGATGGTGTCGTTGCCTGCCTCGCCGTCGATCTGGTCCGCACCGCCCTGGCCGAAGATGGTGTCGTCACCGCCGCGGCCGTAAATCACGTCGGCCGCGTTGTCGTCACCGGCGCCCGAGGCGAGGTGGCCGTAGATGATGTCGTTGCCCTGCCCGCCGAACAGCTGGTCGGCGCCTCCGCCACCCTGCAGCACGGCGCCCCCTTCGCCGCCGGCGATCAGCAGGTCGTTGCCGTCGAGCAGGAGATTCGGTGTCTCGAAGTCGCCCCACAGCTCGACGGGCATGTCGACGCTGTCGTCGATCGAGATCTGGTCGTCACCGGCCCCGCCCCAGCCCTTGATGCGTGTGACGTCGGGGCCGAGTGTGCCGTTCTCCTCGTCGATGTTCGAGAACCGGCCGTAGAGCTGCGAGTACCCGAAGGCCTCCACCATCACGGTGCCTTGCCCGATCTGCTTGACCGAGAACGACTCGTTGCCGTCGGAGAGATCGCCATGCACGCGATGCACCGCGCGGGGACCCATGTTGAGCGAGAGGACGCCGGTGGTCTCGTCGAGCGTGGCCAGCACGGGTGGCGGTTCATCGCAGTTGGCGTCGAAGCTGATCAACGTGATGCGCGCGATCTCGAACTCGAAGGTGACCTCGAAGGGCCAGACACCGATCTCGGCGAACACCGACAGGAACAGGCCCATCTCGCCGCGATAGTCGAACGCGCACAGGAACCCGTTCTGGATGACCTGGAAAAGCTCCTTTCCGCGCAGCTTGCCGTCGTCGTTCGGGTCATTGATGTTCATGAAGACGTCGGCGAACACACCGCCCTTGGCACCGATCTCCGCCAGGAAGATGTCAGCCTTGGCCCCCGCGTAGATCTGGCTGCGCAGGACCATCTCGTCGATGTCCTTGCCCGACGCATCATGGTCGGCGATGAAGAACCCGTTGAAGAGGTCGATCGCGTTGCCGGAGTCGGCGAAGTCGAACATGCCCTGCGTGTCGTAGCCGAACGTGAACTGCCCTTCCAGCGATGCACCGCCCCCGAAGATCACGTAGATCGGAACCCCGAGCACCACCGCGATGGGCCCGAACTGCATCTCGAAGTCGAAGCCGAACTCGAACTTCGGCGTCGTGTACGTGAGAAGGTCGACGTTCTGTCCGAGGATCAGCTTGAAGGCCGAGAGCGGATCCTCCAGCAAGGGGATCTTGAAGCCGCCGGCGTCGTTCGACTTGATCTCGTCCTTCTTGCTCTTGAAGGCCGACGCGACGCTGTCCAGCTGGGTCGAAATCGGCGTCGAGGGCGTGCTGGTCTTGCCGTTCAGCACATTCGCATTCTTCAACTGCGCATTCGAAGTCTGATTGCGGAGGTCGATGCCGTTCAGGTTGAAGCTGCCGAATTCGATGAAGACGCCGTCGCCAGCCGTCGCCGAGATGATGTCCGCGAGGTCGAGGATGTCGCCCACGGCCTCGACGAAATCCGCGGTCGACTGTGGGAGCACACCGAAATCGGCCGCGAGATCGAGCAGGGTGTAGTCCCGGCCCGCGAGGTCCGAGATGATCGGCAGCGGCTCGGTCACCGCGTCGATGATCGGCTTCAGCGGGTCGAAGATGCCCGTGATGTTGTCGACGATGGGCGACAGGAAGTTGCTGAGGAACTCGCCGAAGTTGAGGCGGACGTTGTCGAACGAGACGTTCTGCAGGCTGCCCGAGAGCCCCGTCGCCGGCGAGAACAGCCACGTGAGGTTGAAGTCCGCCGTCATCGTCGGGAACTGCTCGCTCAGGAAGTCCGCGGCGTTCGGATCGGTGACGGAGAAGTCGCCCGGCACGCCAAGCGTGAGATCCAGGTTGATGTCCGCGCGCGACGTGAACGACGGATCGATCGCGGAGCTCACGATCTGCCCGAAGCTCAGCGAGCCGCCGGCCAGTTCGTTGAACGTGAGGCGGTTGCCGCCCCCGACGGGATCCTTCAGGTCGATGGCGAACCCGGCGGTGAAGAGGCTCGGGTTCTGGCCGTCGGCGTCGTCGGTCTCGTCCTGGATGCGGAGTCGGAGCACACCGAGCGTGCCGCCCATCGCAAAGTCGCCGAGCGTGGCTTCGACCTGCACAGCCACTTCGTTCAGGGCCGAGGTGTCGATGTACGCCCCATCGGTGCGGCTCACGCCGACACCGAGGTCGAACGAGAAACCGACCTTCACGTTCACGTTCGAGTTGTCGGCCACGGCGAGGCCGAGGCCGGGCAGGCCGATGTCGAAGCCGAGCGGCGCCGCCACGGTCAGCTCGCGGCCGAGCTTCAGTCGGAACTTCACGTCGTCGAACTTGCCGTCGTTGTTCGAATCGATCGTTTCGAGGATCACGTCATCGAGGTTGATCCCGTTCGCCGCGCGATCGAGGAGCACGTTGAGGCCGGCCGGACCGAGCGCGTCGAACAGGATCTGGCGCACCTGGTTGGCGGACTGCGTGCCGCCCGACAGCGCGTCGTCGAGCCGCTGCACGATCTCGGTCCGCAGGGTCTCGATGAACTGCGCGCTGTCCTTGAGGTTGTCCCCGACGAACGGCAGGTTCACACCGAAGACCTGACCGTCGAGGGCGTCCTGGATCGTCGCGAGGATGAGATCGATGCCGTCGACGAAGCTGTTCATGTTGCTGAACAGATCGATCGAGCCGATCTCGGCCGCGAGGTTCGGCGCGGAGATCGTCGTCGTGCCCGCCATGTTCGCGAGGTTGCCGATGGTGATCTGCAGATTGTTGTTGCCGATGCCACCCACCGGATTGGTGACGGTGGGGAAGAAGAGCGGCAGCGTCGCGCTCGCGCTCCCGACGAGGGAAACGTCGAGCGCCGACGTGTTCCACTGATTCACGTAGTAACGATCACCCGCCACCGGCTTGAAACCCACGGTGAACGCGGCGGGGGCAGCACCGCCGTTGTCGAGGCGCACCGAGCCGTCGCGGACGAAGACACCGAGCGGGCCGACGGCGGCGCTGAAGTCCATGTCCGAGCCTGCCACCTTCGCGGTGAGCGCGAGGTTGGAGTCGTCTCGGATGTACGCGCGCGGGGACGCCGGATTCGTCAGGTCGAAACCGAAGATCAGGTTGAGTGTCGCGGCAGCGTCGACGTCGAGCTTGGCGGAACCGCCGACGTCGATGAGGTCGCCGACGCCGTTCAGGTTGGTGCCGTCGGTGTTCGTGAAGCCGGCGAGCTGCCCGAGATCCAAGTCGAGCGCGAGGTCCTCGCTATAGGTGCGCCCGAGGTCGAGATCGAACTCGAGCGACTGGGCCGCGAAACTCAGCGTGAGCGCCGACGGTGCGATCCCGAAGGCCTGCTCGATCCGCTGTTCGAGCTGCTGGATGGTCTGTACCCCGGCAGTCTCGAGTGCCGTCCTGGCGTCGCCGAACTTCCCGGCGAGGCTCACGAGATCGGCCACGCTGCGGTCGATGAGGGGCAGGTCGAGACCGATGAACGAGAACTGGTCGATCGTGGAGAGGTACGTGACCAGCGACCCGAACGCCCCGAGGACATCGGCGAAGTCGAGTTCCTTGTAGTTGAGCAGCGGCGTGAGGTCGGGCGTCGTGACGGACAGCGTGTTCGGCTGGAAGATGTTGGTCATCGCCACGACCACGCGCGGCGTGCCCGGCAGGGCGATCAGCCCGCCAGTGACGGCGATGGGGAGGACGGCGTTCAACGTGCCGGTGGAGGTGATGTTCGTCCAGGCCGGGATGTTGTCGATGCCCTCGAAGAGGTCCGAGAAGCGCATCGGCGTCGCGTTGTTGTTGCCCTTCCGGAACTGCACGTCCACCTGGGCCGTGGCGGTGGCATTCCCGTTCTCGATGCCGACGCCGACGAAGCCGACGTTCGCCGTCGCATCGATGTCGTTTGCGGTGGCAGTCACGTTGCCGGTGGCGCGCACGTCGCGGAGGAAGGCCTTGCGGGTCAGCGAGTCGACGGCGGTATTGACCGCCTTCAGCTTCAGCTCGGTGGCCGCGGTGTTGGTCGCGATGTCCGGGACGAGGACGTTGAGGAAGGCGCCCGTGAATCCGCCGGCGTGCGTGAACCGGAGCCGGTTGGCGTCCAGCGAGGCCGTGACGCCGACGACACCCGCCGCCGTCATCGCGGCATTGATGTCGGCGATGAGGGCGGCGCGGGTGGTGTTGGTGGTGTCGCGCGCGACGACCACGTCGACGTAGGCCCCGCCCGCCGCCGAGATCTTGAATGCCGCATCCGCCGAGAGCACACCGTTCAGCGGCAGGACGTCGTCGCCGACGATCACCGCGGAATAGGGCGTGAGATCGAAGCCGAGCACGAACTGCACGGCGCCGTTCGCATCGATCGACAGCGTGCTCGCCGTGCTGATGCCGCCCAGCGGGGCCAGATTGAAGTTGAAATCGAGCGTGTCGGAGGAGGCCGCGAAACCGCTCTGCAGGCGCAGGAAGAAGGTGAGCTGGTCGGTGGCCGCGTTGTAGGCGGCATTGATCGCCTCGGGCGGCAGGCCGAGCACCTCCGAGAGGCGCGTCGCGAGGGACTGCGCGGTGGCGAAGGTCGCCACGCCCTCGGCGTTCTTCAACTGGTCGATGAGGCCGCTCGTGAAGCTCTCCGCGAACTGCAGGACTTCGCCGAACGTACGGCCATCGGCCAGGGGGATCACACCCGTGAAGGCGTCCGACGTGCGCAGCCCGTTCAACCACGAGCCCACCTGGTTGAGGACCTGGAGCACGGCTTCCGGCTGCACGCGTCCGAAGTTCGTGATGTCCGGTGCGGTGGCACCGGTCACGGTGACGACGGGTGGGGCATCGAAGAGGTTCGCAGCATCGATCCTGACCTCGGCGGCGCCCGCGTTGAAACTGCCCAACGCGGCGACGGCGATGGGCAGGCGGCCGACGATGGTGCCGGTCGTCACCGTCGGATCGACCATCCCCTCGATGGTGGTGCCGAGCAGTTCCGACAGCGTGATGTGACCCGCCGCGTCGGCGTCCGGATTCAGGACGTCGATGTCGAGGAACGCGTTCAACTTGAACGTGCCGCCGGCCACCGTGGCATCGAGGAAACCGATGGCGAGACCGAAGTCGAGTGCGGCGTCGGTCGTCACGCTCGCCTTGAAATCGTCGAAGCTCACGAAGAAGCGCTCCTCCGGCGCCAGCCCGTCGGCGAGATCGATGCCGAACGAGAAGTCGAGGCGGACAGCGGCGGTCAGGTCGAGCTTGCCGTTCGCGTCGGCGGTGAGGGCGAGCCCGTTCGCGGACGCGGGCACCGCGAATGGCTGGTCGGCCAGCACCCGCTGCGAATCGAGCACCACGTCGAAACGGATTTCGTCGCCGTAGCGATCACCGGTCACCGTCCCGGCGCCCAGGACGGCCTCGAGGGCGGCGACGAGACCGTCGGTGGTCTGCGTGCCCGCTTGGTTCAGGTAGTTGAGGACGGGCGTGACGAGCCGACTCTGCAGCGTCCCCGAGAGATCGACCGCCTGACCGATCGTCGTGTTGAAACCCGGCAGGCCCTTCGCCAACTCGGCCACGGTCTCGGCGCCCTGGGCCCAGGTCGCGAACTGCGTGAGGCCCTGGCTGAGAAGTGTTTCGGTCTGGGGTGCGAGGTCCGCCGAGAGCAGCAGCCGGGATTCCAGGGCCTCGAAGAGCGCGGTGCGTCGCGAGGGGACGGGCGTCCGCGGTGCAGCCGGCGTCGATCCGGAGGTGGGAGCGCAACGGCGCTCAGAGAACAACCGGGAAAGAGCGTTGCGTGCCGACATGCCAGTCTCCGGCGCCGGCAGCCGGGGATGTCGGCAACGGGCGCATCGCGCGATCGACCTGCCCGGCGACGAAGGGGAGCATGCACGACGCGTCACCGCGAAGGCAGCCATCCTGGTCTGGGTGGCACGACCTATTTTTTGTGTGTTCGAACACGTCGCGAAGACCGGTTTCCGGTTCGACGCGCGTGCGCCCCATTTTTTCTCAGTGGTCTGCGGGGGGCCCGGATGGTCCGGGCGGGAAGGAATCGGTCTCCCCCTCAGTCTTGTGGTTGGAAAATACTCCTGAAAGAGAAGAATTGTCCATTCCGGATCGTGTCGATTCTCGCGGCCCGCCCCCCGGGGAGCGCCGCATCGTTCAGAATCGGGGCTGGCAGATTTTTCGACACGGCGTCCCAACGCCGCCCACGCGATCTACATGTTCAATTCAGAACCCGAGTACCACCACGGAACGCCCGGTCGAACCGGCGTCCTGCTCCTCAACCTCGGCACCCCGTCGGCGGCCACGCCAGACGCGCTGCGGCGCTACCTCCGCCAGTTCCTCTGGGATCCACGGGTGGTGGAGATCCCGAGGTTCGTGTGGTGGATGATCCTGCATGGCGTCATCCTGCGGACCCGCCCGAAGCAGTCGGCCGCCAAGTACGCCACCGTCTGGACCAAGGAAGGCTCGCCGCTCGCCGTGCACACCGAGGCGCAGGCGAAGCTCGTCCGGGGTTACCTGGGCCGGGTGATCCGGTCACCGCTCTCCGTGGCCTACGCGATGCGCTACGGCGATCCGTCGATCCCGTCGGTGCTGGAGAAGCTGAAGGCGGAGGGCTGCGACCGCATCCTGGTGATGCCTCTGTATCCGCAGTACGCGGCGAGTACCACGGCCAGCGCCTACGACGCAGTGTTCGACGCCCTGAAGGTGACCCGGCACATGCCGGCCCTGCGGCTGGTGAAGCATTTCCACGATCACCCCAAGTACATCGAGGCGCTGGCGAACTCGGTCCGGGATCACTGGGCGGTGAACCGCCGGGCCGGCAAGCTGGTGATGAGCTTCCACGGCGTGCCGCGCTTCCACCTCGACCGCGGCGACCCCTATCACTGCGAATGCCGCAAGACCGGCCGGCTGCTGGCGGAGGCGCTGGACCTGAAGCCGGACGAATGGATCCTCACGTTCCAGTCCCGCTTCGGCAAGGCCGAGTGGCTGCAGCCGTACACCCAGGCCACGCTCGAATCCCTCGGTCGCGAGGGCACCGCCCGGGTCGACGTCATCTGCCCCGGGTTCGTGTCGGACTGCCTCGAAACCCTCGAGGAGATCGCGATGGAGAATCGCGATGCCTTCCTCGGGTCTGGCGGCAAGGAGTTCCACTACATCCCCTGCCTCAACGAGCGCGACGACTGGATCCGCGGCCTTTGCCACATGATCGGCGAGAACCTTCAGGGTTGGGCGTCGAGCCAGTGGGACGAGGCCGCCGAGACGGCCAGGGGCGCTGCGAGCCTGGAGCGGGCCAAGGCGATGGGCGCGACGAGGTGACCGTTCGGTTGCCCCGACGCCCGGGGTGGCCGCCGCCATGCTCAAGGGATGCCGTGGGCGGACGTTAAGAATCGGGCCCGCACCGGTTACACGGTGCCCAAGGCATAGGTATCGTCCCTCGCAAACACGAACCCGGCCCCGAGCCGCCACGATCGCCCTCCGATGAACGACATCCCGCCAGACCTGACACAGGCAGATCCCGGAGCAGGCTTCCGATTCGCGGACATGCGTCTGGCCGTCGGAACCCGCCTGCAGATCGAACTGGTCGAGGGCGGCGAAACCAAGCACTACTACTCGTCCCTGCTCGGCTATGCCCGGGGCGAGTACCTGATCGTGAAGATGCCGTTCCACGCCGGCCTGTCGGTCCCGCTCCAGGAAGACGACCAGCTCGGCATCCGTCTGCTCTCGGGCGTGCATGCCTTCGCGTTCTCGAGCAGGGTCCAGCGAGTGTTCCTCGCCCCGCTCTACTACATGCACCTCTCGTTCCCCGAGAACATCGCCGGCACGGTGGTCCGCGAGGCGCCGCGCGTCGACATCGTCATCGACACCCTCATCACGACGGCTCGCACGCGCCCCGACCGGCCCCTCGAAGCCCGGATCCTCAACCTGAGCAGCAGCGGCGCCCTGATCGAATCCGCCTCCGCCGTGGGTCTGAAGGGCGAGAAGATCAACATGGTGTTCTCGTTCCCGGAGCACACCGCTGGCCCGGACGTCACGATCCGCACCGACGCCATCCTGCAGAACCTCCGCCACTCGCGCGCCAGCGAGGCGGGCGCGGAGCGCCTCTTCTCCTGCGGCGTCCGGTTCAACGAACTCGGCGAGCGCGAGAAGCGCCTGATCGAGAACCTCGTCTTCCGGACGGCGATGGAGGTCGGGGTCACCTGACCGGCACGCCGGGTCGTGCGACCTCAGACGGTCGCCGCCTCCTGCCGCACTGCGGCGCCCGGCCCAGGGTCGGGATCCGCCAGCCCTGATCCATCGGCGTCCGCCGCACAGCAACGCTGCACCCCGTGCGCCACCAGGTCGATGAGGCTCTTCGCCACCTGCCGTCCCGGTTCGGTGAGCCGCACCAGCTTGCGACGCCGCCATTGCGGGTCCTCGCGGGCCTCCAGCCAGCCGTATCCCGGCGCCCGGAAGCTACCGGCACCCAGCTTCACCACGGCCCGCGTGATGCTGCTGCCCGAACGCCCCGTCGCCCGCGCGAGATCCTGCATGGGCATCTCCCCACCGCGTGCGACGAGCGCAGCGAACACACCCAGGAAGTGGATCGGACAGTCGGAATAGTCGGTGAGGTTCGACCATCCGTTCGCGATGTCGAGCACCAGCTCGGCGCTCGCGGCGCGCAGCGGCCCGTTCGATTCGATGTGCGTTTCCATGCGTCGTTTCCCCTTGGCGCCGCGGCCGGTGAAGATGCCGGCGGGCGCATCGCGGCGGCACACCTGCCACGGCCCACCACCGGGGCCGCAGCGACGCGCATCGCCGATCTCTTGACGGCAACCGAGGCTTCGGTCGCCTGGGGAACATCTTCTTCGTCGCGGCTTTGCAAGCCACGTGAATAGTGCACAGGTGGGGCGGGCATATTCCCCTTGACGACTCAGCCGGGGAACGGGCTCCGGGCCTGCCCGTCAGACGACGCGCGCCTCTCGCAGCCTGGCGATGTCGTCGTCGCCCAACCCGATCTCCCGGAGCACCTCGTCGGTGTGCTCGCCGGAAGCCGGCGCAGGGCGCGTGACTTCGAAGGTGAAGTCCGACAGCTTGAGCGGCGGCGCGATCTGGAGGACGTCCCCCTCGGTGGGATGGGGCGACCGCACGACCATGCCGCGCGCGGCGTGCTGCGGATCGTCGAGCGCCTCCTCGAAAGGCTTGACCGGTGTCACGCAGCAGTCGTGGCCGGCGAACGCCTCGACCCATTGCCCCTGGGTGCGCGTGGCGAAGATGGCCTGCAGCGCCGCGATCGCCGGGGCCGGATCACCGCCTGCCGCCCAGTGGTGCGGCTTCAGATCGGGTCGTCCGACGACGTCGCAGACCTCGTTCCAGAACTTCGTCTCGAGCGCCCCGACGGCCATGTGGCGCCCGTCGGCGGTGCGGTACACGCGATAGCACGCTTCCCGCCCCGAGAGCAGATCGCCGCCGGCGCCGTTGGCCCGGCCGCGCAGGGCCACGGCCGACAGCGCCTGGACGTTGTGGGCGAAGACGCCCTCGCTCATCGCGACATCCACGTAGCGCCCCTGCCCGGACCGCTGGGCGTCGTAAAGGGCCGCGAGGATCCCCATGGCGGGCACGAGGGCGCCGCCCAGGATGTCGGCGATCTGGAAATTGGGAACCACCGGATCGCGCCCCGCCTCCCCCACCTGGTCGGTGAGACCGGCGAGGCTGCAGTAGTTGAGGTCGTGTCCGGCGAGATCCCGATACGGGCCGGTCTGGCCGTAGCCCGAGATCGCGCAGTAGACGATCGCCGGGTTCACCGCCTTGACGGCCTCGTAGCCGACGCCGAGACGGTCGACCACCCCGGGCCGGAAGCCCTCCACGACCACGTGCGCGGTTCGCGCGAGTTCGAGGAACACGCGGACGCCCTCGGCCTGCTTCAGATCGAGCAGCATCCCGCGCTTGTTGCGATTGATCGCCAGGAAGACCGGCGCCGTGCGCCCGGGCGGCGCACCGAGCGAGCGGGCGTAGTCGCCGGCGCCCGTGTCCTCGATCTTGATGACGTCGGCGCCGAGGTCAGCCAGGTGGAGCGTGAGGACGGGGCCGGGGAGCAGTCGCGTGAGGTCGAGGACGCGCACGCCTTGCAGGGGTTTCGCAGCCATCAGACGGCCTCCGGTTCGCCGGTGTGCCACGCGGGCCAGCGCTTCTTCACGAGCGCGCCGTCGGACGCGTACATGTGGCAGGAATCGATGAGCCCCGGCCGCTTGCCATCGCTGCCGGCGGGCTTCGTCTTCTCGCGCGCGCCGTAGAGCGTCTGGAAGGCCGTCGTGGCGACGGGACCCAGCAGTTCGACGAGATGGGTGCAGCCGCGGGTACCGCCCAGGAGTTCACGGGTCCGCTGCGTGAATCCGGATCGGATCTGCAGACCCTTCAGTGCCTGGAAGTTGGGGGTGATGCCCGCGCACCCGTGGTACGGCCCCCAGTCGGTGACCACCTCGACGGCGTGGATCACGAAGTCGATGTCGATCGTGAGCCGGATCCACATCTCGTGCAGGGGCTCGCCGGCGCGGAGCACGTTGTCCTCGCGGTCCATCTGGTGGATGTCGAATGTCTTGGTGTCGACGAGATGGCCTTCGATGTCCCAGAGGCCGTCGTCCCGGCGGTAGCCGCAGCACGTGACGGCTCGGGTGTGGTGGAGGGCGCGGGGGGCGGGGCTGGAGAGCGGCATGGGCGGACGACAGGTTGCGGTTGGCAGAGATGCCCGGGCGGCAGGCGCCGGGAGTCGCATCGGATGGCGGTCGAGGACCGCCGCGGGGCGATGGTCAGCGGATCGCGGCCACGCGCTTCACACCGGTCCGGCGTTCGTGCACGCGGTCGAGCACCTCCCGCTTCTCGGCGTTGGTGCTGTTGGACCAGCCTGCGATCTCGTCGAGGGTACGGAGGCAGCCGCGGCAGATCCCGCTGACGGGGTCGATCCGGCAGACCTGGATGCATGGGCTGGCGGGAGGCTGGTCGTGGAGGGGGTGAGGCATCGCGGCGCTTCGTGTTTGCAGAACACGGCGAGGATACACAGCGGACGCCCTTCCCGTCTCGCCGAAGGCGGGGTCACGGCTCGCCAGGCGATGTCCCCGTGCTCATGGCACCACTTGCCGGCACGACAGACGGCACGACAACCAGCGGCGTGCAGATCCGGACGGGGCGATCGGCGGAGGCGTCGGAGGCGACACTCCCGACGTCGTCGAGCGGACTGGTGCGCAGGCTTTCCAGGACGAGGCCACCGCCGGTCACCGGCCGCCCGACGCCGATGACCCTCCGCCCCACCCAGACAGCCGGGGCAACATCGGCCGGGAGCCTCACGGCCAGTCCGCCGATGGCGTGCCCCCCGGGGCCCACGCAGTGGTCGAGATACCCCTCGACGCTCACGAGCGCTGGCGCCACATCGGAGGTGTACAGCTGGTCCGCGATGATCTCGTCCGCCTCCAGGATGTCGCCGGACCACGTTCCGCGCACGGACACCTCGGTGCCCACCTCGAGGTCAGGCGGGAGATCTCCGACAGCGAGTCGCACTGCGACGCCCTCCACCTCCAGCAGCCGACCATCCAGTTCGGTGAGCATCCCGGACACGAAGGCCGGCGTTGCCGGCCCGGCGCGCTGGACGCGGGTGGTGACGAGATGCCCGTTGGCGAGCGGAATTCCGCTCGCTGCGATCCGTGTCCCGATCTCAGGCACCGCGGGACCCGCATTGCCGAACATCGTATGGGGCCCCAGAAAGACCCGCCGCCCCATCACGGAGAACCACCGCCCCGCTTCGTCGCGCTGGGTCACGGGGCCAACAACCGCGTCGACGACCTCGATGCGACCGGCGACCAATTCACCGTTGTCGCGCCGCACGTGGAGCCGCACCACCTGTCCGAGTTGCAGGGACCGCGGCGTATCGGCGACACCATCGAGCGCCGTCGAAGTGTCGGACTGATAGCGGATGTGCTCCCCGTTCACGCAGACGCTGCCGAATCGCGTGATCGTGCCGACCACCGCAGCCTCGTCGCCTGGCCTGAGCGCGGCCGTCAGTCCGGTGCCCCCCATGCCGCCGACGGGATCGGGGCCGGGCGGACCACCCGGCGTCTTCGCATCCGCCACGGCACCGTTGGCGGCGCCGATGCCCCCCTTTGCACAGAAGTCGGCAGCGCCGACGCCCGAGGTTTTCAGAACGAGCGCGAGGAACACCACCTGCAGGAATCTACGCATCGGGGGCCTCCGGCGCGTCAGGAGCGGCAGGAGGCAGCGCATCCGCAGGGGCCATGTAGAAGTACATCCCGAAGTTCATCTGCCACTGCGGTTCGCCCGGCTGCGCCGTGGCACCCCCGGCCTGGACGCGTTCGTTCACCGAGCGCAATGCTTTCATGCCGTTCTTCTCCGCGACCGCCAGGAGGCTCTCGCAGGCCTCCTTCGACAAGTTCTCGTAGTGGACGCACCGCTCCGGCAATGGCCGTCCGGCACCTTCGAGATTGTGGGTGATCGCCGCCAGATGATCGTGGACGTTGCGCCCGAGGTAGTACGCGCGCTCCTCGATACCCGCCGAGGGGACGAAGGCCGAGTGCACCAGATGCACGCGCCCTTGTTCGTCGATGTTCGCGACACCCAGGCGGAGGAACTCGTCCAGCACCACACGCGCCCGGATGTCCTTGCTGAGGGAAGCCACCAGGCCATCGAACGAAGGCTCACCGGGGGACGCCGGTTGGCGCGGCAGCGGACGCGGTGCGCCGTTCTCGTCGAGGTAGTCGGGGAGGCTGTTCCACAGTGCTGCGATGCGCGCTCCCATCGACAGCCCGCGGGGCATCGAGAACGCGGCCGAGCGGATCGATGCCTCGTCGCGAAGCCGTTTCACGTACTTGCGATGGACGCCGGTGAGCATGCTCACGCGACTGTCGGTGGCAGCGCCATCGCCGTCCGCGCCCTCGGCCTCGGCCACCTCGATATACAGACCCTTCACGAGGTCCGACAGCGCGGGAAACGTGATGCCCCCACGCATCGCCAGCCGCACGAGCGGACGCAGCAGGCGTCGCATCGCAGCCATGAGGGCAGGCACGTGCTCCTGGAGATCAGCGGGACGGGCGGTATCGGACATGACTCGGACTATAAGCGCGACCAGCCGAATCAGGGAAGGGGTTGACGTGTGCTTTTATCACACGTACTCTGAACTCAGCGTGTGACATTGACACACGCCTAAAGGCGCCGGCGCCTGCCCGAAGGCGGCCCGTGCCACACCTTAAGCACCAAGGAGATGACCATGACCAAGAAGCTGATTGCCGCACTGATGGGTTCCCTGTTCGCCATTGGCGCACTGACCGGCACCGCTGCGTTCGCCGGCGACGACAAGGGCGACAAGAAGGAAACCACGACGGAAGAGAAGAAGTAAGACCTGCGGCGGGGCCGTCGCGCCTTGGGGTGCGGCTCCCCGCTGCCGTCGGGATCGCAAGGGCCCATGGCCCTCACACCCGGCACGACCGCGCCGCCCCGAACGGGCGGCGCCATCACGTCCGCCGTGGGGCGGACCAGACGTCAGGCGGAGTCCACGGGACGCCTGGCCATCAGGGCCCGACCCACGCGGGACGCGTTGGCGCGTCCGATGGCCTCGCACACGAAACGCCCTGCCTCGGCGAGAAGGGGCAGGTCGACACCCGTCTCGATGCCGAGGCCATCCAGCAGATAGAGAACATCCTCGGTCGCCACATTGCCGGTGGCACCGGGCGCGTACGGACAACCGCCCAGACCCGCGACGGAACTGTCGAAGGTGGCGACACCGAGATCCATCGCCGCGAGGATGTTCGCAAGGGCCTGGCCGTAGGTGTCGTGGAAATGCCCGGCGAGCCGCTCGACCGGCACTTCCCGGGCGACGGCCTCGAGCATCCGCTGGGTCTTCCCCGCCGTCCCCACGCCGATCGTGTCGCCGAGCGACACCTCGTAGCACCCCATGTCCGAAAGACGCCGGGCCACGTGCGCCACCGCCGACGGCGCCACGTCGCCCTGGTACGGACAGCCCAGCACGACCGATATGTAGCCCCGCACCCGGAGGCCCTTGGCGAGCGCGACCTCGCAGACGGGTGCGAAGCGGTCGAGCGATTCGTCGATCGAGCAGTTGATGTTGCGGCGGGAAAAGGCCTCGGAGGCCGCGGCGAACACGGCCACTTCCTCCGCGCCCGCGGCGACAGCACCCTCCAGCCCTTTCATGTTCGGGACCAGCACCGGATAGCTGACCCCTGGCTTGCGCCGGATGCGCGCCATCACATCGGCGGCGTCGGCCATCTGCGGAACCCACTTAGGTGACACGAAGCTCGTCGCCTCGACCACCGGCAGACCGGCGTCCGCGAGCCGCTCGATGAGGGCGACCTTCGCGTCCGTCGACACCGGCCGGGCCTCGTTCTGCAGACCGTCGCGCGGACCCACCTCGACGATCCTCACCTTCGCTGGATGGCGCATGTCGTCTCCTTTCCGTGGCGTGGCGTGCCGGCCTACGCGGCGTCGCGTTCGAAGGCCAGCAGCTCAGCGCCATCGGTGACCTGCTCGCCGGCTGCGAAGTACACCGCGGACACGGTGCCCGCGGCCGGCGCCGCGATGGTGTGCTGCATCTTCATCGCTTCGAGGATCACGAGCGCCGCACCCTTCTCCACGCGATCCCCCGCCTTCACCAGCACCTCGATCACCGTCCCGGGCATCGGCGCGGACAACGATCCCCCCGCGTCCGCCGCATCGCCGGTGGCCGGCGTCTCCAGATCGAGGCGGTGGCTGCGCCCGTCACAGAAGATGGTCAGCTCATGGTCCCGGCGCACGACCTGGGCGAGCACGCGGGCCCCACCGAGATCGATCGTGATCCGGCCGTCCGCATCCGCCTCGCCGGTGACCCTGCGCGGCCCGCCGGGCAACTCCAGTTCGAAGGCGTCCCCGCGGTAGTGCGCCACGATGGCAACAGCGCGATCGCCATCGACGAAGCGCAGCACGTGATGGTTGTCCTGATTGAGGCGCCAGCCCGACGCCGAATGCCACGGCGAGAACGGATCTGCCGACCGGGCCGCCCGGGCCTGCGCGTCGGCCCCGGCCCGCAGAAGCTCGGCCATCGCCGCTACGGCGAGCACGGTGTCGTCGGCGCCGGCGGATTCCGGGAACAGCTCGGATCGATGGCGCTCGATCAACCCGGTATCGAGCAGGCCGGGCTCCACGTGGGCCTTCGCGAAGGCGCGATGCGCGACCACGGCCGAGAGGAACTGCAGATTGTTGGCGAGGCCCGCGACCTGGTACTCGCCCAGCGCCTGCCGCATGCGCCGGAGCGCCGCGTCACGATCGACGTCCCAGCACACGAGCTTCGCGATCATCGGGTCGTAGTGGACGCCGATCTCGTCGCCCTCGCGCACGCCGGTGTCGACGCGGACGTGCGCCGAAGCCGCCGGCTCGCGCAGGTGCACCAGCCGTCCGATGGCCGGCACGAAGTCCCGCGCGGGATCTTCCGCATACACGCGCGCCTCGATGGCGTGCCCGTGGATGGCCACCTGCTCCTGCGAAAGTGGCAGCGGCTCGCCGGAGGCGACGCGCAGTTGCCATTCGACGAGATCGAGCCCGGTGATCATCTCGGTGACGGGATGCTCGACCTGCAGTCGCGTGTTCATCTCCATGAAGAAGAACTCGCCCGAGCTGTCCTGGATGAACTCCACCGTGCCTGCACCCACGTAGTTCACGGCGCGCGCCGCGGCGACGGCGGCGGACCCCATCTGCCGGCGACGCTGCACCGACAGGCCGGGCGCGGGCGCTTCCTCCAGCACCTTCTGGTGCCTGCGCTGCACGGAGCAGTCGCGCTCGAAGAGATGGATGCACTGGCCGAGCGTGTCGGCGAACACCTGCAACTCGATGTGGCGCGGACGATCGAGATAGCGCTCGACGAGCACCCGGTCGTCGCCGAACGAGGAGACGGCCTCGCGCTTCGCCGACGCCAGCGCCTCCGCGAAACCCGCGGGATCGCGCACGATGCGCATGCCCTTGCCGCCACCGCCGGCGGAAGCCTTGATCAGCACCGGGAATCCGATGCGCACCGCCTCGCGGGCGAGCAGTGCGGGATCCTGGTCCTCGCCGTGATAGCCCGGGACGAGCGGCACGCCCGCGGCTTCCATCAACGCCTTCGAATTGCTCTTCGAACCCATGGCCCGGATCGCGTCGGCGGGCGGACCGATGAAGACGACGCCGGCCGCCGCGCAGGCTTCGGCGAACGCCTCGTTCTCGGACAGGAAGCCGTATCCCGGATGGATCGCCTGCGCCCCGGTGCGCGCGGCGACGTCGAGGATGCGGTCGATGCGCAGATAGCTGTCGCGCGCAGCCGCCGGTCCGATGAGATGGGCTTCGTCGCACGCCTCCACATGCAGGGCGTGCGCGTCGGCCTCGGAGTGGACCGCGACGGTGCGGATGCCCAGGCGGCGGGCGGTGCGGGCGATCCGGCAGGCGATCTCGCCCCGGTTCGCGATGAGGATCTTGTCGAACATCGGTGGGTGTCTTCCGTGCGGCGGGCGTCGTGGATCAGGCGATCCAGCCGGCCCCGCGCTTTTCGAGAAATGCCGCGACGCCTTCCCTGCCCTCGGCGCCAGCCCGGGTCTGCGCGATGCGCCGGGCGGTGTCTTCCATCACCGCGGTGTCGATGGGTCGGTCGGATACGGCCGCGATGAGATCCTTCGACGCCGCGATGGCGTGCGGACCGCCCTTCAGCAGATGGCCGGTGAGCGTGGCGACCGCGGCATCGAGTTCCCCGGCATCGACCACTTCGGAGATCAACCCGAGCCGCAGGGCCTCGGCGGCACCGAACCGCTCGGCGGTGAGGAAGTAGCGGCGCGCCGCGCGCTGGCCCATGGCCCGCACGACGTACGGGCTGATGACCGCGGGGATCAGCCCGAGGCGCACCTCCGACAGGCAGAAGAGCGCCTCCGGCGCAGCCACTGCCATGTCGCAGCACGCCACGAGACCGACACCGCCGCCGAAGGCCGCGCCCTGCACGCGCGCGATGGTCGGCTTGTGCATGCGGTCGAGGACGTGCATCAACTCGGCGAGGTGCAAGGCGTCGCGGAGGTTCTCGGCCTCGGAGTACGTCGCCATGCGCTTCATCCACTGCAGGTCGGCGCCGGCGGAGAAGCTCTTGCCGTTCGCCGCGAGCACGACGACGCGCACCTTGCTGTCGGCATCGAGATGCCGCAGGACCGCCGTCAGCTCGGCGATCAGCACGTCATCGAATGCGTTGTGGACGTCGGCCCGGTCGAGCGTGAGCGTGGCGACGCCATCGGCGGCGACGGCACTGCGTACATATCGGGGATCATTCATCGCGGGGATCACTCATCGGCTCTGGCCTTCGCACGGATCTCGTCCTTCAGCTTGCCGGGCAGGCGGTTCCAGTGGAGGTCCATCAGCGCACCCTGCAAGGCGTAGAGCATCACGGGCGTCACGTTGTAGCCGTGACCGCGCATCAGGCGGAAGGCGTTCACCGCGCCCATCGTCTCGAGGTCCTTGCGGGTGTGGATGCCCACCGCCGCCAGCCATTTCGCGGACTGCGGGCCGATGTTCTTCAGGCTCGCCACGTCCACCTCCGAGGGGGGCAACCCCTTGGTCTCACCCTTCTTCTCGACCATCGCTCGCCCGTTGCCCTCGTCTACATGCGGAACACGCCGAAGCGGGTGGGTTCCGGCGGCGCATTCATCGCCGCGGACAACCCCAGCCCCAGCACCATCCGGGTGTCGGCCGGATCGATCACACCATCGTCCCAGAGGCGGGCGCTCGCGTAGTACGGATGCCCCTGGACCTCGTACTGCTCGCGGATCGGGGCCTTGAAGGCTTCCTCGTCCTCCCGACTCCAGGTACCGCCCTTCGCCTCGATACCGTCCCGCCTCACCGTCGCGAGCACGCTCGCCGCCTGCTCGCCACCCATCACCGAAATGCGCGCGTTGGGCCACATCCAGAGGAAGCGCGGGCCGTACGCCCGGCCGCACATCCCGTAGTTGCCGGCGCCGAAGCTGCCCCCGATGATGACCGTGAATTTCGGCACCTTCGCGCAGGCGACCGCCGTCACCATCTTCGCGCCGTCGGCCGCGATGCCACCGGCCTCGTACTTGCGCCCGACCATGAACCCCGAGATGTTCTGCAGGAACACGAGGGGAATTCCCCGCTGGGCGCACAACTCGATGAAGTGGGCGCCCTTCAGCGCCGACTCGGAGAACAGGATGCCATTGTTCGCGACGATCCCCACGGGGTATCCGTGGATGTGCGCGAAACCGCACACGAGGGTGGTGCCGTAGTTCTGCTTGAACTCGTCGAGTTCGCTGCCGTCGGTGATGCGCGCGATGATCTCGCGGACGTCGAACGGCTTGCGGGCATCGGTGGGCACGACACCGTGCAGTTCCTCGGCAGGGTGCAGCGGTTCCCGCGGTTCCCGCACCGCGAGAGCCATGCGCTTCACGCCGTTCAGGTGCCCGACGATGCCGCGCGCGATCTCGAGCGCGTGCCGGTCGTCCAGCGCGTAGTGGTCAGCGACCCCGGAGACGCGCGTGTGCACCTCGGCGCCGCCGAGGTCCTCGGCCGACACGACCTCGCCGGTCGCGGCCTTCACCAGCGGCGGGCCGCCGAGGAAGATGGTGCCCTGCCGGCGGACGATGATGCTTTCGTCGGACATCGCGGGCACGTACGCGCCACCGGCGGTGCACGACCCCATCACGACCGCGATCTGCGGGATGCCCGCGGCGGACATGTTCGCCTGGTTGTAGAAGATGCGCCCGAAGTGATCGCGGTCGGGGAACACGTCGTCCTGGTTCGGCAGATTCGCGCCGCCGGAGTCGACGAGATAGATGCACGGCAGATGATTCTCGCGCGCGATCTCCTGCGCGCGGAGGTGCTTCTTCACCGTCATCGGATAGTAGGTGCCGCCCTTCACCGTGGCGTCGTTCGCGACGATCACGCACTCGCGCCCGTTCACGCGCCCCACGCCGGTGATGATGCCGGCGCCCGGGCTGTCGTCCTGGTACATGCCCCATGCGGCGAGCTGCGAGAGTTCGAGGAACGGGGAGCCCACGTCGAGCAACGTCCGGACGCGGTCGCGGGGCAGCAGCTTGCCGCGCGCAGTGTGCTTGTCGCGGGCCGCGGCACCGCCGCCCTCGCTCACGCGGGCGACCTTCGCGCGGAGATCGGCGACGAGCGCACGCATGGCCTCGGCGTTGGCGCGGAAGTCCGCCGCGCGCGGATTCAATCGGGAAGCGAAGACGGTCATGGGCAGGTGCGGAGAATCATCAGGCAGCGTGATGTGGCGGACGCTCGGCGACGGCACCGCCGCCCTGCTTCCACCCGTTGAAACCACCGTCGATGTGACATACCGGCGCAAGCCCCATCTCCTGCACCACCGCAGTGGCCAGCGCCGAGCGCCATGCCGATGCGCAGTAGAAGACGAACTCCTTGCCGCTGCCGAAGACGTCCTTGAAGTACGGGCTGTCGGGGTCGACCCAGAACTCGAGCATGCCGCGCGGCGCGTGGAAGGCGCCGGGGATCATGCCGTCGCGCTCCAGTTCACGCACGTCGCGGATGTCGACGAACACGACGCCGGGGTCCCCCAGCTTCGCCTTCGCGTCGTCCACCGAGATCGTGCGGATCTTCGCCCGGGCTTCGGCCACCAGCGTCTTGCATCCCTTCGTGATCGGCATGTGCTTGCTCCCTTCCGGATTCCAGCGTGAATCGAAACTTCGCTCAGGCGTCCTCGACCACCATCCACCGCTCGAGGGCGGGGGGCGTCCAGCGGTCGAACGCGTCCAGCAGATCTTCGGGACCGTCGACGGCCTGCGCGAGCCGCCGATGTTCCGGGTGGACGAAACCCTCGCGCAGCGCCAGATCGAACATCGCGACGAACGGCGCGTAGTACCCCTTCGTGTTCACCAGCACGCACGGCTTGTCGTGCATGCCGAGCTGCGCCCACGTGAGGATCTCGCAGAACTCCTCGAACGTGCCGAAGCCGCCCGGCAGCATCACGAACGCACCGGCGCGGTCGGCCATCATCTGCTTGCGCTCGTGCATCGAGCGCACCACCACCAGTTCGGCGAGACCCAGATGGCCCACCTCGCGCCGCTTCAGCGGCTCGGGGATGATGCCCACCACGCGCCCGCCAGCCTCGATCGCCGCGTCCGCAACGGCGCCCATCATGCCCGTGCGACCGCCGCCGTACACGAGCCCGATGCCGGCATCCGCGAGAACGCGGCCGGTGGCGCGCGCGGTCTCCAGATAGGCCGGATCGTTCCCCGGCTGGGACCCGCAGAACACGCAGACGTCGCGGGGCAGCGCCAAGTTCAGAAGCCTCCCTGGGCGAGCCAGCGATCGATCTGATCGAGGCGGTCCGCGCCCCAGAAGGGCTCGCCGTCCACGAAGAAGAACGGCGCGCCGAACACGCCTGCGGCGATCGCGGCATCGACTTCGGTCTTCAGGGCTTCCTTGATGGCGGGGTCGGCCATGGCCGCCGTCACCTGGCCGGCATCGAGCCCCTGCCGCGCCGCGACGGCCACCACGGCATCGACCGACGAGATGTTCAGGCCCTCGACGAAATAGGCTTCGAAGAGCGCTGCGGCCAGGCGCTTCGCCGCGACGGGATCGCGCCCGTCGAGCCACAGGAAGGCGCGGGCGGCGGACACGGTCGAGACCGGGAACGGCGACGGATGCCGGTACGGCGCGCCATGGAAGCGGGCGCTTCGCGCGAACTCGCGGATCGAGTACGCACCCTTCAGCGGGACCTCCGCGATGGGGGTCGCGCCCATGGCCTTGAACGCCGCGCCGAGCAGCATCGGACGCCAGACGACCTCGCGGCCGTGCTTCGCGGCGAGCGCATCGATCTCGCGGCTCGCGATGTACGCGTAAGGCGAGGAGAGGTCGAAGTGGAAGCGGATCGGATCAGCCACGGGAATCTCTCAGTCCTTCGGCGGGAGGGTGACGTTGTTCAGCGCCGCCTGCGCCTCGATGATCGAACCGATCAGCTTGTCGTCGGCGCCGAAGCCGAGTGCCAGCGCCTGATTCAGGCTCTGGTTCACGGCCGCGGTGACGACGCCCGCGGCCTGCACGTCGGCCATGGCCTGCGCGAAGTAGCGGACATCCTTGGCGGCGTTCTTCAGCGCGAACTTCGCGCGGGAGAAATCCCCTTGCGCGGCGCCCCCCGCGACGTTCTGCAGCATCGCGGAGTTGATGGCGCCGACGCCGAGGAGCTTCACGAGTTCGGCCGGGGCCACGCCCAGCTTGGCGCACGCGACGAGGGCATCGGCCCAGACCGAAACGCTGCCGATCACGACGAAGTTGTTGATGAGCTTCAGCGTGTGGCCCGCGCCCACACCGCCCACGTGGAAGATGTTCTCGGAGAAACCGCGCAGCACGGGCTCCAGTTCCGCGAAGGTGGCCGGATCGGCGCCGACCAGCGTGTTGAGACGGCCTTGCTCGGCCTCGACCGGGGTGCGCGTCAGCGGGGCATCCACGAACCGCACGGACTTCGCAGCGAAGGCTTCCGCGATCTTCACGGTGGGGCCGGGCTGGCAGGTCGACGTGTCGACGATGATCTGGCCCGCGCGGCACGAGGCGAGGATGCCGCCCGCGCGATGCACGAGGTCCTCGACCTCGGGGGTGCCGGTGACGCAGATGAAGACGATGTCGGATGTGGCCACGAGACCGGCGACGTCCTTCGCCTCGGTGGCGCCGCGCTGCACGAGGTCGTCGACCGGTGCGCGGTTACGGTGGCCGAGCACGGTCACGTGCCAGCCCTTCTCGACCAGATTCTTCGCCATGCCGTGGCCCATCAGGCCGACGCCGATGAATCCGATGCGGTGTTGCGTGCTCATTTCCTCTCCCCGTGTGATGCCGACTGCGTTTGATGCCGACTACGTTTGATGCCGACTACGTGTCCGCTCGTTCTGTCGGCTTGTCTTGTTCTGTGGTTCTCTGAACGGTCAGGCCGCGATCTCGAGCGCCATCGCTGTCGCCTCGCCACCGCCGATGCAGAGGCTCGCGACCCCGCGCTTCAGCCCGTACTTCCGGAGTGCCGCGATCAGCGTGACGATGATCCGCGCGCCCGACGCGCCGATCGGATGCCCCAGCGCGCAGGCGCCGCCGTGCACGTTCACCTTCTCGTGCGGCAGCCCGAGGTCGTGCATGGCAGCCATCGTCACGACGGCGAACGCCTCGTTGATCTCGAAGAGGTCCACCTGATCCGCGCTCCACCCGGTGCGATCGAAGAGCTTCCGCATCGCACCCACCGGTGCCGTGGTGAAGAGCCCCGGCGCCTGGGCGTGCGTGCTGTGGCCGACGATGGTCGCGACCGGGGCCAGGCCGCGGCGCTCGGCTTCGGAGCGCCGCATCAGCAGGAGCGCCGCCGCGCCGTCGGAGATGGAACTGGAGTTGGCCGCCGTCACCGTGCCGTCCTTGCGGAAGGCCGGCTTGAGTTGCGGGATCTTCTCGAAGTTCGCCTCGAAGGGCTGCTGGTCGCGGTCGACGAATCGGTCGCCCTTCCCGGACTTGAGCGCGACGGGGGCGGTCTCCCAGGAAAACCAGCCGGCCTCGTTGGCTTCGCGCGCCCGCTGCAACGAAGCGATCGCGAAGGCATCCTGCGCCTCCCGCGTGAATCCGTACGACCCCGCGCAGTCTTCGGCGAAGGTGCCCATCAGGCGGCCCTTCTCGTAGGCATCTTCCAGCCCGTCGAGGAACATGTGATCGAGGACCTGCTGGTGCCCCATGCGATAGCCCGTGCGCGCCTTCGGCAGCAGGTACGGCGCGAGGCTCATGCTCTCCATGCCGCCCGCGATCATCACGCGGTTCGTGCCGGCGAGCAGCAGATCGTTGGCGAGCATCGTGGCCTTCATGCCCGAGCCGCACATCTTGTTCACGGTGGTGCAGCCGGCGGAGAGCGGGAGACCCGCGCCGAGGCTGGCCTGACGGGCGGGGGCCTGGCCCTGCCCGGCGGGAAGGACACATCCCATGATGACCTCTTCGACGTCCTCGGGCGCAACGCCTGCGCGCTCGACCGCTGCGCGGATCGCGACGGCTCCGAGTTCGGGCGCAGCGAAGTCCTTGAGGTGCCCCTGGAGCCCACCCATCGGCGTGCGCGCGACGGCGACGACGACCACCGGATCGTTCATGTCAAACCTCCTTCGATGGACGGCCAGGCCGCCTGTGTGGTCGATCGATTGTGCCACGCATCCTCACAGCCCCACCGGTGCGTCGGTCGTGGCGTCCACGACATCGTCTGCGCCGTTCGTGCGGTAGCGCACGGCGAACCGCACCGACGGTGCATAGGGGAAGACGTCCTCGATGAAGCCCTGCTCGATCCGCTGCTTCGTGCGATTCCAGAATTCCGTGTCGAGGAGATCGGCGTGGTGCGCGAGGAAATGACGGCGCACCTTGTCGCCCGACAGCAGGAACGGCGCGAACTCCTCGGGGAAGATGTCGAACGGCCCGACCGGATACCACGGCTCCGCCGACATCTCGTCCTCGGGTGTGCGCGGCTCGGGGATGGTCCGGAAGACGCACTCCGTCATGTAGACGATCTCGTCGTAGTCGTAGAAGACCACCCGGCCGCCGCGGGTCACGCCGAAGTTCTTGAACAGCATGTCGCCGGGGAAGATGTTGACCGACGCGAGCTCCTTGATGGCGTTGCCGTAGTCGACGATGGCGATCTGCGCCTGCGCGTCGTCGGCCTCGTCGAGGAAGATGTTGAGCGGCTGCATGCGGCGCTCGATGTAGAGGTGCTTCACGATGATCCGGTCGCCGTCCTCCTCGACGAGCGACGGGGCCTCGCGCAGCAGTTCGTCCACGAGGGCCTGCGTGAATCGCGCACGCGGGAAGGCGACGTCGGCGTACTCCAGCGTGTCGGCCATGCGCCCGATGCGGTCGTGCCGCTTCACGAGCATGTACTTCTCCTTGACGATCTCCCGCGTCACCTCCTTCGTGGGCGCGATGCGATCCCGGATCACCTTGAACACGTACGGGTACGAGGGCAGCGTGAACACGATCATCACGAGACCGCGGATGCCGGGTGCCAGGATGAAATCGTCGGTGGAGTACTTCAGGTGGTGCAGGAAGTCGCGGAAGAAGAGCGTCTTGCCGTGCTTCTGCAGACCGAGCGCCGTGTACAGCTCGGCCTTGGGCTTTCTCGGCATCAGGCTGCCGAGGAAATCGACGAAGGCGGACGGCACCTCCATGTCGGCCATCAGGTAGGCGCGCGAGAACGCGAAGAGCGGCGCGATCTGGCGCGCATCGGTCAGCAGCGCATCGAGCGTCAGGCCGCCGTCGCCGTCGTGCACGATCGGGATCGCGAAGGGCATCTCCGCCTCGCCGTTCACGAACTTGCCGATCAGGTACGTGCGCTTGTTCCGGTAGAAGAGCGACGCGAGCACCTGGACCTGATGGTTCGCCTCCAGACGCACCGGACCATGCAACGCGCTGCGCAGGGCCCGCAGGACGTTCGAGAAATCGCGGGGCAGATGCCGGAACGGCAGGGTGAGCCCGGAGTCCGCGAGGATCCGGCGCATCACGGGGCGCAGCCCATCCTTCAGCGGGTAGTAGCTGCGGTAGGCCGGCGTGTCGGCGTCGAGGTACTCCGTCGAGACCGCAGGCCGCACGAACATGTAGTCGTTGTGGTAGTAGGCGCGGTGCAGCAGGCGGCAGCTCACCGAATTGAAGAACGTCTCCGCGAGTTCCGGCTGCTTGTGGTCGGTGAGCAGGCCGACGTAGTGCAGCTTGATCTCCGTCCAGATGTCTTCGGGGACACGCTCCATGTCGAACGCGCGCTGGAGGTCGGCCGCGGTCTCGGTCACGCGCTGGTCGTAGAAGGCGATCCGGTCGGCGTGGGCCCGGTGCACGGCCGGCCAGTCCGCCGCCTCGAAGCGCTCGCGGGCCTCGCGCGATATCTCGCGGAAGATGCGGTAGTGGCGATCGAAGCCGTCGAGGGTCGCGCGCGCGATCTCGTAGGCGAGTGCCGTGCGGCGCGCGGCCGCTTCGTCCTTCACGCGCAGCGCCTCATTCGGTATCGGCGAAGAGTTCCCGCCCGATGAGCCACCGGCGGATCTCCGAGGTGCCCGCGCCGATCTCGTAGAGCTTCGCGTCGCGCCACAACCGGCCCGTCGGGTAGTCGTTGATGTAGCCGTTGCCGCCGAGACACTGGATTGCCTCGCCCGCCATCCACGTGGCCTTCTCGGCGCTGTAGAGGATGGCGCCCGCGGCGTCCTTCCGGAGCGACCGCACGGCCTCGGGGGAGTCCGCCCGGTCGCACGCGCCACCGAGGGCGTAGACGTAGGCGCGGCACGCCATCATCGTCGAGTACATGTCCGCGAGCTTCCCCTGCATCAGCTGGAACTCGCCGATGGCCTGACCGAACTGCTTGCGCTCGTGCAGATACGGCAGCACGACGTCCATGCACGCCGCCATGATCCCGAGCGGCCCGCCGGAGAGCACCGCGCGCTCGAAGTCGAGGCCACTCATGAGGACGTTCACGCCGCGGCCCGGCTCACCCAGCACGTTCTCCACCGGCACTTCGCAGTCCTGGAACACCAGTTCGCAGGTGTTCGACCCGCGCATGCCGAGCTTGTCGAGCTTCTGCGCCGTGGCGAACCCCTTGAACCCCTTCTCGATCAGGAAGGCCGTCATGCCTCGCGGGCCCGCTGCGGGATCGGTCTTCGCGTAGACCACGAGCACGTCGGCGTCGGGTCCGTTGGTGATCCACATCTTGTTGCCGTTCAGCACGTAGCGGTCGCCGCGGAGATCGGCCCGCAGCCGCATCGAGACCACATCGGAACCGGCACCCGGCTCGCTCATGGCGAGCGCACCGACGTGCTCGCCGGACACGAGCTTCGGGAGATAGCGCCGCTTCTGGTCGGCGTTGCCGTTGCGGTGGATCTGGTTCACGCACAGATTGGAGTGGGCGCCGTACGAGAGTCCGACCGAGGCGCTCGCGCGGCTCACCTCTTCCATCGCGACGATGTGGGCAAGGTAGCCCAGCCCGGACCCGCCGTAGGCCTCGTCGACCGTCATGCCGAGGAGACCCAGATCGCCGAACTTGCGCCAGAGGTCCATCGGGAACTGGTTGCAGGCGTCGATCCCGGCCGCGCGGGGCGCGATCTCCGCGGCGGCGAAGTGCTGGATGGATTCCCGCAACATCCCGATGGTCTCCCCGAGGGCGAAATCGAGGGACGGGAAGCTCGGAAGCGGAGCGGGCGAGGCGCGGTCCATGGAAATCTCCTGCAGTGCAGTGCCGGGGATGGGCGGTCGCCGGAGTCTAGGATTGGTTGACGTTAACGTCAATTTGACGGCTTGCCGCGCGGCCGCGGGCGGGCCGGCTTGCCGCCCTGCTCCAGGAGCCGCTTGCACTGGGCCTCGAAGGTGCGGATCTCGGTGAGCGTCGCCTCGATGTCCTCCCGCTGCTGCTCGAGGAGTTCGCGGCGGCGCCGCAAGGTCGCGAGGAATTCCGACAACTGGCGGCTCTCGTCCTCCGCCGCCGCGTATATGTCGAGCAACTCGCGGATCTCGGTGAGCGGGATCCCGAGGCGCTTCCCCCGCAAGGTGAGTTTGAGCCGCACGAGATCGCGCTTGTCGTAGACCCGGTTGCGTCCCTGGCGGGAGGGGGCCAGGAGACCGTGATCCTCGTAGAAGCGGATGGTCCGGGTGGTGATGCCGAACTCGCGGGCGAGATCGGTGATCGTGTAGGAGGTCTTCAGGTCGGCGGCGCCCATGGTCCCGGGGGTGTTTGTGCAACGCAACATCGCAATATCATGCGAGTATAAAAGCACAAGCTGCCCTCCCGACACGGATCGATCCGCGATGACCTCCGCCGCCTCCGCGCCACCCGCCGCTCCGGCACTCGAGTACCCGTTCGCCGCACCGCCCGCCGCAGGCACGTGGACGGAAATCGCCGACGGTGTCCGCTGGATCCGCATGCCGCTGCCGTTCGCGCTGGACCACATCAACCTCTGGCTGCTGCGGGGTCCGAACGGCTGGACGGTCGTCGACTCCGGCTTCAACGCCCCGCCAACCCGCGACGCCTGGGCGGAGATCCTTCCGCACCACGCCCCGCTCGAGCAGCTCGTCGTCACCCACTACCACCCCGATCACATGGGGCACGCCGGCTGGTTCGTCCGCACCCACGGCCTGCCGCTGACCATGACCGAGGCCGAGTACCTCACCGCTCACGCGTTGTACGAAGGCACGTCAGGCTACGGCCCCGAGGCGCTGCGGGCGGTGTACGGGGTCCACGGGCTCGCCGAGGAAACGCTCGTCGCACTGGAAGCCCGCCCCACCAGCTATCGCAACGTGGTGACCGAGCCTCCGCGCCAGTTCCGACGGATGACGCACGGCGACGTCCTGCGGCTGGGCGATCACGACTGGCGTGTCATCGTGGGCTACGGCCATTCGCCCGAACACGCCTCCCTGTACTGCGAGGCGTTGAAGCTCGTGATCTCGGGCGACATGCTCCTGCCGAAGATCAGCACCAACGTGAGTGTGTGGTCGACGCAGCCCGAGGGCGATCCGGTCCGGCAGTTCCTCACATCCATCCGGGCCTATCTCGACCTGCCGGAAGACACGCTGGTCCTGCCGTCGCACGGTCTGCCGTTCCGCGGGATCGTCCCACGCGTCGCGCAGCTGACCCAGCATCACGAGGACCGGCTCGCCGAACTGCTTGCCGCCTGCGACCAGCCCCGGACCGCCGCAGAGATCGTCCCCGTGCTCTTCCGTCGGCCGCTGGACACCCACCAGACCTTCTTCGCCGTGGGCGAGGCGATCGCCCATCTGAACCACCTGATGCATCGAGGCAAGCTCACGCGCATGCTGGGCCCCGACGGGGTCTACCGCTTCGCCGCCCACCGCACCTGACGAGGACGCCGCCATGGCAGACGCCCCGAAGTCCCCCAACCCGCAGTCCCCACTCCCGAACACGCCGCAGATCGATCCGGAGGCGCTGCAGAAATCGCTGGCCGATATCGCGGAGCGATCGGCCCGGGTGGTGAGCGAGTTCATCGAGAAGCAGCCCCACGCCGAGGTGGCCCAGAGTCTGGAGGACCTCGGCGTCAACCGGGCCTTCATGGAACTCGGCAGCAAGCTGATGGCGAACCCCGGAAAGCTGGCCGAGATGCAGGTCCGCGCCTGGGACGACTACCTGAAGCTGTGGAGCGCCATGGTCATGAAGGCCGCTGGCGGTCAGCCGACGCCGGTGCGCGAACCCTCGCGCGGCGACAACCGCTTCAAGAGCGAGCTCTGGCAGAACAACTTCGTCTTCGACTACATCAAGCAGTCGTACCTGATCGCCGCCGACCACGTGCAGAGGACGGTCGCCGAAGCCCAGGGTCTCGACGACAAGACGGCGCGCAAGGTGAACTTCTTCACGCGCCAGTTCGTGGACGCCCTCGCGCCGACCAACTTCGTGCTGACCAACCCGGAAGTGCTGAAGGCCACGCAGGAGAGTGGCGGACAGAATCTGCTGAAGGGCCTCGAGCACCTGTTGAAGGACCTCGATCGCGGCCACGGCAAGCTCGCGATCAGCATGACCGACTACGAGGCGTTTGAACTGGGCGTGAACGTCGCGACGACGCCCGGCAAGATCGTGTACCAGAACGATCTCATGCAGCTGATTCAGTACGAACCCGCCACGCCACAGGTCGATCGCACGCCGCTGCTGATCGTCCCGCCGTGGATCAACAAGTACTACATCCTCGACCTGCGGGCGCGGAACTCCTTCGTGAAGTGGGCGGTGGATCGCGGGCTCACCGTGTTCGTCATTTCCTGGGTGAACCCCGACAAGCGGCACATCGACAAGACCTTCGACGACTACCTCCGCGAAGGCCCGGTGGCTGCGATGGACGCCATCGAGCGCGCCACCGGTGAGACCTCGGTGAACCTCATCGGCTACTGTCTCGGCGGGACGCTGACGGCCTGCCTCATGTCGTGGCTCGAGACGGCCGGCCGGCCCGACCGCGTGAAGAGCGTCACTTACTTCACGACGATGATCGACTTCACCGAACCGGGCGAGCTGGGCGTGTTCGTCGACGAGACCTCGGTGGCGAACCTCGAGAAGCGCATGGCGGCGCGCGGCTTCCTCGAAGGCTCGGACATGGCGGGCACCTTCAACATGCTGCGCGACAACGACCTCATCTGGTCGTTCGTCGTGAACAACTATCTGCTCGGCAAGGATCCGTTCCCGTTCGACCTGCTGTTCTGGAACTCCGACTCCACGCGCATGACGCCGAAGATGCACACCTTCTATCTGCGGAACATGTACGTGAAGAACCTGCTCACGAAGCCGGGCGCACTCGAGGTCTGCGGCGCGCCGGTGGATCTCGGGCAGGTCGACACGCCGACCTATTTCATCTCGACGATGGAAGACCACATCGCGCCGTGGAAATCCACGTATGCCGGCGCGCGGCTCTTCGGGGGGCCGGTGCGGTTCGTCCTCGGTGGCTCGGGTCACATCGCCGGCATCGTGAACCCGCCCGTCGCCCAGAAGTACTGCTACTGGACGAATCCCAAGCTCGACGCGGATCCCGAGAAGTGGTTGGCCAGCGCCGAACGCCGCGAAGGGTCGTGGTGGGACGACTGGGGCACCTGGGTCGCCGGGTTCGGCGGCGGAAAGGTCGCTGCGCGCGTGCCAGGTGGCGGCGGCCTGAAGGTGATCGAGAACGCCCCCGGCAGCTACGCGAAGCTGCGCCTCGACGCGCAGCCCAAGGCCGGGGCGACGACGGCGAAGCCGGCGGTGGCACCAGCACCAGTACCGGCAGCGACCGTGGCGACCGCAACACCTGTCCCCATCACGCCGGCGGCGCCGCCCGAGCCAGCGATGGCCAAGCCGAAAGCCACCAGGGCGACGAAGCCCGCCGCGAAGGCGAAAGCGCCCGCCGCGAAGAAGGTGGCGACGCCAGCAGCGAAATCCGCCCCGCCGTCGAAGAAGGCGGGCAAGGCCGCGCCGGTCCAGAGCGCGCCGCCGCCCGCTGCGCCAAAGCCCGTGGCGCCGGAGAAGAAGGTCAAGGCTGCGAAACCAGCCAAGGTCGAGGCCACCAAACCCGCCAAGGTCGACGCGTCGAAGAAGGCCGCGAAGGATGCCAAGGCGACGAAAGCCGACGCGCCTGCAGTCAAGAAAAAGGCAGCGCGTCCGGCACCGGGCACGCCTGCGGAACTCATCAGCGCACTCTTCAAGGCGCAGACGCCCGAGACGCGGCGTACCCCGGCGCCTGAAGCGCCCTCCGGCGGAAAGCGCAAGCGGCCGAAGTAGCCGACGCCAGCGATCGCCGCACCGCGGTGTCACGGGCGCATGCCCACCATCTTCACGCACATCGTGGTGCCGCTCGCCTGGCGCGTCGCGAAGCGCCGGCAGCCCCCTGACATCCGTTCGGTCGTCACCGCCATGGGCCTCGCCGTGTTGCCCGATGCAGACGTGATCGCCTTCGTCGCCGGAGTGCCGTATGCGTCGGCCTTCGGTCACCGTGGGTTCACGCACTCCATCGCCTTCGCGGTGGTCACTGCGCTCGTGGCACTGGCGTGGCTGCGGCCCGTCCGCACCAAGCTGTTCTCCGTCGGCACTTTCCTCTTCGTGGCTGCGGCGTCCCATCCCCTGCTCGATGCCCTGACGAACGGCGGCCTGGGGGTGGCGCTGCTCTGGCCGTGGTCGGACGCCCGGTGGTTCGCGCCGTGGCGACCGGTGGCCGTATCGCCGATCGGCGCACATTTCTTCGGCGCCCGTGGCGTCACCGTGCTGCTCTCCGAGATGCTCTGGATCTGGCTGCCACTCGCGTTCACGGCGCTGGTCGTGCGGTTGCGCCGATGATCGACCGGCGGCTCGCGGCGCTGTGCTTCGGCAACTTCGTGATCGGCACGGGCACGATGGCGGTGCCGGGGATGCTCCCCGCCCTCGCCCGCGGGCTCGACGTCTCGATCCCCGATGCCGGCCGACTCATCGCAGCGTTCGCGCTCACGATCTGCGTGCTCGGTCCGGCGCTGGCCGGCTTCGTCAGTCGCATCGATCGGCGACCCCTGCTCGTCGCGACGCTCGCCGTGTACTGCATCGGGCACCTCGCCTCCGCCTTCGCGTCGGGCTACTGGACGCTGCTGTGGACGCGCGTGCTCTCGGCCGTCTGCGCAGGTCTCTTCACGTCGCAGGCTGCGGGCGCGGCAGGGCTGATGGTCCCGCCCGAGAAGCGTGGTGCGGCGGTCGCCTTCGTCTTCCTCGGCTGGAGCATCTCGGCCGTCGCGGGCATGCCGCTCAGCGCATGGATCTCCGAGACCGCGGGCTGGCGGACGGCCTTCGGCGTCGTCGCAGGGCTGTCGCTGGTGGCCGCACTCTGGGTGCACACCGTCACGCCGACCGGCCTGCGCGTGGCGGCAGTCGACCGCGCGACGTGGCGCCGCATCGCGGGCCACGGGCCGGTGCTCGCCGTCGTGGCGGTGACCGCGATCCACGCGTGGGCGCAGTTCACGGTCTTCTCGTACATGACACCCATCGCGAAGAGTCTTCCCGACGCCTCGCCCGCCAGCGTGAGCCTGCTTCTGGTGCTCTTCGGGGTCACGGGGATCCTCGGCAACGTGCTCGCGATGCGCGCGATGGATCGGCGGGGCGCGCCTGCGGTGGTGATGACGAGTCTCGTGCTGATGGCGGCGAGCCACGTGGTCCTGCTCGCAGCGGGATACACGATGCTGTCGCTGATGACGGCGCTCGCACTCTGGGGGGCAGGCTGCTTCGCGATCAACAGCGCGCAGCAGGCGCGGCTGTTCGGTATCGAGCCCGCGCTCGCGCCGGTGTCGATCGCGCTCAACTCGTCGGCGATCTACCTCGGGCAGGCGATGGGTGCTGAATCCGGCGCGCGCATCATCGGTGCGGGTGGCTTCGCGCCGCTCACGTGGTTGTCGCTGCCGGTGTTCGCGATCGCGATGATCCTGAGCGCCGCGGCTGCAAGGCGCGCGGCGCACTGATCCGCGTTCAGGCGTCGCGGCGGAGGAGTTCGAGCAGTCGACGCAGGGCCACGCCGCGATGGCTCACCGCGTTCTTCTCGTCAGGCGTCAGTTCCGCCACGGTGCGGCCGTACGCAGGGACCAGGAAGTACGGGTCGTAGCCGAAGCCGCCGGCACCGCGCGGTGTTTCGATGACCTCCCCGTGCCAGCGACCGTCGGCGATGATGGGCTCCGGATCCTCCGCATGCCGCACGAGGACCATCACGCAGGTGTAGTGGGCAGACCGGTCGGCGCTGCCCCGCAGGCGTTCCACGAGCAAGGCATTGTTGCGATCGTCGCTCTTCGGCTCGCCGGCGAACCGCGCGGAGTGCACGCCGGGCGCGCCGCCGAGTGCCGCCACGCAGATCCCGGAATCGTCGGCAAGCGCCGGCAGGCCCGTGTGCGCCGACGCATGGCGCGCCTTCGCGAGCGCGTTCTCGACGAACGTGCCGAAGGGCTCCTCGGCCTCGGTCACGCCGAGTTCGCCCTGCGCGATGGGTTCGATGCCCAGCGGCGCGAGGATCTCCGCGATCTCGCGGAGCTTGCCCCGGTTGCCGCTCGCGACGACGAGCCGCTTCACGATGCCGCGAGGGCCGCGCGCTGCAGGGCCACGAGTTCGCCGATGCCGGCGTGGGCGAGATCCATCATCGCCGCCATCTCGGCACGCGAGAACGGCTTGCCCTCGGCCGTGCCCTGCACTTCCACGATGCCACCGGTGCCCGTCATCACGACGTTCATGTCGGTCTCGCAACCGGAGTCCTCGATGTAGTCGAGATCGAGCACGGGTACCCCTTCGAACATGCCCACCGACACGGCCGCCACGGCGTCGCGCAGCGGCGACGCAGGCAGAAGACCGCTGCGCACGAGACCGTCGATCGCGTCGCGCAACGCCACGTACGCACCGGTGATGCTGGCGGTACGCGTACCGCCGTCGGCCTGCAGGACGTCGCAGTCGAACTGGATCGTGCGCTCGCCCAGTTGGGTCATGTCGACCACGGCCCGCAGGCTGCGACCGATGAGGCGCTGGATCTCCTGGGTGCGACCGGACTGCTTGCCGCGCGCGGCCTCGCGATCGGAGCGCGTGTGCGTGGCGCGCGGCAGCATCCCGTACTCGGCCGTGAGCCAGCCCTGACCCTTGCCCTTGAGGAAGGGCGGCACCTTCTCCTCGACGCTCGCCGTGCAGAGCACGCGCGTCTCGCCGAACTCGACGAGCACGGAGCCCTCGGCGTGCTTGGTGAAGCCGCGGGTGAAGCGCACGGGGCGCAATTGATGGGGGGCGCGTCCGCTCGGTCGCATAGGGGGAAGACTCCTGGATGCGGGCCCGGCGCGGCGCATCGGGGATGCGCGCGGGCGCCGGAGGCCCTGTGCTATCTTTCGGGCGCGCATTCTCCGGCGCGCTCACTCTCTCTGTAAAGCCAGCCACGATGATCTACAGCATGACCGGATATGCGGCGCTCACCCGCGATCTGCCGCTAGGCACGCTCAACCTCGAGCTTCGATCCGTCAACCACCGCTACCTCGACGTCTCGTTCCGCGCCCCCGAGGAGTTCCGCGCCTTCGAGCCCGCGATGCGCGAGATGCTCGGCGCGAAGCTGACGCGCGGCAAGCTCGAATGCCGCATCGGTTTCAACCGCGCAGCCACCGCGCCGTCTGTCCTCGAACTCAACTCGGCCCTGTTCTCGCGCCTCGTCGAGCTCGACGCCCAGGTGAAAGCGAAGCTGCCGTCCGCGACGTCGCTGTCCGTGAACGACGTGCTGCGCTGGCCCGGCATGTTCGGTTCCGACAGCCTGCCGCTCGAGGAACTCCGCGAACACTGCCTCGCCCTCCTCGGCCAGGCACTGGACGACTTCACCGCGAGCCGAGGCCGCGAAGGCGAGAAGCTGAAGGCCCTGATCCTGGAGCGCGTCGCCCGCATCGAAGTGCTGGCGAAGGAAGTGAGCCCGCGCATCCCCGCGCTGGTGGCGGCACAGCAGGAGAAGTTCTCGCAGCGCCTGCGCGACGCCGGCGTGACCCTCGACGAGGAACGCATCCGCCAGGAACTCGTGATGTTCGCGTCGCGCGTCGACGTGGAAGAAGAACTCGGCCGCCTTGGCACGCACGTGACGGAAGTGCGTCGGGTGCTCGACCGCGGCGGCGCGGTGGGCAAGCGCCTCGACTTCCTGATGCAGGAGCTGAATCGCGAAGCGAACACGCTGGGTTCGAAGTCCACCGACACCACGGTGTCGCAGACGTCGATGGAACTGAAGGTGCTGATCGAGCAGATGCGGGAGCAGGTGCAGAACATCGAATAGCTCTGGGCGAACGCGCCCAAGGCTCTGTTCGTGTTCCTCGAGTTCCTGGTTGAGCATGTGGGTCCAATCATCGACTGACCTGGTGCCGTTGCCGTCGGTGCTACGGTCGACATCGAATCTGCCTCATTTCAGAGGCGGCACTTCCTCCGGCATCATCGCATCGAAACCCGCGACGACGTCGAACAACTCCTCGTCGATGCCGCTCTGGCGCATCCGATGGAATCTCGCGCGGAGATCGGTGAGCAGTTCACCGATGTTGCGATCGGCGCGCTGCATGGCGGCCAGTCGGCTCGCGTTCTCGCTGGCGAGGGACTCGGCGCTGGCGCGAAACAGTGAGACGAACAGATGCTCGCGGACGAAGGCCCGCACCGTCTTCGGCCCTGCGCCAAGTACTTCCGGCAGGGGAGTGGAGGACCGCCCGGCGGGCCAGGGCCGGCGGGCCAGGTCGCGCTGCCAGTGTTCGTCCAGTGGCAGCAGGCGCTGCCGCACGGGCGAGTAGCCAGCGCCGGCGGGCCGGTTGTAGAAAAGCAGCAGCGTTGCACCCGACGTGGGGCCGATCGATTCGCTTCCCGGCACCTCGACCTCCAGCAGGATCTGCCCGACGAGTCGCGTGATCCGCTCCACCGATCCCGGCACCGGGAACGCCCCCACTGGCAGCAGGCCGGCATCCGCCAGACGCGCATGCACGCGCTCGCCGACCGCCCAGACCTGCACCTTGGCTGGCAAAGCGCGAAGGTGCTCGATCGCGTGTTCGACCACCACTTCGTTGAACCGACCCACCAGCCCTTGATCGGAGCCGAACACGACGGCGTGGACCCAGGCTTCATCGGCGCGCCGCGGGTCGGTACGCACGTGTGAATCGCCGGGATCCGTCGACCGCAGACACACGCCGAGTCCGAGTTCGACCATGTGCGCGTAGTCGGCGATGGCGGCCACCGACCGCTCGTACTGTCCGATGGCCGACGCCGCGGAAGCCTTCATGGTGCGCACCACGGACTCGAGGTCGCTCGCGCTGCCGATCTGGCGGCGCAACGCTGTCGTAGTCGAAGCCATCAGGGCGGCGGGGGCTCCATTTCCGGAACGGGCGCGGCGGGCGCCTTTTCGCGATGGTCGTGCAGCCGTCCGAGCGTGGTGTCGAGCAGGCGCGCCAGCTTATGCACGGCCCCCTGCAACGCCTGGTCCACCGTGTTCGCATGGTTCGTCACCGCCACCGGTTGCCGGCCTTCGAGACGCGCTTCGAGCACGCAGCGCTGATCGTGCTGACCGGCCTTGGTGCCATTCTCGTCACCGAGATGCACTTCGACACGGGTGATGTGTTCGCTGAATCTCGCCAGAGCTTGTTCGACCTTGGCGCTGACCTGCATGGCGAGCGCCTCGGTGCCGTCGATGTGGGCGTCGGTGTTGAGTTGAATCTTCATGGAAGTCTCCTTCGAGTATGGGGATGCATGCGGCGTCAGTGACGAAAGCTCGCCGCCGCGCCGGTACGACAGGGCATGCGGTCGGCCGGGAGGACGTGGACCTCGCCGCCCATGCTTTCGACGAACGTCGCGAGGTCGTCGAGCACGTCGTCGACGAGCGGATGATCGAGTTCGGCAGGATCGATACGCCCAGAGGACCGGTCGATGCGGCCGGGCAGTTCGCGCTCGGCCTCGATCAGCAGCGTCGACACGCGGCCGGCCGCTGCGGCCTCGGCGATCAGCGCCACGTCCTCGCTGCCCAGACCCTTGGCCGCGGCAGCCGCGTAGGCGTCACGCCATGACCCCTGCTGTGCCTCCTGCTGCGGGGCGGCCACGTCCCAGGCGCGTCGGCGCAGCGCTTCGGGCGACAGCCCCTGGGGGTCGGCCATCAGCCCGTCGGGCATCAGAAACGGGTTGCGGCTGACTTCGCGAAACAGGTGATGGTGCTCGGGCAGGGCCGCCAGGATCAGGGGCAGTCCCGATGGGCGCGAGTGGTGTTCCAGCACGGCACGATCCACCGCGCGGAAGAAGCGCTCGGCATCGCCGTCGATCTCGTCTTTCCTGCCGCCTTGACCATGATGCATGGCCAGGTGTCCGCCACCCACGCCGCCATACGACGCCACGGTGCTGTGCGGCTCGGTGCGCTCGTCGCCCAAGGCTGCTGTCATCGTCTCTGGCACCACGGCCGCCAGGGGAACCACATCGAGAGCGTTCCTATCCCCTTCGAAGAGCTGCACCTTGTCCCGGCTCAGCGCCAGGACCTGATAGCGCGCGGCGGACTGCAGACTCTGGCGCAGCGGCTTGGTGTGGAAGCTGTCGGCCACCACCGTCAGCTCGGCCACCGGCCGCTGCAGCAGGAACATGCGGAACAGTCCCGGTGCGCCGAGTACGGCCAGACCGTCCAGCGTGTGGTTCCAGAATTCGTGGTCCTGGGAGAGCGCCTCGAACGGCTCCATCAGGACGCGGACTGCATCAGTCGCGTGCTGCTGTTGCAGAGATGCTTCGAGCGCCTTCAGAAGATGTCGGAAGCGGATCGGGTCCTGCTGGTTCTCCGGGTGGCGCCGATGGGTCGACTGGTAAAGCGACAGGCAGGGGCGACCCGAGAACGAAGCCAGCTCGGCTAGGCTGGTCAGCGTGAGTGTGTCGTGCGTGTGCATGACGTTCGCTTGTGTGGATTTCATTTCTCTTCCTTCGGTTCGATCTCTGCCAGGGGGGCAGGGGGACCCTTGTCCGACGCCTCCTCGGACAGAAAGGTTGCAAGTGCCCCTCGAGAGGCGGCGGTGACCTGTTCGCGATCGGCGTCGGCCAGTTGGTCTGCGCCCGATATTCGCTCGACAAGTTCTTCGGGCAGCGCATTTGCTGCGTCCTCGACCACCCGCTGGGCGTTCGCCATGCAGTCCAACGCAATGGCGTCGAACAGTCCCGCGTTCAGTGCGAGCAGGATGGCGATCTGCGCCGGCACCGACACCGGGGACAGCTCGGCCTGCCCCAGGCAGGCGCGTACGCGCTTGCCGTGCGCGATGGACCGCCGTGTGTCGTCGTCCATCCGGGCGCCGAAGCGGGCGAAGGTCTCGAGTTCCTCGAACTGCGCGTAGGCCAGCTTGAGATCGCCGGCCACTGCCCGGTAGGCCGCACGCTGCGCCTTGCCGCCCACGCGCGAAACCGATTGACCGACATCGATGGCCGGCAGCACTCCCAGTTCGAACAGGGATGGCGACAGCACGATCTGCCCGTCCGTGATGGAGATCAGGTTGGTCGGTATGTAGGCCGAGATGTTCTGTGCCTCGGTCTCGATGATGGGCAGAGCGGTCATCGAGCCGCCGCCGCGCGCAGCGTCGAGATGCGTCGCGCGCTCGAGCATCCGCGCATGGATGTAGAAGATGTCGCCGGGAAACGCCTCGCGGCCCGGCGGACGCCGCAGCAGCAGCGACAGTTCCCGGTAGGCGCGGGCGTGATGCGTGAGGTCGTCGTAGACGATCAGCACATCCCTGCCCGACTCCATGAAGTACTCGGCGATGCTGGTGGCGGCATAGGGTGCGATGTAGGCCAGACCCGGCGCGTCGTTGCCTTCGGCCACCACCACCACGGTGTAGGCCAACGCGCCCTTCTCGCGCAGCCTTGCCACGGCCTTGGCCACGGCCGACGCGCGTTGTCCGATCGCGCAGTAGACGCAAAGCACGCCCTTGCCGCGCTGGTTGAAGATGGTGTCGATGGCGATCGCCGTCTTGCCGGTCTGGCGATCGCCCAGGATCAGTTCGCGCTGCCCCCGGCCGATGGGAATCAGCGCATCGATGACCTTGAGCCCGGTCTGCAGCGGCTCGGCCACGGGGGCGCGGTCCATGATCGCTGCCGCTGGGCGCTCGATGGGGAGGCGCTCGCGGGTCGCCGGGCGCCCCCCGCCGTCAAGAGGCCTACCCATTGGATCGATCACCCGGCCGAGCAGCGCGTCGCCCACCGCGACGTCCATCACGCGGCCGCTGCGCTGCACCTCCTGGCCGGCGCGCAGATGGGTGTGGTCGCCCAGCAGCACGACGTCGATGCCGTCGTCGTCGAGGTTGAAGGCGAAGCCCGACAGCCCGCCCGCGAACCGCAGCAGTTCCTCGAATCCCACACCGGGCAGTCCGTGCACCCGTGCGATGCCCGTGGAGACGCTCGCGACGGTGCCCACTTCGCGCGGCACGAGTTGCGGCGTGAAGGCCTGCAGGTGCCCGGCCAGATCGGCGAGCGCCGCTTCCACCACGCCATGCAGCGAAGCCGCCATCGGTGCACTGGTCGTCACGCGGGCGCCGCCGCGCGGATCGTTTCTTCGAGTCCCGACGACAGGGCACCGAGATAGTCCGAGATGCTCCAGGCGAGCTTCTGTCCGTACGCGCTGAGTTCGATGCCGCCGATCAGCCCGGGGATCGTCTCGAACCTGAGCGGGACGGGCTGTCCGGCGGACGCCTCCAAGGCGGCGCGGATCGCTGCCTGCTGCGCTGCCGGCAGTGCGAAGGCGCTTCGCAGCGACGCCGGCTCGGCCTCGGAAGCGGCACGGAGCGCCGCGCAGAGCGCGACCAGCGCCGGACCCTCGATGGCCTCCAGGCGCCGGACGAAGACCTCGCACATGCGCTGCTCCAGAGTGACCCCGGAAAGGTCACCCAGCACGCGGCGCGCGATGTCGAACACCTGCTGCTGCGTGTAGCGGGCGATCTCGGCGTGCAGTTGCCGCACCTCGGTCAGCAGCGCTTTCGCGCGCTGGGCACTGGCCGCGTCGGCCGCCTCACGGGCTTCGTTCTGGAGGCGTTCGCGCTCGGCCTTCGCTGCGTCCCGGGCCTCGCGCAGCAAGGTGGCGCGCTGGTCGTCGAACGCCTGATTCTTCTGCTGGAACTCGTCCTGCCGACGGTGTGCCTCGGCCGCCGCACTGGCGGCGTCCGCCAGTGCGGCGGCGATCTTCTGCTCCCTCGCCGCGATGGCGTCCAGCACAGGCTGATAAAGGAAGCGCTTCATCAACCACACCAGGATGACGAAGTTCAGCAGCTGCGCGCCGACGGTGAACCAGTCGATGGGCATGGCTTAGTGTCTCGACACAGAAGTATCGCAACGTCGGAACGCGCCGCGCGGCGCCATGCGGCGTTGCGAATCCTCGCCAGATGTCCAACCTGGCTGTGGTTCGCGCCTGGCCTGGCGCCCCGTGTCGCACGCCGACGCCCGACCAACGCAGTGCTCACTCATGGTCAATCCTCTCCGCGCACCGAAACCGCGATTGCGATCGATGCTTGCGAACTTCTGTGTCGAGACACTACGGCCCTGCCGTCCCTGCCGCCTGGGTAGCAGCGGCCACCGCGGCATTCCAGAACGGGTTCGCGAAGATCAGGATCATCGACACCACGAAGCAGTAGATGGCCGTCGACTCGATCATCGCCAGGCCGACGAACAGCGTGCGCGTGATGGTGGCCGAGGCATCGGGTTGCTGGGCGAGCGACGTGAGCGCCACCGCCACAGCCCTGCCCTCGGCAAGTGCCGGCCCCATGGTTCCGAAGCCGGTGGTGAGGCCGGCGATGACGATGGAAGCAACGGCAATCCAGGTGAGAGAGTCCATGCAGGATCCTTCGAGGAGGTTGGACGGCGTGACGGCCGGATGTCAGGCCGCCGAGGCAGGAATCGGCTCTTGCAGGGCTTTCCCGCCGCTCGCATTGCGGGACGCGGCCGCGATGTACACCGCCGCAAGGATGGTGAAGATGTAGGCCTGCACCATGCCGGTCAGCAGGCCCAGCGCTGTCATGGCGACGGGGAAGACGAAGGGCGTGATCGACAGCAGGATCGCGATGATCATCGCGCCGCTCATCATGTTGCCGAACAGGCGCACGGCCAGCGCGAGCGTGCGCGAGACTTCGCTGATCAGGTTGAACGGCAGCATGACCGGCGTCGGCTGCACGTACGATTTCAGGTAGGCGAGCAGGCCCTGGCCCGAGATGCCGAACAGCGGCACTGCGACCAGTACGCACAGCGCCAGCGCCGCGGTGGTCGACAGCGACGCCGTGGGCGGCTCGTAGCCGGGAATCACGGTGGCGAGTGCCGACGCGGCGACGAACAGGAACAGGGTGCCGAGAAACCCGAGGTAGCGGCGCGGCGCCTTGAGGCCGACATCCTCGATCTGCGTCACGATGCCGGTGACGACGATCTCCAGCAGGTTCTGCCAGCGCGAGCGTTCGTGGTCGGCGGTGAGCCGACGCGTGATGAGTGCGGCGCCCAGCACGAGCACCACCATCAGCGCCCACGTGAACACGATGGTGGCGTTCAGCTTCACGAACCCGTACTGCCAGAAGATCCACGCATCCGGCGTCAGGCGCATGGCGGCGCCTCCACGGCAGGCGTTCGTCGGGTGCTGCGAAGCACGATGACCCGCGCCATCAGGAAACCCAGCAGGCACAATCCCATGCGTGCCGGTTGCCCCGCGCCAATGGCGTAGAAGCCGGCAAGCACGAGGGCGGTGCGCAGCACGAGGCTCGCAACGAACCACCACGCCGGGGCCGCCGAGGCCGCGCCCCGTCGCACTGTCCACCACAGCCCGCCGAAGAAGACGCACCCCAACGCGACGCCTGCCATGAAGGCCACTGCCCAGGCTGCGACGTCAGCCATCGGGACGCTCCTGCTCGTCGCGCATCGCCTGGTCTTCGCGGGAGGCCCAATGCCAGGCGTTCAGGCAACCGATGGCCAGCCCGCCCACCAGCAGCGCCAGCGTCCACGAGCGCCCTCCGGGATCGCGATGATCGAGCCACAGGCCGAGCGCCGCGCCAAGCAGCGTCGGCAACGCCACCGACCAACCGATCAAACCCATCATGCCCAGTCCGAACCAGACCCCCGGTGTTCCACCGCGTCGGGCCTTGAGCTTGCGCGACACCTTCGCGCCGACCTGATCGGCCAACGTCGGAGCAGCGGGATGAGGGGCGGTGGCCGGGCGCGGCGTCACCCGCTTCGGTTCCTGACTCATGGCCGAGGATCCCGGAGCGTCGCGAAGCGGCGCAGAAAGCCGGTCTCCAACCTGGCCATCGCCGTGCGCACGGCCTGCTCCTGATCATCGAACATCAGGAACTGCTGCTCGACGACGTCGCGCAACTGCGCCAGATCTTCGCCGCGCAGAGCACGCCGGACCGAGACCACGACCGTGCTTCCCGTCTTGACGAGTACGCCTTCATCGACGGCCAGGAAGACTTCTCCTGCGCCGGCACTTTCGAAACTGAGGATTCCTGGGACCAGGGCCGCCACGCAGTCCAGCCGCTGCGGCAGCAGACCGAACGATCCGTGCGCCGTCTCCACGACGATGCTCGCCACGCCCGCCTCTTCGACGAACACCTCGAAGGGCAGCAATACCCTAAGCGTCATCGACGGCATGCGCCTTCGCCTCGTCGGACTGCTTCAGAGCCTCTGACGTCGCTTGCATCTTCTCCGCCTTGGCCCGCGCCTCGTCGACCCCGCCGATCATGTAGAGCGCGCTCTCCGGCAGGTCCTCGAACTCGTCGGCCAAGATGCGTTCGCAGCCGTCCAAAGCATCGGTCAGACTGACCAGCTGACCCGTGAGGCCGGTGAACTGCTCGGTCGTGAAGAACGGTTGCGTGAGAAAGCGTTCGAGCCGACGCGCGCGGGCCACCACCTTGCGGTCCTCGGGCGACAACTGCTCGAGGCCGAGCATGGCGATGATGTCCTTCAGTTCGGCGTACTGCGCGAGCGTGCGGCGGATGGCCTGCGCCAGCATGTAGTGCCGCTCGCCGACGATCCCGGGCGTGACCATCTTCGAACTGGATTGCAGCGGGTCGATGGCCGGGAACAGACCCTCGCTCGCGCGCTTCCGCGACAACACGATGGATGCCGAGAGGTGGGAGAAGGTGTGCACCGCCGCGGGATCGGTGAAGTCGTCGGCCGGCACGTACACGGCCTGGATGGCGGTGATGGCGCCGCTGTCGGTGTTGGCGATGCGCTCCTGCAGCGCCGCCATTTCGGTTCCCATCGTCGGCTGGTAGCCCAGGCGCGACGGCATCTGCCCCATCAGGCCAGAGACCTCTGAGCCGGCCTGGATGAAGCGGAAGATGTTGTCGATCAGAAGAAGCACATCGCGTTGCTCGTCGTCGCGAAAGTACTCGGCCATCGTGAGTGCCGCATGGCCGACACGGAAGCGCGCGCCGGGCGGCTCGTTCATCTGCGCGAAGATCATCACCATGTGCGGCAGCACGCCGGCGGCACTCATCTCCCGGTACAACTCCTCGCCTTCGCGGGAGCGTTCGCCGATGCCGCAGAAGATGCTGACACCTTCCTGGTGGCCGATCATGTTGTGGATCATCTCGGTCAGCAGCACCGTCTTGCCGACACCGGCACCTCCGAACAGGCCTGCCTTGCCACCGCGCTCCAGCGGCGTGAGCACGTCGATGGCCTTGATGCCGGTCTCGAACACTTCCGACTTCGTCGAGCGGCGCGCGAGCGCCGGCGGCTTTCGATGCACCGAGCGCCACTGCACATCGGCCAGAGGCGGCGCGCGGTCGATGGTGTTGCCGAACACATCGAGCATGCGCGACAGGATCGACTTGCCTACCGGCGCCTGCAGCGGCCCGCCGGTGTCCTGGACGGGCATGCCGCGCGCGAGACCCTGGGTAGGTGTGAGCGCGATTCCGCGCACATGTCGGGCGTCGCGCTGCGCCAGCACCTCGATGGCCACCCGCCCGCCATCGCCGACCCGCAGCAGCGAATGAATGGCGGGCAGGCCACCGTCGAACCGCATGTCCACGACGCTGCCACGGACTGCCACGATGACGCCCGCCTGTCGGACTTCGGGTTCACGATGCATGCGGACAGCCCTGGTTCTGCCGGTCGCACACCGGCGATGTCTGCCGCGTCATGCAGCGCTCCGCCAGTTTCGTCAGCGCCCGGCTGCCCGTCCGTACGACAGCGCACATGGGCCGTGTCGTGTCGGACGGTTGCCAGTGGCTGCGGGGAATGTCTTGCTTGATGGCTACGTGGAACGCGCCGCGATTGCCTTGTCCGGGTTGGCCGGCCGTTCTCCGGCGTCGACGCCGCCGCGCGATCCAAGCAGCGCCCGGGTTGCGGTCTGGAAGTACTCTTCGACGGCTTGCCGATCATCGGCTTCCGGCACGGCTTCCCGCGCCCCTCTCACGATCATGTCGGCGTGGCGCTGAAGGCACGCCGCTTCCTGCACGCCTCGCACGTGACCAGCGATCCGGGCGATGGCATCGAGCATCCGGATCGCCACCGCAGGATTCGAACGGGCGCTTTGCCTGATCTGGTTGAATGCCGTGTCCGCGATCCCGGCAAACGTCGGCCCTGGCGCCACCACCCGCAGCCGTCCGCTGCCATCGAAGCGGGAAGGTGACGGCATGTCGCGCCGTGCCAGTCTGCAGAGCGCCGAGCCGAGCCGGTCCACGCACGCGATCGCCGTGAACGGGTCGTTGATGCCCGGGGACAGCGCCCGCACGGCGATCTCGACCAACTGGAGCACCGAGAACTCGACGTCCTGCGCGGCCGAGCGCTCGTTGCCGATCACGAAGGCCGCATTCAGTGCATACACGAGCACATCCGTCACGCGCTCGGCGGGCCACACCATGACCATCGTCTGTCCCTCGACTAGGTAGTGCCCGGGCCGGCAGTCCAGCCGTAGCAGCAAGTCCGCCCGGTTCGCCAGAGACATCAGGGCTTCGGCGTCGATCAGCAGGAGATAGCCATCCTCGAGTACGCCCACCGGACGCGCTTCGCGCTCGAACGCCGCTGGCAGCTCGGCCTCTCCAGGCAGGTTCGAAGCGCCAGCATCAGGCTGGCCCAGCTGACCGGGAAACAGCCTGTCGATCCCTTCCTTCAACTCCCTTCCGACCCGCGCCACGACGACGTCTGCCTGGATCGAGACCGAGACGTGATGGATGAAGTAGATCAACACGGCGATGCTCACCATGGCCAGCAGCACGGCGATGCCGACCGACAGATGCGGCACGAAAGCCACTTCGTCGGCGCGACGGATCGTGCGCAGCACGAGCAGGCAGTACACGAAGGTCGCCACGAAGGTGCCCAGCACGACCTGATTGGCCGTGTCTCGCATGAAGTTGCGCAACAGGCGGGGGCCCAACTGGGACGACGCCAGCGACATCGCCACAAGCGTCATCGAGAACACGGTTCCGGCGATGGCGATCATCGAGCCGGCGACCGTCCCCAGCAGCAGGCTCGCGCCTTCGGCCCCTCCCGAATAGCTCCAGCCCAGTTGCTCCAGCCAGTCGTCAGCGACGGCCTCGTCGACCGCGACAGCTGCCACGGCCAGAGCGGCGGCCGTGCACGCAATGACCGCTGGAACGAACCAGAAGCTGGATCGAAGGCGATCCCAGTACTTCAGCAGACGTGCCTTCAAGAAGCCTCGCTCTCACGTTCACGGACGGGACGGCATCCGAAAGCCGATACCGGACGGACCACCGTCGAGCGTGCACGCATGGGTCCGCGACGCGCTGTGCGCCAGCACACCGACGGACGGAAGATACGAAGAACGGATCCCGCGTCGGTGATCGCTGTCTGGCGCGCCCGATGGGACCCAACGCAGATGCGAAGCCCGCGTCCTCTCGCTTACACTCGCCCACCACGCCAACCATTCGCCTCCCGGCGTCGCCACGGGTCGGCCTCGAATCGAGCCTCCCGCGGCTGCCGCAGCGACACACCCCACAGCATGATCGGCACGCTCTACATCGTCAGTGCGCCTTCGGGCGCCGGCAAGACCAGTCTGGTCCGCGCCCTCCTCGCCGCGGATCCCGCCGTCCAGCTCTCCATCTCGTACACCACGCGCCCCATGCGCCCCGGCGAGGTCGACGGTCGCGACTATCACTTCGTGTCGAAGGAGACCTTCGAAGCGATGCGCGCGCACGGCGACTTCCTCGAAAGCGCGGAGGTGCACGGCAATCTCTACGGCACCTCGCGCGGCTGGATCGAGCAGCGCATGGCGGCCGGCGACGACATCCTCCTCGAGATCGACTGGCAGGGCGCGCTGCAGGTGCGGCGCCTCATGGCGGAAGCCATCGCGATCTTCGTGTTGCCGCCGTCAATTGACGCGCTGGCCCAACGGCTTACCGGCCGCGCGACCGATTCGGAGGCTGTCATCGCGCGTCGCGTAAGCGCGGCGAGAGCCGAAATCGGACACGTGGGGGAGTTCGATTACGTTATAATTAACAATGACTTCGAAGAAGCCACGCGGGACCTGACGGCGATCGTCCGCGCCGTCAGACTGCGGCTCCAGGCGCAGCTCCTGCGCCATCGTCCACTGATCGACAGCATGAAGTGAGGTACATCGCATGGCACGCATCACCGTCGAAGACGCCCTGAACTACATCCCCAACCGCTTCGATCTGACGCTCGCAGCCACCTACCGGGCCCGCGAGATCGCCAACGGTGCCACGCCCCAGGTGGAAGCCAACAAGGACAAGCCCACCGTGATCGCGCTCCGTGAAATGGCCCTCGGCCTGATCGGAATCGAGATCCTCCATCGAAAGACTCACTGACCCACATCCGGGGCCATCCCGCGCCCCGGAGCCCCTAGCGACTGCCCGCCTCATCATGGGACACATGTCCGAAGCCGAGGCGCTCCTGCGCCAGGCAGCCGGGTATCTGAAGCCGGACGACGTCACTCAGCTCGAGTCGGCATTCCATTTCAGCGCGCAGGCGCACGAGGGGCAGTTCCGCAAGACCGGCGAGCCCTACGTCTCCCACCCGGTCGCCGTCGCCGAGATCCTCACCGAGTGGCACCTCGATTCGCAGGCACTGACTGCGGCGCTGCTGCATGACGTGATGGAAGACACCGCGGTCACGAAGGCCGAGATCGCGGAGAAGTTCGGGCGGATGGTGGCGGAGCTGGTGGACGGCGTCTCGAAGCTCGACCGCATCGAGTTCGAGAGCCACGAGCACGCGCAGGCCGAGAACTTCCGCAAGATGGTGCTGGCGATGACGCGGGACGTGCGCGTCATCCTCATCAAGCTCGCCGACCGGCTGCACAACATGCGCACGCTCGACGTGATGAATCCGGCGAAGCGCGCGCGGATCGCCCGCGAGACGATCGACATCTACGCGCCGATCGCGAACCGCCTGGGGTTGAACAGCCTCTTCCAGGAACTGCAGGAACTCTCGTTCAAGCATCTCTTTCCGGTGCGCTATCGGGTGCTGTCGAAGGCGCTGTCGTCGGCCCGCGGAAATCGCCGTGAAGTCGTGCAGCGCATCCTCGACGCGATCAAGGCGCGGCTCGAGGAGGCGGGTATCGAGGCCTCGGTGAGCGGGCGCGAGAAGAACCTCTTCAGCATCTACACCAAGATGCAGGAGAAGCACCTCACCTTCGCGCAGGTCTACGACATCTACGGGTTCCGGGTGGTCGTGAAGGATGTCCCGTCCTGCTACGTCGCGATGGGCGCGCTCCACGGCCTCTACAAGCCGATCCCCGGGAAGTTCAAGGACTACATCGCGATCCCGAAGGCGAACGGCTACCAGTCGCTCCACACCACGTTGTTCGGGCCGTTCGGCATGCCCCTCGAGGTGCAGATCCGCACCCAGGAGATGCACAAGGTCGCCGAGGCGGGCGTCGCCTCGCACTGGCTCTACAAGGCCACCGATTCCGAGCTGAACGAGCTGCAGCAGAAGACCCACCAGTGGCTGCAGAGCCTGCTCGAGATGCAGACGCAGAGCGGGTCGTCGATAGAGTTCCTCGAGCACCTGAAGGTCGATCTGTTCCCCGACGAGGTCTACGTCTTCACGCCGAAGGGGCGGATCCTGTCGCTGCCGCACGGCGCGACCTGCGTCGACTTCGCGTACGCCGTGCACACGGACATCGGCAACCGCTGCATCTCCGCCCGCGTGAACCACGAACTGGTGCCGCTGCGGACGGTGCTGCGCAACGGCGATCGCGTCGAGATCATCACGGCGGCGCATGCGAAACCGAATCCCGCGTGGCTCAACTATGTGGTCACGGGGAAGGCGCGCTCGTACATCCGTCACTTCCTCAAGACGATGCAGTACGAGGAGTCCGCGCAACTCGGCGAACGACTGCTCAACCAGGCGCTGGCAGCGCTGCAGACGAGTTCGGCAGACGTCACCGAAGCCCGGTGGACCAAGCTGCTGAAGGACCGCAACGCGCAGTCACGTCTCGAGGTGCTCGCGGACATCGGCCTCGGCAAGCTCCTCGCCTTCGTCGTGGCACGGCGACTCCTGCATCTCGGCGACCACGAGGGCGATCCGACGCGGCAACCCGGATCGGTCGCGATCCGCGGCTCCGAAGGCATGGCGCTGCAGCTCGCGAAATGCTGCCATCCGATCCCGGGCGATCCGATCATCGGGTACATCAAGAAAGGCCAGGGGCTGGTGGTGCACACACACGACTGTCCCGTGGCGCGGAAGACGCGTGGCGACCCGGACAAGTGGCTCGACGTGGAGTGGGCACCCGACATCAACCGGCTCTTCTCGGTGAACATCAAGCTCGTGGTGTCGAACCAGCGCGGCGCGCTGGCGAAGCTGGCCGCGGAGATCGCAGAAGGTGGGGCGAACATCGACAATGTCAGTCTCGAGCCGGGCGATTCGAGTGCGTACGCGAACGTGCACTTCACGCTGCAGGTGAAGAGCCGTCCGCACCTTGCGCTGATCATGCGCGGGCTGCGCCGCATCCCCGACGTGATCCGGATCAACCGGCTCAAGGGTTGAGGCAATGCGTCGCCGCACGGACGCGTCGGTTGGTACACCCGGCGCGCTTGATGTGCGTCAACGGCGCTGCAGTCCCGGGTCGCGAGAATGCGGCTCTCTGTTCGAGCTTACGAATGAGGTGGTCCCGTGAGAAAGCACTGGATGAGGTCCGCACTCCTCGCGAGTGTCGTGATCTGCGCGACAGGCCTCGCGCAGGCGGGTGAAGACGCTGCCGGGACGGAGACCCTGCAGCCGCGCAGCGATCGGCTGGACATCTTCGGCGCTGGCATGTGTCACCAGTGCGAATGGCGTCCGCGCGCCAAGGTGATGGCCGCGCAGGAGCAGTGCGGCGTCACCGCGGACGGCAAGGCGAGGGTGGGCGTCTTCGAATGCGGACGCTCCCCGCAATGCGACCCGGTCTGCAACTTCATCAGCTGCGAAGGGCAGTGACCTGACCCTTCGTCCCGGACGCACCTGCGCGCCCCGCTCCCTCTAGCCACCCGCGCAGGACCGACCGTCGGGCTCTCGCGACGTTGCGGTCAGGGATTTCGCCGCCCGGCGCACAGCGCGACTCTCTGTCGCCGATAAATCTCTGATTTAATGAACTTTTCCCCCTCTGGCACAGCCCTTGATAAAGAGCTGACCGGCGGTGTTCGAGTCCCCCGACCGAACTCTGTCATTTGTCCAGTGGGACTTCACCGCCCGACCGCCAAGGTGGTCGGGCGGGCTTTTCGATTCAGAGGTGGTGGCATGCTCAGCGACACGAAATCGACACCGCGGCGGCGCACGGGACTCTTCGCCGATCTGCAGAGCGTGGCAGTCCATGGGATCGTCCTCGCGCTGATGGCCATCGGCGTTGGGGGGGGCCTCTACAAGGCGCTGCGACCGGGCGGTTGGCTCTCCAACCTAACGAGCGGCCTAGTAACCGGCGGATCGTGGTCCATCCTCTTCGGGATCGGCGCCCTCATCGGCGTGGGGCTGGTGGTACGGCAGTGGTTGGACGCTCCTGAGAGCACCGGCACCCGAGGCGATCTCGTGCTGTATGCCGCCATGGGGCTCGGCGTCTTCTTCACCTTCGAGCTGATCGTCAACGGGTCGTTGTAGGGCAACGCACTCCGCGTCGGGACCTCACGGCCCGGCGAAGCCTCGCACGGCGCGCCTACGACACCCGGCGAACCGGATTCCTCAGGACCCCCATTCCATCGATTCGGCACTCGGCCAGATCACCGTCCGAGATCACCACCGCGCCCGGCGTTCCCGTGGAGATGATGTCCCCCGGAAACAGTGTCATCACGTGCGAGTGGAACGACACCAGGTGCGCCGGCGGGAACTGCATGTTCCCCACGAGATTGTCCCGATGGAGCGCCCCGTTGTTCCAGGTTCCGACCCGCAAGGCGAGGACATCGGGCACCTCGTCCGTGGTCACCAGTTCGGGACCGAACGAGAAGAACGTATCGAAATTCTTGGACCGGGTGAGATAGCGCGGATTGCGCTGCAGGATGTCCTCGGCAGTCATGTCGAGGATGAGACAGTAGCCGGCCACGTACGAAAGCGCATCGGCCTCGCTCACTCGCCGGCAGGGCTTGCCGATGATGACGCCCAGTTCAGCCTCTGCCGTCACCCGCTGGGACTCGGGGGGGAGTTCGATGACGTCGCCCGGGCCGATGATCGTCTGATCGCCCTTGATGAAGGACGCCGGCTCATCGGGATAGATCGCTTCGAGATCCTTCGCGTGGTCACGATAGTTGAGGCCGATGCCCCAGATCTTTCGAGGATGTCGATACAACGGGCCGAACGTCATCGTGCCCGGGTCGCGGTATCGCCCGCACGCCACGGCGTCTGCATGCAACGCGGGGGACAGTCCGGCGACGATCAGCTGAAAGAGGTCTTCCGGCCAAGCGCGCCCCAGGCACGCATTGATGTCGCTGACCAGCACCACGCCCAGCGGCGCCACCACAGCGGCCTGCTCCCGGCCCGCGTGAACCACCGTCGCGAATCGCATACGCCCCCCTGCACCGTTCTCGTGTCGAAGGCGCGGATTATAGAGACCGTCGTTGCGCGGCGGTCGCGATTCGGGGGGGCATGCGCGGGGTCAGGTGCCCACTTCGCAAAGCATACGCACGGCTGCCCGCGGATACCGAAGGACTGAAGAGCGTGCTTTGTGAAAACGAAGCCGCGGAGCCGACAACGAGAGCGCCCGGGAGACGGGCTGACGGCCGAATACGGTGCCGACATCGTTCGAGCGAACTGCGCGGCACCTGGCGTGTTTGGTAGGCCGTGTAGGATTTGAACCTACGACCAATGGATTAAGAGTCACCTATTCCATGGTTCCGGGGAATTCAGGCAAGGTCGATCCTCGGGAAACATATCGTTTACAGTCAGCAACTTACTTGATTTCTTTGTTCAACGAGTGCCTAATTGATTTGGTGACATTCGGATCAACAACGGGCACAGAACGGGCACGGAGAACAGGATGACGGCTGAACGCACGAAACTGACGGACGCAGAAATCAAGGGTGCGAAGCCCGGCCGCTGGCTGAGCGACGCCGATAATGGCCGAGGGCAGGGGGTGCTCTCCCTGCGGGTTACGCCGAATGGGACCAAGCGGTTCTACTTCCGCTACACCGCGCCGGACGGGTCGCGGGTGCGCCTCCCGATTGGCGTCTACAACCAAGTCGGCCGATGGGGCAACGACACCACGGATTCACCGCTGACTCTTGCGAAAGCACGGCTAGTGGTGACCGCACTTCGATCAGAACACCAGCGGCCGGAGTCCCGCGACATCCGCGCCTTCCGGCAGGCGCAGGAGGACGCGAAGCGGGAGGCAGAGGCCGAGGCCGCGCGTGCCAAGGAAGAGGAGGCCGCACGCCTCACCCGTGAACGCGAGGCCGCCGAGAAGTACACGCTCCGCAAGCTACTGGAGGCGTACGTGGCCCACCTGAAGAGCGCCGGGAAGGTGTCGGCAGACAACGCCGCCGGGATCTTCGGGCGCAACGTCTATCGAGACTTCCCGGACCTCGCCGCGCGGCCTGCCTCCAGCATCACGGCCAAGGAAGTCGTCGCGATGCTCCGCAAGCTCACGGAGCAGGGCAAGGGCAGGACAGCCGCGAAGCTCCGCAGCTACTTGCACGCGGCCTACGCGCTCACGCTGCGCGCCGAGCTGGACCCGGACGCTCCGGCGGATCTCGTCCGGTTCAACCTCACGGCCAACCCCGTCGCGCCGACCGGCACGCTGGCGCGGTACAACCAAGCGCGGGACCGGACCTTGACCGAGGCCGAACTCCGCGCCTACTGGACCGCGGCACTCACACTGCCGGAAGTGATCTCGTCCGCCCTTCGTCTGGCGCTGCTGCTGGGCGGACAGCGGCCGGCGCAGTTGCTCCGCGTGGAAGTCTCCGATGTCGACCTCGATGCCCGCACGATCACACTGCGGGACGGCAAGGGCGCACGGAAGCAGCCGAGGATCCATGTGCTGCCGCTGGCAGCCGATGCGCACGCCATCGTGTCCGCCTTGGTCACGCGCGCCGCCGCTCTGCAAAGCTCGCTGCTCTTCACCCTCCACGGCAAGCGCGGTGCCGTCGTCGAAACGCTGTCGAGTGCGGTGCATGGGATCTCGGTCGGCATGCTCGAAGCGAAGACAGCCGCCGCGCCGTTCCAGATGCGCGACATCCGCCGGACGTGCGAGACGATGCTTGCCGCGATGGGCATCTCGTCCGACATCCGGGCGCAGATCCAGAGTCACGGACTCGGGGGCATTCAGGCGAAGCACTACGACCGGCACAGCTACGCCACCGAGAAGGCGAACGTGCTTGCGGCATGGGAGGAACGGCTGCGCGCCATCGTGAAGAACGAGAAGCCGAAGGCCGCGAACGTCGTGCCGCTACGCCAAGAAGCCGAACAGGTGGCGTGATGGAACCCCACGCCGACACCTTCCGCGCCGTCGCCCTCGACTGGATCGAGGCGAGCCGACACCAATGGTCCACGACGCACGCCGCGAAGATCCTTCAACGGCTGGAGCGCGATGCGTTCCCGGCGATCGGTGCAACGCCCCTGCGAGACATCGACGCCGAGGCGCTTCGGGCCACGGTCGCAGCGATCGAGGCGCGCGGAGCGTCTGACCTGTCGCGCAGGGTCGTGCAGATGGCGGCGCAGGTGTTCCGGCATGGCATCGCGACGGGCCGATGCGATCAGGATCCGACCCGACACCTTACCCGCGGACGAGGCGCGCAGCCGGCAGCCCGGCACGCGCACGTGAGCACCGAAGACTTCCCCGCCTTGCTGCTCGCCATCGCACGCTACGACCGCACGGGCGAGCGGACCACGGGCCTTGCCCTGCAGCTGCTCGCGCACACTCTCTCGCCGGTGACGGACATGCTCGGCGCGACGTGGGACGAGTTCGACATCCCCGCCGCCCTCTGGACCATCCCCGCTTCCCGCGCCGTGTCTCACCAGGCCCACCGCGTCCCGCTGGCACCCGAGGTTCTCGCGATCCTCGCGGAACTGCGCGACCTGAGCATCGGCAGCCCTTTCGTCGTGGCGGGCAGACTCGGCGCCCCGCTCGTCCACAACACGCTGCTCTTCGCACTTCGGCGCATCGGGTACGGCGGGCGGATGACCCTTACAGGCTTTCGAACCATCGCCGGCACCCTGCTCGCGGCGGATGGCTTCCCGGCGGACCTCGTGGCGCTCCAGATGGCGAAGCATCCCCGGAAGGCGGAGCCCGGCAGCGTGGACCCGTCTGCGCGCCTCGCTGAGCGCGTCGAGATGATGCGGCGATGGTCGGCAAAGGTGTCGTCGCTCACGCGGCAGGCGCACGCCGCAGAGCGGGCGCAGGCGATCCCCTGAGGGGGCGGCGCGACAGATTGCAGGACCGCAGCCCGGCGGACCCGGGCAAGAAGCGGCGGAGCGCAGTGCGTCAACACCGCGCCCGCCTGACCACAACGCCACCTGATGAGAGGTCGCACCATGGCTGAGAAGCATCGTAGCAGGCTGTCCCCGAGAAACCCGCACGGCTGCCGCCGCGCACCGATCCACTGCCGCGGGCGCGTTCGCGATCCCCTGCCGCCCGGGCTGTCGCAATCCATCGGGGCGGCCTTCGGTGTCGGGATCGCTCCGGGGGCGCCGCTCCCTCGCGCGACCGTCAATCACATCGTCGGCACACTGGCGACGCCATCCACGACACGGTGCGCGCTCGGCCTGCTGACGGACCCCGACAGCGTGCGCGCAGACATCGCCCGATCGGCCGGCGCCGCCCTCACCTTCGCGGCCTTGCTCGAAGACATCGCGGAAGGCATCGCGGAGCACGCCGCCGCCGTGCGTACGCTCGAACAGGTGCGTGCATGGATCACGGACGAGATCGCCCACCGGGCGGACGGTGCGCGGATCCTCGCCGAGGGTCCCTCGGTGCGTGTCGTCAACTCCCGCGGGGAGGCCCTGCGATGAGCGACACCATCCACGACGTTCTCGACGCTGCAGAGGCAGGCGCCCTGCTGCGCCTCGACCCGGCCGCCGTCGTCGCATGCTGCGAGGCAGGCGAGCTGCCGGGGCGGAAGCTCGCGGGCACATGGCGCCTATCGCGCGGGGCCGTCCTCGCGTACCTCGCGGGCGATGGCCAGGCCACGGCGCCGGCCACCCCAGAGCCGGCACCCGTGCCCACCATCGACCCGAAGGCGTTCGAAGCATCGCTGCGGGCGCGTCTGCAGGCGGTCGTGACACAGGAACGCACCCGATGAGCGCCACCCCTGCACGGACCACCGTGGCGCGCTTCTGGGAGGATGCTGCACAGGCGTATCTCGACCGGTGCGACGCCGACGAAAAGCGCGACATGCGGAGCATCCTCGATCACCTTCTGTTCTTCGGCGAGCACTTCGGCGGGCGCCTGCTATCGGAAATCACGGACGCGGACATTGCCGACGCCATCGACGCCAAACGCACGCAGGGCCGCGAAGTGAAAGCCACGGGCGGAGGCACGCGCCGCCGGCCCGTCGCGACGTGCACCCTGAATCGCTACTACGCGACGTTCGCCGCGGTCATGAACAACGCGCGCCTTCGTGGCTGGGTGAACCGCGTTCCCTACTGGCGCAAGTTCCGGGAGAAGGGCCGCGTCGAATGGCTCACGCACGAGGAATGGCGCGCGGTGTACCAGCACCTGCCCCAGCACCTGAAGCCGCTTGCGGAGTTCGCAGTGATGACGGGCCTTCGGCAATCGAACGTGACGCATCTTCGATGGGCATGGGTCGACATGGACAATCGGCAGGTGGTCGTTCCTTCGGTCGCCTCGAAGTCAGGGCGGGCGATGACGATCCCGATGAACGATCGCGCGCTCGAGATCCTGCGCAGCCGCTGGGAGCGCCGGACGCCGGACGATGAGTTCGTGTTCCCCCATCGGGGAAAGCCGATAGTCGACCCGGCGCAGCAGGCATGGAAGCAGGCGCTCTCCCGCGCCGGCCTGCCGCCGCTTCGTTGGCACTGCCTGCGGCACTCGTGGGCCTCGTGGCACGCGCAGGCGGGCACGCCGCCGCAGGTGCTGCAACGCCTCGGGGGCTGGCAACAGCTCACGATGGTGGAGCGGTACAGCCATCTGCAGCCGTCCTTCGTCGCCGAGTTCGCGAACGCGATCCTTCCGAAGACCGCGACCGAACCCGCTGCACCGATCGCACATGCTCTGACCTGAACTCGTTTCGCTGCGCCTAGGTCGGCCAACCGAAAACCGGGACACCCTGCCCGGCTGGCGCAGCGTCCTTCCTCCAGGGTCGCGACAGGGTGCGCGCATGGCGAAAAAGACGAAGAAAATCGAGAGTCACGGTGCATCTGCCCTTGAGGCAGCATGGCATCCGGGCGGGATCGAGCAACTGAAAGTCAGGGCCTCACCAGAGGACGAGGCTAGGCCGAAGAAGAAGACGCTATCGGACAGTCGCCGTCCGACGCTCCCACGGCCCGCAAAGGACCCAACGACCGCGGACGGAATCACCCTCGTGTTCGAGTTCTGCAACGCCATCGAACAAGGGCGCACACCTAGGCGCGCGCTCCTCGAAGAGCTGGCGAATCGGCTCCGGGAGACACTCGGTCCGCAAGGCATCTCGGCCGACGGTGCCTTGAGATTGCCCAAGCGCGGACGAGGCCGCCCACCCAAGAGTGAGAACCAACAAGCGATCGTCGCGGCGGTCGCGCAACGCGCAGAAGCCGCGCGAAAGGCAAAGAGCGAAAGCCCCATTGGAGAAGCTCAGGAGGCGGTCGCAGAGGAGCTTGGCTTGGCGGTCGGTACGGTGCGAGACATCTGGGAAGAATGGGCACCGGAGGACCGCGACCACCTCGGAGCATTACTCGAAGCGGCAGAGATGGGACTGCGAAAGACACGGAAGGCGTGACGCGGGGAAAATAGCCTGTTTTCCCCGCGTTGCAAGCACCTTTCAGGATGTGGCCGAATGCCGCCGTGACACAACGCACGGAGGCACACATGCAGCACGAAACAACGTACGTAACGGCGCTGAGAGCAGGCGGATTCCTTCGCCTCGCCCAAATCATAGGCGACCGCAAGGCCGAGCCGCCCATCCCGGCCATCATCCCGGTCAGCAGGACAACTTTCCTAGAGGGCGTGAAATCCGGGCGATTTCCGAAGCCCGTGAAAATCGGGGGCGGGCGCATCGTCATGTGGCGCGCCTCGGACATCGCCGCACTGATTGACGCGCACTGATCGGGCGCCGCGGTGCATTTCTATACCTTTCATGTCGGCGATCACGCCGCGAAAGCTGCGCACCTGACGCTGTTGGAGGAGGGCGTGTTCCGCCGCCTCCTTGACCTGTGCTTCACGAGCGATGGCCCGATTCCGCTAGACGTGGGCGAGGCGTGCCGGCTTGTGCGGGCGAGATCGCGGGCCGAGAAGGGTGCAGTGTGTCGGGTGCTGACTGAACTCTTCAAAAAAACCGACGCTGGCTTTTCTCATCCATCCGCTGAAAGGCAGATCGCGGACTTCCGTTCTCGGTGCGAACAGAATCGGCAAAGTGCGCTGAAGCGTTGGAAAGCCGCGTCGAGCAGTACCACAAACGATGCCAGCGCATTGCCAGCGCACTGCGTGCGCAGTCCCCCCATTTCCCATCTCCCATCTCCCATCTCCCATGGGGAGACCCCTTCCGAACCTGACGGTTCGGGCGCGCCTTCCGGCCCGCCGAATCCGGCCGACGTGATCTTCGGCCTCGGGGTCGGATTGCTGACCAGATCCGGCGTTGCCGACAAGCAAGCCAGGGCCGTTCTCGGCAAGGTCCGCAAGGTCGTGGGGGACGAGAAAGCCGCTGCTCTGGTAGCCCAAGCCTCTGCCACGGTCCCCGCGCTGACCGACCCGCAAGCCTGGCTCATGGCCGCTGCTCGCGGGGGTGGCGAAACGGAAGCCGAGCGCCGAATGCGCCTCCGCCGGGAGGCCATGATCTGATGAACCACATGGACGCATCATGAAGAAGACCTTCGATCAAATTGAGGTGTTCGCCCACGTCTCCCAGCTCGAGCAGACGTTTCAAGAGGGAATCATTCGAGTGCGGCTCCTTCGCTGGAGTCCTTTCGTTTCGCCGAGCGCCGACTTTCGGAAGTGCTCGTGGGTCGCATCGAGAGGTGACTACGCGTACGGGAAAGGCATATCGATCGATCTCGACGACCTGCGCGCCTTCAGGGGCGCGGTCGACGCAGCGATTGCCGAGGCCGTGGCGTGCGGGTTTCTCTCTGAGGATGGCGACGGCGCACCGGCGGCTTTCCGCGAGCCTGCAGCGACGCCCAGCCCGGCGCCCGCGAATGCGCGCGGCACGGTGTCCGATGTCGAACTTCTGGCCATGGACCGCGCAGGGCTCAAGGGTAAGGACATCGCCGCAGCCACGGGCCTGAGCGGGCCGACGATTTCACGGCGTCTGAAGAAATTGCGCGCGACCGCTCCTGAAATTTCACGTGAAATTTCACAAGGGGCGCAGTGCAACGCGAATGAAATCGCCACCGAAGGCGCGACCCATGACCTCCTCGCCTGAAGCACCGATCGAAGGCCGCTCCGTCCTCACCATCGAGCGGGGCGACGACGGCAAGCTCTCCGCCTCCTGGGCATTCGCGCCTGACGCCACCGTGGACGAGATCGCATACGCCATCGCCCGGGCCATTACTCGCGCCTCGTTCCAACTGCACTCGACGCCCCTGCGGCTGGCCGAGGCCATCAAGAACCAAGCACAGGGCGCGATCTCGGACGATGTGAAGGCGCTCTTCCGAGCCGCCGCGACAGACGAGGAGCGCCACGCCTTCGCAGAGCGGCTCATCGCCATGATGCACATGGACGCCCCCGGTCTCTTTGAGTCGCCGCAGCCGGCGCTCCAATGATTTCACTAGGCGGTTGCATGCAATGCACCTGAAATTTCATGAAATATTTCACGGACTCCCATGAAACCCACCACCCCAGCACAGAGACGCAAGCGGCGCGGTCAGCCTGACACGCTCGTCGACCCCGAGACCTCAGCGAAACGGCGGGCCGCTGCCGCCGTTCGATGGAAGGGCGCCGCAGAACCGGCCGCGCGGGAGGACGCCGAACTCGTGAACCATCTGCACGCCAAGCTCGTCGCGGGACGCCTGAAGGGTGCCGAGCTGCTCGCAGCCGCACAGCCCGAGGTTGTGAAGATCACGGTGTCGATCGCCAAGGACACGCGCGCGCCGGCTGCGGCACGGCTGCGCGCGTGCGAACTGATCTGGACGTGGGCCGGCGTGTCAGCCGAGGTTCAGCGCGTCGAGTTCGAGAGCCGGGACGTGTCGGAACTGACGCTCGAGGAGATGCAGGCAGTGAGCCGGGACATTCGATCGCTCATCGACGCGAAGCGCCAGGCCGCGCAGGCGGCTTGCGACGAGATCGCGGACGTGGAGATCCTCACCGACACAGTGGACGCCGCGGGGGCGTCCGAGGGCTAGGAGACGGTCCGGGTGTTGCTGCCGCGGGAACTGAACAGGAGCGGGACATCGGGCGCGTATCCGGCCTGCTGCGCCCCCCTCACGTTCGCATAGCCCGCCACCGCGCGCTCGAAGAGATCGGGCAGCGGATCGTACGGCGCAGGCGCGCGCAGGAGGCGATAGCGATCCGCCGCCATGTTCCCCGCCTCGTCCACGCCCAGCCCACGGTTCACGCTGTCGATCAGGCTCAGGCGCGCGTTCTCGATGCTGCCCCGCTGCGTGTTTGCCGCGGCCTGCCCGCGCTCACGGAGCGAGACCTGTTGCCGCTGCATGTCCCGGGTGAGCTCGCCGATACGGCGCGCGAAGGCGCTGGAGCCGGTCGACGGGGACGAAAGCACGAGGCCGCGCTTGGCCTGCGCGTACTGCTCGTCCAACTGCGGTGTGTAGTAGTCCTCGAAGGCTTTCGAGATCGACTCATAGAACGGATCATCGAACTGGCCGAAGGTGTCGTTCACCCTCTGCGTGCCCGTGCGGATGTCCGCCTGCCGCTTTTCCTCGAAGGCGCGGTTCGTCTCCGCTTCGCGTGCTGCATCGTCCTTCGCTTGCTTGGATCCGAGAGGGTCGAACAGGCCGCGCTTTCGCTCCTGCGAGTTTCGACCGATGCCAAGCTGATCGTCGGTGAATTCCTCGAATGACCGATACGTGCTGTTGATGTGCCGCACCGGATTGACTGCATCGGCGACCTTGCGAACAGCCCGAACCGGATTCAATGAACTGAGAAAGCCCATGGAGACCACCGCGAAGAGAGGCAGCGCGACGCGCCGCGATGGGCACATGGTCCGACGAACGCGGATTTGTTGCAACTGCTACGACCCCAGAGTGCGAAACCCTTCCCATCAGGTCGGCGGCCAGGCCGCCCTACGGGTCCTGATTCAACCTTCTCAGAAATTCGCCAAATGGAACGCCCTCAGCGAACGGCAATTCAGAGCATCCAAGCGAGCAAATGGGTTCGGCCTGCCCATAGTTCGTCACTGCCATCGTGACCGTCTTGGTGACGCGTGTGACAGGGCCAATCTTCTCGGTCGTCTCTTCAGATTGATCCTCAAGAGACTCCGAACGAGCATTCCAGCTCATTACCGCAACGACCTTACCGCCCACCAAGACCGGAGAGCCACTCATTCCCCGAGGAGCGGGGCAGCTCAGTTCGAGCGTCTTGGCGGCGCGCGTGACATGCCCCTTTAGGCATCGGTACTCGTAGTCGATGCCTGAAACGCTGTGAAGAGGAATGCCGACTGTGACAATGTCTTCGCCCATGTGAACAGGCGAAAACGACACATCAAGGTACTTGGACGGTGAGTGAGCAACCTTCAGCACACCTACATCCTGGCTGTCTAGGACCGTAGCGATCTGGATATGCTGCGCCCGCGCCCTGGTGCCATCCCAAATCACGGCAAGGAAGGCATGGCCCACGGGAATCGAGGAAGGCGGGGGGACGCAATGCCCGGCCGTCAGAGCCACGCCGTTCCGGCTGATGAAGAACGCAGTGCCGAGGAACCGATCACGCGAAATGACAATTGGCTGGTCTGGCCCTAGGCACGCGGGATCATCCGCAACAAAAAGCGGGACGATGTACTCGCGAACGTCGGCTAGTTCGAATGTCATGCGGTTTAACGTGAATTCTGCGCGACGTACTTCAACCAGAATTGGTTGGAGACCACAGGTGACTGGGTAACTGGAATGTCTTCACACCCAGGAATGTCGTGGATGGACGCCGTTGTGGCTTCAACAAGCGCAGGTGCCAACCAGGGGCTCAGGGAAATGGCTCGGACGACTGCGAGATTGATGGAGAAAGACTTACTGTTAGCCACTTGTGTCTCGGACGAGTACAGAATCCGGTACTCGATTTCATCGCGGTAAGGCATGCCCTTCACGAACGGCAATTCATCAATGGTGGCGTACGAGCTATGAAGCTCAGTTGGCGTCTTGTAGCCGATCAGGCGATGGGAGAACCCCATCGCCGGTACCGAACTCAGCAACGCTTCTTTGTCGAACTGAACGCAAACGCCTGCTGGGCCGTAGGCAAAGACTCTCCACTGGTGGTACGTCTCTATTGCCTGAGAGAAACAGGCCGCGAGTAACGTCTTCAACCCGCGCGCCTGAGCGTACTGCGCCATCGTTTCACGATCGTTCCTATCGTCCCAGGTCGATGGGCTCAATAGCGTTACCTCTCTATTCCGGAGGAGTGAGATAACCGCGGGAAGATCGGTGTATCGCCGAAGTAGTTTCGCTTTACGACGCGATGTGATCATCTCAGACACCAAACGCGGAGTTAGCCGGGCGTAGATGCCTCTACGTTAGGCTCGAGGATAGCGTGATGAACCAAGGCGGCGCACCTCTACCGACGAACGATGCTTTCGATGAAGCCCTTCAGCGCTTCGATCGTTGCCGGGAGACCCTCGGTCTCCTTCTCGCTGCTGCCATCCTTCGGTCGAGAAAACACGGCCCGAAGGGACGACAGCATCAGCACCACGGACACGGAGAAAGTGACGCCGACGAGCGCAGCAGCCTGGGTGCTCGGCTCGCGATCGTGGAGGAGCTTGAGGACACCATAGATCGCCACCAACCAAGTGAACAGGGCGCCCGCCAAGGCCATGCGGAACGCTTGGCGCCGAAATGCTCTAAGGTCCTTCCGCTGCTCGAGCGCGGCCTGTACAAACTCGCGATCGGGCTCGGCAATATCGCCGGCCGACAGGTCCTGCCCGAGATCTAGAGCCATCCGAGATTGGTCAGGCGGAACTTCATGGCCAGTTCGGACACAGCGAACTTCCGTGCGAGCACCGAGAGATCCGTGATCCCCTGTTGCGTCGTATAGAAGTCCAACGCCTCGCGCGGCATGAGCAACTCGGCGGCGAAGCGGTTCGCATCGACCTCGCGGGGGTCGTGCTGTTGCGCGGAGAAATTCGCCACGGGATCGCGGAATGCCGGGCCGTGGTTCATGACAAAGTGCCCAATCTCGTGGGCTAGGGTGAACCGTTGGCGAACCGGCGGTTCCGTCATCTCCACGAGGACCCTCGGCGGATCGCCATCTTCGAATGCGCCACTGACGTCGGAACCCACGGTCTGTTCTATCTGAAGGCCCAGCTTACCAGCGATGCTCCGCACATCCACGGGGAGGGATCGATCCCAGAGACGCGCCAACACCTGCTCTGCGGCACGCCTGGGCGTGGTCGCGAAGCTCTGCCTTCCAACTGCCGGACCGTCTACGTACATTGTCGCGCCTCCCGAAGCATTCCACCGCAAGCTTGTCAGCAAGGTGGCGCCAGAACCATCGATGGGTTCCGGTCGTTCTGCAAGAAATTTTACGCCCTTGGCGAAATGATATCGCGTTTGTGCAACGCAACAGAGACGTTACCGACGCCCTGTCGACGGGATAGCTCACCCCCCGCTCCCTCACCTGCTGCCTCCAGAACACGTCCATGGGCTTCGCAAATGCTACGCGTCAGGGTGCTCCGTCTTCTGGCCCCTCGTCCGCCATGCGCTGCCGCCAGTCGATCAAGAGAACCTGCCCGCGGATGCGCTGGAGATGCTTCACGACCGCGAACCCTATGTGCGCGAGTTCGTCATCGGGCGGAAGTGGGCATGAGCCCTCTTCAATCGTCGGCTTCAGTTCCCGAATCAGGCGCCGCACATCCGACAGACTAAGGCGCCGCGCTTCCCGTCGCTGCTTCTTGATCGCGTGCAGGTACTTCGCCGCTGCCAGAATCTTCTGGTTGCGATTGCGACCGTCGCTCTCCATCAATAGCGCCCCGCTCTGTTTGACGGCCTCGGCGCGGGCGCGTCGCAGTTCAGCGAGATGCTTGCCTGCAGCCCTGATCTTCTGGACATACGTTCGGTCGGAATCCATCGAAGCCTTCTCCCATGTCTCCGGTTCGATGCCTGCTGCGCGGGCGCGTCGCCTCTCCAGAAGATCCTTCCCCGCCGCCTTCAGCTTGGCCACGCGCGTCGGCTCGGTCATTGCCGTGTCGTCTCGGCACGATCGCGAAACCCTGCCCGCACCCATTGAAAAGAGAAGACCAGCACCGATGCGAGCGCCCAAGCCACCAACACGGGAACGAACACCACGAGGAAGACAGCGCGGTAGTTGAGTTCTCGAACGATAGCGTCTCGTTGACCATCGTCAGCTAGTGGAGCCGCCTCCCACCACTTGTCGTCTGGGGCCGTCACCCGTCGCCGGCGCGCTGGTTGCTCGCGGACATCTGCGGTCGACGCCTTGCGGTCGTTGGCGCCCCACGTTACAGACGCGGGCGCCGCCGGTACAAGATCATCGAATGCGCCGCGCTTCGCAGCGGCCGGGTCGACCCCAAACTCATCGAAGAGATCCCGCTTGCCGCCGTCCTTGTTGTGGACTGCGCCCGCCGTATCGCGATCGATGAGACGGTAGCGGGCGAAGGTGCTATTGCCGCTGAGATAGTCCCCGGCAACTAGTGCTGCAGACCCGACAAGCCAGAAGGCGGAAAGCACGATGCCCAGCCGCTTCCAGCCATTCAGGCGAACCGCGCGTGTCGGACTCATCAAACGCCCTCCTGCATGCCGTCGGAATCGACAGGAATGGTAATGCGGCATTTCCCAACTTGGCCTTGCATGCGGAAATTTTGGAGGGGGGCGATAGTGAGGAATTGCGCGCGCGAGTTCACCCCCCTGCCGCGGGGTAGGGGGCGCGGTACCGGGGCCGGGGTTGCCGTGCCGGCGGCGACAGCACTGGACCGACACCGCACGCCATGACCGCATCGAGCCGGTCGGTCAGGCCATGACGCGAGCGATGCGGCAGCGGTGCGGCGATCGACGGACGGACTGCGACGCGTCGACGTGGCTACGCGGTGAGCGAGCCGGCGCTATCGACATCGAGGAACGAACGAGGAGAGAGGGCAGCGCGAGCCGTAACGGGCACAGAACGGGCACGGCGGGGGAGGATCGGAGCCGAGCAGACTCGGACTGCACCGTAACTCTTTGAATTTTGGTAGGCCGTGTAGGATTTGAACCTACGACCAATGGATTAAGAGTCCACTGCTCTACCAGCTGAGCTAACGGCCCATCTTGACTGTTGCCGCGATCCAACTCGACCGCGACTGCCGCGACACACGATCTGCGTCGGATCCGTGTCGGGTGGAGAGGTGGTAGGTGGTGCGAGATTCGAACTCGCGACCAACGGATTAAAAGTCCGCTGCTCTACCGGCTGAGCTAACCACCCGGCAAAAAAGAGCGCGCATTCTAGGATCCACCTCCCAGGGTGTCAACGCTGGTGAGAGTGGGTACCGGGAGACACGAGCGCGACGCCCCGGCTTTCGAGGCGCCAGGCCACGATCTTCAGGGTCAGGATGCACCCGACGGCCACGAAGACCAGCGTCACTGCCGCACCGAGGCTCAGCGTCGAAAGGCCCGTGATGCCCTGTCCGATGCTGCATCCGAGGGCAGTGACGCCGCCGAACCCCATCAATACCGCGCCGACCAGGTGCCGTGCGACATCGCCGGGGGACGTGAACATCTCCCAACGGAATCGGCCCGTCATCCACGCATGTACAGCGGCCCCGGACAGGGTGCCGGCCATCGCTGCGATCCCGAAGGTGATGTGTCTCGAGCCATCCGTCCACAGCGTCAGCCACTCGAGACCGAAGGCCATCGGCGCGACGAACGTGAGCGATTCCGGGCGATGCGTGTTGGTGCCGACGTACAGGGCCTCCAGGGTGTCAGGGTCTTCGGGGACGAACCCCATGTGACCAGTCACGTACCAGCCTCCCACGACCAGCAACCCGATGATTGCGCCGCCGAACAACAGATCGGCGGAAGTCCGGAACGAACGTGCTGACAGACACCAGAGGATCACGGGCAAGGCCACCACGGCACTGATCACCATTCCGGACTGCGCCCAGCCGAGGACCGACGGGAGTGTCTGACCCGACGGCAACGAGATGTACACGGCTTCGATCGCATGAACCCGTAGAGGCGCCAGCAGCCCTCGCAATGTGGCGTAGGCCGTCACGGACATCACGCCGAGCACCATCAGTGATTTGAGGTTCCCGCCGCCGAGGCGCACGAGATTGCGCGCACCGCAACCCGACGCAAGCGTCATCCCGACGCCGAAGAGGAGACCACCCACCGCATGGGCCAGCCAGAGGAACCGCGACCCTGCGTAGATCGATTGCTGAAGGTCGACGCTTCCCGCGTACTGCAAGCCCTGGGCGCCGAGCATCGCGACCGCCATGGCGAGGACGTACATCCGGAGGCGGCCCAGATCACCGAACGTGACTGCGTCGGAGAACGCCCCCATGGTGCAGAAGGACGTGCGCTGGGATATGGCGCCGAACACGAAAGCTAGCGCGAAGCCGAGCAACGGGACAACGTCAGCGAGGTTCATGAACCGGGGATCGTGAGGTGGAAGTCGTACAGATCGGGGACTGGCGCGAGGCCACGCCGTGTTCGGCCACCCCCTCACCACGCCAATGCGCAAGACGGCGTCGCACGGGGGTTAGACCGGGGGCCTCGAGCCACCCGACTGGAGGTGACTGCCGTGGTGCCTTGCCGGTGCGATCAGCGCAGCTTGCCGAGGCGTTGCTTGGCCTTCTCGGCCGCCTCGGACAGCGGGTGCTTGGCCACGATGTCCTCGAGCGTCTTCCGCGCACCCGGCAGATCGCCGGCGGCTGCCTGGGAATTGGAGAGGATCAACATGGCGTCCGGCACCTTCAGGTGATCGGGATACGTCGCAAGCAGCTTCTGCTGGCTTGCGATGGCGTTCGTGTAATCCCCGAGCCGGTAGTAGGCCTCGCCCAGCCAGTACTGCGCGTTCGGCGCGAGTTCGTGCCGCGGGTAGAGCTTCAGGAACGCCTGGAACCCCTGGATGGCGCCCGGGGCATCGCCTGCGCGCTGCTTCGCGAGGGCCTGGTCGTAGCTGCGGCCCACCGCCAGAGGATCGAGGCTCGCCGCCGGCGCTGGCGCCGTCGGTGCGGTGGCAGGTGTCGCGGCCACCGCCGTAACGGGAGGCTTCACCACCACTGGCGCGACCGTCGCGGGCTCGGCCGCCGCCGGTGCTGTTGCTGCTGGCTGATTCTCGAGTCGACGCAGTCGGGCATCGACATCGGCCGCCTCCAGCCGCTTCAGCCGCGCCTCGAGGTCGGCTTCGAGCTTGGATGGCCCCGACGGTTGCTCCAGCCGCTTTAGGCGAGTATCGAAGTCTCCCGAAGTCGCGGTGCTTGCGGCCTCCAGCTTGCGGAAGCGCACTTCGTGGTCCGCCTCGAGCTTTCGAAGCTGGACATCCAGATCGGCTTCGAACTTCTTGAGGCGCAACTCGATGTCCGTCATCTGCTGGGCGAGCTTCTTTCGCTCAGCTGCTTCTTCCTTGGACAACTGCTCGAGGCGCCGCATGCGCGCGTCGGTGTCGTTGTACAAATCGCCCTGACGCTTGTCGGCTTTCTGAGCGCGATCGTTCGTCTGATCGACTCGGTTGGATATGTCCTCGACCTGACCGCGCAGTTCACGCACCTGGCGCCCGACACCCTCGACCTGATTCAACATGTCGAGAAGCGCCTTGCCTTGGTCAGCGCCCCCGGAGGGACGGGTCTGAGCGGCAGCCGGGCCGATGAGGCCCGCGCCGATCGCGATCACGGCGAGCAGGACGCGGGGCATCATCGGAAAGGCTCCTTATTGCAGACCAGGGTAGACGATATCGCTACGACGGTTCTCGGCGTAGGAATCCTCGTCCTGACCGGTGGCGCGGGGCTTCTCCTCACCGAAGCTCACGGCCTCGATACGATTGGCCGGCACACCGAGCACGGTCAACGCGCGCTTCACGCTGTCGGCCCGCCGTTGCCCGAGGGCCAGGTTGTACTCCGTGGACCCACGCTCGTCGCAATTGCCTTCCACGCGGATGCGGATCTTGCTGTTCTCCTGCAGGAAGTCGGCGTGGGCTGCGACGATCGTCGAGAACTCCTCGCGCACATCGAACCGGTCGTAGTCGTAGTAGACGCTGCGCTTGGACAGGAGGCTCGCGGGATCCCTCAGCGCAGAGCTGGCATCGCTGATCGGTCGCTCGTTCACACCGCCCTGGTTGAGCGCCTTGATCTCCGCTTCGGACTTCGCCTGGGCTTCCGCCTCGGCGCGCCGGCGGCGTTCCTCGTCCAGCTTGCGGTTCATCTCTTCCTGCTCAGCAGCCTGTAGTCGGCGCCGGGCTTCCTCTTCCTCCGCCTTCCGCTTGGACTCCAGCAGATCGCGTTGCTCGACGGCGGCACCGCCCTGCTCGGGCACATCCTGCGTGGCGCAGCCGGACACCAGAACGCCAGCCAGCACCAAGAAAATCAGCTTCTTCATCCGTTGCTCCTTGTCATCGTGACTTCGAAAGTGGACCCCACGCCGGTTCCCGGACGTTGCCGCCGGAATCGGAGATCCGCTGTTTCACACGGCCATCCCGCGACACTGCCGCCAGGATCCCGCGCTTGTTGTGCTCGGACGCGTAGAGAATCATGCGTCCGTTCGGGGCGAAGGTTGGCGACGAATCGATGCGGCCGTCGGTGAGCAGAACTGCCTCGCGGCTGCCAAGATCCTGGATCGCGACGTTATATCGGCCCGAATTCCGCTGGATGAAGCAGAAGCTGCGTCCATCCGGACTCCAGCGGGGCGTCACGTTGTAGCTCCCCTCGAATGTGACCCGCTCGACAGCCCCCCCGGTCGACGGCATCCGGTAGATCTGCGGAGACCCGCCGCGGTCCGAGGTGAACAGGATGGTGTTGCCGTCCGGGGACCACGCCGCCTCGGTATCGATGGCCTGGCTGTTGGTGATCCGGGTGAGCCCGCTACCATCGGCATTCACCACGTAGATCTGCGCCACACCGTCACGCGTGAGGGTTATGGTGAGGCGGCGCCCGTCGGGGGCCCAGGACGGGGCGCTGTTCGCGCCTTCGAAATCGGCAAGAACTGTACGGGTTCCGTCGACGAGGTTGTGGACGAAGACGATCGGCTTGCGCCTTTCGAACGAGACGTACGCGATCCGCGTGCCGTCGGGCGACCACGCCGGGGAGATGATCGGTTCCTTGTGCGCCAGGATGAAGTCCGCATTCCCGCCATCCGCGTCGGCCACCTGCAGTTCGAACCGTTCCGCCGCCTTCACCACGTAGCAGATCCGGGTGGAGAAGACACCCCGCTCCCCGGTGAGCTCCTCGTAGATGACATCGGCGATCTTGTGCGCCGTCGCCCGCAGCTGGGTCGGCGCGATCGTGTAGCTGAAGCCGGCCCGCTGGGACTCCTTGGTGGCATCCATCAACCGGAACCGCACCGCCAATCGCCCATCCGAGCGCTCGACCACGTTCCCGATGACCAGATTCTCCACCCCGCGACTCCGCATCTGGCGCCAGTCGACCTCTTCCGGCTCCGTCGGCGGCTTCGGGAGAGCGCCTGCTTCCTGGTTCCGAAACCAGCCGCTGCGTAGCAGATCCGCCTGGATGACCTCGGAGATGCGTTCCTTCTGCCGGTCCTGGTTGCCGAAGGGCAACACGGTGACTGGGACCTGGGTGCTGTTGCCGCCGATGATCTCGATGGTCAGCGCTGCGCGCGCCGTGGGCACGAGAGCACCGGCAAGGGCGAGACCGCCGACGAGGCGTCGGCGGAGCGGATCGACGATGGATGCGTTCGGCATGTCTGACATGGGCATGGATTATACGGGGCGATCGTGTCCGCGCTGCGTTTCAGTCAGACGGTCGGAACACTAAGGTGAGGTCACGGAGTTGCTGGAACAGTTCGATGTCGTCCGGCACGGGCACGCGCTCGGTCTTCTCGATGGCGCGCATGATGGCTCGATCGTAAACGGGCACCCCGCTCGATTTCACCAGATTCGCCTTGGCCACGGTGCCGTTCTGCAGCAGCCTCACCTCGACCACTGCCTGCGGGTTGCCGGCAATGTTAGGTGGAATCGTCATGTTGTTGCGGATCGCCGACTGAATCTGGGCCGTGAACTCGTCGAGCTGACGCAGCGCCTTGGCCGCCGCTGCCACCGCGGCGCGGCGCTCCGCTTCCGTCCTCTCCCGGACGGCCTTCTGTTCGTCGGCCACCCGCTGCTGCTGCTGCAGGGCATCGCGGAGCCGCCGAAGGTCCTCGTTCTGCGCCTCCTCCTCGGCCCGCCGTTTCGCGTCGGCCTCGGCCGTGCGCTCGGCATCGACCTTCTTCTGCTCCTCGGTGCGGCGCCTTTCCTCCGCCTCAAGGGCCTGCGTGACCTGCCTGCGCTCCTCCCGGCCCTGCCGCTCCTCGAAGGCCGCCAGGTCGCGCGCCTTTTTCCCCTCGGCACGGGCGTCGGGAATCGGCACTTCCGCCTTGACCTCGGCCCTCGGGATTTCCAGCTTCGCGGCCGCTGGCTTGCCGGACTCCACCTTCGGACTCGCCGGTTTGGGGGGCGGCGGCGGAGGCGACGGCGGCGCCTTGGCGGGCTCGGCAGGTTTCGCTTCAGCAGGCTTGGGGGGGGCCGGCTTCGGAGGCTCGACCGGCTTGGGCGCTGGAGGCTTCGGCGCTGGCGGTTCGATCGGTTTCGCGGGCTTCGCCGCTGCCGGCGGCGGCGCCACGACGGGTACAGGTGCCGGGGCACGCTTGGGCGCAGGCGGGATCTCGCGCCAGAGTTCCACCGTCAGCTTGGGCGGGGGGATCCGCTTCCATTGGAGTCCGACGACGAGGAACACGAAGAGCGCGACGTGCACCAGCACGGCGAGCAGCCCGGACAGCGCCACATCCGGGCGGCGCAGCGCAGCGAACATCAGTGCGTCCCCGGCCTCGTCAGCAAGCCGACACGGGCCACCCCCTGGCTCTGGAGGAGATCCATGATCCGCATGACCTGACCGTACTCCACGCGGCGATCGGCCCCCACGACCACCGGGCGTTCACGCTTCTTCTCGAGGGCTGCCTTCACCTCTCGGACGAGTTCCGATTCCGACACCGACCGGGCCGAGCCCCCGGCATCGCGATCGATCAGGACGACGCTGCCGCCGACCTTGATCGTGACTTCGAGGGGCTGGGCGGGTGGCTCCGAGGACTTCGAGACCTCGGGGAGATCGACCATGCCGGGATTCATCATCGGCGCGGTGACCATGAAGATCACGAGGAGCACCAGCATCACGTCGATGTACGGCACGACGTTGATCTGGCTCATGGTGGTGAAGCGCCGGCGGCGTTGTTCCATGGAGGCGTCCTTCGCTTGTGCGCGTGGATGTCAGGCGGAAGGGATGCGCTGGAGCAGGTTCTGGAACTCCTCCATCTGGCTCTCGAATCGATTGGCCAGGCGGTCGACGTCGCGGGAGAAGTGGTTGTACGCGATGACCGCGGGGATCGCCGCGAAGAGCCCGATGGCCGTGGCGATCAGCGCCTCGGCGATGCCAGGCGCCACGTTCGCGAGCGTCGCCTGCCCCACGTTCGCCAGCCCCCGGAACGAATTCATGATCCCCCAGACCGTTCCGAACAACCCGATGTACGGGCTCACCGAACCCACGGTCGCGAGGAAGTTGAGATGCGACTCGACCTGGTCCATCTCGCGCTGGTAGGTGGCGCGCATCGCACGGCGGACGCCATCCATCACCGTCGCGGAGCTGAGCCCGGGCTGGCGACGCAGCCGCGCGAACTCGCGATAGCCCGACAGGCAGATGCGCTCCAGCACGCCGGCCTGCGTTCCGTGGTTCGCGGCCGTCTGCAGCAGTTCGTTCAGATCTGCGCCCGTCTGCAGGTTGCGGAAGGCCTTCTCGAACTCCTCGGTCTGCCCACGTGTGCCGCGGATCGTGAAGATCTTCTGGAAGATGAAGATCCACGAGAAGAGCGACAGCACGAGGAGCAGCAGCATGACGAGCTGCACCGCGACGCTCGCGTGCGTGAAGAGATGGATGATGGAGAGATCGGTGGTGAAGTTCATGGGCGCTCGGATAGGGGTTCGGACGGCAGCCAGGCGGAGATTCTTTCACGCAGGTGGGAGGGCATGCGCGCGGGACGCAAGCCCTCCGCGGCGACGCACGCGAGATGCACGCGACCGGTCGCCAGGATTTCGTCGTCGCGCGACACCTGCTGACGCACGACCATCTGGGCGCCGCCGACGACTTCGACGCGCAGGCCGACCACCAGCAAGTCGTCGAGCCGCGCGGGCTTCGCGTATTCGACCTCGAGGCTGCGCACGATGAAGAGCACGCCGTCCTTCGACGCCAGCGCGCGGCATTCGATGCCGAGATGCCGCAGCCACTCCATGCGGCAGCGCTCGAAGAAATCGAGATAGCGGGCGTGGTAGACGACCCCGCCGGCATCGGTGTCCTGGAAGTAGGTCCGGATCGGGATCGTGAAAAGCCCGTCGCCGACGTCGACGACGGGAGCCGGAGCGGCCGTCTCGCGCCTCACGTCAGGTGCCCGTCCAGAGTTCGCCGCTCGCGGGGCGCGCGGGCGCGTCGACGCCGAAGTGCCGGTAGGCCAGCAGCGTGGCGACGCGGCCGCGCGGGGTGCGCTGGAGCAGGCCCTGCTGGATGAGATAGGGCTCGAGGACATCCTCGATGGTGTCGCGCTCCTCGCCGATCGCGGCGGCGAGGTTGTCGACGCCGACGGGGCCGCCACCGAACTTCTCCAGCACGGCGAGGAGCAGCTTGCGGTCCATGACGTCGAGACCGCTCGGATCGACATCGAGCATCGAGAGCGCCGCGTCGGCCACTGGACGGGTGATCACACCGTCGGCCTTGACCTGCGCGAAATCACGGACCCGACGCAGCAGGCGGTTGGCGATCCGGGGCGTCCCGCGCGATCGTGCCGCGATCTCCAGCGCGCCGTCCTCGACCATCTCGACCTCGAGCAGGCGGGCCGAACGGCGCACGATGCGCGTCAGTTCCTCGGGGGTGTAGAACTCCAGGCGCGAGACGATCCCGAAGCGGTCGCGCAGCGGGTTGGTGAGCATCCCGGCGCGGGTGGTGGCGCCCACCAGCGTGAAGGGCGGGAGATCGAGCTTCACGGACCGCGCCGCGGGCCCCTCACCGATCATGATGTCGATCTGGAAATCCTCGAGCGCCGGGTAGAGCACCTCCTCCACCACGGGCGAGAGTCGATGGATCTCGTCGATGAAGAGGACGTCGTTGGGTTCGAGGTTGGTCAGGAGCGCCGCGAGGTCGCCCGCGCGTTCCAGCACCGGCCCGGAGGTCTGGCGGAGGTTCACGCCCATCTCGCGCGCGACGATGTGCGCCAGCGTCGTCTTGCCGAGCCCGGGCGGGCCGAACAGCAGAACGTGGTCGAGGGCTTCCTTCCGGTGACGCGCGGCCTCGATGAAGATCGACAGCTGTGCACGAATCTTCTCCTGGCCCACGTATTCGTCGAGTTGACGCGGCCGGAGGGCGCGCTCCAGGGCTTCCTCCTGGACGCCCTGGGGTGCAGCAGCGATGAGGCGGTCCGCCTCGATCATGGCGTCAGGCGCATCCTGCGCCCGCCACGCGACGGGCTGGAGAGATCCGCGAGGGGCGCACCGTGCTCAGCGCCCGCCCGCCGCCAGGAAGTCCGCGACGAAGGGATCAGCTGACGCGGAGAGCCCGCGGGCCTGAGCCGCCAGCGCGGCCGCGACGCGGTCGAGGCGCGCGCCGAAGATCCCGCTCACCTTCATGATCAGCGTGCGCTGGTACTTGGCGCCGAGCGGCGAGAGCGCGAATCGCTGTCCCTCGACGTTCTCCACGGCCTTGAAGGAGAACCGCGCCTCGCGATCCTCGTCGTCCCAGACGTAGGTCAGGATCTTCTGTTCCTCCTCCGTGCCCGGGAAACCCTGGATCAGCTTGCCCGACATGGTGAGCGCGCCCGCCACGTGGAACTGGACCGAGTGGTCGATGATCTTCGCCTGCTTACGGCCGACGTCGCTTTGGAAGTGGTTCACCAGTGTGTCGAGCTCGCCATCGGTGAAACTGACTTCCGCCATCTCGGCCCACTCGGACGACATCCAGGTGAGCGAGGTCCAGTCCGCCTGCACCCGTTCCAGGAGCGGCGCGGCGATCGCAGCCTCGGCGGCGTCGTAACTTGCGTTGCCGCGCTTCCAGTCGCGACCGAGGTTCTGTTCACGACCGATGCGAGAGAGGATGTCGCGCGCCGCCACGAGGGACTGCTGTTTCAAGTAGCGGTTGCCCAGCGCGATGGTGGTCTTCCAGTCGTGCACCGCGAGCAGTTCCTGGATGCGGGTCTCCCTGGCTGTCGCGAAGGCGGTTGGGGCGAGAAGAGCAAGAGCGAGCAGGGCAACGAAGTAGGAGACTGAGAAGCGGGCCAGGCGGCCGAACGCAGGATGCATGAAGGATTCCGTGACGAGAGTGCACTGGTCGATGGGGCGGTCATGGGAAGCCCGCCCGGATGGAACGAAATTATAGTCGCGTCGGGGTTCGCTCCGGCGCAATTCCCGGGTCATGGACCCGGGATCGGCATGGGGGTTCCGACCGCCCGGGCTCAAATCCGGGACAGCATCCGCAGCGCCTGCCGGATGGCATCCTGCAACGGCAGATCCGGCGGCAGCTTCGCGAGCGTCGCCCGGGCTTCCTTGTCGCCATAGCCCAGGGCGACGAGTGCGTTCAACGCATCGCTGCCGGCGGGCGCTGTCGCTCCCGGCACCGGCACACTCCCCGGAACCAGGGCCAGCTTGTCCTTGAGTTCAAGCATCAGGCGCTCCGCCGTCTTCTTGCCGATGCCCGGGATGCGGATGAGGCGCGCGCTCTCCTGCTGGCTCACGGCGGCGTACAGCTCGTCAACCGACATCCCGGACAGCACCGCGAGCGCGATCCGCGCGCCGATGCCCGTGATCTTGATGAGCTGGCGGAACACCTGTCGCTCGCCCTCGGTCGCGAACCCGTAGAGGAGGTGCGCATCCTCCCGGACCACGAGATGCGTGAAGAGCCGCACCTCGGCGCCGGTCGCGGGGAGCTGGTAGAACGTGCTCATCGGAACGTCGATCTCGTAGCCGACGCCGTGCACGTCGACGACGACGGACGGCGGCTGCTTCTCGAGAAGTCTGCCGGTCAGGCGGGAGATCATCCGAGCCTCCCGCCGCGCATCCGCAGACCCGCCGTCGGCAACCCGCCGAGACCGAGCCCTCCGTGTGCATGACAGATGGCGCAGGCGAGCGCGTCGGCCGCATCGGGCGACGGCACGCCGGGCAGACGCAGCAGACGCTTCACCATCTCCTGGACCTGTTCCTTCTTCGCGTGGCCATTGCCGACCACGGCCTGCTTCACCTGCAGGGCGGTGTACTCGGCCACCGGAAGATCGCGGAGCACGGCAGCGCAGATGGCGGCGCCGCGGGCCTGACCCAGCAGCAGCGTGGATTGCGGATTCACGTTCACGAACACCTTCTCCACGGCGACCTGCATGGGTGAGCCCTGATCGATGACCTCGTGGAGGCCCGCGAGGATGGTGCGCAGACGCTCGGGCAGGTCGGTCTTCTCGTCGGTGGTGATCCGGCCGCTCGCGACGTACGTGAGCGCCTGCCCGACGCGATCGATGATGCCGTAGCCGGTGATGCGCAGGCCGGGATCGATGCCCAGGATGCGCGTGCCGCCGGCCGGAATGGGCATCAGTCGTCGATCACGGCGTTGGTGTAGACCTCCTGGACGTCGTCGAGGGCTTCGAGGGCGTCCAGCAGCTTCTGCATCTTCACGGCGTCGTCACCGGTCATGACCGACTCGGTGGCGGGCTTCATGATCACTTCGGCGAATTCGGGCTTGAGCCCTGCCTTCTCCAGCGCCTCCTTCACCGTCACGAAGTCGGTGGTGGGCGCCGTGAGCACCTCGATCGAACCGTCGTCGTTCGTCACGACGTCGTCGGCGCCCGCGTCGATCGCGACTTCCATCACGCGATCCTCGCTGCTCCCGGGCGCCAGCACGAGCTGGCCACAGTGCTTGAACAGGAAGGCCACCGAGCCGTCGGTCCCGAGGTTGCCACCGTGCTTCGCGAACGCGTGGCGCACGTCGGCGACGGTTCGGGTGCGGTTGTCTGTCATGCAGTCGACGATCACCGCGGCCCCCGCGACACCGTAGCCCTCGTAACGGATCTCCTCGTAGTCGACGCCATCCAGTTGCCCGGAGCCGCGCTTCGTGGCGTTGTCGATGGTGTCCTTCGGCATGTTCTGGTCGCGCGCCTTCTCGATCGCGAGACGCAGGCGGGCGTTGGTGCCGGGGTCACCGCCGCCGAGGCGCGCGGCGACCGTGATTTCCTTGATGAGTCTGGTGAAGATCTTGCCGCGCTTCGCATCCGTCGCGGCTTTCTTGTGCTTGATGTTGGCCCACTTGCTGTGTCCTGCCATGGCGGCCTCGTGACCCTTGAAAGTGACTCTCGGAAATATGTTCTGCGGGCGGCGGTCTGCGCGCGGATGGCGCGACCTGATTGATATACTTTTCAGAATCTTATCACCCGCCCTCCGGAGCCCGCCATGCCCGAACCCATGCTGATCGCGAAGTCCGAGCGCGAGCTCTTCCTGCTGCCCGGACTCGCCAACCGGCATGGCCTCATCACCGGCGCGACCGGCACCGGCAAGACCGTGACACTGCAGCGGATGGCCGAGCAGCTCTCGTCGATCGGCGTGCCGGTGTTCATGGCGGACGTGAAGGGCGACCTCTCCGGGCTCTCGCAGGCCGGCGCGTGGAACCCCAAGCTGAAGGAGCGCGCCGAGCGCCTCGGCTTCGGGGATCTCGAGTTCTCGGCGTTCCCCACGACGTTCTGGGACGTGTGGGGCGAGAAGGGGCACCCGGTCCGGGCGACCATCTCCGAGATGGGCCCGCTGCTGCTGGGTCGACTCCTCAACCTGAACGACACGCAGCAGGGCGTCCTCACGCTCACCTTCAAGATCGCCGACGACAACGGGCTCCTGCTGCTCGATCTGAAGGATCTCCGGGCGATGATCCAGTTCGTTGGCGAGAACGCGAAGGAATTCACCACGAGCTACGGCAACATCTCCGCCGCCTCGATCGGCGCCATCCAGCGCGGCCTGCTCGAGGTGGAACATCAGGGCGGCGACAAGCTCTTCGGCGAACCGGCGCTCGATCTCGACGACCTCATGCAGACCGGCGCGAAGGGCCGCGGCGTCATCAACATCCTCGCCGCCGACAAGCTGATGAACACGCCGAAGGTGTACGCCACCTTCCTGCTCTGGCTGCTGTCCGAACTCTTCGAGCGGCTTCCCGAGGTGGGCGACATCGACAAGCCCAAGCTCGCGTTCTTCTTCGACGAGGCGCACCTGTTGTTCGACGATGCGCCCGAGGCGCTGGTCACCAAGGTCGAGCAGGTCGTCCGACTCATCCGGTCGAAGGGGGTGGGCGTGTACTTCGTCACCCAGAATCCGCTCGACGTGCCGGAGTCCGTGCTGGGTCAACTGGGCAATCGCGTGCAGCACGCCCTGCGCGCGTTCACGCCCCGCGACCAGAAGGCCGTGAAGACCGCCGCGAGCACCCTCCGAGCGAATCCGAAGCTCGACACCGCGACAGTGATCACCGAACTCGGCGTGGGCGAGGCGCTGGTCTCCTTCCTAGACGAGAAGGGCCGTCCGGAGATCGTCGAACGCGCCTTCGTGGCGCCCCCCTCCTCCCGGATCGGTCCGGCCACCGACACCGAACGCCGCGCGGTCATCGAAGGCTCGGCCGTCTACGGCACCTACGAGAAGACGGTCGATCGCGAATCCGCCTTCGAGAAACTGCGCGACCGGCGGGGCAGCGAAGCCGCCGCCCCGGTGGCCCCCACGAAGGCAGCCGCCGAACAGGAAGGCAGCGGCGGCGGCATCCTCGGCGGGCTCGCCAACATCCTCTTCGGCTCCACGGGCCCTCGCGGTGGCCGCCGGGAAGGCGCGGTGGACGCCGCAGCCAAGAGCGTCGCGCGATCGGTGGGCTCGGCCGTGGGCCGCGAGATCGTGCGGGGCGTGCTCGGTTCGATTCTCGGAGGCGGCGGGAGACGCCGCTGAGCCACCCGGGCTCCGCTTCCCCGGAGAGCGGCGCACCGCATCCCGCGGCCATTGGCGCCCTTCTGGTCGGGTTGGCGGCCTTCGGGTTCTCGCTGAAGTCGATCCTGATCAAGCTGATGTACGGCCACGGCGTCGACGCCGCGACCGTCATGGCGCTGCGCATGATCCTGGCCGCGCCCTTCTTCCTGATCCTCGCCCTCTGGCCGGGCCTGCCCGGCCGCAGCGGATCTCCGGAACTGCGCGACTGGCTGTATCTCGTCGCGCTCGGCTTCATCGGTTCCTATCTTTCCTCGTGGCTCGACATGCTGGGGCTCCAGTACGTCTCGGCCGGCCTGGAACGACTCATCCTGTTCCTCTACCCGACCATGGTGGTCCTGCTCTCGGCGTGGTGGCTGCACATCCGTATCGGCCGCCGACAGCTGACCGCGCTCGTGCTGTCCTACGTCGGCATCGGGCTCGTGTTCGCCGACCAGTGGCTCGCCCACACCGTGCAACGCGACATCGTGAAGGGCAGTGCGCTCGTGTTCGGGAGCGCGCTCGTCTACTCGGTCTTCCTGATCGGTTCGTCGCGCGTCGTCCATCGTTTCGGCGCGGTCCGGTTCACTTCGTGGGGCATGCTCGTGGGCACGCTGTGCTGCCTCGTGCAGTTCTTCGCCGGCCACGGCGTCGCGGATCTGCGACTCCCGATGCCCGTCTACGGCATCGCGTTCGCGATGGCCATCTTCTCCACCGTGCTGCCGAACATCTTCATGTCGGAAGGTCTGCGGCGCATCGGGGCGAATCGCGCCGCACTCGTGGGGACGATAGGCCCGGTGGTGACCATCGCGCTGGGTGCCACGGTGCTGGGCGAACACATCGGCCCCCTGCAGTACGCCGGCGCCGGGCTCGTCCTGATCGGTGTGTTCCTGGTGAGCGCGCGGCCCGCGGTGCGCAAGGCTGGCTGAGGTCCGCGCCGGACGCTGACAAGAACCTGAGCCATCCGCGCGGATCGCGTGAACGGATCAGAGTCTTCCCGACGGTGGCGTTGCCACCTCGATGCGCCGACGGATCGCGGCCGCACGCTCCGCGTCACCCGCCACGATGGCCGCCTTCTCCTGCACCCCGAGCCATGGAAGCAGTGCGCCGCGATGGCCGCCTTCGGACGCCGCGTCCACCGCGATGTCGATCCCCGTCGGTGGCAGGGCGCTTCGGCGGAAGAGCGCGGCTGCCGCCACGAGCCGCGATGTCGTGGCGTCGATCGCTTCGAGCGCGGCAAGCCTGCCAGCGTCGTCGCGGGCCTTGACCACCGCAGCGTGCACCAGCGGCAGCCGCGCGACATCGATCCCTTCCCAGGTCCCGGCGAGATAGGCGGCGTAGGCCTGCTCCTCGGGGCCGGCCTCGCGCGCGACATCGCGGGGTTCCGGGCACTGCGCGTAGTCCAACGCAGCGGATGCCACCGCGCAGCGCACGAGCCTGACGCGGGCCACGAGGTCCGGGCGACCCGTCGCGGACACCGCATCGACGGCCCGCTCGAAATCCCGCTCCGCCAGTTCTACACGCCCGGAGAGACGATGGCGCAGATACGCATCGAGCGCGCTCTCCATGTCGAGTTGCCAGTCCGGCACTGGCGGCGACGCGCCGCACGCCGCAAGTAACAGGGTGCTTGCAGCGATCCCGGCCGAGAGCATCGCGCGCGCCCTCATGGCAACCTCGCCTTCGCATCGGTGCCCGATCTGGCGAACGGCCACTTGCGGTTCATCTCGCGCAGGAGGTCATCGGCGCGCCGCACGCTGTCGTCCACCTGCAGCCGCAGGGCGGCGAGATCGCCGCCGGCATCCTTCGCACCGGCCGACAGCGTCTTCAGATCCGCTGATGCGGCCTTCGCGTTGTCCAACACCATGTCGAGCTTCTCCGTGGTCGCGCGGAGGTCGGTCATGACCCCCGTCAGTTGCACCATCGCCTTGCGCGCCTCGTCCGCAGGGCCATCCTGGCCGAGGAGCTTCCGGTCGGCATCGGCGATCAGCCGATCGATCCGCGCAGACACACGCCCGAGGGATGCGCCCAGGGCCTGCAGATCGTCGATGCTGCGCGCCAGGCGCGCACCGGCGGCGGGATCGCCAGTCACTGCCTCCATTGCGCCGCCAGGCCCCGCCATGCGCGCGGTCACTGTTTCAAGATTCGCAAGGCTCCGGGCAAGGCTGCCTTCGGCAGCCGTCAGCGCCTCGGTCTGCCGCAGCACGGCCTCGACGCGCGCGAGGATCGCGGGCAGGCCGGCCATGGCATCGCCGCTCGACAACGGACGGACCGCACCCGGTGGCAGCGATGGCCCCGACGTCTCGGGATTCACCACATCGATGCGGGCGGCGCCGACCATCGGACGGACCAGCGTGAAGACGCTCGACTGCTGCAGCCAGTGCGCATCGCGCTCGCGCAGGACGATCTCGATGCGCACCGAACCGTCGGCATTCAGCGCCATCGACCGCACGCGTCCGAGCGAGAACCCGGACAGCGTCACGGGGGTACCGGAGTCGATTCCCTGCGCATCGCGCGTCTGCAGGTAGAGATGGCGCGAGGGTTCGAAGACGCCGCGCGCGTGGAGGGCGTAGACGGCGAGCGCCACGATCGCGACCGGCGCGATGAGCGCCAGCAGCCACGCCTTCAGGCGCAGATGGCGGATGGCGACAGGCCGTACAGCGGTGCGTTCCATGGATAGTCGATGATCCAGCAGGCGCCGAGTTCATCGCGCAGCGCGGTGAACGTGACGTCCAGAAAATGCGGGTAGGCGACGTCCGGAAGCATCAGCCCCGGACGGTCGACCAGCACGAGCGGTGCACGCAGCAGCACCGCCTGCAGCAGCTTGGCCACGAAGCGCTCTTCACGGTCGAGATCGGGATCCCGCGCGTGGGCGCAGCTCGCGAACCCCACGCGCTCGAGCAGCGCCATCGCGATGGCGTCGGCGGCGTCCTCGTCGAGATCCTGCCGGTAGCGCGGCACGATGGCAATGTTCTCCATCACCGAGAGATTGGCACGCAGCGGCAGCGATTCGGCCACCAGCGCCGCCTCCGGATGCGCCGCGATCAGCGCCTCGCGGGCATGCGTGTCGACCACCCAGCGGACCGGCACGCGATCGGTACCGACGAGCTTCATCGCCGCCATCTCACAGGTACTGGAACGCGAGCACGGACACCTCGATCAGCATCAGCACGAAGAACAATCGCACCATCCCGTTCAGCACGGCGATCGGCGCGTGGAACATGCGCTGCGGCGCGTTGAGGGACTCCGCGATGGGAATGATGGTCACGGCGAGCCCGAACGCCAGCACCTTGGCCCAGAGGGCCACCATCGCCGTCGGCGACACCACCTCCGCGACGACGTGGCGCAGCTCGGCGTCGTGCGTGGCCCAGGGTTCGAAGCCCGTCACCACCAGGTGCGCGCAAAGCAGCGAAACCGCGACGGCGGCAGACGTGAGGGCAAGCAGCGACACCGTACCTGCGATGACGCGCGGCACGAGTTCCAATCGCATCGGATCGATGCCCATGCGCTCCATCGTGCCGAGCTCGTTGCGGATGCGCATCAGCGCCACTTCGGTGGCCATCGCGGCGCCGGTGCGCAAGGCCACGAAGAAAGCGGTGAGCAGCGGGACGATGTCGAGCACCAGGGCGCGCAGCGAGAATTGAAAAACGTATTGGAAGATGCCGAGACCGCGCGCGGCGTCCACCAGGATCTGCGTGACGACAAGGCTCAGCAACGCGATGAACCCGGTGAACCAGGGAAGGATCTGCCAGGCGGTGAAGTAGATCTGCCTCGCCACCACCTCGCGAGTCGCGCTGTTGTAGGTGGATGGCGACACTGCGTCGCGCAATGCGGCGGCGGCGAATCGGACGAGCGCGATCCAGGCCTGGAGTCTCGCTTCGAGACCGCGATGGGCGGGAAGTGTGGAATCGTCTGCGGCCATGGGCGACCTTCCTGCGTGCACGGACGACCCGAACGTATCACAGCGCGGCGGACCGGGCCGGCCCCAGCCATCAACCGCAGGGCTGCACCGGATGCGGGCCTAAAGGCGTCTCTCTCGGTGCATTACTTGCTAACCGAAGCCGCCGGCGGTTTGTCGGTGCGCCATCACACATAAAGAGACTAAAGAAGACTGATTTTCCGTCGACAGAGCGATTGCCTGTAAGGCTCTTCGACACGTGGAGTCGCGTGTCAGCCGATGTCATTGCACGACAGCGAAGCCGTGCCATGCCCGGTGGTGACTTGCGACACCTGTGTCGATGCGTTGGCAGCTGTGGGCCTCCAGGGCGCTCGCGCCCCGGAAGTCGAATTCCCTCATGAGTGGAGTATCTGCAGATGAAGAAGTGCAACCAGCCCGACCCCAGAACCTTCCGAGCGATTCCCCGATTGATGTTTTCTGCCGCTCTTGCGGCTGGTGTGTCGGGCGCATTCGCAGCGCCACCGGCCGTGGTGCCGAGCGACGGCATAGTGGGCTACATGAAGGGGCGGGTTCTGGTGAAGCCGCGGGCGGGTCTGTCCATCGCAGAACTCGACAAGGAACTCAAAGTTCACGGTGGACGACGTGTCGAACACCTCAAACAGCTCGACATCCATGTGGTCGAACTGCCGGGCAATGCGAACGAGCAGGCGATCGCCAAGCTGCTCGCCAAGAACCCGCGGTTCAAGTTCGCTGAACTGGATCTCGTCGTTCAACCCAACCTCACCACGAACGATCCGGCGACCGGCTCGGCGTGGTACCTCGCGAAGGTCGGCGCGCCCTCGGCCTGGGACTTCAGCGTGGGGAAGTCCGTGACCATCGCGATCCTCGACACCGGCGTGAACAGCGCGCACCCGGACCTCGCGGCGAACATCGTCCCGGGCTGGAACGTGGTCGACAACAACAACAACACCGCTGACGTGTACGGCCACGGCACCGCCGTCGCCGGCGTGGCCGCGGGGGTCGGCAACAACATGGTCGGCGCCGCCGGCATCGCATGGCAATCGAGGATCATGCCGGTGCGCGTTTCCGGGCTCGACGGCTCCGCCTCGTACAGCAACATGGCGAAGGGCATCACTTGGGCGGCGGACCAAGGTGCCAGGGTGGCGAACCTCAGCTATCAGAGCGTGGCGGGCAGCGCGACGATCTCCTCCGCGGCGAGCTATCTCCGCAACAAGGGCGGGGTGCTCGTCGTGTGCGCCGGCAACTCCGGCACTCAACTGTCGTTCGCGACCGACGCGAACATCACGGCAGTCTCGTCGACCAACTCGGACGACACGTTCTCCAGCTTCTCGAGCTTCGGGACCTTCGTCGACATCGCGGCGCCCGGCAACGGGATCTACACGACGGACGCCGGGGGCGGCTACTCCAACTGGGCCGGGACGTCGTTCTCGAGTCCGATCGTCGCCGGCGTGTACGCGCTGATGATCGCGTCCAACCCGCTCCTCACACCCGCGTCGCTCGACAACGCGATTCTTTCCTCTGCGAAGGATCTGGGCACCGCCGGCAAGGACAGTTACTTCGGCGCCGGCCGCGTGGATGCGGCCCGTGCGGTGTCCACCGCCCGGGCGATGGTCGCGACCGACACGACCGCGCCGTCGACCAGCATCACATCTCCCGGAGGTGGCGGTGTGCTCTCCGGCATCGCGAACGTCGACGTCTACGCTGCCGACCCGTCGGGTGTGACGTCGGTCGAGATCTACGCGAACAACAAGCTGATCGCCACGGATACGGCCTCGCCCTACCAGTTCGCGATCGACACGACCAAGTTGCCCGACGGCGCCACGAGCCTCACTGCGAAAGCGAAGGACAGCGTGGGCAACGTCGGCACGTCTTCCGCGGTGAACGTGACCATCGCGAACGACACGATCGCGCCGACGGTGAGCATCGCGAATCCGACGGCCGGCGCCGTGGTCACGGGCACGGTCACGGTGACCGCCAGTGCGACGGACAACAAGAGCGTCGCCAAGATCAGCCTGCTGATCGATGGCAAGGAAGTCGCGGTCAGCTATGGCGGATCGCTTTCTTACGCGTGGAACACCGGCGGCACGACGACGAAGGGTGCGAAAAAGGGCAAGAACACCACGACATCGACGACGGCGTCGATCCAGGTCAGAGCACAGGACGCGGCCGGGAACACCGGATCCGCGTCGGTGACGGTGACGAAGAACTGAGCAGCGAGCAGCACGTAGTTGGTCGAGGGCCTGTGATGCCCATGTGGATCACAGGCCCTCAAAGCTTTCGAATCCGCATTCCGAAAGGTATGTTGTCTTCGCGCTTCGATGTGCTTGTCGGATCCTTTCGACCCTCTGCGCGTGCATCCTGAACCACCTGGTCGCGCGCCCACTGGCAGGTCAACGCAACGGCGCGAGGCGTACGACGTCGCAATCCACCGTACACGCCACCAGACCGTCGCTGGCGCCGAACGTTTGATCGAAGGCACGAACCCCGACATCCGACGGCTGCATCGTCCGGCGTCCGGCTCAGCGCCGATGTTCAAGACAGCCCGCAAGGTCTGGGGCCGAGGCCGATCTCGGTCTGACCCACCGTGCCACAGTTGTGGCGACCCCAAAAGAAAAGCCCCGCAGGGCGGGGCTTTCGTGACCACTGCGCGGGGAAGTGATCAGGCAGAACGATTGCGGCGGCGACGCCATGCCGACGTGGCACCCGCGATACCGAGACTCAGCAGCGCGATGGAGGCCGTGCCGGGTTCGGGAAGCTGGCCGCCCCCGGGGGGAACGGTACCGTCGTCGAACGCGAGGAGCGCGATATTGGACATACCGGTCTGGCCACTGAAAGTCCAGCTCCCCGTAGCGTCCGCCTTCGCCAGTTCGACGATGAAAATATCGGGGTCCGTTGTGGACGTCGTGGACGGATTGTCCCGCCCATCACCGAAGTGGAAGTAGAGGAACATCCGGTCGTAGCTGTTCCAGAGCGTGCTCGTGAAGCTCCAGCTGCCGGTCTGTCCGCCCACACCCGTGATGTTCAGGTCGCCACCATTGCTGTTCGCGGCATCGCGGTCGATCAGAACGGTGGTGGTTGGCGCGACCAACCCGAGTTGCGTGTTCAGCAAAGACACGAGTGCGCCATCGCCGAGATTATCGAGTCCGCCGTAGCAAGTCCCGCCGACGAGCCCGGGATCGACCGTCGTCGTTTGAATCCCAAGGGACGCATTCCCACAGGTCACCGCGGCAGCGTTGGCAATACCGATGCTCGCAAGCGAAAGCACCGCGGAACAGAGAATCGTTTTGATGAGTTTCACGAAAGGCTCCTCATTTGGACACGGACAATTTACTGCTTTCATGTCGGGAAAAGCAATAACTCGACCAATGTCTATTTCCCTAATAATTACAGATAGTTAAATTTCTTCGGCGGTAGATCTTTTACGGGCCTGTAATTTTCGTCGACAAGGAATCCGCGATGAGGTCAGAAGCGAGGCGGTCTCTGGCTGCCGAGTGCAGAACGCAGCTCGATTTGGAAGGGCTGGGCGGTGGCCTGGGAGCCTCGGTGCCGCGGCAACAGCGGGGGTTCCTCACTCCGTCCGAGAGACAGCCCGAAACCGCAGCCCTGGCTGGCCGCGCATCAGAGCAAGAGCAGTGCGCTCAAAGCCACTCTGACCACGGTTGTTCCATAACCCCTTGGCGCCCCACGGGGGTTCTTGTACGGGGAAGAGCCTTGCGTCAGGGACGACGCCAGTGGACGCCTTGCACGCTATAGTCTGCCGGGTGGCGCCGCGTCCCGCAGCGCAGCAGTACAAGACATCGAGAACGCACGCCCATGACCCCGTCGCCCCGATCTCCCGCGACTCCTGAAGCGCTGCCCCCCGCGCTACGCGGTGAGCGATTCACCATCGACGGCGTGAGCTGCTACGTGGCCGGCGAGGGGCCTCCGCTTCTGCTTGTCCACACGGTCAACGCGGCCGCATCGGCCGCCGAAGTCCGCCCGCTCTTCGACCACTACCGCGCCACCCACACGGTGTTCGCCCCTGATCTGCCGGGTTACGGATTCAGCGACCGCTCCGATCGCGCCTACACGCCGCGCCTGATGACCGATGCGCTGCACACGATCGCAGCGCAGGTCCGTCAGCGCTGCGGCGACGTTCCGGTGGACGCCCTGGCCGCGTCGCTGAGTTGCGAGTTCCTGGCGCGGGCCGCCGTCGAAAAACCTGACACGTGGGGCCGCATCGCCCTCGTCAGCCCCACGGGGCTCATGGGCCGCAAGGCGCGACGGGGACCACCTGGCAGCACCCGCGCGGTGCCCGGACTGCATGCAGTGCTGAGCGTGCCGCTCTGGTCGGACGCCCTCTTCCGCGGTCTGACCCGGCCGGGCGTCGTGCGCTACTTCCTCGAACGCACCTGGGGCGGGAAGAACATCGACGAGGAGATGTGGGCCTACGATGTCGCAACGGCGCGGCAGCCCGGCGCGCGGTTCGCCCCGCTCCACTTCCTGTCGGCCGGTCTTTTCAGCGCGGACGTCCACACGCTTTACGACGGCATGACCCAGCCGGTGTGGATGAGTCACGGGGTCCGCGGCGACTTCACCGACTATCGCGGCAAGACCTTCCTCGAAGGGCGTCCGAACTGGCAGTTCACGATCTTCCAGACGGGTGCGCTGCCGTACTTCGAAGTGCCGGACGAGTTCTTCCGAGCGTTCGACGGCTTCCTGGCCGGGACACCAACGACCCGCTGAGCCCCGTCAGCGACTGAGCACGAACCCTTCGTACCCCTTCGCCGCGACCTCATCGCAGATCTTCCGGTAGCGCACCATCCCGCCCGCGTAGGGCATGAACACCCGCGGCTTGCCGGGAACGTTCGCCCCGAGGTACCAGGAGTGATGCGCCTGGGGAAGCAGCGTCGCGGCCGCGGCGGCGTTCACCTTCTCCACCCAGTCGTCCACGGCGTCCTCGCGGGGCTCGATGCGCGTGAGGCCATGGCGGCGCATGTGGGCGATGCAGTCGGTGATCCACTCCACGTGCTGCTCGATGGGGATCGGCATGTTGCAGAGCACGGACGGGCTGCCGGGCCCCGTGATCGTGAACAGGTTCGGAAACCCGGCCACCTGCAGTCCCAGATAGTTGCGCGGCCCGGCGTGCCAGGCGTCGGCCAGCGAGAGCGTGTCGCGCCCGCGGATGTCGATGCGCAGCAGGGGCCCCGTCATCGCGTCGAACCCCGTCGCGAACACGATGAGGTCCAGCGGATAGTCCTTCTTGCGCGTGCGTACGCCGGTGGGCGTGATCGCCACGATGGGGTCCTTGCGTACGTCGACGAGCGAGACGTTGTCGCGGTTGAAGGTCTCGAAGTAGTTCGTGTCGATCGGCGGGCGCTTCGCGGCGTACGGATGATCGATGTCGGCCAGCGCCTTGGCGGTCTTCGGATCCTTCACGATCTCGCGGATCTTCCCGCGCAGGAACTCGCGTGCGGTGTCGTTGGCTTCCTTGCTCATCAGCAGATCGCGGAACGTCGCGCGGAACTGCAGCCCGCCCTTCTCCCATGCCGCCTCGTAGATGGCCTGCCGCTCCTCCGGCGTGACGTCGAACACCGACCGGTCGGCGATCCGGAACGGATGGGCGTTCGGCGTGCTGTGCGTCACCTCGCGGATCTCGTCCTGGTGCTCGCGAACCCACTGCTTGAACTCCGGCGTCAGCGGCGCGTTACGGGCCGGCACACTGTAGTTCGCCGTGCGCTGGAAGACGGTCAGGTGCGCCGCCGTCTCGGCGATGACGGGTGCCGACTGGATACCCGTGGACCCGGTACCGATCTGACCGACGCGCTTGCCGTTGAAGTCCACGCCCTCGTGGGGCCACTGCCCGGTGTGGAACCAGCGCCCCTCGAAATGCTCCAGTCCGGGGATCGCCGGGACGTTCGCGGTGGAGAGGCAACCCACCGCCGTGATGAGGAACTTCGCCGTGAAGTGCTCGCCCTTCTCGGTCGTCACGCGCCAGCGGTTCGAGAACTCGTCGTAGTGCGCGGACACGACGCGGGTGCCGAAGCGGATGTCACGCTTCAGGTCGAACCGCTCGGCCACGAAGTCGAGGTAACGGAGGATCTCGGCCTGTCCCGGGTACCGCTCGGACCACTCCCATTCCTGCAGCAGTTCCGGCGAGAACGAATAGCAGTAGGAATGGCTCTCGGAATCGCAGCGCGCGCCGGGATAGCGGTTCCAGTACCACGTGCCGCCGACACCATCCCCGGCCTCCAGCACCCGCACGGAGAGCCCGAGTCGGTCGCGCAGACACAGCAACTGGTACATGCCGGAGAACCCGGCACCGATGATGAGGGCGTCGAGCTCGTTCGGCGCGGTGTTGGCTTCGGTGGTCATGCAGCTTCCTCGGTGAGTCCCTTCTTCGACAGCGACGTGCTCGCCGCGTCTTCCATCGCACTCCGGGAGGCTACTCCGCGTCCACCCGGACGATCCACCCCTTCGTCCCCTCGTTCGCAGCGGGGTACCGCGCCAGCACCAGGGGATCATGTCCGGGGATGACGTGCCCCGGCGATGTCGCGAGGCGGCGGATCGTCTGATAGCCGCGCAACGTGTCGTGCACGTCGACCACGATGGGGAACACGCGGTCCTGCTCGATGTGGGCGTAGAAGTGGCTCGCATCCGACGCCAGCACCACCCAGCCGCGCCGGGTCCGCACACGCACGGATTGCAGGCCGCGCGTGTGCCCGCCGATACGATGCAGCTCGATGCCCGGGGCGAGTTCGGAGACCCCGTCGTGGAACTGCACGCGATCCTCGTAGACGTTTCGCACCATGCGCACGACGTCGTCCACCTCGTAGCCGTGGCGAAGCACGTCGTGGCACATGCACGGCCCCGTTGCGAATTGCATCTCGCGTTCCTGCAGGTGGTAGCGGGCCCGGGGAAAGAGCGCGAGGTTGCCCGCGTGGTCGTAGTGCATGTGGGTGATGACCACGTTCTCCACGGACTCCGGCACCACGCCCACCGCCGCGAGCCCCTCCGCGACCGGATGGACGATCGTCCGCCCACGCTTGGCCGCGGACTCGGCGCCGAAGCCGGTATCGACGAGCACCGTGCGCTCGGCGTTGCGGATCACCCACACGTAGTAGTCGAGAGGCATCTCGACATCGTGCTCGTCCCCGCCGATGAAATTGCCGGGGGAGCGGCGCATCACGCTCGCGTACTTGATCGCGAGGACTTCATAGGTGTCGCTGGTCACTGCGTTGCTCCTGAATCGAATGGCGTCGGTATTCGTCGAGACGCTTCCTTGCATCAACCGCTTTCGCGGGCATGGCCCGCTCCTACAAGAACATCGCCCGCACCCAAATCAGGTAGCGCATCCACGGGGGGATATACAAGGGGCCCTCCCCTTGTTGGTACGCCACGCGGCCCCGCCGCCGCGGGCCACCGGCCCGAGAGGCGGCCATGGGCCGCTCCTACAGGAAACCGTCGCTCCGATCACGGGCGGTGGGTGTCGCTTTTGTAGGAGCGGGCCATGCCCGCGACATTCCGGTCGAAACTTCTACGCCCCCCCTCACGCTCCCCCTTCCGCCTTGTCGTACTCCGCGATCGCCTCGCGTGCCACGCGGAAGGCATCGACGCCGGCCGGGATGCCGCAATAGATCGCCACCTGCAACAACACCTCGCGGATCTCGGTGCGGGTCACGCCGTTCCGCAGCGCGCCGCCCACGTGCATCTTCAGTTCGTGCGGGCGATTCAGTGCGCACAGCATCGCGAGGTTGAGCATGCTGCGCGTCTTGCGCGGCAGTTCCTCGCGGCCCCAGACGGCGCCCCAGCAATACTCGGTGGTGAGCCGCTGCATGGGCATGTTGAAGTCGTCTGCGGAGGCGAGGGATTTCTCCACGAATTCCTTGCCGAGCACGGCCTTGCGGATTTCCAGGCCGGTGTCGAAGAGATCGTCGTTCATGCGGGTGCTCCTGTGAAAGGGAAAGAGTTCGCCGCACGTGGCGGCGAGGATCGTCAACGCTTCGGCCAGAGCGGTTCGGCCACGGCTTCCTTGGGCGGGTACACCGTGACGGGCACGCCCTTCTGCCATTGGACGATCAACAGGGTCGCGGACTCGCGGCGCCCGCTCGTGTCGAACTTCACGCGGCCACCCGGGAAGAACTTCGCCGCTCCCGTGGTGATGTCCATGGAGCGCAACGCCGCGGTCACGGCGGCACGATCCGCCTTGCCTGCCGCTTCGAGCGCCGCATGCATGATCCAGATGTCACCGTACGTCGTGACGAAGTGTTGCGTCGGCCACGGCTCGCCGGTCTTCTGGATGAACTCTCGGGTGATGTCCTTCTGGGCACTGGTGCTCCAGGCCGCGACCACCGACATCACGCCTTCGAGTTGCTCGACGTTCATGTTCGTCTTCAGGTCCGGATCGAGGATCGCGGCGCCGCTCGAAATCGTTGGCAGGCGCCCCTTGCCGAGTCCGAACTCGTTCATCTTCTCGAGCAGCAGCTTCGAGTCGCCGATGACCGTGGGCAGCAGGATCAGCACATCGGGCCGCTGCGAACGCACCTTCTGCACGATGGGCGTCGCATTCGCGAGCGGCGGCGTGAAGGTCTCGTCGACGACGAGCGTGAGGCCGAGCTTCGTGAGCTGCGTCGCGCGGATCGGCTTCGCGAACGACACCGACGCCGCGGTGTTGTCCATCACGATGCCGATCGTCTTCGGCCGTTTGCCCGTGGCCTTCTCCGCCATGTCGAGCAGGGCCGGCAGTGAGCCCTCGGCCAGCTGCTCACCGGTGGCCGACGTCTGGAACACGTACCGGAAGCCCCGCGACGTGATGAGGTCCGAGTACGAGAACGTGAGCACCGGCAGTTGCGCACGCTCCGTGACCTCGGTGACTGCAAGCGTGAAGGAGCTGAGGTACGCCCCGGTGGCGGCGACGAGGTTCGGTGCCTCGGCCACCATCCGCTGGGCGGCGTTCTTCGCCTTCTCGACGCTGTCGCCCGCATCGAACACCGCGAGCTTCAGCCGGGCGCCGCCGAGGGACTTCACGCCCCCCTGCTTGTTGATGGTGTCGATCGCGAGATCCGCGGCCATCTTCATGACCTGGCCCTGCCGCGCGTAGGGCCCGGTCATCGGCGCGATGAGGCCCACCTCGATGTCCTTCTTCTGCGCCGACGCGGTGCCCGCAAGGAGCGCGAGCCCTGCGGCGACCACCGCGATCGTGAAGCGCCTCCGATTGCTCATCTTGCTGCCCATGTCTGCCCTCTCCTCCGTGGCTCGCGGTCGCTTTGTCCGCGCCTGCGTCCGGTGACTACATGCCGAGATACGCGCGCCGGATCCGGTCGTCGCTGCGCAGTGAATCGTGCGTGCCCGAAAGCACCACGCGCCCCGCTTCGAGCACGTATCCGCGGGTCGCGAAATGCAGCGCCTCGGCCACGCGCTGCTCCACCAGCAGCACCGCGAGGCCACCCTGCGCGTGGATCGCGACGATGCGTTCGAAGATCTCGTCCGCCACCGCGGGCGACAGGCCCATGGAAGGCTCGTCGAGCAGCAGCAGCTTCGGTGCGGAAGCGAGGCCACGCGCGATCGCGAGCATCTGCTGCTGCCCCCCGGACAGTGCGCCTGCGAGGGTCTTCGCGCGCTCGGCCAGCACCGGGAACCACGCATGGATGCGTTCGAGATTGTCTTTCCATTGCCGCCAGCCGGCGTCGGTCCACGCGCCCATCTCCAGGTTCTCGCGTACCGTGAGCGACGGGAACACCTGACGGCCTTCGGGCACGTGGGCAATGCCCTGATGGGCGCGCCGTGCCGGCGGCACATCGAGCAGCGATCCCCCGTCGAACGTCACGGTGCCCGTGGCAGCCACGACACCAGACAGCGCCTTGAACAGCGTCGTCTTGCCGGCGCCATTCGGCCCGACGACGGCCACGCACTCCCCAGCGCCCACGCGAAGGGAGATGCCGTGCAGCACAGGCACGCCGCCGTAGCCGGCGCAGAGATCGTCAATCTCGAGCACGGCCCGCCCTCCACTTCGTGCCGAGATAGGCATCGACGACGGCCGGATGCGTCGTGATCTCGTCCGGCCTCCCCTCGACGAGCACCGCGCCATGGTCCAGAACGACGAAACGATCCACCAGCCGCACCATGGCGGGCATCGTGTGCTCGATGATGACGATCGTGGTCCCGTCCGCTGCGAGGCTCCGCACGACATTCAGGATGTCGTCGACGTCCCCCGCGGCAAGGCCCGCGAGCGTTTCGTCGAGCAGCAGGATCCGCGGCCCACCCGCCAGCGCGCGCGCCAGTTCGAGCAACCGGAGTTCGCGGTTGGAGAGTCCGCCGGCAGGGGTGGAAGCCAGATGCGCAAGTCCCACGCGATCGAGTGCCTCATGCGCTGCAGAGCGGGCCGCCTCCATCTTCGGATGCCGCACGAAGGCCCCGGCGAGCGCGTTCTCAAGCACCGACATCCGACGGAACGGACGCACCACCTGGAACGTGCGTCCGACGCCCGCCGCGCAGAGCCGGTGCGGCGACCAGCCGGTCACGTCGCGACCCTCGAAGATCACGCTGCCGGCGTCGGGCCGCAGGAATCCGTTCAGCGCATTGAAGAAGGTGGTCTTGCCGGCCCCGTTGGGACCGATCACGCCGAGGATCTCGCCGGAAGCCACGCTGAGCGTGACGTCCTGCAGGGCGCGGAGCCCCCCGAACGCCTTCGACAGGCCGCGGACTTCGAGCACGGTCTCGGTTGTCGTCCTTGGCACCCGGATCGACGCTGCGCGGGACACCGTCGAACGGAGCGCCGCCTCGCCCACCGGCGGGAGATCGATCGTCAGGCGGCGCCGCCGCCAATCCCGCCAGCGCCACACGACCCCCTCGGGCGCGATCAGGATCACGGCGATGATCGCCACGCCGTAGACCACACCCTGGATGCCCGGGAACACGTCGCCGAGACGCGCGTGCAGCAGCTCGGACAGCGGCACGAGCACCACTGCGCCGAGCACAGGACCCCACACGGTGCCGACGCCGCCGAACATCGCGACGATGAGCGCCTGCAACGAGACGAGCATGCCGAACACAGCGGGCGGTGTGACCACGAGCAGCACCACGGCGTAGAAGCCGCCCGCCACACCGGCGATCGCTGCGGACAGCACGATGGCGCGCAGCTTCCACGCGCGCGTGTCGATGCCGGCCGCCTCGGCCGCGGCTTCGTCCTGCTTCATGGCCGTGAGCGACACCCCGTAGCGGGCCCGCTCCAGCACGTTGGTGAGCAGCATCACCGCGACCATCATGGCGAGCGCCAGCAGCACGTAGACGCGGTGGTCCTCGAACTGCATGAAGGCCGCCGCCTGCTCGCGCATCATCGGCAGCGCGAGTTCCTGGTAGCCCAACCATTCGAAGACGTAGAGCAGCGCCAGCGGATACGCGAGCATCGCGAGCGCGAAGTAGTGACCGCGCAGCCGGAAGGTGGGCAGGCCGATGACGAGCCCCGCGACAGCCCCGATCACGCCGGCGCACGGGATGCCGATCCATGGCGACAGCCCCCACACCGTCTGCGCGAGCGCGACGAAGTACGCGCCGAGCCCGAAGAACGCCGCGTGCCCGAACGACACCAGCCCGCCGTAGCCGCTGAACAGATTCCACGCGAGCCCCATCACGGCCCACACCGGCACCACGGTCAGGATCAGCAGGTGATAGGAGTTGTCGACGAAAGCGGTGAGCAGAGCGTAGACGAACCCGAATCCGAGGATGGGCATCACCGTCCGCGCGTGCGAAGCGGGCACGGCGCTCATGTGCGTCGCACCGCGCGGCCGAACAGCCCCTGCGGACGCAGCAGGATGACCGCGAGGAACACGACGAAGATGGCGGTGTTCTGGAGCTGATTGGGAAGTACGAGCGTGGAGAGCTGCTGCACGATGCCGATGCCCAGGCCGCCGAGGAACGCACCCGCCACACTGCCGAGACCGCCGAGCACGACGCCGGCGTACATCACGATCACGTACTCGAGGCCGATGTACGGCTGGAACGGGTACACCGACGCCAGCAGCCCGCCACCAACGGCTGTGATCGCCACCCCGAGCCCGAAGGCGAGTCGGTGCGCGCGCTCGACGTCGATGCCCATGTAGATCGCGGCGACGGGATTGTCCGCCGCGGCCCGCAGCGACTTGCCCAGCCGCGAGCGCGCCAGCAGCAGCACAAAGACGCCCACGGTGACGAGCGCGATGGCGGCGGCGATCGTCTGCCCCTGGTTCACGAACACGCTGAGCCGGTCGCCCGCCATCGGCCCGAGTTCCCAGGCACTCGACGCGAGCGGCGTCGGGATAGACACCGGCGACGAGCCGAACAGCGCGAGCCCGCCGTTCTGCAGGATGAGCGCGATGCCGAGGGTGAGCATGAGCTGGGCGTGATGGCCTTCGGAGTCGAGCACCGTGCTGCGCAGGCCCGTGACGCGCGCGATCAGCAGCCGGTGCACGACGACGCCGACCACGAAGACGACCGGTCCGGCGACCAGCGCGGCGAGATACGGCGCGGCGACACCGGTGAGGTGCGCGAAGATGTAGAGCGCGGCGTACATGCCCAGCATCATGAAATCGCCCTGGGCGAAGTTGATGACGCGCATCACGCCGAAGATGAGGCTCAGGCCGACGCACATGAGCCCGTAGACCGCGCCCGTCAGCAGCCCAGCGACCAGCGCCTGCAGGAAGTTCTCGGCGAGTTGCGCGAAATCCATCGGGAGATCCGTCAGGCGGCGACGCCGAGATCGCGCGCCGGCCTTCGCATGAGGCGCGGCAGGCGGGCGGCATCGGGTTCGTCGGCGAGCGACGCGATGGCGGCATCCACAGCCTGCGCGGTGGCGTCGTCCATCGCCGCCGCCAGCGCCGCGCGGAACCGCGCGTGCACCGCAGCATCGTCCGCCGGGATCACGTCGTCGAGATGGGCGCGATAGATGTCGCCATCGATGCTGCGCAAGGTCACCGCCCCACCCTGCTGGCCGGGATACGCGGCGGTCATCCCGTCGTCCACCACGAGCCGCGTCACCGAGACGAGGTGCCGCAGGGCGGGCGCATCGAGATGCTCGAAGTTGTTCTCGGCGATGCGACCGTGGAGGACGGCGGCGGCCACGTTGAACTGGATGCTCATCTTCGCCTGGAGGATCGTCGCGAACGGACCGGTGTGGTCGCAGCCCGGATACGACGCGCCAGCCTGCGGCACGCGGATCTCGATCGCCCCCACCTGCGATGGCGCCAGATGCGCAGACCGGACCGCCTGCAGCGCCGCCTGCGCGGGCGTCTGGGCGAAGTTACAGGCGGGCACCGGCTTGTGATAGACCGACAGGATCTCCGGTGCGCCCTCGAAGAGCCGCACGGCCTGCGCGGCGTCGCGCTTGCCGAAGGCCGCGAAGAGGCCGGCGACCCCGTCGAGCGCGGACGGCGATGCGAACGCGCCGGCCGCAGCGAGCCGCGCAGCGGTGACTGCGTTCCGTGCTGCGAAGCCTGCGTGGAAGAACATCTCGCTGCCGCCCGTGTGGGCCCACTGGTTGAAGCCCGAGGTGGTGTTGGCCGCGAGGGCGACGGCGTTCGCGATCCCTGCCACGGGCAGACCCATCAACCGCGCGCAGGCGGCGGCGGCCGCGATCGGCCCGGTGATGCCGGTGGGACGGTGGATGGCTGCGATCCCGCGATCCATGAGGGCGCGTCCCACCTGGCCGCCGACCTCGTACCCGGCCACCATCGCCGCGATGAAATCACGCCCGGCAACGGGCCGGGTCTCGGCCACGGCGAGCAGCGCGGGAATCACGACGATGCCGAGGTGGCTGATGCTGCCGGGGTGCATGTCCTCGCGGACGAGGCCGTGCCCCATCACCGCATTGGCGAAGGCGGCATCGGCGGGCGCCACGGCGTTGGTGTGACCCAGCATCGTCGCCCCGACGTCACCCCGCACCGCGAGCGATCGCGCCTGCCGGCTCCAGGGAAGATGCCGCGACTCGAAGACGCAGCCGATGAGATCCTCCAGGCAGACGCGTGTCTTCGCCAGCACCTCGGGCGACAGCGCCTCGAAGGCGCACGCGTGCACCGACTGCGCGATGCGCATGGCGAGGGCAGTGTCCGCCTCGGCGGCTTCCGGCGTTGCGCTCATGGTGTTCCCCCTCCCCTGGACAGCCGGACGCGGGGCGCCCGTGCCGTGTGCGCCTCAACCTCTTACCTGCACCCCACCCCACGACTCGACCAGGCGACAGATCGACGTGAAGTCGGAGTCCGCGCCGTACGCCGCATTGGTGATCGCGAGCATCTCCCGCACGGCAGCGCCGACGACCATCGGCACGCCGAGGGACTCGGCCTCGTCCACGCAGAGTCGGACGTCCTTGTACGAGAGGCCCGTCGCAAATCCGAAGTCGAAGGTGCCGGGCAGGATGGCGCGGGGAAATTTGTCCTGGGTTGCGCTGTTGCGGCCGGAGCCCGCGTTGATGACGTCGAGCATGACCTTCGGGTCGAGGCCGGCCTTCACGCCCATCACCATGGCCTCGGACGACACCACGAGCGCCGCAGCGGCCAGGAGGTTGTTGGCGAGCTTCATCGTCTGCGCCTGACCGGGCTTCTCACCGAGGTGGAAGGTCTTGCCGAAGATGGCGAGCAGCGCTTCGAGCGACTCGTAGACCGGCTTCGGGCAGGCCACCATCACGGCGAGCGTGCCCTGCGTGGCCCCCGCGACGCCACCGCTCACGGGCGCGTCGACGTAATCGATACCGCGCGCCGCGAGCGCTTCGGCGACGGCAGTGGCGGTGATCGGGCCGATGGTCGAGAAGTCGACGACGCGCTTCACGCGCCCGCCCTCGATCACGCCGCCGGCACCGAGCACGGCCTGCTTGACGATGTCGGGGTTGGGAAGACTCAGGAATACGGTGTCGGCGAAATCCGCCACGGCGGCTGCGGAGGCGGCGACGGTGGCGCCGCGCTGACGCACGGCCTCGCGGGCGGTGGCACTGCTGTCGTGGACGCACACTGTCCGCCCGGCATCGATCAGGCGAGCGGTCATGGGGCCACCCATGCGACCGACGCCGACGAAGCCGCAGGTTTCCGCGCTCATCGCCTCTCTCTCCCTGGTGCAGCGATCCACCGACACCCCGGAGGAGTGTCCGTCGCGGTCGCGCTTGTGGGATGCCATGCTAACGATGTGGGCGTCGCGATGCATCCTCCGCGTGCAGAAAGATTCCAGCACACGCCTGCCCGCACGCGGCGCACGGGCGCGTGGGATGGTCGCGGACTACGATCAGGTCGGCGAGGGGAGAGTCCCGCAGGTCGATGCATCGAAACTACGGGACGAAACTACGGGACCGGGGGATCACTCCTCGAGAATGCTCCGCAGCATCCACGCGGTCTTCTCGTGGATGTCGAGGCGTTGGGTCAGCAGGTCCATCGTCGGCTGGTCGTTGGCATCATCGGCTGCGGGCAGCAGGGCTCTCGCGGTGCGGGCGACCGTGTCGTGACCGGTGATGAGCAGGGCGACCATGTCCTCGGCCTTCGGCACGCCTGCCACTTCCTTCACCGACGAGAGCTTGCCGAACTCCGCATACGTTCCGGGCGCGGGGAAGCCGAGTGCGCGGATGCGTTCAGCGATCGGGTCCACGGCGTTCCACAACTCGGTGTACTGCGCCATGAACATGGTGTGCAGCGTGTTGAACATCCGCCCCTTCACGTTCCAGTGGAAGTTGTGGGTCTGGAGATACAAGGTGTAGGTGTCCGCGAGCAGCTTCGCCAGACCCTCGGCAATCCGGGCGCGGTCCTTGGCGGAGATGCCGTTGTCGATGAGAGAGATGGGGGCTGCTGCCTTGCTCTTCTTGGCCATGTCGGCTCCTGGAAGTTGGACGGGGGGCGCGACGCTTGCTGCGGCGCGCAAACAAAGGATACGAGCGCGGCGGAACGTCGAAGGTTCCGCGCAAGCCGGCAGCGCATCGGTGCGATGGCGCTCATTCGGCCCATGCGTCAGAAGAAAGCGATCGTGCGGACCTCGATGCTCTCGCGCGGCGTGGCATCGGGCGCGCTGGTGGGGTCCTCGAAGGCGCTGTGGGCCATGAATCTCGCGCGGCCGTCCTCCTGGGAGTCGTAGCACTTCAACAGCAGCGCCTGGCTCGCCTCCATGTAGGGGAAGTAGTACCACTGATGATCGGGCGAGTAACGCATCGTGTAGATCTCGCCCGTCCGGTCGGGATACTTCAGCTCCATGCGGATCATGTCGCCGGGGGCCGTGGATCCGACATCGCACATGGCGAGCGGAAGCTCTTCGACGCGCTTCAACGGCTTCCACACGTTGAAGAACGCGTACGGCCGGGCGAGCAGCGCTTCGGCTTCGTCGGGCAGAACGTCACGCACCCGCTGTGGCCCGGACTTCACCGTGTAGTCGCTGTGCACGAGCCGCACCGGATTGGCCGCGTAGGTCGTGAGCGTCTGGATGGTCTTGCTGCGGATGTTGTAGTCGAAGACGTGGACGCGGCGGGCGCCCACCGCCTGACGCACGAAGTCGGCGACGTGTGCGAAGAACTCGGAGCGCACCGCAGCATCGTCGGAGAAGCGGTCGAAGGGGATCGGACAATCGCGCAGCGCGAAGCCCTCGCGGTCGAGATCGAAGTGGTTCGCGCGGGACCAGCCGTCGTGCACCTGCACGGCATGCGGATCATCGCCAGGCGGGTGCTTCACCGTCCCGGGCGGTGGGTCGTAGAAGTAGTAGTCGGGGGTGATGCCGGTGTCGCGCGTGTAGTTGAGCGTGGTGCTCACGGAGCCTTGATCTGCCATCGTGACCTCGGGTGACTTGGTTCTGGAACCGGCTGCTGCTTCCGTGCCCTCGACCTGGTCGTCGCCCGCACCGCACCATGTCGACTGCGGGCCGTTGCCTTGTCATTCGAGGGTCCGAGGAGTATAGCTTCGAGCAGGTCGGCGGAGCGGTCCCGGGCCCGCGCAACAACATCTCCCGGGTCGACGTCCCGCGGCCTCTGCAGTACGCAGTCCCCACCTAAAAAATCGAGATTCGGGAGGTTGCATGAAGCTCTACTACGATCCCTGCACCGTCAACTGTCGCAAGGTCCTTGCCGGTCTGGACCTCATGGGCGTGCCGTACGAGACCGCGAAGGTCGACTACTTTGCCGGCGAGCACAAGGGCGCCGACTACACAGCCATCAACCCCAACCAGTCCCTGCCCGCACTGGTCGACGGCGACTTCGTGCTCTGGGAGTCCAATGCCATCCTGCAGTACGCCGCCGACAAGGCCGGCAAGGACGCCTTCTATCCGAAGGCCGCGGCCGTCCGGGCCGACATCAACCGCTGGCATCTCTGGGAAGCCAACCAGTGGTTCCCGAGTTGCTACGTCTACCTGGTGGAAAACGTCGTGAAGCCGATCCTGAAGGCGGAACCGGATCAGGCCGTGCTCGACGCCCAGGCAGCAAAGTTCCATCAGCTCGCGGGGATCCTCGAGGACCGCCTCGGCAAGAGCGCCTGGCTGAGCGGGCCCGACGTCACGATCGCCGACGTGGCGGTCGCCGCGCCGATGCATCTGCACCGCCATCAGCAACTACCGCTCGACGCGTATCCGAACTTGCGCCGCTGGCTCGCGCAGGTGGAGGCGCTGCCGAGCTGGAAGAAGACCGACGTCGCCCCGATCCTCGGTCTGCAGTAATCGCGGTGTCACGGCGCCCGCGGTGCCCGGGTGGCACCGCGGGCGCTCCCGTACTGCCCTATCCCCGATCCAGTCCGTCCGACGCCATGTAACCGCCGTCGACCGGGACGCAGACGCCGGTCACATTGTCCGACGCGCCGGAGGCGAGCCACAGGCAGGTCCCGACGAGATCGTCCGCCTCGCCCAGCCGCCCGCTCGGGATGCGCCGCTTCGCCGCCGCCTCCAGCGACGAGCCGCGGAGTTCCTCGGTCATCTCGGTGTAGTGATAGCCCGGCGCAATCGCATTGACCTGAATGCCGAGCGGCGCCAGCTCCACGGCATTCACCTTCGTCAGCCCGATGAGACCGTGCTTCGACACCGTGTACGGCACCTGCAAACCCTTGCTGGGCGCGGTGAGACCGTAGACCGAGGAGATGTTGATGATCTTCCCCGAGCCCTGCGTCTTCATGACGCGCGCCGCATGCTTCGTGCAGAGGAAGGCGCCGGTGAGGTTCACGTTCATCACGCGATGCCAGACGGCCAGATCGAGATCCATCACCGACTGCCGACTGACGGTGCCGGCGTTGTTCACCAGGATGTCGAGGCGACCGTAGCGCTGGACGATGCCTGCGATCGCCCGTTCGACCGAGGCTTCGTCAGCCACGTCGAGTTCGAAGGCCGAGGCGTCAGCGCCGAGCGCCGCGACCACCTCGGCATTGCGATCGACGCGGCGCGCACCGACCACGACCTTCGCGCCCGCATCGCGAAAGGCCATGGCGATCGCTCGACCGAAACCGCTGTTGCCGCCGGTGACGAGGGCCACGCGGCCGTCGAGGGAGAAGGGGTTTGCTGCCATGGGTAACGCCTCCGTGCACCAGGAAGGGTGGCCCGCATCGAGGGGCCACGTGACGATCTGCGGATCACAGTGCTCCGCGTCGATGCATTGTGCCACTCGTCCCCGAAACGCCTGTCACTCCGATGCATCGCCTGCGTCTTGTGCACCATCGAGAAGACTCGACACCTTTCTTTGATCGAAATCATTCTCTTTGACATGACTATCTGTTCTCATAGTAGGGTAGTGCGCTGTACGCAGTACGCCGAAGGGGCGGGCAAAGACTCTCCCCGGCGACAACAAGATGCAAGATCGAGAGACCCGCCAATGAGACACATCGACGCCAGCGCGCGTGCAAGCATCACCGCGAGTCATGGGCAGCATATCCGTCATCCGGCCCATCTCGGCGTATCACTCTGCAAGGGTGCGCCACCGACGCTGATCCAGCACTGCAGGCGCTCGCAGCCCCTCATCGCGACAGATCGTCGACGCAACGCGTCGACCTGATCCCACGCCGGCAACCGCAACACCCGAATACCTTCCATTGCAGTGCCGCCACGTCGGCGGACCAGGCGCGCCCGTATCGTCGCGCCACGGAGATTTCTTCGTGCCAAGACGCCGAATCCAGGTACTCGCTACGCTCCTCGCGCTGGCAGGCATCGCGACGGGCGTCGCCCTCTCCCCGCAGTTGAACTGGCGCGTGCGCGTCGCCTTCCTGAAGGTCGCTGGCAGGCTACCGGATGTCACGGTCTCGGACCTCGCCGTGATGGTGATGCCGGGATCCCCCTACGCCCTGGAACGCCTGGCCGAGACCGGCAATCCGTTCGGCGTCATCAAGAATCCGCTGGCGACACGCTCGGACATCGAGCAGGGGCGCGACCACTTTGTCCAGGAATGCTCGACGTGCCACGGCGACCACGGGCAGGGCGGCATCACCGCCCCCGCCCTGGACCGCGCGATCTCGAAGCACGGGCGTAGCGACTGGGCGATCTTCACCACGATCCGCAACGGTGTGCCGTCGACGGCGATGGCACCGCACCCCTATCCACGGGAGCACCTCTGGCAGCTGGTGGCATTCGTACAGTCCCTGGGTGGCTCGCCCGACGACGTTGCCGCCAGTGCTCCTCGGTCCACGTTGCTCGCGCCGGCACCGCTGTCCTACGCCACGATCGCCGGCACCGCCGTATCCGGTGCCGACTGGCTCACCTATTCCGGCACCTACGCGGGGACAAGGCATTCGTCGCTGCGTCAGATCACGAGCACGAACGTCCAGAGGCTCGCACCGCGTTGGGTGTTCCAGTTCGAGGGCGGCGCCGGAACGCGCATCGAGGCCACCGCCATCGTGCACGCCGATCGGATGTATCTCTCCGGCGCCTCGGGCACGGTGGTGTCGCTCGATGCCGCCACTGGCGCCCCGATCTGGACGTTCACGCGGAAGCCACCCGACAACAGCCTGGGATGGGTGGGCGGAATCAATCGCGGCGTCGCGCTGCTGGGCGACCACGTGTACGTGGGCACCAGCGACGGCAGGTTGCTTGCCCTTTCGGCCGATTCAGGAAAGGTCGTCTGGGACGCGCCAGTGGCCGAACCGGGTTCGAAGCACTACATCACGGCCGCACCGCTGGCGCTCGACGGATTGGTGGTCGTGGGTACGGGGGGTGGGTACGGACGTGGCGCCATCGTCGCCGTCGACTCGCGTTCCGGCCGCGAGCGATGGCGCTTTCGCACCATCCCCGACCCTGGCGCGCCCGGCAGCGAAAGCTGGGCTGGCGACTCGTGGAAGGACGGTGGCGCCGCGCCCTGGATGACGGGCTCCTACGATCCCGCGCGCGACGTGCTGTACTGGGGTGTCGGCAATCCGGCGCCCGACTACAACACGCTGAAGCGCAAGGGCGACAACCTGTACAGCAACTCGGTGGTGGCGCTGCGCGGGAGCACGGGCGAACTGCTCTGGCACTATCAATTCACGCCGGGGGATGACCACGACTGGGATTCGGCACAGGTGCCGATACTGGCTCGCGCTTCCGGTGACGGCACGGCCCCGCCACGCATCCTGTTCCCCAACCGGAACGGGTTCTTCTACAACCTCGACGGCGCAACAGGCCGACCAGCTTTCGCGATGCCCTTCGTGCATCAGAACTGGGCGAAGGGGATTCGGGACGACGGGCGGCCGATCCCGGTGGATCATGATCGCGACGCTGCACGCGGCGTACTCACCTTTCCGAGCAACGTCGGCGGGACGAACTGGTGGCCGCCAAGCTTCGACCCCACGCTGGGATACGTCTTCGTACCGGCCATCGAACGCGGACAGATCTTCTTCCCGGCCACACCGGACCACGATCCCGGGCCCCGCAATTCGCCCACGAGTTCGGGCAAGCCCCACCACACGCTGATCAAGGCACTCGACGCGCGGAACGGGAACACGGTGTGGCAGCGCGAGTTCCGCGAGCGGATGGATCACGAGGAGACGGGCGGGCTGTTGTCGACCGCCGGCGGCCTCGTGTTCGGCTCGGATCTCGGCGAGGTGCTCGCCCTTCGCTCCAGCGATGGCGAGGTGTTGTGGCGGTTCACCACCGGCGGACACGTGTCGGCAGCCCCCATGACCTACGGCGCTGGCGGCGAGCAGTTCGTCGGGATCGCCGCAGGCTCGGTGTTCATCGCATTTGCCCTCTCGTCCGCAGCACCGCCGAACCAACTGGTGGCGACGAACACGCGCAACGCGCTGCCCCGGAGACGTTGAAGAAGCCGGTGCCTCGCCATGGCATCCAACGGCTTCGCAACCAGGCTGACCTCGACCTACCGGAATGTCGCCAGCACGTCCGGCACCCGTGCGCGAGGCACGCGCTGCACGCGGGTCAACATGTCGTGACCGACGCCGACGACGCCATAGCCGTCCACTACGTCACGCGTGATTCGGCTCCACAAATGGCTGGTCATCTCAGCATCGGCCATCGCCCGGTGCGCCCTCCCGGCCCTCGGCAATTGGAGCATGTCGACCAGCGTGCCCAGCCGGTGATTGGGGAACCGCGGATACAGGCGCCGCGACAGCAGCATGGTGCAGGCGAAGGGCAGGCCTGTCGGCATCGACAGATGGTCGAGTTCCGCCTTCCAGAACCGACTGTCGAAGGCCGCGTTGTGGGCGACGATCGGATAGGGACCTACGAAACGCGCGGCCTCCCGCATCACCGTGGCCACCGGCGCGGCCCGGGCGACCATGTCGTTGGTGATGCCCGTGAGGGCGGTCACTTCGAAGGGAATCCGGCGACCCGGATTCATCAGGCTCTGGAATCGATCGACGATCTGCCCCTCCCGGACGAGCACGACCGCGATCTCGGTGGGCCGATCGCCGCATGCCGGGCTGAGACCGGTGGTTTCGAAGTCGAGAACGGCGACGGTTTCCATCAGGGCTGCTTCGGCTGGACAGGGTTCACGGACGAGCGGGGGCGAGAAGCGGAGGCGTCCGATCTCGGACGTTCCACCGCGAGTCTGCCCGGAAGTCTGTGGGGATAGCGGAATTTCTCATCGCGACAGCCGTCGTCCCGGGTAACGGCACCGGAGCGGCGCGCAAGGAATCGCTTCGACCGGAACCGACGCTTTCGCGGGCATGGCCCCATGGCACTACCTTAAGGGAAAAGTCGTCGCGGCCTCCCTACGAAGAGAGGTCTGGCGGCCTCGCGCTTTCGACATGGTGGTGTCGCCGTCCCCGACCCGGAGTTCCGCCGCGTTGCGCACGCCGCCAGACGGGAAAATCTCGCTATGGGGGCTTAAGGTAGTGCCATGGGGGCATGGCCCGCTCCTACAACAACTCGCCCAATCCCGCCGTCGGTGGCGCATCCACCGCCTTTGCAGGAGCGGCACCTGGGCGCGAAAGCGGTGAGTGCTGCAGAAGCGCTTCGACCGCACCCGTCGCTATCGCGGGCTCGGCGCACGGGTCGATCACGGGTGAAGATTTCGTAGGTCGGACTTCCGTCCGGGGTTTGTAGAATGCGGTCCCCACGAACGCCACCATCACGGACCCCTCGATGACCGAGCAGTCGCAGCGCCCACCGTTTGCCGGATGGCTTTCCACGACGAACGACATCACGCGCACGTTCCTAGCCGCCAGCCGCGTTCCCGGGCTCATCAACATGGCCGGCGGACTGCCCGAGCCGACGACGTTTCCCGTGGCGGACCTCGCGGCCATCGCCGCCGATGTGGTGCGCCAGCATCCGCAGGACGTCCTGGGCTACGGCCCCGTCGAGGGGCTGCCCGAGTTGCGCGATGCGCTGGCGAAGCGCTTCAGCTCGTCAGACCTGACATTGACGCGGGCCAACGTCTTCGTCACCTCGTCCGGCATGCAGGGCCTCGACCTGCTGGGCAAGGTGCTGCTGGAACCGGGGCAACTGATCGCCTGCCAGTTTCCGACCTACCTGGGTGCCCTGGACGCCTGGCGGCCGCGTTCGCCGACGTATCGCAACCTGGTGGTCGAGGATCCGGCATTCGACGCCGTTGCTTCCCTCGAGGGTGCGCAGTTCGCCTACACGGTCCCGAACTTCTCCAACCCGTCTGGCAGGCTGGTCGGGATCGCCACGCGACAGGCGCTCGTCGATGCGGCCCATCGCACGGGCACCTGGCTCGTCGAGGACGACCCGTACGGCACGCTGCATTACGACGGCCCGCCGCTTCCCCGGATGATCGACCTCTCGGCGCGCGCGCAACCCGGCGTGCCTTACGCCGGCCCGGTGATCTATATGGGAACGCTGTCGAAGGAGATCGCGCCGGGCCTCCGGGTCGGCTGGGTCATCGCGGCGCCCGGGTTCATCGAGGCGCTCGCCATGGCCAAACTCGGCGCGGACATGTGCACGAGCGGGCTGACCCAGCGCATCGCGCTCGCCGCGATCGAGGCCGGCCTGATCGAGAAGATCCAGCCGACGATCCTCGAGATCTATCGGAAGAGGCGCGATGCGTTGTGCGCGGCGATGCGCGAACACCTCTCGGAATGGCTCGACTGGGAGGTACCGGTCGGCGGGATGTTCGTATGGGTCGTCTGCCGCGATCCATCGCTGAACACGGATGTTCTTCTGGAGCACGCGATGGCCGCGGGCGTGTGCGTGGCGCCCAGCAGCGTCTTCGACGCGACGGGTATGAACCGGCGGGCGCTACGGATCAATTTCACGCGTAACGACGAGAGCCAGTTGATCGAAGGGGTGAGACGGTTGGCGCGGGCGTTCGGGGCGATGCGGGTGTCGAGGGCGTAGGCGGGACGTGCTCTTTCAGACGATTGACCTGATCTCACCGCGGCGGGCGCATCCACCGCCCTTGTAGGAGGGGCCCATGGCCCCGAAAGCGGTGAATGCCGTGGAAGCGCTTCACCCGGAACCGTCGCTTTCGCGGGCATGGCCCGCTCCTACAA
>LNEE01000038.1 GCA_001464895.1 Betaproteobacteria bacterium Ga0077532
GCCCTTGTAGGAGGGGCCCATGGCCCCGAAAGCGGTGAATGCCGTGGAAGCGCTTCACCCGGAACCGTCGCTTTCGCGGGCATGGCCCGCTCCTACAAGGTCAAACCCACCGCTGGTGTTGCCGCATCCACCACCCGTCACACGTTGAACCGGAAGTGCATGACGTCCCCGTCACGCACCACGTACTCCTTCCCTTCCAGCTTCATCTTCCCCGCCTCCTTCGCACCGTGCTCGCCCTTCAGCGCCACGAAGTCGTCGTACGCGATCACTTCCGCACGGATGAAGCCCTTTTCGAAATCGGTGTGGATCACGGCCGCGGCCTGCGGCGCCGTGTCGCCCTTGTGGATCGTCCACGCACGCACTTCCTTCACGCCGGCAGTGAAGTAGGTCTGCAATCCGAGGAGCGAGTAGCCCGTCCGGATCACGCGATCGAGGCCCGGCTCCTCCATGCCGATGTCGGCGAGGAAGACCTGCTTGTCCTCGTCGGAGAGATCGGCGATTTGCGCTTCCATCGACGCGCAGATGGCAACGACCGGTGCGCCTTCCTTCGCGGCACGCGCCTTCACTTTCTCCAGCAGCGGGTTGTTCTCGAAACCGCCGACCTCGGCGACGTTCGCCACGTACATGACCGGCTTCATCGTCAGCAGGAACAGCGGGCGGAGGATCGCCTGCTCCTCCTTCGTGAGCGCGACGGTGCGGGCCGGGTGTGCCTGGTCCAGCACGGGCACCAGCTTCTCCAGCACGGCGACGAGCCGCGCGGCGTCCTTGTCGCCGCCCGACTTCGCGACCTTCACGCTCTTCTGCAACTGCTTCTCGACGGTCGCGAGGTCCGCGAGCGCCAGTTCGGTGTCGATCACCTCGATGTCGGACAGCGGATCCACGCGGCCCGCCACGTGGATCACGTTCGGGTCATCGAAGCAGCGCACGACGTGCGCGATGGCGTCGGTCTCGCGGATGTTCGCGAGGAACTGGTTGCCGAGGCCCTCGCCCTTCGACGCGCCGGCCACGAGGCCCGCGATGTCGACGAATTCCACGACGGCCGGGAGCACCTTCTGGGGCTTCACGATCTCGGCGAGCTTGCCCAGCCGCGGATCGGGCACTTCCACCACACCGACGTTCGGTTCGATCGTGCAGAAGGGATAGTTCTCGGCGGCGATGCCGGCCTTGGTGAGCGCGTTGAAGAGGGTCGACTTGCCGACGTTGGGCAGTCCGACGATGCCGCATTTGAGACTCATGGCAGGGGCTCTGGAAAGGGTATGAAAAGGAGATGGGGCGAACGGCGGACCGTGACAGGCAACGGCGTCACGATACGCCCTTGCCGGCGTCGGGCTTCGCGGTGGCGCCGGGTTTCGTGTGCAGTTCGTGCATCGCGGCCTCGAGCTTGCCGGCGCGGATGGTCGGCCACGCCTTGAGGCTGCGATCGATCGCTTCGTCGATGGCGTCCTGTTCCTCGCGGCGCGGCGCCTGGAGCACGAAGTGGATGACCTGTGCACGATCTCCCGGATGGCCGATGCCCAGTCGCAGTCTCCAGAAGTCCTGACCCACGGCGGCGATGATGTCCTTCAGGCCGTTGTGGCCCGCGGCACCGCCACCACGCTTCAGCTTGACGCCGCCGGGCGGGAGGTCGAGCTCGTCGTGCACGACGAGGATGTCCTGCGGGAGGATCTTGTAGAAACGGGCCAGCGCGCCGACGGCGCGTCCGCTCGCATTCATGAACGTCGAGGGTTCGAGCAGCCAGCATTCGTCGTCACCGCGACCGATGCGCGCGACGAGGCCGTGGAAGCGCGACTCGACGCGCAACTGGACGCCCTCGGCGCGGGCGAGGTTGTCGACGAACCAGAAGCCGGCGTTGTGCCGCGTCGCCTCGTATTCGCGCCCCGGATTGCCGAGGCCCACCACCAACCGCATCGCCGTCTTGCCTCCCCTAACGAAAAGGCCCGCAGGGAACGCGTGGTTCCGAGCGGGCCTGTCACTGCCGCCGCAGCGGCAGGATTACTTCTTCTCTTCCTTCTTCTGCGCAGTGGCAGGCACGGCAGCGGCCGGCGTCGCCGCCGTCGGTTCCGGCTCGGCAGCACCGCGCGGCACCTGGATGCTCACCACCGCGGCATTGCCTCCGTGCTTGATCTGCACGGACTCGACGCCTGCAGGCCACTTGATGTCGGCCAGGTGCACGGATTGTCCGAGTTCCAGGGCGCCAAGGTCCACTTCGATGAACTCGGGCAGATTCTCGGGCAGGCACTGCACGTCCACTTCGTTCATCACGTGGTTGATGATGCCGTGACCCAGCTTCACGCCAGGCGCCAATTCCGCATTCAGGAAGTGGAGCGGCACCTTCATGTGGATCATCTCGTCCTTGCCGACGCGCTGGAAGTCCACGTGCAGGATCTCGACGCGGTAGGGGTGCATCTGCACGTCGCGCAGCAGCACGCGATCGGTCGAATCACCCACCTTCATCGTCAGCACCGAGGCGTGAAACGACTCGTGCTTGAGGGACTGCGTGAGGGCGTTGTGATCCAGCTCGATGGCCACGGGATCCTTGCCACCGCCGTACACGATGCCCGGCACACGGCCGGTCCGGCGCAGGCGGCGGCTCGCACCCGTTCCCTGCAGAGACCTCGGCATCGCAATGACTTCGTTCTTCATGTTCACTCTCCTGCTGCAGACACCTGCCGCGACCAGCCGGTGTCGTCTCTGGGATGGAGCGGGTCACCGCTCCGGCTTCTGCGAAGTGGCCCTTTGTTCGCTACAGGGTCACTCCATGAACAGCGAGGACACGGAGTCCTCGTTGCTGATTCGGAGCATCGTCTCGGCCAGCAGGCCGGCGACGCTCAACTGGCGGATGCGCGGGCAGGCTTTCGCCTCCTCGCGCAACGGGATGGTGTCGGTGACGACCAGCTCGTCCAGTACTGAGTTCGTGATGCGCTCCACGGCCTTGCCGGAGAGCACGGGGTGGGTGCAATACGCCATCACGCGCTTGGCGCCCTTCTCCTTCAGGGCAAAGGCGGCCTCGCAGAGCGTGTTCGCGGTGTCGACCATGTCGTCCATGATCACGCAGTTGCGCCCCGCGACGTCGCCGATGATGTTCATCACCGTGGACACGTTGGGCCGCGGCCGGCGCTTGTCGATGATCGCGAGGTCGGACTCGAGACGCTTCGCCAGCGCGCGGGCACGGACCACGCCGCCGACGTCGGGAGAGACGACGATGAGATCCTCGTACTGATGCTTCCAGACGTCGCCCAGCAGGATCGGGGCGGCGTAGATGTTGTCGACGGGCGTCTCGAAGAACCCCTGGATCTGGTCGGCGTGGAGGTCCATGGTCAGGACGCGATTCACACCCACGGCCTGGAGCATGTTCGCGACGACCTTGGCGCTGATCGCGACCCGTGCGGAGCGCGGACGGCGGTCCTGGCGGGCGTAGCCGAAGTACGGGATCGCCGCAGTGATGCGGCCGGCGGAGGAACGCTTCAACGCATCGGAGATGAGAAGCACCTCCATCAGGCTGTCGTTGGTCGGCTGGCAGGTGGACTGCAGGACGAAGACGTCCTTGCCGCGGACGTTCTCCAGAAGCTCCACCATCACCTCGCCGTCGCTGAAGCGGCCGACGCTCGCTTTCCCAAGCCGGATGTTGAGGTGCTTGCAGACGTCTTCGGCAAGGCGCGGATTCGCGTTGCCGGTGACCACCATCAGACTGTCGTAGGCCATGGGACTCGGGCTTCTAGGGAAAACGTTCGGGATGCTGCTGCCGGCGGCGAACCGGTTTTCGCCCGGCGGAAAATGAAAGCAGCCGCACCATCGGCGCGGCTGCTTCTCGAAGCTTGCTGCTCGAGTCTGGTTCGACTCGCCACTTGTCGATCTGCGCGGGTGACGCACATCCGGGCAGTTCGCTCCGGGCATCTCGCCACCGTTCCTGCTGCTTCACGCGCACTGCTTCTGGCTGGGGAGGAAGGATTCGAACCTTCGCATGCCGGAATCAAAATCCGGTGCCTTAACCAGCTTGGCGACTCCCCAAGTTCTTCAATCCGTGTTCTTCAATCCTTGGTCAGGGCCAGTAGCGGATGCCTGTCGATTCCCACCGCCACGAACCCCTGCATGCCTGCCGGGCGCCCCGCCCACACTGCCCGGGCTTCCTGCTCGGTCGGGTATGCACAGAACACACAACTTCCGGAGCCGGTCATGCGCGCCTGACCATACTGCGATAGCCACGACAGCGCCTGTCGAACCTCGGGAACAAGACGACTCACGACGGCTTCCAGATCATTCCGCAAAATCATTCGCGGCTCGGACCCGGCCTCGCTTTCTTCCTCGAGGCATCCGTCGGGTTTTGTCCCCGAAAAAAAGGCCGCTAGTGTGATGGGATCACTATGGCGTGTCAAATCAGGCTGCGAGAAAACCATGGCCGTCGAGACGTGCGCCGGCGGCGCCACCACCACGTACCACGCCGGAGGGAGATCGACGGCCTGCAGTCGCTCGCCAACGCCTTCGGCGAAAGCGCTCGCACCGTACACGAATACCGGCACGTCGGCACCGAGAGTCCGTGCGAGCCGCTGCAGTTCGGCACGCCGGAGGCCGGTGCCCCACAGGTGATTCAGGACGATCAAGGCCGTGGCGGCGTCGCTGCTGCCGCCGCCAAGCCCACCACCCATGGGCAGATGCTTCTCGATGGCGAGGTCGGCACCCAGCGTCGTACCCGTCGCCTGCTGGAGAAGGCGGGCCGCGCGCACCGTGAGATCGGCCTCCTCGGGCACCCCATCGTTGCCGGCAACCCGGCGGATCCGCCCATCCGGCCGCGCGGCAAAGCGCAGGCGATCCGCGCGGTCCACGAAACGGAAGACGGTCTGGAGGTCGTGGTAACCGTCGGGCCGACGACCGATCACGTGCAGGAAGAGATTGAGCTTGGCGGGTGCGGGGTGGTCCGGACCGTCCAGGTCATCGATGCCGGCCAACTCAGGTCGCCCCGCGCCAGTGGGAGACGATCATCTTCACGGTGAGCCCGGGTCGATCGAGCTCCAGGCGGTCGGGCAGCGTCGGTGCGTCCGAGAAGTAGCTGCGGTACCGCACGCGCCAGCCAGACTGTTCGAGCTGCTGCGCTTGGCCGTCAGGGCTGCGCACCACCTCGGCCACGCCACCCTGCGGGGCGGGATCACCGAACATCCAGTGCGGCAGATCTGCCAGGGGAAGCTCCCAGCCGAGCACCCGTCGGGAGAGCGCACCGGCGTCGCGTTCGGCGAAGCGCTTCCCGTCGGCGGTCTCCATCACAGCGCCATCGGCGTCCTGGGTCAGGCGTGCGTAGAGGGTACCGATGGGGGTGTACAGCTCCACCGTGTCGAGGGCCGGCGAATGCTTCCAGCGCATCGTCCCGGTATAGCCATCGCCTTCGTAGCGGACCGCGATACGCCCCTTCACCTCGAAGGCGTCCGACGACGGATGCCCGACGATGGCGCGCTCCGGCACGAGAGCGCAGCCGACGATCAGCGACGCGCCCAGGCAGGCCGCTGCGAACCTCGTCATCGATGGCCTATTGCAGATGGCGGGCCATCGCCGCCTTGAGTTCCTCGTTCGCGGGATGCGATTGGAGGGACTCGCGCCAGATGCGCTCGGCCTGCGCACGGTCCCCCTTCACCCACAGGACCTCGCCGAGGTGCGCCGCGATCTCCGGGTCCGGACGCTTGAGATACGCCTGCTGCAGGTACGCGAGCCCCCGATCGATGTTGCCGATCCGGTACTCCACCCAGCCCATGCTGTCGAGGATGAAGGGGTCCTCGGGGGCGAGGGCCAGCGCCTTCTCGATCAGGACCTTCGCCTCGTCCAGGCGGAGATTGCGATCGGCGAGCGTGTAACCCAGGGCGTTGTACGCCTGGGCATGGTCCGGACGCAGGGCGATCAGCTGCTTCAACCGGGCCTCGAGGACGTCGATCCGATCGAGGCGCTCCGCTGCCATCGCGACGTCGTACAGGAGGTCGGGCTGTGCGGGTTCCGCCTCGAGCGCGGCTTCCAGCACATCGAAGGCTTCCTGATAGGCCTTGCTTTCCCGCAGCACCTGCGCCTCCGCCTGGATGAGCAGCACGCGCTGCTCAGGGCTCTGCGCCTGCACATTGCGGAGGTACTCCCGCGCCTCCGGCATACGGTTCTGGCGGGCAAGGATCAGCGCGTACCGCACGGCCGCCGGCACGAACTGCTCGCCCCCCTGCACCTGCTCATACCACCCGAGCGCCTCCTCTTCGCGCTTGCGTTCCTCGGCGATCTGCCCGAGGTAGAAGCGCAGCGTGTCGGAATCACGGTACTGCAGATCGATCGCCCGCTTCAGCCGGGTCTCGGCCGCGTCGAAGTCCTGCATCTGGAGCGACAGCAGGCCGATCATGACCGCCACTTCGGCGTTCTGAGGGGCGTCGCGCTCGATGGTTTCGAACTCGCGGCGTGCTTCCGTGGGGCGCTTGTCCGCCGCCAGCATCCGCGCGTACATCAGGCGGGCATCCCGCGCCTTCGGATTCTGGGCGAGGAATCCTTCCAGGTAGGTGATGGCCGACCCCGTGGATTCCCGCTGGAGGAACTGGGAATTCAGCACTGCGGCAGGTTCGAACCCGGGGTTCAGCGCCAGGGTCTCGGTCACTTCGGTCCGGGCGAGCTCGGCGTTGTCGGCCGAGAGGGCCATCTGGGCGACGGCGAAGTGGGCTTCCGGCAGCTTCGGATAGGGCTTCGCGAGTTCGCGCACCAGTTCGAAGGCGGCGTTCTTGTCGGGGTAGCGGGACAGCAGCGGATGGAGCTGCATGAAGGTGGCCCCGGTGCGCGCCTTGTCCGCGGCGAGGAGTCGCTGCAACACGGGCTTCGCGTCCTGCAGCTTGCTGTTGCCCACGAGCGCCGCGATGAGCGTCTGCTTCGCCTGAGGCGAATCGGGATCGATGTCGAGCCACGTGCTCGAAGCCTCGGCGGCAATGTCGCCCATCCGCCCGTTCATCGCGATCTCGGTCGCGCGCCGGGCGACGCGGGGGTCCCGAGTCGCCTGCGCCAGCTCGACGTACGCTCGGGCGGCCAGCCGGACATTCCCGCGCTGCGCAGCGATCTCGGCGAGCAGGAACTTGTAGAGCAGCTCCCTGGACAGCGATTGGGAGGGCAGTTTCGCCGCTTTGTCGGGGGCAGCGGCGGTCCGCGGCGCCGAATGGAAGTCACCCTCCTCGGCACCACCCGTCTGCGCGAGGATCATCGCATCGGGGAACCGGGCGCCACCCTTGGCAACCATGGACGCGCTCTGGGTGGCGTACCGCGCCTTGCCAGGCTGCGCGCAGGCGGGCAATGAAACGGGCAGAAGTACGGCGAGAAGTGGAACGAGCAGTGATATCCGCATGGACAGGGGTCCGATCGAGAGGTGTTCGCGCGCCGTAGGGGCGCTCCTGGTGCCGCGACTGCATGCCCCGTGTCGACCACGTCACATGCAGGCAGACACGCTTGGAGGGGTCGAACCCCGTTCTGGTTCTTGGACCGCGAGGTCAGTTTAGGTATATTTCAGAGGCGTCACAAGCGACCGCCTCACCCGGAGACGACCAGCGGAATTGGGCTGTTCCTCGACCGGCACGGACACGGTTTTGGTGTCATGCTGAACGCACATTCCACGAGGTTGGGTCCACGAGGTTTGGGACGGTTGGTGTCGGTTGTCCCGTGGAATGTGATGTTTGTGTTGCGTTACGTGGGTTGCGTTACGTGGGTTGCGTTGCCTGAGTTGCATTGTCGGATTCGAGTTGAGTGCGTTGCGTGTCGTGCCTGTCCCGCCCCCTGATCCCGCAGTCCTTGTCAGGCACCGGAGTCAGGCCTGCGGTTCCATCCAAGATTTCTTCTTCCGGTCGAGCCCTTGAACACCTCTCCCGAGCCCACCCTGGTGGCCTCCGGCCTGTCTCGTGATTTCGGTGCACGCCGGGCAGTTCAGGACGTCTCGCTCACCCTTGCCCGCGGCGAAGTGCTCGGGCTGCTGGGCCCCAACGGGGCCGGCAAGACCACCACGATGCAGATGCTCACGGGCAACCTCGCCCCGACGGCCGGCGCGATCCGCGTGTGCGGCATCGATCTGATCGAACAGCCCACGAAGGCCAAGGCGCGGATCGGCTATCTGCCCGAGACTCCGCCGCTCTACAAGGACTTCACGGTCACCGAGTACCTGCGCATGGCCGCCCGCCTGCACCGGATACCGCGGGCGGGCATCGCCGACGCGGTGGCACGGACGCTCCGCCGCTGCGGTCTCGCGGACATGGGCGATCGGATGATCGGCACGCTCTCGAAGGGCTATCAGCAGCGGGTCGGCATCGCGCAGGCCATCGTGCACGACCCGGACGTCGTGGTCCTCGACGAACCCACCGTGGGCCTCGACCCCAACCAGATCCGCGAGATCCGGGCACTCATCCGCGAACTCGCCTCGAACCACAGCGTGCTGCTGTCGACCCACATCCTGCCGGAGGTCGAGACCGTCTGCGACCGCGTGCAGATCCTGAACAACGGACGCGTCGTCTACACCGACACCATCGAAGCCCTCAAGGCGCATCGCCAGGGGCACGCGATCACCGTCGCATTCCGGCGGCCGCCCACCGGGGAGATCCTCGCGCGGCTCGAAGGCGTCAAGGCGGTGGAGGCGCTGGCCCGCCACCGGTTCCGCCTCTTCCACGAAGCCGGCGCCGAGCCCGCGGAAGCGGTCGTGAAGATGTCCGTGCAGAACGACTGGGGGCTCGTGGAACTGAGCCCCGTGGAAACGACCCTGGAGGAAGTGTTCGTGAACCTCACCCAGCGCGACGACGCCGTCGCGCCTGCCACACCGTGATCCTCACCATCGCCGGCAAGGAATTGCGCAGCCTCTTCGGTGCCCCGCTCGCCTGGGTGGTGCTCGCCGTTCTACAGGTCGTCTTCGGGTACGTCTTTCTCGTGGCACTCGACCGTTACCAGATCATGCAGCCGCAGCTCGCGCAGTACCCGAATCCGCCCGGCGTCACCGAGGCTGTGATTGCACCGGTCTTCGGAACGGCGACGTTCATCCTGCTGCTCGTCGTGCCATTGCTCTCGATGCGGCTCATCGCCGAGGAGCGTCGCAACCAGACGCTCACCTTCCTGCTGTCCGCGCCCGTGTCGCTCACCGAGATCGTCCTCGGCAAGTTCGTGGGCCTCGTCACCTTCCTGATGGTCGCGTGCGGCCTCATCCTCCTGATGGCGGTGTCGCTCTACGCGGGCGGACGCATCGACGCCGGTCTCTTGTGCGCGAACCTCCTCGGGATCGCGCTCCTGGCGTCCACGTTCGCCGCGGTGGGTCTCTATCTATCGACGCTGACGGCGCAGCCGGTGGTCGCGGCGATCTCCGCCTTCGCGGTGCTGATCGGCCTCTGGATCATCGGCCTCGGTGCGTCCGACCCCGAGAGCCCCCTGCACCTCGTCTCGATCATGAAGCACTACGAGAGCTTCGCGCGCGGGACGCTGCACACCGGGGATCTCGCCTACTTCGTCCTGGTGATGATCCTCTTCCTCGCGCTTGCCATCCGCCGGCTCGATCGCGACCGGCTCGCCGCATGAGTTCCTCGCCCCGCGCTCGCCTCGCCCTGTTCGCCCAGAACGGGCTCTTCGTCGTCCTGCTCGTGGCCGCCGTCCTCCTGCTCGCGCGCCTGTCGCAAGACCACTTCCGTCAGTGGGACCTCACCCAGAACGCCCGCAACAGCCTGAGCCCCGGCACCGTCCAGACGCTCGCCGTATTGAAGGGTCCGGTGACCGTCACCGCGTACTACACCGCCGAGCAGGATGCCTCGGTCGGCGACATCCGTCAGCGAATCGCCGAGTTCATGACGCCGTACCGACTCGAGAAGAGCGATCTCACCGTTTCGTTCGTCGACACGCGCGCCGATCCGAAGCGTGCCGAAGCCGCCAACATCCGGATGAACGGCGAGATGGTCGTGACGTTCGACGGCCGCAGCGAACACCTCACCGCGCTCGACGAGCAGTCGTTCGCCAACCTCCTCGCCCGCCTCGCCCGGAACGCGGAACGACAGGTGTTCTTCCTCGACGGCCACGGTGAGCGCAGCCCGAAGGGCATCGCGAACCACGATCTCGGCGAGTTCGGTCGGCGCCTCGAAGCGAAGGGATTCAAGCTCTCGGTGGTGAATCTCGGCGTGGCGCCCGCGGTGCCGGACAACGCGTCGATGCTCGTCATTGCCGGCCCCGGCGTGGATCTCCTGCCGGCCGAGGTCGCGAAGATCCGCGCGTACATCGATCGCGGCGGCAGCGTCTTCTGGTTGCTCGACCAGGAACCGTTGCACGGATTGCAGCCCATCGCCGAACTCCTCGGTCTGCAGCTCACCCCGGGCGTGGTGGTGGACCCCGCCGCCAACGAGTTGCGCGGCGCCGGCCCCGTCGCGATCGCCTTCGCCTACGGACGCCACCCCGCCACGCGCGGCTTCTCGCTGAACACTGCCTTTCCGAACGCCCGCCGCATCGCGGTGAACGACGATGCGAAGGTCTGGCGGGCGACGCCGCTGGTCGAGGTGGCGCAGGCGGGTTGGGTCGAGACCGGTCCGCTGGATGCCGAGGTGAGCTTCGACAAGGCGCGCGACATCCGCGGGCCGGTCACGGTGGTCACCGCGCTCGAACGCGATCTCGACGGGAAGATGCAGCGGATCGTCGTCTCCGGCAGCGGCGACTTCCTCGCGAACACGTACGCGGGGCTGCTCGGCAACATCGACCTCGGCATCAATCTCGTCAACTGGCTGGCCGGCGACGAGGGCCTCATCACGCTCGAGCCCCGTTCGCGCATCGATGCGAATCTCGAGCTGTCGCGCTCGTGGCTGGTGTTCATCGCGCTCACCTTCCTGATCGTCCTCCCGGCCGCATTCCTCTTCACCGGCGGCATGATCTGGTGGCGCCGCCGCCGCGCATGAGCGGCGCCGTGCGCATGGAACCACCGCCATGAAGGGCAAGATCCTCGTCAACGCCGTGCTGCTCGCGCTGGTCGCCGGGCTGGCGCTGTGGATGACCCTGCGTCCCGGCAGCACGCCGGTCGCAACACAGGCCGTGTCGCAGCTGAAGGCTGCGGATGTGACGTCGATCCGCATCGCCCGCAACGGACTCCCCGAAATCGTCCTCGAACGCGAGGGCAGGCACTGGATCCAGACCGCCCCGTTCCGCGCCCGCACCGATGCTACCCAGGCCGGGCGCCTGCTCGACCTGCTCGCCGCCCAGGCCGCCGTGACGTTTCCCGCCGAGGATCTCGCGCGGTTCGAACTCGACAAGCCGTTCGCCAAGGTCACGATGGGTGGCCAGCTGGGCAACCAGGAGTTCGCGTTCGGGATGATGAACAGCATGACCAACGAGCAGTACGTGCTGTCCGGCAACACCGTCTATCTCGTGCCCGCAATCTTCGCCTACGGATTGCCCACGAGCGCCGACAGTCTCACCACGCACATGCTCCTCGCCGAGGACGAAGTCCCGGTGCGGTTCGAGCTGCCGGGCGTCACGCTCGCCGCGAAGGACGGCAAGTGGACGCGCTCCGACGACGACAAGGCCTCGCAGGACGACCTCGCGCGCTGGGCCGAGGAATGGCGCTTCGCCTCCAGCCTCGCGACCCAGGCGACCACCAGCGCGCCGAAGGGCGAACGGCTCCGCATCGAACTCGCCAACGGCCGCACGCTCGACCTCGTGGTCGTGAAGCGCGCGCCCGAGTTCATCGTCGCCCGGCCCGATGAACAACTGCAATTCGTGTTCGGCGCGGACAAGGCGGCCCGGCTTCTTTCGCCGCCCACCGAACCGGCAGGCGACCGATAGACGGGCGCACGGCATGCCCGAACTCCCCGAGGTCGAGACCACCAGGCGATCCCTCGAACCGGGCCTGCTGGGCCGGCGCGTCGTCGGCGTCACCGTGCGAGATCGTCGGCTGCGCTGGCCCATCGCGCCGGAGTTCGAGGCGCGGCTGACGGGCGCCACCATCGCCACCGTCGGCCGCCGCGCGAAGTACCTCCTCGTCGGCACCGATCACGGCGTCGCGATGATCCACCTCGGGATGTCGGGCAGCCTGTTGCACGTGCCGGCCGACACACCGGTCGTGAAGCACGATCACGTCGATGCGGTGCTCGACGATGGCACCGTGCTGCGCTTCCACGATCCGCGGCGCTTCGGGAGCATCCACTGGATCGAGGGCGATCCGGCGACGCATCCCCTGCTCGCCGCGCTGGCGCCGGAACCCGCCGAAGCGGAGTTCGACGGCACCTACCTGCATCGCATCACGCGCGGTCGCGCCGTCGCGATCAAGCACGTCCTGATGAACGGCCAGCTCGTCACCGGTGTGGGAAACATCTACGCGTCGGAGGCGCTGCACGTCGCCGGGATCAATCCGAAGGTGCCCGCGCGCCGGCTGTCGATGGCGCGCTGCGAGCGCCTGGTCGGTGCGGTGAAACAGACGCTCGCACGCGCGATCGCGGCCGGCGGATCCAGCCTGCGCGACTACGTGGACGGCGCCGGCAACCGCGGACACTTCCAGACGGAGTCGGCGGTGTACGGCCGCGATGGCGAACCCTGCCTGCGCTGCGGCGGAACGATCCGGCTCATCCGCCAGGGTCAGCGCTCGACGTACTACTGCCCGGGATGCCAGACGTAACGGGCGCACCCGCGGTCTGCCGTCAGCACGCCACGACGTACGGCAACCAGGCACCGACGACGGTGAGCGCCACGCCGGGCACCACGTGCAGGGCGAAACGGCGGTTGCCGTAGAAGATCGCGAGCCCGATCTTCATGAGCGCATTCGTGGTGAACGCGGCAAGCACCGGAACGGCGGAGGCACCGGCGTCCAGATGTCCTTCGCGCACGAGCGACGCGACGGACACCGCCGCCGCGTGGGCGTCCGCGAAGCCGGCCAGGGCGCTGGCCACCACCAGCCCGGCATCTCCCGCCCACGCACTGAGGGCCGCGGAGGTCACGAGCGTCACGGCCACGATCGCCGCAAAGCCCAACGCCGCGCGAATACTGAAGGCGCGTCCCTCGTCGGGCTCCACGTCCGCTGGCGACCGCAATCCGAGCACCGTGTAGACCGCGCCCCACAGGGCTGCCGCGAGGCCGGCACCCGCAAGCGATGGCGCCAACGCGGAGAGCACCGCACCACTTGTGACCGCGAGCACGGCCGTGAGCTGTACGACCGTGGCGACCGAGGACAGCACTGCCGCCGCGGCCGCAGGTCGCGCCGCGGCCGGATCGCGCACGGCCCGGGCAGCCATCGCACCCACCGTGGCGGCGCTGGACACGAATCCGGACACAAAGCCTGCCAGGGGAAGGCCGTAGCGGGTCCCGAGGGCGCGCGTCGCCACGTGGGCCGCCGAGCCGATGGCCATGACGAGCACGACGATCAACCAGAGTGTGTGCGGGTTCAGCGCGGCGAACGGGCCCATGCCCCGGTCCGGCAGGAACGGCATGACCACGAGTGCCGCCGCGCCCAGCACGAGACCATCCTCCAGCTCCCGGGCCGACAGCACGCGCTTCACGAAGCCGTGCATGCGGTCGCGCGCCGCGAGCAGGATCGCCACGCAGACGCCGATCGCGGACGCGGCCGCCGCATCGCGCACCGCGAGCCCGCCCAGCAGCACGGTGACCACCATCGCAGTCTCCGTGGTGACGCCGGGATCCCGATCCTGGCTGCGCCAGTGCCCGACCGCGGCGAACGCGGCCACCCCGGCCGTGACGACCGCCAGGAGAACGGCATCCCCCAGCAGCAACGCACACGCCCCTGCGACAGCCGTCAGCGCGAAGGTGCGCAGGCCCGCCTGCCCCCGCCGCGGCCCCTCTCCCTTGCGGCGTTCGCGCTCGGCACCGATCAAGAGACCGATGCCGAGCGCCACGGCGACGCCAAGCAACGGTAGGCCGTCCACGTCGTTGAAGGTCACGATCGCACCGCCGCGCAGAGATCGGCCGTCATCGCGCGCGCGAGCGGATACAGGTACCGCTGCATCCGGCAGGGTCGGTCATGGCGATCGGCATCGCCGCTGCGCTACTTCACCTCGACGACCGCGCGCATGCCCGCCTCGGTGTGGGGGCGCGTGGAATTCACGTCCTCGAACCGACCCGTCTTCACGGGCACGAACCACCACTCCGCGGTCACACCGGGCTTGACCTCGATGCGGCGCACGGCGCCGTAGACCTCGGCGCTGGGCTTGCCGTCGGCACCCATGATGGTCACCTTGCGCGTGAACACGGCCTCGGCCAGTCCCGGGGACGCGAAGTAGTAGGCCTCGGCGCCGACGTTCTGGAGCCGCAGCGCGTACAGCTTCCCGGTCTCGAGAGTGAGCGAGTCCGGCGAGAAGCGGTGTTCGCCCTCGGCGTTCCCCAAGGTGATGGTGAGACGCGTCGGTTCCTGCCGCGTGAGATCGCCGGCGGCGTGCGAGGTGGCGGCCACCAACGCCAGCGTGAGAGACAGGGCAAGGATGGGGGGTCGAAGCGACACTGGGAGATTCTCCTATCGATGCGCGGGATGCACGCGACTGCGGCACCACCCACGAGAGCGACATCGTACGTGCGCAGCCGCCCGGAACGAACTCCCGGGACGCAAGTGCCCGATGCGGGCATCACTGGAAGGTCCGACAGCATGTCTTGCGCCTGCCACGGCATCAGTGCGCCGACCATGACCGTCAAGACCTGGCCCCGCCGGAACGAGGCGCTGCCGCGCGCCGGAATGCCGAACCTGCGAAGTGGCGATCCGCACCTGCAATCACGCGTATGCGTACCTCGCCATGAAGGCGCGATCGATCCGATCCTTCCACCGCCACGCCCACGCGCCCCCGGTCGAGAAGGGTCCCCACGAGGCGATGGCGTGGCCGTCGCCGGTGGACAGCAGGGCAAGCGTCCGCTTCTGGGGAAGATAGGGCTGCGGCGTGTCTCCTGCCAGCGCACGCAGCAGGTTCGCGGCGAGCGGCGGGCCCTGCCGGACCGCGTACACACCCGACTTCGGACGAACGTGGCGGCTCACCGTGGCCACGTCCCCTGCGGCGTACACGGCCGGATGCGAGACCGACCGCAGGCAGGCATCGACCGCGACGAAGCCGTCCGCATCGAGCGCGAGTCCGCTGGTCTGCAACCATGGCGGCGCAGCCGCCCCCGTGGCCCAGACGATCCACTGCGCCTCGGCGGTGCGACCGTCGGACAGCCGCAGGCCGTCGTGCGCCACGCGCTCGACGCGATGCCCGAACACCATGCCGATGCCACGCGCGTCGAGCGCGGCCCGGATGCGACGCCTTGCGGCAGGCGCGTGGCTGGGGAGCAGATCGGGGGCCTCGCCAAAGAGCGACACAGCGGTGTCGCGGCCCGCGCGGCGCAGGCGCGCGCGCATCGAGAGCGCGAGTTCGACGCCACCGGCGCCGGCGCCAACGACCGCAATGCGTCGGACCCGCGCGGGCGGCTCGTCGAGTACCGCCTGCCACGCCTCCAGGAAGCGCTCGACGGGTTTCACGCTGATACCGAAGCGGTCGGCCCCGTCGATCGACCGGAGGGGAGGCACGGAGCCGGTGTCGATGGACAAGGCGTCGTACGGAAGCGCGCTGCCATCGTCGATGCGCACGAGGCCGGCGTCCGCCTCGATGCCCGTGATCCGCGCCTGCAGGAAGCGCGCGCCCGCGAACTGCGCCAGCGGCGCCAGATCGATGCACGCCTCGCGATACGTGTAGTGCCCTGACACGACGCCAGGCAGCATGCCCGAGTACGGAGTGAGCGGAAGCGGGCTCACCAGCACGACCTCGATACCGGGGCGCTGGGCGAGTCCGAGCCGTCGCAGCACCTCCACGTGTGCATGTCCGCCGCCCGCGAGGATCAGGCGCTTCATGAAAGCCACCCGGGCATCACGACGCGCCCCCGCCCGACTGCCGGGCGACGAGATCCGCCACGAGCGGTGCCAGCTCCGGCCGTTGGAGCATGGTGTGGATGTCGTCCGGTCGATCGATGTCGGTACGCACGGCCAGGAAATGCGCGCGCCAGCCCAGCGCGGCCAGTCGCTCGCGTGTGATCCGCAGAACGTCCGCGGTGCTCCAGGGCATCGCCTCGAACAGCGCGGCGGCGGGGCGTCGCAGACCGAGAAGCCAGTAGCCGCCATCCTCGGCCGGTCCGAGCACCGCGTCGACGCCATCGCGGAGCGCCTCGGCGGCCTCGACGAGATCCGAAGTGCACAGGTCCGGCGTGTCCGTACCCACGACGATCGCGCCGGCCGCATGGGCGAGTGTCGTCGCGAACGCGCGATGCATGCGCTCGCCGAGATCACCGTGGCCCTGCGGTTCGAGCGTCACGCCGTGCCGGCGGCGGCAGACCTCGAAGAACGCGTGGGTCGGATCCGGTGCGCACATCAGCACGACGGGACCGACCGCGGCGCGCGCGGCGGTGTCTAGCGTGCGGCGGGCGAAGCGCGCGGCGAGCACGGCGGCACCGCCTTCGCCGAGGGTCGGAACGAGCCGCGTCTTGACGGTGCCCGGGTCCGGCGCCTTCGCGAACACGAGAATCGGCACCGGCGCGACGTCAGCCACGATGCCTCGGATAGCTGCGTGCGAGCCGTGCGGCATCGACGCCGAGGAAGTACGCGAGGCGAAGGCGCCACATCAACAGGACGGTGCGCACGACGCCGTGCTTCTCCCATCGACGGCCCGATGTCGTGACCCTCGCGCGGAGACATGCGGGGCGCCCGAGGCGACGTAGCCGCTTCGAGATCTCGACGTCCTCCATCAGCGGTTGCAGCGGAAAGCCGCCCACGGCGTCGAAGGCCGAGCGGCGACAAAAGATGGCCTGGTCGCCGGTCGCCACCCCGGTGAGCCGGGAGCGCAGATTCATCATCGCCGCGATGACGCGAAGCAGCGCGGGGCGACCGTTGATGCGCACGTCGAACCGCCCCCACACGTGGCGGTTGGTGCCCAGTGCCGCGAGCACGAGCCGGTCGGCGTCGACAGGCAGTTCGGTGTCGGCATGCAGGAAGAGCAGCGCATCTCCGTGCGCGACGCGGGCGCCTACGTTCATCTGCGCAGCTCGGCCCGGTGGCGACACCGCCACGCGATCGCAGGACGGCGTCGCGAGGTCGACCGTGGCGTCGCGACTGCCGCCGTCGACGACGATGACTTCGCACCCACGACCGCGCAGCGGCTGCAATCGCGCGAGCGCAGCACCGATGCCCGCAGCCTCGTCGAGGGCGGGCATCACGATCGACAGCGGAGGCGTTGGCGGCGTCGAAGTCATGGTGAGCGAGCCTACACGAACGGGGTATGCTCGACGCGTTCCGGTTCGGAGGATGCGCGATGCTGAAGATCGAAAAACATCGGTTCGTGGGCGACAAGGTGACCTATCGGGATACGCCCAATCGCGGGGGAAAGTTGACACCCCGATACCTCGTGTTCCACTACACCGCCGGCCGGTCCGCGGCGAGCTCCGTGGAGTCGCTCTGCACGCGCAAGCCGAGCGGGAACGCCTCCGCCCACATCGTGCTCGGCCGGGACGGCGCCATCGTGCAGCTCGCTCCGTTCGACGTGGTCACCTGGCACGCCGGGCAGAGCCAGTGGAACGGTCTGGTGGGCCTCAACAATGCGTCGATCGGCATCGAGATGGACAACGCCGGCCCGATGAACCGCGTGGGGACGAGTTACGTGGCGTGGTTCGGGAAAACGTATCCCGACAAGGAGGTGATGGTCGCCGAGCACAAGCACGGCGGCGGGGTGCGCGGCTGGCACGCATACACCGAGGCGCAGATCGCGCGCGCTCTGGAGATCGCCGACCTCCTGGTGGAGCATTACGGCCTCGAGGATGTGCTCGGTCACGAGGACATCGCCCGCGGCCGCAAGCAGGATCCGGGGCCGGCGTTCCCGCTCGCATCGATCCGTTCGCGCGCGCTCGGTCGCGATCACGACGAGGCGCCGCACTACGTGGTGACGGCCACCTCGCTCAACATCCGCAGGGGTCCTGACGGATCGTTCGAGACCGTCGCGCCGGCGCTGAAGAAGGGCACGGTCGTCACGATGCTCGAACAGGGCAGCCGCTGGAGCCGGGTGGAAGTAGATGGCCCCACCGATGTGGAGGGGTGGGTGAACAACGCGTTCATCACGAAGCAACCGGACGCACCCGTCAGTGCCGCCAGGCGTGCGGCACCGAAGGCAGCGCCCGCCGTCGCACGGGCAGGGGCGAAGCGCCCGCGATAGCGCGTCTGCGCCCGGCGCTGGAACCTCAGCGCTTCACGTCGTTCAGCGCCCAGTCGTAGTCGAGGTACCGGACCTTGACGCGCCTGTCCTCGATCAGCTTGCGATCGGCGGGCGCGTCCGCCAGCAGCCCGCCGTACATGCCGAGGAACTGCTCCACCGACTTGATGCCGCGCAGGCCGGCGCTGAAATCCTTCTCGTACCAGTCGAAGAGCTTCGAGACTTCGAGCTTGCCGTCGGCGTACCGGTTGCGCGTGCGGTCGCCGAGAAAGCGCACCACCTGCTCGTCCAGCTGCCGTTCGAGCCGCGACGCCTCGTAGGGCTCTTCGCGCAGCATCGGGCAGCCGACGGACGCGCACACGACCGCGAAGTGGATGCGTGGGTCGTCGAACACGCCGCGGGCGCGGATGGTGTCGTGCTCCAAAGCGTCGAGATGCATCGGCTTGCCGAGGAGGGTGAAGAAGCGGTCCTTCCACGGGTTGCCGATCACGGTGCCGAAATCGCGGATCGACTTCAGATCGGGATAGCGCGTGAGGACCTTCTCGACGGTGAATGCGTTGTAGGCATTGATGAGGAACGCGAGCTTCTGGGCCCGTTGCCAGGTGGCGTACTCGTCGGGGGTGACGGCCGACACCGACTGGAGATACGTGCCGAGCTGGGCCCGATCACGCGACATCCCCGTGTAGTCGACCCGCGATGACCGTGCGCCTTCGCCCAGCACCAGATGGCGCTTCAGCAGCGCGCCCCAGGTTGCGTGGGTGTGATCGAAGGCGGCCGAGGCGTCGACTGCGCAGAGGAGGATGAGGGCGAGGAAGAAGCGGAGGAAGGGCATCGGGGCGTCTGGCCTTGATCGGGGCGTCGGATGGCAAGGAGCCGGCGCGATGGTGGAAGCGGCCGGCGCGTTCACATGGTATCCCGTCCACATAGGCCTGGCCCGATGTCGGACGACGAACCCGCCACCTACCCCCGCATCCAGGCGTGGTAGCGCGCCACCCAGCGCAGTGCCGCCGCGGGCGCGTGCGCACGCTTCCAGTTGCCGGCCACGTACTTGTTGGCCTCGGCGAGCGTCGGATAGATGTGGATGGTGCCGAGGATCTTGTTCAGGCCGATGCCGTGGCGCATCGCGAGCACGAACTCCGCGATGAGATCCCCGGCGTGCTCTCCGACGATGGTCGCGCCGAGGATGCGGTCCTTGCCCGGCACGGTGAGGACCTTCACGAAACCGTGGGCCTCGCCGTCGGCGATGGCGCGGTCGAGATCGTCGAGACCGTACGTCGTGATCTCGTGCGGGACGCCCTTCTCCTTCGCCTCCTGCTCGTTGAGCCCGACGCGCGCGACCTCGGGCTCCGTGAACGTGGCCCACGGGATCACCGAGAAGTCGGCCCGGAAGCGGCGGAACCGCCCGAAGAGCGCGTTCACCGCCGCGTACCACGCGGTGTGCGCCGCGGTGTGCGTGAACTGGTACGGCCCCGCGGCGTCTCCGCACGCGTAGATGTTCGGGTACTTCGTCGCGAGGAACTCGTCGACCTCGACCGTGCGCGCCTTGGTGACCGGGATGCCGAGCGCCTCGAGGCCGTAGCCCGTGGTGTTCGCGACGCGCCCGACGGCGCACAGCAGCACATCGAACGCGATGCGGACCTCGCCGCCAGCGGCCTCCGCGTACAGGACCTTCTCGCCGCCCTCCACCGCGAACCGCACGGCCTTGTGGCCGAGGCGCACGTCGATGCCTTCGGCGAGGAAACGGGCGAGGACCATCTCCGCGACCTCGGGATCCTCGCGGACCATGAGGCGCGGCGCCATCTCGACCTGCGTCACGTGCGATCCGAGCCGTGCGAACGCCTGCGACAGCTCGCAGCCGATCGGCCCGCCGCCCAGCACGACGAGCCGCGGCGGCAACGCGTCGAGGGACCACAACGTGTCGGAGGTGAGGCACCCGACGGTCTCGATGCCGGGGATGGGCGGGACGAACGGACGCGCGCCGGCGGCGATCACGATGCTGCGCGTGGTGAGGGTGTGGACCCCGTCCGCCGTCTTCACGTCGACGGTCCACGGGGACGTGATCGTCGCTTCGCCTTTCAGACACTCCACGCCGAGGGACGTGTAACGCTCGACGGAATCGTGCGGCTCGATGTCGCGGATCACGCGCTGCACACGCGCCATCACGTCGCGGAAGTCGAATTGCGCCGTGGCCGAACGCACGCCGAATTCCGCAGAGCGCTTCGATTGGGACAGGAACTTCGCGGTGCGGATCAGCGCCTTCGAGGGCACGCAGCCGGTGTAGAGACAGTCGCCGCCCATGCGGTGCCGCTCGACCAGCGTGACCTTCGCCTTCACCGCGGCCGCGATGTACGCCGACACGAGGCCACCGGCCCCGGCGCCGATCACGACCAGGTTGCGGTCGAACGTCGCGGGCCGTTTCCATCCGGCGTAGACGCGGCGGGCCTTCAGCGTGTCGAGGATCTTCTTCAGCACGAGGGGCAGCAGGCCCAGCACGACGAACGATCCGATCAGCCCGGGCGACAGGATGCCCGACGCCGACTCGATGCGGCCGAGCTGCGTGCCTGCATTCACGTAAGCGATGGTGCCGGCGAGCATGCCGATCTGGCTCACCCAGTAGAACGTCACCGCACGGATGGGCGTGAGCCCCATGGCGAGATTGATCACGAAGAACGGGAACGCCGGCACGAGGCGCAGCGTGAAGAGGTAGAACGCGCCCTCCTTCGCGATCCCGGCGTCGAGCGCCTTCAGCTTGTCGCCGAAGCGCGCGCGGACGGCGTCGCGGAACAGGAAGCGGCTCGCGAGGAACGCGAGGGTTGCACCGATCGTCGAGGCGAACGACACCACGATCGTGCCGACCACGACGCCGAACAGCGCACCGCCGGCGAGCGTCATGACCAGCGCCCCAGGCAGCGACAGCCCCGTGACGGCCACGTAGACGACGAAGAACGCGGCGATGGTGAGCGCGGGCCGGGTCGCGTAGAACGCGGCGAATTCCGCCTGCTGCGCCTTGAGGTAGGCGAGGCTCGCGAAGCGCCCGAGGTCGAGCGCGAAGAACGCGACGATCCCACCGACCACCAGCAACAGCACGAGCCAGCGGCTCTTCGTCATGGAGGACTCCGGGTGTCCGAGGCGACCGCCATCAATCCGCCAGCGCGCCGCCGCAGCTGGACCCCTGCCCGGCCGTGCAGCCATAGCAGTGGTCGGCGACGGCGATCGGATTGCCGGCGGGATCGTGGGCGAGGAGATCGGCGAGACGCGCCTTCGGGCGCCCGGGCAGTGCGAGCGGGAGGCCCAGCATCTGGTTGAAGTCGCAGTCGTAGACGTAGCCACGCCAGTCGACGGACACGTGGCTGCGGCACATCACACCTTCGACGTTCTCGTCGCGATGGCTGCCGCGGAGCAGACGCATGTAGCCGTCGAACTGGCCCTTCGACACCAACGTGGAACCGAAGCGCTGGATCGGCATGTTGGCGAGCGTGAAGAGCTGGTTGAAGCGGATGCCGAAGGTCTCGCCGAGTACCCGCTTGTAGTCCGCCTCCAGCGCCTCCTGCGGTGGCGGGAGCGTGGGGCCCTGCGGGTTGTAGACGAGGTTCAGCACGAGGCCGGAGCCCGGATCCGCATACCCGAGCGCGTTGAGCTGCCGGATGCCGTCGATGCTCCGCGCGTACACGCCCTCGCCTCGCTGGCGATCGACAAGCTCCTCGGTGTAGCACGGCAGCGACGCAGTCACCTCCACCTGGTGCTCCGCGAGAAACGCGGCGAGGTCCTCGTGGCCGGGCTCGGAGAGGATCGTCAGGTTGCATCGGTCGATCACGCGGCAGCCCAGGGCACGGGCTTCCGCCACGAGCATCCGGAAATGCGGGTTCAGCTCCGGCGCGCCGCCCGTCACGTCGAGCGTGTGCGCGCCCGAGGCGCGGACGTAGTCGAGAACGAGGCGCACGGTGTCGGCGTCCATGGCCTCGGTGCGGGTCGGACCCGCGTTCACGTGGCAGTGCAGGCAGGACTGGTTGCAGCGATAGCCCAGGTTCACCTGGAGCGTGGTGACCGCGCCCCGGCGGATGGGCGGGAAGTCCGTCGATGCGAGCATCGGCAGCGTGGCGTGCATGGAAGAAATCTCCGGATGGATGTGGCGACGACCTGTGGGCTGCAGTCTAGGGGCTGCACCCGTGGCCGTATACGGGCACGAACCCGTACCGGATGCACGGGCATCGCGCGCCTGCTGTGCGCCGTGCACGGATGCGAGGCACGACCGGCACAGTTCATGGCCGCGCCGCGCAGTACGCTATGGCGGTGAACCGCGGGGCACGCATGTTGCGAACTCCGTCCGACCCACGAACACCACCGGCATGCCGCCACAGGAGACCCGCCCATGATGAATCTCTCCCCCACCGAGATGGAACGCCTCACGCTCTTCGGCGCCGCCGAACTCGCGCGCCGCTATCGGAGCCTGGGCATCCGTCTCAGCCACCCGGAAGCCGTGGCACTCATCGCGGACGAAGTCATGACCGCGGCCCGCCGGGGGCTTTCGTACGCGGATGTCCTGGCGCTCGGCGGGAACCTCCTCACCACCGACGACGTGGAACCCGGCGTCGCGTCGATGCTGCCCTTCGTCGCCGTGGAACCGACGTTCGCCGAAGGCACGAAGCTGGTCGTCGTGTTCGACCCCATCCGCCCCGGCAAGGAAGACACGAGCGGCGAACCGATCCCGGGCGAGATCATCACGCCCGAGGGCGACATCGAGATGAACGCGGGCCGCACGCGCGTGACCCTTACGGTGACGAACACCGCCGACCGCGCCATCCAGGTCCGCAGCCATGCGCACTTCTTCGAGGTGAACCGCGCGCTCGCGTTCGACCGCGCGAGCGCCTTCGGCATGCGGCTCGACCGCCCTTCCGGCACGGGCGTGCGCTTCGACCCCGGGGTCGCGGTGGAGGTGGAACTCGTGGGGTTCGGCGGCACGGGAGAAGTGCACGGCTTCGGCGACCTCACGAACGGATCCGTCGCGGACGCGGGCGTGCGGGTGCGGGCCATCGAACTCGCGCGGAAGCGCGGCTACCAGGGCGCCTGAGGAGACCACCATGACCAAGCTTTCCCGCGCTGCCTACGCACAGCTCTACGGCCCGACGAAGGGCGACATGGTCCGGCTCGCCGACACCTCGCTGCTGGCCGAGGTCGAGCACGACTTCACCCACCACGGTGACGAACTCACCACCGGCGCCGGCAAGGTGATGCGCGACGGCGAGGGCTTCGACCAGGGCGGCACCTACGCCGCCGGCGCGCTCGACATGGTGGTTCAGAACGCGACGATCATCGACGCCGTGATCGGGATCGTGAAGGCCGACATCGGCATCCGCGACGGGCGCATCGTCGGCGTCGGCAAGGCCGGCAATCCGTCGATCATGAACGGCGTCGATCCGCGCCTGCGCTGCGGTCCGAACACCACGGTGGTCCACGGCGACGGCTTCATCGTCACCGCCGGCGTGATCGAGGCGCACGCCCACTTCCTCTCGCCGCAGCAGGCGTGGCACGCGCTCGCCGGCGGCACCACCACCATGGTCGGCATGTCGCTGGGCCCGCACTTCGATGTGAGCTGCTCAGGGCCCAACATGCTGGGCAAGCTCATCCAGGGCGCGGACGAGTTCCCGCTCAACTTCGGGTTCCTGGGGCGCGGGTGCGGATCGGTCGCGGCGGTGGAGGAATCGGTGGCCGGCGGCGCGCTCGGCGTGAAGATCCACGAGGACTTCGGCGCGTCTCCGGGTGTCATGGAAGGTTCGCTCACGGCGGCGGACCGAAACGACTTCTCGGTGCACATCCACACCGACACGATCAACGAGTTCGGCTTCTGCGAAGACACGATGGCGGTGATCGGCGACCGCACCATCCACATGTATCACACCGAGGGTTCGGGGGGCGGCCACGCGCCGGACCTGCTCCGGGTGAACGGCTACGCCAACGTGCTGCCGTCGTCGACCAACCCCACGAACCCCTTCACGCCGGCAGGACTGGAAGAGGGGCTGCCGATGACGATGCTCGCCCACTTCCTGTCGTTCTCGATCCCCGAGGACATCGCCTTCGCCGAGGCGCGCGTGCGACCCCAGACGATGTCGGCCGAGGACCTTCTGCACGACATGGGCGCCATCTCGATCTTCGCCACCGACACGCAGGGCATGGGCCGCCTGGCCGAGAACGCGGCGAAGTGCTGGCAGCTGGCGTCGGTGATGAAGGACCGGATCGGCCGCCTGCCCGAGGAAACCACGGCGCGCGCCGACAACGAGCGCATCAAGCGGTACATCGCGAAGCTCACGATCAATCCGGCCATCGCCGCGGGCATCGACCAGCACGTGGGTTCGATCGAGCCCGGGAAGATGGCGGACCTCGTGATCTGGCCGCGGGCCTCGTTCGGCATCAAACCGTTCCTGGTGATCAAGGGCGGGTTCGTCGCGTGGTCGGTCATGGGCGACGGCAACGGCAGCATCTTCATCACCGAGCCGATGATCCAGCGGCCGATGTGGGGCGCCCTCGGCAAGGCGAGGAACGCGCTGTCGGCCGTGTTCGTGAGCCAGCTCGCGATGCAGTCCGGCGCCCGCGAGCGGCTCGGGACGGAGAAACCCTGGCTGCCCATCACCAGCGTACGAAAACTCCGGAAGACCGACATGGTGCGGAACAGCGCAATGCCGCACATCACGGTCGACACGCAGACGCATCAGGTCTTCGCGGACGGCAAGCGGCTGTGGGCGGAACCGGTGTCGAAGGTGCCGCTCGCCAGGAAGTACATGCTGCGATAGCGGCCAGTTGAGACAGCAACCGAGCGTGCCCGGATCAACCGATCCGGGCACGCTCGGGATGTAAGCAGGGGAGTGGTGGCTGGAGGATGGACTGCGGACCATCGGGGAGAGCGTCAGGCCGCCCGCGTGCCTCCGACGCGGCACTCGGCCAGCCCCGCGCGCATCTCGGCTTCCGGCAGATCGCGGCCGATGAAGACGAGCGTGGAGGACGGCGTTTCGCCAGCGGCCCAGGGCCGGCCGATGTCCGTCGACATCATCATGTGGACGCCCTGCAGCACCACCCGGCTGCCGAGCCCGTCGATGGCCAGCACGCCCTTGTAGCGGAACAGCTGCGGCCCATATCGCTGGACCATGTCGGCGAGGAAGACCTCGAGCGCCGACTGATCGAGGGGCTCGTCGGCGCGGAAGACGAAGGAGCGGATTGCCGCGTCGTGCTCGTGATCGTCCTCCGACAGGAAGCCCGGTTCGATCTCGAGGATGGCATCGAGGTCGAACCCGCGCATGTCGAGCAGATCGTCGATGGGGGCGCGGCCGAAGTCCACGCGCTGCAGCGGCGCGCGGACGTTCATCCGCCGCAGACGGGCTTCGAGGCTCTGACGCGCATCGTCGCCGACGAGGTCGACCTTCGAGACGAGGATGCGGTCGGCGAAGGCCACCTGCTCCTGCGCTTCGTGGTGCTGATCGAGCTGTTCGTCGCCGTGGCGCGCGTCGACCACGGTCACGATGCCGTCGAGCCGATAGTCCGCCGCAATGTCGTCATCGATGAAGAAGGTCTGCGCGACGGGGGCAGGGTCCGCGAGGCCGGTGGTCTCGATGATGACGCGATCGAATTGCACCGCGCCCTCGCGACGCCGCGTGCCGAGATCCCCGAGGATGCGGATGAGATCGCCGCGCACCGTGCAGCAGATGCAGCCGTTGTTCATCTCGACGATCTGCTCGTCGCCGTCGGTGACGAGCAGATCGTTGTCGATGCCCGCCTCACCGAACTCGTTCTCGATGACGGCGATGCGCTGGCCGTGGGGTTCGCGCAGGATGCGGTTCAGCAGGGTCGTCTTGCCCGCCCCGAGGAAGCCCGTGAGGATGGTGACCGGAATGCGGTGGTCAGCGGCAGTGGACATCACGCGAGAGCGGCCGTCAGGCGACCGTGAGCGGTGACCGCGCCGGCTTCTGCAGCGGATGCGCCGGACCGGCCGCCGCGATGCCCAGCTTCTTCGCGCGGAGCTGGTCGATCGAGGTGAGGTTCTTCTCGGCCAGGATCTTCTCCGCGGCGGCGAGCCATTGCTCGTAGTAGCCAGGCGGCTCGCCCCCGGCCGCCTCCACCGCCGTGGCTGCTGCCACTTCGCGCGAGAAGCACTCCACCCATTCGCCCCAGGTGAAATGCCCGGCCTTCGCGAGGCTCACCACGATGGCGAACGCGGTGGCTTCCCAGGGCGCGGCGAACGCGAGATCGGCCTGACCCTCGCAGGGCAGCGCTCGCGACAACAGGATCGAGTTCGAGTCGGGTGTCTCCATAGCGGGTTCGACCATCTGAGCGCCCGTACTCAGGCCGGATCCATGTAGTCGTCGAACAGGTCGGCGAGCAACGTATCGCGCTCGGAGGCTGCCGGCCCCCACAACTCACGCGCCGTGAAGCGCACGCTGTAGCAGTGCTGCGGCTTCTCGCCGAGACCATGGGCGTGCGTGTCGGGAAAGGCGAAGACGCCGTAATCCTTTTCGATCACGCCGAAGCGCCCGCGGACATAGCGCGGGAGACGGGTGTGCGTGGTCGGGTTCAAGTTGCGGACGATGACGCGGTCGCCCACGCGAAAGCGCGGTGCGACGCTGGCGGCAACCCGTGCGGAAGCGCCGGCGGCGACGAGGCCCGGCACGATCTCAGGCGTGAGCAGCATCAGTGGACTCCCTTTTCCAGTTCGGCCATGCGCTTCGCGCGCTCTTCCGCGGTGACGAACCCGCGCTTCTCCAGCACCTGCTCGAAGGCCACGAGCCAATGCTCGTAGTACGAATGCTCGAGATACTCGGCATGGCCCATCTTCTCGATCTCGTGGCGGAACTCGTCGACCGTGTAGCCCGCGAATACGAAAGTGGCGGCGAAGAGTCCGAACGCCCGTCCCTCCCACGGTGCGTGGAACACCGGCTCGTTCTCTTCGCGGATGATGGGACCGAGGCCATGCATGCCTCCGAGGTCATGGATGCCGTTCATCGTCGTCTCCTAAAGATCGAAATCCTAAAGATCGAAATCGGATGCCTTCGGACGAAAGGGTCCACTTCGGAAGGAAGGGATCACTTCGGACGGAAGGGCTCGGGTATCGGGGGTCAAGCCGCGGCGGCGAGGACGCCGACGCCGATCATGGAATCACGGGTGACGAGCGCGGCGAGCTGCTCCTCGCTCAGACCGTCGGTGCCCTCCGGGCGCTTCGGCAGTACGAGGTATCGAAGCTCGGCGGTGGTGTCCCACACGCGGACCTCGGTCGTCTCTGGGATCGTCACACCGAACTCCGCGAGCACGCCGCGTGGATCGGCGACCACGCGTGCCCGATAGGGCGCGGACTTGTACCAGACGGGCGGCAGGCCGAGCGTCGGCCATGGATAGCAGGAGCACAGCGTGCACACGACCATGTTGTGCACCTCGTCGGTGTTCTCGAGGACCACCATGTCCTCGCCCTGCAGGCCGGAGTAGCCCAGCTCCTTGATCGCCGCGGTGCCGTCGGTCAGCAGGCGCTGCCGGTAGGCTGGATCCACCCAGGCCTTGGCCACCACGCGCGCCCCATTGCGCGGACCGATCTTGTGCTCGAAGGTGTCGACCAGCGCGTCGAGCGCTTTCGGATCGATCAGACCTTTCTCCGTGAGGATGGACTCGAGGACTTTGACCCTCAGAGCGGGGTCGGCTTCCTTGGCATGCGTCGGCATGACGGATCTCCTGTCTGAAGCAGAAGCAGACCGCGGGTCTGAAGCAGCGGCAGACCACGGTTGCCCCTCGCTAGTGGATGGCGCAATCCTGCGGTCGATCATGCACGCGCACCCGCGGCTTGAGAAGACCCCAATCCGATTCGGTGCCCAATGCACCGCATTGCCCATTTCCCCAAAGCCCTCCTTGTACTCGACAAGGTGCGCAAGTTAATCTCATGCCCGATGATGGTGCGATCAGCGCCACCATTCCGCACACGGGCGGTGCGGCCTTTGTTGTGCAATGCACGACAGTGCCATGACCGGCCGATGCGCCCCGTCAGTCTCGAAACATCTTTCTCGGCAGAGCACACCAGTCGGACTAACACCGGCGACGTCGAACACACGCGCTGCCGGGACGGCGTTCGGCATGGTTTCTGCAAACCGCTGGCCGCGCTCCCGAGGGTTCGAGGGCGCGAATCTGGGGGAGGCATGAGCGCCGTACCGTTTTTCTTCGATCTGCTCGCGTACAGCGCGATCTTCGTGCTCGTCGGGCTTGGGCTCGGCGTCATCGCCAGCATGATGGGCATCTTCAATTTCGCGCATGGCGAGTTCGTCCTGCTCGGTGCCTATACCGTCTATGTCTTCCAGCTGAACGGCATTCCCACCTGGGCCGGAATGATCGCCGCGCCTTTCGTCGTGGCGCTGATCGGACTGCTGCTCGAACGCATCGCCATCCGCCGCTTCTATCGCGCACCGATCGCCGCGATGCTCGGCACCTACGCCATTGCGCTTGCGCTGCGCGAGGCCGTCCGTGCGCTGCTCGGCGGGCGCTTCTACTCGGTGGAGGCACCGCTCGTCGGCTCCTTCGTGTTCGGCGAAGTCTCGGTTTCGCAGTGGCGGACGGCGGTCATCCTCATCACCGCCCTGGTGATGGTGCTGTGCTGGCTCCTTCTCACCCGCACCCGATTCGGCCTGCAGATGCGGGCGTCCCTCGAGAACGCCGCACTCGCGCGGTCCTCCGGCATCTCCGTCGATCGGGTGTACGCGACGACGTTCGCGTTCGGATCCGGACTCGCGGGGCTCGCGGGCGGGCTGATGGTGCCCATGTACTCGATCAGCGCCGACATGGGCGTGCCCTTCCTCATCAAGTCGTTCCTCGCGGTCATGCTCGGCGGCATGGGCAGCTTCGAGGGTTCCATCGCCGGCGCTGCACTGGTCGGCGCGACGAGCGCGGCGCTGCCCTGGGTCATCAAGCCCGTGGTGGCAGACCTGCTCGTGTTCGTGATCGCCATCATCATCGTGAAGTTCCGGCCGGAAGGCCTCTTGTCCAAATGGAGGAGATAGTTCATGAGTCACGACGACAATGAGCAGCGCCTGCAGTCGTATCAGCGCCGCCTGTTCCTGCAGCGCTCGAGCGCTCTCGCGGGCATGGTCGCGCTGGGCGGCGGCAGCTACATCCTGAATCCCAAGGGCGCCTGGGCTGCAGACCCCATCAAGGTCGGCATCGCCACCGACCTCACCGGAGCGATCGGCTACGCGGGCGTCCCGAACGCCAACGTCGCGAAGATGGTGGTCGAGGAGATCAACGCCGCCGGCGGCCTGCTCGGTCGTCCGCTGCAGATCTTCCTGGAAGACACGGCCAGCAATGAACAGCTCGCCGTGACGCGCGTGCGAAAGCTGGTCTCGAAGGACAAGGTCGACGTCGTGTTCGGCGGCATCACGAGTTCGATGCGCAACGCCATCAAGGACACCATCGTCAACCGTGGCAAGACGCTCTACATCTACCCGCAGTTGTACGAAGGCCTCGAGTGCACGAAGTACCTGTATTGCACCGGCCCGTCGCCCGCGCAGCAGTGCGACACCTTCATCCCGTGGCTCATCAAGAACGGTGGCAAGAAGTTCTTCCTGCCCTCTGCCGACTACGTGTGGCCGCACGAGCTGAACAAGTACGCCCGCAAGGTCATCGAGAAGAGCGGTGGCGAGGTGGTGGACGAGGTGTACTTCCCGGTCGACCACAACGAGTACAGTGCGGTCGTGAGCAAGATCATGTCGAGCGGCACGAACGTGGTGTTCAACACGACGATCCCGCCCGGCACGCCGGTGTTCTTCAAGCAGCTCTACGAAGCCGGCTTCCAGAAGAAGGGTGGCCGCCTCGCCTGCGTGTACTACGACGAGAACGCCCTCAACATCACGCCGGCCAACGAAGTGGAAGGCCTGGCAAGCTGCCTCGACTACTTCAAGGCCGTGAATGATCCCTTCGGCAACAAGCTGCAGGAGAAGTACACGAAGCTCTACGGCACGAAGAACCCCTTCACTGCCGGCAGCGCATCGACGGGCATGTGGCGCGGTCTCAACCTCTGGGCCGAGGCGGTGAAGACGGCCAAGAGCGTGAAGCGCGAGGACGTCGACGCAGCGCTCAACAAGGCCAAGCTCGCCGACGGCCCTGGCGGTGGCTGCGAGATGGTGCCGGGGACGTGGCATTCGCGGATGAACATGTACATCGCCGTGGCGAAGAACGGCAAGTACGAGATCATCGAGAAGAGCAACGGCATGGTCGACCCGCAGGAGTGCCTGAAGGCCTGATCGATGTCCGGCACCGGCGGCGGCGGGCAGTCTCCCGTCGGCCGCCGGGCGCCGCGCACGAGCCTCCACCATGAGCCAAGTCTCCAATTCCGGTCCACTGCGCCGGGTCCTCCCGGTCGTCGAGATCGCACTGCTGGTTCTCGCGCTGCCGCTGCCCTGGATCCTCGATGACTTCTGGGTCGTGTTCGCGACCAAGATGATCATCCTGGCGCTGCTTGCCATCTCCTTCGATCTCGTCTGGGGATACGCGGGCATCATGAGCTTCGGTCAGGCCCTCTTCTTCGGAGTTGCGGGCTACACGGCCGCGCTGCTCGCGACAAAATCCGAGGTCACGTCGATCTTCATCCTGTTGCCGCTCTCCGGTCTCGTGGGGCTGGCGCTGGCGTTCGTCGTGGCCGCAATCGTGATCTTCGGCAAGCGCATCCCATCGGTCGTGTTCGTCGCCCTAGGCACGATGACCGGCTCCTACGCCGTGGAACGTCTCGCGCGGGGATGGTCCTGGGTCGGCGGGCAGAACGGAATCTCGTCGCTTCCGAGGTTGACGGCCGGCACCTTCGAGATCGAGGAGGGCATCGTCTTCTTCTACATGGCGCTCGCGATCCTGGTGGCGATCTACCTCGCCGTGCGCTTCCTCGTTCGGTCGCAGTTCGGTCTGGTGCTTGCGGGCATCCGCCAGCAGGAGGGCCGACTGGGCTTCTTCGGCTATCAGGTCCAGAGCTACAAGGGTGTGGTGTTCTCGCTCGCCGGGTTCATCGCAGGCGTGTCGGGCGGACTCTTCGCCTTCCACGAAGGTTTCGTCGGCCCCGGTCAGCTCGGTCCCGTGCTGTCGACGCAGGCCGTGCTCTACGTGCTGTTCGGTGGCGTGGGGACGCTGATCGGCGCGGTCCTCGGTGTGAGCGTGATCGAGATGATCAGCTACGCCCTCCCGCAGATCGACTCGCTCGGATCCGCCATTCAGGAGTTCCTCGAAACCGGCTGGCCGATCGTGCTGGGTGTGCTGCTGCTCGCCACGGTGATGTTCCGTCCCACCGGGCTCATCGGACTCGTCGTGGGCGACCGGGAACGGATCGGCACCTTCGGCCGCCGCATGCGGGGCGCCGACGCGAAGCGCGAGGCGCCATGAGTCTCCTCGAGGTGCGCGACGTCACGAAGGTGTTCGGCACGCTGACGGCGCTGGGCGGCGCGTCGATGACCGTGGCCGACAACGAATTCCATGGGCTCATCGGGCCGAACGGATCCGGCAAGAGCACGATGCTGAAGTGCATCGCCGGCGCCGAGATCCCGACGTCCGGCACGGTGATTCTCTCGGGCAAGGACATCACCCGCGCGACGCCACCCGAGCGATCGCGCGCCGGCATGAGTCTGAAGTTCCAGATCACGGCGGTCCTGCCCCAGCTCTCGGTGTACGACAACCTGCTGCTCGCCGTGCAGGCGCATCAGCCGATGCTCGGTCTCCTGCTCTCGCGCAGCCGCCGTGCACTGGACGCGAAGGTGATGGATCTGCTCGGCCAGTTCCGTTTGGCCGACCGCCGGGACGATATCGCAGGAACGCTCTCCCACGGGCAGCAGCAGTGGCTGGAGATCGCGATGGCGCTCTCGCGCGAGCCGAAGCTGCTCCTGCTCGACGAACCGACCGCGGGCATGAGTCCGCAGGAGCGCCGAGTGACCGGTGACCTCATCGCCCCCATCAAGACGCGCTGCTCCCTGCTCATCGTCGAGCACGATCTCGACTTCATCAAGGACATCTGCGATTCGCTGACGGTGCTCGACCAGGGCAAGATCGTCGCGACCGGCCCCACGGCCCAGGTGCAGAAGGACGAAAGGGTGAAGGAGGCCTATCTTTCCCATGGCTGACAACCCGCTCCTGCAGGCCGAAGGGCTCTGCACGTACTACGGCACGAGCCAGGCGCTGTTCGACGTGGGCATCAAGGTGCCGTCGCGCGGCGGCGTGGCCATCCTCGGTCGCAACGGCGCCGGCAAGACGACGCTGCTGAAGACGCTCGCCGGCGAACTCGCCGCGACGCGCGGGCGGATCTCGTTCGATGGGACGGACTGCACCCGGGCCGCGGTCGAGAATCGCGTGCGCCGCGGGCTGGGCCACGTACCGCAGGAGCACGGCATCTTCGCCGGCATGACGGTGAAGGAGAACCTCCTGATCGGTGCGATGGGCAACCGCACCGGCCGGGAGCACATCGAGGAAGTGATCACGCTGTTCCCGCGGCTCGGCCAGCGGCTGCCGCAGAAGGCCGGGACGTTGTCCGGTGGCGAGCGGAAGATGCTTGCCATCAGCCGCGCCCTGCTGGGACGCCCCCACTTGCTGATGCTCGACGAACCGACCGAGGGCGTATGGCACGGCGTGATCGAGGAGATCGCCGTGCGTCTCGAAGAGCTGAGCAAGGAGATGGCCGTCCTCATCGTCGAGCAGCACGTCAAGCTCGCGCTGCGGGTCTCGCAGTACTGTTATGTCATGGACCGCGGGCGCGTCGCGCTGGCAGGCCCCTCGGACCAGATCCGCGACGATCCGGAGCTCACCCGGCTGCTCGCACCCTGACCGCGCGCCACTGCATCACGGGTTGCGCACCACCATTCCCACACAACCAGACTACACGAAGGAGAGATTCATGACCGTACCCGCACTCACGCCGGAACAACTGCTCGAAGCGGCCGACACCATCGGCCTGTCGCTGAGCGACGCCGATGTCCAGTCGTACCTCGGCCTCATGCAGGGCTACGTCGACGCCTACAACGTCGTCGACGGGCTGCCCGACAACCTGCCGGTCGTGAAGTACGCACGCACCCCGGGCTACTTCCCGACCCCCGCCGAGAACAAGCACAACGCGTGGTACGTGAAGACTTCCGTCAAGGGCGCGCCCACCGGCAAGCTCGCCGGCAAGAAGATCGCGATCAAGGACAACGTGATGGTGGCCGGCGTGCCGATGATGAACGGCAACGCGATCCTCGAAGGCTACGTGCCCGACATCGACGCGACCATCGTGACCCGCATCCTCGATGCAGGCGGAGAGATCGCAGGCAAGGCGCACTGCGAAGACTTCTGCATTTCGGGCGGTAGCCACACGGGTGCCAAGGGCCCGGTGCACAACCCGCACAAGATGGGCTACTCCGCGGGTGGCTCTTCGTCCGGAAGCGGCGTGCTCGTGGCGTTGGGCGAAGTGGACATGTCCATCGGTGGCGATCAGGGGGGTTCGATCCGCATGCCCGCCTCCTGGTGCGGCATCGTCGGCATGAAAGGGACGCACGGCCTCGTACCGTACACCGGGATCATGCCGATCGAGATCTACGTGGACCACACCGGTCCGATGACGGCCAACGTGAAGGACAACGCCGTTCTGATGGAAGTGATTGCCGGCAGCGACGGGATCGACCCACGCCAGTTCACACCGAAGGCCCACGGAACCCTCGACTACACCTCGGGTATCGCCGGTGGCATCAAGGGCATGAAGATCGGCGTGCTGAAGGAGGGCTTCGGCCGGCCGGAGTCCGAGGCCGCCTCGGATGCCAAGGTGCGCAAGGCGATCGACCAACTGACGGCGCTCGGCGCCATCGTCGAGGAAGTCTCGGTGCCCGAACACCTGCTGGGCCCGGCAGTCTGGACCCCCATCGGAACCGAAGGCATCGCGCAGACGATGATGTTCGGCGACGGCTACGGCCAGTCGCGCCAGGACCTCTACGTGACCAGCCTGATGGACAAGATGCACGGCTGGGAATTGCGGGGTGGCCAGTTGTCCGAGACGACGAAGATCCTGACGATGCTGGGCGTGCACATGAAGAAGCACTACGGTAGCCGCTTCTACGGGAAGTCGGTGAACATCTCGCGGATGATCGCTGCGGCGTTCGACAAGGCGCTGGCCAAGTACGACGTGCTGGTCCTGCCGACGATGCCTATGAAGCCGACGCCGCTGCCGCCTGCCGATGCCCCGCGCGAGCTGTACGTGCAGCGTGCTCTCGAGATGATCGGCAACACCTGCACGTTCGACGTCACGCACCATCCAGCACTCACCGTGCCTTGCGGCATGGTGGATGGGCTGCCGATCGGCCTGATGTTCGTCGGGAAGCACTTCGATGAGGCGACGCTGTACAAGGCCGGCTACGCGTTCGAGCAGTCGGGCGACTGGAAGAAGATGTGATGCGTGGATGACGCGCCACTGCCGGCGGTGGAGCTAGCCACTGCCGCCGGCGCGTGGAACCAACGCGCCGAGCCGTGAACGACAAAGGCCCCGATCATCGATCGGGGCCTTTGTCATTTGCGAAGCACGGACGTGCGGCTCGACCGACCGCGTCGGGCCGTGCCGTGCCATGCCGTCAGTGATTGTTGGCGTCGGGGATCTTCACTTCGCGGGCGCGATGGGTAAGGGTGGTCGACGAACCTTCGCAGGTCGGACGCGCGCCCGCGTAGGACACGCGCTCGGGACTGGAGATGCTCGACAGGAACCGGTTCTGCAGCGTGTACGCCTCGATCTCGCGCTGGTACCAGCGATCGCAGGGCGACGCGGTGGCGAGTTCCTGGCCGACGTCCTGGAGATAGTGCACGAGCTCGTGCAGCAGGATCGATCGATGGAACAGATTCGTTTCGGGCTTCAGATCGGCGGCGATCATGATGCCGCGCGTCGGTTCGTACAGTGCAGAGACCTGGCAGTGCGGCGCGTGCTCAGGGCATCCGCGCCGCTCCAACTCGGAACGCTCCATCCGCGTCACCATCGGCAAAGCCTCGGGCATCCGGTACTTGGAGATGGTCGACGCGGTGCGGATGAGATGACGCGTCAGTTCTTCGAGACTGTCGAAGCGGGCAGCGTCGTCGTGATTGTCGAACTGCGAAGGGACGCCGTCCTCCTGGTGGTAGGTGCTGTAGGCCTGCGCCGTGCGGGATTTCCGATCTGGTTCACCGTTGCCGGCCTCGGCCGGACCCGACTGGACGATGACCATCAGCAACCATGCGACCGATACCACGGCACCCCGGGGGATGAGCTTCATCATGACCTCCTTCTCCCCTCCCGATCGATGATTGACGAGACCGGATCTGCCGCCCGATTCGAACGAATCACCCGATCGTCGGCGCGAGGCCCCCGCACATCTGTGCGCTGAAGCACACCACCGAACCATCGGCAGACCCCGTCAGCCCGTGCAGTGGCGGTTCGTTCGGCTGCCGGTCCCGACCCTCTGGTACCAGTTGCCGTCCGCGCCGTGCCGGATTCGGCTGCATTTCCCCGTGGCCGAGGATAGCCAATCCAGCTATACGTCGCGACATGGACGAAACACCTATGTCCAGCCCGTGCGCCCGACTGCCCGAAGGCAATGACAGGATCCTGTCTTTCGTAACGGACCACCTCGGGCATTCCTGAAGCGGAAACTCCACGATGCCAGCAGTCGCCCGCGCGGTGCTGCGCTCCCGATCGTGCCGACCAACCGGAGCGAGGCGCCGCGTGCATGGGATTGCACGAAGCGGGCCACGGCTTCGAATCAGGCCTCACGGGCGTCCGGCGTTCAGTGAGCGACACTCGACGGGCTCCAAATCAGGTCATCGTAGTGGTGGAGACGGAACGGACGATCAGACGGAGGAACCGTCGTTGGCCTTCTTCCGGACGGGCTTCGGATACTCGCGGTCAAGGACATCCGCCCGCTCGGTACCCTTCGCTCGCTGGCTCGCGTCGAGCGCGGAAGTCACCGCCTGAAGGGCCTCCGAATTCTCGGCCTGCTCGGCGGCGTGCTCGGCGGTCAGGCGCCGGGCCGCGACGGTGAACCACGCGAACGCCTCAACGGGATCGGCTGTGCCGGCAGAGCCATCCTGGTGCATCCGCCCCACGCTGGTGAACGCCGGCGCATGTCCCTTATCTGCCGATTGGACGTACCACTCGAGGGCGGTCTTGGGGCTTGGTTCCACACCGAGGCCGGTCTGATGGAGATGCGCCACGTTCCACATGGCGAGGCCGTCACCCTCACGGGCAGCTTCGCGGTACCAGGTCATCGCAAGTTCGTAGCTCTTCTGCACGCCCTGCCCGTTCTCGTACAGGTCGCCCACGGCGTTCATCGCCCAGGCGTCGCCCCGCTCGGCGGCGCGCATCCACCACTTGAAGGCTTCCTCGAAGTCCTGGGGTACGCCATCGCCGTTCGCGTAGAGGAGGCCTACGTTGTTCATCGCCGGCGTGAAGCCACGACTCGCGGCGAACTTCCACCAGAGCATCGCTTCCTTGAAGCTCTGCTTCACGCCACCTTCGCCACGGGCGAAGAGCCAGCCGATGTTGGTCGCGGCCTTGGGATCGGACTTCTCCATCAGCTTGGACAATTTCTGTCCGTCCACGTAGTCGGCGCCGAGTTCGGGCACTGTGAACGTTTCTTCCTGCTCGGCAGCGTAGGCGTGGCCGCCCGCGGCGAGCAGGATTGCGAGGGTGAAGGTGGAAAGCTTCATGACTTCGTCTCCGGAGGGTCGGGTGGCGCAACGGCGCTCTGACACTGCGTCTCGTTGCCGAGTTCGCGGGGCTTGCCCGGTCAGGCGAGGAAGGGCTCCAGTTCGGCGAGCAACGCCTCGGGCGCCTCTTCGGGGATGAAGTGCCCGCACGGAAGCGGGCGGCCCCGGACATCGGTCGCCTTGTCGCGCCACGTGGCAAGGACGTCGAAGAGGCTGTGCATCTTGCCGAACTCGCCCCAGAGTATCTGCACCGGGCACGTCACCCGTCTGGCGAGGTCCGCCTCGTCGTCCGCGAAGTCCTGCTTCGCCGCGGCGCGATAGTCCTCCAGCCCGCAGCGGATCGTGCCGGGCAGCGTGAACACGCGGAGGTATTCCGCGAAGGCCGCCTCCTCGATGGCACCAGCCTGCGCCGAGAGCGCACGGAACATGTTCCGGAGGAACGGCTCCGGGGTGGCGCCGATCATCACCTCGGGCAGGTCGGGCACCTGGAAGAAGAACCAGTGCCAGTAGGCCGCCGCCAGTTCACGCCCTGTGTCGCGGAACAGCGTGTGCGTGGGAACGATGTCGAGCAGCGACAGGCGCTCCACCGCCTCCGCGTGGTCGAGCGCCAGCCGATGCGAGACGCGCGCGCCGCGGTCATGCCCGACGACCCGGTATCGCGAATGCCCGAGCGCCTGCATGACGCCATGGATGTCGGCTGCCATCGTCTTCTTGTCGAACCCGTCGCGCGGCTTGTCGGAATCGCCGTATCCGCGGAGGTCCGGGATGACGACAGTGAACCGGCGCGCGAGGGACGGCGCCACCTTGCGCCACATGATCCCGCTCTGCGGGTAGCCGTGCAGCAGCACGAGCGCCGGACCCTCGCCGCCGACCCAGGTGTGGAGGCGGATGCCGTTCGCGCGTACGTACCGCTGGGTGAAACCAGGCATGAGGGTCATCGGAGACTCCGAACAGGACGAAAAGGCGGATCAGTGATCGCGAAGGTAGCGGGCGAGGCGGGCCACGCCTTCGGCGAGCACGGGGATCGGCTTGGGATAGGAGAAGCGGACGTGCTGCGCGGAGCCGTGGGTGCCGAAGTCGAGGCCGGGGGCGATGGCAACACCGGCCTGGTCGAGCACATCGAGGCAGAACTGGTAGCTGTCGTCGGTGAAGCGCTCGCAGTTGGCGTAGATGTAGAACGCGCCCTCGGGCTCGACGGGGATGCCGAACCCCAGCTCGCGCAGACGCGGCAGGAGGAAATCGCGCTGGGCGCGAAAGCCGTCGCGGCGCGCTTCGTGGACCGCGACAGCCTCCGGCGTGAAGGCCGCCATCGCCGCCTGCTGGGAGATGTCGGATGCCGAGATGAACAGGTTCTGGGCGAGCTTCTCGATGTCGGCCATCGCGTCGCGCGGACCGACGAGCCAGCCGAGCCGCCAGCCGGTCATCCCGAAGTACTTCGAGAAGCTGTTGATCACGAACGCGTCGTCGGCGAACTCGAGCACCGTGCGGTCGGGGGCGCCGTAGGTGAGGCCGTGGTAGATCTCGTCGACGATCAGCGTGCCGCCCCGGGCGCGTGTCACCGCGTGGATCGCGCGCAGCTCGTCGAAGGGGATCAGCGTGCCGGTCGGATTCGAAGGCGATGCGAGCATCACGGCGCGCGTCCGCGGACCCCAATGCTTCTCGACGAGCGCGGCGGTGAGCTGGTACTGCGTCTCCGGCCCGACGGGGATGCCGACGGCCCGCCCCTCCATCGTCCGGACGAAATGGCGGTTGCAGGGGTACGATGGATCCGCCATCAGTACTTCGTCTCCCGGTGACAGCAGCGCACCCATGATCGCGATGAGCGCGCCCGAGGACCCGGGCATCACGCCGACCCGCTCGTGGGCCACGGCCACGCCGTAACGGGTGTCGTACCAGCGCGCGATCTCCTTGCGCAGGGCTGTCGTGCCCAGCCCCGGGGTGTAGTGGACATGCCCCGACCGGATGGCCTGGATGCCGGCCTCGGCGATCGGTGCGGCCGCCGGGGCATCGGGTTCGCCCACCACCATGTTCACGATCGTGCGACCCTCGGCTTCGAGCGCCTTCGCGCGCGTGATGAGGTCGACCACGTGAAAGGTTTCGATCTCGGCCATGCGCGACGCGGGATGGAAGGGCAGCGTTTCGTGCGGGCTCATGGTCGGGGCCGTCGGTATGGTGAGACCGGAGGCTAGGAGAACGGGACACGGGACGCAAGGCTTCCGCGACCGCAGCGACACCTGGGCTGACGACCTGGCGCAGACATGTGCGCTCCCACATATTCCCTCCGACGCGCTGCGGCCCCAGCATTGCCGGACCGACACATCGATCGGCACCGCGCCCTGCCACGACAAGGAGCGCCCAAGGAGGAACGACATGCAAAGGGGACATGCCCGCGTCGCGGATCCGGCCGTTGCCGGGTGGCACCGCGAGAGTGGTGCGTCAGGGGGGACTCGGCAGGTCTGCCAAGGCAGAGCGGCCCCGATCAGCAGCACCGAAGAAATCCGGCCCGACGTCCGGCTCGTGCGTACGACTACCCGCAGTCTTCGAAGGGAGTGCACCACTTGACCCAGAACCTCGGCCTTTCCCATCACGATGCCCTGGAGCCCCTGCTCGCGACGCATCCGGATTCACTCGATTTCCTGTCGGTCCGGACCGGGTCCCTGCTGGACGATGCGGCCGGGGACGATGCCGCCCCGGCACTGACCGAACGCTTCCGCGTCGCCGTGCACGGCAACTACCTCGGACTCACGTCGGCGGACGCCTTCGACAGCCACCGCGCCCGCCGCCTCGCAAGCCTCGCGGACCAGTGCGTGTTCGAGTGGGTGGCAGAGCGCCTCGAAGCGCCGGCGACGCCGATCCCCGACCTTCTCGACCACGTCGTCGAACGTGTCGAGCGGCTGCAGGACTTCCTCGGCGCCTCGGTGCTCGTCTCCAACGGGTCCGGTTTCCACAACGGTCCTGCCTCCCTGGAAAGCTCATTCGCCTTCCTGTCGGCGCTCGCCGGGCGCACCGGCTGCGGACTCCTGCTCGACCTCGACGCACTCTGCCAGGACGCCCATGCCATCGACAGACCCGATGGCAACGAGACATCGTCGGTGCCTTCGGCCCTGGCGCTGAGCGCGTTGAATCTCGATGCCGTACGCGCCGTCGCGGTCAGCGAGTTCGTCGTAGACGGGACGCCCTCCGCCCATGCCCCACGGGACGACCGCGTCGGAACTCTCCTGATGCAACTGACAGCCGAGTGCCGACGGCTGCGGGGCATCACCGTCGGACTATCGCCCGAAGCGATTCGGGCGATCGGCATCGACGGCATCGTCGCGGGACTCGAGGGGATGCGCACGGCGCTGCCGGGTCGGGCGGGTGTCGTGGTACTCCCCGGCGCCACGACCAGGCAGGCGACCGCGGCGCCCCGCCCCCGCGGCTACCTGCCGGGGCACGGTCGCGGCGCACCGATGCGGCTCGTGCACTGCGCCCCCGAGGCCGAGACCCCGCCAGCGGCGAGTGACGCTCCCCCGACCTCAGGGGGCTGACCCAGCACACGCCGCTGCCCTCCACCCGCCGGAGACGAGTACAGTGCCGGCTTTTTCCTGGGGGGGAAGAGCATGCGGATCGCGATCATCGGGGCCGGCGGCGTCGGCGGATATTTCGGTGCAAAGCTGGCCAAGGCCGGCGAGGACGTCACGTTCATCGCGCGCGGCGCCCACCTCGCGGCCATGCGCGCGCACGGCCTCCGGGTCCTGTCGGGCAACGGCGATGTCACGGTCGATCAGGTGAAGGCCACCGACGACGCCGCGTCGGTGGGTCCGGTCGACCTCGTGATGATCGCCGTGAAGCTCTGGTCCACCGAGGAAAGCATCGCGACGGCCCGGGCGTTGATGGGTCCGACGTCCACGATCGTCTCCTTCCAGAATGGCGTCGATGCGGAAGACGCGCTGATCGAGGCCTTCGGGCCCGACCGCGTGATCGGCGGCGTCGCGAACATCGCGGCCCTGATCGAAGCGCCCGGTGTGGTCCGGCACAACGGGACGATGGCGCTGCTGCAGGTGGGATCGCTGGACGGCCGGCCGTCGCCCGCCGTCGAGGCCCTCGCCGCCGCGGCAAAGCGCGCGGGATTCGATCTCAAGGTGTCCGACGACATTCTCAAGTCGATCTGGGAGAAGTTCGTGTTCCTCGCATCGCTCTCCGCGATGACGGCCCTGACACGGATGCCGCTCGGCCCGCTTCGCGAAGATCCGGACACGCGTGCCCTCTTCACGCAGCTCGCCGAAGAGGTCGTGGCGGTCGGCCGCGCGAAGGGCGTGCCACTCGGGGACGGAACGGTCGCAGCCATGCTCTCCCGGCTGGACGGGCTGCCCCGCGAGATGGTCGCGTCGATGCTCGGCGATCTCCTGCGCGGCAACCGCCTCGAACTGCCGTGGTTGTCCGGCGGCGTCGTACGGCTCGGAGCCGCCGTGGGTGTCCCGACGCCCGCCCACCGGTTCGTGTTCACCGCACTCAAGCTCTACGCAAACGGCCGCCCGGCCGACGCCCGTTGACGAGGCTCCCATGACCACTTCGCTCCCGACTGTCCGCGCGATCCGCGCCCGCGCCGTCCTCGCTCCCTTCCGCCGCCAGCCCGCGGCCGCAACCGGTGCCATTCCGCACGCGCCGCTCGTGCTCGTCGACCTGGAAACCGCAGAAGGCATCACCGGCCGCGCGTACGTCTTCACCATCACGCCCGCCGCCCAGAAACCGGTGGTCGATCTGCTCCACAACTTCGCAGCCATCGTCGCCGGCGACCCCGTCGCCCCGCTCGATCTCGACGCGAAACTGCGACGGCGGCTCACGCTGCTCGACACCCCTGGCCTCGTCGGCATTGCACTCGCCGCGCTCGACATGTGCGCCTGGGACGCTGCCGCGCAAGCGCGGGGCGTGCCGCTGGCCACGATGCTCGGCAGCCGCCCGAAGCCGATCCGTGCGTACAACAGCTGCGGCCTGTGGATCCAGCCCGTCGCGCAGTTGGCGGACGAAGCCGAGGCTCTCGTGACCGAGGGCGGCTTCAGCGCCGTGAAGCTGCGACTCGGGCGCGACGATCCCCGCGACGATCTGGCGGCAGTGCGGTCCGTGATGAAGCGCGTGGGCGACCGTGTCACCGTGATGTGCGACTTCAATCAACGCCTATCGTGGAACGAGGCGATCCTGCGCGGTCGGATGATCGATGACGAGGGTCTCGCATGGATCGAGGAGCCGGTGCGCCACGACGACTACACGGGCTCTGCGCGCGTTGCCGCAGCACTGCGCACACCGGTGCAGGGCGGCGAGAACCTCCTGTCGACGTTCGAGCTGCAGCAGGCGCTGGACGCACGCGCGTTCGACTACGTGATGCCCGACGTGCAGCGCATCGGTGGCGTCACCGGCTGGCTGCGCGCCTCGTCCATCGCGCACGCGCACGGCATGGAGATGTCGAGCCACCTGTTTCCCGAAGTGAGCTGTCACCTGCTCGCAGCGACCCCGACCGCGCACTGGCTGGAGTACGTCGACTGGGCGACGCCGGTGCTCCGGGAGCCGCTGATCCCCGTCGACGGACACATCCACATCCCGGAGCGTCCCGGCACGGGGATCGAGTGGGACGAAGCGGCGGTCGCCCGCCTGCTCGTGCACTGATCGACCGCTGCGGGCGTCCCGATGGGCGCCAGGTGATGGGTCGAACACCGCACACGTGCACGGCCGGACCGCCGAGAACGAATAGAGCAATACGGCGATCCTGTCGGCCGCCCGCAGCGCTGCATCGCAGCAGCGAAACCTTTTGACGTCGATTTCCAGCGGACGTTAGGATCGATCGCATGTTGGCCTCGGTACCCGAGCCCGACACGGATGCCGATCCGGCAGGTGCATCGCACACGTTCGTCAGAAACGTCGATGCGCCGACACACGCTGCCAGCATCCGCCACCAGGACGCGCCTTTCATTGCCAGCGTCCACTCGGGGGTTTGGCTTTCTTGCCCCCCCATTCGATGTGGTGCGTCTTTCCTGCACCCACCGAACTGCGATGTACCGACTGTTCCGATGGCTCCGATTTGTTCAGACTGCTTCGACTGTTCTGACTGTCCGGGCGTCCGCGAGTCCGGCATTCGTCCAGCCGACGCTTTGCCGGCGGTCGAACCGTCGCCACCGAAACTCGATGTCCTTTCCCGGGGAGGTGCTTCGATACATCTGGGCTCGGCCGCGGCACGCGTGGTTCGCCATGTTCCCGCAGTCGAAATCGCAGCGTGCGCTTTGCCCAGTGAGCTGGAAGCCGGAAGAAGCAGGGCGATCGTAGGGAATCCATCGAAAGCATGTCGAGGTGAACGCTATCGTGCCGGCGCCGCGAGCCAGATGTCGCGGGGACGAGCACAGATCGACAGCCTCCGATGGATCACCGGTGCGACGCACACCATCCAATCATCAGCGGAGGAAGCGAAATGCAGCGACATATCGGCGTGCACATGAGCGAAGCGGAGATGCAGGAGGTAGCACCGGCGGACGAGGTGGCCTTCCGTTCTCCAGTCCCGACACAGATGGTCTCCAACGGCGAGTACAACCCGCTTCCGCAGACCGAGGACCAGCGCAAGGTTGAGTCGCTCATCAAGGAGATGAGCGAGGTGCAGGCAAAGCGCCACGGGATGGACCGTCGCACCTTCCTCGCCACCAACGCCGGCATGGCCACCGCCTTCCTCGCGATGAACAAGGTGTTCGGCCCGATCTTCGACGTGAACGAAGCCGAGGCCGGTGACATGGAGATGTCCGACTACCGTCGGAGCCAGCTCTCCGGCCAGTTCATCTTCGACGACCAGACTCACTTCATCCGCGACGACTTCAAGCAGGAAGGCCTCTTGGGGCTGACCAAGTGGGCCGTGGGCGCCAAGGTGAATCCGGACATCGGCAACGCTCCGATGACGCTCGCCCGATACAAGATGGACAACTACCTGAAGGAGATCTTTCTCGACTCCGACACGAAGATGGCACTGCTGTCGGGAGCACCGTTCGACGATCCGTCGTGGTGGCTCCTGTCGAACGACGCCATCCAGAATGCCTGTCGCTCGGTGAACAAGCTGGCGGGCAGCACCCGCATGCTGGGCCACACCGTGATCACACCGAAGTACCCGAACTGGATGGACGAGGTGGACCGCGGCATCGAGGTGCTGAAGCCCGCCTCCTGGAAGTCGTACACGATCGGCGACCCGTTCGGACCGTCCAAGTACGCGTGGCGCCTGGACGACGAGAAGCTGATGTACCCGTTCTACGAGAAGGCGATCAAGTCCGGCATCAACACGATCTGCATCCACAAGGGGCTGATGCCGCGCGACTACGAGAAGGCCTTCGCCGGCACCTGGGAAAGCGCCACCGTGAACGATGTCGGCAAGGCCGCAAAGGACTGGCCCGGCATGAACTTCGTGATCTACCACGCCGCCATGCGGCCGTGGCTCGCGGACTCTCCCGAGAAGGAGATGGCCGAGTTCATGAAGACCGGCTATATCCAGTGGTCAACCGACCTTGCGCGGATCCCCGAAAAGTTCGGCGTCGACAACGTGTACGCCGAAATCGGCAGCACCTTCGCCTCCACCGCCGTGACGAACCCGCGCTTCTGCGCCGCCTGGCTGGGCCAGTTCATCAACATGATGGGGCCGGAGCGCGTGCTCTGGGGCACCGACTCCGTCTGGTACGGCAGCCCGCAGTGGCAGATCGAAGCCATGCGCCGCCTGGAGATCCCGGACGACCTCATGAAGCACACCGGCTGGAAGCGTCGTCTTGGCGGCCCCAACAGCGAAGTGAAGCAGAAGATGTTCGGCCTGAACGGCGCGCACCTGTACGGCCTCGACATGAAGGTCGCCCAGGGTCCGGCATTCACCGCCGACAAGCTGGCCGCCATCAAGGCCGAGTACTTGGCGATGGGTGGCGACAAGGGCCGGTCCAACACGGCCTACGGCTACGTGGCGAAGTCAGGCAGCACCGCATAACGAGGCACCCGCAAAGGGGGAGGGGAACCGGGACCGTGGGTCCCGGTTTTTTTTCGTCCGGCGTTCCTCGTCGATCGCAGTCCGGTTCTGCTGTATTTTCGTGCGGATCTGGCTGGGAGCGCGCCAGTCCGGGCCGGCGCTTGCGCCCCAGGCGACAAAAGGGGGACCATTGGAGTCCTTCCGATCGCCAGCCAGTGGAGTTCCTCATGCAGCAAGCCGCGCAGGCCACCGTACAGACCGTGATCGATGAACTCCGCGCCCTCCTGGGCGAACGTCTCTCGACGAGCAACGGTGTCCGCGACCACCACAGCAAGGACGAGTCGTGGCACGTGCCGCACCGCCCGGATGCCGTGGCGTTTCCGAACACCACGGAGGAAGTCTCGGCGATCGTGCAGGTATGTGCGCGGCACCGAGTTCCGGTGGTGGCCTATGGGACGGGAACATCACTTGAGGGTGCAGTCATCCCGGAACACGGCGGGATCGTCGTGGACCTCGTCAACTTCGACAAGGTGCTCAGGGTGAGCCAGGAGGATCTGGACGTCACCGTGCAGGCCCGCGTCACCCGGAAACAGTTGAACGAGCACATCCGGGACCTCGGCCTATTCTTCCCGATCGATCCGGGCGCCGACGCCTCGCTGGGCGGCATGGCGGCCACGCGTGCTTCCGGTACCAACGCCGTGCGCTACGGCACCATGCGCGAGAACGTACTCGCACTCACGGTGGTGTTGGCGGACGGTCGGATCATCCGCACTTCCCGACGCGCCCGGAAGTCAGCCGCGGGTTACGACCTGACCCGCCTCTTCGTGGGCAGCGAGGGGACGCTCGGCATCATCACCGAGGTGACGCTTCGGCTCTTCGGCATTCCCGAGGCCATGGCGGCCGCCGTGGTGTCGTTCGACTCGCTCGCGGGTGCGATCGACACGGTGATCCAGACGATCCAGTTGGGTGTACCAGTGGCGCGGATCGAGCTTCTGGACGACGTCCAGATGGACGCGGTGAATCGCTTCTCGAAGCTCTCGTACCCGGTCAAGGACACCCTCTTCGTCGAGTTTCATGGCACCGAGGCCGGCGTGAAGGAGCAGGCGGAGATCGTCCAGGCCATCGCAGGCGACAACGGTGGTGGCGAGTTCAAGTGGGCCACGAAGCCGGAAGACCGTACCCAGCTCTGGACTGCACGCCACGACGTCACCTACGCGAACAAAGCCCTGCGCCCCGGCTGCGAGATCTGGGCGACCGATGTCTGCGTCCCGATCTCCCGGCTCGCCGAGTGCATCCTCGAAACGAAGGAAGACCTGAAGTCGAGCTTCCTCACCGCTCCGCTCGTCGGCCACGTGGGTGACGGCAACTTCCATCTGGGCTTCCTGATCAACCGAGACGATCCGAAAGAGATCGCCGAAGCAGAACGCCTCAACGATCGCCTGGTGATGCGCGCGCTCGCGATGGACGGCACCTGCACAGGTGAACACGGCATCGGCCTCGGGAAGATGAAGTTCCTCACCGCCGAGCACGGCGAGGCGGTCAGCGTCATGCGCGACGTGAAGCGCGCTCTCGATCCCCTCGGGATCATGAACCCGGGCAAGATCTTCACGATGTAGCCGCCTGACCTGGTCCTTTCCTCTCGGGCAGTCCCGTGTCCACCCCTCCGTCGCAACGCACTCTGGCCGAGCGCATCGCCGACCTCGGCCAGGCACGGGAGTATCCGCGCAGGACGGTCATCTTCCACGAAGGTGACCGCTCAGATCTGATCTACGTGGTGCTCTCCGGCCGCCTGGAGGTGTTCCTCGCCGACAGCGAGGGGCGTGAAATCGTGATCAACGAGATGGGGCCCGGCGAACTGTTCGGTGAGATGTCGCTGGACGGAAATCCGCGCTCGGCCTCGGTCATAACCTCGCAACCCTCGCGCCTCTCCGTGGTGTCGCCCCAGGCGATCCGCGGACTGCTGGCCACCGACGCGGACGCCGCATTCGAACTGCTCGTGACCGTGATACGGCGCACGCGCAACGCCACCCGAGTGGCCGGCAGCCTCGCGCTGATGGATGCCTACGGACGTCTGTCGAGACTGCTCCTCGAACTGGCCCGTCCGGCGGACGGCATGCTGGTGATCGAGGACCCGCCCACCCAGCAGTGGATGGCCGACCGCATTGGCACGGGCCGCGAAATGGTGTCGCGGATCCTGACCGACATGCGGGTCAGCAGTTACATCGCCATCGAGAAGAACCGCATCATCATCTTCGACAGCCTGCCGCCGTCCCGCTGAGCCTCGACTCGAGGACTTGTGGCGCCGGCCCTTGCAGTCGTCCTTGACGCCGCTCGCCGCGACTCCTGCACGAGAAGCCGCGCCGTCGATGCGTCACCACTTCGGGTTCTCCGAAGAAACCCTCCGGATCATCGTGTGAACACATAGCCTGTGTCGACGTCAGACTTCGGTCGACAAGAATGGCAATGACAGTGGCGCCATGACCTGCAACGCATCTGGCAGCCACGATGCACACAACGGAGGTTTCAATGACATTGATCAAATTTTCGAACGCACTTGCAGTGGCCGCTCTTGCCATGAGCGCCACAGCTTCGTTTGCCAACGAATCGGACGCTCCGACAGCGGGTGCAAAGCCGATTCACACTGTGGCCGTGGGCGACAACATCGATCAACCGCTGACGACAACTCGCCATGCCGCCACATCCGATACCTCTCGGATTGCTGCACCGCTCGTCGTATCGGAACGTCCGCCCCGTCCACCCGTCGCCATGACAAGAAGTCCAGGGCGCTCCGAAACAGCGGTGTCGCGCATCACGTCCAGACACATTTTCCCGCCACGCGGTTTCCCACGGTGGTGAAGGTAGCTAGCTAACGTAACGAGTGAAGGCGCTCCCGGGCCGGTTTTCTGGCCTTGGGAGTTGGCGTTGGGGGCGATGCCGGAAGCGGCGTCGCCCTTTTTTTCGTCTGTGAAGCCAGTGCAGGTCGGTCGCATGCGGGTCGTATGATCGGAGTTGCCCCTACATATCCGCCGCCCATGCCCACAAGCCGGTCGATCGAATCCGATAGGGAGACTCTGGCCTTTTCGCGTGGATCGCGCGTTGATCAGAGTCTCCCCGATGCAACGCCAGTGATCGACCTGAGCGGTCTGCGCTTTGCCTGGGACCCAGGCGCGGCGCCCATCCTGGTCATCGAATCCTTGCGCATCGATGCCGGTGAGCGCGTGTTCCTGCAAGGCGCAAGCGGCAGCGGGAAATCGACGCTGCTGGCGCTTCTGGCCGGGGTTGTGGTGGCCCAGGGCGGACAAGTCCGCGTGCTGGGCACCGACCTGGCAGATCTCAGCCCGGCCGCCCGCGACCGCTTCCGCGCGGATCACACGGGGATGATCTTCCAGATGTTCAACCTCGTCCCGTATCTCTCGGTGTTGGAGAACGTGCTGTTGCCGTGCGACTTCTCGCCCCGACGACGAGCGCGGGCGGAGGCCCGGGGCGGCAGCCCTCGGGCCGAGGCGTTGCGGTTGCTCGCGAGCCTGGGGCTCGATGGCCCGCAGTTGCTGGCGCGACAACCGGCCCAACTCTCCGTTGGCCAGCAGCAGCGAGTGGCGGCTGCGCGGGCACTTGTCGGCGCACCGGAATTGGTGATCGCCGATGAGCCGACCTCGGCCCTGGACGCCGACCGGCGCGACGCATTCTTGGATCTCCTGTTCCGCGAATGCGCCCGCGAGTCGACCACGCTGCTCCTCGTGAGTCACGATGCCGCACTCGCACCGCGCTTCGACCGGCGCATCGCCTTCGCGGACATCAACGCGACCGCGGTCCGAAGCACCGCCGCATGATCGCTGTGCTCGCCCTGCGCAGCCTCCGGCACCGACGTGCGACGGCCGCGCTCACGGTCCTGTCGATCGCGCTGTCCGTGTTCCTGCTGCTCGCCATCGAACGCCTCCGGGAGGAAGCGCGCGAGGGCTTCGCGGCCACGGTGTCCGGCACCGATCTCATCGTCGGTGCGCGCACGAGCGGCGTCCACCTCCTGCTCGCCACCGTCTTTCACGTGGGGGAGGCGGGCAGCGGCCTGCGCTGGTCCAGCTATCGCGCACTCGCCGGGCATCCCTCCGTGGCGTGGACCGTGCCGTTGACCCTGGGCGACTCCCATCGCGGCTTCCGAGTGGTCGGCACCACGGAGGGCTTCTTCGAACACTATCGGTACGGCCGCGCGGTCGCGCTTGCCATCTCCTCGGGCAGGATCTTCGCCGGCCCGCGCGAGGCGGTCCTCGGCGCCGAGACCGCCCGCCGGCTCGGCTACGCCCCGGGATCCAACTTGGTCCTCGCCCACGGCAGCGGTGACGACGGCTTCATGCCGCACGCCGACCGACCGTTCCGGGTGTCGGGCATCCTCGCCCCCACCGGTACGCCCGTCGACCGCACGGTGCTCGTGAGCCTGGAGGACATCGACGCACTGCACGCACCGGAGCGCATCGCGCAGTCGGACGATCCGCTCGCCGCGGCGCTGATGGCCGCGGAGCCGACTGCCGAAGCATCACGCACCATCACGGCGTTCCTGGTAGGTCTGCGGACGCGCACTTCGGCGCTGTCGATGCAGCGAGCGGTGAACACGTTCCCCGACGAACCGCTCACCGCGATCCTGCCCGCAGCGACGCTCCAAGAGGTCTGGGCGCTGGTCGGTGTGGCGGAGCAGGCCTTGCGCGCAGTCTCGATCATGGCCGTCGTCGTGGGACTCGCAGGCATGCTGGTGGCGCTGCTCACGGGCATCGCGGAACGACGCCGCGAGATGGCGATCCTGCGCTCCGTGGGCGCGCGTCCTTCCCAGGTGTTCGCACTGGTCGCCGGCGAGGCCGCCGCCCTGACGCTGACCGGCGTGATCGTCGGCGCGGTCGTGCTGCACGTCGCCCTGCCGCTGGCGCGTCCGTGGCTGGCGTCCCGCATCGGACTCGTCGTCGGCGGCGTCTGGCCTTCCGTGCTGGAATGGCAGTTGATGGCGCTCGTGTTCGTGGCGGGCAGTCTGGTGGGGATCCTGCCCGCGTGGCGCCTGTATCGGCACTCCGTGGCGGACGGGCTCTCGGTTCGCACATGATCCCGCCCGCGACGACGCCCCGGCATATCCCGACAGATCCTTGAATGACGGCGCAACGATGATCGAGAATCCGCTCCATCCCGCATCCCTGGTCGCCATCGGCCTCGTCCGCGCCCTGCCGCGCCGGACCGTCGTCTTCCAGGAAGGCGACGTGTCCGATCAGATCTATGGCGTCCTGTCGGGCCGGCTCAAGGTGTATCTCTCCGACGCGGACGGGCGCGAGATAGCCCTCGACCTGCTCGGCCCCGGTCAGATCTTCGGCGAGATGTCGCTCGACGGGCAGCCGCGCTCGGCGTCGGTGATGACCCTCGAACCCGCCCGGCTGGTGATCGTGCAGAGGCAAGCCTTCACCGACTACCTCGCCGCGAATCCGGCAGCATCGTTGGCACTGCTGATGACGGTGATCCGGCGCGCGCGGAATCTCACCGGACTCGCGGGGAGCCTGGCGCTTCTCGACGTCTATGGCCGCGTCGTGCGCACGTTGACCCTCGCGGCGTCCCGCGATGCGGCGGGACTGACGCTGCCGGACAGGATGACGCACCAGGAAATCGCCGCCCGGGCCGGGACAACGCGCGAGATGGTGTCGCGCATCCTCTCCGACATGCGCGCCAGCGGACTGCTCCGTATCGAAGCCGGGAGAACCCTGCTCCACGAGGCCGTGGTCGAGCGCGACGACGCTGCACCCGCCCCCTGACCTTGGGGAGACTCACGCGAGTCGCACGAGCAGCCGCTCCGCCTGAACGAGGTCGTGCGTGTCCCGACCCTCGGTGAACCTCGCGATCAGCGGCTGCAGCACGGACCTCGCGCGCTCACCCAGGCCCTGTTCCGCCAGCAGCGCCGCCAGCGACGTGCCGCACCGCAGGGACCACGCGTGCGCCCGCTGTGCGACGGCGAAGTCGAGCGCGGACTGGTACGTCGCCAGCGCCTCGTCCGGCCGGCGCTGGCGTTCGAGGACCGAACCTCGAAGCCGCAAAATTTCTGCGAAATGCACGCGCTCCTCCCAACCGGGGCGCTGACACTGTTCGATCGACCTGTCGATCTCACCGAGCGCCTCATCCAGGCGACCCATTGCCGAGAGGGACTCTCCAAGCACTGCCCGGGCATAGGGCACGCAGATGTGATGGTCGACCGTCGCGCGCCGCATCAGCGAATCGCGCAGGATCGTTTCGGTGGTGCCCGGGCGCCCGAACCGTAATTCCGCGCAGGCACGGGGCAATGACGCCAGGCTCCCCGCGATGAACGGCAGCGCGCACCGCTCGGCGAGCCGCTCGGCCTCCAGAACGCGCTGCATGAGCTGCTCGGGCTCGCGCCGGTAGTCGAACACGAACGCGCCGTTGGTCAGAGCGAAGCCGAGGTCGAAGGGGTGTCCGCGGGCGCGCGCGTGCTCGTCCTTGGCGATCGCAGTCCGCACGGCGCGATCCGGATGACCGAGCATCCACTCCCAGTGCGCCGCGTAGCAGCCCACCTGGGTCTTGGGATCCGAGTTGATCCAGTCCGCGAGACGGCGATGGCGATCGGCCTGGTAGAGCCCCAGCACCCGGTCGCCTTCCGCCCGCGCCTCCTCGAGAGCGCCGAGCCAGAACGCCGAGATCATCCGCGCGAGCGACGCGCAGATCCGGAGGTCCTCGTCGTCGATCACCTCCGCCTCGGCCATCATCTCGCTGGCGAGCGCACGGGCCTCGGCGATGCGCCCGCGCGTCAGGCGATGCACCCAGAGCCCCCAGAGAATCCGTGCGGTGCGGTCCACCCGGCCCTGTCGGCGCGCGATGGCCAGCGCCGGTTGAAGACACTCCCCGACCTGCGCGGCGGACCAGCCGTGCAGGGCCATCCGGGACGTTCCCAGCGCCGAGCGGATCTCCAACTCCATGAGGTCGCGCTCCGGCCCCTCGGGCAGCGTCTCGTTCAACGTGAGCGCGCGCTCCAGATGAGCGATCGCCTCCGGCATCGCCGAACGGCGCATCGCGTGCTCCCCGGCGCGGTGCCACCAATGCACGGCGACGGAGGTCATGCCGGCTGCCGTGTAGTGGTGGGCAAGACGCTCGGGCGCGATGCCCTCCAGCGTACCCGTCCTGCTCAGGAGGACCCCCGCAATCTCCGCATGCAGCTCCTGCCGCTTCGACTTCAGCAGCGAATCGTAGGCGGCGTCCTGCACGAGCGCGTGCTTGAAGGTGTAAACGGCCTGCGGGATCGCGCCGCGCTGGAACACCAGTTCCGAGGCCACCAGGCGCTCCAGCGCGTCGTCGAGAGCGGCACCCTTCATCGGCGCGACGGCGGCCACGAGGTCGTAGGCGAAGTCGCGGCCGATGACCGCACCGATCTGCGCGATCTCCTTCACGGGAATGAGCCGGTCGAGCCGCGCCATCAGAGAATCGCGCAGCGTGGCCGGAATGGTCATGCGGTCCACGGACCGGGCATAGCGATAGTGGGTGCCGGCGTCCTCGACGAGCCCGGACTCGAGCACGGCCTTCGTCAGTTCCTCCACGAAGAGCGGCACCCCGTCCGTCTTGTCGACGATCTGCCCGACGAGGTCTTCGGGCAACGGCTTGTCGGCCGTGATGCGCCGAACGAGGTGCCCGCTCTGCACCTGCGACAGCCGGGCGAGCAGCATTGGCGTGACATGCCGGCCGGTCCAGGCGGGCGTGAACTCGGGGCGGAAGCTCACGAGCAACAGCAGTGGCAGCGACTCGGTGCGGCGCAGGAGGAGATCGAGCAGTTCCAGCGTCGTGGGGTCCGCCCAGTGGGCATCCTCGAACAGCATCAGGGTGGGCCGCTCGCGCGCGATACCCGCCAGCGCGTCCACGAGCAGGCGCAGCGTCTCCTCCTTCTGGCGCTGGGGCGTGACGTCCAGGGGGCCGAAGTGCGCATCGGCATCCAGGCTCAGCATCCGCGCCACGAGGTGGCAGTCGCGCGTGGAACGCTGCCACCGGCCCTCGAGGGTTTCCTCCAACTTGCGGATGCGCCCGGCGGGGTCGTCCGCGCGCGTGAAGCCGAGTGCACGCTCGAAGTGATCGATGACGGGATGCAGCGCGCTGTTCACGGAATAGGGCGAGCACTGGAACTGCACCGGCTGCATGCCGTCGTCCGCCAGGCGCTCGCGCAGCGCGCGCATCGTCCGCGACTTCCCGATGCCCGGCTCGCCCGCGATCAGCACCGCCTGTCCGCGGCCGGCGCGCACGAGTTCCCAGCGATCGAGGAGCAGGCCGATCTCCTGCTCGCGGCCCACCAGGGGTGTCACACCGCCGCGCGTCGCCGCCTCGAACCGGCTCGCAGCGCCACTCGGGCCGAGCACCCGCCAGACCCGCACGGCGTCGCCGACGCCCTTCAATGTGGGGTGGCCGCGGTCTTCGTAGTCGAAGGCGCCCCCCGCCAGGACTCGCACGCGGTCGGTCACCAGCACCTCGCCGGGCGAGGCGATGGCCTGCAGCCTGTGGGCGAGATTCGGGGTGTCGCCAACGGCGCTCTTCTCGGGCGCGAGGATGTGCGACACGACCACCAGACCCGCCGAGATGCCGATGCGCACCTCCAGTCGCACCTGACCGTGGGGTGCCATCGCAACCAGCGACTCGATGATCGCGAGCCCGGCACGCACAGCCCGATCGGCCTCCGACTCGTGGGCGAGCGGATACCCGAAATACGCGACGACGCCGTCGCCCTGGATCTGGGCGACGTAGCCCTCGTACCGCTGCACCGACTGCGCGACCGCACCGTGATAGGCGGCCATGATGGCCCGGAACTCCTCCAGATCGAGCTCGCGCGATAGCCGGACCGAATCGACGAGATCGCAGAAGAGCACGGTGACCTGCCGACGCTCCCCGTCTGCCGTCGTGGACTCGATGGCCGGCGCCGCGCCTCCAGGATCGGACCGGCCGGCAACCCGCTCGACGATGGCCTTCAGCAGCCGCTTGCGGTGACCGAGCGACACGCCCAGCGTCTCGAGATCCGCCTCGGTCAGGGACTCGAGCACGTCGAGATCCACGTCGTTGCTCTCGAACGCGGGGCCGTACTGTCCCAGGCCCTGGCGCTCCAGCCACCCACGCACCGTCTCCATCGTGCCGGCGACCTCCTCCACACATCGATGATCCATGGGCGACCTCGAGACTGCGGAGGCCGCGGGGGCGCGGGTGTTCTCCGCGGCCCCCTTCGCGCTTCTGACGACTACCAATGATTACTGGCGCTTCTCGATCAGCTTCGTATGCCCGAATACGAAGTTCACGTCCTTGCCCGAGTAGCCGTAGAGCAGCTTCTTCGGCTCCAGCTTCTTGAGTGGATGAGCGTCCGGAAGATTGATCTTCACCGACACCGGATCGGCCATGGTCACTCTACCGGTCCACGAGATCGGATGCATCACCAGTTCCGACGAGGCCGTCGCGTTCCCCATCATCGTGGGCATGTTGCGCAGCACGCCGTAGTGCAGCGTCCCTGCGGCCGCGGCGGCCTCGCCCTTGTTCATGATCTCCGAGGACAGGATCTCCTTGCCGTCCCGCGTACCTGCGCCGCGCATCTTCTTCCCGGACTCGGTGACGCGGGTCGTTCCCAGCCGGGGCGCGAAGCCCATCACCTCCCGCAGCGCCGCCACGGCTCGGTCCGGCGAGTACAGGCCCCACAGGAACCACCGGGCCTTGCCGCCGCCGGGATCGTCCATGCCCTCGATCTCGGCGAAGACGTAGCTCGCCTCATATGGCGCGAGACCGGCGCCCTCGCGGACCACATAGTGGTTCATGCCCACCGTATTCGATGCCGCCGGCTTGATGCCGGGCGGCAGCAACGCTTCGATCGCGGCCCTGTCCGCTTCCCACACGATGACCATGTACTCGTCCACATTGGTCTGGAGAAAGGGCGGATTCGGGTAGAGCGGGTCGAAGGCCGGCGCCGCGCTGAAGTTATCCGCGGCGACGACGGGCGGGGACAGCACGGCCGCGCAGGCGAGCGCGATCGTCAGCAGGCCGCGACGTACGATGCCTGGCCGCGGAAGGGCGGGGGAATGCGTCATGGTGATCTCCACTTTGCGTTCGGGAGCCACGGCGCCGCGGGGATCGCGTGCCGCCGTCCCGATCGAAGTGTCGCCGTCCGGCCAGGCCTGGGCAGTGACGCGGGATACCGCGCCGGTGTGCGAAAAGTCACACCTGCCGGCACGGCCCGCGGTTTCGCCAAGGACGACACCCAATCGGATCCCGCCGTATGCTTGGGTGACGAACCCCCTCCGGATCCGGCACATGCGCCTCGCGATACTTGTCTTCTGCGCCCTGCTCGCCACCCTCGCCCGCGCCGAGGATCCGCGGACCCTCCTCTGGGCGGACCTCGTACCGAAGGGAGCCAGTGCCGAGAATCCTTTCGCGAAACTCGGGCGGGATCCGCTGCTGTGGCTGTCGGACGTCGCGGCGATCCGCGACCGGCGCGCCAAAGGCGACAAGACGCTCACCGCCGACGACGACGCGAAGGAGCGTTCGCTCGTGCAGCGGCTCGCGCAGGAAGGGCACGATGTCGAGGCGTTGCTGGAGACGCGGCGGCAGACCACCGCCCGCAACCGTGCGCAGGCCCGGCTTCTCGTCTCGACGCTGGATGGGGTGCTGGTGCGCCTGCCAGGCTACGTGCTGCCGCTCGAAGTGACGGGGAGGAAAGTCACCGAGTTCCTGCTGGTGCCGTGGGTCGGCGCCTGCATCCATACGCCCCCACCGCCCGCCAACCAGATCGTCCATGTGAAGACGGACACCGCCTTCGAACTGAGCGGCCTCTTCATGCCCGTGTGGGTCACGGGTCGGCTGTCGGCCGGCACGACGAAGCAGGCGCTTTATCTGGTGGACGGCGCGTCGGACATCGACATCGGCTACACCGTGAAATCGGCGCGCGTGGAGGCCTACCGGCAGTAGCAGCTACTGGAAGGCCGGCAGCGCGACCGCGGTCCCGGGCTGACCCGGGATGTGTTCGTGGGGGGCCGGCTTGTTCATGATGGCCCGCACGACGATGCGCTCGACACCGATCTCCTCCACCTCGACGCGCACCGACGCCAGCGCCCGGAACTTCAGCTCGGGCGAGTACCAGATGGTCATCGTGCTCCTCGACCCATCGACGCGGACGGAAGCGGAGATGGAATCCGTCGAGAGCTGGTACCAGGGGTTCGCGAGCATCGAGAACGACGTCGTGATCATGGGCTCGCCATCGAGTTCCAGCGTCACCATCGTCTGCCCGGTCGTGCCGCCATCCTTCACGATCGTCGCGGCGCGGAACCAACCGGCACCCACGATCTGCATCGACGTGCGTCCGCCGGCCGCCGTCTCGCCGACCTCCTTGTCCAGCCGCACGATGTCCCCCCGGAGATCGCCTTCCACACAGGCGACCGCCGGCGGGCACAGGCACGCCAGCAGCGTGGCGAGGCCGGCTGCAACGAACTGCAATGACGCTCTCGGAAAGGACATGAACCAGGGACCCCGGACAGGTGGCGACTTCCTGGGAGATGGTAGCGCCGGTCGCGGAGCACAAGAGCACTCTTTCGCGGGCATACTCCGGCCGATCGCGGACGCACCGTGCGGTTGCGCCGCGTCCCCTCCGATCCACGCCACTGCCGCCGCCGCCCCATGGAACACGCCATCCGCTTTGCCGTCGAGCACGAAACCCCCTGGAGCCGTGAGATCGGCCCGCGATGGGGCATCCACCACCTCGACCCTGCGCCCTGGAACCGGTTGCGCGGCCCGGTGCACGATCGCGGTCCGGTGTCCGGAACCATCCTGGTCGACGGCAGGACGATCGCCGCGTGGGGCGAGCCCGATCGCGCCGATCTCACCTTCAGTGTCGCGAAGACCTATCTCGCGATCCTCGCCGGCGTCGCCCACGACCGCGGCTTGCTGCCGGATCCGGACGAGCGCGTCGGCACCCGCGTCCGCGGCATCGGCTTCGACGCGGGCCGCAACGCGGAGGTCACCTGGGCGCACCTGCTCCAGCAGACGAGCGAGTGGGAGGGTGAGTGCTTCGGCCTGCCCGACCAGGTCGATCGCTATCGCACGCTGCAATTCCAGGGTGGGGCACCCGCGGGCCGCAAGGGCGATCCGCGCCCCCTGCAGGCGCCGGGCACGTTCTGGGAGTACAACGACGTCCGGATCAACCAGCTCTCGCTCGCGCTGCTGCATCTCTTCGGACGCCCGCTCCCCGAAGTGTTCCGCGAGGCCGTGATGGTGCCGATCGGTGCCAGCGACGGTTGGCGCTGGGAAGGCTACGACGACGCCTGGGTCGAGATCGGCGGCAGACGCATGCAATCCGTTCCCGGCGGGACGCACTGGGGCGCCGGCATCTCGATCGGCAGCACCGACCAGGCGCGCGTCGGGCAGATGCTCCTCGACGATGGCCGCGCGAACGGCCGGCAGGTGCTCTCGAAGGCCTGGGTCGAGCGGATGCGCACCCCCTGCGCGATCGCTCCCTTCTACGGCTACCTGCTCTGGCTGAATCACGAGCGACGCGTCTTCCCGAGCGCCCCGGCATCGAGCTACTTCGCGATCGGTGCGGGCAGCTCGTTCACCTGGATCGAACCGGAGCGCCGCATGGTGGTGGTGGTGCGCTGGATCGACGCCGACCACGCCGACGCGTTCTTCGGGAAGGTGCTCGCGGCCGTCGACGCAGGACATCGATGAGCGCATCGACGGCCGCGGTGCCCCGTCGCCCGCTCTGGCGAAGCCTGTACTTCCAGGTGCTGGTGGCCATTGCCCTGGGCGTGCTGCTCGGTCACCTCCAGCCCGACACCGGCGCGGCGATGAAGCCGCTCGGCGATGCCTTCATCAAACTGGTGAAGATGATCATCGCGCCCATCATCTTCTGCACCGTCGTGACCGGCATCGCGGGCATGGAGGACATGAAGAAGGTCGGGCGCACCGGCGCCTACGCGCTGCTCTACTTCGAGATCCTCAGCACCATCGCCCTCCTCGTCGGTCTCGTGGTCGTGAACGTGCTCCAGCCCGGCGTCGGGATGCACGTCGACCCGGCGACGCTCGACACGCAAGCACTCTCGCAATACGCCGCGCCGGGCAAGATGCAGAGCACCACCGACTTCCTGCTGAACATCATCCCCGGCAGCGCCGTCGATGCCTTCGCGAAGGGGGAGATGCTGCAGGTCCTCTTCTTCTCGGTGCTGTTCGGCTTCGCGCTGCACGCCTACGGGCCCAAGGGCCGGCCGGTGTTCGATCTCGTGGAGCGGCTGTCGCACGTGCTGTTCGGCATCGTCGGCATCATCATGAAAGTGGCCCCCATCGGCGCCTTCGGTGCGATGGCGTTCACGATCGGCAAGCACGGCCTCGGCTCGCTGGCGCAGCTCGCCAAGCTGATGGGCGTGTTCTACGTGACCTGCTTCCTGTTCGTGTTCGTGGTGCTCGGCGTCGTCGCGCGGATGCACCGCTTCGCGCTGTGGAAGCTCATCCGTTACATCCGCGAGGAACTGTTCCTCGTGCTCGGCACGTCGTCATCGGAATCCGCGCTGCCCCGCCTCATGGCGAAGATGGAGAACGCGGGCGCCGAGAAATCGGTGGTGGGACTCGTGATCCCCACCGGGTACTCGTTCAATCTCGACGGCACGTCGATCTATCTCACGATGGCCGCCGTGTTCATTGCGCAGGCCACCGACACGCCGATGACCTTCGGGGACCAGCTCGCACTGCTCGGGATCCTGCTTCTCACGTCGAAGGGCGCGGCGGGCGTCACGGGCAGCGGCTTCATCGTGCTGGCCGCCACGCTCTCGGCGACCGGGTCGATCCCCGTCGCGGGCCTCGCCCTGATCCTCGGCATCGACCGCTTCATGTCGGAGGCGCGCGCGCTCACGAACTTCGTCGGCAACAGCGTCGCGACGCTGGTCGTCGCGAAGTGGTGCGGGGCGCTCGACGAGAAGCGCCTCGCGCGCGTGCTCGACCGCGAGACGTTCCTCGATGCGGAAGCGCCCGAAGTTCTGCTCGACGCCGTGACCACGAAGATGGATCTGCACGGCGGTCACCGCCCCACCTCCTGATCCGGGAAGGAAGAAGAACCATGCGACGGCATCTCCTGAACGGTCTGCTCGCCACGGTTGCGCTCGCTACGACGCTCGCCGCGATACCGCTCCAGGCGCAGCAGGACGCGCCCCACCGCCGATCCCATGCCCACTGGCATTCGAAGCCGGGCGCCGTGTTGGCGCTGCGCCTCCTCCGCGAGGGCGGCAACGTGCTGGTGGTGCGCCATGCCAAGACCGACATGCTCGCGAAGGACGCCAGGGGCGGCGACTTCGCCGACTGCAGCTGGCAGCGCAATCTCTCGCCGATGGGGCGCGAGGCCAGTCGGGAGATGGGCGACGCCGTGCGCTTGTTGGGGATCCCCGTGGCCGACGTCTGGAGCAGCCCGTACTGCCGTTGCATGGACACCGCCCGGCTCGCCTTCGGCCGCGCCGACGCCGTCGCGGCGCTCGCACCCTCCCCGGCACAGGGCCAGGGGATGCGCGAAGCCGGCACCGCGTTGTCGGCCATCCTCGCGAAGGGCGCACCCCGCGGGACCAACGTCGTCGTGGTGGCGCACATCTTCAACGCCCAGGGCGCGCTCGGCGAGATCCCGGAGGAAGGCGAGGCGTTCGTCGTCCGGCCCGACGCGGCTGGCGTGCCCCGAATCGCCGCCCGCCTCACGATGACCCAATGGGGCGATCTCGTACGCGACCTACAGGTGTTCGGACTCGACCCGGCGGACGACCACCGCGGGTCCGGCCATGACGGGGGCGCTCAAGGGCACGGCGCCCATGGCAGGTAGGACCGCGCACAACCGGAGAAACGGCCGGGCGCTCGTCGCGATCGCCCTGCTCGCATGGGTTTCCTGGTGCGGCGGCGCGGGGGCGGACGAGACTCCCCGGCGACCGAAGATCGGCCTCGTGCTGTCCGGCGGCGGCGCGCTCGGCCTCGCGCACGTCGGCGTGTTGCGGGTGCTCGAGGAGATGCGGATCCCGGTCGACTACATCGCCGGCACCAGCATGGGATCCATCGTCGGCGCCGCCTACGCGAGCGGGATGACGCCCGACGAGATGGAGCGCCGGCTGCGCGAGATCGACTGGGAGCGCGTGTTCCGGGACGCCCCGCCGCGATCGGAACAGTCGGTGCTCCGAAAGCAGCTCGATGCCGCGGGTCTGTGGGGGCTCGAGTTCGGCGTGAGCCGCGGTCTGCCGTTCCTGCCGAGGGGCGCCATCGCGGGTCAGCAGTTGCTCGCGACCCTGCGCTCGTTCGTGCAGGAACCGCCCGGTGGCGACTTCGACCGGCTGCCGATTCCGTTCCGCGCCGTCGCGACCGACATCGAGACGGGTGAGATGGTGGTGCTCTCGAAGGGCGATCTCGCGCGTGCCATGCGTGCGAGCATGTCCGTGCCGGGCATCATCTCTCCGGAGGAGATCGACGGCCGCGTCCTGCTCGATGGCGGTCTCGTGCGGAACGTGCCCGTCGACGTCGTCAGGGCCATGGGCGCGGAGATCGTGATCGTGGTGAATCTCGGCAGTCCGCTGCTGAAGCGCGACGAACTGGGCAGCGTGCTCGGCGTCTCGGTGCAGATGATCCACATCCTCACCATGCAGAACGTGCGCCGGTCGCTGACCGAGATCACGCCGCGCGACGTGCTGCTCGAACCCGACCTCGCGGGTTTCACCGCCGTGTCGTTCAACCAGGTGCAGCAGATCGTCCCGAGGGGCGAGGCTGCGGCACGCCACCAGATGGCAGCGCTGTCGCGTCTCTCGCTCGCGCCCGAAGCTTACGAATCGTTCCGGCTCGCGCAGACCGGACGCCTGCACACCCCCGCACCGGCGCAGCGGATGATCGTCGACAACAGTCGGCTGAAGAACGTGAACCCGGCCGCTGTCGAAGCCGCGATCCGGATGCTGGACGGCCGCATTCCCGGCGACGAGGAACTCGACGGGAACGTCGCCCGCCTCTACGGTCGCGGCGATCTCGAACGGATCGACTACTTCTTCGCCGACCGCGACGGGATCCGGACCCTGATGGTCGAAACCCGCGAGCCGCCCCGGGGCCCAGACTACCTGCGCATGGGTCTCGTGCTGTCGACCGATTCCGAAGGCAGCGGGAGGTTCAGCCTCCAGCTCTTCTACAACCGCACGTGGCTCAACGCCCTCGGTGGCGAATGGCGCAACCGGGTCCAGGTGGGCTTCAACCCGTCGCTCACCTCGGAGCTCTACCAGCCGCTCGACCTCCGCGGATGGCTCTTCGTGGCGCCGCGCCTGGAGGCCTCCGAGCGCGTGCTCGACATCTACCTGGGCAGCAATCGCATCGCCCAGTACCAGGTCCGCCAGACAGGCGCCGGGTTCGACGTCGGCGCGAACTTCGAGAAGTGGGGCGAAGTGCGGCTCGGGGTGTATCGCGGCAGAGCCTCCGCGACGCCGTCGGTGGCCATTCCGATTTTCCAGCCGGTCGAGGCGAACGTGGCGAACATCAACGTGCGCGCGCTCTACGACCAGTTCGACAACATCAACTTCCCGTCGCAGGGCAGCCGCGTCGCGGGAACCGTCGTCCGTTCGATCGAGGCACTCGGCGCGACCACCGAGTACGTCCGCGCCGATTTCGATGCGAGCCACGCGCTCGGTCGCCGCGCCGACAGCGTGCTGCTCGGCATCCGGGGCGGGAAGGCGTTCTCGGGCGAGCTTCCGTTCTACGACATCTACTCGCTGGGCGGGCTCTTCAACCTGTCGGGCTATCCGATCGGGAGCCTGGTCGGAGAGTCGTTCGTGGTCGGGCGCGCGGTCTACTACCACCGGCTCGACCGGATTCCGGCGCTGGCGGACGGACTCTTCTGGGGCGCATCGGTCGAAGCGGGCAACGTGTTCTCGCAGATCGCGGGCGATCGCGACGGCCGCGGGTTGCGGTTCGCAGGGTCCCTCTTCCTGGCGGCGGACACCGCGCTCGGCCCGATGTATCTCGCGTGGGGCCACGCGGGCACGGGGCAGGATGCGCTGTACCTCATGCTCGGGCGGCCGTAGCGAGCCCGTGCGACGGCGCCCCGGACCAACTCAGCCGTGGATCGGCTTGGAGTCGTCCGGCACCTCGGTACGGTCGAGCATCCCGTAGTCGCGGATCACACCTGCGACCCGCAGGCGATAGTCCGCGAAGAGCTTCTCGCGCCCCATCTGCTGCATCAGCCGGTGCTCGGGAACGTTGCGCCACCGCTTCACCGCCTCCTCGTCGCGCCAGAACGATAGCGACAGGAACCGGCCGGGGCGCGTCACGCTCTCGAAGCGTTCGATCGAGAGGAAGCCGTCGATTCCATCGAGATGCTGCTTCAGTGCCGCGGCCGCACCGAAGTAGGCGTCCTTGCAGTCCGGCCGCGGGACGACCTCGAAGATGACGGCGATCATGGCGACGCTCCGTCGGATGCCTCGATCCCGGGTGTGCGGCGCTCGTGGACGACCTCGACGATGACCTTGGGCACGGGGCACCTCCTGCTTCGGGGAAAGCGGGATGATGCACCGCCACCCGGGGATGCGTTAATCCTTGCGGCGGCGTGCGACGGCGGCCACCCCGGCGAGGCCAAGGAGCATGAGGGCGGTGGTCCCGGGTTCCGGGATCGGCGCGGACACCGCACCGTCGAAGCCGACCTCGCGAATCTCGACGCGACCGGAGACCGCGAGGATCACCATGTCGACGCGACTCACGCGCTCGAAGGCTGCGAACTCGTAGGTGTTGGGAAGGAACTTCGAGACTGCGGCGAGGGGGCCCGTGCTGCCGAGCGCATCGCCGTCCGTGTCGAAGAAATCGAGCCGGAAACTGCGCACGCCCTCGTTCACGATGTTGATGTCGTTCCAGAGGTTGAACGTGTCGATGTCGTACTCGCCGTCGAGGTCCAGCCGGATCGTGCCGAGACGGCCGGTGAGGCCGGCGAATCCGTTGAACGGCGCACCGTCCGCGATGATGCCGTCGGCGATCTCCGCCACGGACCAGACGAGCTTGCCGCAGGTGCCGACCTCGCACGAGGGGATGGTGGTGGACGGCGTGATGGCGCTGAAGGGGACGGCAGCCTGAGCGCTCGCCGCAACGAGAAGGGTGGCGGCAAGGAGGGTGGCGCGCAGGGGCGGCAGGCAGTGGAACATCGTCGATGTCTCCGGGTGATGGCGTCAGGGGGTGCGGCAGGCGACCGCAGGCAGTGTCCGGTCCGAGGTGCAAATCCCACGCCACGGAGTGGTCTCTCGACGATCGTCAGCCAATCAAGGATTTGCAGCGCTGAGCGCCGGGACGGCTGAGGTGTGTGTCAGCGATCCCGACACTCGGCACCACACCCCCTGGCGTTGGCGCTCGGCACCTTCGACGGGACGAGACACAATGCATCCCCGCCCGAGTCCTCACATCCCGTCCATGCGCGCGCAAGCCCTGATCCCTGCCCTCCTTCTGCTCATCGCGTCCGCGACCCAGGCGGCCGATGGCATGCGCGTCTGCCTCAACTGGGCGCCCGGTGCGGATCACGCCGCCTTCTACGCAGCTCGCCAGCAGGGGACCTTCGCGGCGGCAGACCTCGCGGTGGAACTCATCCCTGGCGGCGGCTCCGGCGACGCGATCGAGAAACTCGTCCGCGGCGAGTGCGAGGTGGCGATCGCGGATCTCGGCGCGGTGATCGCGGCGCGCGCGAAGTCTGCGGACGTGGTCGCCGTGATGGCGCTGATGGCAGCGTCGCCGCTCGCGTTCTACAGCGTGGACGGCCGACCGCTGGTGGGCGTGGCCGATCTTGCCGGACGACGCATCGCCGCGGACCCGAAGGAACTCGCGCGTCGCCTCTGGCCGCGCCTCGCCAAGCTGCATGGCGTCGACCCGGCCGCGGTGACGTGGGTCGACCTGCCGAACAACGCGAAGGTCGAAGCCCTTGCGAAGGGCGATGCAGACGTCGCGGCCAACACCTTCTATCACCACCACGCGGAGTTCGAAGCCGCGTTCGGCGATCGTTTGCGCGTGCTGCGCTGGCGGGATCTCGGCGTCGATCCCTATGGCAACGTCCTCGTGGCGCGAGCGGGCGCGGAGACGCCGGGACTCGCGCGCTTCGTGCCGATCGTGCAGCGGACGACGGCGGCCTGCGCCGTCGATGCGGCGCCTTGTCTCGAAGCGCTGCTGCTCGCGAACCCGTTCCTCGACGCCAGCCGCGAGGCCGCGAAGTGGCGCGCGGTCCGACCGCTGCTCGCGCCGCCATCGCTTGTCGGCACGACGCTGGGCGCGTTCGATGCGACACGGCTCGCAGCAGGCATCCCCAATGCGGCCTCGATCACGCCGGGGCTCAGGCCCGAAGATGCGGTCACGGCACGTCATCTGGATCCATCGATCCTCGTGCCTTGAGATCCCGCACCAGAAATCCGCACCCCCGGAATGCGCAGCCCGGCGATGGTGCGGGCGTGGCCCCAGGGACGCGTTCCGTTGCGGTGCGCCCGCCGCCATGCCTCTGATTCCAATGGCGTGAATCCGCCCCCATGACAGTGCACGGCCCGGGTCCCCGACTTGCAATGCGGCCGTTCGGAGCGCGCGTATCCGCGCCTTCATTCCGAACTCCTGAAAGAGGACTCCATGGACAGCCATCAGCACTGCTGCAACGACCCCCACCATCAGCACGACCTCCCGAAGCTCGAGAAGCCCGAGGAATTGCGCGAACCCGCCAGCAAGGCCCGGCGCGGATTCTTCAAGGGGGCGCTCGCGAGCGGCGCCGCGACCGCCCTCGGCGGCATCGGGGCGGCCTCCCTCGCTCACGCGCAGACCGGCGTGGAACGCAGCACGTTCTCCCACTTCCACGTGCCGGCCACCGCGGACACCGTGCACTGGGGCTACTTCAGCAAGTCGTTGAAGCCGGCGGTCGAGATCCAGTCGGGCGACTTCGTCACGATCGAGACGCTCACTCACCACGCCAACGATGATGCCGAGCGGATGATCAAGGGCGACCCGGGCGCTGAGAGCGTCTACTTCTGGGACAAGAACCGGAAGGGCGTCGACCGCCGGGGTGCTGGCCCCATGGACGCCTCGCTCTTCGGCCGCGGCGCCGGTGAAGGCCTGGGCGTGCACATCTGCACGGGGCCCGTGGCCGTTGCGGGCGCGGAGGAAGGCGATGTGCTGGAGGTGCGCATCCTCGACGTCCGGCCGAGGCCGAGCGCGCAGTTCAAGGGCAAGAGCTATGGCAGCAACGCCGCTGCGTGGTGGGGCTTCCACTTCAACGACCTCATCGAGGAACCGAAGAAGCGCGAAGTCATCACGATCTACGAGGTGGATGCCACCGGCGAGCGCGACTGGGCCCGTGCCCTCTACAACTTCCGCTGGACGCCCCAGACCGATCCGTACGGCGTCGTGCACAACATCATCGACTATCCCGGCGTGCCGGTGGACCACAAGACCATCCAGGAGAACTGGGGCGTGCTGAAGAACGTGCGCGTACCGATCCGCCCACACTTCGGCGTGATGGGCCTCGCACCGAAGGAAGCCGACATGGTCGACTCGATCCCGCCCTCCTACACCGGCGGCAACATCGACAACTGGCGCATCGGCAAGGGCGCGACGATGTACTACCCGGTGGCGGTGGACGGTGCACTCTTCTCCGTGGGTGACCCGCACGCGTCCCAGGGGGACTCCGAGCTGTGCGGCACGGCCATCGAGTGCTCGCTGACCGGCACCTTCCAGCTCATCCTGCACAAGAAGGCGGACCTCGTCGGCACGTCGATGGAGAACCTCGACTACCCGCTCCTCGAGACCCAGACCGAGTACGTGCTGCACGGCTTCAGCTTCCCGAACTACCTCGCGGACCTCGGCGAGAAGGCGCAGTCGGAGATCTACGGGAAGTCGTCCGTCGACCTCGCCCTGAAGGATGCCTTCCGGAAGATGCGCGGGTTCCTGATGACCACCCAGGGGCTCACCGAGGACGAGGCGATCTCGCTCATGTCCGTCGCGGTGGACTTCGGCGTGACGCAGGTGGTGGACGGCAACTGGGGCGTCCACGCTGTCGTGAAGAAGGCCATCTTCACCGGCGACAGCTGATCCGCGATCCCCGGGGACGTTGCCGGCCGTGCCGGATCTCCTCACCTCCGAGGCCGCGTGCACCCGCAGTGCCGCGGCCTCTCGACTTTCGGCGGGCCGGCTCATGGTAGAACCATCGGAGCCCCTCAGACATAATCTAAAGAGACGGCAGGTTCGGCCGATCCTTGACGTCAAGAACATCGGCGATTCCGTGGAACTTGCCGCATCGAAAGCTGACTCTAGCTGGCGCGATCGAAATCCTCGTCGCCGACGTTTCTTTTGGCCCAGCACATTTCTGTACAGCATGTTTCCGTTCAGCATGCCGCCGTTTCACCGATCATCGTTCTCCAGGCATTTGTTCCCCATGGCTCAACACGACGTGTCCCAGTGCCACGTGCTTAGATCTCACATGGTCACTCCGCCGTTGCCGACACCGGTTCGCCCGAGTCCTCCATGGACCGCTCGATGACCGCACTGCGCGGGGAGCGTGACCCGACCCCGCTGTCCGTCGCCACAACGGACGCCGAGGACTCCCTGTCGGTGGAGGCCTGGGAGCGCACACTCACGCACCTCGCCGATCTCGCAGGTATTCCGTGTGGCGATGTGGCGGCGCGCCGGGCTGCGGTACTCGCGTTGAAGGAACAGTCCGAACCGATGGCCCAGTTGGAAACGGCTGCCGGCATCCTCGGCTTGCGTTTGTCTCCGGCCCGGATGAGCGTTGCCGACGCCGTCTGGAGTGCCGACGGCCTGCGACCCCTCGTGGCATGGAGTCCGGGCGAACGGCGCTGGATCGTGATTCGGAAGTTCGGCGCCCTTCGCGCGCGCATCTCGACGGCAGAAGCGCCGCTCGAATTGAAGACGATCAGCCGGAAGGCGCTCGCCAAGCGCTTGGGCCTGCGCAGTGTCCTCGACGTCGCCGAATTCGGCATCCTGTACGCGCCGCCCTTCACGCCCACCGAGCCGGGTGCCGCCGGTCACGGTGGCGGCCACGGCCATCACAGCGGGTCCCACGGGCACCACCACGCCTCGACGCTCAGCCCCGTGCGCCGCTTTCTCGCCGTGTTGCGCCCCGAATCGCGTGAGGTGTTCGCCATCGCGAGCTTCAGCATCGTGACCGGCGTGCTCTACCTGGCCCTGCCGCTCGCGGTGAGCGCGTTCGTGAGCAACCTCTCCTTCGGGAATCAGTCCGCCCCCTTCATCCAGGCATTGCTCTTCATCGGCATCGCGCTGGTCGCCGCCCTTGGCCTCTCGGCGCTGATCCGCGGCCTGCAGATCTACACGGCCGAGGTCATCAAGCGCCGGTTGTTCGTGCGCCTCGTGGCAGACCTCACCTATCGGCTGCCACGGGTCTCCGCCGCCGCCCTCGAAGGCCAGAGCGGTCCCGAGCTCGTCAACCGCTTCCTCGACATCGTCACGATCCAGCGCACGACCGAACGCATCCTGATGAACGGGATTCCGGTGGTGCTCGGCGTGGTGATCGGCACCGCCGTCCTCGGGCTCTACCATCCGACGCTCTTCGGATTCTCTCTCCTGCTCTGGATCGGCATCGCGCTTGCGGTGCTGAGCGGCCGCGGGGCGGTCGACGCGTCCATCCGCGAGTCTCGTCTCAAGTACGAGACGTTGAGCTGGCTGGAGGAACTGGCCGGTAGCCCGACCCTCTTCAAGGGCCCCGGCGGATTCGCCCTCGCGCAGCAGCGGTCCGACGAGCTTGCGCGGCGCTACCTCGATGCCCGCAAGACCTACTTCCGCGTGCTGCTCCGTCAGATCTGGTCGCTGCTGGTCCTCGAGCTGATCGCAACTTCGACGCTACTCATGGTCGGCGGCTGGCTCGTGTTGCAGCAACAGCTCACGCTCGGTCAGCTCGTGGCGAGCGAGCTGATCGTCGCCAGCATCGTCTACTCGATCTCCAAGCTCGGCCTCATCTTCGACAGCTGGTATCGGGGCCTCGCCGCCATCGACAAGATCGGCCACATGACGGACCTCGAGACCGAGCGTACGCACGGGGAGGCCGCGGTCCTGGCAACTGGGGGCATGCGTGTCGAGTGTCAGGACGTCTCGTTCTCGTACGCCAGCGGCACCACCGTGCTCTCCGGCCTGCACCTCGACCTGCGCGCAGGCGAATGCGTGGCGCTATGGGGTGGCTCGGGACGCGGATCGAGCACGACGCTCGACCTCCTGTTCGGCATGTCGGTGCCCGACGCGGGATTCATCCGTCTCGACGGCCTCGATCTGCGCAGCTGGGATCTCGCCCGGCTGCGATCGCAGGTCGCGCTGATCCGGAGCGACGACATCGTCACGGGCACGATCACCGAGAACATCCGGTTGGGTCGCGACGACATCGGACTCGACGCGATCACCGATGCCCTCGACCGCGTGGGGCTGCTCGACGACCTGCTCGGGCTGCCCGACGGACTCGAGGCGCGGTTGCTCCCGGGCGGTCTGCCGCTGTCGAGCCGGCAGCGCCTGCGCCTGCTCCTCGCGCGGGCCCTCGTGCTTTCACCCCGCCTGCTCCTGCTGGACGACATCCTCGACGGCTCCGATCCAACCACGCTGCGCGAGCTCTTTTCCGTGCTGCGGGATCCGCGTCAGTCGTGGACCGTACTCGTGGCCACCCGTGACCCCGCTGTCGCCGAACTCTGCGAGCGCCATTCGATGCTCGAGGGTGGGGGACATCCTCCGGGCGCATCACCGTCCCGTCCCGGGGAGCACGCTCGATGAAGACGCCGCACGCTCATGCCGCCGGGCCGATCTCCCGGCCCGGCCGGTGGTCAGGACAATTGCCCGCCATCGCCCTCGCCGGCTCGTCGCGCGTCTCTCACCTGCTCGCGCGCATCCTGCTCGCCGCCTTCGCTCTGGTTGTCATGGGGCTGGTCGTGCTGCCCTGGCAGCAGTCCGTACGCGGCACCGGGCGCGTGATCGCCTTCGATCCGCTGGATCGTCGTATCAGCGTCGAAGCGCCGGTCGCGGGCCGCGTGAAGCGCATGCTCGTCGTCGAAGGTCAGCGCGTCGCAAAGGGCGCCCTCATCGCCGAACTCCAGGACAACGACGCCAACCTCATCGCCAACGTGAGGGCACAGCGGGATGCCGTCATCAATCGGGTCGACGCTGCCCGTGACCGGCTTGCCTCACTCACCGCGCAGCTCGAGCAACAGCAGGCGGCCAAGGTCCAGGCGCTGGCGGCGGGCCGACAGCGGATCGCGGCGGAGCGCATCGCCGCCCAGACGGCACGGATCAACTTCGAGCGTACCGAAATACTCGCGAAGGGTGGCCTTGTATCGCAGCGCGACCTCGAACTCGCCATCCAGGAACGCGACGCGACCGCCGCCAACCTGGCCGCTGTCACGTCCACGCTGACGCAGATCGAACGCGAGTTCGATGCGGCAGGCGCCCGGATCCGCGCGGACCGCAATCAGGCGGAGGGCGAGCTGGCTGCAGCCGAAAGGGAACGCAGTGCTGCCGACGTACTCCTCGGGCAGAACGACCAGCAGCAAGTCCTGGCCCCGCGGGACGGCATCGTGCTCTCGGTCACGGCCACCGAGGGCACGTTCCTGCGCCCCGGCTCCCCCATCGCGACGATCATCCCCGAGACCGCGAACCGCTTCGCCGAGATCTGGCTGCAGGGCAACGACGTGCCTCTGGTGACTCCCCGCCGCACCGGCCCGAACGGGGAGATCATTCCCGGCAGCCCGGTGCGCATGCGTTTCGAAGGCTGGCCCGCGATCCAGTTCGTCGGCTGGCCCAGCGTTGCGGTGGGCACGTTCGGAGGCGAGGTGGTGTTCGTCGACGCGACCGATGACGGCACTGGCCGGTTCCGCATCGTGGTCGCCCAGAAGCCCGATGTCGTGACGCGGGGTGATGTGACGAAAACCCAGAACTGGCCCAGCAACCAGTGGCTCCGGCAGGGCGTGCGTGCCGACGGCTGGGTACTTCTGCAACAGCTGCCGCTCTGGAAGGAAGTGTGGCGCCAGTTGAACGCCTTCCCGCCGATCATCGCGGACAAGGAGCCGGAATGAACCTGGCGGCTCGCGCACGATGGGTGCGCGTCGCGGGATGGCTCCTGGCGGCGTGGTTCTGCATCGGAGCGGTACGGGCACAAACGGTGAAGACACAGCCGGCGCCACCGGCAAGACCGCTGCTCGTCGACGAAGTGCTCGCATCGGTGGTATCGCGCTATCCCCCGCTTCTCGCGGCACTGATCGAGCAGGACATCGCCTCCGGGCGGCTGCGTCAGACCGAGGGCGCGTTCGATCTGAATCTCAATGCCGGCATGAACTCGACGCCGCTCGGCTACTACGATGGCCGCACCGGCTCGGTGATCCTCGAACAGGCCCTCCAGTCGTGGGGTGCGAAGGTCTACGGCGGCTATCGACTGGGCAGCGGGTTCCTGCCGAACTACAACCTGATGCGCACGCCCGCCGGTGGTCAGCTCACCGCGGGCGTGAAGATCAACCTGCTGCGCGATGGACGCATCGACAAGGACCGCGCAGCACAGGCCCAGGCACGCTTGGGTGAGGCCGCCGCGGACCCGTTCATCGCCCGTCAACGCCTCGATTTCGTTCGCACCGCGACCATCGCGTACTTCAACTGGCTCGGCGCCGGCCTGAGGCTCTCGGCAGCGGAGGAACTGCTGCGCGTGGCGAACGACCGCGATGCGGCCGTCGCGGAACAGGTGAAGCGCGGCGCCCTGGCACCCATCGTCCGCGTCGACAACGAGCGGCTCGTCATCAGCCGGAAGCTCGCAGCGATCCAGGCGCAGCGCCGCTTCGAGGCCACGGCAATCGAGCTGTCGCTCTTCCTGCGCGACGGCCAGGACCGGCCGTCCATCGCCACGCGGGACCGTCTTCCGCCGGCGTTCCCCGGGACCGTCGATCCCGACGGCACGCGCCTCCAGCGCGACATCGCCGACGCGGTCGCGCGGCGTCCCGAGACGCGCGGCATTGCGATCTCGATCGAACAATTGAAGATCGAGCGCGATCTTGCGCAGAACGAACTGCTGCCGAGTCTGGACGTCGGCATCGAGGCACGACAGTCACCGATGCAGCGGCGGCAACCGGACATCGAAGCGCTCGAGACGCGACTGGGCGTGGAGTTCAACGTGCCACTTCAACGCCGCGCAGCCGCCGGCCGGCTGAAAACGGTGGAGGGGCAGATCCTCCGGCTGCGCACCGAGGAGCAGTTCATGCGCGAGCGCATCGAGAACGAGGTCCGGGACGCCTACTCGGCGCTCGCGGCGGTCGTCTCGCAGATCACCCAGGCGCGACGCAACGTCGTGCTCGCGGAGACGCTGGAGCAGGCGGAACGCCTACGTTTCAGCCAGGGCGCCACCGACCTCTTCGCGCTGCAGATCCGCGAGCAGGCGACCTTCGATGCCCGGCTGGGCGAGATCGACGCTTTCAACGAGTACCAGCGCGCCCTCGCCAACTACCGCGCGGCCGTGGCGAACGACGGCCAGGAAACGAGCGCCCGCCGTTGACCCGATATCGTGCGCACCGGCGGGGCTCGGACGCGGGCCCCAACGGTGCCCGCGCGTCCGTCAGCGATTCCAGGTCGCGTAGCCTGACGCGGTGCCGTCAGCCCAGTTGATCTGCGTGACGCCCGTGAAGGGGCTCGTACCACGGATGTCCTTGTATTTGCCCGTGCCGCCGGTGAAGGTGAACGACCCGGTGGAGCGCTTGGGTGCCCCCGAGAGCTGCCAGGTTACGTAGGCCTGATCACCATCGGCGTCGGCAATGATGCAGTAGCCGCCCGATCTTCCGGTGCCGGTCGCGAAGTTGAGGTCGTTGAACGCAGGGCACTTCAAGCCAGCGAGGTGGAAGTGGCTGCCATCGCCCTTGTCGTTGAAGAACGTCCCACTGAACTCGCCCACCCAGTAGTAGTGCCCCTTCTCCAGCTCGTAGGCCTTGCCGACGCCGAACCAGCCGAACTCGCCCACGGGTTTGACCTCCTGTGCCTGCGCCATGGGGATCGCTGCCACCCCAGCGACGAGCGCCAGCCTCGCAATACAGCGCGCTGCTCCAGCCTTGCCGAATCCGGACATGATCGAATGCCTCCCTGTTGGTCTTTGTGTCACCGGACGATGACGCGGCCGACGATATCGGCTCACTCCTTACAAATGGGTTACGCGTTCGCGGCGGGCATGCCATGCCACTGCACTTCTGCTAACTTAGGAAAGCCCGGGGATTGGCCACGCGTCCTTCCGACACCGCCGCTTTCCGGAAACCCCGACGGTCCGCCACGCTCCCTGCCCCAACGGGATCGGACGACCCCAACCGCGCCGACACACCAGCGCCCATGACGCATCCGTGGCCGGAGAGCTTCGCCACCATGGCAGACCTGAACGAGACCGAGATCGCAAGTCCTGCGACCCCGCAACCCGATGGAGCACCCGGAGCAGACGAACGAGGGGGACCGGCAGAGCCAATAGAGCGAGAAGGATCCTGCGGCAGGACGCTGCGCATCGTGAATTCGCTCGCCACCGCGTTCCTGTCCGGGATGCACCCGCACGAAGCGGCCCGACAAGCCGTCGAGGCCGTCGCAGCCTGCGTCGTGGATGTCCGCGTGAGTTGCTATCTGCGCGACGGGCCGGACTCCTTCCGGATCGTCCACTCGGTGTCGGGCACCGATGCCCTGGGCTCCGTGACCGGGTTCCTGACCAAGCCCCCTACCGACTGGATGCGGCGCTATGGTGAGACGCTCGTGATCGCCGATTCGCGTACCGATGCGCGGCTTTCACCGATCTCGGGGATCGTCTCGGAACTGCACGTTGCCGCGTTCGTGTGCGCGCCGCTCGCGCGTGACGGCAAGGCCTACGGGGCCCTGACGCTTGCCGCTGCAACACCCCGTCAGTGGACGGAGGGCGAGGTCGAGATGGTGACCGACGTCGCCCAGGCGCTTTCGCTGGGCATGCAGAAGGCGCGGGCCGACGAGAAGCGCGCCGCAGCCGAGGCCGAGCTGCTCGCCCATCGGGATCATCTCCAGCAACTCGTCGAGGACCGCACCCGGCATCTGCGGGACGCGAAAGAGCGTGCGGAGCGCGCCGACCGCGGCAAGACCGAGTTCCTGTCGAACGTTTCGCACGAGCTGCGCACGCCGCTGCACTCGATACTGTCGTTCGCCCGGCTCGGCGCCGACCGTCTGCGGGGCGACGCGATCGACGGTCAGAAACTGGCGCTCTACCTCGACCGGATCGTCGCGAGCGCCGAGTCGCTGCGCAGCATGGTCGACGATCTGCTCACGCTCTCGCGCCTGGGCACCGATCACACGGCGCACGTGCAGGCATCCCACGATCTCGGCGGCGTGCTCGATGCCGCGATCTGGGAGGTACGCGACACGCTGCACGCCCGCGGACAGTCGGTGGTGAGGCGCTTCGAGACCCGTGAGCTCGAAGTCTGGTGCGACCGCGATCACATCGCCCTCGTGCTCTATCACCTGCTGACCAATGCGTCGAAGTTCGCGCCGGAGGGTCGCGACATCGTGGTGACCGTCCACGCCACGACCATCCTCCCGATCATCGACGGCGAACACGCGGGTCCGATGCCGGCACTCGAGATCGCGGTGCGGGATCAGGGCCCCGGCATTCCCGAGGACGAGTTCGAATCGATCTTCGAGAAATTCGTGCAGAGCAGTCGCACGCAAACCGGCGCTGGCGGCAAGGGCCTCGGCCTCGCGATCTGTCGACAGATCATCCGTCTGCATGGCGCCGACATCCGGGCGACGAATCATCCTGACGGCGGTGCGGTGTTCACGTTCCAGCTCCCGCGCCAGAGCCTGGCGGAGGGTGCCGCCACGGTGGCGGACACCACAGGCGCCCAGGAGGGCAGCCCGCGGTGGCTGCACTGACACCGACCGGGCGGGGCCCCTGCCCCGGACCCGGGTCGGTGCTCAGTCGAGCAGACCCTCGAACAACTTCGTGCTGATGTAGCGCTCACCGAACGACGGGATGATCACCACGATCAGCTTGCCCGCGTTCTCCGGGCGCTTCGCCACGGTGATCGCGGCGGCGGTGGCTGCGCCCGACGAGATCCCGACGAGCAGCCCCTCCTCCTTCGCCATGCGCCGCGCCATCGCGAAGGCGTCGTCGTTGCCGACGCGCACCACCTCGTCGTAGACCGTCGTGTCGAGGATCGCCGGCACGAACCCGGCACCGATCCCCTGCAGCGGGTGCGGGCCCTTCTGCCCGCCTGAGAGCACGGGGGAGGCCTCGGGCTCCACCGCGATGCAACGGAACGACGGCCTGCGCGCCTTCAGGACCTGGCCCACGCCGGTGATCGTGCCGCCCGTACCGATGCCCGCGACGAGGAAGTCGACCTGGCCGTCGGTGTCGGCCCAGATCTCCTCGGCCGTGGTGCGGCGGTGGATCTCGGGGTTGGCGGGGTTCGCGAACTGCTGGGGGATGAGGTAGCGCGGATCGGCAGCAGCCATTTCCTCGGCCTTCCGGATCGCGCCTCCCATGCCGTCCGGGCCGGGCGTCAGGATCAGCTCGGCGCCGTAGGCGCGGAGCAGCGCGCGGCGCTCGCGGCTCATCGTTTCCGGCATCACGATGGCGAGCTTGTAGCCCCGGGCTGCGCAGACGAAGGCGAGCGCGATGCCGGTGTTGCCGCTCGTCGGTTCGAGAATGATGGTGTCGGGCTTGATGAGGCCGGCCTGCTCGGCGGCATCGATCATCGAGACGCCGATGCGATCCTTCACGCTGTGGGCCGGGTTCATGAACTCCAGCTTCGCCACCACCTGTGCGGCGCAGCCCTCGGTGACGCGGTTCAGGCGGACCAGCGGGGTATGGCCGATCAGCTCGGTGACGCTGTTCGCGATCTTCATGGCGTTTCTCTCCTCTCGTGTGCATTGGGGGCGCGGCAAGCCGGTGAGGCTAACCCACCGTGCGACGGGGTACCAGACGGGATACCAGACGGCGCCCCCGTGCCCGCGGCCATCATCGATAATCGTGATCCCGTCCACCGGTGCCCGTCCGCCATGTGCCAGCTTCTCGGCATGAACTGTAACGTCCCCACGGACATCTGTTTCTCGTTCGCCGGTTTCCAGCAACGCGGTGGCCGCACCGACCATCATGGCGACGGCTGGGGCATCGCGTTCTTCGAGGGCCGCGGCTGCCGCGTCTTCCTCGACCCGGAACCCGCGGCGCAGTCCCCCGTGGCGCAACTGGTGCGGGACTACCCGATCCGGTCGATGAACGTCATCGCCCATATCCGCAAGGCCACCCGTGGCCCGGTCGGGCTGGAGAACACGCACCCGTTCATGCGCGAACTGTGGGGGCGCTACTGGCTCTTCGCGCACAACGGCACACTCGACAACTACGATCCCGTCCTCGCGGGCCAGTGCCGGCCGGTGGGTGCGACCGACAGCGAGCTGGCGTTCTGCCATCTGATCGAGACGTTGCGCGCGCACTTCGGCGACCACACCCCGGACAGCGACGACCTGCTGCCGGTGATCCGAACGTGGGCCGACGGCGTGGCCACCCACGGGACGTTCAACTTCCTGCTCTCGAACGGGGACTGCCTTTTCGCCCGGGCATCGACCCAGCTCGCGTACGTGGAGCGCCGGGCCCCGTTCACCACTGCGCACCTGGTCGACGAGGATGTGGCGGTGGACTTCAGCACGGTCACGACCCCCGACGACCGCGTCGCGGTGATCGCCACGTTGCCGCTCACGGACAACGAGGCATGGACGGCGCTCGCGCCCGGCGAGCTGGCGATGTTCCGTCACGGGGAGCGGGTGCGGGCGGACTGAGGGCAGACCCGAGGGACGGACGCTGAGGGCGGATCGGCGCGATGGGACCGGTTGCAATCCAACAGAGGCTGGTCCGGCGCGGTCCGCGCAACGCCCACGAATCTCTGGCGGGAACCATCGCGCGACAGCGTCGTCATGTCGGTAACCCGGGAGTAGCGCCCGTGCAGCGGTGCTCTCCCGGGCACCGCACCTTGACGCCGCTGCAACCTTGGACTTACCTTGCCAGGACACCCGCATCGTCGAGTGGCACATGGGTTCCTGCACGGCGATGAAGCGCCGACACGACCGGAGAGGTCGCGCAGGAATCGATGCAAGCCGCCAGGGTCAGTCCACGGCAAACACCGGGGCCGCGCAGAACATCCATCGGTAGACCGCACGCCGACCGCCATCGGGGGGAGTTCGTCATGCATCCGGTTCGCCCGTACTGGCGCGCCCTGCCGGGCACGCAGCCCGAGTATCTGCATCCTACGTACACCTCCACCGCGAAGCGCTCGCCCACGCGGCCGCTCGTGCGCATGCCGCAGACGCTATCGGAGGTGACGGGGCCGATCTTCGGTCACGACGCTGTGGGCGCCGGCCCCCAGGACGACCTCACGAAGCAGCACGCGGGGGAGCCGCTCGGCGAGCGCATCGTGGTGTCGGGTCGCGTGCTCGACGAGGACGGCCAGCCGGTGCCGCACACGCTCGTCGAGGTCTGGCAGTGCAATGCAGCAGGCCGCTACCTGCACGTGAACGACCGCCACGATGCGCCGATCGATCCGAACTTCTCGGGCTGCGGACGCATGCTGACGGACGCGGAAGGTCGTTACCGCTTCGTCACGATCAAGCCGGGTGCGTATCCGTGGCGCAACCACTACAACGCATGGCGACCGGCGCACATCCACTTCTCGCTGTTCGGGCGCGCGTTCCTCACGCGGCTCGTGACCCAGATGTATTTTCCCGGCGATCCGCTGCTGCCCGCCGATCCGATCTTCAACAGCACCGCGGACCCCATGGCGCGTGATCGACTCGTGTCGACCTTCGACTGGGAGACCACCGAGCCCGAGTTCGCCCTCGGCTATCGCTTCGACATCGTGCTGCGCGGTCGCGATGCCACGCCGGCGTCCGCCTGAGATGCATCTGCCCGCCACTGCGAGCCAGACGGTCGGCCCCTACTTCGCGATCGGTCTCGACGCACTGCTGCGCACGGACCTCGCACCGGCCGATGTTCCGGGGCGACGGGTCATGATCGCGGGCCGGGTCCTCGACGGCGACGGCGCACCCGTGACCGATGCCTTGCTCGAGCTGTGGCAGGCGAATGCGGAGGGCAAGTACGCACACCCCGACGACGGACAGGAACGTGCCGTGGACCCGCGTTTCCAGGGCTTCGGGCGCGTGTCGACGGACGCCACGGGCGCGTTCCGGTTCGCGACCATCGTTCCCGGACGCGTGCCCGGTCCCGATGGAACGCTCCAGGCCCCGCACATCCTCGTCAGCGTGTTCATGCGCGGCCTGCTGAAGCAACTCGTCACGCGCATCTACTTCCCCGACGACACCGCCAACGCGGGCGATCCCGTGCTTGCCTTCGTGCCCACCGAGCGGCGCGGCACGCTCATCGCTCGCCCGGAGCCCGCCGGCGGCTTCACCTGGAACGTGATCCTCCAGGGCGAAGACGAGACGGTGTTCTTCGACTTCTGACCCCGATGATCACCCGCGCCCGACACGAGGCAGGCATCGCCACGACACGGGGCGTCGGATGACCGCGACCACGCCGCCGCTCCCGGGGGAGACGCCGCAGGGCCACGTCGTGGGTCTGCTCGATCCGCTCTTCGGCAGCGTGCGCATGCGCGAGGTGCTCTCCGACCGCTCGCGCGTGCAGGCGATGCTCGACGTGGAAGCGGCGCTCGCGCGTGCCAATGCGCGAGTCGGCGCAATCCCCGCCAGCGCCGCCGAGATCATCGAGCGCCACTGCGACGCTTCGCTGTACGACCTCGTGGCCCTCGGCGTCGCCGCGGCGATGGCCGGGAACCCGGCGATTCCCCTCGTGAAATGGCTCACCGAGGCGGTGGCACGGGAGGACCCCGAAGCCGCACGCTTCGTCCACTGGGGGGGCACCAGCCAGGACATCATCGATACCGGGTTCGTGCTGCAGATGCGGGCCGGGCTCGATCTGCTGTCGGTCGATCTCGCGCGCCTCGCGCACGCCGTGGCAGGGCTCGCTTCGTCGCATGCCCTGACGCCCGTCGCGGGACGCACACTGATGCAACAGGCGCTTCCCACGACGTTCGGTCTGCAGGCGGCAGGCTGGCTCTCCGCCCTCACCCGCGACCGCGTGCGCCTGCGGGAGGTACAGCCGCGCGTGCTCGCCATCCAGTTCGGCGGTGCCGCCGGTACGCTCGCGTCGCTCGGCGAACTCGGGCTGGAAGTCGCTGCAGCCCTTGCGCGCGACCTCGAACTCGCGCTGCCGGACATCCCATGGCACACCCAGCGAGATCGAATGGCGGAGACCGCGACGACGCTCGGTCTGCTGGGCGGCACGCTCGGAAAGATCGCCCGGGATCTGCTGCTCCTGATGCAGACGGAGATCGCGGAAGTCGCCGAACCGCATTCACCGGGTCGCGGTACGTCTTCCTCTCTCCCTCACAAGAGGAACCCGGTCGGCGCGACCGTGACCGCGGCGGCCGCGTTGCGCATCCCCGGGCTCGTGTCGACGATGCTCTCGGCCATGGTGCAGGAACACGGCCGGGCCGCCGGCGGCTGGCACGCCGAGTGGGAGACCCTGCCCGAGATCTTCCTGCTGGTGCACGGGGCGGTGGTGCATCTCACGCACGTCATCCAGGGCCTGGAAGTGGATACCGTACGGATGCGGGAGAACCTCGAACTGACCCGCGGGCTGATCCTCGCCGAGGCGGTGACCGTCGCGCTCGCGCCGGCACTGGGCCGCATGGCAGCCCATCAGCTCGTGGAACGCGCGTGCACGCAGGCGCTGGCCGAGCGTCGGCACCTGCGCCAGGTGCTGTCGGAGTATCTGGAGGTGCGTGCCGTGCTGTCCGACGACACGCTCGCGCGGCTGTTCGACCCTCGACACTACGTGGGGCTCGCGGACGTGCTCGTCTCTCGCGCACTGGCGACGGCGGAACATCTGGGAGACGGCCCGGCCTGAGCAGGCAGGGCATGCAACGCTGCAACTACGCGTCGACGGCAGCCTTCGATGCCATGAGGCCCTCGTACTTCAGCTGCAATTTCTCCCGACTCTCGGTGACGTCGGGATTCACGTGGATGCAGTCGACGGGGCAGACTTCCTCGCACTGCGGCTGCGCGAAGTGGCCCACGCACTCGGTACAGCGATCCGGGTCGATGACGTAGTAGTCCTCGCCCATGGAAATCGCGTCGTTCGGACACTCGGGCTCGCACACGTCGCAGTTGATGCACTCGTCGGTGATGAGGAGCGCCATCTACTTGATCGCCTTTGCCTTCAGCCGTTCGAAGAGCAGCGGATTCACGAACGGTGAGACGTCGCCGCCGAGGGTCGCGATCTCGCGGACCATCGTCGCCGAGATGAACTGGTACTGCTCGCCGGGCGTGAGAAAGATGGTCTCGACGTCGGGGTACAGGATGCGGTTCATGCCCGCCATCTGGAATTCGTACTCGAAGTCGGAGACGGCGCGCAGGCCGCGCAGAATGATCCGCGCCTCGGCCACCTTGAGGAAATCCATGAGCAGGCCCGAGAACCCGCGGATCTCGACGTTCGGGTACGGCGCGAGGACTTCCTTCGCCATGGCAACGCGCTCGTCCAGGGTGAAGAACGGATTCTTCGCGCGACTCGACGCGATCGCGACGATCACATGGTCGAACAGAAGTGAGGCACGGCGCACGAGATCTTCGTGGCCGCGGGTCATGGGATCGAAGGTCCCGGGGTAGACGGCGCGCTTCATCGGTCGGATTGCATCAGGTGGGCGTGGACACTGCCGGCGACGAGCCGACGCTGCACGGACCATCCGTCCGGAGCCTCTAGTGCACGGGGAGCTTCCACGTACACGCGGGCTCCGGGAGCGAGCCGGTCTGCGACCCTGGCCAGCACGGCGGCGTGGTCGGCATCCGCGAAGGGCGGATCCACGAAGACCACGTCGTACACGTGACGGTCACGGCGCAGGAATTCTAGCGCATCGCCCTGCACCACCTGCGCGTTTGCGACCCGCAGCAAATCGACGTTGGCCCGTAGGGCCGCGGCGACTTCGCGATCGCTGTCGACCATGACGACCGAGGAAGCGCCGCGCGACGCCGCCTCCAGGCCCAGCGCCCCGCTCCCCGCGAAGAGGTCGAGGCACGCAAGCCCTGCAAGCTCCTGACCGAGCCAGTTGAAGAGTGTCTCGCGGACGCGGTCAGGCGTGGGCCTGAGGCCGGGCCGCTCGGGAAACTTCAGCAGCCGGCTGCGATGCGCTCCACCGATGATGCGGACGCGGTTCGCGCCCGCACCAGAGGATTGGCGGGTGGTCACTGGACCCGGGGCGCGCCGCCGACGACCACGGTCACCATGCGGTCGGGCTGGACGCGGCGCTGGAAGGCGTCGCGGATCTGGGCAACCGTGACGGCCTCGATGCGCTCGACGAACTGGTCGAGATAGTCGAGCGGCAGGCCATAGAACCCGATCACCGCCAGGTAGTCGTGGATCTTCTTGTTCGAATCGATGCGTAGCGGGAAGCCGCCCACGAGATTCTGCTTCGCCGCTTCGAGTTCTGCCTCCGTCGGACCCTCGTCCACGTAGCGCTTCACGGTCTCGCGGACCACCGACAACGCCTCGCCGGCCTGTTCCTTCTTGGTCTGCAGGCCGACCTGGAAGGCGCCCGCCTCGGCCATCGGCGAGAAGTAGCTGTAGGCGCTGTAGGCGAGGCCGCGCTTCTGGCGGATCTCGTCGACCATCCGCGAGGCGAACCCGCCACCGCCGAGGATGTAGTTGCCCACGAAGAGCGGGAAGTAGTCGGGGTCGCTGCGGCGGATGCCCGGCTGGCCGACGAGGATGTGGCTCTGGCTCGCCGGATGATCGATGAACTGCTCAACGCTCGCGGCGAGGGGCTCGACGGGCGCCAGTGGCGGCACCGGACCCGTGGCGCGGGGCAGGCCGTCGGTGAGGCGGCGCGCGATGGCGTCGGCTTCCTCCCGGGAGACATCGCCCATCACCGCGACGATCGCCCAGTCTGCACGGAACCAGCGGGCGTGGAAGGCGCGCAGGTCTTCGGTGGTGATCCGCGCAATCGTTTCGATCTCACCCGACCCGCGACGGCCATACGGATGGTCGCGGAACACCGCGGTCTGGAATGCGCGGTCCGCGATCGACTCCGGCTTGAGCGCGGCTTCCTTCAGACTCGCCGTGAGGCGGCTGCGCTCTCGATCGAGGACATCGGCAGGAAACGCAGGGGCCTGCAGCACCTTCGCGAGGAGGTCGAGCGTCTGTTCACGCTCCTGGGGGCTCGAGAGGGTCCGGGCCTGATACCCGGCGCGGTCGGCATCGAACCGCGTCCCCATGATCGCCCCGACATCGGCGAGACGGCTGCTGACTTCGGACTCGCCCAGCCCACCCGCCCCGAGGCGCATCAGCCCGACCGTCATGGCGGCGAGGCCGGTGGTCTCGGGGACATCGCGACTCGCGCCCGCCGGAAAGTCGACGGAAACATCGAGCATCGGCAGGGCCCGGTTCTCGACGAAGAGAACGCGGGCGCCGTTGGGAAGCTGCCACGACTGGATCGGGAGCGTGGCGCCGGCGAGTGCAGGGACGAGGAGGCACGCGACGGAAGCGAGCGTGCGAAAGAGATGAAATCGTGCGAAGGGCGACGGGAAAGACATGATGGCTCTGTGAGAGATCAACGGTTCGGGGTCGCGGCGGCGGCCTGGGGCTTGGCGAGCGGCTGGGGATCCAGGACAGCGACGGTGAGACCGTCGTCGACCAGGTAACGGCGGGCGACTTCGCGGACCTCTTCTGCCGTCACCTCACGGATGCGCTGCACCTGGATGGGCCCTGCGTCGTACGGCAGCCCCGAGGTGTGGAGCACGCCCATCTGCATCGCCTGGTAGAACATCGAATCGCGCTGGAAGACCTGCTGTGCGATCACCTGCGTCTTCACGCGCGTCAGTTCGGCATCGCTGATGCCTTCGTCGACGATGCGCCGGATCTGGTCGCGCAACGCCTGCTCGAGATCGGCGACGGTACGGCCCGGGGCTGGTACGCCGTCGAGGAAGAACATGCCGGGACCGCGGTTCACGCTGTCGTAGCTGGCGCCGGCGCTCATCGCAAGGCGCTGCTCACGCACGAGGGTGCGATCGAGGCGCGCAGCGTCGTTGCCGTCGAGCACTCCGACGAGCACTTCGAGGGCGTAGGGCTCGCGATCGTTGGCAGGGTCGCGGACGACCGGTGCGTGCCACCCCATCAGCAGATAGGGCAGTTCACCGGGCGCCTTGACGTTCAGCCGCTTGGCACCGCGCTGGGGCGGCTCCTGCTGCGCCTTGCGAAGGGGCAGGGCCCGGGACGGCAGCGGACCGAAGCGCTGCTCGGCGATGGCGAAGACTTCGTCCGGCACCACATCCCCGACGACCACGAGCATCGCGTTGTTGGGCGCGTACCAGCGGTTGTACCAATCGCGGGCGTCCTGGGCCGTCATGTTCTCCAGGTCGTTCATCCAGCCGATGATGGGCCACTGGTACGGACTCACGGTGTACGCGGCGGACATCAGTTGCTCGTACAGGAGGGAGCGGGGCTGATCGTCGGTGCGCATGCGGCGCTCCTCCATCACCACGCGGATCTCCTTCGCGAACTCCGCATCGTCGAGGATGAGGTTCTGCATCCGGTCGGCCTCGAGTTCCAGGGCGAGCGGCAGCTTCGACTTGTGGAGCTGTTGGAAGTAGGCCGTGTAGTCCTTGCTGGTGAATGCATTCTCGCGTCCGCCTGCGGCCGCGATGAGCTTCGAGAAGGTGTTCGTGGGGTGTTTCTCGGTCCCCTTGAACATCATGTGCTCGAGCACGTGCGCGACGCCGGTCGTGCCGCTGATCTCGTCCATGCTGCCGGCCTTGTACCAGACCATCGAAGCGACGGTCGGCGCGCGGTGGTCTTCCATCACGACGATGCGCATGCCGTTGGCCAGGGTGTGCTCGCGCAGGTCTCCCTGGGCAGCCTGGACGGGGGATCCGGTGACCGCGCCGACCAGCGCAAGACCGGGGATGGCGGCGCGGCATGCGCGACGCAGGATGGCGTGAATCATGTTGGCGTGTCAGTTGGGGTTGGGACTAGAATTCACGACCGAGGCTGTCGTCCGACAGCTCGCTCGCCTGAAGATCCGAATGAGTTCGATTTTTCCGACGGGTTCGACTTATTCCGACTTGTTCCGATTGGTGTGTGTTCCGATTGGTCTCGGTTGGTTTCGATGGATTTCGACTCGTTCCGAACGGCCAGCAGGACTGCAGGTTGCCGCAATTTCCCGGAGCCGCCATGTTCTTCCGGCGCTCGGTCAGATCCTGAAATGCTCGATGGTGAAATACGGTTGCGCACCATCGGGAACTGCAGATCTGACGGGAAACTCAGCACCTCGCTCATCATGGCCGCATGGTCACCTTTCGGTCTTCGGCGTTCCGTGCAGCCCCGACGCGGACGGGGCCTAGACACTCTACATCATGCTTAGTTTCTTCAAGGGCGCCGCAAAGAAGGCCGGCGCGGACACCACGCCCGACGCCGAGAAGGCCCAGGAGGCGACCGCCGACGCGATGCCGGTCGAACCCAAGCGGTCGTGGGCCCAGCGGCTGCGCGACGGTCTGTCGGCGACCCGAGAGAAGCTGGGAGGCCAGCTCAAGCAACTCTTCACGAGCGGCGCAAAGGTCGACGAGGCGTTCTACGAGGAGCTGGAGGCGATCCTGCTCTCGTGCGACGTGGGCGTCTCGGCCACCCGCCATCTCATCGACGCGACGCGGGCGCGGGTGAGGAAGCTCGGCGTCTCGACGCCCGAGGAGGTCCGCCTCCAGTTGAAAGCCGCACTGGAAGAGCTGGTGGCGCCGCTGGAGAAGCCGCTCGAGATCACGGCGGAGCGCCCGTTCGTGATCCTTCTGACCGGCGTCAACGGCGCGGGCAAGACCACATCCATCGGAAAGCTGGCGCATCTTTATCAGGGCATGGGGCACTCCATCCTGCTTGCCGCCGGTGACACCTTCCGTGCCGCCGCCCGCGAGCAGCTTGCGGAATGGGGCGCCCGTAACAACGTGCTCGTGGTCTCGCAGCAGGGGGGAGATCCCGGTGCAGTCATCTTCGATGCGGTGCAATCGGCCACGGCGAAGGGTATCGGCGTACTGCTGGCGGACACCGCCGGACGCTTGCCCACGCAGCTGCATCTCATGGAGGAGTTGAAGAAGGTCCGCCGGGTCACCGACAAGGCGATGCCCGGCGCCCCCCACGAGACGCTGCTCGTGCTCGATGCGAACACCGGGCAGAACGCGGTGGCGCAGGTGAAGGCGTTCGACGACGCCATCGGCCTCACAGGGCTCGTGCTCACCAAGCTCGACGGCACCGCCAAAGGCGGCGTGATCGCGGCCATCGCGCGCGAGCGCCCCATCCCGGTCCGGTACATCGGCGTGGGCGAAGGCCTGGAAGACCTCCGACCCTTCGAGGCCCGGGCCTTCGTGGACGCCATGCTCGATTGAGGACCGCTCGCCGTCGTATCGCCTGGCTGGTGAGGAAGCCCGGGAATGTGCCCTGTCACGGAGCGCGCACCTGATGGAGCAATCGATGATCACCCTGTCGGGGGTCACCAAACGTCATCCGGGTGGACACGAGGCTGTGCGGCGCCTCGATCTCTCCGTGGCGCGCGGCGAGTTCGTCCTGCTCACAGGGCACTCGGGGGCGGGAAAGAGCACGGTCCTGAAGCTGATGGCCGGCATCGAGCGTCCCACTGAGGGCACGGTCACGGTGAGTGGCCAGGACCTCGGCACCATCCGCAGCAGCGCCCTCCCTTACCTCCGGCGCAACCTCGGCCTCGTCTTCCAGGACCACAAGCTGCTGCTCGACCGATCGGTGTTCGACAACGTCGCACTGCCCCTGCGCATCACCGGTTTCCCGGGGGCGGATATCGGCAAGCGCGTGCGTGCCGCGCTGGACCGCGTCGGCCTGCGCGACCGGGAACGCAGCGATCCCTTGACGTTGTCCGGCGGGGAACAGCAGCGGGTGTGCATCGCACGGGCGATCGTGCATCGGCCGGCTGTGGTGCTGGCCGACGAACCCACAGCGAATCTGGACGAAGCCTACGCGCTCGAGATCGTCGGTCTGTTCCGACGCCTGCACGAGGTGGGCGTGACCCTGGTGGTGTCCACCCACTCCCCCACCGCATTCGGCGATGCACGCGTGCGACAGGTGGCATTGCGCCAGGGCATCATCGTGCGGCCCGGTGAGGTCAAGGCATGAGCCGTCTGCTGCGTGAGCATGGCCTCGCCTTCGAGGACGCGTTGCGACGCCTCGGCGGGCAGTTCGTGGCGGCATTCCTGAATCTTCTGGTGATCGGGATCGCCCTTTCGCTGCCGCTGGCCATGTACGTCGTGCTGGGCAACGTGTCGGCTTTCTCGCGGCAGGCCGCTGCCGAACCGCAGCTCACCCTCTTCCTGCAGCCCGATGCCGATGCCACTGCGGCCCGGAGCATCGAGAGCCGTCTGAAGGGCCATGCCGCGATCGGCCGATACCAGTTCGTGACGAAAGCCACGGCACTGGAGGACCTGAAGAAGGCGGCAGGACTCTCTGGGATCGTCGAGGAGCTGGGACGCAACCCCCTACCCGATGCCTTCGTCGTGACCGGGCGACCGGACGGTGCCGAAGCCCTCGAAGCTTTACGCTCAGAAGCTGCGAAGTGGCCGGGCGTGGATCACGCACAGCTGGACACCCTCTGGGCCCGACAGGTGGAGGCCGTGATCCGCGGGGGCCGGATGGTGGTGGTGATTCTCGGAACCCTGCTCGGCGTCGCCCTGGTGGCGATCACGTTCAACACCATCCGCCTGCAGATCCTCGGACGGCGTGAAGAGATCGAGGTGTCCAAGTTGATCGGCGCGACCAACGCCTTCATTCGGCGGCCGTTTCTGTATCTTGGGACCCTCCAGGGACTGATCGGCGCCTGCATCGCGTGGGGCTTGGTGATGTTCGCCGTGGGCGTCCTGGAGCGCGAACTGGGGATCGCAGCCTCGCTCATCGCCCAGGATGGCGTGCTCCGGCGCCTCGATCTCAGTGACACGATCGCCCTGGCAGTACTTGCTGGCGGACTGGGCTGGTTCGGGGCATGGCTGTCGGTCACCTTGCATCTGCGCCGCTTCGAGCCCAGCTGATCGGGGTACGGAACCTTCGGAGGCGTTGGCACTCTCAAGTTTCGAGTGCTAACATCCGATCGAAAGGTCATCCAAGGAGGACCGCACCCCATGACGAACGCCCTGGCCATTTCCGCTGCACTGCCTTCCGTTGCGACCCTGGATACATATATCCAGGCGGTGAACCGCTTCCCGCTGCTCACGCAGGAGGAAGAGGTGCGTCTCGGTCGCCAGTTGCGTGATGAACAGGATCTTGAGGCAGCCAGGCAGCTCGTGATGTCTCACCTGCGCCTCGTGGTCGCCGTGGCCCGCGGGTATCTCGGCTACGGCCTTCCTCAGGCGGACCTCATCCAGGAAGGCAACATCGGCCTCATGAAGGCGGTGAAGCGCTTCGACCCCGAGCGCGGTGTGCGCCTCGTGTCGTTCGCGATCCACTGGATCCGCGCCGAGATCCACGAATACATCCTTCGCAACTGGCGCATCGTGAAGATCGCCACGACGAAGGCGCAGCGGAAGCTGTTCTTCAACCTCCGCAGCATGAAGACAGGCCTGTCGACACTGTCGCCGTCGGAAGTGAATGCGATGGCCGAACAGCTCAGGGTGAAGCCCGAAGAAGTCGTCGAGATGGAAACCCGGCTGGGCGGCGGTGACGTCGCGCTGGAGCCGTCGGAGGACGACGAGGACGCCTACAGCCCGATCGCGTACCTCTCGAACCACGACGACGAACCTGGGCTCATCCTGCAACACGCACAGACCGAGCACCTGCGCACCGAAGGACTGGCCACCGCGCTCGCCAATCTCGACGCGCGCAGCCGCCGGATCATCGAAGCGCGCTGGCTGCGCGAGGACGGTGGCGCCACGCTGCACGACCTGGCGGGCGAGTTCGGTGTCTCGGCAGAGCGTATCCGCCAGATCGAGGTGCAGGCGATGAAGAAGCTGCGCAACGCGATGGCCGAAGCTGCCTGACCCGGCGCTCGTAAGCTCGCTTGTAAACGGAACGCCCCGGAAACCCCGGGGCGTTTCGTTTTCAGACCCCGGAGAGCAGCAGTTCGAGGTCGTGCTGGATCACGGACGCCGGTTGGTTGCCGGCCACGAAGAGCCGCAGGCGGCCCTTGGGATCGAAGATGTAGATGCCCGCCGAGTGGTCGACGGTGTAGCTCTCGGGCGTGACACCCTTCTGTTTCTCGGCCACCACGCGGAACTCCTTGGCAACGGCTGCCACCTGTTCGACCGTACCGGTGAGACCGAGGAAGCCAGGATGGAAGGCGGTCACGTATGGCTGCAGAGCTTCCGGCGTGTCGCGCTCGGGATCCACGGTGACCAGCAGCACCTGGACCTGATCACCTTTGGGCCCCAGCGCCTTGATCACCCCGGAGAGCTTGGCGAGCGTGGTTGGACACACATCCGGGCAATGCGTGAATCCGAAGAACACCACGACGGCGCGTCCCTGGAAGTCCACGAGCGACCTCGGATTGCCGTCGTGCCCCGTGAGTTCGAGCTTGCGTCCGAAGTCTGCACCGGTGATGTCGGTTGCCTCGAACGACGGGCCGGAACCTGACGAACAACCCGCCACGAAAAGCGCCGTCGAAAACCAGAGAGCCAGCGTCCGGAGCAACCCGGACCTCGCGGCGATCACAGCGGGATGTAGTGATCGACCAGCAGGACCGCGAACAGCGCGGTGAGGTAGACGATCGAGTAACGGAAGGTCTTCTGGGCGAGCGCGTCGGAGTACTCCCGATAGATTGCCCAGGCGTAGTGGAGAAACAAACCACCCAGCCCGATCGCGCCCACGAGATAGATGAGACCGGACATCCTCGTGGCAAACGGCAACAACGTCACGGCCACGAGAATGATCGTGTAGAGGAGCACGTGGAGCCGCGTGAACTCTTCGCCGTGCGTGACCGGCAGCATCGGGAGACCCGCCTTCGCGTACTCCTTTCGCCGATAGAGTGCGAGCGCCCAGAAGTGCGGCGGTGTCCACGCGAAGATGATCAGGAAGAGCAGCAGCGCCTCGAAACCGACATGGCCCGTGACGGCTGCCCACCCCAGCACGGGCGGCATGGCGCCGGAGGCTCCCCCGATCACGATGTTCTGCGGTGTCGCGGGCTTCAGCAGCACCGTGTAGATGACGGCGTAACCGACGAAGGTCGCAAGCGTCAGCCACATGGTGAGCGGGTTCACGAAGGCATGCAGGATCCAGAGGCCGATCCCACCGATCACCATCGCAAAGCCGAGTGCCTGGGCCGATGTGAGCTGTCCCATCGGCAGAGGTCGGGCGCGGGTTCTTGCCATCAGCGCATCGAGCTTCTGCTCGACCAGGCAGTTGATCACCGCAGCGGCCCCTGCAACGAGTGCAATGCCGATGGTCGCACCCAGCAGCGGTTGCAGCGGGACCCATCCAGGCGTCGCGAGATACATCCCGATCACCGCAGTGAAGACGATGAGGGACACGACGCGAGGTTTCGTGAGCTGGTAGAACTGCTGGAGGGGCGAGCCCTTGTGCGGCAACGACAGGCTGGTCGCCATGGAGATCTCCGGATTCTGGGCAATGCGAAAGGCGCGGGGATTCTAGCACCGGGACCCGCGAAACCCCACGCCTTAGCGAACGTTCGTGGCAGGAGGCCTAGGGCCTGTTCGCACTACAGACACCTGCGCGCAGCGTGAACAGGCCCTAGCCGATTCGCGACACCTTTAGCAGATGCACGAGATCCTTCTTCACGCGATTCAGATCCGGGTCTGCAGGAAAGCGCATCATCAGATTGCCGATCGGGTCGATCACGTAGAGATGGTCCCGCGGGGTTCCCGAGGCGGGGAGTTGCGACAACTCCGGAAACCGCGACCTCGGCAAGATCACGGTGCCGTCGTATTCCTTCCGAAGCGCATCCCCTGGCGTGATGTCGTCGTCCACGAGCCAGACGCGCACGATGCGGTCCATCTCCTTCCCTTGGGTCAGGCGGAGCTGCCTGATCTGCCAGAGCTTCTTCACGCAGCCGTCGCCGCAGGCGCCGGAGTCCACCATGACCAGCAGCCATTTACCTGCCACGGGTGCGAGGTCCGCAGGGACAGGCGCTTCGGGGCGTGGCGCCAGCGCCGCGACGGCCACCTGCGGAATCAACTCGCCGTAGTTCTTCTTGCCGCCTTCCGGTGGCGCTGCGTAGTAGAGCAGATAGGAACCGATGACCGGGGCCGCGCAGACCAACGCGAGGAAGAGCAGCTTGAGTCGGGCACTAGTCCGGCTGGTGCCGGGTGCGGATGTAGACATGGTATCCAAGGATGAGAAGGAACATCGCGGCCCACTGGAATGCGTAACCGTAATTCTTGGCCGAGCCGCTGGACGGTTGCTGCCAATCCCGCGTCAGACCGTCCTCAAGCGAGCCGTGCTGTTCGAGGATCAGCGGCTGGAAATCCAGACCGAAACGCGCGGCGAAGCGCTCGACCGTGACGTTCTGCCACACGGTCTTGCTCAACTGGTCGGCAGACAGCTCGAGAAACCGGCGGTTCGGCGGGAGCGCAACGCCCTCGATCTCGACGACACCCTCCGGTGTGCTGATCACCGGCAACTTGGATCGATCGGGCGATCCGGCGATCCATCCTCGCTTGACCACCACGTGCCCACCGTCCGCGAGCCGGAGCGGTGTGAACACGACGTAACCCGTCTGGGGACCACGACTCTGGTTGTCGAGCAGCACCGTGTCCGCGCCGATGAACTGGCCGCGGGCCACCACGCGGCGGTAGCGGACCTCGGGCTCCTCGAGCCGTGCAGCGCCGATCACGATGGGGGCCGCGAGGGCCGCTGCCTGGGCCTCTTCCGCCACGCGATCGCGCTCCTGCCCACGCTGGTACTGCCACACCGCTGCTGATCCGGTGACAGCCAGCCCGGCCAACGTGAGTGCCCAGAGCAAAACCGCTCGCCAACGCGAATTCATCCCGGGAACCTGTACCTCGAAACAGCGTCCCCTGATGCGACCGGCGCTGCACCACAGAGCCCATCGGCTACACTCACCCGCTCTACCACGGATGCATCCATGAAGATCTTCATCGTCGCCTTTCTCATCGTCATCGTCGCCAGCATGGGGTCTGCACTTTTCTACCTGATGCGTGACAAGGGCGGAACCGATCGCACCGTCAAGGCACTCACGGTACGCGTGGGGCTCTCCATCGTTCTTTTCCTGATGTTGATGGGTGGCTACTGGTTCGGATTGATTCCAGGCCGCCCCGCCTGAGACAGCGATCCCACTGCAACATCAGCGGCTGGCAGGAACGAAGGGCAAAAAAAATCGCCGCACCCTCCAGCGCGGCGAAATTCACGGCAGCAACTCATAGGAAGCTGCGCTTTGTGACCGACTCCTCCTCCTTTATCGGTCCCGTTACCGGTCTCAGAGCCAGTAGACGAGCACGAACAGCATCAGCCACACCACGTCGACGAAGTGCCAGTACCACGACACGGCTTCGAAAGCGAAGTGGTGTTCCGGCTTGAAATGGCCCGAAAGACAGCGGAACAGGATCACGATCAGCATGATGGTGCCGATCGTCACGTGAAAACCGTGAAACCCGGTGAGCATGAAGAACGTCGCGCCGTAGGCGCCCATCTCCAGCGTCAGATTGTATTCATGGAAAGCCTCGGCGTACTCGTAGGCTTGGCAGAAGAGGAACAGCACACCCAGTGCGATCGTGAGGAACAGCCCGAGGTTCAGCTGGAATCGATTCCCCACCTTCATCGCCCAGTGCGCCCACGTCACCGTGACACCTGAGGTCAGCAGCAGGGCCGTGTTGAGCGCCGGGAGACCCCATGCTCCCATCGGCCGGAACGTTTCCTCGATGCCAGGGCCGGACACCGGCCAACCCGCCTTGAAGCTCGACCAGAGGTACTCACCGGTGGCACCGCTCCCAAGATCGGGGACCGACAGCACGCGCATGTAGAACAACGCGCCGAAGAATGCCGCGAAGAACATCACTTCGGAGAAGATGAACCAGCTCATGCTCCAACGGAATGAAATGTCTTCCTGCGGGCCGTACTTTCCGGCTTCGCTCTCGCGGGCGACCGTGCCGAACCAGCCGAACATCATCCAGAACAGAATGGCGAGGCCGAGGATGAGCACCCAGGGACCGGCTGCAACATCGTTCATCACGAAGGCGGCGCCGAAGCCCATGAACAGCAGGGCGATCGAGCCAATGATCGGCCAGTAGGACGGGCTTGGAACGTAATAGGGTTGTGCGTGCTGCATCGTCGTGCTCCCCTTCGAAATCACTAGGTTCTGTTGCCGGCTCGCCGCCTGGATCAGACGGGTGGCCGAACCGCGGTGGGCACTGCGCCGGTGCGCGTGCCTTCTACGCGGAAGAAGGTGTAGGAAAGAGTGACCGTGTTCACATCCTTGGGCAGATCGGGATGGATCACGAACACCACCGGCATTTTTCGGACTTCACGGGCCTTCAATTCCTGCGTCGAGAAACAGAAGCAGTCGAGCTTTCGGAAATACTGACCAGCCAGCTGCGGGCCGTACGATGGAATCGCCTGCCCGGTCACTGCAGCGTCGGAATCGTTGCGCACCTCGAACATCACCTGCACCAGCTGTCCCGGATGAATGCGTACGCTGCTCTCCATCGCCCGGAACTTCCAGGGAAGCTCGTTGCGGGTGTTCGCATCGAGCTCGAGCACGAGCGTGCGGCTCGTGTCGACCTGGGTGTTCTCAACCACATCGGCTTTCTGGAGGTCGTTGATGCCCGTGACCTCGCAGATCTTCTTGTAGAACGGGACAAGCGCGAACCCGAAGCCGAACATGGCGACGGCGATCACTAGCAGCTTCGAGAAGGTGCGGCGGTTATCGGTGATCAATCGACGAGCATCCGTTTGACGATGATGCCGAAAAAGAACAGGGCGACCACAGAGACCAGGACGACGAGCGTCTTCGTCGTGCTGCTGCTGCGTGTATCGCCCTGTGCCTTCATGCCCGAAGCTGACTAGACCGGAACTCGTCGATCACTTCACGACCGGCGGCGTCTCGAAGCTGTGGTACGGCGCGGGGGACGGAAGGTGTGTCCACTCCAGCGTGTCTGCGCCTTCCCACGGATTCGCTGGCGCCTTCTCGCCACCGCGGATGCACTTCACGACTGCCACGAGGAAGATAAGCTGGCTGAGACCGAAGCCGAAGGCACCAATCGAGGCGATCATGTTGAAGTCAGCAAACTGCTGGGAGTAGTCCGGAATCCGACGCGGCATCCCGGCGAGGCCGAGGAAGTGCATCACGAAGAACGTGATGTTGAAGAAGATCATCGAGCACCAGAAGTGCAGCTTGCCGAGGGTTTCGCTGTACATGTTCCCGGTCCACTTCGGCAGCCAGAAGTACGTGCCGGCGAACAGGGCGAACAGGGAACCGGCGACCAGCACATAGTGGAAGTGCGCCACCACGTAGTAGGTGTCCTGGAGTTGGATGTCGACCGGCGTCACCGCGAGGATGAGACCCGTGAAGCCACCCATCGTGAACACGAAGAGGAAGCCCACGGAGAACAGCATCGGGGTCTCGAAGGTCATCGAACCCTTCCACATCGTGGCAACCCAGTTGAACACCTTCACGCCGGTGGGCACCGCGATCAGCATCGTCGCGTACATGAAGAACAGCTGGCCGGCGGCCGGCATGCCCGTCACGAACATGTGGTGCGCCCAGACGATGAACGACAGGATGGCAATGGAGGCCGTCGCGTACACCATCGAGGAGTAGCCGAAGAGCGGCTTGCGGGCGAATGCCGGGATGATCTGCGACACGATCCCGAACGCCGGCAGGATCATAATGTAGACCTCGGGGTGCCCAAAGAACCAGAACACGTGCTGGTACAGAACGGGGTCACCGCCGCCGGCAGCGTTGAAGAAGTTGGTACCGAAGTGACGGTCCGTCAGCAGCATCGTCACGGCTCCGGCCAGTACCGGCATCACTGCGATCAGCAGGTACGCAGTGATCAGCCACGTCCAGACGAACAGCGGCATCTTCATCAGGGTCATGCCGGGAGCGCGCATGTTCAGGATCGTCGTGATGATGTTGATCGACCCCATGATCGACGACGCACCCATGATGTGCACCGCGAAGATGGCGAGGTCCATCCCCATGCCCTGCTGAATCGAGAGCGGTGCGTACAGCGTCCAGCCGGCGCCGGTGGCACCGCCGGGAACGAAGAACGAGGCGATCAGCAGTAGAGCTGCCGGGGGCAGCAGCCAGAAGCTGAAATTGTTCATCCGCGCGAACGCCATGTCGGACGCGCCGATCATGAGCGGGATCTGCCAGTTCGCGAAGCCCACGAAGGCCGGCATGATCGCGCCGAACACCATCATGAGGCCGTGCATCGTGGTGAGCTGGTTGAAGAACTCCGGCCGCCACAACTGGAGGCCTGGCTGGAACAGTTCCGCACGGATGCCCAGCGCCAGCAGACCGCCGGAGATGAACATCGCGAAGCTGAACCACAGGTACATCGTCCCGATGTCCTTGTGGTTCGTCGTCGTCAGCCAGCGCGTGATGCCGGTCGGGTGGTGATGATCGTGGTCATGCGCGTGGTCGTGTCCGTGAACGGCTTCCATGCTCGCTCTCCTGCTTCGTGTTTCTGAGTTGCCTGTTGACGCGCGCCTGTCCTACTTGGACAGACCCACCATGTGTTCCACCGCCGCCGTGACTTCGGCATCGGACAAAGCTGGGTTACCGCCCTTGGCCGGCATGGCACGGATGCCTTCGATCGCGTGCTTCGCCAGTGTCGCGGGGCCCTGGGCGATGCGGGCAGACCAAGCGCCCTTGTCACCAGTCTTCGGTGCTCCGGCGATGCCCATTCCGTGGCAGGCGGCGCAGAGGCCGTCGTAGGTCTTCTTGCCGTCCACCGGGCCTGCTGCGGCTGCCGGCGCTGCGGTGGTCGTATCGACCGCGGCCACCTGAACTGCCGGTGCCGGCTCCGCGACCGCTGCCGTCTTGTGCTTCTCGGCCCACGCCTTGAATTCGTCCTCTTCCACAGCGCGGACGACGATCGGCATGAACCCGTGCTCCTTGCCGCAGAGCTCAGCGCATTGACCACGGTAGATGCCGGCTTTCTCGACCTTGAACCACGTGTCGCGGATGAAGCCGGGGATGGCGTCCTGCTTCACGCCGAAGGCCGGCACCCAGAATGCGTGGATGACGTCGTTCGCGGTGGTCAGAATCCGGATCTTCTTGTTGATCGGGACCACCATCTCGTTATCGACCTCGAGAAGATAGTTCTCGCCCTTCTGGACCTTGGGATCGTAGATCTGGTCCATCGGGGTGGCGAGACTGGAGAGCAGGGCAATCCCGTCGCTGACGCCGGTGAGCGATCCCTCGCCCTTCACGTACTCGTAGCCCCACTTCCACTGGTAACCCGTCGCCTTGATCGTGAGGTCCGGGTTGCTGGTGTCCTTCATGTCGATGACAGTCTTGGTGGCCGGGTAGGCCATGCCCATCAGGATCACGAAAGGAATGATGGTCCAGATGATCTCGACCGTGGTGCTCTCGTGGAACTGCGCCGCCTTGTGACCCACCGATTTCCGGTGCTTCAGGATTGCGTAGAACATCATCCCGAAAACCGCCACGAAGATGACGACGCAGATCCAGAGGATGAGCGAGTGCAGGGAATAGATCTGACGCGCGATGGGCGTCTCGGGATCCTGCAAACCCAGCCTAGATGCAACCGCTACGCCCGAACAAAGGGCGGTCGCAGACGCTAGGGCGACCAGTGACAGCTTTTTCATGCTTCCCCCAGACTCCTTGAATCAGTGGTTCTTCAGTCTACGGCGCAGTTCGTCCGCCACCTGGAGCCGCTGTTGGTCAGTGAGAAATTCTCCGAATCTCACTTCCCGTCCGTGCGATCGCATCTTCAGATCGCAACGTCCGCCGGGCCCCTCGTGCGACACGATGACCTGTGCCCAATGCCGATCGAAACTGTGTCGGGTGGTTCTGCCGCGATCCTGTCGCTCCACCAGCACCCGGTCACCATCGATCGAGACCGATTCGTAATCTCCAGCGTGCCATTCGACGATCTTGAACGCCGCGAACAGCACCGCCATTTCAATCAATGCGAACGGCAGGATGTACCACGCACCCTGCACCGACCAGAACACTGCAACCGAAAGCGACACACCCAGGATTGAAAGCAGGAAGACACGCCTGCTCCGTGGCGACATCGAATCGTTTCGGCGTGCGACCAGATGGTAGGAGGTCGCGAATTCGTCTACGCGTTCCATTCGCGCGGTCCGATCGTTTTCCTGCGCCGACCCACCCCGTCGATCGCCTTGGAATACCAGTGTTTTACGGCGGCGGACGATAGCACGCGGTTCTTGGACGAAGCAAGGCAAAAGCCTTGTCCAACAAGGGCGACGGCGCCGTTCTTCGACCGCCTCATCGACTGCCTCGAATCCGGTGGACCCGGATCACGTCGAGTCCCTCCGCCGTGCGCGCCGGCCCCGCTTCCGGCCACCATGCATGTCCATACACCACCTCGACCGTCAAGGGCAGTCGCCCGTCCGTCCGATGGCGTTCGTATTGTGTCTCGACCGCCGCCCACCGCCGCGGCCCCAGCAGGCCACGCCTGCGACGCACGGACGGGTCGTCGGCCCCGAGATCGCGCAGCTCGCGACACAGGGCGGGGAAATCGGGATAGGTGAGCGTGATGCGCTCCATGTCCATCACCGGGTTGGCGAATCCCGCGGCGACCAGCACGTCGCCCACGTCGTGCATGTCCGCGAAAGGCATCACCGTGGCCGGAAGCCCCGCCAGCCGGGTGGCCGAGCGCAGTTCCCCCAGGCTGTCCGGGCCAAGCATCGTGAAGGTCAGCAGGCCGCCGGGTTTCAACAGGGCGCCGATCGCGCGCCAGTGCGCGGCGGGGTCGGTGAAGACGGGCGGCAGGAGATTCGCCCAGATCATCGAGAAGCTGCCGGGTCGGAAAGGGAGCCTGGTCACATCGGCACAGACCCACCGCGACGCCCGCCCGGAGAGCCTGGACAGCCATTTCAGACGCCGGGGATCCTGCTCACGGGCATGGGTCAGCATCGAACACGAAGCCTCGACGCCGTAGACCTCGGCGGCCGGGTAGCGCTCGCGCAACGCCCGGACCCCTCCCCCCGTCGCACAGCCCAGGTCGAGCAGCGGCCCCGGCGGAAGACGGACCACGTCGAGGCGTTCGAGCATCCGGCGCCCCAACTCCCCGGGCAGCACAGCAGCACTGTCGTAGCGCGCCGCGATACGGTCTCGGCGGCGGCGAAGCGCGCGGACATCGATTTCATACTCGATGCCAGTGGTCATCGATGCCCGCCCGAAACGGGCCCTCGCGACGGACGACAAGAGGGAAGACGCATGGCGAAGAGACTCGATGTGATTCGGGAGGTTCTGGCGCGGGCCGCGAAATCCCGCTGCGCACTGTGCGGAGACGCAGCCTCCGACAGCGGCCTGTGCGTTCCGTGCCGGGAAGATCTTCCGTGGCTGCCGGACGCCCGGTGTCCGTCGTGCGCACTGCCCACCCCGGAAGGCGCGCTGTGCGGAGTGTGCCTGAGATCACCACCGGCACACGACGGTGTCGCCTGCGCGGTGACCTACGAGTTTCCCGTCGACGCTCTCGTCCGGGCGCTGAAGTACCACGGACGCCTCGCCGCAGCCCGCCCGCTGGCCGGCATTCTCGCCCGTGCGCTCACGCGGGAGCCGATCCCCGACATCGTGGTGCCCCTTCCGCTCTCCGATGCCCGCCTGGTCGAGCGCGGATACAACCAGGCCGCAGAGATCGCCCGACTGCTGAGCGGTCCCTGGCGGACGGCAACAGGCCGCGGCATCCTCGGCCGGACCGGCCATGCCCGGCCGCAGGCGAGCCTCAGCCTGGACGCGCGACGACGGAACGTGAAGGGCACGTTCGAATGCATGGGCAATGTGGGAGGGCTGCGGGTCGCGATCCTGGACGACGTCATGACGTCCGGTGCGACGCTCGATGAGGCGGCGCGCGTGCTGAAGCGCGCCGGAGCAGCGTCGGTGCGCGGGTGGGTGGTGGCGAGGACACCCCGGGCCAGCGACTGATCCTCGGAGCGGACGTCGCCGGTCGCGGATGCCCGGGGTCAGCCGGCTTCGCGTGTGCCCAGTTGCCGTTCGGCGAACGCGCGTAGCTCCGGCGCCAGATTGCCCGTGTCGATCGCCTGGCGGAAGCTCGCCCGCGCCTCGGCATCCTTGCCGATCTGCTGGAGCGAGATGGCACGGCCGATGTACCAGACCGGCAACGCGTTTCCGAGACCGATCGCGACACCGTAACGCTGAGCAGCCTCGCCGTGGCGCCCGATCCGCTGGAGCATCGCCGCGTGCAGCGCGACGAAATCCCCGTGGCCGGACCCCGGACCCTGTACGGACTCCAGCGTGAGGATCGCCGCGACCGCGTCGCCGCGCTGCGCCTGCAGGCGTGCGGCGACCATCGCGAACGAGATCTGGTCCGGATTCGCGACCATGCCGGCGCGCATCAATGCCTCCGCCTCCACCGGACGGCGCGAGTCGAGCATCAGTCCGAGCAAAGCCTGACGCGCGCCCACGTGGGCGGGAAGCGCGTCGAGCGCGACGCGGAAACGGGCCTCGGCCTCGGTGGCGTGTCCGTTTCGAAGTGCGGCGATGCCCGCGAGGAACGCGTTCTCGGCGCGTTCGACCGGACCCAGCGGACGCTCCTGCCGATCGATCGCAGTCGCGGCCAAAGCCGGCTTCGGCGCCGCAAGCGGCTCGACATCGACCACCGGCTCCTGGACCCGCGTCCGCCCGACGACGGGAGGCTCGGGCGGGGCGTCCTTCACGCCCGTCGCCGACCAACCTCGTGGACGCTTCGTTGCGATCTCACGGGGCCGCGTCGGCGCGACGGGCGACGCGGTGGCGACGGCGGGCGCTGGTGCAGTCACGGTCGGCGCCGGCGCCGCGAGGGCGATCACCGCACCGCGCTTCGCGGGCGCCTCGGCCGCCGTGGCAGTCGCGGGAATCGACCAGCCGTGGAGCGCCGCGATGGAGACCGCAGTGAGCGCGAGGCCGGCCGTGCAGGCCGCCAGCACGGTGGCCCTGCCACCACGATCCGGCACACCCACCGCACGAACCGGCACCTTCGCCAGAGTCTTGCGGCCAGGGGCCGCGTGGCGCTGTTCGAGGTCGCGCAATACCTGATTGATGACGCTCATACGATCCAGGGAATCAGTGCCCGACGGGCGGAAGAGGTGTCACGGGCAGCGGCGATGACATGCCGCAGCGTGACGTGATCGCGGCCCTCGGCGAACACGAGCATGAGGGCCTTGTGCGCGAGGACGTTGATGAGGCGAGGCACGCCTCCGGTCGCGCGGTGCAGGTACCAGATCGCCGCGGACGAGAATGCCTGCGTGCCGCTGTAGCCGGCCACGCGCATGCGGTGGGCGAGGTAATGACGCACCTCCACGCGCGACAGCTCCGAGATCCGATACTCGAAGGTGATGCGCTGGCGCAACTGGCGCACGGAGGGATTCGCGAGATGCCGGTCCAGCTCAGGCTGACCGAACAGCACCACCTGCATCAGCTTGTGCTTCTCCGTCTCCAGGTTCGACAGCAGGCGCATCGTCTCCAGCGTCGGCAGCGACATCGCTTGGGCCTCGTCGATGAACACCACCGGACGTCGTCCGGCGACGTTCAGCTTGAGCAGCGCCTGCGTGAGGCTGCGCACCAGCTGGTGTCCATCGGCGCGGCGGTCCATCTTCACCGCGAACTCGTCGGCAAGGGCGATCAGCAGTCCACGCGGATCGAGCAGCGGGTTCGGCAGATATGCCGTCGAGTAGTTCTTCTCGACAACGGACATCGCGCGGCGGCACAGAAGCGTCTTGCCGGTGCCGACATCACCGGTGATCTTGATGAATCCCTCGCCTGAGTCGAGCGCCACAAGCACGACGTTCAGCGCCTCCTGATGGGCACGGCAGTCGTAGACGAAGGCCGTGTCGGGCGTGATCCCGAAGGGTGCCTCGCGGAGCCCGAAGTGCGACTGGTACATGGTGTCCGACATCGTTGCGTTCTCCTGTTCCCCCGCGGCGGCGCGTCAGCGCCTGCGGGCGTTGCTGCTCGCGGTGTCGCGCGAGACCGTGTCAGGTACGTCGTAGCCGCTCACGCGGCCGCGCAGGTCCGAGAGGTCGCTCTGCCAGTCGCCGTCACCCTGGATCACGGTGGGTTTGATGAGGATCACCAGCTCGCTCTTGCGCGCATTGCTGGTGTTCGACCGGAAGGCGCCACCGACCACTGGAAGATCGGCGAGGCCCGGCACTCCCGATTTCGTCTTGCGCGTCGATTCGCGCATCAGGCCACCGATCGCGACGATGTTTCCGTCCTGCACGCGCACCACGGTATCCGTCTCGCTGATGCTGCTGGAGGCGAGCGGCAACCGGAAGTTGCCGGAGGTACCCAGATCGATCACCTTGGTCTTCTCGACTACGTTCGACACCGACGGATGCACGTGCAGGATGATCTGGTTGTGCTCGTCGATCTGCGGCGTCACGTCGAGTGCTACGCCGGAGAAGAAGGGTTGGACCACGATGGACGGGGACTGCGTCGCGGCGCCGGTGGCGGAGGTGAGTGTCGTCGTGGTGACGTTCGTCACGAAGAACTCGTCGTTGCCTACCTTCAGCACCGCCTTCTGGTTGTTGAGTGCCGCGATCCGCGGGCTCGACAGGACCTGGAGACTGCCCTGCGTCTGCAGGAAGGACAGCAGGCTCGCGAAATTGCTGGTCTGGAACGCGAGCCCGAACACCGCACCCGGGATGTCGGTGCCCAGCAGGAGGTTGGAGCCGGGCACACCCGCGAGCGCAGAGGACGCCAGCACGCTGCCGTCCGCCGCCCGTGCCGTGGGCGTCGACAAGGAGCCGCTCGTGGCGAGGCTGGTGCCGGGCGTGCCGACACCGGCTGTCGCACGAACGCCGTCGCCGTGCCGGAAGGCGGACCAGTTGATGCCGGCCTGGTAGCCGTCCGCCAGTTCCACCTCGATGATCTTCGCCTCCAGCATCACCTGCCACTCGATCACCAGGCGCGTTGCGCGGAGGAAGCTCTCGACGTTCCGGATCTCGGACGGCAGCGCACGCACGACGATCACGCCCGACTGCGGGCTGATCACCACCTGGCGGCCGGTCTCGGTCCCCACGATCGCGTGGAGCGACGTGTCGAGTTCCTTCCAGAAATCGCTGTTGGTCGTCGTGATGACGCGGCTGCCGATCACGGCCTGCGACGAGGCGTTGGGCTGATTGCCCATGGCGCCCGGCAGGACTGGCAGACCGGGTGTCGGCAGTCCGCCGGCACCGGGCATCCCCGTGCCCGGCATCCCGGCGCCGGGCGCGACGAAGTCGGAGATGGCACCCGAGGTGACGCGCACATCGCTGCGTCCGTGGCGCTGGCTCATCAGGTAATTCACCTGGAACACGCGGGTCTGGATCTCCGGCGGCTGCACCGTGATGCGCGCCCCCTGGAACTTGAAATCGTATCCGTACAGGTCGCGCACGGTCTCCAGCGCCTCCAGCACCGTGACGTCCTTCAACGAGATCGAGATCGTCTCCTTGATGCCGGGGTGGACGACCATGCCGTACCGGGTCCCGGCCACCATCGCCATGAACACCTGCGCGGCGGGCGCATTGGACACGTTGAGGTCGAACCGCGCCTCGACGGGCCTTCCGTCACTGCGCGGGAGATCCACCACGACGGGTGGCAGCAAGGCCTCCGTCACGGCGTCGGGGATCGGTGCAGCCTTCCGTTCCGCGATGGCCTTGTCGAGTTCGCGATCGATGGCGCCGAGGGTCGAGCCCTGTCTGGGCTGGAAGCCGGCACATGCGCCGAGGGTCAGCAGCGCCAACGTCATCAACAACGGACGGAGCCGGCGGTGCCATGCAGTTGCTCCGATCACGATTTCGGTTTCCTCCGGGAAGATGCCATCTTCATCGGTCCCGCAGCGGCGAACTTGACCGGCCGACGCTCGGCATCGGGGTAGAGCTTCAAGCTGATCCGCCCTGCGGGGCCCTGCAGCACGGCCCCCGAGTCGGTCACGCGTAGCAGGCGATGGCCCTGCACCTCGTCACCGATCGCGAGCGGTACACCGCTCACCACGGCGATCTGTCGATCCGGGGCGACGAGCACCGACTGGAGCACCAGGCGACCGGCGTTCGTCTCCCGGGGCTCCGCGGCCGTCGCCATCGCACCATCCGGAGGGCGGGTCGGATCGACCGTGCCGGCCGCATCGGCGGAGCCGGTGAGCGCGATGCCGATCGCCAGCAGCGAAGTCTTCAAAGGGTCAGCCACGTGCGCTCCAGACTCAGGGTGTACAGGTTCAATGTCATCGTCACGCGCGGCCACGCCGCGGCATCCACACGCGTGCGGTTCCAGAGGACGCGCGCCGGCAGCGATTCGAGCCGACCGGCATAGCCCACCAGCGCGGGCCATGGCCCCTCGACGGTGATCTCGATACCGTGTCGGTAGAGTTCCCCGGCGCGGGGTGGCGTGGCGCCGTCGGCGTCACGGGCTTCCGCGGGCTGCTCGATCAACGGTGTCGGCGGCAGGTTCCGCATCGCGACCAGCGCGATCTGCGGCGAGCGCGCGAGCACTTCCTTCACGAGCGCGGCCATGCGCTCCGGTGCGGCAAGGCCCGCACCGAGCGCCTGGATCTCGCGATCGAGTTCCGCGATCCCCCTGTCCGCCGCCTCGATGCGGCGTACGAACGGTTCGTCCGGATGGGTCCGCAGTTCCTCGACCAATGCCTGCTTCTGGCGCTGCAGCGCATCGACGGAATCCTGGTCGGCGGCGAGCTGCTGACGCAACAGGCGCAGCCGGCCACCGGCAGGATCGAGGAAGCCCACGTACATCACGAGGAACAGAGCGCCGACGACCGCGCAGAACGCGAGGATCCGCTCGCGGTTCGCCATCGCGTCGAGGCGTGCTGCCTGCACGTTCCAGAGTGCCTTCATGGAATAGCCTCGGTGGTTGATCGAGCGGGCGACAGCGCCGCGAGGTCCGGCGACACGGGGACGGGGCGTGACTCAGGCGCCGGCGGCGGCGTCCCCACGCCGACTGCGGGCGGCGCAGCACCGGCGGAAGTCCCCGAGGTGACCGCGAACTCGAGGAAGCGCGGCTGCGCACCGGCGGCGCCGTCCACGACGAGCGGTCGCTGGAACGAAAGCTGGTTGAAGGCCACCCCGCGCAATGCGTCTTCGCGACCCAGGCGGCGGAGGTAGTCCGCGACCAGTTCGGGATCGAGAGTGCGACCCCGCAGCGCGATGTCGTCGCCATTGCCTGCGACCGTGACCTCGGTCAGCCAAAGGCCTTCGACCGACTGGCGTGCCAGTGCCTGCAGGTAGCGCGCATGCCCACCGCGCGCGACGTCGTCCCGTGTGCGCAGAGCGTTGACCGCAGCCTCGCGCGTGACGCGCAATGCCTCGCGCTCGGCGGCGAGCGTCTGGATCTCCGGAGACACGCGACGGGCGCCGAGCTGTTCGCCGAGATTCCGGACCTCGGCCTGCAGCGCCACGGACCGGCCCTGCATGTCACGCCGGGACGCGGCGGCGACGCGCGCTTCGTAGGACTGCACGACCGCGCAGGTGACGAGCAGCAGGGCGACCGCCGCCACCGCCGGTGCGAAGATCCGCGCCGGCAGCAACACCTTGCGCGGCCGCAGCGACGGATCGAAGAGATTGATGTCGAGCTGCACGGCGCTAGGCCCCCCTCAATGCCGCGCCGAGCAGGCGCAGATGGCGACCCTGGGCGTTCGGATCGCCCATCGCGGGCACGGCTGAGAAGTCGAGGGCAGACGCGAGGTCCGCCACGGCCACCGGCACGTACAGATTCTCCGCGAGCGGGGCACGCAGCGCCTCGGCCTGCGGGAACGGCGCGATGAGCAGGCTCGACAACGGCAGGCCGCCGAACTGACGGTCGAAGTGGTCCAAGGATCGCTGCACCTCGAGGGCGACGCGATCGCACAACGCTGCACGTTCCTCGGGATCGTGCTCCGCTTCGGCGAACTGCATGAACCCCAGATCGAAGCTCCGCGCGAAGAGGAGCGCTCCGCCTGCGGACACGGTCAGCATCCCTGCCCCGGTGCCGAACACCAGCAGCGCCACCGCGCGTTCGCCTTCGGCCAGATGCACGGCGACGTTGCGCTGGACGGTCTCGAGGATGTCGATGGCAGCGAGGTCGAGCCGCGCCTCGTCGAAAGTCCGGATGCAATGGGCGACGCGGTCGCGATGTGCGGCGACAGCGATCAGGTTCGCTCCCCGACCGGCTGCGAGGCCTTGCGGCAGCGGCATGACATCGACGACAGCCTCGTCGGGCGGGTAGTCGATGAGGTCCTTCAAGTGCCAGCGAACGGCGGTCTTCAGCTCGGCTTCGGGCACAGCGGGCGCCTCGACGACGTGGAACTGATACTCGCCCTGCGGCAGCACTGTGGCGCAACGCAGGCGGTCCAGCTTGTGTTCCCGGCGCAGCACGCGCAGCACCTCTGCCGGCGAATCGCCGATCACGCGCTCATCGAAGGCCACGAGCTTCGGACGGCTGCCGGCGATGGCTTCCATGCGGGCAAGCGTCACGCGCCCCGGGCGGAGGATCACGGCGCACCACTGTCTGGCGCGACCGGATCGGGTGTTGAGTCTCAAGGCGGAATCGTCCGGATCAAAGTTCCCGGCAGGACGGCCGCCGGGCCGGGTACGGCCACGGGATCTGGCCCCGCACTGCACCGCACCCAACGTATTACGACTGCATCGCGCGCAGGTTGAGGCGAACGCGCACTGGCGTGCTCAGTAGTTTTCCCGTTGGTATATGACGTCGGCGCTCGCACCCGGGACACCGAACACCGCGCGACCGGCCGGATCGCGATCCCATGTGGATGCGCCCCAGTTGCCCTGCAACCAGGGCCGCGATGCGGCGATGGCTGTCGCCGCTGCACCCGCGCTGCACGTGGCGCCGCTCGGGGTCGATCCGAGATTGGCGGTGAGATCCACGGACCCGCGCATGCCCGGCTTCGACAGCCGCAAGGCTGCGCGGCCCGACGTGAAGACGATGCCGTTGGCACCGGCGGGAGCGCCGGAGGTCGAGCAGGCCGCCAGCGGCGCCCGGTAGTTGCCGAAAGCGAACTGCGTGTTCGTGAGCCGCGTGCAGTTGTCCTGCGCATTGGTCACGAAGGCGATGCCATTCCAGTACTGGGCCGTCAGCGGCACCGGCAGATCCAGTTGCGGCGCGCCGAGCGCGTTGCCGATCTTCAGGCGACCGAAGCGCACGCGCGTGGGGGTAGATCCGTTCAGGGCCCGCGCGTTGCAGGCCGTACCGCACGCGCCGGCCGTCGCGGCGTTCATGTCCGGCGTGCTCACAACGGCACCGTCGGGATCCGTCACGCTGACGCCGATCACCAGGCTGTCGAACGGTCCGTCGGGCGATGCCCCGCGGGTGAAGGTGGCACCGGTGGCCGTGAGGCTGTAGGCGCCGAGTGTCCAGACCGTCGCGGGCAGGCCCGTGAGTCGCGTCGACAGGTTGGTGCCCACATCGGCGTTCTCCGCGTGCAGGTTGACGGCGCCTACGTTGTAGACGGAAGCCCGGTAGTTGGTCGTCACGGCGCCGGCTGCATTCCTCGCCTGAAGCGTGAAGGCGACCCCCAGGGCCGGCTCGTCCATGTAGGTCTGGTTCCCGCTGCTGCACGACGGGGTCACGCCGGCACCCGACAGCGCGAAGCTCGCCGGATGGAAGCGTCCGATGCGCGCAGCAGCACCGGTGCTGGCGTTGCGATACACGCCGACCAGATCGACGCCGGAAGTCCCCAGATACCCTGTGACCGTCGCCAGCAGACCGATGCTTCCCACCTCGTTGTAGGTGAGATCGGTGGGCACCGCCGCCCCGCTCACGAAGCTGCCCCCCGCCACGGTTGTCGTGCCACCCAGCACGCCCAGCGTACCGCCGACCGGGGTGAAGAGGCCGCTCGTGGCACTCGCGCCGAGCGCCACGGGCCATGCGAAGTGCGGTGCCAGACTGTTGTCGGTCACATTCGCCGAGGTGTCCGGCGTGCCATCGTTGTCGGCATCGTCGGCAGCCGACCAGACATAGGCCGCGATCGTGGCGGCGAAGGTGTCGCCCGCGGCGGCGAACTTCCCGCCGGCAGTGGCAGTGCCTTCCGGATTGGCCACACCGCCTCGAACTGCGTTCGTCACCGCGATGGCGAACGGCCGCACGGTGAGCGTCGGCGAGCTGCCGTCGATGTTCACCGCGCCCGCGAACGTGCGGGAGTCGTCGCGTACGTTCACCACGTACTTGCCGACGTCGGAGGTGCCGAGATTGAAGGTCGCGAAACCGGCCGCGAACGTCAGCGAGAGATTGTTCGTTGCCGGGACAGTGGTGCCGAGCGTGCCGGTGATGGACGGCGCGGCGGCTCCGGTCGGATGGTTGATATCGGGCGTGTACCAGGCCTTCAGATTGCGCGCGCCGGCATAGCTGGTGGCGATCGCGCAGTTGGGGGTGGCGAGCGACGTGTCGCGCCGCCACAGCGCGATCTGCATCGCGTGCGGTCGGCCTGCGACCACCGTGTTCGCCAGGGCGTCGGTGGGGGTGATCACGAACGCGTTGTCGCGGAAGCTCACGATGCCGGACGTGCCGGTAATCGTTCCGGTCGTGGTGTCGCGCGCGGTGATGGCGAGATCCTCCGCACGTTCGTTGGAGAGCGAAATCACTATCAGTCCGGCATCCGCGGAGGTGAAGACGTACGTCGCCTCGCCATCATTCGCGGTCCCGGTTTCGGTGAGTGCACCGCTCCCCGACACGTTGGCCCAGCCGCCACGGCCCGTGCTGGTGGTGAGGCTCACGGTGCCGCCATACGATGTGACCGTATTGCCCACCGTGTCGACGGCGCGAATGGTGATCGAGTGCGCAACGCAGGTGCTGGCCGACGCCGCCGCGGTGATCACGAACGCGGCCGGGCTCGGCCCCGCGCACGGGGCCACACCCGCCACGGCCGCCTGCGTGGTGGACGAGTAGGTGATCGATGCGTTCGAGCCGAAGTCGATCTCGCCGGTCCGGGTGAGGATCGCGCCTTCGAACTGCGCCGAGTCGTCGAACTCGAAAGACCCTCCGCCCGGCGCGTAGAGGATCGCGGAGATGCGGCTGTTGTCGCCGAAGTCGATGTCGCCATCGCCGTACAGAAAGATCTGCAGGTTCGCTGGGTTACCGCCGGCATTGATCGAAACGCCGTCGCGTTCGTCCAACCCCCTCAGGAAGAGGCGTACCGGCCCGCCGGGTGAGACGGTGATGGTGACGTTGTCGGGGAGACTCAGATTGGAGATGAAGTAGTCCCCCGGCCCCAGCGTGATCGACGAAGCATTCACGTTGAGATTGGAGATGAAGTACGTCCCACCGAGAAACGTGAAGCCGGCGGTGTTCGCTGCCACGGAGGCGTAGGTACCGCCCGGCACGTTGGTGCTGTTCGCGTTGGCTGAACTGCTGAACACCGGAAACGACGACGGATTCAGCGCCGCAGCGGAGGGCGTCCACGGCGATCGCGCGCCGCTCGAGAGCAGGGTGTTCCCGCTGCCCGTGACTGCGGCGCCGTTGACGGTCGAACCACCGTCGATCTCGAGCTCGCCGGAGGCGGCGCTGAGCACCTGCCCCGCCGGGATGCAGATGCTCTGCGGGCGCGCAATGAAGTAGCGGATGGCCGTCCTGTTCGCGGGAATGCCGCGTTGCGTGACGCGGAAGTCGCTCGTGGAGAGCTGCCATCCGACCTCGGCGCTCCCGCCGCTCGTGTTGGTGCTCGCGCCGTACTGATACACGAACTCACCGTTCTCCTGGAGGATGACCTGGAACGTGAACGTGCTGCCCGGTGAACTCCATTCCGGCACGTTCACCCACGACACCACGAAACTCCGATTGGGTGCCGACCCGACCGTGGCGTACCGAACGTAGCAGGACCCGCTCGGGCACGACGTCCCGGTGCCGGTTGGAGACTTGTCGAGGTCTGCGCCATACACGCGCATGGTCCTGTTCAGGTTCGTGTTCGGCATCGGATACGGATACGTGCGTGGCGATGTCGACTCGGTTCCGTAGCCGCAGAAGTTGTTGGAGAACTGCAGCCGACCGTTCGTCATGATGCGCAGCTGTGTGTAGCCGGTGCCCCCGAAGGTGAACGTGAACCCGATGGGGAGAACGCCGCTGATCACGTCGTCCAGAACCGCGCCGCCACCCGTACAGGAAGAAACGCCAGCCCACGTGACGTCGGTGTGACCGGACGGATCCACCCACGCGAAGCCGCGCGCCATGCTGCTGTAGGTCTGGGCCGCGACGGGTGCCGATGCGAGGGCCGCGAAGGCGACGAGCAGCATCGCCACGGCGTGCATGGTGCGTCGAACGACCGGCAGGATCCACTTCACGGACATGCGAACCTCGGCGCCGCGCCTGCAGGGTCGGTGCACCGCGACACCGTCGCCTGCACCTGCCGTTGCAGCGGATACCCGCCACCGCCACCGTTGGCCGTGGCGGTGAGGTTGTAGATCGCCAACTGCCGGTTGCCCTCGGTCGTGGCCGTGCGCACGCAGGCGACGGTGACGGTCATCTGATCGAACTCGGCGCCCAGGGCCGGGGGATTCGACGTGAAGCACGCGGGCGGCACCGGCGGCGAGGCCGAGAGACCGGCATCCGCGTTCGTCGGGTCCGCCACCTGCGCGATACCCCACTCGATTCCCGATCGCGCTGCCATGAGCGCGCGCGTCCCGCCCACGTCGAGCGCTTCGGCACCGCCCTGCGTGCTCGTCACCGACATGATGAAAGCGCCGAGCAGCGCCAGCACGACGAGCACGAAGATCGCCGAGACCATGACGAAGCCGCGCGCGCGGTCAGGGCGTGTTCGACACATGGACCTGGGCCTGGAGGTTGACGGTCTCGCCTTCGATGGCCATGGCGAGGTTCGCGGTGACGATGCCGTAGCGCGCGAGCAACTCGTTGCTTTCGTAGGCGAACGCACAGCCGGTGACGCGGGTCGCGAGCAGTGCGTTGCTGCCTCCCGTGGGCGGCGTCGCTTGTGCCGCCGCGATGCCGTAGTTCCAGTGCCGGCGCAGCACACCGGCCGAGGGATCGCAGGCATAGGTGACGGCGTGCTCCACGACGTGGAACCGGCTTGCGGGCGACTCCAGCGGAAATCGCTTCGCAGCCGTCAGCGTCACGGTGGACGCCGAGGCGCTCGCCACCGTCGCGCGGTTGTTGCCACCCGCCTGCCAGGCGTCGCTCCCGGTGAAACCCGTACCGAGATTGAAGACGACGATCTGGTTGCCCGCGGAGATGGGCGGCATGTTCCCGATCACGTCGAAGCTCGAATCCCCGGCCGCCGTCACGAAGTCGAGCGTGTTCCCCGTGCCGACGTCCGTGACCTCGGCGCGGTAGCGCCCGCCACCCGTGGTGATGAGGAACTCGATGAAGCGACCGGTCGGATCGACTCGGATGCTGTTCGGCAGCGCAAGGCGGAGGTCGCGCGAGAGACGTCGCAGCGCGGTGTCCGCGGCGTCGGTGAGTTCCGCGCGGCGGGTCGCGTCGAAGTACCCTTCGATGGGTTGCTTGATGAAGACGGCGACCATCGCGGACACGATGCCCGCGATCGCGATCACGACCACCGCCTCCACCAGGGTGAAGCCGCGCGCCGACGTTCTCATGGCAGCGCGTTCGGCGCGTAGCGCACGCGGTAGCGGCTCAGCGTGACGGACTCACGACCTGGCCCCGTCACCGTGACGGATACGAGGGCGACGGCGTCCGGGTCCGCGAACCCGAGCCCGCCGCGCGTGACGTTCACCGACGCCGCGTAGGGTTCGAGGCCGTTGATCGTGGTGCCTGTGAGATCGCGGATGCCCGTCATGGCGAAGCCGTGATAGTCGTTCACGTTGTCGAACGGTGTCGTCGTGCTGTGGCGACTTTCGCCTGCCTCGGGGCCGGGGGCCGTCATGCTCTCCGGCGTCGTGCAGCCAGCCGCGCTGGTGGCCGTGGCCGCAGCCGCGTCGTCGGGATCGCAGTACGTGAAGGGCATCAGCGCGATCTCCTCAAGAAGGGACTCCGCGATCACGAGGGCCTGTTTGCGCACCACGGGGTCGGCGCTCTTCGCCGCCGTGGTGTTCAGGACCAGCAGGACCCCGGCGAGGCCCACGCTCACGATGACGATGAAGACGATCAGTTCGACCAGCGTGAGGCCGCGCTGACCGCGGCGCTCAGGGGTGTGCATGGCCGGTCTCCGCTTCCACGGTGAACGACTTCGCGAGACCGCCACCGCTGACGGTGACCGTGATCGGACCGGGGCTGGGCCGCCCCTGCGCATCGAAGCTGAACGAGGTGCCGGAGATCGCGACGTCGGACGATCCGCTCACGGCCAGCGGCCCGCCGGTGCCCGGGCCTGCGACGTTGCCGCCGCAACCACCGCCGATGTCGAAGCACGCGGAGAGGCCATTGGCCGCGAACGTCACGCGCACCGTGGATCGCGAAGCCACGGCTGCCTTCTGGGCGTACCGCACCGCGGCCAGGGCGCTGTCGAACGTGCCCTGTACCTCGAAGTCGCTGGTGGTGGTGATGCGCGGCAGGGCGACGGCGGCGAGGATGCCGAGGATCACGATCACCATCACCAGTTCGGTGAGGGTGAAGCCGCGCTGCGCCGGGACTGAGCGGTGGAGCGCCATGCCTGGAACGCCTGCGCGGCCCTTCACGCAGGCGACGCGGAGACGGTCGGTCAGTTCGTGCAGATGATGCTGGCGGTGGTCGTCAGCGCCGTGGTGCTGTTGGTGTCGGTGATCGTGCACGCCACCACGACGCCGTCGCCGGCCGTCGAGCAGTCGCCCGTGCCGCTGATGCTGTACCCGGCGGGGATGGTGTTGCCCTGGAACAGCGGCGCGAGGATCACGTTCGTGCAGACGTTGGCGGCGTTCAGGCGGGTACCACGGGCCGAGTTCACCTTGAAGGCGCCGTAGTTGATGGATGCCGAGGAGTTCAGCGCGCCGGCAACGCCCTGGATGGCGGCACTGCGAGCGTCGCCGCTCAGGTCCACGAACTTCGGGAGGGCCGTCGCCGCGAGGATGCCGAGGATGACGATGACGACGACGAGCTCGATGAGGGTGAAGCCTTGCTGGGTGCGCTGCATGAAACTCTCCTGTTCGCGAATGCCTGGACTGTGTTGCGTGGGGACCCTGACCGCTCTCGGGATGTCAGCATCCGATGGTCGTGGGTGCGGGAATGATCGCCGCCTGGCCCCGGGCCGGCGGCTCCTGATAAGTCATCTGGCAGGCCGCGACGTCGGCGGCCCCGCGGATCTGGATCACCAGCGGGTTGCCGGCGATCACGTTCACCTGATCCACCTGCGGATTCAGTTGCGCCGCTGTGACGATGCCGGCGCCGTCGGCCGTCGGGTAACCGAAGCGCATCGTGACGGCGAGGCCGTCCATGTTCACCGTACCGTCGTCCAGGGTGCAGGTCGGCGCCACCGAAACGCCCGCCTGGTCGACGCGGCATGCGGCAGAGGCCAGCGCTGCCGCCGATCGCACTGCGCCGTAGATGGCGGAGAGCTTGGCCGCGCGGCTCTGACTCTGCATGTTCACGTAGCGCGGCAGGGCGAAGGCCGCGAGGATCCCGATGATCGAGATCACGACGACCAGTTCAATCAGAGTGAAGCCACGTTGCTGTTTCATTCGTTCGGTATCCGCATCGGGATCGGGCGGCAGGATCGACAGGCTCGAACCCTGTCCCGCGACCTCCTCGACTGGACCCCGTATCGGCCCTGCGGCAGGCGACTTGAATGGCAGGCCTGCGTCATTTGGTCATCGCCGCCTGGCCGAGATCCCAGATCGGGAGGAACACGCCCAGCGCGAGGATCAGCACGAGCACGCCGAGTCCGACGATGAGGATCGGCTCGATCTGCGCGGAGAGCGTCTTCAGCTCGTACTCCACCTCGCGCTGATAGAGATCGGCCACCTCCTCCATCATGTCGTCGAGCGATCCGGACTCCTCGCCCACGACGATCATCTGCAGGGCGACGGGCGTGAACACGTTGCTGGCGACTGCCGTGCGCAGCAGGCTCTCGCCGCGCTCGACCCCTTCGCGCATGCGCTCGATGCGTCGCGCCATGTGGGCGTTGTCGACGGTCTGCGCGGTGAGCGACAGGGCCTGGGTGATGGGCACGCCGCTGCGGAACGCGAGTGCGAAACTGCGAGCGAAGCGCGCGATCGTCGCCTTGCGGACGATCTTTCCCGCCACGGGAATCGCCAGGCGCACGCGGTCCCACCAGAGGCGCCCGACGGGCGTGCGCACGTAGCGGACGAAGCCCACGATGGTGCCCACGGTTCCGGCGAGCATCCACGGCCACCACGCGACCGTGAAGTCGGAGACCGCGATCAGGAGGCGCGTCATCCACGGGAGATCCGCGCCGAACCCCTTGTAGACCTTCGCAAAGGCGGGGATCACGAACAGGTTGATGACGAGCATCGCACCGGCCATCGCCATCACCACGAAGGTCGGATATCGCAGCGCAGAACGCACCTGCGTGCGCATGAACTCCTGGAACTCGAGATGATGGAAGAGCCGGAGGAATACCTCCTCCAGCCGGCCCGTGCTCTCGCCCACGTAGACCATCGCCACGTAGAAGGGCGTGAAGACGTGCGGCTGGCGCGCCATCGACGACGACAGGTCGCGGCCGCCTTCGAGGTTGGTCGAGATGTCACGCACCGTGTCGCGCAGCGTCGGGTTCACGGCCGATTCCTGCAGCCCCGACAACGCCCGCATGATCGGCACACCCGCCTTCAGCAACGCGTACATCTGTCGACTGAACAGCATCAGCTCCGGCGTCTCCACGCGGGGGCGACCGAGCCTCGCGATGAGACTCCCGACGTCCTTGCCCTCCGTGGTGCCATCGCGGGCGGGCTCGATCGCGACCGGCGTGGTGCCTAACGCGAGGAGCTGCGTGGCAACGGCGCTGCTGTCGGCGGCATCGAGCACGCCCTTCACCAGACCGCCGCTCCCGTCGCGCCCGCTGTACTGGAATCTCGGCACGTCAATCCTCGAACTGGTTCGAGGCGCGCATCGCCTCGGCGATGGTGGTGCGGCCTTCGGCGACGAGGTCGAGCGCATGGCGACGCAGCGTCATGCCGCCCATCTGCCGGCGCGCGGCTTCCATGAAGACCTGCGGATCGCCGTGGTTCGCCGCATCGACGACCGGACGCGTCATCTCCAGCATCTCGTAGACGCCGACGCGGCCCGAGTAGCCGGTCTGGTTGCACTGGAGGCAGCCCGCACCGCGTCGCTGCCGGAACCCCGCGGCGCGGTCGCCCAACTCCATGCGGACCCATTCGCGCTCGTAGACGTCGGGCTCGTGCCAGTCGCTGCAGTGATCGCAGTTCACGCGCACCAGACGCTGCGCGATCACGACCTGCAGCGACATGGCCACCATGTAGCGCGGGGCGCCCATGTCGAGCAGACGGATGGGGGTGCTAATGGCGTCGTTCGTGTGCAGCGTGGAGAGCACGAGGTGGCCGGTGAGCGCAGCGCGCAGGCCGGTCTCGACGGTGCCCTGGTCGCGCATCTCGCCCACGAGGATCACATCCGGATCCTGGCGCAGGGCGGTGCGCAGGACGCGGCCGAAGGTGAGATCGATCTTCTCGTGCACCTGCACCTGGTTGAGACCCGGGAGGCGGTACTCGACGGGATCCTCGACGGTGATGATCTTGCGTTCGTGCGTGTTGAGTTCACCGAGCGCGGCGTACAGCGTGGTGGTCTTGCCGCTCCCCGTGGGGCCGGTGACGAGCACCATGCCGCTCGGTCGCTGGATGATCCGCCGCATGCGGTCGAGCACGGGACCGGGCATGCCGAGGCGATCGAGCGTCACGACGCCACCGGCCTGGTTCAGGATCCGCATCACCACGGACTCGCCATGCTGGGTCGGCATGGTCGAGATCCGCACGTCCACCTGGCTGTTCCGAACCTTCGCGACGAAACGGCCGTCCTGCGGCAGGCGCTTCTCGGAGATGTCGAGGCCGGACATGAGTTTCAGGCGCAGCACCAGCGGCGCCGAGATCTTCGACTCCGCCTCGGTCTGGACGTACAGCACGCCGTCGATGCGGAAGCGGATGAAGAGCCTGCTCTCCTGCGGCTCGATATGGATGTCGGAAGCCCGGACCCGCAGCGCTTCGTCGAACACCGACTGCAGCAACTTGACGACCGGCGCCTCTTCCGCGCCGGCCGAGGTCGCGAGCGTCGTGAAGCTGACCGCCGCGTCACCGACCTCGTCGCCCAGCTCCTGCGCGAGGCCGCTGATCTCCTCGGTGCGGGCGTAGCCGCGGTCGATGGCTGCCAGCAACTGGGATTCGGCGACGACCGCCTGCTCGATGTCGCGCTTCAGGATGCGAGTGAGTTCGTCGTACGCCGGGAGATCCGTCGGATCGGCCATGCCCACGCGGTACGTGGCGCCGAGATCCTCGAGCACCATGGCGCGATAACGGCGCGCTTGAGATTCCGGGAGTTTCCCGAGAAGCTCCGGCTTCGGCGTGAACTGACGCAGGTCGACGAACGAGATCTCCAGCTGGCGGGCGAGCGCCTGGCAGATCTTCTCCTCGGTCACGAAGCCGGAATCGATGAAGACGCGGCCGAGACGACGACCCGTGCGCTTCTGGTCGTCGAGGGCGGTCTTCAGCTGGGCTTCGGTGAGCAGGCCCTGTCTCAGAAGGATCTCGCCGAGGCGGACTTTTTCGGGTCTTGGCATGGGTCGTCGGGTTGGCGGGGCATTCCGGCCGCCAGGAAACGGCCGGTGCGGGACTCACGCCAACTTCGGCAAAACAACGGCATGACTTGAGCGAGGCAGTGATTCCCGTGTTCGACGTGGTCCTGTTCCAGCCGGAAATTCCCCCGAACACCGGCAATGCCATCCGCCTGTGCGCCAACACCGGCGCGGGTCTGCACCTGGTCGAGCCGCTCGGCTTCCGCATGGGCGATCGGGAGGTGAAACGTGCCGGTCTCGACTACCACGAGATGACGTGTGTGACGGTGCATCCCGATCTCGACACATGCTTCTCGCGGCTGACAGGGCAGCGCCGATTCGCCCTGACGACGAAGGCGAGCCGGGCCGTGTACGACGTGGCTTTCCAGCCCGGGGATGTCTTCGTCTTCGGACCGGAGACTCGGGGGTTGCCGGACGACGTGCTGGCGCGGTTCGACGAGCGGTACAGGCTGCGGCTGCCGATGGTGCCGGGCAACCGGAGCCTCAACCTGTCGAACGCAGTGGCGGTGGTGGTCTACGAAGCCTGGCGCCAGCAGGGTTTCGCTGGGGCTTCGTAGGCCGGGAGGACGGGGGGACGGCGGCTCAGCCCTGGACTTCGGACTTCTGGTCGCGGCGGAGGAGCTGGTCGGCGGCCTCGCGCGCGCCGATCTCGCCGTCGAGCAGGCGGCACACGGCCTCGGTGATCGGCATCTCGACACCGTGCGTCGCGGCGAGTCGACGGGCTTCGCGGGCGGTACCGACGCCTTCGGCCACGTGGCCGAGGTCGGCGAGGATCTTCTGCAGCGTCTCCCCCTTCGCGAGCCCGAGGCCCACGCGGCGGTTCCGCGAGAGGTCGCCGGTGCACGTGAGGATGAGGTCGCCGGCGCCCGAGAGGCCGAGGAAGGTTTCGGTGCGGCCGCCCATCTTCAGGCCGAGGCGGGTGATCTCCGCGAGCCCCCGGGTCATCAGGGCGGCGCGGGCCGAGAGGCCGAAGCCGAGCCCGTCGCAGATCCCGGCCGCGATGGCCATGACGTTCTTGACGGCGCCGCCGACCTCGACGCCGGCAACATCATCGGTGGAGTAGATGCGCAGCCGCGGGCTGTGGAGCTGCCGCGCCGTCTCGTCGGCGAACACGGGATCGGACGACGCCAGCGTGACGGCTGCCGGCAGACCCCGCGCGATCTCCTCGGCGAAGCTCGGTCCGGAGACCGCGCCGCGCCGGACGGTCGGGGCGAGGACTTCCTCGGCGACCTGATGGGGGAAGCGCGCAGTGACCGGTTCGAAGCCCTTGCAGAGCCAGAGGATGGGCGCAGTACACCTGGTGGCGGCGACCGCCTGAAGCGTGCCGCGCAGCGCCGCGGTGGGCGTCGCGATGATGATGAGGTCGGTGCCTTCGAGCGCTGCGGTCAGCGCGTGCTCCACGAGCATGTCGTCGGGGAGCCGATGGCCCGGCAGGAAGTCGTTCGTGCGCGTGGCGCGCATGGCCTCGCAATGCGCCTGCTGCCACGTCCACAGGACCGTGCGGTGGCGGCCATGCTGTGCGAGGGCGAAAGCCGTGCCCCAGGCGCCGGCACCGAGGATGGCGAGCCTCACAGTCCGAACACCTCGCCTGCGCGGACGAACCCGGTGAGACCGTCGCGATGCTTCACCCGTGCCCAGCCGGTCGTGGTCGTGTCGAGGAGTTCGAGGATGAGACCCTGGGTGGCCTCGAAGACCGGCGTGGCCGTGGCGCTCGCGGCTTCACGTACGACGGCGCTGCCGATCGAGATCGCCACCGTGCGCCGGGTCGACACGACCTTCGCCTCCGCCCAGCCGAGCTTCCCGCCCGGCTCGCGGACCTTGGTCCACCCTTCGATCGCCGAGATGACTTCCAGGGGCGAACCCGGACTCACCAGGTACACCCGGGTCGCGCGGACGGAAGGGGCGTCGTAGAGCACGACGGGGGCCTCGCCCGCGGAGCGATAGTCCAGGGCGGCCGCACCGGTCGCCCAGAGCAGGGCGGCCAGTGCGAGAGCGGCGAGTTTCAGTGCGTCTGCGCCGGAGCGGCCTGACCTTCGGCCTGCTGGCGCTGGCGGTAGAGCGCCTCGAAGTTCATGGGCGCGAGGAAGACCGGGGGGAAGCCCGCGCGCACGGCCATGTCGGACACGGTCTCGCGCAGGTACGGCAGGAGGATGGTCGGGCAGGTGATCGCGTAGATCAGTTCCAGATCGGATTCCGGCACGCCACGGACCAGGAAGATGCCGCCCTGGCTCGCTTCGATCAGGAACACCGTCTTGCCCCCGTCCTTCAGCTTGGCGGTGACCGTCGCGGTGAGCACCACCTCGTGGTAGTCGTTGCCGATCGCCTTGCCATCGTTGCGGAACGAGAATTCCAGTTCCGGCTGGGCCCGCTCCAGGAAGATTTCGGGCGCGTTGGGGATCTCGAGGGAGGCGTCCTTGACGTAGATCTTCTCGATGACGAATTGCGGCTGGGCTGCCGCCTGGTCCTGCTCGGCCATGGGAACTCCGGCGTTGGCAAAAGGGGGCCGTAGTGTAACCCACGCCCCGCGGCCGGCAGGGGTGCCGAACGGGTCAGGCCGACGTGTGGCTGGACGTACGAATCGACGCGTTCTGGGCGATCCACCGGGTGAGCGACGCGGCGTCCATCGCGCCAGCGATCCGCGCCTTCTCGCGCCCGCCTTCGAAGAGGATCAGCGTCGGGATGCTGCGGATCCCGAGCCCGCCGGCGATCGTGCCGTGGGCCTCGGTGTCGAGTTTCGCGAACAGCACGCGGCCGGCGTGGGCCCGCGCCGACCGTTCGAACACCGGGGCCATGGCCTTGCAGGGGCCGCACCAGTCGGCCCAGAAGTCCACGACGACCGGCAATTCGTTGCGGGTGGTGTACCTGGCGAAGGTGTTGGCGTCGAGGGCAACCGGTGCGCCGGTCAGGACCGGGGCGCGGCAGCGACCGCAGACGGGAGCGTCGCCGAGTCGATCCTCGGGTACGCGATTGACGGCAGAACAGTGGGGACAGACCAATTCCATGGGGATTCTCCAGGCAGTGTCGATCCCGCCCGGGCCTTGCATGGCTGCGGCGGGTGGCGCGCCACCCGCGGTGCGCCCGTTCCCCGGTCAGGTGGCGGCAGCCCCGCCGGAAAGCAAGGGGACGAGGCGTCCCTCGCGGTCGAGGGCCGAGAGGTCGTCGAAGCCGCCCACGTGAAAGTCGTCGATGTAGATCTGCGGGACCGTGCGCCGCCCGGTGCGCTCGGTCATCTCGGTCCGCAGCGCCGGCTCGATGTCGACGCGGATCTTGCGGATGTCCACCACGCCCTTGCCCCGCAGCAAGCGCTCGGCAGCGATGCAGTAGGGGCAGATGGCGGTGCAGTACATGGTGATGTCGGGCATGACTATTTCTCCAGGGGCATGCCGGCCTGCTGCCAGGCGGTGATCCCGCCGGAGAGTTCGAACACTTCGCGGAACCCGCCGGCCTTCAGGCGCTTGGCGGCGCCGTGGGAGCGGTTGCCGGTCGCGCAGTGGATGACGACCGGGCGGTCCTTCCACTTCTCGATCTCGCCCGTGCGCTTGTCGAGTTCGGGCAGCGGGATGTGCCGTGCATTGGGCACGTGCCCACTCTTGAACTCGCCGGCGCCGCGGACATCGAGCACCAGCGCGTCGCGTCGGTTGATGAGGCCCACGGCCTCGGCGACGCCGATCTGGGGAATGCCGGAGAAACGCCGCACGATCGTCGGCACGAGGATGCCGATCCCGCTCACTGCGGCCAGCACCACGAGCCAGAGGTTGTCCATCACGAACTTCAAGGTATTTCTCCACCAGGGTTGGAAGGGCTGACGCGGATCGCATCCGCCGGATAACTTGCCATCGCCCGCCGCCGGGCGACGGCTGCGGCGCCGGGATCATCCGCCAATTCGAGCAGCACCACATGCCGCCATGCGATGTCGGGCAGCGGCGCCGTGCGCAGGACTTCCCGCGAGAACGCGAGCTTGGCCGCCAGCCCGCGCCGATCGGGAGACAACGCGCGGTGCCGACCGACCTCCACGTAGACCGCCAGAAGCGAACGCCGGCCCAGCACATCGAGCTGGCGATCCAGGGCGTCTTCGCCCTGCGCGAGCAGCGCCGGACGCCCCGATCCACGGAAGGCGCGGAGCACATCGAAATCACGCCAGAGGTCGGACAGCAGCACGGCACCGACGAGGCTCGCCGCGGCAAACACGATACTGACCACGCGCCTGCCCCCGAATTCTAGGCGAGGGCCCTCCGCGGCACCAAGCGCGAATGCGAAGGGCCCAAGGAAGTAGGCGTACCAGAGCGGGTATTCGAAGAGGCTCTGGACCGCCGCGGGGATCACCAGCCAGCACGCCCACACGCCGATACCCGAAGCGGACCGACGGACGCCGGCCCCCCAGGCGATCGCGCCCAGCATCAGGATCGCGAGTCCGGCGAGCCCGTACTCGGCGGCGATCTGGAGGACGGCGTTGTGTGCGTGCGTGGTCATCACGTCTGGCCGCGGCGCGGGAAGGTCGGGGGCGATCTCGAAGAAACGTCCGGCGAAGCGCCCGTGACCTGCACCGGCCAGCGGTGCCTCCGCGAACATCGCAATCGCGCCGCGCCAGAGCGTAGGACGCTGGTCCGCGCGGGCGGCGGCCTCGGTGAAGCGTGTGCCACCTTGGTCGACGGCCGATCGCGATATGCCCGTGCCCATGAGCAAGGCCAGCACCATCGCCGCGAGGACCACCCCGACGCGGAGCCTGCGGGGCGCTGCCGGCAACAACCGGGGCCCCGTCATCCAGACGACCGCACCCAGCCCGATCGCCGCGAGGACGCCCGCCCGCGACCCGGAGAGGTCGAGACCGACCACGAGCAGGAGTGCCGGGAGCGCCATGAGCATTGCAGTCAGGCGGCCGGTGCGCGGGTGGACCGCCAGCCGCGCGAGGCTCGCAAGCCCCCACAGCGTCAGGAGGGCCAGGTGATTCGGCTGGCCGAGATTGCCGCCGGGGCGGAGGTCGTCCATCGGGAGGATCCAGGGCCGCAGCGCCCCGGGGATCCCGTACACCTGAAAGAGGGCTGCCACGGCGTCGAGGCACGCCGCCAATGCGATGACCGCTGCCGCGATGTCCACGATCCGATCGCCGTCGGTCCGGCTGCGGATGGCAGCACCGAGCCAGGCGAGACCCGCGGCCCATAGCAGGTAGAGACACGCGAGCGCTGCCATGCGGGGATGGGCCGTCGTTCCCGCCGCCGTCTGCCCGACGACGAGTGCCGCGAAGGCGAGGAAGACGCAGGCGCTCCGGGGCCAGTGCCGAAGTAGGTTGGGAGATACGACGGCGGCGACAACGATGGCCAGCAGGCCGAGGGCGCCGGCAAGCCACTCGGCGTCGAACGAAGGGATGGGCTCGGGTGCCGTGGGCACCAGGAAGGGCAGACTGCAGAAGCAGGCGAGCGAAGTCGCGACCAGCGCGCTGGCGAGCGCATCGGAACGCAAGGGTTCGGACGGCAGGACTTGGATGGCAGGGCTCCCGGGCGGGCCGCGGTCACGCGCATGGCGACAGGGCGCCGCGGCTTCCCTAGAATTGATCGGAGAGGGCGCCCACGGCTTGAGGAGCGCCCCTGCAAGCGCACGCCCGAACACTCACGCGAGGACCATCGATGACGTACGAGATCGTGCTGATCCGGCACGGGGAAAGCATTTGGAACCAGGAGAACCGCTTCACCGGCTGGACCGACGTCGACCTGTCCGAGCGCGGACGTGAAGAGGCGAAGGCTGCGGGCCGGTTGCTGAAGTCGCTGGGTTACACCTTCGACGTGGCGCACGTGTCGATGCTGAAGCGCGCCATTCGCACCCTCTGGTACGTGCTGGACGAACTGGACCTCATGTGGCTGCCTGTGCAGCACTCGTGGCGCCTGAACGAGCGGCACTACGGCGGTCTGCAGGGCCTCGACAAGGCCGAGACCGCCGCGCGCTACGGCGATGCCCAGGTCCTCGTGTGGCGTCGCAGTTACGACACCCCGCCTCCCGCCCTCGATCCGACCGACCCGCGCCATCCCGGTGCCGATCCGCGCTATGCAGACCTCTCACCGGCCGATCTGCCCCTCACGGAGTGTCTGAAGGACACGGTTGAGCGCGTCGTCCCTCACTGGGAGCAGGTGATCGCGCCGCAGGTGCGCGCCGGCAAGCGGGTGATCGTGGCGGCCCATGGCAACTCGCTGCGCGCGCTGGTGAAGTACCTCGACGGGGTGTCCGACGCGGACATCATCGGGCTCAACATCCCGACGGGCGTCCCCCTCGTCTACCAGCTCGACGAAAACCTCCGTCCCCTCGGCCATCGTTACCTCGGCGACGCCGCGGCGATCGAGGCCAAGGTCCAGGCGGTCGCCGCCCAGGGCAAGGCAAAGACCTGAGCCCGCGCCTCCGGGATCTTCGTGGGCTTGCTGTCGCCGCAGCAGCAGCCCTTTCCCTTCAGGCGGTCGCCGCACCCCGTCAGGACCTCGACGCGGTGCGGGGCCGTCTCGAGACGCTCCAGAACGAGCTGCGGGAGTCCGAGCAGACGAAGGCGAGCGTTGCCGACCAGGTGCGCGAGTCGGAACGTGCGATCGGCGAAGCCACGCGGCGGCTCCGCGACTTGGCCAAGCAACGCGAGGACCTCGGCCGCCAGCTCGCCGCGCTTGCGACACGGACGACGTCCGTGCAGACCGAGATCGAGCGCCAGCAGAACGAGATCGGACGCACGCTGCACACGCAGTACGTGAACGGCCGATCCGAGCCGCTGCGGGTACTTCTCACCCACGAGGATCCGAACCGCACGGCGCGCCACCTGCACTATCTGACCTACGTGTCCCGGGCCCGGGCGGAGGTCGTGAGTGGGTTGCGCGCCAATCTCGTCGCGATGGCGGAACTGTCCACCGCGACCCAGGCCAAGCAGGCGGAGATCGCCGCCGTGGAGCGCGAGCAGGCGGCCGAGCGGCGCACGCTCGAGCGGGAGAAGACCACGCGGCGCCAGGTGCTCGAATCCGTGTCCGCGCAGATTTCGCAGCAGAAGCGCGAGTACGCGACGCTGAAGCGCGACGAGGAGCGCCTCACCCAGTTGGTAGAGAAGCTGGCGCGCGCCGCAGCCGCAAAGCCGAAACCGAAGCCCCGGTCCGGCACAACGGAAAAGACGATCGCCAATGCCGACGTCCCCCAGGCCGGCGGCGGGTCCGCGCCCTTTGCATCGCTGCGCGGCCGGCTGCGTCTGCCAGTGGCGGGGGAACTCGTGGGTCGCTTCGGCAGTCCACGCCCCGACTCCGGATTTTCTGCGAAGGGTGTGTTCATCCGGACGGGCACAGGGCAGGACGTGCGGGCGGTGGCGTCGGGACGCGTGGTGTTCGCGGAGTGGTTGCGCGGGTTCGGCAATCTCGTGATCGTGGACCACGGCGACGGCTACATGAGCTTGTACGGCAACAACGAGAACCTCAGGCACCGAGCCGGTGACGAAGTACGCACCGGCGACGTGCTCGCCGCCGTGGGCGCGAGCGCGGGACAGGAAGAGTCGGGGCTATACTTCGAACTCCGCTATCGGGGGAAGCCATTCGATCCTTTGCCCTGGGCACCGCCGCGGTAGCGTCGCAGGAGTCGCGATCAATTCAGTTCGTTGTTCAATTCGTTGTTGGGTTCGTTGGAGTGCGTTCCACAGCCGTCCGGTAGGTGCAGTTCGTGATTTGCGTTCCGCGTAGTCGCATTCCCCGTATTCGTCGTCACTGCATGTCGTCACAGCATGTTTCTTGCGTCGGAAGTCCCAGTCGCTTTCCGGAGATCTGAATGTTCACGAGATTCAAGCAGGCCGGCCTCATCGTCATCGGGGCCGTGCTGGGCGTGCTGGTCAGCCTCAATTTCTCGGCCGTCGCCCAGAAGGATCCGGGACCTCTCCCGGTGGAGGATCTCCGGGCATTCACCGAGGTGTTCGGACGCATCAAGGCCGACTACGTCGAGCCCGTGGAAGACAAGAAACTCATCTCCGAGGCCATCAACGGGATGCTCTCGGGGCTCGATCCGCACTCGGCCTATCTCGACGTCGATGCCTTCAAGGATCTCCAGACCAGCACGCAAGGCGAGTTCGGCGGGCTGGGCATCGAAGTGGGAATGGAAGACGGTTTCGTGAAGGTGGTTTCGCCCATCGAGGACACGCCCGCCTTCCGCGCCGGCATCAAGGCCGGTGACCTCATCATCAAGCTCGACGACCTCAACGTGAAGGGCATGACCCTGAACGATGCCGTCAAGAAGATGCGCGGCAAGCCCAACACGCCGATCACGCTGACCATCGTGCGGAAGGGCGACACCAAGCCGCGGATCATCACGCTGACCCGTGCAGTCATCCAGATCCAGTCCGTCAAGGCAAAGCTGCTCGAGCCTGGTTTCGGATACTTCCGTGTCACCCAGTTCCAGGAGCACACCGGCGAACTGCTGGCGAAACAGATCGAAGCGGTGTTCAAGCAGAGCAACGTGCCCATGAAGGGTGTGGTCCTCGATCTGCGCAACGACCCGGGCGGTCTGCTCAACGCAGCAGTGGCAGTCTCTGCCGCGTTCCTGCAGCCGAATGCCCTCGTGGTCTACACCGAAGGCCGTACCGACGACGCGAAGATGCGCCTGATGGCGATGCCCGAGCACTACCTGCGCGGCGCCAAGGACGACTACCTCCGCAAGCTCCCCGCCGACGTCAAGAAGGTGCCGATGGTGGTCCTGGTGAACGGCGGCTCCGCCTCCGCGTCGGAGATCGTGGCCGGTGCCCTGCAGGATCACAAACGGGCGGTCGTGATGGGCACGCAGAGCTTCGGGAAGGGTTCGGTGCAGACCATTCTCCCCCTCGGCAACGGCACGGCCATCAAGCTCACGACGGCGCGCTACTTCACGCCGGCCGGCCGCTCCATCCAGGGCAAGGGCATCACGCCGGACATCCTGGTCGAGGAAGCCACGATCAAGGAGAGCGAGGAACAAGGTCTGCGGATGCGCGAGGCCGATCTCGGACGGCGCCTCTCGAACCCGCAGGACAAGGACAAGCCCGAGACCAAGGACGCCGCCAAGGAAGATCCGAAGGCAGCCCCGAAACCCGATGACGCGAAGGCGGGCGAAGCGGCCGACATCGTGTCGAAGAGCGACTATCAGCTGAACGAAGCCGTGAACCTGCTGAAGGCGCTCAGCATCCTCGGCAAGCGCTGATCCAGCGTCATTTCTGCCAGGAAGGCCGGCCCAGCGCCGGCCTTCGCACTTCCGGGCCCCGGACATGAACGACGACCAGCTCCTGCGCTACAGCCGCCACATCCTCCTCGACGAGATCGGCATCGACGGCCAGCAGAGCTGGCTGGATGCGCGGGCGCTCATCATTGGCGCCGGCGGGCTGGGCTCACCCGTGGCGCTGTACCTTGCCGCGAGCGGTGTCGGTCAGCTCACGCTGTGCGACCCCGACGTGGTGGACCTCACCAACCTGCAGCGTCAGATCATTCACCGGACCGACGCCATCGGGCAGCCCAAGGTGGTTTCCGCCCGGGGCACCCTCGCGGGCATCAATCCAGGCACCCGCGTCGAGGTGGTGCAGGAACGGGTCTCCGGTGCGCAACTCGAGGCGCTCGTCCGGGACGCCGACATCGTGCTCGACTGCTGCGACAACTTCGCAACGCGGCATGCCGTGAACCGTGCCTGCGTGAAGCACGGCCGCCCCCTCGTGTCAGGTGCCGGTATCCGGTTCGACGGCCAGGTGGCCGTGTTCGATCCACGCGATGCCGAAAGCCCCTGCTACCACTGCCTGTTCCCGGAAGCTGGTGATCTCGAAGAGATGCGCTGCGCGGTGATGGGGGTTTTCGCACCGCTGGTGGGAATCATTGGCGCGGTGCAGGCAGCCGAGGCCCTCAAGGTGCTGGCCGGAATCGGTGAACCCCTCACGGGGCGCCTGCTGATGCTCGACGCCATGGCCATGCAGTGGCGCAGCGTGCGCGTCAGGCGGGATCCGGGCTGCAGCGTCTGTGGTGGCGATCGGTCACTGCTCGAAGCCGGGTCGACGTCAGTCGCCTGCGACCTGCGGCATTGAGCCGATTCAGGGCAGGCAAACCTTTCCGACGCAGCGCCTCACCACTTCCGCCGGGGACTCCGGCGGCGGCAAGACAGGCGCTTCCCTGATCTCGTCGCCCAGCACCAGATCGCGAAGCGGGATCCGCCACGTGAAAGCGAGATGGCCTGCTTCGGTGCGCGCCAGAAGCTCGCCGTCTCCCGGTTCGAATCGCCACTCGCCTGAACGCTGCGCCCGGAGTTGCGTGCGCAGGTGCGAAAGGACGATGTCGTCGAACGCAGCTGGGTGATCGGTGGACAGGAGCCGTAGCCGTAGGAGTGGAAAGCCGTCCCGGTCGAGGTCCGCCACGAGATCGCGCACGAGAGCACCCGCCGGCTCGCGCAGGAGCATCGTCAGGCTCTCGCCCACGAGACGCTCGAGGCTGGCGGGAAACGCCGGATCGGCCTTGCGCTTCGCGAAGATGGGCGCGAACACCTCGGTGCGCTCGCGATACACCTGCACGAGCACCCGCGCCTTCACGAGATCGTCCCCGAGCAGGTGCACGAGCGCCGGCAGTTCCGCCACGACATCGACCTCCCGCCGCTTCGTCGGGCCGGTCACCACGGGGGCACTGCGGATGGCCTCCAGCAGTGCATTGGAGGTCTCCGGCGCCGCCTCGTCGGCGATCACGCGCGGCTGGACCGTGCCGGGCACCACGACCTCCACCTTCGCCCGACCGGGATGTGCCCGGATCCTCGCCTGGAGATGCCGATACGCAGGCATGTCGCGCAGCGTCGCGAGCAACGCGGCCTCGTCCAGCTCCGGCGCCACCGGCCCGTCGCCGTACCGCCCGCGATCGCCGCGATGCAGGGCCCGGGCGATCAGATAGGGCTCGAACGCCTTCTGCCCCGTGGCGAGCAGCGCCTCGAACACCCCGCGCTCCTCCTTCCAGCTCGCGTCCGGCGTCAGGCGGGCGAGGCGCGCAGCGAGCCAGGTCTGCAACGGCGCATCGGGAACGGCCGCACCGACCCAGGCGGAGCAGAGCAGAAGCACGATGGGCGCGGCGAGCCGCACGGACCAGCGCCGGGACCGGACGGTGTCGGGGGAGAAGACGCGATTCATGCCGGCCACTGTCGTCAAAGAAGAAGCGCGGACTGCGCGTCGAGGTGTTCCTGCGGGCTGCGCTTGAACCGGCTCTTGGCGAACAGATGCCAACGACCGATGACGTACGCGACGATCAGGTTCGCCTGCGCCGCGACATCCCGGTCCGCAGGCAGCTCGCCCTGCGTGACCGCAAAGCGCAGCGACTGGCGGATCTGGGCCTCCAGGCGGTCTATGAGCTGATTGATGCGCTGCTGCAGGCGGTCGTTCTCGTACACGAGTGCATCGCCGATCAGCACCCGTGTCATGCCCGGGTTCTTCGTCGCGAAGCCGAGCAGCATCGTGACCATGGCCGTCACCTGCCGGGTGCCGGCGGACTCCTCGCCGGTGATCTTGTTCACCAGACCGAAGAGCGTCTGCTCGATGAATTCGATGAGGCCCTCGTACATCTGGGCCTTGCTGGCGAAATGCCGGTAGAGCGCCGCCTCCGAGACATCGACGCGGGCAGCGAGGGCGGCGGTCGTGATCCGGTCGCCGGCGGGATCCTCGAGCATCTCGGCCAGGGTCTGGAGGATCTGGAGCTTTCGCTTGCCCGGTTCACGCGCCATCGGAGGGACCTCGGCGACGGTGGAGGAGGAGTCTCAAAGTTAGCACCCGCTCATGACGAACGCCAGAGGACGCTCCGCAGACGCGGGATACCGGTGACATCTCTGACGACGAAGTCCACGCCGGGTGGCCGCCGTGAGACATCGCCCACGAGGATGGTGCGCATCCCGAGCCGACGGGCGGTGAGCAGGTTGTCGACGTTGTCCTCGACCATGATGCAGCGCCGCGGCGGGAGCTGGTGGAGTTTCAGCAGACGCCGGAAGCCGCGCGGATCGGGCTTCGGCTGGAAGCGCGTGTGCTCGATGGTGAAGACCCCATCGAAGAGATCGGAGATGCGCAGCACCTTCAGCACGGCACGGACGTAGTGCTCGGGGGCGTTCGAGAACACGATCCGGCGCCCCGGGAGGCGGATGAGCGCCGAACGCAGCGCAGGGTGCGAGAGCACGAGTCCGGGGAGATCGGGGAACTGATGGGTGTGCCAGAGAAAGTGGTGCGGATCGACGCCGTGATGGCGCATCAGGCCGAGCAGCGTCGCGCCGTAGCGGCGCCAGTAGTAGGTGCGCAACTCGTTGGCGCGCGCCTCGTCGACGTCGAGGTGCCGCGCCACGTAGTCGGTCATGGCGCGGTTCATCCGCGGAAAGATGTGGGGCCCGGCGCGGTGCAGGGTGTCGTCGAGGTCGAAGATCCAGTGCCACCCGGGGCCGCCGCCCGGCACCGACCCGCTTCGACTCACTATCGCGCCTTGATGAGCGTGCCGACGCCCTGGTCGGTCAGGATCTCGAGGAGGAGCGAGTGCGGGACGCGTCCGTCGATGATGTGCACGCTCTTCACGCCGCTGCGGGCGGCGTCGAGCGCGGACGAGATCTTCGGAAGCATGCCGCCATAGAGGGTGCCATCGGCGAAGAGCTCGTCGATTTGCTTCGGCGTCAGGCCCGTGAGCAGATTTCCCTCCTTGTCGAGCACGCCCGGCGTGTTGGTGAGAAGAATGAGTTTCTCGGCCTTGAGGATCTCGGCGAGCTTGCCCGCCACGACGTCCGCATTGATGTTGTACGACTCGCCCGCCTCGCCGACGCCGATGGGTGCGATCACCGGGATGAAATCGCCGGTGTCGAGGAACGAGATGATCGAGGGGTCGATGGAGACGATCTCGCCCACCTGCCCGATGTCGAGCAACTGGTCCGGGCGGTCCTTGTCGGGCATCAGCAGCTTCCGCGCGCGGATGAAGGCGCCGTCCTGACCGGTCAGACCGACGGCCTTGCCGCCGTGCCGGTTGATCAGGTTCACGATCTCCTTGTTGACGGACCCTCCGAGGACCATCTCGACGATGTCCATCGTCTCCTCGTCGGTCACCCGCATCCCCTGCACGAACTGACCCTGCTTGCCGATGCGCTTCAGGAGTTCGTCGATCTGCGGCCCGCCGCCGTGCACGACCACCGGATTCATCCCGACCAGCTTGAGCAGCACGACATCCCGCGCGAAGCTCTCCTTCAGCTGGGGGTCGGTCATCGCATTGCCGCCGTACTTCACGACGATCGTCCGATCCTGGAAGCGGCGGATGTAGGGCAGCGCCTCGGCAAGGATCTTGGCCTTCTCGATGGCGGTAACGCTGACGTCGGCGGACATGGCGGTCTTCGGTGGGTCGGGTGGTCCGGGATTCTATCGACCCGGCAGGTCCGGGACCATGCCGAAGCGCGCCCGGGCCCACAAGAAACGCCCAGGGGGCCACGTGATGTGGCCCCCTGGGCGTATGGCGGCGGGTGGAACCGCCCGACGTTACTGAACGGTGAGCTGCTTGGCGCTCGTCGCCACCTTCTTGGGCAGGGTCAGCTCGAGCACACCGTCGGCGTACTTGGCCTGTGCAGCTCCGGAGTCGAGGTCCGAGGCGAGAGTGAAACTGCGGCTCACCTTGCCGTAGTACCGTTCGGACTTCAGAACGCGTGCCCCCTGACGTTCCTCGGTGGCGCGCTTCACCTCGGCGGAGATGGCGACCTGGTTGCCATCGATGGTGATCTGGATGTCTTCCTTCTTGACGCCAGGGATGTCGGCATGCACCACGTAGTTGCTGCCTTCCTCCCGGACGTCCATGCGAAACTGGGGTGTGCGCTGCTGATCGCCCTCGAAGGCCACCGGGCGGACGAAGAAGCCGCGGAACAGATCGTCGATGGAATCCTCGAAGGGGGTGAAGCGGGTGACGTTGACCATGTCGTGTTCTCCTTGCGTTCGTTGCCGGCGGCGGATCGTGCCGCCCGTGAACCAAAGATGGACTCGACCAGAAAGTTTTCAAGAGGGGTGAATCCACCCGGGTCCGATGTGCCGTATATCCGATGCAACCGGACGACAGGGATGCGAGTCACCCAGGCAGCCCGCCGGCGCGAAACGTAGTGCAGCACGATCCAACTTCCAATCAACCGTTCTGGAGAATACTCATGGCTTCCAAGAAAACCGTTCTGTCCCTCGCCCTCGCCTCCGCCGTGGGCTCGGCATTCCTGGCCGTTCCGGCCGCCCACAGCGCCGGAGATCCCTTCGCGATGCAGTCCCTCGAGAAGGGCTACATGGTCGTCGCCGAGATGAAGGACGGCAACGGCAAGACCATCAACAAGGCCAAGGAAGCCAAGTGTGGTGGTGACAAGGCCAAGGAAGCGAAGTGTGGCGGTGACAAGAAGAAGGAAGGCAAGTGCGGTGAAGGGAAGTGCGGCGGTGACAAAGCCAAGGAAGGCAAGTGCGGCGGCGACAAGGCCAAGGAAGGCAAGTGCGGCGGCGACAAGAAGAAGGAAGGCAAGTGCGGTGAAGGGAAGTGCGGCGGCAGCAAGTGATCGCCTGATGCCCTGAACCAGGCGCGGCGTCCGGAACACGGTGCCGCGCCTGCCAGATTTCCCGACCCTCCACAGGTAGTGCCATCCGAATGATCCCTACCGGTGTCTCCGGTGCCGGCCTCGGCCTGCGGCGCGAACTCGTCGCCGACGTGCTCGCACACTGCCCCGCCGCCATCGATTTCTTCGAAGTCGCCCCCGAGAACTGGATGGAGATGGGCGGCGCCAGCGGACGCCAGTTCCGCGCCCTGACCGAACGACATCGCTTCGTGGCTCACGGACTCTCGCTGTCCCTGGGCGGCCCCGGCCCGCTCGACGAGCTTTTCCTGAAGCGCGTGCGCCGATTCCTCGATGCGCACGGCATTGCCCTCTACACCGAGCACCTCTCGTACACCACGGACGAAGGGCAGCTCTACGATCTCCTCCCCATCCCCGCGACCGGCGACGCCGTGCGCCACGTGGCACGGCGCATCCGCCGGGTGCAGGACATCCTGGGCCGGCGCATTGCTGTCGAGAATGCCTCGTTCTACGTGAAGGCACCGATCGACGAGATGACCGAGGCGGCGTTCATCCGCGCCGTGCTCGAAGAGGCCGACTGCGCCTTGCACCTCGACGTCAACAACGTCTATGTGAACAGCGTCAATCATCGCTACGACCCCCGCGAGTTCCTCCTGCAGCTTCCGAAGGAGCGCGTCGTCTACGTGCACACCGCCGGGCACTACGTCGAGGCCGAGGATCTCATCGTCGACACCCACGGGGCCGACGTGATCGACCCGGTGTGGGACCTCCTCGATTTCGCGTATGCGCACTTCGGCGTGCACCCGACGCTGCTCGAGCGCGACTTCAACATCCCGCCGCTCACCAAGCTCACGCGCGAGGTGAAGCGGATCGCCACCCTCCAGCGGCGCCACGCGCCAGCCGCCCGTCCGGTGCGTGACCGTGCCGCTTCCTGAGTTCCAGCGCTACCAGCAGGCGTTCACCGCGCACATCCGGAATCCCGGTGCGTCACCGCGCCCCCCGGGCGTGCCAGCACGCCGGATGCGCGTCTACAACGAACTGCTCTTCAACAACCTCAAGGGATTTCTCGACAGCTGCTTCCCGGTGGCGCGCCGCCTGCTCGGAGAGAAGCGGTGGACGCGGCTCGCGCGGGAGTTCTTTGCCGGTCACCGATGCACCGCGCCACTCTTCCGGCAGATTCCCGAGGAGTTCGTGCGATGGCTCGCCGGCCGCGAAGGCGGGATGCCACTGCCCGACTACCTGCCGCACCTCGCGCACTACGAGTGGGTGGAGCTGGCGCTCGACGTGATGCCGAGGGATCCCGTGGTACCCGGCACGATCCCAGACGGCGATCTGCTCGCGGGGCGGCCGGTGCTGAATCCGGTGTCGTTCCTGCTGATGTATCCGTACGCCGTCCAGCGGATCCGCGAGGATTACCAGCCGAAGCCGAGTGAGGCGGAATCCACCTGCATCCTGGCCTTCCGGGACGACGAGGATCGCGTGCGGTTCATCGTGCTGAATCCGGTGGCCGCCCGACTGCTGGAGTTGCTGCAGCCAGGGCGGCTGACAGGCCGCGGCGCCCTGCGGCGCATCGCCGCTGAATTGAAGCACCCCGAGCCGCCGGTCGTCATCGAGGGCGGGCGAGCCATCCTGGAGAACCTGCGCCGTGAAGGAGCGGTGTTGGGCACCCGGCGCGGAGGCCGCGCGGCGCCGTAAAGCTTTTACAGCCTGCGCAGCATTGACCGCTTTCGGGGGCATGGCCCCATGGCACTACCTTAAGGGAAAAGTCGTCGCGGCCTCCCTACGAAGAGAGGTCTGGCGGCCTCGCGCTTTCGACATGGTGGTGTCTG
>LNEE01000039.1 GCA_001464895.1 Betaproteobacteria bacterium Ga0077532
CAACGAGAGGGCTATGCCAATCGGAAGAAGCGACGCAATCGGTTTCGGTGAGGCAGAAAGCAACTCGTCGGGATGATTCATGTTCATGCGGCCCAACGATGAAGCTCAGCGACCGGACGGCAGCGGCAACGCCGCTGGTGGACGGTCCGCTGGAGCGCAGGGTTCGGCGGCATTGCTGAGCATAGGGAACGCATGGGTTAGCCGCCATTCCTGCCGATGATACTGAGTGCGTAGAGCGATAGGACCCAGAAGGCGCCTTGAGCTGCCATGAACCCTCCGAGTTTCTTCAGCCTTCCCTGGGATTGGAACCGCGGAAAGAAAAACTCGTAGACGTAGTGATAGACGACCAAGAAGCCGAGAAAAATGAGGAAGCCACTGACTGTGCTTGAACCACCATACCGCCAAGCCAGGAGCGCGCCCGCCAAATAGGTAGGTATGCCGACCAGTTCTTTACGCCACCGATCACCGCGGTCGATGGTCTTTAGCGACTCCAACATTGGCTTGCTTTTCTCTGGCATTCCTCCCCCTACCCTCACGACGCTCCTCAGCCGCACCCCGCCTGAAGCTCGCGAGCTACGCCGAAACGTGATGCATGCGTCAATGGGCGTAGCACCACGCACTCCTCTCCGCACCCCCGAATGAACGACGATGACGCCGAACGTAGAGGTGAGAGGCGGCCGAAGCGCGGAGCGCGGAGGGAACCTGCAAGCGCAGCTTGCAGGCCGTCCGCCTCGACCGCCGGGTTGGGCCGCATTGGCTACTTAACCTTCTGAGTTAGCGCCACGTGAAGGAAGCCTTCTAAGCGCGCTTCATTCAACTGCGAGGTCAAGCCCGCAAGATGCTTAGCTAGGTCGGAAAGCTCACTCGGTGTGGGTAGTGGCCGCCATTCGTGGCCAGATCCCTTTCGAGCTGGTTCTCCATCCATTTCCTTTGCCCACACACTGTGGACGAGATCGTTGCGCTTCTCAGTGGCGCGCTTGCAGCGCTCGAGGAGCGCTTGAAGTTTAAGCAAAGGCTCGCCTTCCCCGAGTCGTTGGCGGGCCAACTTCTTGATTCGGTCTCTAAGCTGGGAGGAGCTGTCGTAAGCAGTGGCGTCCACCGCCTCATCCACGTCTAGGCGAGCGAGGGTCTTAATGGTCATTCGCAGGATCTGGTTCAGATGCTCATGCCGTAGCGCTACTTCCCCAATCGCCGCCAACAGGTCCCTGTCTTGAGGAACGTGAAAGGTCATCATCCTTGTCATTCTGGCCTCACCGGAATGGTAGGAAGCATGCGGCCCAACTAGAAGTGGACGGGGAATTGACGTCTAACATGCGGGCTCCTCTCGATCGACTCGACCAAACACACTCGCTTGACGTGTTTAAAAACCTCATTTGACGTATAAGATGCGGCAGATGTACTGTATTTCTGTACAGTACTTTTGGACACCCCATGCCGCACGCTCTCCAGCCCTTTGACGTTGCCACGCCGAAACCACGCCTGCTCGACCGGGTACGCCGCAAGATCCGCCTGACACATTGCAGCATCCGCACCGAGAAGCCCTACGTCGAATGGGTGCACCGCTGCCTGCCCTTCCATCGCCCGCGACACCCCGAGACGCTCGGCGCGCAGGCGGTCGAGACCTTTCTAACCGATCTGGCAGCCGGAGGCAACGTAGCCGGAGCGACGCCGAATCAGGCGACGTGGGCCGTCCTCTTCCGTGCATTCTGGGGTCGGAACCATGCAACGTTCTCATCTCGTGAACGAAGGTTCGCCGATCTCGGCTCTCGCCGGTCTTGAAACGTCGTCTTCGATGCCGGGGACTGAAGGCAACGGGATGTTTTGCCAGACTTGACCCTGGCCTTTGTCGCCGTCCCATCGTTCGACGCGAACGCGATCGACCCGATCGACGCGCTTCCTCGCATTGACCGCTTTCGCGGCCATGGGCCGCTCCTACAACAGCGTGCCCCGATCCAACGGTGAGTGGCGCACCACGCAGGGGATATACAAGGGGCCCTCCCCTTGTTGGTACACCCAGCGGCCAGGCCCGCGCCCACATCACCATCGCTTCGATCGAACCCGAGATTGGAACAACGCCTGCGCCGATCGGCTCACACGAAAATCACACACCACGCTTTACCCGATTCGATATTTCCACTATCGTCGAATCATGGAAGAAGAAGCCGCCGTCCTCGCCCTCGTCGCCCTCGCCCACGCCATGCGCCTGCGCATCTTCCGTGCGCTCGTCGGTGCCGGGCCCGATGGCATGACGCCCGGCGCGCTGTCCGAGGTGCTCGACGTGCCGGCCTCCACGCTGTCGTTTCACCTGAAGGAATTGATGCACGCCGGCCTCGCCTCGCAGGAGCGCGACGGCCGCAATCTCATCTACCGGCCCGCCTTCGACCGCATGGGCGCGCTGCTCGACTACCTCACCGCGCACTGCTGCCAGGGCGCGCCCTGCGATCTCGTTGCACCGAAGTCCCGCAAACGCTGCTGACCGGAGAACACCATGAAGCGCTTCCACGTCCACGTGCACGTCGACGACCTCGCGAAGAGCGTCGGCTTCTACTCGCAGCTGTTCGCGACGGACCCGGCCCGCCTCGAGGGCGACTACGCGAAGTGGATGCTCGACGATCCGCCCGTGAACTTTGCGATCTCGACGCGAGGCACGCATCCTGGCGTCGATCATCTGGGTATCCAGACGGACGACCCCGCGGAACTCGCTGCGATGAAGGCGCGTGCCGAGGAAGCCGACATGGCGATGCGCAACGAAGGCACCACGACCTGCTGCTATGCGCGAAGCGAGAAGCACTGGATCACCGACCCGCAGGGCATTGCGTGGGAGCACTTCCACACGCTGGAGAACATCCCGGTATTCCACGAAGCGGAGGACATCGCGGCCGGCGACTCCGCGTGCTGCGCACCGCCGGCACCTGCGATGGTCGAGGCTGCTGCGGAACCTGTCGCGTGCTGCCCACCGGCCACGCGCGGGAAACCGATCGGCATCCCGGTCACGGCTGCGAAGAACTGCTGCTGAGGCCCACCATGAGCGACCGCCTCCTCAACGTGCTCTTCGTTTGCACCGGCAACTCCGCGCGATCGGTGCTCGCAGAGGGACTCATGAACCACCTCGGCGCCACGCGCTTCCGCGCCTTCTCGGCGGGCAGTACGCCGACCGGTGTGGTGAACCCGTTCGCGCTGGCGACGCTCGCGCAGCTCGGGATGCCCGTCGACGGCTTCCGCAGCAAGTCGTGGCGCGAATTCGAAGGGCCGGGCGCACCCCCGCTCGATTTCGTCTTCACCGTCTGCGACAACGCCGCGGGCGAGGTCTGCCCGATCTGGCCCGGGCAGCCGATGACCGCGCACTGGGGTGTGCCCGACCCGGCAGCGGTCACCGGAACGGACGACGCGAAGCGCCGCGCCTTCATGACCGCCGCCGTCGTGCTCCGGCGCCGCATCGAACTGCTGCTGGCGCTACCGCTGCATCGTCTCGAGCGCCTGTCCCTCCAGCGGGAACTCGACGACATCGGCAAGGCAACAGCGCCTGCAGACGGCGCCTGACGGCATCCGCGGAACACCATGGGACTCTTCGAACGCTTCCTGACCGTCTGGGTCGGCCTCGGCATCGTCGCGGGGGTCGTGCTCGGCCTGCAGATGCCGGGCGCCTTCCAGGCCATTGCCCGCATCGAGTGGGCGCACGTCAACCTCGTGGTTGCCGTGTTCATCTGGGTGATGATCTACCCGATGATGATCCAGATCGACTTCGCAGCCGTGAAGGACGTCGGCCGCCGACCGCGCGGGCTCGTGCTCACGCTCGTCGTCAACTGGCTCATCAAACCCTTCACGATGGCGGCGCTCGCGGTGCTGTTCTTCCAGCACGTGTTCGCGCCGTGGGTGGACCCGCAATCGGCCAGCGAGTACATCGCGGGGATGATCCTGCTCGGCGTCGCGCCCTGCACGGCGATGGTGTTCGTGTGGAGCCAGCTCGTGAAGGGCGATCCGAACTACACGCTCGTGCAGGTCTCGGTGAACGATCTCATCATGGTCTTCGCCTTCGCGCCGATCGCCGCATTCCTGCTCGGCGTCACGGACGTCACGGTACCGTGGGAAACGCTGACGCTGTCGACGATCCTCTACGTGGTGCTGCCGCTCGTGGCTGGCGCGATCACCCGCGCGCTGTGGCTGCGGTCGGGCGGCACGGCGCGGCTCGCACGCGGCGTCGCGGCGCTGAAGCCGTGGTCCGTGGTCGGTCTCATCGCCACCGTGGTCCTGCTCTTCGGCTTCCAGGCCGGGACGATCATCGCGAAGCCGCTCGTGATCGCGCTGATCGCCGTGCCGCTCATCCTGCAGTCGTACGGCATCTTCGCGATCGCGTACGTCGCGGCGCGGTGGATGCGCCTTCCGTACAACATCGCCGCACCGGCCTGCCTGATCGGCACGTCGAACTTCTTCGAGCTGGCGGTGGCCGTCGCCATCTCGCTCTTCGGCCTCGATTCCGGCGCGGCCCTCGCCACCGTGGTGGGCGTGCTGGTCGAGGTCCCCGTGATGCTCTCGCTGGTGGCGCTTGCCAATCGCACGCGCCACTGGTTCCCTGCCTGACGAGACGCTCTCGATGCCCGACGCGATCAGCCCCCTGACCGATCTGCCCGCCCTCGACCCGACCCACTTCCGTCGGCCGTCGCAGGAGGCGTTGCGCCCCTCGGCACCATCGACACACGCGCCGCGATTCCTGCTGCTGTACGGATCGCTGCGCGAGCGCTCGTACAGCCGCCTGCTGGTGCAGGAAGCCGCCCGCCTGCTGCAAGCGATGGGCGGCGACACGCGCATCTTCGATCCGGCCGGATTGCCGCTGCCCGATGCCGCGCCCGACGCGCATCCGAAGGTGCAGGAACTCCGCTCGCTCGCGCAGTGGTCCGAGGCAATGGTGTGGTGCTCGCCCGAACGTCACGGCGCGATGACCGGCATCATGAAGGCGCAGATCGACTGGATCCCGCTCGCGGTCGGCGCGGTGCGCCCGACGCAGGGCAAGACGCTCGCCGTCATGCAGGTGAGTGGCGGTTCGCAATCGTTCAACGCGGTGAACCAGCTGCGCGTGCTCGGCCGCTGGATGCGGATGATCACGATCCCCAACCAGTCGTCCGTCGCCAAGGCGTATCAGGAGTTCGACGAGGCCGGGCGCATGAAGCCCTCCGCCTACTACGACCGCGTGGTCGACGTGATGGAGGAACTGATGAAGTTCACCCTGCTCACGCGCGACGTCGCCGGCCATCTCGTCGACCGCTACAGCGAGCGGAAGGAAGACGCCGAAGCGCTATCCAAGCGCGTGAATCAGGCGACGCTCTGAAGCGACAGCGGCCCGCATGGCTGCGATGTCCGAATCCGGCATGCAGCCGGGGCCGCGCGCGGCTATCGTTCGGCCCATGCTGCTCGATCCCGACCTCTGCTACCGCGCCCTCGCCGCCCGCGACCGCCGCTTCGACGGCGAGTTCTTCGTGGGTGTGGCGTCCACCGGCATCTACTGCCGGCCGGTCTGCACGGCCCGCCGGCCGCGGCGCGAGAACTGCACGTTCCATCCGAGTGCCGCCGCAGCGGAGTCCGCGGGCTTCCGGCCGTGTCTGCGATGCCGTCCCGAACTCGCGCCGGGCGCCGCACCGCTCGACGCACCGGAGCGGCTCGCGCGCACGGCAGCGGACCTCATCGACGAAGGCGCGCTCGACGACGGCAGTCTGGAAGCCCTGGCGTCGCGCCTCTCGGTCACCGACCGCCATCTGCGCCGCGTGTTCTCGAACCATTTCGGCGTCGCTCCCGTCGCCTACGCACAGACGCAGCGCCTGCTGCTCGCGAAGCGGCTGCTGACCGACACGGACCTGCCGATCACCGACGTCGCGTACGCCGCCGGCTTCGGCAGCTTCCGGCGCTTCCATGCGTTGTTCCGCGCGCGCTATCGCATGGCGCCGTCTGACCTCCGCCACGTGCGCCACGGCCCTGCGCCCGCGAACCCGGGTTTCCTGCTCGCGTATCGCCCGCCCTACGAGTTCGATGCGCTGCTGACCTTCCTGGGTGCACGCACGATCGACGGCGTGGAGGTCGTCGCCGACGGGCAGTACGCGCGCAGCGTTCGCGTGGTCCAGCGCGACCGTGTGCACACGGGATGGATCACCGTCACGCACGCCGCCGATCGCCTGGGGCTGCGCGTGACGCTGTCGCCGGGCCTCGTACCCGTGATCCCGGCCGTGCTGCAGCGGACCCAGCGCCTCTTCGATCTCGCCGCGAACCCCGGTGCGATCGCCGCGCAGTTGGGCGACATCGCTGCCGCCGCACCGGGGCTGCGTCTGCCCGGCGCGTTCGACGGTTTCGAACTGGCGGTGCGCGCCGTGCTCGGGCAGCAGGTCACGGTGAAGGCGGCGCGCACGCTCGCGGGGCGCTTCGCCCGTGCGTTCGGCGAGCCCCTCGCATCGACCGTCGCCGGGATCGACGCCATCTTCCCCGCACCGGAGCGCGTCGCGGCGCTCGACGTCCCCGACATCGCGAGCCTCGGCGTGATCCGGACGCGCGCCTCGGCCATCCTCGCGATCGCCCGTGCCGTGGCGGACGGCACACTGGCACTCACCCCTGCCGCCGACGTCGGCGCCCAGATGGATGCGCTGCGCGCGCTGCCGGGCATCGGCGACTGGACGGCGCAGTACATCGCGATGCGCGCGCTCGCCTGGCCCGATGCCTTCCCGCACGGCGACCTCGGTGTGCGCAAGGCGCTCGGCACCCACAACGACCGCGGCACGCTCGCCGCCGCCGAAGCCTGGCGGCCCTGGCGCGGCTATGCCGTGATGCATCTCTGGAGACAGCTCGCATGAACGCCCCCGACGATCGAGGCCGTTACACCACCCACATGACGCCGCGCCACGCGTGGTACGACGCACCCATCGGCCGCCTGCTCCTGTGCGCGCAGCCCGGCGTGCTCACGGAACTGCGATTCACGGACGGCCCGCACGCCGCCTCGGCGCCGGAGCGGTCGATCGAGGACACGACCGACCCCGTGATCGCGATGACCCTGACGCAGCTCGACGAATACTTCGCGGGCAAACTGCGACAGTTCCACCTCCCGCTCGCACCGAAGGGCACGCCGTTCCAGCAGAAGGTGTGGAAGCGCCTCGGCCGCATCCCGTACGGCGTGTCGGTCTCGTACGCCGACGTCGCCTACGACCTCGGCACACCCACCGCCGTGCGCGCGGTCGGCGCCGCGAACGGCCGCAACCCGATCGCGATCATCGTGCCCTGCCATCGGGTGATCGGCCGCGACGGCTCGCTCACCGGTTACGCGGGCGGGCTGGAGCGGAAGCGGTTCCTGCTCGAACTGGAACGGCGCACGCGGGCCGCGGCACCGTAGACGCGCGTCCGCCGCGTATCATCCGGCCCCTTCGCCATAGCACCGCACCGCCATGCAGATCTGGGTGGACGCCGATGCGTGTCCCGTCACCGTGAAGGAGATCCTCTACCGCGCCGCCGAGCGGACGCAGGTGATGGTCACGCTCGTCGCGAACCAGATGCTGCGGACGCCGCCGTCGGCGTGGATCCGGTCGGTGCAGGTGCCGAGCGGTTTCGATGTGGCGGACAAGCACATCGCCGACGCCGTGGGCCCGGGGGATCTCGTCGTCACCGCCGACATCCCGCTCGCGGCAGCGGTCGTCGAGAAGGGCGCCTTCGCGCTGAACCCGCGCGGCGAGTTCTACACCCGCGAGAATGTGCGCGAGTTGCTCGATCTCAGAAACTTCATGGACACACTGCGCAGCGCAGGCGTGCAAACCGGCGGCCCCGAGGCGCTGTCCTCCGCCGACCGACAGAAATTCGCGAACCGGCTCGACCGGTTCCTTACCAACGAGAGCGCGAAACCCGCAACGGGCACCCCAGGAGAGATTCCATGATCCGCATCTTCGGTGCCCCCGGGCGCTACGTGCAGGGCCCCGGCGCCATCGAGCGACTGGGGACGATCGCTCGCGAGTTCGGGCAGCGCGTGTTGGTGGTGGCCGACGCTGCGGTCCTCACGCGCTATCGCGACCACATCGAGGCGCCGCTCTCGGCGGCGAAGCTCGCGTTCACCGTGGCGCCGTTCTCCGGCGAGTGCACCGCGGCCGCCATCGACGCCCTCGCCACCGCGGCCCGCGCAGCCGATGCGGAGGTCGTGATCGCGGCAGGCGGCGGCAAGGCCATCGACGCGGCGAAAGGTGCGGCGATCCTCACTGGCGCACGCCTCGTGATCGTGCCGACGATCGCGTCGAACGATTCGCCGACGAGCCGCCTGTCGATCGTGTACGACGACGAACACGTGCTGCGCGAGGTGCGCCGCCTGCCGTCGAACCCGGACGTCGTGCTGGTGGACACGTCGATCATCATCGCCGCGCCCGAACGGTTCTTCATCTCGGGCATCGGGGATGCCATCTCGAAGAAGTTCGAGGGCGCCCAGTGCTTCGAATCCGGCGGCGACAACTTCTACGGAGCGCGCCCGCCCTGGATCGCGCTGACGCTGGCCGATGCCTGCTTCGACACGCTCCTGAATCACGCCGAAGCAGCCCTCGCGGCGCTGCGCCGCGGCGTCCCCGACGACGCCTTCGAGCGCACCGTCGAGGCGACGATCCTGCTGTCGGGCCTCGCCTTCGAGAATGCCGGCCTGTCGATCGCGCACTCGATCATCCGCGGACTCTCCGCGATTCCGGCACTGTCGGGCGCGCTGCACGGCGAGGAGGTCGCGTACGGCCTGCTGGTGCAGCTGGTGCTCGAGGGCCGGGACGCCGCGTTCATCGCGAACGTCACCGACTTCTACGCACGCACCGGCCTGCCCCGGAAACTGCGCGACCTGGGATTCCCGGGGGACCCGGCCTCCGTGGCACCGCGCATCGCCGCCGTCACCTGGGAGCGCGCGCCCTACGTGCGGAACCTGGTGGCCCCCGTGGACGAGGCGCGCATCCATCGGGCGATCCTCGCGGTGGAAGCGCTCGCGTAGGGACAAGCCCCTACCAAAGTCCCGTTCCAGCCCGCGGGGCGCTGTGGCAGACTCGGCACACGATCCCGGCAGCAGCTGACGCTCGCCTGCCAGTCGGGGCAATCGGTCCCTTCGCGGGGCCGGCCGAACATCCGATGCCTGGAGACCTGCCATGAATCTCGACACCCTCTCGCGCCCGCTCGCGATCTGCCTCGGCGCCGCCCTTCTCGCCGCGAGCCCGCTCGCCTCCGCGGTGGTCGCCATCCCGCAGAGCGCCCTCTTCTCCGGCGCCCTCGTCGACGTGGACGACGGGTCTGAGCCCGGCTTCGGCATGGACTTCAAGTACGACACCTCGGTGGCCGAGGTGATCAGCGCGGAACTGGGCTATCACTCCAAGGCCGCCTCCGACTACGGCATCAACAGGGCGTATTCGAAGGTGACGGGCGGCAGCTTCACGTCGGGCCCGTTCACCGCAGCAGTGTCCGCGTGGGCCGACAGCTTCACCCTGACCGGTGGCAGCGGCGACTTCACCGCAGACGTGAGCGTCACCCTGAGCGGCCAGTTCGGGCCGGGTACGTATGCCGAGGCGGCCTACGGACTCTTCGCCGTGACGGGGGATCTGTACGGCGCGATCCTGAACGGCGGCGACGAGTTCGTGTTCGACCTCATCGTGAGCGGCCTGCCACTCGGGCCCGGCTTCCAGGAGGTCATCCTGCTGGGTGCGAGCAGCGACGATGGCGATACGGCGCCGGGATCGTTCACGGCGACCGGGCAGGTCGAAGGCACGTACGGCCAGACCTTCTACCTGTTGAGCGTCCTCGCCACGTACGCCGAGGAGGACGGTGAGATCGACATGTTCAACACGGCCGTGTTCGGGATCTCGGGGCCGTCGGGTAGCGACATGCTGACGGGCAGCGGCACACCCTACGCTGCGGCCGTGCCGGAACCGGGCACGTACGCGATGTGCGCCGTGGGCCTGGCCCTGCTGCTCGGGGTGCGTCGGCGCGCCGCGCGTCAGACCGCCTGAGGCGTCAGTACACCGCAGTACGCGACGGGGAGCCCAGGCTCCCCGTTTCCTTTCGTGGATCCGGATTCCCGCGGAAGACCCCGCTCGGCGCGCGGTGGAGCCCGCCGGACCCGCGGGGGACAATGCGGCGACTCTTCTCACTGCCGCCCCCCGATGCCCGCCCTCCGATTCGACAACGCCTTCGTCCGCGACCTGCCCGCCGACCCATCCACCGCCCCCGGCACCCGCCAGGTCCGCGGCGCCCTCTACTCGCGCGTGATGCCCACGGCGGTCTCGGCACCGCGGCTCGTCGCTCACTCCCGCGAGGTGGCGGCCCTCCTGGGCCTCGACGATGCGGACGTGGCCGATCCCGCGTTCGCACAGGTCTTCGGCGGCAACGCCCTGATGGACGGCATGGAACCCTACGCCGCGAACTACGGCGGCCACCAGTTCGGCCACTGGGCCGGCCAACTGGGCGACGGCCGCGCGATCGGGCTGGGCGAAGTCGTGAACGACGCGGGGCAGCGGTGGGAGCTGCAGTCGAAGGGCGCCGGCCCCACGCCGTATTCGCGGACGGCGGACGGCCGCGCAGTGCTGCGTTCCTCCGTGCGCGAGTTCCTGTGCAGCGAGGCGATGCATCACCTGGGCGTGCCGACGACACGGGCGTTGTCGCTCGTGGCCACCGGCGACGCCGTCGTGCGCGACATGTTCTACGACGGCAACCCCGAGGCCGAGCCGGGCGCGGTGGTGTGTCGCGTGTCGCCGTCGTTCATCCGGTTCGGCAACTTCGAACTGCCAGCCTCGCGCGACGACATTCCGCTGCTGGAGCGGCTCGTCGACTTCACGATCGGGCGCGACTTCCCGGACCTCCCGGCCGCGCCGGGCGAAGACCGCGTCGAGCATCGCGCCCGCTGGTTTACCGAAGTGTGCGAGCGCACGGCGCGGATGGTCGCGGACTGGATGCGCGTGGGCTTCGTCCACGGCGTGATGAACACCGACAACATGTCGATCCTCGGGCTCACGATCGACTACGGTCCCTACGGATGGGTCGACAACTACGATCTCGAATGGACGCCGAACACCACCGATGCGCAGGGGCGCCGCTACCGGTTCGGCAATCAGCCGCAGATCGCGTACTGGAACCTGAGCCGGCTGGGCGCCGCACTGTCGCCGGTGTTCCCCGGCCCGGAGCACCTCGAAGCGGGCCTGAAGCGCTACGTCGACGTCTTCGTGGAAACCGACCGCCGGCACACCGCCGCGAAGCTCGGCCTGCGCGAGTGCCGCGACGAGGATCTCGAACTGATGGATGCGCTGCGCGGGCTGCTGCAGGAGCACGAGGTCGACATGACGATCTTCTTCCGCGCGCTGGCCGACGTGGACCCCGCGGCACCCGCGATGGCGCCGCTCGCGGACGCCTTCTACGACGACGCGAAACGGCGCCGGGCCGAACCCGCATTCACCGACTGGCTTAACCGCCACGCCGCCCGGGTGCGGGAGGACGCCTGGACGCCTGCCGAACGCCGCGCCTGCATGCAGGCCACGAATCCGAAGTACGTGCTCCGCAACTATCTCGCGCAGCAGGCCATCGAGCGCGCAACGCAGGGCGACGACGCGGGCATCCACGAACTGCTCGAAGTGCTTCGGCGGCCGTACGACGATCAGCCGGGTCGCGAGTCGTTCGCCGGCCGACGTCCCGACTGGGCCCGGCATCGCGCGGGATGCTCAATGCTCTCGTGCAGTTCGTAGGGCTGCTGCGTGGCGTGCGCCCCCGCCGACAGTTCACCGGTCACGCGGGTTCGGGCGTAACGTGCGTCACCCGGAAGCATCCGGACCATCGCCAACGACAGGAACCTTCCCATGACGCCGCGCGCCGCCCAGGCCTTCCTCGACAAGCTGAAACAGCTTCCGCCCGAACGCATCGCCGAGGTGACGAGCTACGTGGAGTTCCTGATCGCGCGACAGCGGGCGGGGACGGGTTTCGTCGATTCCACGCCGTCGATGACCGTGGCCTCCGTGGACGCGCTTTCCGGCGCGCTGATGGCCCAGATCGACAGCGAGATGCAGGGGCACCGCGACACGCCGCTGCGTTGAGGCCGGAGCCGCCCGTCAGAACAGGAAGCGCAATCCGGCCGCGAGCATGTCGACGTGGGTGTCGCGCCCGTTGATCTCGAGGTTGAGTCGATCCCAGTCGATGCGGATCTGCACGTTCGGCGTGATGTTGACGCCCAGGCCGGCGCCGAGGGCGAGCCCGAAGCCCTTCGCGCTCGCGCCGTAGGTGGACGCCAGGATCCCGCTGTTCTGGGAACGGGAGTAGAAGGTGCCGACTCGCGCATTCAGCTCGCCGATCGAGCCCACCGGCAGGATGCCCACCAGACTGATGCCGAGACCCTGGGATCGGCGCCTGCCACCACCGGTACCGTCCGGCCTGCCGAGGTTTGCGTAGGCAACCTCCAGCCCCAGATTCCGATTGAACTGCCCGCCAGCGTAGAGCCGGCCGCCCACCCCGCTCTGGTCGCAGGCAGCGGTGGTGGGGCAGACCACGTCGAACTCGGTCGTGCCGAAGCTCGCACCGACGTAGGTGAGCAGGCTGTCGCCGAAATTCCGCTCGGGCTGCACGTAGGTCCTGCCCGCCGCCGCCCGGGGAGCGGCGGAGTCCGACTGCGCCATCGACGCAGGCGCAGCGACGGCGAGCAGCGCGGCGACAACGAATGCGCTGGGGATGTCACGGAGACGGGGATGCATGGGCGTGGAGATCCGTGGGAACAGGGCGGCGGCGGCCGCGGGACGGGCACACGTTTCGCGCCCGACGGAGGCGGGACGATACGCCCTTCCGCGGGGACTCGCCTGCGAATCGACGGGCCGGCGACGCCGTGACGGGACCACGGAACGCGAACACCGCGATTCCGCGTCGTCCCGCGGATGCCCGGTGGCGTTGCGCTGGCAGGGACACGGTGCAGGCGCCGCCGAACGATGCGGGGTCCACCGTGTCCGGGGAAGGCGGTGCACGAGTCCGCACGGCGCGATTCCCAGGGAGACTCTGATCTCCGAGGAGGCATCAAATGCACGCACGACTTCATCGACACATCCGCCGGATCGCTGCGAACCTGCTGGTCGCCCCCGCGATGGTGGGCGCGCTGGTCGCATCGACCGCCGCCCTGGCCGACCGGCCGGACCATGGTCGTGGCGGTCCGCGCGGCCAGGACTTCCGTGAACGCGGCCCGTCCGCGGGCGACCTCCGGCGCGACCGTGCGCCGCGTGTGCAGACGGTGCGCACCCTTCCCCACCGTCACGACGTGGCCGTCCACAACGGACTGCGGTTCTACTACGGCGGCGGACTCTGGTACTCGAACGACCGCCCCGGCCGCTATGCGATCGTGACACCGCCACCGGGCATCGTCGTGCGGCTGCTGCCGCCGTTCTACTCGACCCTGTACTTCGGGCAGACGCCCTACTACTACGCGAACAGCACGTACTACATGCAGGTACCGCAGGGGTACGCCGTGGTCGCGCCGCCAGCCCGGATCGCCGCCGCGGCGCCCCAGGCACCCGTGGCGCCGCGAGCCCCGACCCCGGAGGAACTGTTCGTCTATCCCCGCGAGGGACAGGATCTCGCGCAACAGGCAGCCGACCGCGAGCAGTGCAACGAATGGGCGACGGGGCAGACAGCCTACGACCCGCGCTTCGGACTCGCCGCCGACGACGACCAGGCCCCCCGGAAGCGATCCGACTACCGCCGGGCCCTCGACGCCTGCATGGACGGGCGCGGCTACACCATGAAGTGACACGGCGGCGGCGCGTCGCCGGGCGGCCGACTACTCGATGAGCGCCTGGCGATTGAGCCGCGCCTTCCAGAACTCCGGGTCCAGTTCGAGGGCGCGGTCATAGGCGAGGATGGCCTCGTCGCGGCGGCCGGCCTGCTCGTAGGCGTATCCGAGGTTGTTCCAGACCCGCGCCTTGCGGGGTGACGTCCCCGCCGTGGCCTCCCAGAGCGAGACCTCGGTCCGGTAGTCCTCGTTCCGCAGGACGGTGAGCGTCCCGCCGAGCAGCACGATGGCAGCCAGCGCGGCCCAGCGGATCCCCCGGGCGCGGCAGGCGACGAGATGCGCCACGATCACCGCAGGCCCGACGAGCGCCAGATAGAGATGGCGGTCATTGACCACGTCGAGGCGCGGCAGCACGGAGTTCGTGGGCAGCAGCGCGACGAAGAACCACGCGAGTCCGAATCCGAGCCAGGGTCGCCGGCGCCATTGGACCATCGCAGTCACCACGATCCCTGCGATCGCAGCGGCCTTGCCGGCGAGGTCGGGCGTCCACGCGGTCCGGACGGAGAGATCGGGATCGATGCAGAGATCGATGCCGAGCAGCGGGCCCGTGATCAGATGGAACACACCGTCGGCCTGGGTGAGCAGGTTCTCTCCCAGGGTGCGGGTGGCCAGGCTGGCACCAAACAGACGCCAGTACGACGGCACCACCAGCACCAGGCCCATCGCCAGACCCAGCACCACCGCGTGCGGCCACAGCCGCGCAAGAGCACTGCGCCATCGGAAGTCCGTCCGGATGCCCTCGCACAGCAGCAGCAGACCCGGCAGTGCCCACGCGTTCTCCTTCACCGCGAGCGCCGCGAGGAATGCGAGGCCGGAGAGCATCCGCCAGCGCTGCGGCGAAGGGTCGTCGGCGGCCCGCAGATGGGCCAGCACCGCCGCCAGACAGAAGGTCGCCATGAGCGCGGACGAACGCCCGGAGATGTACGTCACCGCCTCGGTCTGCGCGGGATGCAGGGCGAAGATCAACGCGGCGACCAGGGCCGCGACGGACGGGTGCGCGAACTGCAACGACGGCGCGAGCCGGCGCACCAGAGCGAGCACCAGCAACGCGTTACCCGCGTGCAATGCGATGTTGAATGCGCGGAAGCCCGCGACACCGAATCCGGACGTCCAGGAGGCCGTGTACGTCACCTTCAGCAGAGGGCGGATGCCGGGCATGCCGCTCCAGAAGGCCGACCACGACTGCACCATCGGATTCGCGACGATCACGTTCCAGTCGTCGAACTGGAAGCTCGCGCCGATCGCAGCGGCGTAGACCGCGACGGTCGCGACGAACACGATCCAGCCCGCAGACAGTTGCTGAGCGGGATGGCGGTCGGCGTGCACTGGTGCGCTCGCGCGGATGGGCACGTGGGCCGTGCCGAGCCAGTGTCTCGTCACCTCAGAACTTCAGGAACTTCTTCAGCTTGTCCGCCCCTTCCTTCAATTTGTCCGTGATGCTGCCCTTCCCGTCGGCATTCTGGGCGGGTGTCGCGGACACCGGCGCGTCCGACGTGTACGAGAGCCCGCCCAGGGTGCTGCACAGTTCGCGGACGGACGGATCGACAGAGGTGTACGTGCGGCCGAGGCAATGCTGCTTGCGCGCTGCGACGGCCTCGTCGGGACAATGCTTCTGCAGGAACGCGCCATCGCGCGACGCGAGCGCCGTGCCGCAGACCTGCTTCACGATCGGCGCCGGATCACGCCCGCATGCCGCGAGTGCACCGCGCCAGTCGCGCTGCGCATGCTTCTCGAAGCCGGCAGGCTCGGTCAGTTCCTGCTCGACCTTCGCGGCGCGGGCGCAGAAATCGGCCTTGCGATCCCGGCACACCGCCGACTCGCCGACGACCATCGGCGTCATGAGTTCCTCGATGACCTGGTCGCAGGCCTTCGCCATCTCGGCATTCACCTGGGCCATGGCCTGCGCCTGCTGCTTCGAGGGATCCTCGTACGTGCAGTTGCCCACGCGCTTGCCGCTCCACTGGGTGGTCATGTCGACGGACTCGCCGTCCATCCTGCCCTTCGCGGTCATCCTGCCCTTGTAGGCGTCCTTGCCCTGGTACTCCATCTCGCCGGTACCGGTGTAGTCGCTGCCACCGCCCTCGCATCGGAACTTGAAGGTGAACCGGCTGCCGCTGCGTTTCGATTCGAGCATCCGGCAGTTCTTGTCCATCGGGACCATCCGATCGTCCGGTCGCGCCTTCGGCTGACAGATCTTCTGGACCATCGGCGGCATGGGCACGGGCATCCCGTCCATTTCCATCTTCATGTCGACGTCCCAGAGCTCGTCAGGGCCCTGGGCAGACGCCGTCGATACACATCCGAGAAGTACGAGCGCGGCCAGGAAGTGGCCCGGGGAGCGATGTTGCATGGAAGCGTTCCTGCAGAAATCCGAGGCCGTACGGTGCCACGCCCCTGACGGTCGGGCAACGCGGTCGGGGGCGGCCGACGAAGGTCTGGGATCGGGGAGTCGGCACCGTCCCGCCACCGCAGTACCCGCCTGGGCGGCTTTCGGCGAGAATGCCGGACTTTCACCGCCGACCGCCCGGGGCGCGATGGTCATCCAGTCCCTTCTCGATACCGATCTCTACAAGTTCTCGATGATGCAGGTGGTCCTGCATCAGTTCCCTGGCGCCCAGGTCGAATATCGATTCCGCTGCCGCAGCCGCGGCGTGGACCTTGCGCCGTACATCGACGAGATCCGCGGCGAGATCCGCCATCTCTGCAGCCTGCGGTTCCACCCCGACGAACTCGAGTACCTGAGGGGCCTGCGGTTCCTCAAGAGCGACTACGTCGATCTCCTGCGTCTCTTCCAACTGGACGAGAGCTTCATCGACGTCTCCCGGGCACCGGAAGTCCCGGGCGGCATCGACATCACCATCCGCGGTCCGTGGCTCCACACGATCCTCTTCGAGGTGCCGGTGCTCGCGATCGTGAGCGAGGTCTGGTTCCGCAACCGCCTGCCCGGCTTCGATACGGCCGAGGGCGAACGACGTCTCGCCGAGAAGATCCAGCGCGTGCAGGTGTATCCCGACCAGGACTTCCGCATCTCCGATTTCGGAACACGGCGGCGCTTCTCGGGCGACTGGCAGCGACGCGTGCTCGGCACGCTGCAGCACGAGATCGGCGGGCGTCTCACCGGGACGAGCAATGTGTTCTTCGCGCGCGAACTGGGCATGCTGCCGCTCGGCACGATGGCCCACGAGTACCTGCAGGCCTGTCAGGCCGTGGGGCCGCGGCTGCGCGACTCCCAGCGCTTCGCCTTCGACAAGTGGGCAGAGGAGTACCGCGGCGACCTCGGGATAGCGCTCACCGACGTGTGCGGCATGGACGCCTTCCTGCGCGACTTCGATCTCTTCTTCTGCAAGCTCTTCGACGGCGTGCGCCACGATTCCGGCGACCCGTTCGAGTGGGGCGAGAAGATGCTGGCCCACTATCACCGCATGCGGGTCGATCCGCGCACCAAGACGTTCGTGTTCAGCGACAGCCTCAACGTCCCGCTGTGCATCGATCTCTACGAGCGCTTCCGCGGACGGTGCAAGCCCGCGTTCGGGCTCGGCACCAACCTCACCAACGACCTGGGCGTCGACCCCTTGCAGATCGTCATCAAGATGACCCGCTGCAACGGCCAGCCGGTGGCCAAGATCAGCGACACTCCCGAGAAGACCATGGACTACGATCCGTCGTACGTGGCCTATCTGAGGGAGGTGTTCGCGGTGCCCTCACCGGTGTGAGAGTGGGTGCCATCACCGGTGTGAAAGTGGGTGCCATCACCGGTGTGAAGGTCGGTGCCATCACCAGCGAAGAGGTGAGTGCCGTCACCGGTGTGAGGCGCTGATGGCGACGGGCCGGCTCGCATCGCAGCTGTCAGCCACCTTGCTGTGCGCCCTGACCTTGCTCCTGTGCGCGCCGCCGTTGCTGGCGCGGACCGTCGAGGCGCGCGTCGTGAGCGTGGCCGACGGCGACACCGTGCGGATCCGGTCGCGCGGGACCGAGCAGGAGACCGTCCGGCTCCTCTTCATCGACGCCCCGGAACACGATCAGCCAGGCGGACGCGAGGCCCGTCGTGCGCTGCAGGAGCTGGTGCGGGTCGAACGCGTGCGTGTCGAGACCCGTGGGAAGGATCGGTACGCCCGTACGCTGGGTCATCTGCGGCGCGTTTCGGATGGTCTCGACGTCAACCTCGAACTCGTCCGGCGCGGCCACGCGTGGGCGAATGCGCGAGGGGCCATGCGGCCGAGGTACGAGGCGGCGGAACGGGAGGCACGGGCTGCAAGACGCGGGCTCTGGCAGGCGCCGAACCCCGTGTCTCCGTATCAGTGGAGACATCGGGCTCGGGACCGATAGCCGAGACGCCGTTTCGGCGGGTGACTCCCTAGAGCAACCGCACCGAACACGCCTTGTCGAGCAGTTCCGCTTCGGTCGTGCCCTTCGCGGGCAGCGCCCAGTCCCAACCACCCGGGGCGATGCCGAAGGTCTTCACGACCCGCCGGCTGTTGTCCAGCACCGCGACGGCCATCAGGGCCAGCTCCTTCGACTCGCAGCGGGCGAGGAAGCGGATCACGCGCCCGGGCGCCTCGGTGGCGGGTCTCGCTTCCGGCGACTTCCAGCCGGCCTTGACGTCGAAGCGGACCATGTCGGCCTGGCGCGTCACGGAGTCGGACTCGAACCGCCACAGGTGGTCCTCCCGGATCACGGCCGCATCCTCGATGCTGGTGTAGTACTGCTCCTCGGCGAGCGCAGCCCCGGTGGAGGCGAGCGCGAGGATGGCGAGGCAGATCTGGCGTTTCATCGATGCTCTCCTGCGAGCGTGAGTAGGAGCGGCGCAATCCTCCCCGAATCGCGCCGCTCCGATATCTTGGGTCCACCCCGGTGGACGGCGTCGCACGAAAAACCTTGCTCGTGTCAGGCGCCGAACGGGGCTGTGACCGGCCAGTCCGGGAACGGTTCCGACGGCCGGTGAGGAAATGTCGGCCGGGGTCGCGGCGACCATGATCCACCACGACGGTCGCGACGACCGTCAGGCGACGGCGCGCAGGAAGGCGCCTATCTCCGCGTTGAGGAACACGCCGTCGTCGGGACTCGCCGTGCCGGCCGCCTGATGCCCCTGCACCGACGGGATCGTCACGCGGCGCGCTCCGGGGATCGCGGCAGCGACGGCGTCGGCCTCGTCGGCGGGGTTGAAGAGATCCAGCGGCGGCGCCAGCACGAGCGTGCGGGCGCGGATGCTCCCGAGCGCCGCCGCCGTGTCGCCACCGAAGCCGGGCGTCGCGCCGACATCGTGGGCTTCGTAGGCGCGGCTCTGGTACAGCCAGTCGGTCGCATCGAAATCGTCAGACATCCGCTCGGCGGCCAGCGAATCCATCCAGTCGACGACCTGTCGGGGACCGTCGAACCGGCCTGCGAGCGCCGCGGGTGTGCGGCTCGCGAGCACGCTCATCACGGCACTCCAGGCGCGCCAGCCGCGCGTCGGGGCTGCGGTGAATCGCTCGCCATCCCAGGCCGGATCCGCCATCAGCGCGAGCCGCGCCGCTTCGACGATCGCGACCGCCCACGGCGCCGTCCTCGCCATCGGCGTCATGGCCACGATGGCGCCGACGCGGTCCGGCTGGCCCACGCCCCACTGCAATGCCTGCATCCCACCCATCGACGCGCCGACCACCGCTGCCAGCCGGTCGATCCCGAGCGCATCGAGCAGCCGCCGTTGCGACTCGACCATGTCGCGCAGGCCGAAACGCGGGAACGCAGCACCCGGTTGCCGCCGGCTGTTGCTAGGCGAGGTGGTCAGGCCGTTGGCGATCGGGTCGACGCAGATCACGCACCATCGCGCCGGGTCCAGGGCACGGCCCGGACCGATGAGAAAGTCGAGTCGATGATGGCTGCCCGACAGCGACACGGTGACGAGGACGACATTCGAGCGCGTCGGGTTCGGAGACCCGTGCATCACGTACGACAGATCGAAGTCGTGGATGACGCCGCCGCCTTCCAGCGGCAGGTCACCGAGCGCTGCGCGGCAGTGCGGCGCGTCGACCCAGCCGGGCCGGAACACCGGGTGACGGAATCCGGCGGCCGCGTTCAAGCGAACATCACCACAGTGCGGATGCCGACGCCGCGGCGCATGTCGTCGAAGCCCTCGTTGATGTCGGACAGCGCGAGCCGTCGCGTGATGAGCCGGTCGAGTTCGAGTTTGCCGTCGAGGTAGAGCTGCGCGAGCCACGGGAAATCGCGCCGTGGGCGCGCACCGCCATAGCTCTACCGCACGATGCGCTTCTCGCCCATGAGCGAGCCCCAGCGGAACGGGACCTCCTGATCCACATTCACCTTGCCGAGGAAGACCACGTGACCGCCGGGCCGCACGGCTTCCATCGCAAGGCGGAATGCGGCGGGATGGCCTGCCGCTTCGAACACGTAGTCGGCACCACGACCACCCGTGAGTGCGCGGACCTGTTCGACGACGTCGGGCGCGCCGGCGTCGATGGCGTGGGTCGCGCCGAACGAGGCGGCGAGTTCGCGGCGCCCCGCGGCGAGGTCCGCCGCGAGGATCTGCCCTGCCCCCGCGATGCGCGCGCCCTGGACCGCGTTGAGGCCGACCGCGCCGCAGCCGATGACGAGCGCCGTGGCGCCGGGCTCGACGCGTACCGCTCGGACTGCCGCACCGACTCCCGTCATCACACCGCAGCCGATGAGACAGGCGCGATCGAAGGGGATGTCACGCGGCACGACGATGGCCCCCGACTGCGGGACGACGCAGTACTGCGCGTGGGACGACACCACGGAGAAGTGATGCACCGGCGCTCCCGCGCGCGACAGCCGCGAGCGGCCGTCGAAGAGCACACCCTTCGGTTCGTGGCGCTTGTAGGGCTCGCACAGGATCGGCAGATCTCGCTCGCAGTAGAAGCAGTGGCCGCAGTGCGGATTCCACGAGCAGACGACGTGGTCGCCCGGCCGGACGACTGTCACGTCGCGGCCCACCGCCTCGACGACGCCGGCGCCCTCGTGACCGAGCACGATCGGAAGCGGATACGCGAGCGAGCCCGTCATCACTTCGAGATCGGTGTGGCACAGGCCGCTGGCACCGAGCCGGACGAGCACATCGTCGGGACCGAGTGCACCCATCTCGAGAGGTTCGACGACGAGGGGCTCGCCGACCCGGTGCAGAACAGCCGCGTGGAATCTCATGGACTCAACCTTTCAGGCGGGGGAGCCACAGGGCGATCTCGGGTGTGCTCACCACCAGCGCGAGCACGATCGCCTGCAGGATGATGAAGGGCCAGACGGATGCGTAGATGTCGTTGAGGCTGATCTCCGGCGGTGCGACGCCCTTCAGGTAGAACGCCGCCGGCCCGAAGGGCGGGGAGATGTACGAGATCTGCATGTTGAGGCAGAAGAGCACGCCGAACCACACGGGGTCGTAGCCCAGGCCGACGACGATCGGTACGAAGATCGGCATGGTGAGCAGGCAGATGCCGACCCAGTCCATGATGCAGCCGAGCACGATCAGGATGGCCTGCATGACGATCACCGTGCCGATCGGTGGCAGGTCGAATCCGAGGAACAGATCGCGGATGAAGCCCGGGCCGCCCGCCAGGTTGTAGACGCCGATCATGGCTGTGGCGCCGAACGACAGCCAGAGCAGCATGCCGCACGTGTCGAGCGTGATGCGCGAGGCCTCCCGCAGCACCTTCAGGTTCAGCTCCCCGCGCAGGGCGGACGCGATCATCGTGCCGACCACGCCCATGGCCGCAGCCTCGGTCACCGAGGCGATGCCGGTGTAGATGGTCCCGAGCACCGAGGCGATCACGAGCAGCGGCAGCAGGAGGCTGCGCATCAGGCGGAGCTTCGCCCCGAACGAGATGCCGTGCTCGAGATCCGGCGCTGGTGGGCCGAGCCGGGGATTCATCTGGCAGCGCACGAAGATGTAGCCCATGTAGGCCACCGAAAGCATCAGGCCGGGGGCGAGGTTCGCGACGAACAGATCGCCGATCGGCACGTTCACCGTGAGCCCGTAGATGATGAGCACGATGGACGGCGGGATCATCGTACCGAGGGACCCGCCCGCGCAGATCGTCCCGATGGCGAGGCGCTTGTCGTAGCCGAGGCGCAGCATCTGCGGCAGCGCGATCAGCCCGAGGAGCACGATCTCGCCGCCGATGATCCCGGTCATCGCCCCCATCAGCGTCGCGGCGACCATCGTCTGGATCGCGAGTCCACCCGGCAGGCGGCCGGCCCACACGCGCATCGCGTCGAAGAGGTCCTTCGCGACACCGGAGCGCTCCATGATCGACGCCATCATCACGAACATCGGCACCGAGACCAGCACGTACTCGCCGACGAAGCTGTAGATCCGCGTCGCGACGAGTTGCAGGCCGTCGAGGCCGAAGAGGGCCACGCAGAAGACGGTCCCGATCAGGCCCGTGACGAACGCGAGCGGCAAACCGAACATCAGCAGCACGAGCATGCCGCCGAACATCAGGATCGTGATCCATTCGATGCTCATGGCGCACGGCCGACGGCGCGCACGTCGCGCCAGAACTGCACCAGGGTCTGCAGCAGCATCCACAGCGCACACAGCGCGAGCAGGCTCTTCAGCACCACCGGCGTGGGCCAGTTCGTCGCGGTGCCCGAGGTCTCCAGGTTGTCGAGCGCCTGGAGCGCCTGGCCGGTTGCAGCCCACGAGAGCAATGCGAGGAAGGCCACCGTGAGCAACGAGTTGAGGCACGCCACGAAGCGCTTCCCGGACGGCGACATGCGCTCCAGGAAGAACGTGATGGCGATGTGCCCGCGGCGGTGATGCACGACCGGACCGCCGAGGAGGAACGCGCACGCGGCGAGCGCCACCGAGAGTTCGTGCGCCCAGATCGTCGGCGAATCGAAGCCGTACCGGAGCGCGACCTCCAGCGCAGAGATGGCGACGATGGCTACGAAGCACGCGCTGGTGCCGGTGGCAATCGCCCCCACGGCACGATCGATCAGCGTGCGCATCGGTTGTGGGTCATCGCGCACCCGGAGCCAGGAGTGTTCGCACGGGTGTCCGTAGTTTGAACAGGCCCTAGAGGAGGCCGAGCTTCCTGAGGTAGGCGACCTGTGATTCGTGCACCCGCTTCGCCATCGGACTGCGGGCCGCGAAGGTCTTCCACACGCCCATGGCCACCTCGCGGAATCGGCGGCGGTCCGGCGCCGCGAGATCCACGGTCTCGACGCCGGTCTGCTTCGCGGCGCGCGCCACCCGCTCGTCGGCCTCGCGGTTCTTCTCGATCATGTCGCGATTCAGTTCGTCGGCCGCCTGCTCGACCACCTTCTTGAGATCGTCCGGCAGCGCTTTCCACTTCCTGGCGTTGACCACCAGGTCGCTCATGGGCATCGAATGGAATCCGGGATAGCTCGGGTACTTCGCGAGCTTGTGGTAGCCGAGATCCTGGTTCATCGAGAGCGTGCCCCAGTCGGCCGCATCGACCACGCCACGCTCGAGCGCCGTGTACACCTCGCTGCCCGGCAGGTTGACGGGGGCTGCGCCCAGCAGCCGGAAGATGTCCTGTCCCATGCCCGTGGGCGCACGCAGCTTGAGCCCCTTGAAGTCGGCGAGCGTGCGCAGCGGCTTCTTCGACACGAGCGACTCGTGCCCGTACCAGATGCCGCGGACGAAATGAGCGTTGTACTTGCGGTACAGCTCGCGTGTGAGTTCGCGACCGCCGCCGTTGTCCATCCAGGCCTGGGCCTGCTCGGGGCTCTCCCAGCCGCCGCAGAGATCGCCGATCAGCGCGAAGGCGGCGTCCTTGCCGGTGTTGTAGGCGGGGCCGCTGTTCTGGATGTCGAGCACGCCTGCGTTCAGCGCATCCAGACTCTCGCTCGCCGCGACGATCGAACCGCCGGGCAACGAGTCGATCACGAGACGCCCGCCGCTCAGCGCCTTCACGCGCGCCGCGAACTGGTCATCGAGCTTCTGGGGCAGCGAGCCGGCGCCCCACAGCGACATCATCTTCCACCTGATCGGCTGCTGGGCCTCCGCCGTCGACGGCAGCCCCGAAGCCACAAGCAGCGCAAGCCCGGCGAGCAGGCCTCGTGCGAATGCACCCATCGATGTCTCCCCGTGGTTCGATCCGCCGTGATGTCGACCGGGACTTGCCGTCCGATGCGGCATGGCGGTGTCGGAAACTGCGATGCTTCCGCGTCGGCGCACTACGTGGGCGCCACCTTCTCGGTACCGCGGTAGAGGATCCGCGCGGCATCCTCGGTGATGCGCTGGTGTACCGCGCGCTCGGCGTCACCGAAGTCGACCTTGGGGCGTGGCTCCGGATCGAAGTGGTGATACCGGTCGGTGCCGCGCACGAGCATCGCGGAATCCCGCGGCCCCGCCGTCTGCCGGACGTAGGGCGGCACGTAGCGGATCGCGAAACCGATCCGGCGCCGGCTCGACGGGTTGGGCTCGGAACCATGCACGAGCAGCACGTGGTGCAGCGACATCTCGCCGGGCTGCAGGACGATGTCGACGGCGAGCGCCGGATCCACGTCCACCTGCACCTCCTGTCCGCGCGTCAGCAGGTTGCCCGTCGCGAAGGTGTCGACGTGGGGCAACTGGTCCATGAGGTGGGTCCCGGGCATGACGCGCATGCAGCCGTTCTCGGGCACGGAGTCCGAGAACGCGACCCACGCCGTCACCACGTCGGGTTCGGACAGGCCCCAGTATGTGGAATCCTGGTGCCACGAGACGTACGAGGGATCGCTCGCCTCCTTGGTGAAGAAGCTGGCACTCCACACCATGAGGTCCGGCCCCAGGACGTCCTCGACGGCATCGAGGATGCGCGGATGCCGCACGATCTCGTCGGCCCACGTGAACAACAGGTGCGGCTTGTTCCGCAACTGCCCGCGAAGGGGCCCGCCCATGCGGCGTTCGAAGGCTTCGAGGCGCGCGCGATGGCCGGCGATCTCGTCGGGCGCGAACACGCGGACCGGGAAGTGGAATCCGTCGCGATCGAAGGCCTCCTTCTCGCCTGCCGACAGGGTGTGATGCGAAACGGCGTTCCGCGCGTGCCAGGTGGGGGTGGTCATGAGCAGCACTTCCTTCGTTGGCCGGATTGCAGGGCCGCGAGGCGGCACTGCAACCCGGTGGTTCAGCGTCGACTGCCGCGCATCAGGGCAACTGATAGCCCTTCTTGCCAACCCGGATGCGGTAGAGGCTCTTGCCGGAAGTGACGTATAGCAGGTTCGCATCGGCGCCGCGCCCGAAGCCGACATTGGTGGGCAACTCGGTGCCGGTGGGGATGAACGCAAGTTCCTTCCCTGCCGGCGAAAGCACCTGGATGCCCGGCCGATGTTCGCAACGCGACGCCACCCAGAGGTTGCCGTCCTGGTCGGCGATCATGCCGTCCGGTCCGCTGCAGGGCTTGGCGAGCTTGCCGTAGTCGATGAGGACCCTGCGGTTCGCGAGACTCCCGTCGGCCTCCACGTCGAACGCCTGCAGCAGATGCGCGTTCTGCAGCGGGCTCTCGCCCTTCTTCAGGTTCTGGAACTCGAACCAGCCGTTGTCGTTGCTGACGATGTACATCGTCTTCTGGTCGGGCGAGATCAGGATGCCGTTGCACTTGCCGCAGTTGGCCGCGACCCGGGTCACCGTGCCGTCGGGATCGAGCCGATAGGCGGCGTAGCCGTCCTGGAAGATGGGCTCGTGACCGAGGTAGCGCGGATCGGTGAAATACATCCGGCCCTTCTCGTCGATGGTGACATCGTTCAGCGCATTGAAGGGGCGACCGTCGTACTTGCCGGCGAGGATGTAGCTGCGCCCGGTCTTCATGTCGGTCTTGACCAGCATGCGGCCGCCATAGTCGGCGCCGAGCGCGGCGATCATGTTGCCGTCGCGATCGAACTTGAGTCCGTTCGACATGCCGGACGGACTGCGGAACACGGTGGTCTGGCCGCTCTTCGGATCGAACCGGAAGATGTTCCCGGCCTGGCTGAACCGGCCATCCGCATCCTTGCAGAATGCGGTGAAGGTGATGTCGCTGAAGTAGATCATGCCGTCGTGGCCGGCGGCGACGCCTTCGGTCAGCATGCATCCACCGTCGAAGACACGATCCAGTCGTGCACCGGGGGGCACGAATGCCGTGTCACCGGACGGGGGTGGAAAACCAGGGTCAGCCGCCTGGGCGCCCCCGGCAAGGGCCAGGGCGATAGCGGCGGCGACGTTGCGAATCTTGCAGCGAATACTGCGGTTGACGAGTGTTGACGTGCTCACGAGATGCTCCTCCGGGGTGGTGGACGGATCCGGTGTCGGCAGCTGCCGAAGCCGGGGTTGCTCTCTCAGAACGGACTACCCAGCGTGGCGATGTTGCACCTAGGGGCACGCAACAGCTCTTTATTATTGAAATCTTGTTTCAACGATAAAAATTGGCGGATACGAATGTCAATGCGCAAAGCAGCACGATCGGACGACGAAAGTCGCTATGCGGCCCCCGCCCTCGAGAAGGGGCTGGACATCCTGGAGCTGCTTGTTGCGGAGCAGCACGGATTGTCCCTCCAGGAGATCGCGCGGCGCCTCGGGCGCACCGCGAACGAACTCTTCCGCATGCTCGACGTACTGGTTCGCCGAGGCTATCTCGCGCGCCAGACAGATGGCACCTACGCCCTCACGCTGCTGCTCTTCGACCTCGCCCATCGGCATCCACCGGTGGATCGGCTCGTGAGCGCGGCTCAACCCGACATGCAGTCCCTGGCGCGGGCGATCGGACAGTCGACGCACCTTTGCGTCCACCACGATGCCCGTCTGGTGGTGCTCGTACGGGCGGAGTCGCCGGAGCCCATCGGCTATTCCGTACGCCCTGGTGCGCACTTCGCGTTCCGCGATGACCGCGTGTCGGCACGCGTGATCGCCGCTTTCCAGCCCGAGGCGAAGCGGGCGATGTTCATGGCGGAACTGCTGACCGGCGGCAAAGGGATCCGGGACCGCAGATCCTCACTCGCCGGACGCCTTGCCGCCATCCGCGAGCACGGCTTCGACGAGGGTCCCAGCGACACGGTCCCCGGGGTCACCGATATCTGCTTCCCCATCTTCGACCGGTTCGGCATCGTCGCGGCATTGAACGTGGTGCACGTGCAGCAGCGCGACGCGAAGGTCAATGTGCCCAAGGCCCGCAGCGCCCTCCGCGACACGGCGGCGAAGATTTCGCGCGCCCTCGGATGGCGCCCGGCGATTTCCGACGAGACCGCCACGGCCCCGGTGGCGTCGACCGCGCGCAAGGCAGCCCCGGTCAGGTCGCGGCAGTCACCTTGAGCGCCTGACGTCAGGTGGCTGCGCTCACCTTGAAAAAGCGGTTCGCAACGGCCGTCTGGTTCTCATAGATCGAACCCTGGTTGAGGGCGGGCGGCAACGGCATGCGGACGGGCACGGGCATCACGCGCGGCTCGATGGTCGGTTGCCCGAAGAGCATGCGGCTGTCGAAATCGTCGAGGTTCGTGAAATTCACCAGCGGCCACGCATCGGCGGCAGCGCATTCGTAGAGCAGGAGTTGGCGCTCGCGCGTGGACGTGTTCTGGGCCGACCCGTGGACGAGGCGCACGTGATGGAACGACGCGGAGCCCGCGCGGCCCGTGCATGCCACTGCCTTGGATGCGTCCAGACCCGTCGCCGAGAGATCCATCGCGCCACAGAAGCGGCCGTCAGCGTGATGATCGTACGTGGGGCCCTTGTGGGTGCCGGGCAGCACGAGCATGGGACCGTTCTCCATCACGACATCGTCCAGCATCACGCCGATGGCGAGAATGTCGTCGTTCGTGTGCGGGTAGAACGCCCAGTCCTGATGCCATTCGACCGGCGAGCCGAACCCTGCCGACTTCAGATTGAGCTTGGATCCGTGAAGGCGCACGTCGGGGCCGAGCAACTGCCGCAGGACGTCCTTCAGCACGGGGGCATCGAGCACTTCCCGGAACACGCTCCGCACGAGGTGCGGCTTCTTGATGCGGCGGACCCGCGGATGATCCGGTAGATGGCCCGGCTCCAGATCGAACACATCGCTGTGCGTCGTGAGCCCCCGGGCACCCTCCATGACTTCCCGGACGGTATCGCGCAATCGCCCGAGCAGCGCAGCATCGATGACGTCCTCCACCACCACGAAACCGTTCTCGCGATACGAATCCACCTGCTCACGCGTGATCATCACCCCTCCATCGTGCGCCGCACCATGCACAGCCTGGGCGCTCACATGCATCGGTTGTCTGACAACTCTGCTCTCTGCGAAGAGCCGATGTCAACGGTGCGGGAGCACCGCAATCCGCCTTGCATGCGCTCGACGTTCCGTGCAATTCTTGGGTTCGGGGATTTACGAGGTCCTCGTTTCGAATTCGACAATCTCTGGAGGAGAGCGCATGAATCGTTCGACCATTGCAGTCGCCATCGGCGGCGCGTTTCTGACCCTGGCCACCGGCGCCTTCGCGCAGGTTGTGCCCGGCCCGCAGGATGACTCGGCCCTTTCCTGGCCCGACAGCCCCTGGGGCAAGAATGACCGCGCCGGAAGCGCCAACCACACCAAGAACCCCGACAACATCAAGCGCGCCCTCGCGCAGATCAAGCAGTTCAAGTCGGTGACGATCGGCAAGTTCTATCACAAGGAAGCGCCCGCTTTCGGCCCTCGCGGCTGGAACATGTCGATCCCCGGCACGCCCACCGGCGGCCCCTTCGGCAAGAACGCCCTCGTGTACCACGACGAACTCGTGACCACGGAAATCGGCCAGATCCAGACGCAGTTCGACGGCCCCGGTCACATCGGCGTGAACACGTCGAAGGGCCCTATGTTCTACAACAAGGTGATCTCCTGGGATGCCTACGAGCGCGGCGCCGGTGGCCGTGTGATCGGCATGGGCCCCCTCGGTGTCGAGCACGTTGGCGAACTCGGCTTCGTCTGCCGCGTGGTCCTGCTGGACGCCGTGGCCCTTCGCAAGTCGGAAGGCAAGCTGTCCGCGAGCGAAGAGATGCTCCCGATTCCGAAGAAGCCCGGCGACATCGGGATCGTGACGGAAGCCGACATGAAGGCGATGCTGAAGGCCATCGGCACCGACCTGATGCCCGGCGACTGCGTCGCGCTGCACACGGGGATGGGCAACACCTGGAGCAACGACCGCTACAAGAGCCTGACCACGGAACAGCGTGCGAACGCCCGTGCGATGTTCGCGCAGGGTGAGCCCGGCTTCGGTACCAGCGCCTGCCGCTTCATGGCGTCGAAGAACATCGCGCTGACGATGGGTGACACCTCTGCGAACGATGCTCAACCGGGCAACGAAGAAGACGGCATGGGCGCCGCTGTGCCCTGCCACACGTACCTGCAGCCGGCACGTGGCATCTGGAACCTGGAGAACGTCGACACGAAGACGCTGGTCGACAACAAGATCAACACCGGCGCCATGATCTTCGCGCCGCTGAAGATCATCGGTGCGACCGGCTCCCCGGCGAACCCGGTGGTGCTGTACTGATCTGACTGACGGCTAGCAGTACCTTGGAGGGCGGCCCGAGAAGGCCGCCCTTTTTCATGGGACGCCCCCGGTTCACGGATCGCACCGCCCACGGCCCTCTCCACGATCGGACGTGCAGCAGCGGACCAGGACCATACGCGACCCTACGGTTGATTCCCGCCCTCCCGAGTCTTCAAGCCGACGACCGGGAATCGCAGCGGCACACGCATGTGCTGTGGCCCCGAGCGATCTGCCCTCGGCCCACGCAGCGGCGCTGCAGGCCTCCTCGAACCACTGCCGCATTCGCCTGAACCAGGCCGCCGTAGGTGCTGAAGACACATGATCGCGAAACGGCGGCCTGAGCCGACAATGTCAGCCGCCCGGAAGGCCGCGTCCCGGAGGGTTGCGCCGCTTGGGGTACATGGAACTGCGATCGCTGGCCGCGTTGCTCGGCTTGCCACCGGTCGATGCCGACTGCAACGCGATCCGCGCAGGCTATGCAGAGGCTCCCTAGACTTGGCACGCAAAGAAAAGGGGAGGCCGAAGCCTCCCCTTCAAACATCAGACACGCCGGGCGTTCAGCCCATGCGAAAACTTACCAGGTCGCCACCGGCGAACCGTTGGAACCCGTCGCACCCTGGATGGGCGAAGGCGAGTAGGTGTACATGAAGCGGTAGACCTTCTCCTTCGCGAGCCCGCGCAGGTCCAGGTTCTCCTGGTTGACGATGCCGTGACGGGCGAGCATGAACTGGTGCACGCAGAATATGCATGCCGGATCCGGGTTCGGCACCACTTCCGTCGCCCACGTGTCGGCACCCCAGACGCCAGCCTTGACGGTCTCGGCCAGCCAGCGCGCCACTTCCATCCCGATGCCCGGCTCGCCGCCGTTGTACTTCGCGTTGTCGGTGATCCAGTACTTCGTCCAGCCGGTGCGGAACACCACGGCGTCGCCAGGCATGAACTGGAAGTTCGCCATACCCTGCTTCGCCAGCGCCGCCTTCACGTCGGCCATGGTGATCTCGTAGCCGTGCTCGAGCGAGTCCACACCCTTCGCAGAAGCGACGTCGATCATGATGCCGCGGGCCGTGATGGGATGGAGCATCTCGACGCCATTCTTGCGCAGACCGTAGGAACCCTCCATCTCCGACACCGTGACGCCGTTGTAGAAACGGATGCTGTCCTTGTCGCTGGGCTTGCCGACGCTCACGCCGATGTGACCCAGTCCGTCGAACTGCGTGCCCACCTGGCCGATCTCGGTGGCGAGGAATTCGTCGTACCAGACCACCCGGTTCGGACCGAACGGCCCACCGGTGGGCGCACCGGGAATCCGCACGGAAAACGCGCGGGCTCCGAACAGCGGCATCTTCGATTCGTACACGTGGCCGATCTTCATGCTCTTGCCGACCTTGACTTCGGCGGTGGCGCGCTTGATGACTTCCGGCTTCGTGTACCAGTTGGTGGAACCGGCCTGGTCATCGGCACCCCAGATCGGGTGGGGCCACCACTTCGAGCCGAGCGGCGTTTCCATGTTGGTGCCATCGACCCAGGGCTTGCCCTTGCAGCCGCTGTAGTCCTCGACCGAGCAGGCCAGCGCACCGGCGCTGAACAGAGTCGCTGTCAAACCCAGGCATGCAGTCTTCAGTTTCATTCTTTCTCTCTCCATTGATGTTGTGTTCTTGAACGGCCCATCACACCTTTGCAATCTTCCACTCCTGCTCACTGCCGACATCGGCAACCGCGCGACTGCTCGACTGCCATCTTCCGGGCGGGCCCTTCGGATTCCTGCCCGTTGATTCCGTTACGTCTTAGGGCACCTGGCGGGTCGTCGGGACCCAGTTCCGCACGAGCTCCTGCGCGCGCTCCAGGTCGTCCTGGGGCATCCGGGTCGCGAGGGCGCTCAGGCCGCGGAGTGCGAAGGTGTCGCCGGACGCGGCCGCGAGTTCGAACCACATGTAGGCTTCGGCCATATCGCCGTCGCTGGCACGAAGGATCATCGCCGCCAGGCTCACCTGCGCCGCGGCAAAACCCTGTCCTGCCGATTTCTTGAAGAGCTCCCGGGCCTTCTGCAGATTGGCGGGAACGCCCTCGCCCGATTCGTACATCGTGCCGAGCGTGTGCTGGGCCTTGGCATGGCCTTGGTCGGCCGCTTCACGAAGCCAGGTCGCCGCGACGATCGGATCTGCGCCGACCCCCCAGCCGTTGCGGTAGGCGGATCCGAGCCAGAACTGCGCGTCCGGATCACCGGCGCGTGCCCGGGCGCTGAACGAGTCGATCTGTGAGGCTGTTCGTTCGGCGGCCTGCCTGGCGTCCCGGTCCTCGATGTAGCCACCGATGTCGGCCGCAAGCACCGCGTTGCTCAACATCGCCGGAATCAAAATCGCAACGCGCGCAGCCCACCCACGCCAGATTCCGAAAGATCCTTTTCCGCTCATCACTCGCCCCTCTGCCAGACACCGGCACGAGCGCAGGATGATAGCCAATCAACAGCGTTTGCGTACAACCAATTCCACGCTGCCGACGCGCCCTCGAGAATGCCCGGCGCCACCCAACTGGCAGTCATCTATGAGGTGATGCCCACCACCCCGAGGATGAATGCGTAAGTGAAAGCAATCTCGCGTAGATAGTCATAGCGACCGGAAGCGCCGCCGTGCCCGGCCTCCATGTTGATGCGCAGCAGCAGCGGGTTGGTGTCGGTCTTGGTCGCGCGGAGCTTGGCCACGTACTTCGCGGGTTCCCAGTACATCACTTGGCTGTCGTTCAGCGACGTCTCGACGAGCATCGCCGGGTACGCCTGCGCCGTCACGTTGTCGTAGGGCGAGTAGGACACCATGTACCGATACGCCTCGGGCTCCTTCGGGTTGCCCCACTCCTCGTACTCTCCGGTGGTGAGCGGAAGCGTGTCGTCGAGCATCGTGTTGACGACGTCCACGAACGGCACCTCGGAGACCACGGCGCGGAAGAGCTCCGGCCGCATGTTCGCGATCGCACCCATCAGGAGGCCGCCCGCGCTGCCGCCTTCGACCACCAGCCGGTCGGGCGCCGTGCGTTTCTCGGCGATGAGGTGCTCGGCGCAGGCGATGAAGTCGGAGAACGTGTTCCGCTTCGCCATCATCCGGCCCTCGTCGTGCCACCGCTTGCCCATCTCGCCACCGCCACGCACGTGCGCCAGGGCGAAGGTGACGCCGCGATCGAGCAGGGACAGGCGCACCGACGAGAAGGTCACCATTTCCGGATAACCGTACGCACCGTAGCCCGACAGCAGCAGCGGCCGCGGCCCCCGGCGCCGGCGATCCTCGCGATAGACGAGCGACACCGGGATCCGCGTGCCATCGGGCGCTGTGGCATAGGTGAGATCTGTGCGGTACTTCGCGGGGTCGTAGCCCCCGAGGACCTCGAAGCGCTTCAGCAGCGTCCGCTCTCGCGCCGCCATGTCGTAGTCGTAGACGGAATCCGGTGTGACGAACGACTCGTAGGCGAACCGGAACTGGTCGGTGTCGAACTCCGCATTCGCGCCTGCGAATGCGGAGTACGCCGGTTCGGGGAACTCGATCTCGTGCCGATCGCCATCGGCGATGCTCATCACCGTGAAACGCGGGAACCCGTCGCGCCGCTCGTGCAGGACGAGGTGCCGGGCGAAGACGTCGACGCCCTCCAGCATCGTGTCGTCGCGGTGCGGCACGACTTCCACCCAGTGCGTCTCGTCGCAGGCGGCGATCGGCGCCTTCACGAGCCGGAAATTGCGGCCGCGATCGTTGGTGACGATGTAGAGGCTGTCGCCGTGGTGGTCGGCGTAGTACTCGTGCTCTGCGCGGCGGGGCACCAGGAGGACCGGCGCCGCAGTGGGTCGGTCGGCCGGCACGAAGCGCACTTCCGATGCGGTGGCGCTGTGCGACGTGATGAAGACGTAGCCGAGGCTGCGGGAGAGATCGACGCCGACGCTGAAGCGTGCATCGGTCTCCTCGAAGACGAGATCATGGATCGGCGAACCGATGCGATGGCGCCAGACCCGGTTCGCGCGCTTGGCGTCGTCCTCGGTGACGTAGAAGAGCGTGGTGCTGTCGGTGGACCACGCGACCGAGCGCGCCCGTTCCACTTCGAGCGCGAGAACCTCGTCGTTCACGAGATCCTTGACCCGCAGGGTGTATTCGCGAAAGCCGCTGAGGTCGGTCGAGAACGCCAGCCGGCGGCCGTCCGGACTGACGTCGAGCGCGCCCAGCCCGAGGTAGCACTGCCCCTTCGCGAGGCGGTTGAGATCGAGGATCACCTCCTCGCGGGCCTTCATGCTGCCGCGCCGGCGGCAATACGTGGCGTACTGGCGGCCGCGGGTCGTGCGCGAGTAGTAGAACCACTCGCCCTCGCGATAGGGCACCCCCATGTCCGTCTCGCGGATGCGGGCCACCATCTCCCGGTACAGGGCGCGCTGGAACGGCTCGCTGGGCTTCATCATCGCCCGCGTGTAGTCGTTCTCCGCAGCGAGGTAGTCGAGCACCTCGGGATCCTCCTTTCCCCGGAGCCAGTGGTACGGATCCGTCCGCCTTTCGCCGTGGATCTCGGAGACGTGCGGACGTGCCGGCGCGATCGGCGGCAGTGGAGGCTTCGTGGTACGCATTGGGCGTCGCTCCCGTTGTAGTTTGAACTGGACGGCACGCCACCCCCGCCCGTCGCTGACCGGACGATCCAGGGGGTGGGCGGCGTGGGACCACCGTGGCGCCCGGCCGCAGGGTACACCGACCCATGGCCATCGGCTCGACCGCGCCGCGCTGAAGGTCCGATCTTCGGGATGGCAGCAGGGAACATCCCTTGCTCGATCGGGTTCGCAGCGGTCGCGACAGCCGTGCACCGCGCCATCGAAGACCGTGACGGCGCCCGCCGCAGCGGGCTAGAATGGAGTGCGTTTTCCCCAGTGTTTTCAGGGCAGTAGACAAATGGAAAAGTACGAGTCCGAAACCACCCTGTTTCTGCGCGATTTCCTTCGCCAGAACCCGCAGGTGGTCGAGAAGCAGAAGCAGGCGCGTGCGACCTGGTGGGACAAGCCCGTCGATCTCGAGGTGCGCCGCGCCTACGAGGAATCGAAGGTGGCCAAGAGGCCGTACGAGTACTACAGCGAGAACCGCTGAGCTGCGCGAAGTCCCACGGCGAGATTCGCCGATCCGTACTTGTTCGTCGCGCAGAAAGGCCACAGGGGCCATCCGCCCGCCTCCGCCTGCGCGATGCCCGCGGCGGGATGCGCCGGGTGCCACCGGTCCAGCCGCCATCGTCACGAGGAGATCCGATTCATGAAGACTCGCATCGCTGCGCTGCTCGCGGCGGCCTGCTTCGCATTCCCCGCTCATGCCGACTGGGCCGACGCGGTCGACGCGTACAACAAAGGCGACTACGCGACGGCGGCCAAGGAGTTCCGACCCTTCGCGGATTCCGGCCAGGCCACGGCCCAGTACATCCTCGGCTGGATCTACCAGAGCGGGGAAGGCGTGACGCAGGACTACGCCGAAGCGGCCAAGTGGTACCAGAGGGCCGCCGAGAAGGGCAACGTCGATGCGCAGTACGCCCTTGGGGCGCTCCACATGGCCGGCAACGGCGTCGGGCGCGACGACGCGAAGGCTGCCGAGTGGTTCCGCAAGGCCGGTGAACAGGGCAAGGCCCCCGCGCAGTACCTCCTCGGCTATCTGCTCGCGCGCGGCGAGGGCGTCGCCAAGAACGAAGCAGAGGCTGCCATCTGGTATCGCAAGGCCGCCGATCAGGGGTACGTGGACGCCCAGTACGCCTACGCGCTCGCCCTCGGTACCGGTACCGGCATCGCGAAGGACGACGGCGAATCGAACGCGTGGCTCACGAAGGCCGCCGAACAGGGTCACGTCGAATCGGCGTACCTGCTGGGGTGGAATTTCGAGAAGGGCGTTGGCGCTCTGCCCGACTACACGCAGGCAGCGAAGTGGTTTCAGAAGGCCGCAGACGGCGGCAATCTCGAGGCGAACTACCACCTGGCCATGCTCACCCGCGACGGCCGCGGCGTCGACCGCGACGAGGCCAAGGCCCTTGCGCTCTTCAGCAAGGCAGCCGCACAGGGGCAGCCATCGACGCCCGTGGCCATCGACGACTACATCAAGGCCGGACGCCCCGATCTCGCATTCACACTGGCGGACGTCTGGCTCGCGAAGTCCCCCGACGACGTCCAGCTCGCGACGCTCGTGGCATTCACAGCCATCAACGAGGCGCGCACCGACCCCACCAAGTACGCGGCGCTGGCCCGGACCTACGGCGACAAGTCGATCGCGCTCATGGAAGGCGACAAGCGACCGGCGTCGATGCCCGCTGCCGAATGGACCGAATATCGCGATCGCTGGCTGCCGCAGCTGTACCAGCGTCTCGGCGCCCTTGCCCAGAAGACCGGCACCACGGACGAAGCCCGCAAACGGCTGGAGCGCGCAACCGCGATTGCACCGAAGGACCCCTATGGCTGGTATCTCCTGGGGCAGACGCAGTTCTCGGAGTACGAAAAGCTGAATGCCGCCGCGAAGCCACTCGAGGGTGCCGCGAAGAGCGAAGCGGTGGGGAAGGCCTTCGCCAAGCTGGATCAGGTGATCGACGCATACGCGCGGGCCGTGGGGCTCACCACGGGTAACGAATCCGCGCGCGACCTGCATGATCCGCTGCTGAAGGATCTCACCGGCCTCTACGAATTCCGCAATGGCACGAAGAAGGGCCTGGACGACGTCATCGGGAAGTACCGCCCGAAGTAGGTCCGGTCGCCCGCGAAGCGCATCCGTGCCGGGCTACTTCGATGTCGGCGTGATCTCGATGTCGATGGCGAAGATCGGATTTCGCTTCAGCAGCTTTCCGCAGTCGAGCCGAAGCGTCGATTCCGCATCGACCCACGTACGCAGGCGATGCTGCATGCCATCCTCGATTCGCGTCGTGAAATCGCGGGGCGGCCCGTGGCGTTCCGCGATGGTGTCCAGCACCCGCTTGCAGCCGGGGTAGCGGGCCTCGATCTGCTCGGGCTTCGTGCCTGCGCCCGGTCGCTCGAACGAGAGAATCCACCGCCGCACCCTGCCGTGATCGAGGGACACGCTGACAGCCGTCATGTCGCCGCGCGTGTCGTCGGGCGAGAGCTTCACGATGTACAGGCCATCGCCTTCCTTCAGCATGGACTCGAAGCGGCCGTCGTCGTCCTCCGGCCGGACGATGGTGCCGGTACCGCGCTGCCAGAACTCGTGGCGCGATGCCGGAAACTGCTCCCGCAACCCACCCGGGTCGGTGGTCGGCCCCACGCCCGCGTAGTCGAGAGCGGACACGACGGGGGAGAAAGCGAGTGCCCCGAGAATTGCAGCGGGTCCGACCACGGACCGGACCACAGATCGGGACGACGATCGGAGGAATGGGAAGAACGGCAGCATGGGCGGGCAGAGGATCTTGAACAGGCGCTCACTATAATCCTGCGGAACCCGTGCCGGTATGCCTGCGCCGCCGCGGTGCCCGCGATGTCGTGGCGCCGAGCGCCTCGGACATCCCACTGCCAGTGGCGCCGCACCCGCCTGTGCCACGACCCGGCTGCTACACTCGCGTGTCCCCGTGCGAGGTCACCTCATGAGCAAGACGATCGATTACTACTTCACGCCCGTGTCCCCCTGGACCCACCTGGGCCACGAACGCCTGCGCGAGATGGCACGGCAGAACGGTGCGGTGATCCGGCCCAAGCCGGTCGATTTCGGACGCGTCTTCTCCGTGTCCGGTGGCGTGCCGCTCAAGCAGCGTCCGATGCAGCGTCAGTCGTACCGGATGTTCGAACTGGCGCGCTGGCGCGACCACCTCGGCATCCCGATCAAGCTCGAACCGAAGTTCTTCCCGGCCGCCGCGGACCTCGCCGCGAAGACCATCATCGCGGCGGCCACCCACGGCACGGACAAGCAGATGGACATCGCGGGCGCCATTCTCCGCGCGTGCTGGGAGGAGGACCGGAACGTCGCCGACGCCGCGACGCTCGAGGCGATTGCGACTGCGCAGGGGGTCGACGGCGCCGCCCTTCTTGCCGCCGCTGCGGCGCCCGCTGCGCAGTCGGCCTTCGATGCGCTCACCCAGGAAGCCATCGACCACCAGGTCTTCGGCGCACCGACCTACCTGATCGACGGCGAGCCGTTCTGGGGCCAGGACCGCCTCGAGTTCGTGGCGCGCAAGCTCGCTGCCTGAAGCCCTGACCCGCAAGTTGGCACGGACGGCCCAGCCGATGCAGATGACCCGCCCCATGATCCGCGACGCGTGCCTGGCGTCCCTCGCGTGGCTCGCGTCGATCGGGGCCGCAATCGCCGAAGAACCGGTCCCGATCGAGGAGGAGCCGCGGCACGAACTGCGGTTCGAGAACGGCCACGTGCGGTTCTTCGACGTACGTCTGCCACCCGGCTACGTGAGCCGGATGCACGTGCATCACCACGATGGCGTCTTCGTGAACATCGCGCCGTCCGAGACCGAGGCGCAGGACTGGGACAAGCCCGCGGTGCGACGGCCAGGCCGTGTCCCCGGCGAGAGCTACTTCATCGGCTATGCGGCGCGTCCGAAGGCCCATCGCGTGAGCAACGTCGGCAACAGCATCTATCACGTGACCGACACCGAGATCCTGAAAAGCTGCCGCGGCCTGCCGATTCCCGACAGCGCCACCGCCGGACCGGTGATCGTCGACAACGCCCGCGTTCGGGTGACGCGCATCGAACTGGAACCCGGTGCATCGACGCAGCTGCACGGCCCGTGCGGCATGCTCGTCGCCGTGACGCCGGGCCTTGCCCGACTTGCCACGCCGGGCGGCACCCAGCAGCTCGAACTGGACGCAGCAGGCTTCGCGTGGCGCGACCATGTCGCGCCGATGACCCTCACGAACATCGGCGGTGCGCGCGTGCACTTCGTCGACATCCTGGTGAAATAGCTTCGATGGCACGACGTCGCGGTCCCGTAGGCGCACTGGCCCTCTGCCAGGCGCTGCTCGTCACCAACAACATCTCGATTATCTCGCTCGGCACGCTCGTCGCGTACGGGCTCGCCGACAACAAGGCCTGGTCCACGCTGCCGGCCACCATGTACATCGGCGGCGGGGCCGCATCGAGCTATCTCCTCTCGATGCTGATGAAGAAGCACGGTCGGCGCTTCGGATTCACCCTCGGCACGATCGCCGGGATGATCGGCACTGCGATCTGCACGCTCGCCGTGGCCATGCAGAGCTTCTGGATCTTCTGCCTGGGCGCGCTCGTCGCCGGCGTGTACACGGCATCGGGCGGGTTCTACCGCTTCGCCGCCGCCGACAGCGCATCGACCACGACGCGCAGCCGGGCGATATCCCTCGTGCTGGCGGGCGGCATGATCGGCGGCATCCTCGGTCCCGAGAGTACGAAGCTCACGAAGAACCTCGTGGCCACGCCATTCCTCGCGACGTACGCCGTCCTCGTGCTCTTCGCGGTTGTCGCCCTCGTCATCATCCGACGCCTCGATCTCCCGCCGCCCACCGACGCCGAGCGCACCGGACCGACCCGGCCGCTGTCGACGATCGTGCGGCAGCCCGTGTTCATCGTGGCTTGCCTCGGCGCCATCACGTCGTACGCGGTGATGAACCTGCTCATGGGCGCCACGCCGCTCGCGATGCAGATGTGCGGCCTGCCCTACTCGGCTTCGACGCTCGTGATCGAGTCGCACATCATCGGGATGTTCGCGCCCGCGCTCTTCGCCGGCACGCTCGTGCAGCGCTTCGGGCCGCTGCGCATCATGGGCTGCGGGGTCGGCGCCTTCGCGATCTGCGTGATCGCGGCGCTCGCGGGCCGCACCGTCATGCACTTCTGGCTGGCGAGCACGCTGCTCGGCGTGGGATGGTGCTTCCTCTACGTCGGCGCCACCACGCTTCTGGGCGATGCCGCCACCGCGGCCGAGAAAGCCAAGGTCCAGGGCGTGAACGACATGGGCGTGTTCATCTGCATGGGCCTCTTCTCGCTCGTGTCGGGTGCGATCCTCGACCGGCTCGGCTGGAACGCGCTCAATTACACGGCCGTGCCGCTCATCATCGCAAGCGGCATTTCCATTGCCTGGCTGGGTCTGCGGCAGCGGGAAGCGGCCGCGGCACTGACGGCATCGAGGTGACCCCTTTGAAGCTCTCCGTCCTCGACCAGTCGCCCATCGTCCACGGCCACACGCCGGCAGACGCCCTGCGCGAAACCGTTGCGCTCGCGCAGGCGGCCGACGCCATGGGGTTCCATCGCTACTGGCTCGCCGAGCATCACAACATGCGCGGCCTGGCGGACCCCTGCCCCGAGATCCTCGTCGCGCGCGTCGCGGCAGCGACTTCGCGGATACGCGTAGGTACCGGCGGCGTGCTGCTGCCGTACTACAGCGCACTCAAGGTGGCCGAAGTCTTCCGCATGCTGGAGGCACTCTTCCCCGGCCGGATCGATCTCGGAATCGGCCGTGCACCGGGCTCCGATGCCATCACCGCACGCGCCATGACGGGCGGCGCCTTCTACGACTTCGACCAGTTCCCGCTGCACGTGCAGGAGACGGTTGCATTCCTCGACGATGCGCTGCCCGCCGACCATCCCTACGCCCGGGTACGTGCGATGCCGGCCGGACCCACGGCACCGGAGGTGTGGCTTCTCGGCTCGTCCGACTACAGCGGGATGCTCGCGGCCCACCTGGGCCTGCGCTTCGCATTCGCCCATTTCATCAACGCGCAGGGCGGCGACGATGTCACCCGCGCGTATCGTGAGCACTACCGCCCGTCGATGCGTGAACCGGTGCCGCACGCGATGCTCACGGTCTTCGCGATCTGCGCGGAAACGGATGCGGAGGCCGAGCGGCTAGCGGGCCCCATCGACCTGCGCCGGCTGCAGATGGCCCGCGGCTTCGATGCGCCGGTGGCGACCACCGAGCAGGCACTGGGCATGGAGTACGGGGACGAGGACCGCGCGATCATTCTGCGCGAACGGGCCCGCGCCATCGTGGGTTCCCCCGCACGCGTACGCGACCGCATCGAGTCCCTCGGCAAAGCGTTCGGTGCCGACGAGGTGATGATCATCACGATCACCGGGGACTACGCCGCGCGGCGGCGGTCCTACGAACTGCTCGCCCGGGAGTTCGCGCTGGACGCTGCACCGGCCGCGCAGGCCGCCTGAACTGCCTCGCCGTCGCACGATGAACAGATCGGAAGCGGAGGCGCTGATCCGGCGCGGCACGTGCGTCACCGGCAGGACCGGGCGCGCAACAACGCCATGACCGTGCTCACCCCGCGCCGCGAGCGACTGGTCCTCGCCCTGCTTGCCGCCGTGCAGTTCACGCACATCGTGGATTTCATGGTGATCATGCCGCTCGGACCGCAGTTCATGCGTGTGCTCGGCGTGCAGCCACGCGAGTTCGCGCTGCTCGTATCCGCCTACACGTTCGGCGCGGCCGCGAGCGCCGTGCTCGCCGCCTTCCACGTCGATCGCTTCGACCGACGTCACGCAATGCTCTTCGTCTACGGCGGACTCCTCGTCTCGACGCTGCTCGGCGCGCTGGCGCCGACATTCGCGTGGCTCGTCGTGGCGCGAGTGGTGGCGGGTATCTTCGGAGGCATCGCCGGAGCGCTGGTGCACACGATCGCGGGGGACCTCGTACCCGACGCGCGACGGGGCGCCGCCACGGGGCTGATCGCCAGCAGCTTTCCCCTGGCCGCCATCGCAGGCGTGCCCGCGGGACTCGCACTCGGCAATGCGTTCGGTTGGCGCGCGACCTTCGTCGCAGTCGGCATCGCGTGCGCCATCGTGTGGGGTCTGCTCTGGCGCGCCCTGCCTTCGGTGCGGCATCACCTCCACGGGGAGGCGTGGCCTGGCACGGCGCTCAACCGCGTGTGGACGGTGCTGCGCAATCCGAACCACCTGCGCGCCTACACCCTGATGGCCGCCCTGATGTTCGCGGGCTTCAGCGTGATCCCTTTCATCAGCCCGTACATGGTGTCGAACGTCGGCCTCCGGGAGACCGACCTGCCGCTGCTCTACCTCTGCGGCGGCACGGCCACGCTGATCTCGTCGCGGATCATCGGCCACATGGCCGACCGCTACGGCAAGGTGCGCGTGTTCCGATGGGTGGGCACGGCGTCGATGGCGCCTCTGCTGCTCACGACGCACCTGCCGCCGGTGTCGGTACCGATCGCCATCGGCGCGAGCATCCTCTTCATGGTGCTGGTGTCGGGGCGCTTCATCCCCGTGATGGCGCTGGTGAATGGTGCCGCCGAACCCCGGCTGCGCGGCGCATTCCTTTCCGTGAACAGCGCGATCCAGCAGTTCGCGAGCGGCATCGCGGCACTGGGCGCCGGGTTGGTGATGGGCCACGACGCAGAGGGTCGCATCACCCACTACGGCACGGTGGGGTTCATCGCCGTTGCGGCAACACTGCTTTGCCTGTGGCTGGCAGGACGCGTCCGGGTCACGGACGCGTCCTCCTGACCGGCATGAACGGGCGGTTGGTTTCCCCGCGAACCGCGCGGGTCAGAAGCGGATGCCCGCCTTGATGCCGACCGTGTTGTTGTCGCCGGTGCGATCCGCCTCGAACGCGAAGTTCATCAGCAGGAAGTTCGCATTCACGCCGAGGAACACCTTGTTCAGCGAGAACGATTCCTTCGAGAGGCCGGGCACGCCGTTCGGCGAGCTGCTCACCCACACCTTGCCGACGCCACCGTACGGCGTGAAGTTGAGGAAGCCCTTGGAGATAGAGAGATCGATGCCCTTCGTGTCGAAATCCATCTGACTCACGCCGGTCATCTTCGAGAAGTTGCCGCGGATCGCCACGGCAGGCAGGGCGACGTTCCCGGAGAGGATCGCGTAGCGCAGCTCGCCACCGAAGAGACGGATGTTCGTGCCGGGGATCGCCGAGGCCATGACACCGACGTCGATGCCGAAGGGCAGACCCTTCAGGGCGCGGATGGTGGGCACCGGCAGGTAGCTGGGGAGATTGCCGCCGGAGGTGGCGCGGTCGAACACCGCCTTGTTCTTCAGCTCGGTCGCCGTCACCGCGACGCCGATATCGAAACCGGTGATGCCGAGCGGCTCGGCCGGCGTCAGCGGCTTGTACGAGAGGGCCGCGCCGAGATCCTCGGACAGCGCGCGGTACTCCTGCTGCGACAGGAGCTGGATCGAATCGATGTCGGCGGCCTGGGCAGCACCGGCGGCGAGCGCGGCGACGGCGAGAGCGGAACGGACGAGATGCTTCATGGGTCTGGCCTCCGGAAAGGGCGCGGCCGGGGGATCCCCGGCGCGGACATGGGATTCACGCGGGTCCGAGTTTACCGCGCAGACGGCACCTGACCCGTCGTCAAAGATCGTCCGAGATGCGGGGCACCGACTGGAAATCCTCGCCGTGCCCGATCGAGAAATCGTTGCCCGCGCGGTCGCGTCCGCGCACCAGCCAGATGGGCCGCCGGCTGAAGCTGAACGACAACCCGGCCTGATCCTGACGCCGATCGATGTCGCGGTCGAAGAGCGACGTCGCAGGCATGAAGCGCACGACGAATCCGGCCCGCCGCCGATCGGAGCGATTGGCCTCGGAACCGTGAATCAGGAACACGTCGTGGAGCGAGAACTGCCCGGCGTCGAGGGCATCGTCGCGGGCCCCCGCGAGGTCGTACGCGGCCGGATCCACCTCCTCGAACAGGACGAGATCCTCGCCCTCCCGTCGGCGATGCGCGAACAGGCTCCCGCTCGCGTGCGAGCCCGGCACGTACCGCATGCAACCGTTCTCCGGCGTCGCGTCGTCGAGAGCGATCCAGACCGAGCAGGTGGCGATCGGCCGGATGGGCCAGTACTGACCGTCCTGGTGCCACGGGATCGTCCGCCCGGTGCGCGCCGGCTTGCAGAAGACCTGACTGCCCCAGAGGATCACGTCGGGGCCCAGCACCTGTTCGACGAGATCGAGGACGCCGGGGTCCGTCGCGTACTCGAACCACTGTGCTGCCGCTGCAGCATCGTGATGCGCACCGTTCGGGATGTGCGGGCAGATGAGGCTCTCGGGCGCGGTGGTCGCGTTGTCGTGCAGCAACCGGTCGAGCGACGCCCGCATGGCTGCGAGACGCGCGTCAGGAAGTCGATACGGCGACACGACGAGTCCGTCGCGCCGATAGATGTCGAGCTGCCTCCCGTCGAGCCGCCAGCCGGTCGTCATCTCCTTTCCCATCCGTCTTGTTGTCGTGGGCCGATCATGCCACCCTCGGCGGTCGTCCCGCACTCCAAGTGAGATCGCCATGCCCAAGTTGAGACTCGTCATCGCCAACAAGAACTACTCGTCGTGGTCGATGCGGCCCTGGGTGCTGCTGCGCGCAGCGGACATCCCGTTCGAAGAAGTGCAACTCGCGTTCGCGGAGGACAACCGCGTGATCGGCATCGAGGCCTACTCGCCGACCCGCAAGGTGCCGGTGCTCATGGTCGACAACGAACCCGTCTGGGATTCCCTCGCGATCTGCGAGGCGGTTGCCGAGATGTTCCCCGAGAAGCAGCTCTGGCCCGCGGACCCCGTGGCGCGGCGCCACGCCCGCTGCGTGTCGGCCGAGATGCACTCGGGCTTCCAGGAACTGCGCAAGGCGATGCCGATGAACCTCCGCACGCGGCACCCGGACAAGGGCCGCACGCCGGGGTCGTCGAAGGACATCGCGCGCGTGGTACGGATCTGGGAGGAATGCCGCCAGCGCTTCGGCCAGGGCGGCCCCCTGCTCTTCGGCGGCTTCACGGTTGCCGACGCGATGTTCGCGCCCGTGGCGACGCGCTTCGTGACCTACGCCGTGGACCTGCCGCCGGTGGCAGCCGCGTACCGCGACGCGATCCTCGCAGTCCCCGCGGTGAAGGCATGGTGCGATGCCGGTCGTGCCGAGACCGCGTATGTCGCGGCCGACGAACCGTACGGGCGTCCCAAGTAAGGCCGACGCTCGTACGGCAGGACGTCGCCTACTCGTCGACGTCCTGCTGCATGTCGAGCGCGGGCGCGTCCGTCAGCGGCGTGCCCATGGGCCGCGCCGGCACGCCGGCAACCGTGGTGTGCGGCGGCACCGCGCGCAACACGACGCTGCCCGCCGCCACCTTCGAGCCCTCACCCACCTCGATGTTGCCCAGGATCTTCGCACCGGCACCGATCATCACGCCGCGGCGGATCTTCGGATGCCGATCGCCGGTCTCCTTGCCGGTGCCGCCCAGCGTGACGGACTGCAGCATCGAGACGTCGTCCTCCACCACGCTCGTCTCGCCGATCACGAGTCCCGTGCCGTGATCCATGAAGACGCCCTTGCCGATGCGCGCGGCGGGATGGATGTCCATCGCGAGCGAGTCGGCGACGCGGCTCTGCAGGAACCGCGCGACGCCGCGGCGGCCCTCGTTCCACAGCGCGTGCGCGACGCGATGCGCGGCGAGGCCCTTGAAGCCCTTGTAGTAGAGGAACGGCACGAGGGGTGACTCGGCCGCGGGATCGCGCGTGACGATCGCGCGGAGGTCCGCGAGCGTGGCGGTGGCGATCTCCGGATTGCGCTCGATGGTCTCGCCGATCAGGTCGACCATCGCGGCGAGGCTGAAGACCTGGTTCGACAGGCTCGCGGCGACGAGGTAGGCGAGCGCCTCGGGGTAGCCGCGATGGCGGAGCACGAGATCGTAGAGATGCCCGGAAAGGATGGGCTCCTCCTCCACCTGCACGATGGCGAGGCGTTTGAGTTCCGACCAGCTGTCGGCGTCGACGGGTTGCATGTGGAGCCTCCTCATTGCACGGCGATGCCCGGCGTCCCCGCCGCGATCTCGCCGATGACCGCTGCGCGGTCGAATCCTTCCTCCCCGAACATGCCGAGCACGGCATCGACGGCGTCCGGCGCGCACGCCACCAGCAGGCCTCCACTCGTCTGCGGATCCGTGAGGAGCGCGCGCTCCCATGCGCCGAGCGCACCGAGATCCACGTGGGCGCCATAGCCAGCCCAGTTGCGCGTGGAGGCGCCGGTACTGAAGCCCTGCGCTGCGAGATCCCCCGCGCCTTCCAGCAGCGGAACCTCGGCCCAGCGGACGGTCGCCCGCACACCCGCCCCGCGACACACCTCCCAGAGATGCCCGAGGAGTCCGAATCCTGTGACATCGGTGAGCGCGTGCACGCCGGGATGCTGCGCGAGTCGCGGTCCGGGCGTGTTGAGCTTCGTCGTGCTCGCGATCATGGCCTCGTACAGCGCGGGCGACAGCGCGCCCTTCTTCAGCGCGGCGCTGTAGACGCCGACACCCAGGCCCTTCCCGAGGATGAGGCGATCGCCGGGCTGCGCCGTCGAGTTGCGCTTGATGTGATCGGGGTGCGCGAGGCCGATCACGACGAGCCCGTAGATGGGCTCCACGGAATCGATGCTGTGACCACCGGCGACAGGGATGCCCGCCGTGGCACAGACCGACTCGCCGCCTTCGAGGATGCCTCGGATGGTATCCATCGGAAGCTTGTCGATGGGCATCCCGACCAGCGCCAGCGCGAAGAGTGGGACACCGCCCATGGCATAGACGTCGGAGATGGCATTCGTGGCGGCGATGCGACCGAAGTCGCGAGGGTCGTCCACGATCGGCATGAAGAAATCCGTCGTGGCGATGATGGCCTGGGTGTCGTTGATGCGCCAGACGGCCGCATCGTCGGCGGTGTCGGTGCCGACGAGCAGACGGTCGGGCACGAGTCGCGCGACGCCGCTCTTCGAGAGGATCTGTTCGAGGACCGCAGGAGCGATCTTGCAGCCGCAGCCGCCGCCGTGGGCGTACTGCGTGAGTCGGAGAGGTTCTGGCGCGTTCATCCGTGGGCTCCGTGGGGAGCGCGGATTCTAATCCCCGGGGAGCGGGAAGGTGATCCCCGGACCGCGCGCCGGCGATTGCCGGTGCACGGTCCGTCCGATCACACCACGGGCGGGTCCTGCCGGTACTGCCAGTACTACTGGAGACGCGCGCGGGCCTCGTCGAAGAGGCACTCGAGCGTCGTGTGCGTGCCGCGGAGGGGTTCCACCACGGCGTTGAGGGAGTCGGTCGACACGTCACCGGCCTCGCCTCGGGCGAGGGCGCCACCGGCGAGATCGCGCATCGCGACGACCTGCTGGGCCAACGTGATCAGCTTCGCGCGGTGGCTGAGCGAGCCGCTCGCGTGCAGGCGCACGGAGGGACGATCCGGGAGCAGGCCGCTGTTGCGATCGGACAACTCGGCGACGACTTCGGCGACGACAGGGCCGAACTGGCGACGCAGTTCCATGTAGCTCAGGTGCGTGTCCTGAAGATTGTCGTGCAACACACAGGCGGCGAGGGTCACGTCATCGGTGATGCCGGCCTCGTTGCACAAGACGTGCACGAGTTCGATCGCGCGCTCCACACCGCCGAAGATGGCGGCGCCGGCGCGGCGACGCTCACGACGACGCTCGGCGGAAGTGGAGAAGGCTTCGATCAGGAGTGCGCAGGGTTGCTGACGAAACTGCACGACGCGCTGGGTGGTGATGGCAACGGTCGGGCCCCGATGCCCGGGTGCGATGGCGATTCTTTGAAGCATGGTGGCGTGCTCTTCCAACAGGTTCGAATGCAAGTGCCGCCCGGTCGGAGAGACGCCGCTTCGGGTCGTCGTCCCTGCCTTCCGCATTGCGCGGCTGTGACTGGTTCTTCAGGCCGGGCCACCTTCCGGCAGCCTGCCATGCCCTCCCTCTTCGCAAACTGCGGGCCGACCCGCGCAAAGGCTTTCGCCTCAGGGAGTTGGATGCCGCGGCGAGCCCCCGCGCGGGGGCCGCGTAAACTGCGCCGACAGGCTCTCCGCGGCGCGCCGAATTCCATGCCACCGCTGGATCACCGGATGCCCAACGACGGGGCCGGCGGGCGCCGTCGAAGTGCGAGCAGGCGTACCCCGCGTCACCCTGACTGCGCCCAGCGAGCGTCACTTTCCCGCGATGCGCTCCGCAATGGCGAGCATGCGGTAGTAGGACCGCACCACCGGCAGCTCGATCAGTTCGTTGTCCACCACGACCAGACCCGTGGTGCTCTCCTCGAACGCCGCGCACACCTTGCGCGCCTTGGCGATCTGCGCCTCGGTCGGCGTGAACGCCTCGTGGATGATCGGGATCTGGTTCGGATGAATCGAAGCCTTGCCGGTGAAGCCGAGTCGGGCGCAGCCCATGGCTTCCTGCCGCAGACCCTCCGGATCGTCGAGGTTGAGGAACGGCACGTCGAGCAGGTCGATGCCGGCCGACGCGGCGGCATGCACGAGACGGGAGCGCGTGTACAGCAGCGGCTCCCACGCCTTCGTGCATCGCAGGTCTGCGGACATGTCCACCGCGCCCAGGATCATCGAGTCGATGCGCGGGCTGGACGCGGCGATCTCGATGGCGCGCTCGAGGCCGCGGTTCGTCTCGACGATCACGCAGTAGCGGATGTGCCGCGCGGCACCTGCGGAGAGCAGCGTGTCGATGAGCTCCACCTCCTCGGCACTGCGGATCTTCGGAATCATGATCGCGTCGGGTGGCGCAGCGCATTCGATCAGCGCCTGGAGATCCTTGAGCCCGTGATAGGTCGAGAGCGCGTTGATGCGCACCATGCGCTCGACGTGCGGATGCGTTGCCTCGGCGAACAACGGCAGCGTCAACGCCCGGCCTTCGTCCTTGCGCTCCAGCGTCACCGCATCTTCCATGTCGATGCAGACGATGTCCGCGCCCACCTCCAGCGCCTTCAGATAGCGGTCGGGGCGCAGCGCCGGCACGAACAGCAGGCTGCGACGGGGGCGGATGTTTCGGGCGACGGCACTCATGTTGAAAGGTCCTCGAACGGGAAAGCCGCGATGCTAGCCGCGAAGCTGCCCGCCGACCAAGCCTCGGCCTGGAAGTGGCGCTTCTGGACGCGAGTTGAGTACGTGCGGACACGTAGACCGGAACCATCGCTTTCGCGGGCATGGCCCGCTCCTACAGGGGCCGTGGTGTGCCACCAGTCGTGGGAAAGGGTCACGCTTTCTGTAGGAGCGGGCCATGCCCGCGAAAGCGGTTGATGCCAGGAAGCACATCACCCGGAACCATCGCCCTCGCGGGCATGGCCCGCTCCTACAAGAAGCGTGGCCCGTTGCGACGGCGGGTGATGCGCTTCGGCACCGAAGACAGTTGTCCGACATCCGATCTATTCTCCGCTGCAGTGGCAGGGGTAGACTCGGTCACCGCGCGCCCACTCGCTGAAACAGGAGCAGCCCATGAAGATCACCGCCGTCGAGACCATCCAGCTCGCGGAGTTCCCGAATCTGCTTTGGGTGCAGATCCACACCGACGAAGGGTTCGTGGGCCTCGGCGAAACCTTCTACGCGGTGGCGCCCGTGGCTGCGCATATCCACGAGACTTGTGCCCCGTGGCTGCTCGGTAGGAATCCACTCGAGATCGACAAGATCTCGCACCATTTCCTCAACACCTATCTCGGCTTCAACAGCGTCGGCGTCGAGATGCGCGCCGCGTCGGCCATCGACATCGCGCTCTGGGATCTCTTCGGCCAGGTCACCGGCCAGCCCATCGTGCAATTGCTCGGCGGCGCCTGTCGGGACAGCATCCGCGTCTACAACACCTGCGCGGGCTATCAGTACGTGCGCGCCAAGCCGACGCAGGGCACCGAGAACTTCGGTCTGCCGGCGAAGGTGGACAAGAAGAAGCGGCCCTACGAGGACCTGCAGGGTTTTCTCACCGATGCCGGCGAGGTGGCCGAGAGCCTGCTCGACATGGGCATCACCGGCATGAAGATCTGGCCCTTCGACACTGCGGCCGAAGCGTCGAACGGCACGTACATCTCGAACGCGGACTTGAAGAAGGCGATGAAGCCCTTCGAGAAGATCCGCAAGGCCGTCGGCGACAAGATGGACATCCACGTGGAGTTCCACTCCATGTGGCAACTGCCCGCCGCGATCCGCATCGCCAAAGCCCTCGAGCAGTTCGATCCGTTCTGGTACGAGGACCCGATCAAGATGAGCAACCTCGACGCCCTCGCCGACTATGCGCACCGCACGAACGTGTGGGTCACCGCGAGCGAGACGCTGGCCACGCGGGCCGGCTTCCGTGATCTCTTCCAGAAGCAGGCCGTGTCGGTGTGCATGCTCGACGTCGGCTGGTGCGGCGGCATCTCGGAGGCGAAGAAGATCGGCACGATGGCCGAGGCCTGGGCCCTGCCCTACGCGCCGCACGACTGCACGGGCCCGGTGATGCTGACGGCCTCTGTGCACCTGTCGTTGAATGCGCCCAACGCGCTGGTGCAGGAGATGGTGCGGGCGTTCTACTACGACTGGTACCCGACGCTCGTGACGCAACTTCCCCCGGTGAAGCACGGCCAGATCTCGGCACCGCCGGGGCCGGGGCTGGGGCTGAAGCTGCTGCCGGGCGTGGCGAAGCGGAAGGACGCGACAGTGCGGCGGACGGCGACGTGAGTTGAGGCAGAGGCTTGACGTGGGTCGGGCTCCGCCCGACGCCCGCGTTCCTGGTTTCGCAGCTGTACCCAAGCCCGCGCCGCGTCGAGCGATGCTCGACCCACGAAGGGCTGTCGCCACTGGATTCTTCGACGCTGAGAACACCCCCCGTGGGTCGGGCACTGCCCGACGCCCGCGTCCCTGGATTCGCAGCTGTACCCAAGCCCGCGCCGCGTCGAGCGATGCTCGACCCACGAAGGGTTGTCGCCACTGGATTCTTCGACGCTGAAAACACCCCCCGTGGGTCGGGCACTGCCCGACGCCCGTGTCCCTGGATTCGCAGCTGTACCCAAGCCCGCGCCGCGTCGAGCGATGCTCGACCCACGAAGGGTTGTCGCCACTGGATTCTTCAACGCTGAAAACACCCCC
>LNEE01000040.1 GCA_001464895.1 Betaproteobacteria bacterium Ga0077532
CTCCTTCTCGCCCAGGATCTGTCCGATCATGCGTTCCGCGATGTGCGTGGTCGCGATGAGGGACAGCGAGTTCCCGTGGAGCGTGGCGTCCGGCAGGTTGTAGACGTCGCGTTCGTGGTGCAGGCGGATGGCGTTGATGAGCGGCGCCGGCAGCCCCCAGTTGCGCACGAGCAGCGATCCGATGACCGGGTGGGTGCAGGGGAAGTAGTCCCGCTCGGAGTCGACCAGCAGATCGCCCGTCGCGCGGCACAGCGTGAGCACCTTCTCGTATTCCGGATACCGCCGCAGCATCAGCGGGATCCCCGCGTCGTGGAAGAGCGCATACGTGTAGGCCGCGTCGGGCGAGATGCCGTACTGCCGCTTCGCGATCATCCCCGAGCCCAGCGCCACCGCGGACGTCTTGGCCCAGTAGCTGTCGAGGAAGGCCGCGGACGGACCCTTCAACGTCTCGCGCAGCGCCGCAGCGACCACGACGCACACGACGTTGATGGTACCGAGGCGCTCCAGAGCACGGCGGACCGTGGTGATCGGCGCCCCGGCGCGGAACAGGGGCGAGTTGGCGAGCTTGATGGTGATGGCGGCCATCCCGACGTCGGCGGAGATGGTCTTCGCCAGGCGGACGACGTCGGGGATGTCCTTCTGTGCCTCCCGCATCGCGTCGATCACGATGGCGGGGCAGGGGGGGATGTCGATCGTCGCGAAGACCTTCTCGATCTCCTCGTTCGACAACTCCTGGGGCTGCGAGGCGATCGGTGCGACGCCTCCAGTGCGGGTGTCCTCGGTGCTCTTTGTTGTTCCGTGGGCGGGCGGCGTGCGTAGGGTCGTGGACATGGGCGTCATCGTGTGTCGGCGGCACCGGCTGGATGCCGGGCACCCGCCTTCATCGGCCCTCGGCCACACGCCTTGATACCCCGGCGCCAGGGCCCAGGCCGCCGCTCTCGAACGGTGCGTCAGGCCCGCAGATGGTGCGTCGAATGCATCCGCGCTGCGCGGTCGTCGTGCATGACGTTCCGGGGTGCACCTGCTGGCGAGGCGCGATCCGCCCTTCGAGGGCGGCGAAAGCGCGGCGTGGCCCGCGGATTGCGAAAAGCCGCCCGGGAGCCACGGCACGCGGGTGGCCTCTGCGAACCGGCCGGACGCCGGACCCATGCAGCACTCACGGGGGACAGATCATGAACACGGGGCGATCCGTCGCACGGACCGGCCGGTCGGCGCTCGGCATCCTGGTCGCGCTGCTGGCCATCGCCGGACCGACGGCGGCCCAGACGGTGCGCATCGGCGCGCCGCTCGCGCTCACGGGCGGCCTGGCCGACGAGGGCAAGAAGCAGCAGGTGGCCTACGATCTCTGGGCGAAGCGCGTGAACGCCGCCGGCGGGATGACCGTCGGCGCGAAGAAGCTGAAGGTCGAGATCGTCTCGTACGACTACCAGACCAACGAGCAGCGCGCGAGTCAGATCGCTGAGAAGCTCATCACGCAGGACAAGGTCGACTTCCTCACGGCACCGTTCGGATCGGGCCACACCAAGGTGGTGGCCGGCGTCGCCGAGCGCTACGGCGTTCCCGTCGTCGCCTCCGTGGCGTCGTCGGAATCGGTCTTCAACCAGGGCTTCCGAAATCTCTTCGGCACGCTCGCACCCAATGCGGGCCTCACTGACGGCCTCGTCAGGCTCGTCGCGAAGCAGCTCCCCGCCACGCGGCGCATCGCCGTGCTCGGCCGCGAGGACGTCTTCCCGAAGTCGATGGCCGCCGCGATGGTGGACGCCGCGAAGCGCGGCACGCTGGAGGTCGTCTACAACGAGTTGTATCCGGTGGGCTCGATGGACTTCTCGGCGCCGCTCGCGAAGATCAAGTCGTTGAAGCCGGACTGGATCTTCGTGGCCGGCTACACCAAGGACCTCGTCCTCGCCCGCAAGCAGATGGCGGATCTCGGCGTGAGCGCGCCGGTGGTGACCATGGTCACCGGGCCCGCGTACCGCGAGTTCGCCGAGGCGCTGGGTCCGCTGGCCGAAGGGGTCACCAGCGCGACCTGGTGGGTGCCCGCCCTCGCGTTCCGCAGCGACGATGTCTTCGGCACGACGCAGGCGTTCACCGCCGACTTCCAGGCCCGGGAGAAGGGCGAGCCCGACTACGTGCACGCCTCCGCAGCCGCTGCCCTGGTGGCGCTGCAGAAGGCCGTCGAGAAGGCCGGGACGCTCGACAAGGCGAAAGTGCGCGATGCGCTGGCCGCGCTCGACATCGTCACGTTCTACGGCCCCATCCGGTTCTCCCCGAACGGCATGAATGCGGGCCGCGACCTCCCGATCATCCAGGTCCAGGGCGGCAAGGCGGTGGTGCTCCAGCCCGAGGCGCTGAAGCAGGGCACCCTGCGGCCCATGAAATGAGCGGGGACCGGGCCGCATGAGCGCCCTCTACGCGCAGGTCCTGCTGAACGGGTTGATGCTGGGCGCGCTGTACGCCTGCATCGCGGTCGGCTTCTCGCTCGTCTGGGGCGTGCTGAACGTGATCAGCATGATGCACGGCTCGTTCGTGATCCTCGCCGGCTATCTCACTTGCGCCGCCTTCACGGGTGCGGGCATCCACCCGTTCGCGGCGCTGGTGCCGGTGGCGCTTCTGCTCCTGCTCCTCGGTTACTTCCTGCAACTGGGCCTCATCAACCGCGTCGTGTCGCAACCGGTGCTGACCACGCTCACGCTGACGTTCGGGCTCGACATGATTCTCTACAACCTCATGAACGTCTGGTTCGAGGCGACGCCGCGCCGCGTCACGCTCGATCTCGGACGCCTCGAGTTCGGCGAGGTGGTGCTGCCCCTCGACCGCGCGGCCGCGATGGTGCTCGCGCTGGCCATGACCGGGCTCCTTTACGTGATCCTCCGCGGGTCGCGCCTCGGCCGCGCCATCGTGGCCGTACGCATGGACCGCGATGCCGCTGCGCTCATGGGCATCCGCGTGCCACGCGTCTACGCCGCGACGTTCGGGCTCGGCGCGATGATGGCCGGGGCCTGCGGCGCGCTGTTGGCGCTCGTCTACCCGATCACCACGAACGTCACCGGGCAGCTGCTCGGGAAGGCGTTCATCGTGTGCGTGATCGGTGGGCTCGGCACGGTGCCTGGCGCGCTCGCCGGTGGCCTCGTGCTGGGCCTGGTCGAGAGCTTCGGCGGTCACTGGTTCGGTCCGCAGGTGGCGCCGCTGCTCGGGTTCGCCCTGATGCTCGTGCTGCTGGCCGTGAAGCCGACGGGTCTCTTCGGTCAGCGGGGCTACGAGTGATCGGCGCGGCGGTCAGTCGGACGCTCGGATCGCGCGGGCTGCCGTGGGTGGCCGGGCTGTGGCTCGTCGTGCTCGCGCTGTCGCCGCTCTACGGTGACAACTACATCGTGAAGATCGCGACGTTCGTTGCGCTCTACGGTGTGCTCGCGCTGTCGTGGAACTTCATCGGCGGCTATGCCGGCTATCCGTCGTTCGCCACCGGGGCCTTCGTGGGCCTCGGTGCCTACGCTGGCGCGATCTGCCAGAACGCCGGGGTCCCGATGATCGTCGCGTGGTTGCTGGCGGCAATCATCGTCGCGGGCGTCGCAGCGGCGATGGGGCCCGTCATCCTGCGGCTCCGCGGCCACTACTTCGCGATCGGATCGATCTCGCTCGTCGAGATCGGGTCGGTGCTCGCGTCCAACTGGTCGGGTCTCACCGGTGGCGGCGAAGGCCTCAACGTGCGCTTCCTGCCAGGTGGCCCCGATTTCATCGCGCGTTTCTTTCTCTACGCGATGCTCGTGATCCTCGTCGCGGCGCTCGCCACGACCATCGCGGTCGACCGCGGGCGGCTGGGCTTCGGACTGCGCTGCATCGCGCAGAACGAGGACGCCGCCGAGATGGTGGGTGTCCCCTCCACGCGCTACAAGATCGCGGCTTTCGTGCTGTCGGGCGTGTTCTGCGGCGCAGCCGGTGCGGCCTACGCGTCGTGGGTCGGCTACATCGCGCCGGCCGACGCCTTCAGCATCCTGCTCACCGTGAAGGTGCCCGTGATGGTGCTGCTGGGCGGTGCCGGATCGGTGCTCGGACCGCTCATCGGCTCGGCCGCGCTGGTCCTGCTGGAAGAGACCGTGTGGGCCCGCTTCCTCGACTATCACCAGGCCATCCTCGGCGCGATCATCGTCGCGCTGATCTTCTTCCTGCCGGGCGGACTGCTGGGTCTGCGGCTGCGGTGGCGATCGTGAAGCCACTCCTCGAGGTCGAGAAGCTCTCGAAGCACTTCGGCGGCGTGCACGCGGTCCGCGACGTGAGCTTCACGATCGGGTCAGGCGAGATCGTGGGCCTCATCGGGCCGAACGGCGCGGGCAAGACCACGCTCGTGAATCTGCTGACCGGCGTGCATCGGCCGAGCGGCGGCGTCGTGCGCTTCGAGGGCGTCGACGTCACGGCGCAGCGCCCCCACGAGGCCGCGCGGCGTGGCCTCGCGCGCACGTTCCAGATCGTCCAGCCGTTCCCACGCATGACCGTGCTGGAGAACGTCGCGGCCGGGGCGCTGTTCGCAGGGCAGGCCGGCTCGCGTGCGGAGGCGGAACGGCTCGCAGCGGGCTATCTCGCGGCGGTCGGGCTGGACCGCGAATCGCAGCGGCTTGCCGCCACGCTGACCCTGCCGTCGCGCAAGCGCCTGGAACTCGCGAAGAGCCTCGCGATGCGCCCGAAGCTGCTGCTGCTCGACGAGGTCAACGCGGGGCTCAACACCAGCGAGATCGACGGCGCGCTCGCGCTCATCCGCCGCATCGCCGCGAGCGGCATCACGGTCGTCCTCATCGAGCACTTGATGAAGGTCGTGCTGTCGCTGTCGCAGCGCGTGCTGGTGCTGCACCATGGCCAGCTGCTCGCCTCGGGCGCGCCGGAAGCCGTGATGCGCGATCCGCAGGTGGTCGAGGCGTATCTCGGGGCGCGCTTCGCCGCGCGCTTTGCCGGTGGCGACGCGAAGTCCGAGGCGAGTCATGGCTGAGCCGCTGCTGAAGGTGCGCGGTCTCCAGGCGGGCTACGGCGAGGTACGCGTGCTGTGGGGCGTCGACCTCGACGTCGCGGCGGCCGGCATCACGTGTATCGTCGGTGCGAACGGCGCGGGCAAGACGACGCTGCTGCGCACGATCTCCGGGCTCGTGTCCCCCACGGCGGGCAGCATCACCCTCGCGGGGCGCGATCTGGCCGGTGCGCCATGCGATCGCATCCTCGGCGCGGGCATCGCGCACGTGCCCGAGGGCCGGCGCCTGTTCCGCGGCATGACCGTCCGCGACAACCTGCTGCTCGGCGCCTATCTCCGCTCCGCGAGCCGCGCGGAACTGGAGCGCGATCTCGACCGCATCTACACGCTCTTCCCGATCCTCGGCACGCGTCGGCGGCAGGACGCCACGACGATGTCCGGCGGCGAACAGCAGATGTGCGCCATCGGGCGCGGTCTCATGGCGCGCCCGCAGCTCCTGATGATCGACGAACTCTCGCTGGGCCTCGCGCCGCGCGCCGTCGACGATCTCGGCGTGGCGCTGCAGGCCATCGTGCGCGACGGACTGTCGATCCTCCTCGTGGAGCAGGACGTCCTCACGGCGTTCGATCTCGCGGACCACGCGTACGTCGTCGAGACCGGACGCATTGCGGCCGCCGGCGACCCTGATACGCTCGCGGCCGACCCGCGCATCCGCGACGCATACCTGGGCACTGCTTAATGAGCGACTTCGAACCTCCGTCCCCCATGTGGACCGCCGTGCGCGCTGCCTCCGGCGCCGTCGGCCTGCCGAAGCGCACGCTGCTGCACGCCGGCCCGCCCTTCGTCGATCCGTACCAGCCGTCGGCGCCGGTGTTGTCGTCGGCCGTGCTCGCGTGCCGTCATGAGGGCTGGTGTCAGGACGATGCCGAAGCCGAGGAGATGATCCTCGACGGCCGCGTCCGTCTCCGGTCGGCGCACGACTTCGGCGTCGTCACGCCGCTCGCTGAAGTGGTGTCGCCGCGCACGCCGCTCATGGCCGTGATGGATGCGAACGACGGGTCCCGCCTCGCGTGGTCGCCGCTCGCGAGCGGTCCGGGTCCGCAGATGCGCTTCGGCACGCGCAACGCCGCCGTGCTCGACCGGCACACGTGGCGCGACGACGTGCTCGCGCCGATGCTGTCGTCCGTGCTCCGCGAACCCATCGATCTCGTGGGGCCGGCCCGCGCCGCGCTCGATGCCGGTGAGGATCTCCACGGCAACACGGCGACCGCGACGGCCGCCATCGCCCGCGTGCTCGATGCGCGTTTGCCGCGTACCGCCGAGGGCGACGAGGCGCGGGCGATGCTCGCAGCCTCGCCGCTCTTCTTCCTGACGCTCTGGATGGCGGCCTGCCGCACGCTCGTGATGGCGCTGTCGGAAGGGCGCCCGGGGCTGATCGTCGCGATGGCCGGCAACGGGATCGACGTCGGCATCCGCCTCGCGGGTTGGCCTCAGCAGTGGATCACGGGACCCGCAGCGCCGCCGGAAGGCGCGCGCATGGATCCGTCGTCGACGGCAGCGGTGAGCCCGATGATCGGCGACAGCGGCGTGATCGATGCAGCGGGATTCGGCGGTCAGCGGTCGGAGGCATCGCTCGCGCGGGCGCATCTGCTGGTGCCGCACGCGGGACTCGGTGCATCGATCGGCCTCGATGCCGCGCAACTCGACGCTGCCGAAGCGCCGCCGATCGTGAACATCGGGATGATCGCCGCCGACGGACTCGGCGGGCTGCTCGGACGCGGGGTCTACCGACCGCCGCTGGAACTCTTCCGCGCGGCCATCACCGAGACGATGGCGCGCACGATGCCGACGTAACCCGTGCACCGGCAGAGGTTGCCGGAGAGTTCCTCGCGGATGCGTGCCTCGTCGGCGTCGGGAAGTCGCGTCACGATGTCGCGCGCGGTGACGAGCATCCCCGGCGTGCAGTAGCCGCACTGCAGCGCATGCTCGCGGTTGAACGCGGCGCGCAGTTCGATCATCACGGGGTCGTCGTCGAAGCCCTCGATGGTGCGGACCGATGCGCCGTCGCAGGCAACCGCGAACGCGATGCACGAGCGCGCGGGCGCACCGTCGATCTCCAGCGTGCAGGCGCCGCACACGCCGTGCTCGCAGCCGACGTTGGTGCCCGTGAGGTTCAGCTCGTCGCGCAGGAAATCGACGAGATTGCGACGCGGGGCGACATCCCGGTCGACCGCCTGTCCGTTCACCTTCAGCGCGATGCGGGTCATGCGAGCCCCGCGACCGCGCGACGCAGTGCAACGGCGTGCACGCGATGTTCGTAGGTGTCGGGCGCGAAGCCCGCCTGGGTGACGATGTCCGTCGCGAGGGCGTCGATGTCGCCGTCGAGCAGGGCGTGGGGATCCGGGATCACGTGGGGTGCACCTTCCATGGCGCCGAGCACGGCGCGCACGACGCCACGGGCTGGATCGTGCACGACGGCGGCGATGGCCTCGGCGAACTCGCCGGGCTTGCGGTTGAACTTGTAGTAGCTCCAGCGGGCATCGGTCGACAGGCGCGGCAGATGGACGGACACGATGATTTCGTCGGGCGCCAGGCACGTGCTGAGCGGGCCCTCGACGAGGTCCTCGGCCCGCAGCACGCGTTCGCCATCCGCACCCGCCACGCGCAGCCCGGCATCGAGCAGCACCATCGTCGTCACCCAGTCCGCTGCGGGATCCGCATGGGCGAGGCTGCCCCCCAGCGTGCCGCGATTGCGCACGGCCCGATATGCGATGCCCTGCGCGACGCGGGCGAGCAGGCCGTGGGTCGGGTCGGGCACCTGGCCATCCTCGATCGCGGCGTGCGTGACGGCGGCGCCCAGCGTGACGCTGTCGGCGTCGTCGTCGCAGGCGCGCAGTTCGGGCAGCGTGCGGATGTCGACCAGCAGATCGGGGCGCGCCATGCGGAGATTGAGCAGCGGCCCGAGCGACTGGCCGCCAGCCAGGACCTTGGCGTTGTCGCCGCCGTCGGCCAGGAGCCGCAGCGCTTCGGCAAGCGTCGCCGGTTTTTCATATTCGAAGTGTGGCGCTTTCATCGGCCTGCCTTTGCTTCCGCCAGCGCCGCGAGCAGCCGGCGCGGCGTGATCGGGCACTCGGTGATCTCGACGCCGAGATCGTGGAGCGCATCGTTCACCGCGTTCGCAATGGCGGCAGGCGGGGCCACCGCGCCGCCTTCGCCGATGCCCTTCTGACCGAAGCGCGTGATTGGCGATGGGATCGTCATGTGCTCCATGCGGACCGTCGGCATCTCGGTGGCGCCGGGCAGCATGTAGTCGGCGAGTGTCGAGGCGAGGGGCTGGGCGTCGGCGTTGAACGGCATCTCCTCGAACAGCGCAGAGCCGATGCCCTGCGCGAGGCCTCCGTACACCTGACCGTCGACGATCATCGGGTTCACCAGCGTGCCGCCGTCCTCCACGATCACGTAGTCGAGGATCTCGACGGTGCCGAGTTCGGTGTCCACCGCCACGGCGCACGCGTGGCATGCGTAGCTGAACGTGCCGGTGTCGCGCACGGCCTTGTAACCGGCAGTGGTCTCGAGTCCGGCGGGGTCGATGTCGGGCGGCATGCGCTGCGGTTGTCGGTACCACGCGTGGGCGACCTCCTGCAGCGTCATCGAGTGGTCGGTGCCCGTCACGCGCACGTCGCCGTCGGCGAGTTCGAGATCCGCGGGTGCGGCTTCGAGCAGGTGGGCCGCGATGGCCTTCACGCGCTCCGCGATGACGGTGCACGCTGCGGCCACCGCGCCGCCCGACATCACCATCGAGCGGGATCCCCAGGTGCCGGTGGAGTAGGGCGTGAGCGCGGTGTCGCCGTGGATGAGACGCACGCGCGCGGGGTCGATGCCGAGCACTTCGTTCGCGACCTGGGCGAGCGTCGTTTCCATGCCCTGGCCGTGCGAGTGCGTGCCGATGCGCAGTTCCAGCGCGCCGTCCGGGGAGAGCCGCGCGAAGCACTGCTCGTGGCCCGGCACCATCGGGATGCCCCAGCCGTGATAGACCGAGGTGCCGTGGGCGGCCTGCTCGCAGAAGATCGCGAGACCGATGCCGACGCGGCGGCCATCGGGTTCGCCGCGCGTCTGCCGCGCGCGCCACGCCGGGACGTCGAGCGCGGCCACGGTGCGGCGGAGGCATTCCGGATAGTCGCCGGAGTCGAAGTACTTGTTCGTGATGTTGGTGTACGGCATTGCGTCGGACGGCACGACGTTCGCCATCCGCACCTCCCACGGCTCGCGACCGGCCTCGCGCGCGATCGCGTCGAGCACCAGTTCCATCGCGAAGCACACGCCGGTGCGCGCGACGCCGCGGTACGGCAGGATCGGCGGCTTGTTCGTCGCTGCCGCGTACGTGTGGCAGCGGTACCGGTCCATCACATAGGGGCCGGGGAGGATCGAGCTGACCTGCGCGGATTCGAGGCAGGCGGAGAACGGATAGAGCGAGTACGCACCGGCATCGACGACCGCCTCGCAGTCGATGCCGAGCAGCCGCCCGGAGGCGTCGGCGTACCCCGTGATGTCGTAGTGGTGCTCGCGGCAGTTGGCGTTGCCGGAGAGATGCTCGTAGCGGTCCTCCAGCCAGCGCACCGGTCGACCGGTGCGGCGCGCGTACCAGCCGAGGCAGATCTCCTCCGCGAGCAGGATGCCCTTGTAGCCGAACCCGCCGCCGACGTCGGGCGCCACGACCCGCACCGAGGCCTGATCGATGCCGAGACACTCGGCGATGCCCGTGCGGTTGATGTGCGGCATCTGCGTTGCGGAATGCACTACGAGCTGGTCCAGCCGCCGGTCGTACTCGGCCACGACCGCGCGTCCCTCGATGGGCGCCATGCACTGGCGGGCGGTGCGCACCGTGCGTCGCACGACGATGGCGGCGTCGCGCTTCACTGTCGAGAGGTCGTCGTCGACCATCGATTCGAGGAACGCATTGCGGTCCCAGTGGGCGTGCACCTTCGGCGAGTCGGGTGTGAGCGCTGCGAGCATGTCGGCCACGACGGGCAGCGGTTCGAGATCGACCTCGACGAGTTCGGCGAGATCCTCGGCTTCGGCGCGGGTGGCAGCGACGCACATCGCGATGGGCTCGCCCACGTAGCGGACGATGTCGCCCGCGAGCACCTGCAGCTCCGAGACGCGGAAGCCCGGCAGGCCGCACACGGCCCGGATGGGCTTCACGCCATCGAGATCGGCCAGCACGAACACCTGCTGCTCAGCGCCCTCGGGCTTGCGCACGGCGAGGACGCGCGCGTGGGCCATCGGCGAGCGCACGAAGGCGACTTCCTGCAGACCCACCACTCGGCGGTTCGCGACGTACTCGCCACGGCCGCGCATGAGGCGGTCGTCCTCCTTGCGCGGGAGGCTCGCGCCGACGCCCTTCGCGCCGGCCTCGACGGGCGCCGTCATGCCGCCTCGGCTTGCGGCAGGATCGACGCGTCGGCAGTGATGCGCTGTCCGGCGCGCAGGCAGAAGTCGGGACGCAGCATGCGTTCGGCGATCACCTGCGTGCCTTCGTTGTCGCGGAGGATCCAGCGGCCCCGGGCGTCGTCGAGCACCGTGACGTCGGCGACGCCGCCCGTGGCCAGCGTCCCGATCTCGCCTTCCAGACCCAGCAGCTTCGCGGCGTTCGACGTGACCATCGGGACCACGCGATCGAGCGGCAGTCCCAATGCCATCATCGAAGTCATGGACTGCACGAGGCTGAAGCGCGCGGCGCCGAAGAACATGTGCATCTCGGGGTCGGGATGCGAGTCCGGCGTACCGGCGGGTTTCGGCACGTGCGTGTTGTAGCCGTGCATGTCGGCGCCCAGGGTGTCGGGGATGATGCCGGCGTCGAGCACGAGACGCGCGACGCGGAAGCTGAAGTGCGAGCCGTGGCCGACGTCGACCTTCGCACCGCGGGCGAGGGCCTCGCGTACCAGCGGATGCACGGTGCCGTCGACCGAAACGAATCCGCCCGGATGCCGGCTGAACGGGTGCGCCAGCACATCGCCGGGCTTCAGCAGCTTCACGACCTCGGAGAAGATGGTGTCGGGGTCGACGGGTGTGCCGTCCTCGGCCGGGGGCCAGAGCTGCCCGAAGTGGATGTAGACGGGGAGCGCCGTCTGCCGGCCGATCTCGGCGGCGAGCTTCATGACGTCCACGCCCCAGCGGGAGAACCCGCCGATCTCGGCGTGCGCCTTGATGCCTTTCACGAGATCCCGGTTCTCGTTCGCCGCACGGACGGTCGCATCGACATCGAGGCAGGCGGGCCGGTAAAGCTCGGGGTAGTAGTGCCCCTCGAGGCCCCCCACGAGGTACGCCGACAGGAAGGCGACCACGCGCGACTGCGATGCCTCGGCGACGTGGTGGCGGAAGGCGGGCAGGGTGATGCAGCTGGGCCCGCCCTGGTCGACGAGGGTCGTCACGCCGGAGTGCACGCCGCATAGATCCGCGTTCATCCCGAACCGGCCGGTGACGTACTGGAAGACATGCGCGTGGGTGTCGATGAGGCCTGGCAGCACCAGCTTGCCGCGGCAGTCGACGACCTCCTTCGCGGACGACGGCAGGAGATCCTGCGCCACGGCGGCGATGCGTCCACCGGTGATGCCGACGTCGCGGATGCCGTCGATACCGGCACTGGGGTCGATGACCCGTCCGCCCTTCAGGACGAGATCGAATCGGATGAGGTCGGTGCCCTGCGTCATGCTGTCGCGTCCTTGGTTCTCGGTCGTGACCGCGAGGCTATCCCACGACCCACGGCGTGGGAAGGCTTGCACCGGGGTGGTGCCCGCGCGGAATGCCGACGCCGAACGGGCGCATCGGCTCGCTGTCGCGCCTCCTCTCTTCTGCCGGATGGGTGCGCTGTGCTACGTTCAGGTCCCCATCGATATCAACTCCTGTCGGGCCGTCGAAGATGCGTCGCCATCGGGCATATCTCTTCGCCGATAGCCGCGTCGGAGTGGAGCTACAGCGCATGCCCATGCTATGCAAGAGGTCTGATTCCGGGCCAGACCGATGATGATTCCGGCCGAACCGTCTCACCGTATATGCGAGTCCGAACCGATCGGCTGTCCCGGTTCGGTACAGCCCCACGGGGCGCTGCTGATTCTCTCCGAGTCCCTCGTCGTGACCGCTGCCAGCGAGAGCTGCACCTCCCTCCTGGGAGAGCGGGCCGCTGCCATGCTGGGGCAGCCCTTCGATGCCCACTTCGACAGCGCCTGTGTCAGCGCGATACGCGCGGCATTCGCGCGGCGAGACGATGCCGGCCGTGACGCTCGGATCGTGACCAAGTCGCGAACCGGGCGGGTGCTGGAGCTTCAGCTTCACGTGGACGGCGGCCAGGTGCTCGTCGACATGGAGCCGTGGGACGCTTCTGCCGACCGCTCGACGTCCATGATGCATGCGGCGGTTGCGGGGCTCTCGGCGCTTCGCGCCCTCGCGGCGCCACGGGACATCGCGCGCGGTACTGCGCAGTTGTTGCGGCAGCTCACGGGCTTCGATCGCGTGCTCGTCTATCGGTTCGACGACGAGTGGAACGGTGAGGTCATTGCCGAGGAAAGCGTTGCCCACGTGCCGTCCTACCTCGGACTCAGTTTCCCTGCCGGTGACATTCCGCTCCAGGCGCGCGAGCTCTATCGAACCGTGGAGGTCCGGCAGATTCCCGATGCGCTCTACGTGCCGTCGCCGATCCGGTCAGGCAGTGCTGCCATCGACATCGGTCGATCGGGTCTGCGCAGTGTCTCGCCCTTCCATCTCGATTACATGCACAACATGGGCGTGCGTGCTTCGCTCGTCGGCTCGCTGCTCGACAAGGGCGCGCTGTGGGGACTCGTCGCCTGCCATCACATCGATGCCCCACGTCGGCTCTCGATGCTCGAAAGGGATGTCTTCCACCTCGTCTGCCAGGCGGCGTCCGCGTTGATGACAGCTGCAGAGACCGAGGTCCGGGCCCAGCGCGTGCGCGCGCTGGAACGGCATCAGTCGAAGCTCCTCGAGGCCGTCCATGTCGGAGGGATCCAGGGGCTCATGGTCGGCGACTACCTGAACGATCTTCTCGGCGTCGTCGGAGCCGACGGATTTGCGTACATCGGGGAAGACGGTGTGCGCTGCGCGGGCTCGACGCCGTCGCCGGCGGAGATTCTCGCGTTGCACGCGGCGTTGATGGCGCGTGGCGATGTGCACGACATCTTCGTGACGCATTGCCTGCGCGACGACATCGACGAGGTAGACATCGAGGGGCGGGTCGCCGGCGCCATCCTCCTGCCCGTGATGCGGCGTCACGGCATCCCGCTCATGTGGTTCCGCGACGAGCGCAAGCGGACGGTCCAGTGGGGCGGAGACCCGCGCCGGCCGGTGGAGATCGACGAGCGCGGGATGGTGTCGCCGCGGAAGTCGTTCGCCACCTTCATGGAGCGCATCGAAGGGCAGTCGCTCCGCTGGCATCCGGATGAGGTCGATTCCGCGCATCGCCTGAAGGAACTGATCGAGGTGGAGGCTCAGCGCAATCTTCGCGCCGAGTCGGATCTTCTGCGCTCGGCGCTCGGGACCCTCAACGAGATGGTCCTCATCACCGAAGCGGAGCCCATCGAGGAGCCGGGGCCGCGGATCGTGATGGTCAGCAAGTCGCTCGAGTCGTTCACCGGGTACACCGCCGACGAGCTCATTGGCCGCTCGCCGCGCATCCTCCAGGGGCCCCTTACCGATCGTGCGGAACTCGATCGCCTGCGCCGCGCGCTGGAGCGCTGGGAGCGTACCCGGGTCGAAGTGATCAATTACCGGAAGGATGGCACCCACTTCTGGGTGGAGCTGGACGTCGCGCCGATCGCGGACGAAAGGGGTTGGTTCACCCATTGGATCTGTGTGCAGCGGGACATCACGGAGCGCCGACGCGCAGCGGCCGAACTCGAGGCGCAGCGCGACCGGCTGGCGGCGCTGGCGGATGCCTGGCGCGAGGCGAAGGATGATGCCGATCGCGCGAACGACGCCAAGAGTCTCTTCCTCGCCAACATGTCGCACGAGCTGCGAACGCCCATGCACGCGATCATGTCGTTCTCGCAGCTTGGGATGGAGCGTGCGGCGATGGGCGACACCGAGCGGCTGGCGCGCTACTTCGGGAACATCAACGAAAGCGGTGCGCGGCTCACGATGCTGCTGAACGATCTGCTGGATCTGTCGAAGCTCGAAGCGGGGCGGATGGAGATGCAGAAGGCGCCGACCGATCTTGCCGACGTGGTCGCACAGTGCGCGGCGGAGTTCGATCCGCTGCTCGCGGCGCGGTCGCTCCGCCTGGCGTTCGCGCCGCCGGACCAGCCGATCGTTGTCGACGTGGACCCGATGCGGATCGGGCAGGTGCTGCGCAACCTGCTCTCGAACGCGATCAAGTTCTCGTACGACGGCGGGTGCGTCGAGGTGACGATCGAGCGGATGCCGGCGACGGCCGACGCGGCAGCAGCGGTCCGGCTCACCGTCGACGATGCCGGCGTCGGCATTCCCGCGGACGAGCTGGAAGCGGTCTTCGACAAGTTCGTCCAGAGCAGCAAGACGCGTACGGCGTCCGGCGGCACCGGACTCGGCCTTGCGATCTGCCGCGAGCTCGTGGGCGCGCACGGCGGGTCGATCCGGGCGCTCCAGCGGGTGCCGTCGGGGACACGCTTCGAGGTCGTGCTGCCGGGCGGGTAGGGGGTGCGGGGTAGGACGTTCGTGGGTCGAGCAGCAGCTCGACGCTACGTTGGCCTGGGCACTGCAGCGAATCCAGGAGCGCGAGCGTCGGGCAGTGCCCGACCCACGGGGGTTGTTTTCAGCGCCGCGGAATCCAGTGACGAGGGCCCTTCGTGGGTCGAGCATCGCTCGACGCGGCGATGGCTTGGGCGCAGCAGCGAATCCAGGAGCGCGGGCGTCGGGCAGTGCCCGACCCACGGGGGTTGTTGTCAGCGCAGAGGCGTCCAGTCGCGAAGGCGCTTCGTGGGTCGAGCTACGCTCGACGCGGCGTCGGCTTGGGCACAGCAGCGAATCCAGGAACGCGGGCGTCGGGCAGTGCCCGACCCACGGGGGTTGTTTTCAGCGCCGAAGAATCCAGTGGAGAGGGATCTTCGTGGGTCGAGCTTCGCTCGACGCGGCGATGGCTTGGGTGCAGCAGCGAATCCAGGAACGCGGGCGTCGGGCAGTGCCCGACCCACGGGGGTTGTTGTCAGCGCTGAGGCGTCCAAGCGCGAAGGCGCTTCGTGGGTCGAGCTACGCTCGACGCGGCGATGGCTTGGGCACAGCAGCGAATCCAGGAGCGCGGGCGTCGGGCAGTGCCCGACCCACGGGGGTTGTTGTCAGCGCTGAGGCGTCCAGTGGAGAGGGCCCTTCGTGGGTCGAGCATCGCTCGACGCGGCGATGGCTTGGGCTCTGCTGCGAATCCAGGAACGCGGGCGTCGGGCAGTGCCCGACCCAGGGGGTTGTTTCCAGCGCCGAAGAATCCAGTGGAGAGGGCCCTTCGTGGGTCGAGCTACGCTCGACGCTGCCTCACCAGAGCCCAACCAGGCAACCAGCCATCTCCCCGATCGCCCTATGCCTCAGTTCCGTTGAGATTCGCCTCCACGTCCGCCAGCGTGAGCAGATTCGCCGAGTCCAGCGCTCCCGCTTCCACGCGCTTCAGCCGTATCACCCGTCGCGGGCGGGCGTCTGCGAAGAGCGCGCTCAGCTGCTTGCCGAGCTTGCCGGCAACCTCCGGCGTCTCGACCACATGCAGCACATGGACGCGTGAGTACACGAGGCTGCGGAGTGCCACCGGCGGGAGCCGGATGCAGCGGGCGTCGATGCCGAGGTCCCGGGCCGTCTGCAGCAGCGTCTGCGTGGCGACGCGCCAGGCGTGCAGCGCTTCGCCGGCAGCGCGTGGCAGTTGGGCTGTCCATTCGATCCATTCCTGCATCAATTCGACCTGCCGATGTGCATCGACCGGGCTGCCGACCACGGCGGGCCTGGCCGACGGCGGTGAGAGGTCTGCGATGGGGCTGCTCTCGGTGCCGGCGTCGATGGCCTCCTCGATGGTTTGCAAGATCGCGTCCAACTGCCGGCCGAACATCGCCACGCGGCGCGCGAAAGCCTCGTGCACGCTGCGCGTCGGCACCGAGTCGTCGTCGAGCAGATGCGGCACCAGTGCCGCTGCCTCCTCGACCTGACGGCACATCCGGACGATCGCCATCGCGAGCGCTTTCTGCAGCGGCCGTGCGAGGCCGTCCTCGAGATCCACGACATACCGCCAGTCGAAGTCCGGCGCACGGCCCGGCAATGGATTCGTTGTGCCGCGGGCCGCTTCCGGCACCCGCGCACCGCGTTCGAACGCGTAGCCGCGCGGATTGCAGAGCACGCGGACGCCCTGCGAGATCACGTCGAGCCCCGCGTGCAGGTGGCCGTGCGTCCACAGGTCGATGTCGTCGCGGTGCCGGGCGAGCAGCGCGTCCAATGGGCTGGCGTACGCGGCGACCCGGCGCAGATCGTCGCGGAGCGTCTCGCCGTTCCAGTTCGCGGGCAGGAAGTGCTCGTCAGTGATGCCGAAGGCCGCCAGCGAGCGGAATGTTGGCGAGTGATGCGTCACCACCACCGTGGGGCCGTCGAACGGCCGATCGAGCATGCGGTTCAGCCAGGCCACCGAGCGCAGGTGCTCCTGGTAGGCGATGGCGGGGTGGAACTTCGCGTCGTCGGCGAGCGCGGGATCGTCCTCGGGCAACGGCAGGTGCGCGGCGCGGCACTGGCGCCTGTACCACGCGAGGTTTCGTGATGACTCGAACCAGCGCGTGGCGCGGATCAGTTCGTAGTCATTCATCTGCCGATACGCCTGGTCGACAAGGCCGGGATGCCAGTCGCCGAAGGACGTCCAGAGCGTCGTGCCGAGGAAGCGCACACCCTGGATCGTGACCGGGTTGCGCTCCAGCACGTGCACCTGCGTACCCCGCGCAGCGGCGCGCGCAGCCGGCAGCACTTCGTCGAACTCGCGGTCGTAGTACTCGTGGTTGCCCATCACATAGACCACCGGCTTCCCGCACTTCGCGAGCCATCGCACGGCGTCCTCGACGGGACCGATGTCGCCGGAGGCCACGAGGATGTCGAACTCGAGATCGGCCGGCAGTTCGTAGGGGCCGAACTCCAGATGCACATCGGAGATGACGTGGATGCGCGGGAGCGGGCGGCGGCCCACGAGGGGCCAGAGCGCGGGTGTCTGGCCGACGGGATGGGCGGCTGGATCTTGGTGGGCGTTCATGGCCAGGATTATCGCTGGCTCCGGGATGCCCTGGTGCAGTCCGTGGTCATTGCAGCAACCTCCCTTGGGTTGGAGCACGGCGCCTGTCGAGGAGGCATCTCGACCTAAATCATCGCTTTCGCGGGCTTGGCCCGCTCCTACAGAACCGTGGCCCAGAGCCACGGCGGGTGGCGCATCAACGGGGGGATATACAAGGGGTTCTCCCCTTGTTCGTACGCCACGCGGGCTCCCCGCCGCGGGCCGGCAGGCCAGAGAGGCGGGCATGGCCCGCTCCTACAGGAGCCGCGGCCAATTCTCACAGCGGGTGACGCGTCCGCCATACAGCCATCTGTCGCCAGCCCAAGCCCAGTGCCGCGACGCCCTTGATCGGTGCGCGCTGCCAACCGAATGGCGACGGCGGGTCCACGTGGCACGGGCCGGATGACCAGACACCCGACGGCGTCCGGCGTCGGCTTGGCCGCGTGACGTGAAGAGATGCATCCGGGCCACGCCGTCCGATGGGGATGCGCCAACTTCCCGACCGCGCAACTGTGGGCATGCCGATTGCTGAATTGCGTGGTGCCAGGTGTGGTGCTTCTACGGGCGTGAAGAAATTGCTCGGGGGTGGATCATCGGGTTCATTGCGAGGCCGACGCCCACACCTGTATGCGTCAGCCCCGGGATGCGGCAGCGCCACGCTCTTCCAGGGCCTTCATGGCGGATCGTCCACCGCAGGAAGAGGCGTCCTCGTTGGTGGTGCGTCGGTCATGTCATCGATGTCCCGCCCTTGCAATGCGCCATCCGATTGCAGATGCTTCGGCGTGGGGATGGCCACTGCGCTGTGTTCCTTCATGCATCATCTGGGGAGGCTCTGCTTGCGTCGCGCGATCCGTGCAGACAGCGCAGGATCCTCAGTTTCACCGACAGGAAGTCTTCGCATTTTTCTGCCGATGCCGCCACGGCTCACTGCGGCGCGGCTGCCACATCGACGTGGCACACAAGGGCGATCGGATGGCCAGCAGATTTTTTCTCGGTGCCTACCGCAGCGCCCTCGTTTACTCTTCGGCCCGACTCACGGACAGGAACAACGGCATGTACGACATCGTGGAAGGCCATGCCCCGTTTCGGGGTCACCAGACGTGGTACCGCGTCTGCGGAGATCTCGGCAGTGGATTGACCCCCCTGGTGGTGGCGCACGGCGGGCCCGGATGTACCCACGACTACGTGGACGCGTTTCGCGACATCGCGGAAACCGGCCGCGCCGTCGTCCACTACGACCAGATCGGCAATGGCCGCTCCACACACCTTCGGGACAAGCCGGCCGACTTCTGGCAGCCCGCCCTGTTCCTCGATGAACTGGATTCGCTGCTGAAGCACCTCGGCATTCAAGACAACTACGCATTGCTGGGGCAGTCCTGGGGCGGCATGCTGGGGTCGGAGCACGCCGTCACCACCCCGTCGGGCCTCAAGGCGCTGATCATCGCGAATTCGCCCGCTTCCATGGGGCTGTGGCTGCAGGCCGCGGCACGCCTGCGCAGCGCACTGCCCGCGGAGGTCCAGGCCACGCTGCTGTCCCATGAAGTGGCGGGCACGATCGCCAGCGACGAGTACAAGGCGGCGTCCCAGGTCTTCTACCAGCGGCACGTCTGCCGCCTCGATCCCTGGCCTGACGAAGTGAAGCGTACGTTCGATGCGATGGACGCCGACCCGACGGTCTATCACGCCATGAATGGGCCGACCGAGTTTCACGTCATCGGCAGCCTGAAGGACTGGTCGGTGATCGATCGCCTGCACGCCATCGATGTGCCGGTGCTGTTGATCTCGGGCCGCCATGACGAAGCGGCGCCGGAGGTGGTTCAACCTTTTGCAGACCGCATCAAGGACGTCGAATGGGTGATCTTCGAGAACTCCAGCCACATGCCGCATGTGGAGGAAAGGGCAGCGTGCATGGGTGTGGTGACGGACTTCCTGAAGAGAAGGCTGGCCGCCTAGACCGCAGCGCGCACCGCCGGCCCTCGAGCGCATTCATCCCATTGTCTGGAAACTAGCCATGCACCGTTTCCGTTTCGTGCTTTGGCGTCCCATTCAATTGCTGCCGGTTCTGTTCGGGATCAGCGTGCTCGTCTTCGTCATGGTGCGCTCCATTCCCGGCGACCCCGCGCGCATCCTGCTCGGCGTGCGCAGCACCCCGCAAGCGATCGCGCGCATTCGAGCGCAGTACGGGCTGGACGAGCCGCTCTGGTTGCAATACTTCTACTTCCTGCGCAACCTGATGAACGGCGAGATGGGCAAGTCGATCATCTACCGGGTCGACACGCTCAAGCTGATCGACTCGCGCATCCAACCGACCATCTTCCTCGTGCTGGGCAGTGTCCTGCTGGCTGTCCTGATTGCGCTGCCGCTGGCCACCGGCGCTGCCCGCTATCGCGGGCGACTGGCGGACCACGCGATCCGCCTGATCTCCACCATCGGTCTGGGCCTCCCTGCCTTCTGGCTGGCGATCATGGTCATCCTGCTGTTCAGCATCTCGCTGGGTTGGTTCCCCGTATCGGGATACGGCAGCGATTGGGCCGAGCGCCTGCATCATCTCTTCCTGCCTTGCCTGACGGTGGCCCTGGCGCTGTCGGCCGTGCTGACGCGGAATTTGCGCGCCAGCCTCCTGATGGAGTTGCAGAACGACTACGTGACCGCTGCCCGGGCCCGCGGGCTGAGCGAGAACCGCATCTTCTGGCGTCATGTGATGCCCAACTCGCTCATTCCCACCATCAACCTGCTGGCGGTCAACATCGGCTGGCTGATCGGTGGCACGGTGGTGATCGAAAGCGTCTTTGCCATCCCCGGCCTGGGCCAGTTGCTGGTGAAAGCGATCATCAGCCGCGACTACATGGTCGTGCAGGGTGTCGTTCTCGTTTTTGCACTGGCCACCGTTGCAGTCAACCTGATCGCAGACCTGCTGACGGTGGCGCTGGACCCGAGGGTCAAGCTATGACGGCGATCCAAGGGTTCGCAGCATTCCGGCGCCGCGTGCTGCCGCGCGAGAGCACGCTGACCGCCGGCATCGTGATCCTGTCTGCCTGGCTACTGGTGGCCTTGTTCTGTCCGTGGCTGGCCCCGTACGACCCGATTGCCCAGGACCCCTCCGCGACATTGCTCCCGCCCAATCCGGCGCATCCGTTCGGCTCGGACAACTTCGGCCGCGACATCCTTTCGCGGGTGATGTGGGGCGCTCGAATCGATCTGCAGATCTGCTTGATCGGCGTGGCCTTCCCGTTTCTTCTCGGGACGGTCATCGGCGCCGTGTCGGGGTACGTCGGCGGCGTGGTGGACACGCTTCTCATGCGCTTGATCGACATCGTCCTCGCGTTCCCTTTCCTGGTGCTGATGCTCGCGATCATCGCGATCCTGGGGCCGGGACTCGGCAGTTTCTACATCGCGATGGCGATGGTGGGCTGGGTCTCGTACGCGCGCCTCGTGCGGTCCCAGGTGCTGACGCTCAAGCACCGCGATTTCGTCCTGGCGGCACGCAGTCTGGGCTACAGCCATGGGCGCATCCTGTTCTTCCATCTGCTTCCCAACGCGCTCACCAGTTCGCTGGTCTTTGCCATGTCCGATTGCGTGCTCGTGCTGCTGAGCGGCGCGTCGGTGAGTTACCTCGGTCTCGGTGTGCAGCCCCCCGTCGCAGAGTGGGGCGTGATGGTCGCCGAAGGGCAGAGCTTCATCACGACGGCCTGGTGGATCACCACGTTCCCCGGACTCGCGATCGTCGTCCTCGCGATGGGTTTCAGTTTTCTGGCCGACGGACTGGGCGACAAGTGGGGGGCGCGTCCGTGACCCTCCTGCAGGTGTCGAACCTGACGATCGAAGACCGACTCGGAACGGCGCTCGTGGATGGCGTGACGCTGTCCGTCGATCGAGGCGAGATCCTGGGGCTGGTGGGCGAGAGTGGATCGGGGAAGACGCTCGCCTGTCGCGCGATGATGCGCTTGCTGCCCGGGGATGGGCTGGCCATCCGCGGCGGCGAGATCCGGCTGAATGGCGCGGACGTCCTCGCCTACGACGACAAGCGGATGATGGCCGTGCGCGGGCGGGAGATCGGCATGATCTTCCAGAACCCCGCGAGTCATCTGAACCCCGTCATGACCATCGGCAAGCAGATCGCGGAAGGGCGCCGTTGGCATTTCGGTGCCAGCCGTCGAGAGGCGCGCCAGCAGGCGATCGAGTTGCTGCGGCAGGTCGGGATTCCGGACCCCGCACGAAGAGTGGACAACTATCCGCACGAGTTCTCCGGCGGCATGCGACAACGCGCCATGATCGCCGTGGCGCTCGCCTGCGAGCCGAAGCTGTTGATCGCCGATGAGCCGACGACCGCACTGGACGTGACGGTCCAGATGCAGGTCCTGCATCTTTTGCGCGACCTGCGCGATCGCCTGGGGCTCGCCGTGATTCTCATCACGCACGATCTCGGCGTGGTGGCGCAGACCTGCGATCGGATCGCCGTCATGTACGCGGGCCGGCTGTGCGAGACGGGCGGCAAGCGCCAGGTGCTGGGCGCGCCCCGGCACCCTTACACGCGCGGGCTCATCGAGTGCCAGCCCTCCAGCGACGGCGGGGTGGGGCGCATGGTGACCATCCAGGGCCAACCGCCGCTGGCGCAGCGCTTCCCCGCCGGCTGCCGCTTCCATCCTCGATGCGGTCGTGCGACTACGGAATGCACGAGCATTCAACCGGAGATGCGCGTCGACCCGGGCACCGACAACCACGCGGCGGCCTGCCACCACGCCGTGTCCGTGACGAACCGCGGGATGGTCCATGGCCAATAGCACCTATCCCCTGCTCGAAGTGGAGAACCTCTCGGTCGCCTTTCCGGTGTCCGGTGGTTTCGGCTTCGGCAGGCGTTTCGTGCATGCGGTCAACGAGGTCTCCCTCTGCATCCAGGCGGGTGAGACCCTGGGGCTGGTGGGCGAGTCGGGCAGCGGGAAGAGCACGCTGGGCCGGGCCATCCTGCATCTCGAAAGAGCCAGCAGCGGGAGCGTGCGGTTCGAGGGTCGCGCGATCACCGGCGGGCTGCCGTCGGACATCGCGGCGTTGCGCGCGCAGACCGCCATGATCTTCCAGGACCTGTTCTCGTCCTTGAATCCGCGGCAGACCATCGGGGAAGGGATCGCCGAAGTGCTGCGGGTGCACGGCAAGGCCCAGGGGGCGGCGATTACCGCGCGCGTGGGCGAGCTGCTGACCCTGGTGGGCCTCGACCCCGAACACGCGACGCGCCGCCCCCAGGCCCTGAGCGGTGGACAGTGTCAGCGCGCTGGCATCGCCCGGGCGCTCGCGATCGAGCCCCGTCTGATCGTGGCCGACGAGTGTGTCGCGGCACTCGACGTTTCCATCCAGGCCCAGATCATCAACCTGCTGATGGACCTGCGCGAGCGCATGGGCCTCGCGATACTCTTCATCGCCCACGATCTGGCCGTCGTGCGCCGGCTGTGCGACCGGGTGGCGGTGATGTACCTGGGCCGGATCGTGGAGATGGGGCCGACGCACACCATCTTCGACCAGCCGCTCCACCCGTACACGTCGGCGCTGGTCGCCGCGATTCCGGAGATCGACCCCGATCGGCCGCTGCCCGCCGACCTGCTGCGGGGAGAGCCGCCGAGTCCGGTGTCGGTTCCCGCGGGTTGCCCTTTTCATCCCCGCTGTCTCCATGCCCTGCCCGCATGCGGACATGGTCCAGCCCCTGAACTTCGGCACCGGGCCGATCATGCGTTTGCCTGCGTACTTCATGACCGTAGCAGTGACTCGATTCATCCACTGACCAAAGGAGCGTTGCAACATGAATAAGCATTTCAAAGTGGCTGCCGCCGGGCTGATGCTCGCGGCGAGCCTGGTCTGCGAGGTGGCACAGGCCGCCGGCATTCTCACGATCGGCCGTCGCGAGGACAGCACCACGTTCGACCCGATCAAGTCGGCCCAGAACGCCGACAACTGGGTCTTCTCCAACGTGTTCGATGTGCTGATCCGCGTGGACAACAGCGGCACGAAGCTCGTGCCGGGCATCGCGGAGAGCTGGACCATCTCGCCGGACGGGAAGGTCTACACATTGAAGTTGCGCGACACCAAGTTCTCGGACGGAACCCCCGTCACGGCCGCGGACGCCGCCTTCAGCCTGCTGCGCATCCGCGACAACGAAGGTTCGCTGTGGCGCGACTCGTACACGATCATCGACACGGCGCAGGCGAAGGACGCCCGCACCCTGGTCATCACCCTGAAGACGCCGTCGGCCGCGTTCCTGTCGCAGCTCGCGCTGCCGAACGCGTCGGTGCTTCCGCAGAAGGCGCTGACCAAGCAGGGTGAGGAGGACTTCGCGGAGCACCCCATCGGCTCCGGCGCCTTCATCGTCAAGGAATGGGCGCGCGGCGAGAGGGTCAGGCTGGTCAAGAATCCGTACTACTGGGAGGCGAGCAAGGTGAGCCTGGACGGCGTCGACTGGCTGACCCTGCCGGACGACAACACGCGCATGCTGAAGATCCAGGCGGGTGAACTGGATGCGGCGCTCGGCGTGCCCTTCTCGCGCATCGCGTCGCTGAAGAAGGATCCCAACCTCATCGTCCTGCTCGATCGCTCGACCCGTGAGGACCACCTGCTGATCAACCACTCGCGGGGCCCGCTCGGCAAGGTGGAAGTACGGCAGGCGCTGGACTTCGCCATCGACAAGAAGTCGATCATCGACACGGTCACCTTCGGCTACGGAAAAGTCGCGAACTCCTTCATTCCCGAGGGCGCGCTGTACTACTACGCCGACAACCTCCGCCGTCCCTACGATCCCCAGAAGGCCAAGCAGCTGCTGGCCAGCGCGGGCGTGAAGAACCTCACCCTGAACTATCTGGTGAACGCGGGTGACGAGGTCGACGAACAGATTGCCGTCCTGTTGCAGCAGCAGCTTGCGAAGGCGGGCATCACCGCCAAGCTGCAGAAGGTGGATCCCAGCCAGAGCTGGGACATGCTGGTGGCCGGCGACTACGACATCTCCGTCATGTACTGGACCAATGACATTCTCGACCCGGATCAGAAGACCACGTTCGTCGTTGGCCACGATTCGAACATGAACTACATGACCCGCTATCAGAACGAGCAGGTCAAGGCGAAGGTGGCCGCGGCGCGCATCGAGACGGACCCGGCCAAGCGCAAGCAGATGTACATCGACCTGCAGAAGATGGCCAAGGCCGACGTGAACTGGATCGACCTCTACTACAGCCCGTACCGCAACGTCACGCGCAAGAACGTGAAGGGTTTCATTCAGAACCCCCTGGGCCGGTTCACGCTGGAAGAGACGGTGAAGAAGTAAGGCGGTCTCGGGCGGGGGGCGTACCCCAGCCCTTGTAGGAGCGGGCCATGGCCGCGAAAGCGGTGGATGAGGGCGGACACATGAGAGTGCCTGCGCACTGTCATGTGCCTCCTGAATCCGAACGGCTCCGGCGCGAGGTGGATGCAAGGAAGCGCATCGACCGGAACCATCGCTTTCGCGGGCATGGCCCGCTCCTACAAAAGCTCGGCCCATTCCCACAGCGGGTGGCGGATCCACCGGTGTTGTAGGAGCGACCCATGGCCGCGAAAGCGGTGGATGAGGGCGGACACATGAGAGTGCCTGCGCACTGTCATGTGCCTCCCGAATCCGAGCGGCTCCGACGCGAGGTGGATGTAAGGAAGCGCATCGACCGGAACCATCGCTTTCGCGGGCATGGCCCGCTCCTACGGGTCGTGGCGCATACATCGTCGGTGATCGGACCGACGGTGTTGTAGGAGCGGCCCATGGCCGCGAAAGCGTTCAATGCTGCGGAAGCGCGTCAGCCGGAACCATCGCTTTCGCGGGCATGGCCTGCTCCTACAAAAGCTCGGCCCATTCCCACAGCGGGTGGCGGATCCACCGGTGTTGTAGGAACGGCCCATGGCCGCGAATGCGGCGGATGAGGGTGGACGCACGCCAGTGCCTGCGCACTGGCGCGTGCCTCCCGAATCCGAGCGGCTCCGGCGCGAGGTGGATGCTGCGGAATCGCTTTGGGCGCGATCCATCGTCGTCGGCCAAAGTTGCTTGATGCGTCATCGACGTCCTCGGTCGACAGCATGTCGTTGTGGTGCTCCTCAGGCGCGTCGCAGGGCCTCGATTCGTCGGTCGCGGACCGCGGCTGGCGTCATGGGGGATCGGTCACAGCACCTCCTGCATGGTGTCGAGCGCGCTGACAGTGCTCGCGAGGCCGAGGGAGAGAAAGGTGTCGAGCAGTTGTCGGGCGGAGCGCGGTGGCGCCTTCAGCGCCAGCCGTTGATCCCGGACCGCGCCACAGACTGCGCCTGGCGCGAGGTCGAAAAGATGGGCGACGAACTCGTCGGGATGCTGCGCCTCGATGCCGTAGGGCGCGAGAGCCGCCACCGGGAAGTCCTTCAGGTTGAACGTGACGATCACGCCGGCCTGACAGCGGATCGCCGCAGCGAGCACGTGCCGATCGTCCGGGTCCGGCAGCGTCAGCGTGGGGATGAGCCCCTCGTGGCCTGTGACCACCGCATCAGGCACCGCGCCGTCCATCAGGGCGCGGGTACGGTCGAGGATGGCAGGGGAAAGATCTGGGCGCCGAGCCAGCACCGCACGCACCCACTCGTCGTGGATCTCCGCACTCCAGCGGGCACGGAACAGGTCGGTCAGTGCAAGGCGCAGCAGCAGGTCGCGCAGGGGCGCCGGGTAAAGCACACAGGCATCGAAGACCGCGACGAAGCTCGCCATGCGCCCGTCCGCTCAGTAGCCCATGTCGTGTTCCTGCGCCTGCGCCGCGAGGGCGTCGAGTGCGTCGCGGCTGTTGGCGCGCGCCTGGTCCCGGTAGGCAAGCAGATCCCGGAACAGCACGCGCCTGTGGGTGCCCACCCGGTGGAACGGCAGCGAACCCGCTTCGAGCAGACCCACGAGATGCGGGCGCGACACGTTCAGGAAATCGGCCGCCTGCTGCGTGGTCAGCTCGGCGTGGACCGGAACGATCGTCACCGCGTTGCCGGCGGCCATCTGGGAAAGGATGTCCACAAACATCCGCAGCGCCGCGACAGGCACCTCGATCTCGCCGCGCCGGTCGATCACGCGCAGGCGGGCCGTCTCGCCCTCGCCGATGCAGGCGGCCAGTAGCCGGCCGCTCTCGCGGGCGAGGCGAGCCTCCGATTCGGTGGGCAGATGGGGCGGGGGCGTGCGGACGACAGGGGCGGAACTCATGGCGGACCTCCCGGAACATGCTGGAGTACGGCCAGATGATAGCGAGGCGCCAGATAAACGCAATAAACGAAAATTCACCTTCGGTTGAGCCGAGTGCATCCAGCCACCCCTGAGGTCACAGCAGCGAGCGCGTCGTGCCCGGGGATGTCCGGCGTTTTCCCGCCGCCGGTGGAGCGGTCTCATCTGGCCGCTCCGGAGTCATCCCCATGCACCCGAGGCGCAGATGAACGTCCTCCCGAGCGATCTGCCCTGTGGCAGCGGCGTTTAGAACCCGTAAAGCAGCGACACCTGTAGCCCGGATACGGTCGCCTGCACGTAGTCCCGGCGCTCGGTCTGCATCCAGACGTACTCGGCCCGGATGGCGGCATTCGGGCTCAGTTCCCGGGAAAGCCCGATGCCTGCTTTCACATGGGTAAAGCTACGGTCCGTGGACAGGGTCGACACGCCGTCGGTGACGCTCGCCTGTGCGGACGCCCGCCCCGCACCGAGACGCACGAACCCGCGCCACTGATCGTCCAGCGAGATGGACGGCAAGACCGACACGGACCACGAATGCCGGAGCTTTGCGTTGCCAGTCACGTTGTCGGCAGTCAGCCGGCCGATGCCGATCTCCCCGGCGGTGTAGTCAACCTCGAGTCCTACGTTCACGGCATCGGTCACAGAGAAGTCGACGCCACCGATCACCGACCCGGCGGCGTCGAGCCCGCCTCCGGAGATGTCCGCATTGATCCCGAGTCCGTTCGCGTTCATCGACCCCGAGGCCAGCCATCCGCCGAGCCCGAGGTACGGTCGGGTCGGTGCGCGGCCGTGACTCTCGGGTGCCGGCCCAGCGGAGGTGGCCTGTGTCGCCTTCGATGTGGCCTCACCCTTCGTTCGCGAACTGGCCCCCTGCGGATACATCTCGTCGAGGAAAGGATCACGCTTTGCGCTGTGATCACTCGTGCCCATCTCTGCGCACGCGGCCATCAACCCCATTGCTGCGACTGCTACCACCGAGCGTGCAAGCGCCATTGGTTCAGCTCCAGTTTCGTTACCTACCCGTTGGGCCGAGTTTCCGGCGGCATGTCGAGGATGTCCAGGGACCATCTCTGCGTCCCTCGGGAACGGCCAGCGCCAAGGGCCTTCACGGTTCTTTATCGAAGCGACGGTGTTGTAGGAGCGGCCCATGGCCGCGGAAGCGCGTCACCCGGAACGCGGTGTCCGTGGTGTGAACAGGCCCTTCAGCCCTGCGGCCAACGTGATGGGCACGCGCGTCCATTAGAACTCCGGCGCGCGGCGTGGCGTGCGAGGTGGTCCGGCTATCATGCTCGGCCCCGTCATCTGCCCGGAGTAAACCCCATGAGCGATTCGCCTGCCTACGTCCCACCGAAAGTCTGGACCTGGATCCCTGGCAATGGCGGTCGCTTCGCGAACATCAACCGGCCGGTCGCCGGCGCGACGCACGAGAAGGAGCTACCGGTGGGCCGTCACCCGTTGCAGCTCTATTCGCTGGCCACCCCCAACGGGGTGAAGGTCACGGTGATGCTCGAGGAACTGCTTGCGCTGGGTCACGCCGGCGCCGAATACGACGCGTGGCTCATCCGCATCAACGACGGCGACCAGTTCGGCAGCGGCTTCGTCGAGGTCAACCCCAACTCCAAGATTCCGGCACTGTGGGATCGCAGCGGGCCGGTGCCCGTACGGGTGTTCGAATCCGGCGCGATCCTGATGTATCTGGCCGAGAAGTTCGGAGCCTTCCTTCCGACCGACGGCGCGAAGCGTGCCGAATGCCTGTCGTGGCTCTTCTGGCAGATGGGCAGCGCGCCCTTCCTCGGCGGCGGGTTCGGCCATTTCTACGCCTATGCGCCGAGCAAGATCGAGTATGCGATCGACCGGTACGCGATGGAGGTCAAGCGCCAGTTCGACGTGCTCGACCGTCACCTGGCCGCGAGCGAGTACCTCGCCGGCGACGACTACACGATCGCCGACATGGCGGTCTGGCCCTGGTACGGCGCGCTGGCCAAGGGGCTGCTGTACGAGGCCGGCGAGTTCCTGCAGGTGCAGGACTACAAGAACGTGCAGCGCTGGACCGACCAGATCGCGCTGCGCCCGGCCGTGCGGCGCGGGCGCATGGTCAACCGCACCTGGGGGGAGCCCGACAGCCAGTTGCACGAGCGGCACGACGCAGCCGACTTCGACACCCGCACCCAGGACAAGCTGGCGGCGGGCTGACCATTCGGGTCCCGAACTCGTAGGTCGAGATGATCCCACCGGAACGAACGCTTTCGCGGGCATGGCCCGCTCCTACAGAAAGTGTGGTCCATTCCCACAATGGGTGGTGCATCCACCGGTCTTGTAGGAGCGGCCCATGGCCGCGAAAGCGGTCGATGCTGTAGAAGCGCTTCGACCGGAACCATCGCTTTCGCGGGCATGGCCCGCTCCTACAAAAGCGCGGTCCGATCCACGACGGCTGGCGCATCCACCGGGGGATATACAAGGGGCTCTCCCCTTGTTGGTGAATCCTGCGGGCCCCCCGCCGCGGGCCGCCGGCCCGAGAGGCGGGCATGGCCCGCTCCTACTTCGGCTTGAACGTATCCGTCGGCACCCGCTCCAGCAGGATGTCCTGCATCCGCGTCTCGATCGCCGCCTTGATCTTCGGATGCGTGAGGATGTAGAAGCGCTCGTCCCGGATGCCCTCGAACACCATGTCGCCCACTTGTTCGGGGCCGATCCGGCCGGATTGCACGGCGTGTTTCAGCGCCTGTTCCCGCGCGATGTCCTCGGGGGTCATCTCCTTCGGTGCGTTGCGCAGTTCCGCCGGGCGGTTGCGTTCCGAGTCCGCGATGCCGGTCGGCACGTAGGCCGGGCACAGCACCGAGGCCTTGATCTTGTCGGTGCGGGTCACGAGGTCCTGGTGCAGGCATTCGGTGAGCGTGACGACGGCGTGCTTCGAGACGCAGTAGATGGCCATGCCGGGCGGGGAGAGCAGGCCGGCGACGGACGCCGTGTTCACGATGTGGCAGTCGTCGCCCTGGGCGAGCATCACGGGGACGAAGCTGCGCAGGCCGTGGATGACTCCGTAGACGTTCACGCCCATGCACCATTCCCAGTCGGCGGCGGTGCTCTCCCAGGCGAGGCCGCCGGGCGCGACGCCGGCGTTGTTGCAGAGGATGTGCGTGGCGCCGAACGCGGCGAGCGTGGCGTCCTTCAGGGCCTCCACCTGGTCGGCCTTCGAGACGTCGACCTTCACGCCGATGACCGGCGTCCCTGCGGCGCGGAACTCGCCGGTGGCGCGGTCGAGGGCGTCCTGCTGGACGTCGGCCAGCACGATCTTCATGCCCTCGCGGGCGAAGCGGTGCGCCATCGCGAGTCCGAGTCCGCTGGCGCCTCCGGTGACCACCGCGACCTTGCCGGCAAAGTGCTTCATGGGGTGTCTTCCTCCGTTCGAAGCGGGGGAGTCTAGTGGCTCGATGCGGGCGTTCGCAAACGGCGAGTGTCCGGCCTGCCCTCCGCGGACGACCGCGTCGCCCCTCGTGGGGCCGTGGTGACCTACGGGGTCCGCGGTGTATTCTCCGGAGCTTCACGGAGACACCCCAGGCATGAGTGGCATGAGCGATCAATTCGTGGGCACGATGCCCGTGCAGGACAAGCACCGCTTCGACACGGCCGCGCTGGAGCGCTACATGGCGGCGAACGTCGAAGGCTTCCGCGGCCCGCTGACGGTGCTGCAGTTCCGCGGCGGTCAGTCGAACCCGACCTTCCTGCTCGCCTCCGCCGACAACCGCTACGTGTTGCGTCGGAAACCGCCCGGTAAGCTGCTGCCTTCCGCCCACGCCGTCGATCGCGAGTTCCGCGTGCTGAAGGCGCTGCACGGCACCGAAGTGCCCGTCGCGAAGCCCTACGCGCTGTGCGAGGACGAATCGGTGATCGGCACGGCGTTCTACATCATGGATTACGTGCAGGGCCGGGTGCTGTGGGATCCCGCACTCCCCGGCATGGCCCGCGAGGAACGCACGGCGATCTTCGACGAGATGAACCGCGTGATCGCGGCGCTCCACAAGGTGGACTACACGGCGGTCGGGCTCGAGACGTACGGCAAGCCAGGCAACTACCTCGAGCGACAGATCAACCGGTGGACGAAGCAGTACCGCGCGTCCGAGACCGAGCGCATCGAGGGCATGGAGAACCTCATCGAGTGGCTGCCGAAGAACATCCCGGCCGGCGACGAGACCACCATCGTTCATGGCGACTACCGCCTCGACAACGTGATCTTTCACCCGACCGAGCCACGCATCCTCGCCGTGCTCGACTGGGAGCTGTCCACCCTCGGGCATCCGATCGCGGACTTCGCGTACCACTGCATGACCTGGCGCCTCACGCCCGGCGAGTTCCGCGGGATGATCGGCATCGACTTCGCAGCGCTGGGTGTGCCCGACGAAGCGACCTACGTCGAGATGTACTGCCGTCGCACCGGCCGTTCGGGCATCCCGAACTGGGACTTCTACATGGCCTACAACATGTTCCGCCTCGCGGGGATCCTGCAGGGGATCATGGGGCGTGTGGTGGAAGGCACCGCGGCGAGCGAGCACGCCATCGAATCCGGCAAGCGCGCGCGGCCCATGGCCGAGGCCGGCTGGCGCCAGGTGGAGAAGATTCTCGCGACCGGTGGCGCGTAGGCGCCCTGTCCCCAGCGCGGTTCGGTCCACGAGACGCGGTACCGACCCCGCCATTTCCTGATCCGACTGGAGTTCCCGAATGAAAGCAGTCCTGTGCAAGAAGCTCGGCCCGCCCGAGGACCTCGTGGTGGAGGACATCCCCTCGCTCGTGCCGCAGGCCGGCCAGGTGGTCGTCGCGGTGAAGGCCGCGGGGGTCAATTTCCCCGACACGCTCATCATCCAGGGCAAGTACCAGTTCAAGCCCGAGCCGCCATTCTCGCCGGGTGGCGAAGTGGCCGGTGTCGTGAAGGTCGTGGGCGAGGGCGTGACCGGCGTGAAGGTCGGTGACCACGTGATCGCCGCGTCCACGTTCGGCGGCTTTGCGGAAGAGATGCTGTGCGACGCCGACCGCCTGGTCGCGATGCCCGCCGGCATGGCGTTCGAGCCCGCCTCGGCGTTCCTGCTCACGTACGGCACGTCGTACCACGCGCTGAAGGATCGCGCGAACCTGCAGCCCGGCGAGACGATGCTCGTTCTCGGCGCCTCGGGTGGCGTGGGTCTCGCCGCGGTGCAACTCGGCAAGGCGATGGGCGCGCGCGTGATCGCCGCGGCGTCGAGCGACGCGAAGCTGGAAGTCTGCCGCCAGAACGGCGCCGACGAAGTGATCAACTACGCGAGCGATGATCTTCGCGCCCGCGTGAAGGCGCTGACGTCCGGCAAAGGGGTCGATGTCGTGTACGACCCGGTGGGTGGCCCGTACTCCGAGATGGCGCTGCGCGACATGGCGTGGAACGGCCGGTTCCTGGTGGTGGGCTTCGCCGCCGGCGACATCCCGAAGGTGCCGCTCAATCTCGCGCTGCTGAAGGGCTGCGCGATCGTCGGTGTGTTCTGGGGTGCGTTCACGCGGAACGAGCCCGAGAAGAACCGCCGCAACAACGAAGAGCTGCTCGCGCTCTACATGCAGGGCAAGGTGAAGCCGCACATCCACGCGACGTATCCGCTGTCCCGCGCCGGCGAAGCGCTGAACGAGGTGCTCTACAAGCGCGTGAGCGGCAAGATCGTGCTGGTCACCGGCGAGTAAAGAACGAATCGGGAGGAGAACAACATGCTGACCCTGTACCAACACCCGCTGTCCACCTACGCGATGAAAGTGAAGATCTCGCTCCGCGAGAAGGGCATCCCCTTCACGCCGATCCTGCCGGACGGCATGGCCGATGGCTCCGCGGCCGGCGAGTTCGTCGCGGCGAGCCCGCGCGCGGAGATCCCGACGCTGATCGACGGCGACGTGCAGGTCTTCGACTCCACGGTGATTCTCGAGTACATCGAAGACAAGTGGCCCGAGCCGCCGCTCCGCGCGACGACCCCCGCGGCGAAGGCGCGTACGCGCATGATCGAGGACCTCATGGACTGCCAGTACGAGCCCAACAACTGGGGCACGATGGAAGTCCTCCGCGCGAAGCGTGCGACCGGCCCGCTGGCCGACAAGCTCGTCGCCTTCGGTCGCAGCAACATCGAGCGCCTGCAGCGCTGGCTCGACGGGCAGCTGGGCGATGCGCCGTGGTTCCACGGCGACACGTTCGGCCTCACCGACATCGTCGTGGCGCCGTACATCGCGCGCTCGCTGCTCAACTACGGATACGAACCCGCGACACCGCGGCTCGCGTCGTGGCTCGAGCGTACGCGTGCGCGGCCGGCCGTGGCGCAGACCATCGACGAGATGTGCGATGTCTTCGCGAAGCTCCCCGACTTCCCGGCGCTCATCGCGGAAGGGAAGATCCGCCGCCAGTACCGCGACCACCGCCTCGAGTGGATGATCGCGGGCGGCGGCATCGACGTCGTCCGCGAGGGCATCGAGAAGGGCAGCATCCGCTTCTCGCGCATTCCCGAGTGATCCTCGCGGCGCCCGCCGCACCCGACCGAAATCGCAGTGTCGCGAGCGCCGCACCCGACGGCGCCGGCCAAGGAGGAGTTGCATGCAGTCCACGATGATGCACGTGAAGCTCACGCTCACGCATTTCCTGGAGCGCGCGGGCACGTTGTTCCCGGATGTCGAGATCGTCTCGCGCATGCCGGACAAGTCGCTGCACCGGTCGAACTATCGCGCCTTCCACCGGCGCGCGCGGCTGCTGGCCGAGGCGCTGCAGAAGGCGGGCATCCGCAAGGGTGACCGCGTGGCGACGCTCATGTGGAACCACTACGCGCACTACGAGGCGTACTTCGGCGTGATCGCGAGCGGCGCCGTGCTGCACACACTCAACATCCGCCTGGCGCCCGACGAGATCGCGTACATCGCGGACCACGCGGAGGACCGCATCGTCATCGTCGACGACATCCTCCTGCCGTTGCTCGAACAGTTCCGTGCGAAGACCCGCATCGAGCGCGTGATCGTCGTGCCGCTCACCGGCAAGCCCGTGCCCGAGGGGTATACGAACTACGAAGACTTTCTCGCGACGGCGTCCGGTGACTGGGACTACCCGGAGATGGAGGAGGACGATCCCATCGCCATGTGCTACACGTCGGGTACGACGGGGCGGCCGAAGGGCGTCGTCTACTCGCACCGTTCGCAGGTGCTCCATTCCCTCGTGCAGGTGATGCCCGACGGCATCGGGATCTCCGGCCACGACGTCATCCTGCCGGTGGTGCCCATGTTCCACGCCAACGCGTGGGGGGTGCCGTACGCCGCGGCGATGATCGGCACGAAGATGGTCTTCCCCGGACCGCACCTGCATCCCGACGATCTGCTGCCGCTGCTCGAATCCGAAGGCGTCACGATCTCGTGCGGCGTGCCCACCATCTGGCTCGGGATGATCCAGATCCTCGATCGCGATCCCGGCCGGTGGAAGCTTCATCCGAAGCTCCGCCTCACGGTGGGCGGCTCGGCGGTGCCCGAGAGCCTGATCCGCGGCTTCGCGAAGCACGGCATCGACGTGAACCAGGGATGGGGCATGACCGAGACCTCACCGCTCGCGACCATCTCGCGCCCGCTGCAGACGCAGACGGATCTCACCGAGGACGAGCGATTCGCGCTCCAGGCGACGCAGGGCTACGTGCTTCCCCTCGTGGACTTGCGCATCGTCGGCGATGAAGGCGTCCAGCCATGGGATGGCAAATCGGTGGGGGAGATCCAGGTGCACGGCCCATGGATCACGGGCAGCTATCACGAACTCCCGCAGTCGGAGTCGAGCTTCACGGCCGACGGCTGGCTGCGCACGGGTGACGTGGCGGCGGTCACCCCGGAAGGCTTCGTGAAGATCACCGACCGCACGAAGGACCTCATCAAGTCGGGCGGCGAGTGGATCAGTTCGGTGGATCTCGAGAATGCGATCATGGGGCACCCGGCGGTGGCGGAAGCGGCAGTCATCGCCGTTCCCCATCCGAAGTGGGCTGAACGGCCACTCGCGGTCGTGGTGCTGAAGGCGGGGCAGACGGTGGACGCCGAGGGCCTGCGCGGCTTCCTCGTCGACAAGTTCGCGAAATGGGCGATCCCGGATGCCTGGGAGTTCGTAGACGCGATCCCGCGGACGTCGACTGGCAAGTTCCTGAAGACGGCATTGCGGGAGCGGTACAAGGACAGGCAGTGGTAGGGCGACGGTCTTCGTAGTTCGGCGCGGGGCGCACCCCCGTGGGTCGGGCACTGCGCGACGCCTGCGTTCGTGGATTCGTCGCTGTGCCCAAGCCAACGCGGCGTCGAGCGATGCTCGACCCACGAAGGACTGCGTCCCTGGAACCCGCAGCGCTGAAAACAAGCCCCGTGGGTCGGGCTTCGCCCGACGCCTGCGTTCCTGGATTCGTCGAGGTGCCCAGGCCAACGCCGCGTCGAGCTGCTGCTCGACCCACGTAAGCCCTTTGCGACTCGATGCCTCGGCGTTCAGAAACCTCGCTGTCCACCCGATGACCAGCTCACCGCCGGACGCGGCGCCGCCGCGCTTCCAACCCCGGGGAGCACATCGACTTGTTCCGCAAGATCCGCATCGCCCTGCTGTTGATGGTCCTCGCCCACGTCGCGATCGGCGGCTGGCTGCTCCGCGCCCGGACGGCGTCGTGGGATGTGCCGCTGCGCGTGGCGATCTTTCCGATCGCAGCAGACGGGAGCCCGCGGACGCGTGAACACGTCGACGGTCTCACCGCTGACCGATTCGAAGCCATCGAGGCGTGGTTCGCGGAGGAGGGGCGACGCTACGGCCTGCGGCTCGTGCGGCCGGTCGACGTGCAGCTCGCGAAGCCGCTCCTCGCGATCCCGCCCGCGCCACCGTTCGGCGGGCACGCTGTCGAGATCATGTTCTGGAGCCTCCAGCTGCGCTGGTGGGTCTGGCAGCACGCCGACACGGAAGGTCCGGCACCGCACGTGAAGCTGTTCCTCGTGTACCACGATCCGCGTCTGACCAGCGCAGTGCCGCACTCCGTGGGGCTGCGCGAAGGGATGGTCGGCGTGGTGCACGTGTACGCCGACCGCGGACAGACGGCCGAGAACCTTGTGGTCGCGACGCACGAACTGCTGCACACGCTGGGCGCGACCGACAAGTACGATCCGGCGACCAATCTGCCGAGCTTCCCCGATGGCTACGCCGAACCGGCACGCGGACCCGCTGCCGCCCAGGATTTCGCCGAGATCATGGCCGGCCGCACGCCGGTGTCGCCGGGCCGGGCGGAGATGCCGTCGGGGCTGGATGCCACGCTCATCGGAACGCTCACCGCGCGTGAGATCGGGTGGGGGCGGTAGTGGCCTCTCGGGCTGCAGCCCGACGCCCGCGTGCCTCGATTCGCCGCTTTGCCCAAGCCATCTCCGCGTCGAGCGATGCTCGACCCACGAAGGGCCTTCGTCACTGGAACCCGCAGCGCTGAAAACAACCCCCGTGGGTCGGGCACTGCCCGACGCCTGCGATCCTGGATTCGCCGCTTTGCCCAAGCCATCTCCGCGTCGAGCGATGCTCGACCCACGAAGGGTCTTCGCGACTGGATGCTTCAGCGCTGAAAACAACCTCCGTGGGTCGGGCACTGCCCGACGCCCGCGTTCCTGGATTCGCCGCAGTGCCCAAGCCAACGCCGCGTCGAGCGATGCTCGACCCACGAAGGGTCTTCGTCACTGGAACCCGCAGCGCTGGGAAACGACCCCCGTGGGTCGGGCACTGCCCGATGCCTGCGATCCTGGATCCGGCGCAGTGCCCAAGCCCACGCCGCGTCGAGCGATGCTCGACCCACGACAATCCAATTCGCCTACTTCATCTCCAGCACGATCGTCCCCGTCACCACCACCCCGACGCGCGTCGAACCGCCTTCCATCGTTGGCGCCGCGACGTCCGATGCCGCGCCCCGCATCAACATCGCCGGTCTCGGTGACGGGCCCATGCCACCCTCCGGATTCACCACCAGTTCGCGCAGCTGCCAAGCCTTGCTGCCTGCCGCTTTCGAGGCGATGTCGGCGCGGCGGCGGAATTCGGTGATCGCGGTCGTCGTCAGCTCGTCATCCGCCTTTCGCCGCGCTTCCTCCGAAACCAGGAACTCCACGCCGTTCAGGCCGAGCGTGGCCTGCAGTTTTCCGATGAGTGCCGTGAGCCCCTTGAAGTCCGTACTCTCCAGCGACAGCTCGGCGCGCGCACGCCAGCGGGCGATGCGATTGGTCTTGTCGTAGATCGGGAACGTCTGGTAACTGCCCGTGCGCACCTTCACCCCGGGCTGCGCCTTGGCGATCTTCGTGGCTTCGCCCAGCACGCGATTCACCTGGTCGGCCACCTTCGCGGGGTTGGCGTCCTCGGCTTCCGTCGACATCAGGGCGCGCATGGTGTCGTTCTCGACCTCGACGCTGCTCTGGGCCTGGAGACTCACGCGTGGCGCCGTCTCGTCCGCTGCTGCGGCGGGCGACATGGATGTGATCGGCAGCGCGAACACGAGCGTCGCGATCAGGGCGGGAATCGGCTTGAACATGGGACCTCCGGTGAGCACAATCGACCGACCGAACATACACGACAACGATTCCAGGGCGGAGACCACGATGACCGACGATGCAACGAAGGACGACCCGCAGGACGAACCCCGGGGCTTCCGCCGCAACCTCACCAACTACGGTGACCGGGAGTTCGCGCTGTATCTGCGGCGGTCCTTCGCGCAGTCCACCGGGCTCTCGAAGAGCCTGATGAACCGGCCCATCGTCGGCATCGCCCAGACCGGCAGCGACTTCAACAACTGCCACCGGAACGTGCCGGAACTCGTCGAGGCGGTGAAGCGAGGCGTGCTGGCCGCCGGCGGGCTTCCTCTCGCATTCCCGACGGTGTCGCTCGGCGAGGTTTTCCTGAGCCCGACCAGCCTGCTCTTCCGCAACCTCATGTCGGTCGATACCGAGGAGATGGTCCGCGCGCAGCCCATGGATGCCGTGGTGCTCATCGGCGGCTGCGACAAGACGGTGCCGGCGCAGCTCATGGGGGCGGCGTCGGCGGATCTCCCCGCGATCCAGCTCGTGACGGGGCCGATGGTCGCGATGCCCTTCCGGGGCGAGCGTCTCGGCGCCTGCACCGACTGCCGCCGCTTCTGGGCCAAGTACCGCGCGGGCGAGGTGAGCGACGAAGGCATCGACACCATAGAGGCGAACCTCGCGACCACCGCCGGCACCTGCGCGGTGATGGGCACGGCCAGCACGATGGCGGCGATCGCCGAGGCGCTCGGCATGAGTCTTCCCGACACGGCGGCGATCCCCGCGGTCCACGCCGATCGCATCCGCGCGGCCGAGGCCACCGGCGCGCGCGCGGTCGCGATGATCGGCAAGGGGCCGCGCCCCTCCGAGATCATCACGCCGAAGTCGGTCGAGAACGCGATGACGGTGCTGCTCGCGCTCGGCGGGTCGACCAACGCGATCATCCACCTCACGGCCATCGCCGGCCGGCGCGGCATCGAGATCTCGCTCGCCCGGTTGAACGAACTGTCCGACCGTACGCCGGTGCTCGTCGATCTGAAGCCCACCGGGCAGCACTACTTCGCGGACTTCCACGCGGCGGGCGGCATGCAGGCGCTGCTCACCGAGCTGAAGGATCTCCTGCACCTCGACTGCATGACCGTCACCGGCCAGACGCTGGGGGAACGTCTGCAGACACCGCCCGCGTGGGTGGACCGCGGCGTGATCCGCTCGCGCGCCGAGCCCTTCGATCCGGTGGGCGGCCTCGTCGCCGTCTTCGGTTCGCTCGCGCCCCGCGGTGCCATCCTGAAGCGCTCCGCCGCCGACCCGAAGCTCTTCGAGCGCGAAGGGCGCGCGGTCGTGTTCTCGTCGCTGGAGGATCTCGCGGCGCGTATCGATGATCCGGACCTCGATGTGACGCCCGACGATTTCATGGTGCTGCAGAACGCGGGGCCGTTGAGCGCGAGCGGCATGCCCGAAGCCGGCTATCTGCCGATCCCGAAGAAGCTCGCGCAGGCCGGCGTGAAGGACATGGTGCGCATCTCGGATGCCCGCATGAGCGGCACCGCGTACGGGACCATCGTGCTCCACGTGTCGCCTGACGCGGCGAGCGGCGGTCCGCTCGCGTTCGTGCGCAACGGCGATCGCATCCGGTTGAGCGTGCGCGACCGGCGCATCGATCTGCTGGTCGACGACGCCGAGCTGGCGAAGCGTCGGGAAGGCTGGCAGGGCCCTGCGGTGCCGGCGCGCGGCTACCGTCGCCTGTATGCGCAACAGGTGCTGCAGGCCGATCAGGGCTGCGACTTCGAATTCCTGCGCGGGGTCTGACCCATGCCGACCCAGGTATGCCGGCGGTGAGAACAGCGGGTGCACACTGGTCGAGTTCCCTGCCGAATGGGGAACACGCGAACTGCCGCGAAAACAACGCCGGCAGTGCGTCCTACCGGAACCCATCTCGGGAGAACCAGCATGCGCATCCACAACAAGCTCATCCTCGCCGCCGCCCTCACCATGACCTTCGCCGGCCCCGCGGCCGCCGATAGCGAGATCCTCGAAGGCAAGCTGCGGGCGTGCCCATCGGACGGCACCGCCATCGGTGGCGTGAATTCCTGCGGCAAGATCTGGAAGCTGAAGTCCGGCGAGGTCGAACTCAACCGCAACGGCGACGTCGAGGTGGAACTCCGCGGCCTCGTCCTGAACGACGCCACCACGGGCGAATTCAACGGGACCGCCGACGGCGTCACGCAGGTCGTGGTGAGCCTCGTGTGCGGCGGATCGAAGGCGTCGGTCGCGGCCGAGAGCGACCGCTTCCCGCTGTCGAAGGACGGCCGGGCGGACATCGAAACCAAGCTCCGTCTGCCCGCCCAGTGCATCGCACCCATCGTGCTCGTGCGGGAGGTCTGGGAAGGCAAGGTGGGCGGCTGGCTGGCGGCGACGGGATTCTGATCCGTCGCGGAGCCCGCCTCGAGGCGGGCTCCCTGCAGGCACTCTCTGATTTGCGCTGTCTCGTGGGACGACGGCACCACAGGGCAGAGCGCTTCAGCCCACCTTCGCTGCGTAGCCCGCCGCATCGAGCAGTCCGTCGAGCGGCGCGCTGCTCTCCAGCTTGAAGATCCAGTGTTCGTAGGGCGCCGCGTTCACCCGCTCGGGCGCGTCGGCGAGTGCGGTGTTGAACGCGGCGATCTTCCCGGCGACGGGGGCGTGGATGTCGGACGCGGCCTTCACCGATTCGACGACGCCCGAGACATCACCGGCTGCGAGCGTTGCGCCCACCTTCACGTCGCCCACGAACACGAGATCGCCGAGCGCCTCCTGGCCGAAATCGGTGATGCCGACCCAGACGAGGCCATCGTCGCCCACGCGGGCCCATTCGTGCGTTTCGGTGTAGCGGAGGTGGTCGGGCAGGTTCATGGGTTGGCTGGTCTCGGACTAGGGACTAGGGACTGCGGGCTGGGAAAGACCGTCGTCGCGCAGAGGTTCTCGAATCGAATCCGGAGTTTCGCGAAATCAGGGGGCGGCCGGCCAGACGTCCTGACGACGTTCCCGGGCCCCTCGCACATCACTGCCTGTCCGCCCGCTCCACCGTGAGCGAGGGATCCTTCCGGGAATCGGCGTCGGCGACCGCGCCGTGGCGCAGCGGATTGGGGCCCCAGACCATCGGGAGGTCGTATCGGCGCGCACGGCCGAGTTCGTCGAGATGGCGGGAGGGCGCCATGTCCCACGCGTATTCCTGGAGCCGGCTGGTGAGGTCCTTCACGATTTGCGGGTTCCGTTCCGCGGCGTTGTCTTCCTCGCCCTGGTCGTGGGGGATGTCGTACAGCTCCGTTCGCGTGGGGAGCGTGGTGTAGAGGATGAGCTTCCAGTCGCCGACGCGTATCGCGGCGCGGTGGTCTTCCACGGCGATCGGGATGTCCTTGCGCGGCGAGAGCTTCGACTGGGCGATGGCGGGCCACTGGTCGACACCGTCGAGCGGCTTGCGCTGTTCCTTCTTCGCGCCGGCCTGGGCAAGCAGGGTGGGGTAGAGGTCGGTCACGTGCACGAGGGCGCTCGACACGCCGCCCTCCAGCCCCTTGGGCCACTTCACGAACGCGGGCACGCGCACGCCGCCTTCGTACAGGCTGCCCTTCCCGTTGCGGTACGGCCCGTTGTCGGCACCCCCCACCGTGACGTCGCCGTCACCGGTCGGGTACTTGTGGGCGACGGCACCGCCGTTGTCGCTGTGGAACACCACGAGCGTGTTGTCGAGCATGCCCTTCTTCGCGAGTGCCTTCGTCAATTCCCCCACGGCGTCGTCGACCGCCGTCACCATGGCCGCGTACGTGCGGCGGGTCTCGTCGCGGATCTGCGCGTTGCGGTCGAGCAGCGGTTTCGGTGCCTGCAGTGGTGCCGCGGGGGCGTTGAACGACAGCATGAGGAAGAGCGGCTGCGACGGATCGTGCTTTGCAACGACGGCAGCCGCTTCCCGCCCGAGCAGCGTCGTGTCGTAGCCCTCGTCCTTCACCGGCTTCTCGCCACGCCGCCAGTCGGGCCCCATGGCCCCGGATTTCTTGAAGTGATCGATCTCGCCGGCGAGCGTCCCGTAGAAGTGATCGAAGCCGCGGCGCGTCGGCCAGAACTCCGGCTTCGCGTGACCCAGCTGCCACTTGCCGATCAGCACGGTCCGGTACCCGGCTTCCTTGAGCGCCTGCGCAAGGGTGCGTTCCTCGATCGGCAACCCGTACTGGCTCTGCGGCAGGATGGACATCGTCTGCAGGCCGTAGCGCATGGGATACCGGCCCGTCATCAGCGCGGCCCGCGTCTGGCTCGAATGCGACTGCACGTAGAACTGGCTGAGTCGCACGGCCCCATCGGCGAGTGCGTCGATGGCCGGTGTCGGGATCTCCTTGCCGAGATAGCCGACGTCCTGCCACCCCAGATCGTCGGGCATCACGTAGACGATGTGCGGCCGGTCGGCGGCGTGCGCGAGCGATGCGCAGGCGAGCGCGAGAACGGCGGCGATTCCGGGCAGGGTGAGGCGCGGCAGGGTGGGGCGGGCAGGCATGGGTGAAGTGCGGGTGCGCCGGTTCGGGGTGGTCCGATGTTACCGCAGCGACCTGCGCCGACACCTCGAAACGCGAGCGTTTGCGGGCCGCTCGGCGCATGTTTTCGCGAGGAGGATTGACACGAGGTTGGACAAACCCAGGTTGGACAGAATCCCGGCGCTTCGCGCTTCGCGTTGCCGCGGAACGCTGTGCTAGCATCGATCGATGATTTCGCCCGACCCAGCCATCGCCAATGCCCTCGATGCGGTCCGTCGCCGGCTCGGGACACGCCGGCTGGTGGCAGCCCTCGCGTTGGGGGGGGCGTCCGCTGCGGCGCTGCTTTTCGTGGCCCTGGTGTTCGCGGCGATCCTCGGCAACACGGCGCTCGCTGGCGCCCTCCGCATTACCGGAGTCCTCGGTGCCATTGTCATCCTGGCGGGTTCCGTCTGGCGGGGTTCCCGCCCTGTCTCCATCGCCCGCGCTGCGGCAGAGGCCGACGCCCGTGGGGATCTGCACGACACCCTGAAATCCGCGCTCGACCTGGCACCGCAGGCCCCGGGCTCTCCCTGGGTCGAGGCGTTCCTGCAGCGCGCGGCCACGTCGGTCGGCCAGATCGATGTGCGCCGTATCCTTCCGATCGTCGTGCCCACCTCGGCCTGGGTGGCGGCGGGCTTCGCGGCGGCAGTCCTCTTCCTCGTCGTGGCCGACCCTGACCTCAGCCCCCATGGCGGCGAACTTGCCCAGGGCGCGCCGTCGGTGCCTGCGAGATTTGCTGCCGACACCGACGACGTGAAAGCGCTGCTCGAAGATGTCGCGAAGACGGCCGACGCGGGTTCCCGTGCGAAGCTCGAGAAGGTGATGGCCGCCCTCGACCGCCCCGATGCGACCGATGACGAGAAGCGGCGGGCCCTGGCCGAAGCGAAGGCGGCGCTCGACCAGAAGCGCCTCGAAACCAGTTCCAACGTCGAATCGCTCCAGCAACTCGCGGCCGGTCTTGCCGGCAAGCGCGAGTTCGAGGCGGTGGCCCAGGCCCTGAAGGAAGGCGACGCGGGGCGCGCAGCGGAAGAGATGCGCAAGCTGGCCGGCGGCGGTGCCAAGCCCGCCTCCGACAATGCCGACGGCGAGAGCCGTCCCGAAGAGACCAAGGCCACCGAGACGCCTGCCCCCGTCGATCTCGAAGCGGCGCTGCAGGCGGCTGCTCAGTCGAAGGACGGCGGCCGGCCCGACGGCGAGACGCAGGGCCGCATGCAGAAGGCGGTGCAGGGTCTCGAGGAACTCGCGAAGAAGCTCGAAGTGCAGGCCCGCCAGAACCAGGCGACGCGCAAACTGAACGCGGTGTCCCAGGCGATGGACCAGAAGGACCGCGGTCTGCGCGCTGCGCGCTTCGGGCAGCAGCAGGGCCAGCAGAACGACGGCCGCGGTTCGTCCGAGACCGGCAACGCCGACATCCAGGGCGGGCACATGTACCGCCTCGGCGCGCTGGCCCGTGAGGCCGAGCCGCCCCCGGGGCAGGAAGGCGCCCGGGCCGGCGACTCCTCAGGGGATGCGCCCGGCGACCCGGTCGTCGGGGACGAGGTCAACAAGCCCAAGGCGAAGTTCGAGAAGGCCGGCGTGCGCGGTGCGGAAGCCCCGGGTCCCGACGGCACCGATTCGACGTTCTATGCCGCCAGCCGCCAGGGCGCATCGAAGGTGGAGTACCAGGCGGTGCGAGCCCCGGTCCGCTACGCGGCCGAGGCAGCACTCGAACCCGAGCGCATCGCCCTGCGTCATCGCGCGCAGGTGAAGGGCTTCTTCAGCGACAAACCGGAGACACGCCAGTGACCGTTGCCAACGTGGAACGCCGCATCGAGCAGTTCCAGAAGAATCTGCAGCTCGTGCGCGAGGAGGTCGGACGCATCATCGTGGGCAACCGCGACGTCGTCGACGGCGTGATGACCTGCCTGCTCGCCCGCGGCCACGTACTGCTGGAAGGCATTCCCGGCGTGGGCAAGACCAAGCTGGTCCAGACGCTCGCCGACGTGCTGCACCTGAAGTTCTCGCGCATCCAGTTCACGCCCGACCTGATGCCCGGCGACATCATCGGCACCTCGATCGTCCGCGAGGACGAGGGCGGCAGGAAGTACTTCGAATTCCAGCCCGGCCCCATCTTCGCGAACATGCTGCTCGCGGACGAGGTGAACCGCTCGACACCGAAAACGCAGTCGGCGCTGCTGGAAGCGATGCAGGAGAACAGCGTCACGGCCGGCGGCACCACCCGGCCGCTCGAGCAGCCCTTCTTCGTGCTCGCGACGATGAACCCGCTCGAGATGGAAGGCACGTATCCGCTGCCCGAAGCGCAGCTCGACCGTTTCTTCTTCAAGCTGAAGATGGGTTTCCCCGCGATCGATCAACTGCACGAGGTGCTCGACCGCACGACGCATGCGCGCGAGCCCCAGGTGGAGCGCACGCTCGCACAGGGCGAGATCCTCGAGATGCGCGACACCGTGCGCGACGTCCCGATCGCGCGCCCCGTGCAGGATTACGCCATCCGCCTGACGCTCGCGACGCATCCGGAGTCCGAGCAGGCCCACGAGATGGCGAAGCGCTATATCCGTTTCGGTGCGAGCCCGCGCGGCACCCAGGCGCTGATTCTCGGCGCGAAGGTGCACGCGCTCATCCACGAGCGACTGCACGTGGCGACCGAGGACGTCCAGGCGGTCGCGCTCTCGGCACTCCGGCATCGCATCCTGCTCAACTTCGAGGCCGAAGCCGACCGCATTGACGCCGATGCGATCCTGACCCGCATCATGGCGAGCGTTGCGCCGGCTTCCTGAAGAATCCAGTCGGTCCGCCCTCCCGGACCACACTCCCGCGCCCCGAAGCCCTCCGCCGCATCGCGAACCCCGTGTCGAACGCCCTCTTCAACGAAGACTTCCTGCGCCGCCTCGAGCACCTCAATCTGGTGACCCGGCGGCCCGTGGCCGGCCATCTGCGCGGTTCGCATCGGTCGCGCCGCACCGGCAGCGGGATGGTGTTCTCCGACTATCGTCCGTACACGCCAGGCGACGACACCCGCAACCTCGACTGGGGCATCTATCTCCGCCTCGATCGCCTGATCCTCCGCCTCTTCGAGGAGGAGGCCGATCTGCCCGTCTACGTCTTCGTCGATGCCAGTGCGTCGATGGGGCACGGTGCGCCATCCAAGTTCGACTTCGCGCGGAAGATCGGCGCCGCCCTGTCGTATCTTGCGCTGCTCAACTACGACCGCGTCACGGTGGTCGGCTGGGCCGACGGCATCGCGAAGGAACTGCCCGCCCGCCGTGGGCGCACCCAGGTGTGGCCCATGTTCCGGTTCCTCGACGGGCTCGCACCCGCGGGCGGCACCGATCTCGATGCGGCGCTGCGCGGCTACTTCGGCGGCAGCCGCACGCGCGGCCTCGTCGTGCTGATCTCGGATTTCCTCGACCGCGGCGGATTCGCGCCCGCTGCACAGTGGCTCGCGCAGTTCCGGCACGAGGTCCACGCGGTGCAGGTGATCTCGCCGCAGGAGGCGGATCCTGACCTCCCCGACCAGGCGATGATCGTCGATGCCGAGACCGACGCGTCGAGCGTGATCGAGATGACGCCAGCACTCATCGCTGCCTACCGCGAGGCAGTCGCGGCCCACGCCGAGGAGGTCGGCAACGTCTGCCGACGCAATGGCTGGGCCCACCTGGTGGCGCGGACGGATGCGCCCTTCGAGGACCTCATGCTGAAGGGCCTGCGCGTGCACGGCATGCTCCGTTGAACTTCGGCCTGCTCTCCATTCCCGCGGCGCTCGGACTCCTCGCGGCCGTCGCTGCGGTCGTCACGGGTCTCTACCTGCTGCGCCCGCCGCCCCAGCGGCTCGTGCTGCCGTCGACGCTCCTCTGGGAGCGCGTTCTCGCACGCACCCGCAGCACCAGCCAGCGGTGGCGCTGGTGGGTGTCGCTGCTGCTGTCCCTCGCGATCGCGTTGCTGGCCGCGCTCGCACTGCTGCAGCCGGGTGCCGGGCCCACCGATGCGAAGGCGCGTCCGCGCGTGATCGTGATCGACGACTCCCCCACGATGGGCGCACTGCGGGCCGACGGGCGCACGCGGCTCGAGCACGCGATCGATGCGGCGCGCCGCGAGATCGGCCAAGGCGGGGGTAGCCATCTCGTTCTCGACACCATGCGCAATCTCGGACCCTCCGGGTTCACCGACGGTCCGCGCGCATTGGTGCGGCTCGCTGCACTGGCGCCCGCGGCCGGGGTCGAACCGCGGTTCCCGGAGCTGGCTGCATTGCCGCGGACGGCGCTGCCGCCCGAGGTGGTCTTCATCACCGACGGGGTCGCGCCGGTGACCGTGCCCGACGGCGTGCGGACCGTCTCCGTCTTCCAGTCCGTGGCGAACGTGGGCATCACCGCGTTCGATGTGCGCGCGCTGCCGGCGGATCCGTCGCGCGTCGAAGCGTTCATCGAGGTGGGCAACGCGGACACCGCGGCGGCCAAGGTCACGGTGCGTGTGAGCGGCGCGGGGCGCGACCCGGTGGCCCGCACGGTGAACGTGCCGGCCCGCGGCTTCGCATCCGTGACGGTGCCGGTGTCGGACTTCACCGGCGGCGCGCTGCGCGCCACGCTCGATACCGGGGCCGATGGCCTGCTCGCCGACGACGAGGCCTTCGGCTTCCTGCCGTTCAATCGTGTGCTGTCGGTGGCGCTCGTCACGGCGGGGAACGAGCCGCTGGAGCGCGCGCTCCAGCTCGATCCGCGGGTGCGGCTCACCGTCCTCCCGCCGGCACAGTACGGACGCCGCACGGGGTTCGACGCCTACGTATTCGACCGCTTCGCGCCGCCGTCCGCTCCCGCGGTGCCCTCGCTCGCGTTCGCGCCGCCTGTGGCATCGTGGCTGCCCAAGGCCACCGCGTCGCGCGGGGCCACGAAGATCTCCGACTGGCGGTCGGATGCGGCCGTGCTGGAGAACGTCTCGTTGGCCGACATCGTCATCGAGCGCGCGCGGCCGTTCGCGATGCCGGCGGATGCCGAGGGTGCCCTGGCGCGGACCGCGGAGGGCGCCGCGATCGTCGTGGCCGACGATGCCGCGCCGCGGCGCGTGGCGGTCGGCTTCGCGATCCAGGACTCCAATTTCGCGGCGCAGGCGTCGTTCCCCGTCTTTCTCTCGAACACCGTGGCCTGGCTCGCCAGTGAACCTGCCCCGGTGACCCGCGCCGTCGGACCCGTGAACCTGCCGCTGGCCGAGGCGAAGGTGCGCGGCCTCGAAGCCGGTCCGGTGGATACGCGCTTCGTGCCCGGCGCCACGCTCTTCACCGCGAAGGCGCCCGACTTCTTCACCGCCGAATCCGGTGGACGGCGCGTGCGTGTGCTCGTGAACGTGCTGGATCCGGCCGTGACCGATGTGAACGCCAGCCGTCTCGCGGCCACGGGCGATCGCGCGGCCGACGATGCCTCCGCATCCGCCGCCTCGCCGCGTACGGCGCCGTGGCTCGTGCTGCTTGCCGTGGCGGCTGCGCTGATGTTGGCCGAGTGGTGGACCTACCATCGGCGGGTGACGATATGACCCGCCTCGTCGTCGAAGCCTGGTGGCCCCTCGTCGCGCTCGCTCTCGTGGTGCCGCTCGTCGTGTGGTTCGCGATGCGGTCGCTCTCGCCGCTCTCCGGCCGTCATCGGCTCCTGCTCGGCGGTGTCCGTTTCCTCGCGCTTGCGTGCGTGGCGGCTGCTTTGATGCGGCCGTCGTGGCTCGGCCAGAGCACGGACGTCTCGGTGATCTACGCGCTCGACGTCTCCAAGAGCGTGGACCCGGCCTTCATCGACGCCGCGATCCGCTGGATGGACAAGGCGCGGCTCGAGAATCCGACGGCGGGCGCGCGGTTCGTCGCGTTCGCCGACCGGCCGCGGTTCGTCGATTCGCCGGAGGCGATCCGCGCGGTGCCGCTCGCCACGCGCGCCGGGGCGTCCCCCGACGCACTGGATCCACTGGTCACCGATCTCGAACGCACGCTCGAATCGGTCGCGGGCGCCTTCGATCCGGAGGCGCTGAAACGTGTGGTGCTGATGACCGACGGCAACGCGACGCGTGGCGACCCGTGGCGCGTGCTCGAACGATTGCGTGCGCGCGGCGTCCGCGTGTTCCCGGTGCCCGCGCTCGTGCGTCCTGGCAGCGATGTGTGGATCGCCGGCATCGACCTCCCGCCGGAACTGCGACGCGACGAGCCTGCACAGGTGGTCGTTCGCTTGCAGGCGCAAGCCGGCGCCCGGGCGACCGTCCGGCTGCTGCGTGGCACACGCGTATTGCAGTCCCAGACAACGAAGCTCGTCGCAGGCGAGAACGCCGTGCGTTTCACCGTTCGCATCGCCGACGAGGGTGCGACGTCCCTCACCGCGGAGGTGAGCGCCGAGGGTGACACGCTGCGCGACAACGATCGCCTCGTCGCCCCGGTGCGCGTGCAGGCGCGGCCGCGGGTGCTCTACGTGCAAGGCGATGCCGAGGCCGCGAAGACGCTCCGCGATGCGTTGGCGTCGAGCGGGTTCGACGTGCAGGTGGCGGCGCCGCAGGCGGTGCCCGAGGATGCGCGCGCGCTCGATGCCTTCGACGCAGTGGTGCTCGGCAACGTGCCAGCCACCGCCCTGGGGCCCGCGCGCATGGCCGCGCTCGCGACGCACGTGCGCGACCAGGGCGGCGGTATCGTCTTCGCTTCGGGCCCCAACGTGTATGGCGACGCGGGCTACAAGGAGTCCGCACTCGAGAAGGTGCTCCCGGTGACTTTCGAGGCGCAGGAGAAGCGTCGCGATCTCGCGCTCGTGATCGTGCTCGACCGTTCGTACAGCATGAAGGGTCGCAAGCTCGATCTCGCGAAAGCGGCGACGCTCGGAGCGCTCGACCTCCTGGAGGAGGAGCATCGCTTCGCTGTGATCACGTTCGACTCGCAGCCGGAGATCACGGTGCCGCTTGCGCAGGTGCGCAGCAAACGCAAGGCCGAGGACCTCATCTCGCGCTTCACGGCGAGCGGGCAGACGAACATCTATCCCGCGCTGCAGATGGCGTATCGCATGCTGGTCGACGTGCCCGTCAAGGCGAAGCACGTGATCGTCCTTTCCGACGGGGACACCCAGCCCGCCGACTTCCAGCGCCTCGTGAAGCGCATGGCCGACGCGCAGATCACGGTGAGTTCGGTGGCCATCGGCGGCGAGGCCGACAAGAAGCTGCTGGGCGACATCGCGAACTGGGGCCGGGGGCGGTTCCACTACGCCGAGACCGCCGATCGCGTGCCGCAGATCTTCATCGAGGAGACCCAGCGGCTGGTGAACGAGAGCGTCCGCGAGGAGCCGTTCCGCGTGGTCGTGAAGCGTCCTGCCGAGGCGCTGCGCGATATCGACTTCACGAAGGCGCCGATGTTGAAGGGCTACGCGAGCATCAAGCCCCGCGACCGCGCCGAGGTCTGGCTCGCGAGCGAGGCCGACGCGCCGATCCTCGCGCGCTGGCAGGTGGGGCTGGGCAAGGCGGCCGTGTTCGCCTCCGACGCCGAGAACCGCTGGGCCGCCGACTGGCTTTCCTGGCCGGGCTACGGAAAGTTCTGGAGCCAGCTCGTGCGAGAGACCATGCGTCGACGGGTCCGCGAAGGCACGGGCTTCGAGGTCCGGACGCTTCCCGGCGGCGACACCCTGGTCGGTCTCACTCTGCTCACGCCCGAGGGAGCCTTCCGCAACGGCCTCGCGCCGCGGGTGCGGGTCACGCCCAAGGGGCGGCCGGCGCAGACGATCGCGATGCGGCAGAGCGGTCCGGGGCGCTACGAACTGCGCTGGCCGTCCGACGGCACCTCCCGGGGCACCACGCGCTTCGAGTTGGCCGATGGCGTGCCGGCGGAGGTTCGCGCGGAGGCCGGCATCCGCGAGGTCGTCGACCCGTATCCCGAGGAGTACCGGCTGAAGCCCGTCGACCGGACCTTCCTCGAGGCCCTCGCGAAGCAGACCGGCGGCAAGCTCGCGCCCGAGCCGAAGGATGTCTTCGCGCCGCTGGGCGAGTCCGCGACGGTGCCGCGCGCCCTCTGGCCGTGGTTCGGCGCGGCGGCGCTTCTGCTCTACCTGCTGGATCTCCTGATCCGCCGGCTCCCCTGGCTGAGGCGGCGTCTGGGCTGACGTTGTCGCGGCCTGCCGCTTCGCCCGTTTCGTGGCCCGTTTCGAAGCTCAAGGTTCCGGTCATCGCGCCGTGATGTGCGGGGCGGCCCTCGTCGAAACACCACCGTCTTCGGGTTGGATGCCAGGGTCGCGCAGAACGCCGACCTTCGTCTCCGATGCCATCGCCCCTTGCCCGCCCCTCGCAGCGGCGTTCCGCGGTGGTTCCGGACCGAGGCTTGCCGGAAATCGATATGCATCCCTGGGGCGGCCGGTGCCGCGTCGGGGAGTCCGCCCCGGAGATCCGCCCGTGCAACGCTCTTCCGCCGCCATGTCCCGTCCGTCCGAAGTGCCACTCGACGACGGGGATGTCTTCGTCTCCAGGATCGAACCGCTGGCCGCGCTCTTCGGCATGCCGCTGTTCACCGATCTCGCGGAGGCGCGCTTCAGCGAGGCCCGGCGGCACGGCTTCATTGCGAGTCTGCTCTGCGTGGAACTGGACGATTTCGAGAGCATCCGGATGCGGCACGGCCGCCTCGTCGCGGATGCTGCGATGCTCTCGGTTGCGGATCTGCTCCGCCTGTCATTGCGTCGGGAGGACATGGTCGCCCTCACCGGCGAGGCGACGTTCGTGGTCCTGCTCATGCACTGCGACGGCGTGTCCGCGCACGCCAAGGCGGAGAGCCTGCGCCTCGCCATGACATCGATGGATCCCACCGGTACCGGACTCACCGTGAGCGCCGGCGTCGCCGCGGGTGTCCCGGGGCCGGGATTGCGGCTGGAGCTCTTGATGACACGCGCAACTGACGCCCTCGCGTCGGCCCGTGCGCGCGGAGGCGACTGCGTCGTGGTCGAGACGGCACCGTCGTTGACGCGGATCGAGCGGGCGGCGCCGACGCATTGAGGGGATGGGTGCGGAGGCTTGACCGCGTGGAGTACGAACAAGGGGAGGGGCCCCTTGCGTATCACCCGTGGTGCGCATCCGCCGTGGCAACGGGCGCATGTTCTGTAGGAGGGGCCCATGGCCCCGAAAGCGGTCGATGCAAGGAAACGTTTCAACCGGAACCGACGCTTTCGCGGCCATGGGCCGCTCCTACAAACGCGTGGCCAGATCCCGATGTCAGTGGTGCATCCACGGGGGATACACAAGGGGTCCTCCCCTTGTTCGTACTCCGCGCGGCCAAGCCGCCGCGGGCCGTCAGGCCCGAGAGGCGGCCATGGGCCTCGCCGACAGGGTCGCGCCCCATCGGGTGGGGTGGGTACGCCGTCCGGACCAAAAGAAAAGGCGCCCCTCGGGGCGCCTTTTTCGTTTCCGGGAACGATCCCGTGAACGCTACTTCTTCAAGCTGTCGCGGATCTCTCTCAGGAGGATGACGTCCTCCGGGGTCACCGGGGCCGGCGGAGCTTCGACCGGCGCTTCGCGCTTCAGGCGATTCATCTGCTTGATCATCAAGAAGATCACGAAGGCGAGGATGATGAAATTGATGAGGATCGTGATGAAGCTGCCATAGGCGAAGACCGGAACGCCCGCCTTGCGCAGGGCGTCGAGCGTTTCCGCAGTGCCTGCTGGCGCATCGGCGAGCTTGAGGTACATGTTGCTGAAGTCGACATTGCCCACCACGCGCCCGACGATCGGCATGATGAGGTCGTTCACCGCAGAATCCACGATCTTGCCGAAGGCCCCGCCGATGATCACGCCGACGGCGAGATCCATCACGTTGCCCTTCATTGCGAATTCCTTGAACTCCGACGCGAAACTCATATGGGCGCTCCCCTTGATCCGATGGTGCTGTTGGTCGTCATCCACCAGGCTTTCTAGGGTGGCCCGGATGGAAGTTGTCCCGGCGCACGGCTGGGGTGGCCAGGATCGGCCGGATACTAAGGGAAGGGGCTGTCGGCGTACATCCCGGAAGGGTTTCCCGTTGGGGCGCCACCGTCGGCCCGAACCTCACCGGGGGAAGGGCTGGTCGTCGGACGGCGCCACCCTTCTTGCCTCGAGGAATCGCTGGCGCCAGTGTGGGGTGGCCAGTGATTCCAACCGGACGCCTCCACCGTGGGTCGCTGCATGTACGAACCGGCCATCCCCGGCGAAAATTCCCACGTGGAGAGCCGTCTTGCCGCGGGAGAAGAACACGAGGTCACCTGCCTGAAGTGCTTCCGTCGGAGGCAGCCGCCGCGTCGTCTCCCGTTGTTGGCCTGTGGCCCTCGGAAGCGAGAGGCCTGCGAGCTGATAGCTGTAACGAACGAGCCCGCTGCAATCAAAGCCCGACGGGCTTGTGCCGCCATAGCGGTAAGGACTGCCGATCAGGCCAAGGGCATGGGTGACGGCCTGGGCGCCCAGGCTCGGCAAGGGCGTAGGCGTTTCCCGCGGCGGCTGTTGCGCGTCGAACGGGGAGGTGCTGCCAATGGTGACGCCGGGCAAAGCGACGCCGATGCCGTCGTCTCGGGACCGGGCATCAGCGGCCATGGCCTTCTTGTCCGGCGTTGATGGCGCGTCCGTGCGGGGAGAGGGGGAGACTGCGCATCCCGACACGACGGCGATCCCCGCGAGGATCACGACGAACGGGCCCCCGCCGATCGATCCGAATCTCACCGTCGCGATTCCACTCCGCACCAGCGTGCGAGAAAGAGGGCGAGGACGCGCGTGACCTGCCGGGTGCTTTCGAGCGACACCGACTCGTCGATGCCGTGGATGAATGTCGCCTCGGGGCCGTAGCACGTGGCGGGCGTGGCGCCGTACAGGTTGAACACCCGCGCATCGGTGGTGGCCGTGCTGGCGAGCCACGCGGGCGGTGACCCCATCACGCGCCCGTGCGATTCCGCGAGCAGGCGCATCATCGGCAGACCGCGGTCGAGGACGAAGCCCTCGGCGTGGAAGCCGCCGTAGGACACGCGGATCAGCGCCTCGCGGAGTTTCTCGTCTGCGGCGGCGACCTCCGCGATGCGCTCTTCGATGGCAGCCTTCGCCTCGGTCGCGGTCATCCCCGGATGGAATCCGGCGCGGATCCCCATCACGCAGCGGGTCGGGACCGACGACGCCCATTCGCCGCCCTCGATCTTTCCCAGATTGAAGTTGATGGGCCGCTCCTGGTGGGCGAAGGCCGCGTGGCGATGGTTGCATCGGGGGGCATTCCATTCGTCGCGGAGCGTCTCCAGGCCGCGGTACAGCGCGAAGGCGCATTCGATGGCGTTGATGCCGCGCCGCACGTCGAGTACGTGGGCCGGCTTGCCGAGCACCTCCACCTGGAGCCAGAGCACGCCCACCTGGGCGTCGAGGATCGAATGGTCGAAGGGTTCGGGGATCAGCGCGGCGTCGGCGCGATAGCCCCGGTGCAGGCAGGCCAGCGCGCCGTTGCCGGTGCACTCCTCCTCCACCACCGACTGGAGCCACACCGGGGCCGCGGGCTGGTACCCGATGCGGCGCAGCGCTTCGAACGCCGCGATGTAGGCAGCGATGCCCGCCTTCATGTCCCCGGCGCCGCGGCCGTACATGCGTCCGTCGCGGATGACGGGCTCGAAGGGCGGGGCGGTCCAGAGTGACTCAGCACCCACGGGTACGACGTCGATATGCCCGTTCAGGATGAGCGACCGGCCGGTGGCGTCCCTCGGGCGATGCGCGCCGACGATGTTGTCCTGGCGCTGGCCGTGGCCGGTCGGCGGGGAGTAACCGGGCATCCCGCGGAGGTCCTCGTCGCGGACCTCGAAGCGGTCCACGGCGAGCCCCATGCCGCGGAACAGGCCCTCCATGTAGTCCTGCGCTGACGCTTCATACCCCATCAGACTGGGGAAGCGGACCAGCGTCGCGAGATTCGCCTGGAGTTCGGGCTGCAGGGCATCGCATGCTTCGAGGAGGTCCTGCTCGAGCGCGGGATCCAGCGGTGGCGGGAGGTCGAGGGGCATGGCGGGATTCCCTGGGGCAAGAAAGGCAGATCGGCCGGATTCTAACCGCCGGTTCCGCCGTGGCGCGGGGTCTGTGTTCCAGGCGACCGCATCGGCGGGACGCTCGATGCCCGGAACGGTGCCGATGTCGTGGGTACCGGGGAGGGTTCGACGCATTCGCGCGGTCGCGAAACGCGCAATGACCCCGGGCAACCACATCTTCGAACGCCTCCGGCCAAGCAGAGCCTGACCATGGCTCCATACGCCCGCGGCGCGATCCGTCATCGGCCGGGCGCCGACCGACACCGCATGGATGCGGTCCACCAACGACAACGGGCGCCCCGCGGGGCGCCCGTTGTCGCTTCCGGAACTGCGATCCGGATTACTGGCCTTCGATGACCTGCAGCTCGACGCGGCGGTTCTTCGCCTTGCCTTCTGCGCTGGTGTTCGGCGCCACCGGCTTGTCGGAACCGTAGCCCTTGGCTGTCATGTTCGCGGAGGGCACGCCCTTCGCGGCCAGGTAGGCCAGGACCGATTCGGCACGGCGCTGGGACAGCGCGCGGTTGATGGCTGCGGACCCGGAGGCGTCGGTGTGGCCGCTGATTTCCACCTTCACGCCGCTGGACCGGAGCTGCGCCGCCACGCCGTCGAGCATGCTAAGGGAGCCCGGCTTCAGCTTCGCGGAACCGCTTTCGAACGTCACGCCGGTCAGCACCATCGATGCGCCGGCGGTGGTGGGTACTTCCATCGAACCGGCAGTCGCACCCGCGGCCCCCGCACCCCCGCTCTTCGTCATCGGTGCAGCCATGACTTCGCAACCGGACGCGTCGACCTGCGCACCGGGTCGCGTGTCGGCGCAGCGGTCGAGGATGTCGGAGACACCGTCGTTGTCGCTGTCGACCGCGCAACCGTCACCCCCTGCCTTCACGCCAGCCGGCGTGCCCGGGCAGCGATCGCGGCTGTCGGAGATGCCGTCGCCGTCGCTGTCCTTCTCGCAGCCGTTCGGCAGGACCGAGGCACCCGCTTCCGTGTTCGGGCAGAGGTCCGCGATGTCAGGCACGCCATCGGCGTCGGCATCGGCGACCGGGTTGCAGCCGTTCTCGTCCACCTTCGTTCCCATCGGGGTGGCCGCGCACTTGTCCATGCTGTCGGGCACGCCGTCGCCGTCGGTGTCGCCATCGATCGGGCAACCATTGGCGCCAACCTTCGTGTTCCCCGGGGTGTCGGCGCAGACGTCGACCTTGTCCGGCACGCCGTCACCGTCGGCATCGGCCTGCGTCTTCTCGCGCTGATCGCATGCCCACCAGCCGAGCAGGCCGCCCGCGACGGCACCGATCGCCATCACTTCGCGGTTCTCAACGGCGCCGACACCGCCGGCGAGCAGCGCGCCAGCGGCCGCGCATGCCATCGGGTTCTTGAAGGTGTCGCCGGTGGAGAGGTCCGGGGTCACGCTGTTGATGCTGGCGCAGCCGGTGGCCAGCACGGCCACGGCGCCCAACAGGGCTACTCGCTTGATCAAGCTCACGGTCTTGGTCCTTTGTTCATGGGGGAGGGGCGTGGAAACGCTACCCACCCGATTATGGCCCGAATCCGGGGTCGATTGGCACCCGGGAACCCAAGGGAGTCTCTGATTCATTCGCGCGGTCGCGAACGGATCGGAGTCTCCGCAGACACCTCAGGTACCCCATTCCTGCTCCTGCAGGGCCCGCCATTGCACTTTCCCAGTCCCCGACCGCGGCAGGGCTTCGATGAAGTGCACCGACCGGGGCACCTTGTAGGCGGCCATGTGTTCCCGGGACCACGCGATGATCTCCGCCGGGGTGACGCTCCCCACGTGGTCGTCGCGCAGGACGACGTACGCCTTCACCGTCTCGCCGCGACGCTCGTCCGGCGCCGCCACGATGCAGGCCTCCTTCACGGCCGGATGGCGGAAGAGGGTGGCCTCCACCTCCGCGGGCCAGACCTTGTAGCCCGAGGCGTTGATCATTCGCTTCAGGCGGTCGGCGATGTAGAAGAACCCTTCGTCGTCGCGTCTGCCGAGATCACCGGTGCGCAGGAACCGGCGACCGTCGATCTCGACGAAGACCTGTTGCGTTGCCTCGGGGTTGTTCCAGTAGCCCTGCATGAGCTGCGGCCCCGCGGAGACGATTTCACCTATTTCCCCTGCGCCCAGGATCGCGAGCGTGTCCGGGTCGATCACGTGCGACTCGGTGTCGAAGGTCGGGATGCCGAGGCACTGCTTGCGCAGCCGGTTCGGCGGGTTCATGTGGGTCTGCGAGATGGTTTCCGTCATCCCGTAGGCTTCCATGTACTCGATGCCGCAGCGTGCCTGAAGCTCTTTCGCGACGGCCTCGGGCATCGAGGCGCCGCCGCCGAAGATGTTGACGAGCGACGAGAGATCCCGTCCCGCCGTCGACGGATGCGCGAGCAGGTCGACGACCATCGTCGGCACGTTCGCCCAGTGGGTGCATCCGTAACGCTCGATGAGATCGCCGGCAGCGACCGGGTCCCATCGCGGAAGGAAAGCGATCGTGGCGCCGGTGTAGATCGCCGCGTTCATCGAGTGCTGCATGCCGGTCACGTGGAACATCGGGGCGGTCGAGAGCACGACCGAGTCGGCGAGGATGCCTTCCCAGAGGGCGCCGCCCACGGTGGTGGTCATCAGCGTGCGGTGGGTGTGCATGCAGCCCTTCGGCTTGCCGGTGGTGCCCGACGTGTAAAGGATCGCCGCGAGGTCGTCCGGCTCGGCGGCGTGGGCCCGCGGAATTGCGTTGCGCGCCATGGCGTCGGCCCAGGCCGTGACGCCGGGCAGGTCGATCGCGCGCCGCGGCGCCCGCACGGCATCCGGCACCGGCATGGCCGTCGGCGCTGTGAGGGCGTCGGAGTACGTGGCCACCACGACGTGGTCGACGCCACTGCCCAGCAGCGGTGTGATGCGGTCGAAGAGTTCCTGGCCGACGATGGCGATGCGCGCCCCGCTGTCGGCGACGTTGTGCGCGAGTTCGTCCGTCACGTTCATCGGCGACACGGGCACGACGACGGCGTCGGCGCGGAGGATCGCGTAGTACGCGGCCATGCTCTGCGGGCAGTTCTGCATCTGCAGGATCACGCGGTCGCCGCGGGCGAGGCCGCACGTCTGCTGGAGGAATCCGGCGAGCGCCTCGGTGGTACGCAGGAACTCCGCGAAGGTCTCGCGCGAGTCGTAGAAGATCGAAAGCGGTTTGGTCGGATAGCGCGCAGCGCTGATCGCCAGGTTGGTCCAGAGACTGGTCGCCGGGACGGTGAGGTGCCGGGGGAACTGCTTCGGCCAGAAGGGATAGTCTTGGGGCTTCATCGGTTGGATCTTCTGGGGTGCTGCGGGTTGTTCGGCTGCATTGTCTTCAATCTCATCTCATCGATTCCATTCGCGGTCCTGCAGTTGGCGCCACTGCACCTTCCCGGAGGCGGACTTCGGCAGCGTGTCGGCGAACTCCACGATGCGGGGGATCTTGTAGGCGGCCATGTGCTCCCGGGCCCAGGCGACGATGTCCTCGGGTGTCACCGCGCCGCGGCGGTCCGCACGCAGCACCACCACCGCCTTCACGGTCTCGCCGCGGGCGCTGTCGGGCGTGGATACGATGCAGGCCTCCTGGATGTCGGGGTGGGCGTAGAGCATCGACTCGACCTCGGCGGGCCACACCTTGAACCCGGCAGCGTTGATCATGCGCTTCAGGCGGTCGACGATGAAGAAGTAGCCGTCCTCGTCACAGTAGCCCAGATCCCCCGTGCGGAAGAATCGGCGGCCTTCGATCTCGACGAATGCGGCCGCCGTCGCCTCGGGCGCCTTCCAGTAACCGCGGAACACCTGCGGACCGCACACGATGATCTCGCCCACTTCGCCGGCCGCGCGTTCGGCGAGCGAGTCGGGGTCCACCACGCGGGCCTCGGTGTCGAAGATCGGGATGCCGAGGCACTGGCGCTTCGGGCGGTTCCGCGGATTGATGTGCGTCGGCGAGATCGTCTCCGAGAGGCCGTAGCCCTCGATGTAGTCGAGCCCGGTGAGATCCTTCAGCTTCCCCGCGACAGCTTCCGGCATTGCCGCGCCGCCGCCGCCGATCGCGCGGAGACTCGACAGGTCGTGGTTGCCCACGTTCGGGTTCGCGAGGAAGTCGATCGCCATCGTCGAAATGCACGTCCAGCTCTCGACCTGATAGCGCCCGATGAGGCGTGCCGCGGTCTCGCGATCCCATCGCTGCATGAGCACGATGGTGGCGCCCCAGAAGATCGGCGAGTTCATGCCGCCCTGCATGCCCGTCACGTGGAAACAGGGCAGGGTGGTGAGGATCACGCTCTGCGGTGAGTAGCCGAACCACACGCCGCTCGCCACGAGATTCATCATCACGGACGCGTGCGTGTGGACGCAGCCCTTCGGCAGCCCGGTCGTCCCGGAGGTGTACGGCATCACGCAGAGATCGTCCGGGCCTGCCTCGGACGCGCCGGGGCCGAGGTCGTCGGCGAGGACGTCCTTCCAGAGCGTCACGCCCGGTTCGTCGATGGCCTCGCGCGGCGCGGCCACGGCGGGCGGCAGGGGAAGGTCCGTGGGCACCTCGATGTAGTCGGAGTACGCGGCGACGACGGCGTGTTCGAGGCTGCCGTCGGCGAGCAGCGGCCGCACGTGGGCGTAGAGTTCCTGGCCGCACAGGATCGTCGTCGCATCGGCGTTTCGGGCGTAGTGGCGCAGCTCGTCGGCGAGGTTCATCGGGTTCACCGGCACCACCATGGCATCGGCGGCCAGGATGCCGTAGAAGCCGACGATGAACTGCGGGCTGTTCTGCATGAAGAGCAGCACGCGGTCGCCGCGCTTCACGCCGCACCGGTGGCGCAGGAAGCCGGCCACGGCGCGCGCCTGTCGCCAGGCCGCGGCGTATCCGAGCGGCGAGTCGTAGAAGATCGCCATCGCCTTCTCCGGATAGCGGTGCGCCGACACCTCGAGGTCGTAGTGCACGGTCGTGCACGGCACATCGAGCTGCCGGGGGACGCCCGCTGGCCAGAACGGCAGGTGGCGCTGCGACATGGATTCCTCCCTCGTGTTTCTTGTCATGATGATCCCCCGATTATTCGAGAAGGACCGCCCCAGCACAATGCGCGCATTCGGTCCGGATGACGGCGTGCTCCGCTGCACTGCACCTTCGCCGGAGGCCCGCCGCGCGTTGCGCCGCGCGCTTGCGTTGTGTCAGACTCGATTCACCAGACGGCGCCCGTGGGGCGTCATTCCGACGCAACCACGAAGCAACCATCGAGGCGGCCCAGATTGCCCAGCGTGACCAGCGAGCCCGGAGATGACAGCGCCACCGGAACCGCGGACGGGCTGCAGGCGGAGAGGCCGTCGGCCGGGGCGCCGGTCCTCAGCGTGCGCGGTGTGACGGTCCGATTCGGCGGCATCGTTGCGCTGGACGGGGTCGCGTTCGACATTCATCGGGGCCACATCTGCGGGCTCATCGGTCCGAACGGCGCCGGCAAGACCACGCTCTTCAACTGCCTCTCGCGGCTCTATCGTTTCGAGCAGGGCACGATCACGTTCGAAGGCCGGTCCATCGCCGACATCCCCAGGCACGGTATCGCGCACGCAGGCATCGGCCGTACCTTCCAGAATCTCGCGCTCTTCCGCACGCTGACCGTCCTGGAGAACATCATGCTTGGCGCCCACGCGGTGAGTCGCGGTGGCTTCGTCGCCGGGATGCTTCGCCTGCCGGGCGTCGCGCGCGAGGAGGCCCGCATCGCGGCGCGCGCCCGCGAACTCGCAGCTCTCGTCGAACTCTCGTCCGTGGCGGACACCCGTGTCGCGGATCTCCCGTTCGGCACCCAGAAGCGCGTGGAACTCGCGCGGGCGCTGGCCGCCGATCCGAAGCTGCTGCTGCTCGACGAGCCCGCCGCCGGGTTGAACCACGAGGAGGTCGAGGCGCTCATGGCGCTCATCCTCAAGCTGCGCGGCGACCTCGATCTCACGGTGCTGCTCGTGGAGCACCACATGAACCTCGTGATGCGCGTGTCCGACCGCGTGGTCGCGCTCGACTTCGGCCGCAAGATCGCCGACGGCACGCCCGCCGAGGTTCGGGCGGATCCCGAGGTGATTCGCGCGTACCTGGGCGAGGCCGCGTGACGGCGCCGCTCCTCGAAGTCGAATCGCTCGACGCCGGCTACGGGCCGACGGACGTGCTCCACGGCGTGAGCTTCACCGTGGGCGAGGGCGGCATCACCACCGTGCTCGGTGCCAACGGCGCCGGCAAGACGACCCTGCTCCGCGCGGTCTGCGGCCTGATCCGCCGGCGCGGCCGCGTGCGCTTCGGCGGTGCGGCGATCGAGTCGAAGGCCACCGAGGACATCGTGCGTCTCGGCCTCGCTCACGTCCCCGACGGGCGTGGGACCTTCGTGCAGCTCTCGGCAGAGGAGAACCTCCGCGTGGGGGCGATCACCCGCCGGGATCGCAAGGGCGTCGCGGCAGACATGGAACGCATGTACGGCTACTTTCCGCGGCTTCGCGAACGACGGCATCAGCAGGCCGGAACGCTGTCGGGCGGTGAGCAGCAGATGCTCGCGATCGCGCGGGCGCTGATGCTGCGGCCACGGCTGCTCGTGCTGGACGAGCCGTCGTTCGGACTCGCGCCGCTCATCGTCCGCGACATCTTCGCGATCATGCGGACGGTGAACCGGGAGGAGCGCGTCGGCATCCTTCTCGTCGAGCAGAACGCCAAGCTCGCGCTCGAACTGGCCGACACCGCTTACCTTCTCGAGACGGGCCGCGTCGTCACCGGCGGACCTGCCGCACAACTCCGCGACGACGAGACGATCCGTCGCGCCTACCTCGGTTACTGAAGGCGTCGCGACCATGGAAGCCTTCCTCCATCAGATCCTCTCCGGCCTCGCCACGGGCGGCATCTACGCAGCCATCGCGCTGTCGCTGGTGATGATCTACCAGGCCACCCACCACATCAATTTCGCGCAGGGCGAGATGGCGATGTTCTCGACGTACCTCGCGTGGATGATGATCGACGCGGGCCTGCCGTACTGGGTCGCCTTCGCGGGGACGGTCGCGCTGTCGTTCGTGCTGGGTGTGCTGATCGAGCGCATCGTGATCCGACCGGTGGAGCACGCGCCGGTGCTGTCGGTGGTGATCGTCTTCATCGCGCTGCTCGTCATCCTGAACAGCCTCGCCGGCTGGATCTTCTCGTACACCATCAAGACGTTCCCGAGCCCGTTCACGTGGGAGGGCTCGCAGAACGGCTACCTGTCGCCGCACGAGCTGGGCACCATCGGGGTGACGCTCCTCGTGCTCGCTGCGCTGTTCCTCTTCTTCCGCTTCACTTCGCTCGGACTCGCCATGCGCGCCGCTGCGCAGAACCCCGTGTCGAGCCGCCTCGCCGGCATCCGCGTCGGCTGGATGCTGGCCCTGGGCTGGGGTCTCGCCGCCGCGATCGGTGCCATCGCCGGGATGATGATCGCGCCCGTCGTGTATCTCGACCCGAACATGATGGCCGGGGTGATGCTCTACGCCTTCGCCGCGGCGCTGCTGGGCGGCATCGACAACCCGCTCGGCGCGGTCGTCGGCGGATTCGTGGTGGGCGTGGTGGAGAACCTCGCGGGGGCCTATGTCGTCGGCACCGAACTGAAGCTGACGGTGGCGCTCGCACTCATCATCGGCGTGTTGGTGTTCCGCCCCACCGGCCTGTTCGGCCGGCGCTACGTGACCCGAGTCTAGGCGCATGGATCAGCGCGCGACGACGGGCGGAGGTGGCATGCGCATGGCGGGCGTGATCGTCACGATCGCGGTCCTCGTCGCGCTGCCGTTCTTCATCTCCGACTACCGCACCTTCCAGTTCACGCAGGCCATCGTGTACGCGATCGTCCTGCTCGGCCTCAATCTGCTCACGGGCTACAACGGCCAGATCTCGCTGGGCCACGGGGCCTTCTATGCCGTCGGTGCGTACACCGCTGCGATCCTGATGGAGCACTTCGGTGTGCCCTACTGGGCCACCGTGCCGGCTGCGGGCCTCGTGTGTTTCGGATTCGGATTCCTGTTCGGGCTGCCCGCCCTGCGGCTGCACGGTCACTATCTCGCGCTCGCGACCTTCGCCCTCGCGGTGGCGACGCCGCAAGTGCTCAAGGTGAAACATCTCGAGGCCTGGACGGGCGGGGTGCAGGGCATCGTGATCATCAAGCCCGATCCCCCGTTCGGATTGCCGCTCTCTCAGGATCGCTGGCTGTACTTCTTCACCCTGGCGGTGGCGATGCTGCTGTTCCTCGCCGCGTGGAATCTCGTCCGCGGGCGGGCCGGTCGCGCCATGGTGGCGTTGCGCGACCACCCGATCGCCGCGGAGGCCATGGGCGTGAATGGCGCGATGGTGAAGAGCACGGTCTTCGGCATTTCGGCGCTCTACACCGGGATCGGTGGTGCGCTGGGGGCGATCGCCGTGCAGTTCGTCGCGCCGGACAGCTTCGGGACTTTCCTCTCGATCAGTTTCGTCGTGGGCATCGTGGTGGGCGGGCTCGCCACGCTGTCGGGTGCGATCTGGGGGGCGCTCTTCATCCAGTTCGTGCCGAACGTGGCCGACCAGATCTCCAAGGCGGCGCCGTGGGCCATCTACGGCGCGGTGTTGCTGGTGTTCATCTACGTCGCGCCGGGCGGTGTGGCATACCTGCTCAGCAGGGTGTGGGGAAAGCTGAGAGGGTGAGTCGAGGGCCAAAGGGTGTCGTGGGTCGAGCTACGGCTCGACGCGGCGCTGGCTTGGGTGCAGCGATGAATCCTGGAACGCAGGCGTCGGGCCGAGCCCGACCCACGGGGGTGTCGATTGGGCTTCCGCGTGGCGAGGGCGAAAGGGTTTCGTGGGTCGAGCGACCGCTCGACGCGGCGATGGCGAGGGTGCAGAGGTGGATCCTGGAACGCAGGCGTCGGGCGGAGCCCGACCCACGGGGGTGGTATCCAGCACTGCGGGCGTCAATGGACAGGGTGTTTCGTGGGTCGAGCTACCGCTCGACGCGGCAATGGCGTGGGTGCAGAGGTGGATCCTGAAACGCGGGCGTCGGGCGGAGCCCGACGTGAGGAGATGGCGTCGCGCGCGCTAAAGGCACATCTGCGCGATGCGGTCGCGCAGGTTCGTAGTCTCGCGGCCAACGTCCGCTTCGTCCAGGAAGCTGCGCTCGCCCGACGCGTCGATTCGCGCCACGCGTCCGCCCGATTGCAGCCAGGCAAGTCGGCCGCGCGCTTCGCGGCAAGCGTCGTTCAGGCGGTCGCGCTCGCGTTTCTCGTGCGCCGCGCGCTCCTCGGCGTCGATGCGGGCGATGCGGCGTTGGCGGAATTCCATCTCCTGGCTGCGATAGTCCTGCATCGTCGCCGAGCTGGCGCCCGCCGTCTGCAGAGGTGCACGCATGGTCCTTTCGCATTCCATCCCTTCGGGCGCGAATGCGGAGTAGTGCACGCGCCCCTCCGGGTCGCGCCAACGGCAGATGTCGGCCCGGGACGCCGTGACGACGGTCACGAGCGTGACGACAAGAAGAATCCGGACCATGAAGCGCACTTCCTGAGCAAGCCTGACCTACGCTCCATCGGCACTGGGCGGCCACACCTGAGGGCTGCGAGACAGCGGCGAGGTTGGCGGGGGTGCTCGGGCATAATCGGGCAAAAGTCCGGAACACCACAAAGGGAGGAGTCATGAAGCGCTTCGCGTCGTGCATTGCGGCCATCGCCGCGGCAGTCCTCGCGGTTTCTCCGGCCCTGGCCCAGAAGAAGTACGGGCCCGGGGTCACGGATACCGAGATCAAGATCGGTCAGACCATGCCCTACAGCGGACCTGCTTCCGCCTACGGCGTGATCGGCAAGGCCGAGGCCGCGTACTTTGCGATGATCAACGATCAGGGCGGCGTGAACGGCCGCAGGATCAATCTCATCTCCCTCGACGACGGCTACAGCCCGCCTCGCACGGTCGAGCAGACGCGCAAGCTGGTCGAGCAGGAGGAAGTCCTGCTGATCTTCCAGTCGCTGGGCACGCCCACCAACACGGCCACGCAGAAGTACCTCAACGCGAAGAAGGTGCCGCAGCTGTTCCTCGCGTCCGGTGCCTCGAAGTGGAGCGACCCGAAGAACTTCCCCTGGACCATGGGCTGGAATCCCAGCTACCAGGCGGAAGGCCGTATCTACGCGCAGCACATCCTCGAGACGAAGCCGGACGCGAAGATCGCCGTTCTCTACCAGAACGACGACTTCGGGAAGGACTACGTGGTCGGCTTCAAGGGCATGCTGGGCGAGAAGGGCGCAAAGCTCATCGTGGCCGAGCAGACCTACGAGGTGACGGACCCGACGGTGGATTCCCAGGTCGTCAGTCTGAAGTCGAGCGGTGCAGACGTCCTGGTGACCTTCGCGACGCCGAAGTTCGCTGCGCAGGTGATCCGCAAGGTCCACGACATCGGCTGGCGCCCGGTGCACTACCTGACGAACGTTTCCATCTCGGTCGCGGCAGTGCTCGTACCCGCGGGGCTGGAGAAGGCGACAGGCATCCTGAGCGCCCACTACATCAAGGACGCCACCGACCCGCAGTGGAAGAACGATCCGGCGTTCAAGGTCTGGGACGAGTGGATGAAGAAGTACCACAAGGGCGCCGACCCGCTGGATGGCTTCAACACCTACGGCTACAGCACGGCGCAGACGCTCGTGCACGTGCTGAAGGCCTGCGGGGATGACCTGACCCGCGAGAACGTCATGCGCCAAGCAGCGAACCTGAAGGAGCTCGAACTCCCGATGCTCCTGCCAGGCATCAAGCTGAACACCAGCCCCACCGACTTCAACCCGATCGGCGAGATGGTGCTGACCCGGTTCGACGGCAAGCGCTGGGTCGTCACCGGCAAGCTGCTGAGCGGCCGCTGATCGCAGTGCTCGTGTCGGCGGGGGCGCGTTGCCCCTGTAGGAGCGGGCCGCGCCCTTGTAGGAGCGGGCCATGCCCTTGTAGGAGCGGGCCATGCCCGCGAAAGCGGTGGATGCACTGACCTGTACCCACAGAGCAAGACCATCCACCGCCCCCATTCCCCCGATCCCAATCCCCCTGCAACAACAAGGAACCCCCCATGAACGGACGATTTCTCGAAGGCCGCGTCGCGGTCGTGACCGGCGGCAACCGCGGCATCGGCCGCGCCACCGCACTGGCGCTGGCGGGCGCCGGTGCGAAGGTGGCCATCACGGGCCGAAATCAGGAAAAGATCGCCGAGACGCTCGCGCTGCTGAAGGCCGCTGGTGCCGACGCTGCCGCGTTCACGTGCGACATGCGCGACGAGGCGCAGGTGAAGAAGCTCGCCGAGGATGTCGTCGCGCGTTTCGGTGCCGTGCACATCCTCGTCAACAATGCCGGCACCGCGATCCGCAAGAACATCATCGACTTCACGATGGAAGAATGGCGCGCGCTGACCGACACGAACATCACCGGCGTGTGGCTCGCGTGCAAGTACTTCGTGCCGCACATGAAGGGCCGCGGCTACGGCCGGATCATCAACCTCACGTCGATCATGGCGCACGTTTCGAGCACCGGTCGCGGCGTGTACTCCGCGACGAAGCACGCGGTGGCTGGTCTCACGAAGGCACTCGCGCTGGAACTCGTCGACGACAAGATCACGTGCGTCGCGATCAGCCCAGGGTTCATCGCCACCGACCTCACGGCGCCGCTCCGCGCGGACCCCGCCAAGAATCAGGCGCTGATGGAGCAGACGCCGATGAAGCGTTGGGGCGAGGCCGGCGAGATCGCGTCGCTCGCGCTGTACATCTGCTCTGATCAGGCGGCATTCATGACCGGCAACGACGTCCTGATGGACGGCGGCTTCTGCGCGCAGTGACGGTCCGGGGAGACCTCGTCTGCGAGGTCTCCCACCGCCGGCCTACTTCGAGACGGCGCGCTGCATCGCCATGATGGCGCTGACCGTTTCGGTGGAGTGCCTTGAAAACTCTCCGCCGTTGGCCATCAGTTTCTCGGCCTCGGCCTTCTGACCCTTCGAGTTCCTGGCGACCACCTCGCTTGCGCACTTGTGGAACTTGGCGTGGGCAGCGCGAAGCGCCTGGTGCTCGGGCAACGCCTTGAAGCGGCTCCCGTCGCCGTGGATCCATTTCCCTAGATCGCAAGCGTCGTCCCGCGCCACCATGGCGGCGTCGAGCTTCTCCCCGGATCCGTCGAGGTTGGCCCGAAGGCGGATTTTCCACTTGGTGTGTGCCGAGACGGCGTCATCGAAGTTCATGTGTTCTCCAGTGAAACGGGCGATGCTTGCCCCGCGGGAGATAACGGTGCCGCCAACAGGGACTTGATGAGGTCTTCGTTTCGGGCGATTCCGGGCTCATGTCGGAACGGCATGTAGATATTCGAAAGTGCTCGTTCCTGGAATGAAGCGGCGCGGCTAACTTCGTGGCTTCCAGTCGGCGGGTGTCGCCGAAGCTCACGGAGCGATCCATGCCAAGAATCGAGACCATCGCCGTTCACGGCGGCTACACGCCCGACCCCACCACCAAGGCGGTCGCGGTGCCGATCTACCAGACGACGTCCTACGCCTTCGACAGCACCCAGCACGGGGCCGACCTGTTCGACCTGAAGGTGCAGGGCAACATCTACACGCGGATCATGAATCCGACGTCCGACGTGCTGGAGCAGCGGCTTGCGCAGCTGGAGGGCGGCATCGGCGCACTCGCGCTGGCGTCCGGTCAGGCTGCGATCACCTACGCGATCCTCACCATCGCCGAGGCCGGCGACAACATCGTCTCAGCCGCGACCCTCTACGGCGGCACCTACAACCTCTTCGCCCACACGCTGCCGCAACTCGGGATCACCACGCGGTTCGCCGACTCCGACGATCCCGCCTCGTTCGCGAAGCACATCGACGCGCGCACGAAGGCCGTCTACGTCGAATCCATCGGGAACCCGCGCGGCAACGTGGTCGACATCGCCGCGCTGGCGAAGATCGCCCACGAGCACGGCGTGCCGCTCATCGTCGACAACACGGTCGCGACGCCCTATCTGCTGCGTCCGTTCGAGCACGGTGCCGACATCGTCGTGCACTCGCTCACGAAGTACCTCGGCGGCCACGGCAACAGCATCGGCGGCGCGATCGTCGACTCCGGGAAGTTTCCGTGGGCCGAGCACAAGGCCCGATTCCGCCGTCTGAACGAACCCGATGTCTCGTATCACGGCGTGACGTACACGGAGGCGCTCGGACCCGCGGCATTCATCGGCCGGGCGCGCGTGGTGCCGCTGCGGAACATGGGTGCAGCGTTGTCGCCGCTCAACAGCTTCCTGATCCTGCAGGGCATCGAGACGCTCGCGATCCGCATGGACCGCATCGTCGACAACACGCTCGCCGTCGCGAAGCACCTCGCCGCGCACAAGCAGGTGAAATGGGTGCGCTACGCCGGCCTGGAAGGCGATCGCTACAAGGCGCTGGCCGATCGGTACCTGAACGGCCGCGCGTCCGGCATCCTCAGCTTCGGCATCGAGGGTGGCGTCGAGGCCGCCTCGGCCTTCATCGACGCGCTGAAGCTGGTCACGCGTCTGGTCAACATCGGCGATGCGAAGTCGCTCGCGTGCCATCCGGCGAGCACCACGCACCGCCAGCTCACGCCCGAGGAGTCCCTCAAGGCCGGCGTGTCGGACGACCTCGTGCGCCTCTCGATCGGGATCGAGCACATCGACGACATCCTCGAGGACATCGATCAGGCCCTCGTGGCTGCCGGTGCGCGACCGAGGCTCGCTGCCAACGCGTGATCGCACCGGGGCGTCGGGGCGACGCGTGCAGATATCGCGCATTGCCCCGATCGCCGTTCCAGGCCTAGACTCGCCGCATGAGTCGTCTTCGCATCTTCGTCGTCCTGCTTCTGCTCGCCTGCCTGCCGTTGAAGGTGCTGGCCGCCGTGGCCATGCCGTTCTGTGGGCCGGCGACCGGTGCGGCGTCGGCTCACGCGGTGTCGGCTCATGCGGCGTCGACTCATGCGGCTTCGATGGGTCATGGTGACGATGGCGACCACGGTGCCGACCATGCACGGCATGCGGGGCACGCTGCCATGGTCGAGTCTCCCGCGGATTCCACGCCTGCATCCGCAGACGACTGCAGCCAGTGCGGGCTCTGCCATCTCGCCTGCGCCTCGGCGATACCGCTGGACGTCGCCGCACTGAAGATTGCCTTCGCACCCGTGCTCGAGGCAGCAGTCCCGGCCACCTTCCTCTCGTTCATCCCTGAAGTCCTCTTCCGACCTCCGTTGCATCGCCCGATGAACGCACTCTCCTGAGTGCCTGGTCCGGCGGCGACGACGTGCGCCACCGGTTGGTCGTCAGCCCGTGCACCCATCGAGGTGCGCGCAGGCGGCGACGCCGCGTCCATCGTGGGCGCGGCTGACCATCGGAGGTTTTTCCATGGGGCTCATCCCTTTGCTGGCGCTGCCATCGCGCGCGCCGTGGCGCATCGACCGCCTGGTCGGCGCCGTCTTCCTGCCCATGCTCGTCCTCTTGGGTTGCAGCACAGTCACTCCCGATCATGGCTTCGGCGATGTCCGGCGCAGGGTCGCGGACCGCGTCGATGCGCCGCTCACCTGGGCGCGGTCGGACGCCGATCGTGCGCATGTCCGCGAGGTGGTGGCCGCCCATCTCGCCAAACCACTCGATGCCGACGCTGCCGTGGCCGTGGCGGTGGTCAATCACCCCGGCCTTCAGGTGGCCTATGCCGAGCTGGGAATCGCCGAGGCCGACGTCGCGCAGGCCGGCCGCTTGCCCAACCCGAGCTTCTCGACGATGCGCACCCGATCGGACGATGCGTTCAAGTACGAGACCTCGTTCACGCTGCCCATCGTCGCTCTGCTCACGATGCCGGCCACCATGCGCATGGAGGGGGAGCGGTTCGAGGCCGTGAAGCTCGAGGTGGCGGACCGGGTGGTCCGGCACGCCGCGCACACCCGTCGTGCGTGGGTCGAAGCCGTGGCCGCCGCCGCCAACGTGGCGTACCTGAAGCAGGTGCACGACGCTGCCGAGGCCGCATCGGAGCTGGCCGGCAGGATGGTCGTGGTCGGCAACGCGCCGCGTCTGGACGCGCTCCGCGAGCAGGCGTTCGCAGCCGAGACGGGTCTGCAGCTTCGCCGTGCGGAGGGCGCATCGACGGCCGCGCGCGTGCGGCTCGCCCGCTGGATGGGGTTCGGCGACATGCCGCCGCGGTTCGTCCTCGCGGAAGCTCTTCCGCCGCTGCCGCCGACGGTCGACGCACTCGCTCCGCTGGAGGCCGTCGCGCTCGACCAGCGACTGGATGTCCTCGCGGCGAAGCGGAGCGCCGAGGCCACCGCCCGCTCGCTGGGGCTCACCCGCGCAACCCGCTTCGTGAACGCGCTCGAACTGGGGCCGGCGACCGTCCTGGAGCAGGGTGACGCCGTGAAGAAGGGCTACCAGATCAGCATCGAGCTGCCGCTCTTCGACTGGGGCACGAGCCGCGTCGCCCGCGCGGAAGCGACCTACATGCGCGCCGTTGCGCGCGTGGCTGAAGTCGCGCTCGATGCCCGTTCGGAGGTTCGCGAAGTCCACGCCGGCTACGAGGCGGCCTGGGATGTCGCGGATCGATACGGGCGCACCGTCGTCCCCGTGGCCCTGCGCATCGCGGACGAGAGCCTGCGGCGCTACAACGGGATGCTGATCAGCGTGTTCGAGCTGCTGGCGGATGCGCGTGAGCAGGTCCGCGCGGCGCAGGGTTTCAACGAAGCCCTGCGCGACTTCTGGCTGGCCGAGGCCGAACTGCGGCTGGCATTGGGCGGGCGCCTGTCGTCACCGACCTCGGCGGCTGCTTCGGCACCTGTTCCACCAGTCGTGCCCATGCCGCCCGCCGCTCCGTCCGCACCCGCCCACGATCACCAACATCATCAGGACTGACCCCATGGACCGCAGACATTTCCTCCGCGGCTCTGCCGCCACCGGATTGGCGACGATGGCCGTCAGCCGCGCTGCACTCGCAGGCCTGCCCGAGATCGAAACGCACGCCGGTGCCGCGACGCGCCCGCCCCTCGCACCCTTCGATGGCGTTCCGTACCGCCCCGTCACCACGCTGAACGGCTGGACGCTGCCGTGGCGACGCAACGGCGAGTGGAAGGAGTTCCACCTCGTCGCCGAGCCGGTCGTGCGCGAGATCGCGCCGGGCATGAAGGCCAACCTGTGGGGCTACAACGGCCAGTCGCCGGGCCCCACGCTCGAGTGCGTCGAGGGCGACCGCGTCCGCATCTTCGTGACCAACCGCCTGCCCGAGCACACGACGATCCACTGGCACGGCATCCTGCTGCCCAACGGGATGGACGGCGTGGGCGGTCTCACGCAGCCGCAGATCGACCCCGGCAAGACCTTCGTCTACGAGTTCGAGATGCGGAAGTCGGGCACCTTCATGTACCACCCGCACGCCGACGAGATGGTGCAGATGGCGATGGGGATGATGGGCGCCATCGTCGTCCATCCGCGGAACCCCGCGGAGCACGTGGTGGACCGCGACTACGTCTTCCTCATCAACGCCTACGACATCGATCCTGGCAGCTACACCCCGCGCGTGGCGACCATGACCGAGTTCAACCTCTGGACGTGGAACAGCCGCGCCTTCCCGGGCATCGACTCGCTCGTCTGCGGCGTCGGCGAGCGGCTGCGCATCCGCATGGGCAACCTGACGATGACGAATCACCCGATACACATCCACGGTACCGAACTGTTCGTGACGTGCACCGATGGGGGCTGGGTGCCGCCCGCCGCCCGCTGGCCCGAGGTCACGGTCGACATGCCGGTGGGTGCGATGCGCGCCGTCGAATGCGTCTTTCGGGACCCGGGGGACTGGTCGCTCCATTGTCATAAATCGCATCACACAATGGGCCCCATGGGACATCGCGTGCCGACCATGATCGGCGTCGATCACGCGGGGCTCGTGAAGCGCATCCGCGGCATCGCGCCTGGGTACATGGTGATGGGCGAGACGGGCATGGCCGAGATGGCCGACATGCAGATGGCGCTGCCCGAGAACACCCTGCCCATGATGACGGGCGAGGGCCCCTTCGGCCCCATCGAGATGGGCGGGATGTTCACGACCGTGAAGGTGCGCGAGGGGCTGGCGTCCGACGCCCATGAGGTGCCGGGCTGGTACGACCATCCCGCGGGCACCGTGGCCCGCGAATGGACCGGCGGCGAGGTGGGCGCGGTCCGGCAGGAAGGCCCGCCGGCGGACGCCTCGACGATGCAGGTCCGGAAGCCGGGTCCGCACGAGGGGCACTAGTGTCTCGACCTCGGAAATGCTTCGAGTGGGCGGCGGGCCCAATGCCGGCAACGTCGGGGGGAAAGTACTTCAAACACTGCAATCAGGTCAGCGAATGATGAAACCGATCCAACTCCATCTCTTCCGTCGGCCGCGGGTGACGTTTCCAACCTGGGGCTGGCGTCTTGTCGTCGTGGCAGTCGCCGTCGTCGGCTGCCTCCCGACGGTGATCGTCCGCCTCCAGCTCCAGGCGACCCTCGACGAGTTCGACGCCAACCGCGGGCACGCGGGACGGCAGGTCAACACCGGGCTCGCCGCTGCCGCTTCGCATCGCAATCGGAACGATCAGGGTGGCCGCCGCGAACGCGACGCAGGCGTGCTCCGCTGACCGAGCCTCAGATGGCCGTGGTGAGGTCGATCAACCAGGTCGGCGCGTGATCCAGCACCCAGATCTCGAAGCGCTTGTCGGCACCGGTGAGGATCGCGAGACCGGCCAGCAGCAGCACCCCGCCGAGGAATCGCTTGCCACGCTTGCCTGCCTCCAGCAGTCGCCCGCGGACCCGTTTCAGGACCGCGGTGGACAGGAGACCCAGCACCACCAGCGGCACCCCCGCCCCGATGCCGAACACGAGCATCACGAGTGCCGCCTGACCGAGATCCTCCCCCTGGCTCGCCAGCGTGATCGTCGCGCCCAGCGTGGGCCCGACGCAGGGGCTCCAGACCACGCCGAGCAGCAGTCCGAGCAGTGCCTGACCCGTGAGGCCGCGCGGCTCGAACCGGCCCAGTGCCGTCTGCCCAGCTCCGGAGGCGCGTGACGCCAGCAGGGCGAAGCGCGCCTGCAGCGCCTCCGACAGCAGGACTGCGCCGAAGACCACCAGCAGCAGCGCAGCGGCCATCCGAAGCCCCTGCCCGGTCAGCCCCAGCGCGGCGCCGAACGCCGTGACCAGCACCCCGAGCACCGTGAACGACACCGCCAGCCCGGCCGCGAGGACGACCGGCCCGAGCCGGTGCGTCGCCGCGGCCGTGCCGACGATGATCGGTACGAGCGGCAGCACGCACGGCGACAATGTGGAGAGGCCACCCGCCACGGCGGCGAGCCCGTAGGTGGCCAGCGGAAGCGCCATCGCGTCGTGCCCTACAGCGCTTTGCGGAACTGGGCGGCGATCGCGTCCGGTCGCGTCTCGCCCGTGGAGCGCACGACCTCCTTATCACCCTTGTAGACGATGAGCGTGCTCTGCCGAGACACGCGCAGCGCCTTGAGGACTTCGTCCTGCATGTCGAAGTCGACGCGGAACAGCTCGAACTGCGCGAACTCGGGCGACTTCAGGACGGCCTCGACGGCCGGGTCCTGCTTCCGGCAGGTGGGGCACCACTCGGCGTAGACCATGACGACCACCGGCTTGCCCGCCTTGCGGGCAGCATCGAACGGCGCCTGTTCGAAGGGGGTGCCGGCAGCGAGAGCGAAGCCGGCGAGGCAGAAGAAGGCGAGGGCGGCGAGTATGCGGATCATGGTGTGGTCTCGGTGAGGTGGACGGATGGTTGGACGGAGAGTGCGTGGCGCAGATGGATGTGGATGTTGTAGGAGCGGGCCATGCCCGCGAAAGCGATGGTCCGGAGTGCGGGGCATCCTTGGATCCACAGGTTTCGCGGGCATGGCCCGCTCCTGCAAGGGCGTCGCCTCGCCACCCGATGTACGCGATGCCCCCCGCTTCGGATTCACCACCGACATCGCCGCTGGCCCCGTGCCCCGAAAGCGTGTTAGAAGCCGGGTTTTGCAAACCCCGACAACCGGGGCATGGAGATCATCGAGATGGTGCGTTTTCTCAAGCAGGGCATCAGCGCCGCGGACGACGCGGCCGAGCAGGCGAAGGTGCGGGCCACGGTGGAAGGGATCATCGCCGACGTCGAGAAGCGCGGTGACGCCGCCGTGCGCGAGATGTCCGAGAAGTTCGACAAGTGGTCCCCGCCGTCCTTCCGGCTGACCCAGGCCGAGATCGAGGCCAACGTGAAGGCGCTCTCGCCACGCGACGTCGACGACATCAAGTTCGCGCAGACACAGATCCGGAACTTCGCGCAGATCCAGCGTGACTCGATGAAGGACGTCGAGGTCGAAACCCTCCCCGGGATCATCCTCGGCCACAAGAACCTGCCCGTGAACTCGGTGGGCTGCTATGTGCCCGGTGGCAAGTACCCGCTGGTGGCGTCGGCCCACATGACCATCCTCACGGCCAAGGTTGCCGGCGTGCCGCGCGTGATCGCGTGTGCGCCGCCCTTCCAGGGCAAGCCGTCGCCGGCCATCGTGACCGCCATGTACCTCGCCGGCGCCGACGAGATCTACGCACTGGGCGGCGTCCAGGCCATTGCAGCGATGGCGGTGGGCACCGAGACCATCCAGGCGACCGACATGGTCGCGGGCCCCGGCAACGCCTACGTGGCCGAAGCCAAGCGCCAGCTCGCGGGCCGGGTCGGCATCGACCTCTTCGCAGGCCCGACCGAGACCCTCGTGATCGCGGATGAGACCGTCGACGGCGAGATTTGCGCGACCGACCTGCTGGGTCAGGCCGAGCACGGCCCCAACTCGCCGGCGATCCTGCTCACCAATTCCGAGAAGCTCGCGCACGACACGATGGCGCAGATCGAGATCCAGCTGAAGACGCTTCCCACCGCCGCCGTCGCCGGCCAGGCGTGGCGCGACTACGGACAGGTCATCGTGTGCGACACGTACGAGGAGATGGTGATCGAGGCCGATCGCATCGCGTCCGAGCACGTGCAGGTCATGACGAAGGACCCCGACTACTTCCTGAAGAACATGACCAACTACGGCGCGCTCTTCCTGGGCCCCGAAACGAACGTGAGCTACGGCGACAAGGTGATCGGCACCAACCACACCCTGCCCACGCGCAAGGCTGCGCGCTACACGGGCGGACTGTGGGTCGGCAAGTTCATCAAGACGTGCACGTACCAGAAGGTGAAGCCGGAAGCCTCGGCGATGATCGGCGAGTACTGCTCGCGGCTCTGCGCCATCGAAGGCTTCGCGGGGCACCAGGCCCAGGCCGACATCCGCGTGAAGCGCTACGGCCATCTGAAGTCGGGTGGTCACCGCTGACCAGGCGTACGCCTGGTCCCGGGTGAACGTCGCCGCGGCCGGCGCAGAGCATCGCGCCGGCCGCGGTTGTTTCGACGGCTCCTACTTCGACTGCAGGTAGGTAGCCAGCGAGAAGATGTCTTCGTCGCTGAGGTCCTTCACCACCCCGTGCATCACCGGCGAATCGCGCAGGCGGTTGCGCAGCATCTGCATCTGCCGCGACAGGTACTGGCCGTACTGCCCGGCCAGCCGCGGGAACACGGTGTGGCCCTCGGCATCCATGCCGTGGCAGGTCGCACAGGCAGGGATGCCCTTGTCGGCACGGCCACGCTCGTAGAAGTCGCGCCCCGCTGACATGACCGCCGGATCGCCCGGCACGCCCTTCATGGGTGGCTGGGACGCGTAGTAGTGCGCCAGTCCCTCGACGATGTTGTCGTCGAGCGTTGCGGCGATCCCCCACATGAAATCGTGCGCCTCAGGGTCCCCCCGGTTCTGGCGGCGGAACGCCTTCAGTTGCGCCTCGAGATACTGCTTCTGCTGTCCAGCCAGACGCGGCACGAGCGGGTTGTCGCCAGCGCCCTGCGTTCCATGACAGGTCATGCACATCCCGGTGGCGAGGCGTTTCGCGGCTTCGCGCGAGGCGGCGTCGGGCGCAGTCTGCGCGAGGGCGTCCCAGGCACCAGCGGCGAACAACGTGGCTGCGGCGAGTCCTGCGGTCAACACGGTCTTCATGATGTTCCTCCCGGGCGGGTGGGGTCCACCGATGCTGTGCCCCATGGAACGCAGCCCATCGACGGAACGCGATCGAGGCGCTTGGTGCCGGTTTCATCGACACCGACGACTTCTCCGCAACCAGTAGACGCCTGACCCACTTCGCAATCGTTGATTTGGGTCAATCGAGATGCTGCGTCGCGGCATCGGAGGGCTCTGTGGCGCTGGTAGCACGCTCGATGCGCACGCCGGAACGAAGGAGAACGCGGACCAGCGCGCCGTCACCAGTGCTTTCGCGCGCCAGCCGCGTAGGCGATAATCCGGCTCCCTCCCAGCCGGGATGGCGGAACTGGTAGACGCAGCGGACTCAAAATCCGCCGGTGGAAACATCGTGGGGGTTCGATTCCCCCTCCCGGCACCAAGAACACTTCCAAGAACGTCCAGAAATGTCCGGAAAAGGCCGATCCTCATAGGGGAAACGCCCGTTCCGAGGTCCGGCATTGTCTTCGGCGTTCCGTTGCGAGCTGGGGGTACATCTGGGGGTATATCTGGTACCCCCAGTCGGAGATACCCCCAATGCCTCTGACCGCACTCGAACGCAAGACCGCGAAGCCCGGCGAGACCAATCAGAAGCTCTCCGATGGTGGCGGCTTGTACTTGCTCGTGAAGCCCAACGGCGGGAAGTACTGGCGGCTCAAGTACCGGTTCGGTGGCAAGGAGAAGCTGCTTGCCATTGGCGCGAACAGGTGAAGGTCTGCGTCATCTGGCCGGGCGTGCCGGCCAGCGTGCGCAGCGTGGTCACGTTGCCCATGGCGTCGTAGACCATCTCCGTCCGCCGCGATAGCGGATCCACGGTGGCGGTGAGCAGGTTCGTGCCGCTCTGGTACTCGAAGGTGGTGGTGCGAGCCTTCGCGGTGCCGTGGGCCTCGGTGCGGGAGGTGAGGAGGCGGGCGGCGCTGGCAGGTGTGGGTGGTGAGCTGGCGCTTGCGGGAAGAGGCAAGACGTGGCCCCATAGCTTGCGTGACCCACTCGGCGCTTCTTCGGAGCCGGACCATTTCGGGGCAAAAAACAGTGCTCTAAGCCCGGAAGCAAGGGGTTTCTGCGGGCATTTCTCCGAGAGGTCAGATGGTTGCGTAGGTCCGACCCCAGAGCGCGGCAGCCAGAGCGCGTCAGATGGCCGACCGCAGAGCGCGTGACGGGCTGGCTCTTCGCACTTGACGAGACTAGAGTTAGTACCGTTTCAGGTACTGAATGAGGTCCCGACAATGAGAACCATCCCGGCGCAGGAAATCAAACGACGGGGCATCTCCGCCCTCGACGATCTGCTGAAGGACGGTCCGGTCCACGTCATCAAGAACAATCGTCCTTGCTACGTGGTGCTGCGCGAGGACGACTACGTTCGGCTCATCGAGCGGCGCGGGCTGTGGGAGCTGGTCGAACGATCAGCACGGGGAACCCGATCCAAGAAGGACATCGACGAGCAACTGCGCATCGAGCGCGATGCCTGGAGCGCTTAGCGGTGATCCTGTTCCTCGATGCCTGCATCGTCATCTACTGGATCGAGGCGCCCGCCCCCTTCCACACCCGTCTGATGGAGCGGTTGCGAGCGCTGCGTAAAGAAGCCCCGGACGCCGTCTTCGCCGTATCCCGTCTGAGCTTTCTGGAATGCATGGTCAAGCCATTCCGCGACAAGGATCAGGCCTTGGCGGACGAATACCGGCCCTTTTTCGAGGCCGGACAACTGACAGTCGTCGAGCTCACGGCCGCGGTGGTCGAGCGTGCTGCTGTGCTTCGTGCCAATCACGGACTGAGAACGCCGGACGCCCTCCAGGTCTCCAGCGCGCTTGAACTTGCCGATGATGTGCTCTTTCTCACCAATGACCGGCGCTTGCAGAAGGTGCCGGGGCTGCGGGCGGAGATTCCGGCGTGAACAGGCTGGACCTGCAGGGCCTTCACGGCTGACCAGCACTCGCTGGGAAGCACAGGAATGAACCGCTGCAGCTTGGCGTCGAAGACCAATTCCTCGGCCTGCGGCACACCTGCCGCGCTCCGGCCGCCTCGGACCAGAACGCGCCCAGCCGAGAGGAACGAGATGACCTGATCTCGTTCATCCGATGGATCGGTGTCGAGCGACGGTGAAGGGCGAGGAAGCGCACGGATCTTCCGACGAGTTCAGCGTTGATGCACACGCAGGTACTCCGCAGCGCCTGGAGAGGGGCCCTACTATCCCCCCGTGCAACACCGCTCCAGGGCCCTGCCATGCATCACGCCATCAGGTCAGCGTCGACGCGACTCTGCAATAACAGTAGGTGAACTGCTGCACCGAACCCGCCGGCGTCCGATGCAGTTCGGTCGTGTGCTTCTCGAGCGCGAAGGCGGGACCGAACTGATCGTGCAGGGCATCGGGCGCATAGCGCACGACGTCGAGCCCGCTGCACTTGGTGGGCCCCTCCGGACCGAATGTCGCGACGATGACGTGTCCGCCAGGCTTCACGGCAAGTGCCACCTGACGGACGTAGGCCGCCCGAGACGTGGCGTCGGTCAGGAAGTGGAACACCGCACGGTCGTGCCAGACATCGTAGTGGTGACGCGGCAGGGCTATCGACGTGACGTCGCCGCAGAGCCACTGGACTGCATCCCCCGAGTCGCCCATGCGGGCCTTTGCCACGTCGAGTGCGGTTCGCGAGATGTCCAGTACCGACAGTTCGCGGTAGCCCGCCGCAGACAGATCGTCGACGAGCGTCGATTCACCGCCACCGACATCGATGATCCGGGCGTCGTATCCGCCGGCCGCCTCCTCGATAAGCTGGAGCGAGGTTTCGAGATGCGGGCGATACCAGCTGACCTCGGTCGGATCCTTCGTCGTGTAGACCGTTTCCCAGTGCGCCTTCGAGTCCATGGATGTCGCTTCTCCTCGTATCGCAGATCACGCGTGGTTCTGTCAGACGGCGGACGCGGGTCGTGAGCCCAACAGGGCGAAATGGTAAGGGCAGATGTCCTCGACAGCGACAGCCCGCACGTCGACAAGATCTGCGTCCTGCATCCACTCCGCGCACTGGGCGGGCGACGGGCGGATGGCGAGTGACGGGCCGCGCGGTGTCGGAATGTCACTACGCCAGTGGAGCACCGAGACGGTTCCCCCGACGGCCAGCGTTCGCCGCGCCTCGCGAAGCAGTGCGACGGGATCCTCGAGGTGCAGCAGGTTGAAGATCATCGCGTGCACCTGTGAGCCGTCTTCGATGCCGGTTCCGTCTGCGACGACATCGCGAAGCACTGGCCGGATGTTCGGCAGTCGATCCGCCTCGACCTTCCGACGGACGTGATCCACCATCGCTGGCTCGATGTCGAGCGCGGTCACGATGCCCGACGTCATGCGTGCCGCCGGAATCGTGAACGTTCCGTATCCGGCTCCGAACTCGACGACCGCGCCGTCCATATCGTGTGCGGGCAGAAGACGCTGCAGCAGACGGTCCGGGTCGAAGAAGGAATCCCACCACTCTTCGTCCGGCATGCCGCTCTCGCGCGCCTTCATTGCGCGGCTCTCGAATGCCCGCTCAGAACGCCAGCACCGTGTCGACGTCGGCTGTCCGATCTGCCAGGGAGAATCTGATGCGTTCGCTCGATCGCGACGGCAAGCCCAAGGACCGATGGCGCGAAGGTCCGGGCCGCCATGTGCGCAACGCACATCAGGACCGCACGCGAATGCGAGTGCCTTCGTCGACATGCAGACATCGAAACTGTCGGCTGACGTCTTGGCGGCGGAACGAAGGATCCGGGCGTCGCGGACAATGCGGTCACCGAGGGAGACTCGAGCCATTGCCATGCGTTGCCTCCGCGTGTCGCAGAACAACGGCCGGGCGTTCGCCATGCCACATCACAGCCTCGGCGCCATCGTATGAAACGCTGTCACCCCCTGATACGCCGCCCCCACCCGGAACAGCTTCGCCTCGTCGAACGGCTTGCCGATGATCTGCATTCCGATCGGCAAACCGTCGGGGTCGAAGCCACACGGCACGTTCAGCGACGGCAGGCCGGTCAGGCTCGGGACGCCGGTGTACTGCATGATCGCCGAGAGCATGTCCTCCTCGACGCCGTTCTCGATGACGACCTTCATCTCGCCCACGCGCGTGGCGGTGAAGGGCAGCGTGGGGCAGAGGAACACGTCGACCTTGCGGAACGCCTCCATGAACTCGTTGCGCAGCAGGGTGCGATAGCGCTGCGCCTGCAGGTAGTGGGTCGCGAGCAGCATCTCGCCCACCTCGAGGAGCGTGCGCACGTCGGCGCCGTAGTTCTGCGGTTGCTCGCGCAGCCAGCGCTGGTGGTACGTGCTCGGCTCGGCGGATTCGATCGTGAGCTGCGCCGAGATGTTGCCGTGGATGTTGTCGATGTCGACGTCGACGATCCTCGCGCCGAGGCCCTTCAATGTGTCGAGCGCCGACATCACCGCGGCGTGCACCGGCGGCTGCAGATGGTGGAAGAAGTAGCCGGGCACCACGCCGATGCGCAGGCCGTCGATGCCGGCGCCGAGGTCCGCCAGATAGTCGGACGTCGGGGCGCGCGACGTCGTCGGATCCTTCGGATCGTGACCCGCGATCGCGCCGAACATGAGCGCGCAGTCCTCGACGGTTCGGGTCATCGGGCCCGCGGTGTCCATGCTCCACGCGAGCGGGATGATGCCGTGGTTGCTCACGCGTCCATAAGTGGGGCGAATGCCGACGACGCCGTTGATGGCCGACGGCAGACGGATCGATCCGCCGGTGTCGGTCCCGATGGCGCCGTAGCACATGCGTGCGGCGACCGCGGCGCCGGATCCACCACTGGACCCCGCGGGGAATCGATCGGTGTTCCACGGGTTGCGCACGGCGCCGTAGTGCGGGTTGTCGGAGGTGCCGCCCCACGCGAACTCGTGCATGTTCAGCTTGCCGAGCAGGATCGCGCCGGCGCGGCGGAGACGCTCGGTGACGGTGGCGTCGTGGTCGGGAATCCAGTTCTCCAGCACCTTGCTGCCGGCGGTGGTCCGCGTGCCGCGTACGGCCACGTTGTCCTTCAGGCTCACCGGCACGCCGTGCAGCGGGCCGAGGTCGTAGCCCGCGCGAAGCATCGTGTCGGCCGCCTTCGCGACGCTGCGTGCTTCTTCCGCGAAGACGGTGATGTACGCGGCGAGGCGGCTGTCCACGGCGTCGATGCGCGCGAGGCAGGCGTCGACGAGTTCCAGCGGTGACACCTCGCGCGTGCGGACCAGGCGGGCGGCTTGTGCCAGAGAGAGGTCGAGCAGGTCGGCGGTGCTCATGGCTGTCCCTCCTCCGGCTCGACCGGATGCGTGAAGACGGTGGCAGGCACGAGGGTCATGTATTGCTCGGCGCTCATCTTGCGGCTCAGTTCGTTGGCGTCCAGTACCCACGCCTCGAGGATCGGCGTGACGATGGCTTCGCGATCGGCACCGAGCGGCAGTTCCGCGTAGTCGGCGAGCGCTCGTGTCAGGGCAGGGGTGACTTCCTTGCGTTGGGGCATCGGGGGATCTCCGGGGGTGCGCATCGGCGCGGCAATGGGGCCCAGCTGGCTCGGATTATGGCCTCTTCCTGCGCGCGGTCTGCGGGTGGCAAGGGCGGTTCTCGGCGCCGGAGGTGCCAGTCCCGAGGGCCCTTCGTGGGTCGAGTATCGCTCGACGCGGCGATGGCTTGGGCGCAGGGGCGAATCCAGGAGCGCGGGCGTCGGGCGGAGCCCGACCCACGGGGATTGTTTCCAGAACCGAGGAATCCAGTGGCGAGGCCCTTCGTGGGTCGAGCATCGCTCGACGCTGCGTGGGCTTGGGCGCAGCGGCGAATCCAGGAACGCGGGCGTCGGGCGGAGCCCGACCCACCGGGGGTGTTTTCAGCGCCGAGGCATCCAATCGCAAAGACCCTTCGTGGGTCGAGCATCGCTCGACGCGGCGATGGCTTGGGCACGGGGGCGCATCCAGGAACGCAGGCGTCGGGCGGAGCCCGACCCACGGGGATTGTTTCCAGAACCGAGGCATCCAGTGGCGAGGCCCTTCGTGGGTCGAGCATCGCTCGACGCGGCGATGGCTTGGGCACAGCGGCGAATCCAGGAACGCAGGCGTCGGGCGGAGCCCGACCCACGGGGATTGTTTCCAGAACCGAGGCATCCAGTGGCGAGGCCCTTCGTGGGTCGAGCTGCGCTCGACGCGGCGATGGCTTGGGCACAGCGGCGCATCCAGGAACGCAGGCGTCGGGCGGAGCCCGACCCACGGGGGATGTTTCCAGCGCCGCGGCATCCCGTCGCGCAGTCCCTTCGTGGGTCGAGCATCGCTCGACGCGGCGATGGCTTGGGCACGGGGGCGCATCCAGGAACGCAGGCGTCGGGCGGAGCCCGACCCACGGGGATGGTTTCCAGAACCGAGGCATCCAGTGGCGAGGCTCTTCGTGGGTCGAGCATCGCTCGACGCGGCGATGGCTTGGGCACAGCGGCGAATCCAGGAACGCGGGCGTCGGGCGGAGCCCGACCCACGCGGATCGTGCGTCACGCGCTCGATGAGAGGGCCGCTGGCGTCCGCATTCAGGAAATACGTGATAGTTCAGTAATTACTGAAAAGTAAGATTCTCTCGCCTATACTTCCCGCCATGCCGCTCAACGATCAACTCCCCGCCCTCAACCGCGAGTTCATCGCCCACTTCGGCGAGATGGGCAGCCGCTGGGGCATCAACCGCACCGTCGGCCAGATCTACGCGCTGCTTTTCCTGTCGCCGAAGCCGCTCTGCGCCGACGAGATCGCCGAGAGCCTCGAGTTCTCACGATCCAACGTGAGCATGGGCCTGAAGGAATTGCAGGCGTGGCGGCTCGTTCGTCTGCGTCATGTCCCAGGCGACCGCCGCGAGTACTTCGGCGCCCCTGACGACGTCTGGGAGATCTTTCGCGTGCTGGCCGAGGAGCGCCGCCGCCGCGAGGTCGAGCCCACGCTGACGATGCTGCGCTCCGCCCTCCAGGAAACCCCCGCCACCGACGACGAGCGTCACGCGCAGGAGCGCATGCGCCAGATGCACGAGTTCATCAGCCGACTGATGACGTGGTTCGATGAAGTCCAGAAGCTGTCGCCGGAAACCGCAGTGCAGTTGATGAGCATGGGGTCGATGGTGACCCGCGTGCTCGAAGTGAAGGACCGGCTCACGGGCCGTAATACGAAGAAGCAGAGCAGCACCCCCTGAACGACAAGGACTTGCCAGCATGACGCTCGATGCCCTGATGCTCTCGCGCATACAGTTCGCCGCGAACATCAGCTTCCACATCCTCTTCCCGACCATCACGATCGCGCTGTGCTGGTTCCTGCTGTTCTTCCGCGTCCGGCTCGTGCAGACCCGCGAGCCGGCGTGGGAAGAGGCGTACTACTTCTGGACGAAGGTGTTCGCGCTGACGTTTGCGCTCGGCGTCGTGTCGGGCATCGTGATGAGCTTCCAGTTCGGTACCAACTGGCCGGGCTTCATAGAGACGACGGGCAACATCTCCGGTCCTCTGCTGGGCTACGAGGTCCTCACGGCGTTCTTCCTCGAGGCGAGCTTCCTCGGGATCATGCTGTTCGGCCGTGGGCGCGTGTCGGAGCGCGTGCACCTCACGGCGACGTTCCTCGTCGCGCTCGGCACCACGCTCTCCGCATTCTGGATCCTGAGTCTCAACTCGTGGATGCAGACGCCCGCCGGATTCGAGATCGTCGACGGCAAGTTCATGCCCACCGACTGGTTCGCGGTGGTGTTCAACCCGTCGTTCCCGTACCGGTTCGCGCACAAGCTGCTTGCCTCGGCACTCACCGCGGCGTTCCTCATCGCCGGGCTCAGTGCTTGGCAGTTGCTGAAGGGCACTGCGACCGACGGCACCCACAAGGCCATGCGAGCAGCCGTGTTCACCGCGGCGATCGTGATCCCGATCCAGTTCGTCGCGGGTGATCTCCACGGCCTCAATACGCTGGAGCACCAGCCCGCGAAGGTCGCCGCGATGGAGGGCATCTGGGAGACCGAGCGCGGCGCGCCCCTCACGCTCTTCGGCATCCCCGACGAAGAGACCGGCACGACGCACCTCGCGATCAAGATTCCGAAACTCGCGAGCCTCATCCTCACGCACGAACTCGACGGCGAGATCGCGGGCATCGACGCGTTCCCGGACGCGCACCCGCCGGTGGCGCCGGTCTTCTACGCGTTCCGGATCATGGTGGGCGTCGGTTCGCTGATGCTCGTCGTGGCGGCGTTCGCGGCGTGGAAGCTTTGGGGCCAGCGCGGGCGCGCGCGCATCAGCCTGCCCAGGCCCTTGCTCTGGACGCTCTCAGCGATGACCTTCTCCGGCTGGGTCGCCACGCTGTCCGGCTGGTACGTGACCGAGACCGGCCGACAGCCGTTCGTCGTCTACGGCGTGCTGCGTACGAGCGATGTGGTCACGAGCGTCCCCTCACCGTTCATCGGCGCCACGCTCGTCGCCTATCTGCTCGTGTACGGCCTGCTTCTCGTCACCTACGTGGGCGTGCTCAAGTACATGGCCGAGAACCCGGTGACGCATGCGCCGGTGCCGGTCACCGACGCCGGGCTCGGCAAGGCGGGGGTGTGACATGCTGGGCATGACCTGGGCCGAGTGGCTGCCGCTCATCTTCCTGGCGACGATGGGGTTCGCGCTGCTCGTGTACGTGATCCTCGACGGCTACGACCTCGGCGTCGGCCTGCTGCTGCCGTTCGCGGACGACGCCGCGAAGGACACCATGATCTCCAGCATCGGCCCCTTCTGGGATGCCAACGAGACCTGGCTCGTGCTCGGTGTGGGGGTGCTGCTCGTGGCGTTCCCGATGGCGCATGGACTTGTGCTGCAGGCGTTGTACCTGCCCGTGGCCGTGATGCTGATCGGGCTCATCCTCCGCGGCGTCGCGTTCGATTTCCGGGTGAAGGCGCCACTCCGCTACAAGCCGTTCTGGAACCGCGCGTTCTTCGCCGGTTCGCTGCTCGCGGGTGCCGCGCAGGGGTGGATGCTCGGAAGCTACATCACGGGCTTCGACGCGGGGCCGTTCGGCATCGCGTTCAGCCTGGGCATCGCGATCACGCTCCCCGCGGCCTATGTGCTGCTGGGAGCGGGGTGGCTCATCATGAAGACGGAAGGTCCGCTGCAGATGCAGGCCGTGGCCTGGGCGAAACGTGTGCTGTGGCCCATGGGCGTCGCACTCGTGGCGATCTCCGCGGCCACGCCGCTCGTGCACCCCACGGTCGCCGCGAAATGGTTCGGCGTGCCCCAGGTGTTCGCGCTGCTGCCCGTTCCGCTCGCGTGTGCCGTGGCGTTCTTCGCGGTGCGTTGGGTCCTGACACACCCTGATCTGGTGCGTGCCGGCCATGGCTGGATCGTGTTCGCTGCGACCGTGCTCATCTTCGTGCTGGCGTTCTTCGGCCTCGCGTACAGCATCTTCCCGGACATCGTGATCGGCCGGATGACGGTGTGGGAGGCGGCCATCAGCACCGCATCGCTCAACGTCGTGTTCGTGGGCGTGGCCATCACGCTGCCGGTGATCGTTGCCTACACGGTGTTCATGTATCGGGTGTTCTGGGGCAAGGCGCGGGCGCTGACGTACGGGTGACGGGTGCAGGCGCGAAGCGCCTCGTTCTCGATCTCCGGCGGAGGATGCACCCCCTTGTAGGAGCGGCCCATGGCCGCGAAAGCGATGGTTCCGGGTGAAGCGTTTCCTTGCATCTACCGCTCTCGAGGGCGTGGCCCGCTCCTACAGGGGCCATGGGCTCCTCGTACGGGAACCTACGCTTCGTTTCCCGCGGTCAGCGCGATTCCATGGCTGTGCATTCCGATGGGGTTGTCCGCGATTCACTTCGCCGGGCATGATGCCCATGGCCGTTCCGAACGCCACGTCGGGACGGCTTCCTCCCGCCGCCGCCCACTGCTGACCGTGATCCCCATGAAGAGCACCCTCCGCGCCGGTCTTCGCCATGCCCCTTGTGGCGGCTTCCGCGCGACGTCCGCCCGGTGGGCCGCCGCGGCCCTCCTCGCGGCGGCATCGATCGGCCCCGCGCCGGCGGCCAATCGTCCCGAACCCGAGTCGGTGGATTTCTACGTCGTGGGCGGGGCACTGCGCGGCCTTGGCGAGAACACCTGGACTGCGCAAACCGGGTTCATCTACAGCCCGACGACCACGCCCTGGGGCATCGGCTTCGTGTACACGAACGACGGCCACCTCACCAACAATCACCGCGACGGTTTCGCATTGCAGGGCTGGTATGCATGGGACCTCTCCGATCGCCTCGAACTTCAGGCGGGCATGGGGCCGTACGCGAACATGAACAACACCACCCTGAACCGCGGGCGAGAGAACAGGTTCCGCGTCGGTCTGTTCACGACGGTCGCCCTGAAATGGCACCCGTTCGAATCCGGCTGGTACCTGCGGTCCCAGCTCACCAATACGCTGGTGCCCGGTTCGTTCAACTCCAATGCCATCCTCTTCGGCGCCGGGTACGACTTCATCTCCACCTCGGACATCGAGCGGCCGACCCGGCTGAAGGCCGACCTCAGCGTCTGGAGCGGCGCATCGCGGACGACGCAGCTCGGGGCGCAGCAGACGAGTGGCGCGGTGCAGATCGAGGCGCAGTACATACTCGACCAGCCGTCGGCATGGTGGCAGCCTGCGGCCTATTCGGTGGCGTTTCTGTCGGAAGGCGACACCGGCTTGATCCATCGCCGCGGCTTCCCCCTCCAGGCGTGGTGGCGGACCCCGCCGGACACCTTCACTTTCAGTTTCGGCCTGGGACCGTACATCGCCTACGACACCTATCGCGAGACACCGCTGACCGCGATGGGCATCCTCAGCATCCGCGCGGCTTACAAGGTGCTCGACATGCCTTCGAGTTCCATCGAGGCGGCGTTCATGTACACGCGCGTCGCGTCGTTCTACCACAGGGACCAGGACATCTTCATGCTGGGGGTACGCCTGAACGCCAAGCGCTGAGCGGGCTGCGCGGCGCCGCGGGTTCCATGCCATCATTTCGCCTCCCGCCTCGGCACCGCCGCGCGGCGATACCCAACAAGATCGAGGGAGACCGTCTTGGCAGTTCTCGTGGAAGCAATGTCGCTCGTCGTCCGGTTGGACGCGATCAACGAAGAGTACGTCGGTGGCCTCGAAGCCTTCATCGCCGGGATCCACAGCGCGTCGGTGTGCATGGACGGCGAACTGCTCCGCGTCGGGTTCCTGAGCCTCGCCGAGGCCGATGCGAACATCCACCGTCTCGAAGAGGGCGGCCTGCAGTACCTCCAGGACGGCGCCCCGCGCGACATGATCCTGGTGGACCAGCTCCGTGGCCCGAGTGCGCCGTGCGACTGGCTGGAGGTGGGCGAAGTGCAGATCGGGCCCGGCCAGAGCGTCATGGCGGCGCGCCTGGTGGACACCAAGGTCGGAACGCTTTTCACGCCGGAGGGCTGGCGATTCGAGCATTCGCATTCGAAGGCGCTGGGGTTGGGGGGGCGGCAATAGGGGGGCGAAAGCGGCGGTTCCGGGTGGAGCGCTTCCTCGCATCCACCGCTTTCGGGGCCATGGGCCTCTCCTACAGAACCCGTCGACGCGCCACCGATGGTGATTGTGACCTTGTAGGAGCGGGCCATGCCCGCGAAAGCGCCGGTTCCGGGTGAAGCGTTTCCTTGCATCGACCGCTTTCGGGGCCATGGGCCCCTCCTACAGAACCCGTTGATGCGCCACCGATGGTGGTTGTGAAATTGTAGGAGCTGGCCATGCCCGCGAAAGCGATGGTTCCGGGTGGAGTGCTTCCTTGCATTCCTCGCTTTCGGGGCCATGGGCCCCTCCTACAGAGCCCGGTTGATGCGCCACCGATGGTGGTTGTGACCTTGTAGGAGCGGGCCATGGCCGCGAAAGCGTCGGTTTCGGTCGACGCACCCCGCTACAACCCCAACGGATCCCGCCCCTCCCGCAGCCCGCCCACTGCAGCCTCCAGCCGCGCCAGGGTCGTCTCCCGCAACGCCTTCCCGTTGCTCCCCGCCCCGACCAGGAAGAACGCGCTGTCGTGGTCGAAGTACCCCGCGCCCACGCGGATCACCGCCTTGAAGATCATGTTGCGCAGCAGGTGCAGCCAGAAGCGCGGGACGTGTTCGGCGGGTAGCGCGCGGACCGAGGCGTAGCCCTCGAACGCGGCTCGCAGGAACGCGCCGTCGTGGAAGCATCCCAGCAGCGCGAGATCGTCCATCGCATCGCCGCCGACGCAGTCGTCCCAGTCGATCACCGCCGTGACCTCATGCTCGGTTCCGAGCAGATTCCACAGTGCCGTGTCCTTGTGGACGAGGCACGGTGTGGCGAGGTCGAGGAGGGCGCGGTGGTCGTCGATCGCGGTGCGCATCGCCTCGGCTTGTGACGGCGTGAGGAAGCGGCGTTCGACGAGAAAGGTGAGGTGCGCGTCGAGGCGCGTGAAGTAGTACGACGGATACGTCGCGTGCAGGCCGTGCAGCACGCCGTCCGTCGCCAGACGCTGCACGTCGAACGGTCCGAACCCTTCCACCGGTACGTCCTGCCACGTCGCGATCAGCCGACCGATCTGCGCCGCGACTTCGACGGTGGCCAGCGTGCCGGCCTTGAAGTGTCGATTCAGATCCGGTTCCGCGACGCGTTCGAGGATCTGCCACGCGAACGGCGCGACGCTCCGCGCGGCGTCAGTGGCGTACACGCGCGGCGTCGGAACGCCGAGCGCCCGCACGCGATCCATCACGAACGACTCGACCGCGATGTAGTCGTCCTGCTCCGGGCCGTCCTCGATGCGGACGAAGACGTCGTGCGCATCGACGGTCGCGATGAAAGTGAGGTGGTTGCCCTGGCCGCCGCCATCGCGCAGGGTGGTCGGCGGCGCGCCGAAGTGACGCGTCAGGAGATCGCGGACGAGGGATGCCGTCTCCTGGCTCGGCCGTCGCGCATCGCCCTGGGTGGTGCCGTGGAAGGCGGCCAGGCGATCGCATTTCCAGTAGTAGATGTCGCGGCGGGTGGACGGCATGGGGCGCGGCGGGACAGGTGGATGGTGGTGCCGCATGGTGCCGGAGGCGGGGGCGTCTGTGCAGCGCCGTCTCTCGTGGGTCGAGCCATCGCTCGACGCGGCGATGGCGAACGGCGACGTGGTCACGGGATGCGCCGCGTCGGGCTGCAGCCCGACCCACGGGGGTTGTTTTCGGCATCCCCGCGCGTGGCGCTGGTCTACGGTGTTCGTGGGTCGAGCTACAGCTCGACGCGGCGAGTGCGAACGGCGCCGTGGTCGCGGGATGCGCCGCGTCGGGCTGCAGCCCGACCCACGGGGGGTGTTCTCGGCATCCCCGTGCGCTGGAATGGTCGACGGTGTTCGCTCTACGTCAGCTCCCCGTCCCGTTCGGATCCCGCCATACCCGCTCGAACGGCAGCCGCCACGCGTGTGGCGCGATCAACTGGTGGATCGACTTCGGCCCCCACGAACCCGGGGCATACAACCGCACCGGCGGCGGCGCTTCGAGCAGCTGGGTCGACACCTGCCACAGGCGCTCGATGCCGTCGGCCGTGTTGAACAGCGTGTGATCGCCGCGCATCGCGTCGAGGATCAGGCGTTCGTACGCCTCGAGCACCTCACCGATCAACCCCGTGTCGTGCATCGCGAACTGCAGGCTCAGCTTGTCGAGGCGCATGCCCGGGCCGGGGCGCTTGCCGTAGAAGGAGAGCGACATCTTCGAGGCGTCGGCGAGGTCGAACGTGAGGTGGTCGGGGCCCTGCGCGCCCACGCCGGAGCCGGGCGGGAACATGCTCTTCGGCGGCTCGCGGAAAGCGATGGAGATGATCCGCTGGCCCTCCGCCATGCGCTTGCCCGTGCGCAGGAAGAACGGCACCCCGGCCCAGCGCCAGTTGTCGATGTAGCACTTCAGCGCGATCAGCGTCTCGGTGTCGGACTCCGGGTCGACGCCATCCTCCGCGCGATAGCCGGTGTACTGCCCGCGCACGACGTCGGTGGGCAGGATCGGCAGCATGCTGCGGAAGACCTTGTTCTTCTCCTCGCTGATGGGCGCGGGCTCCAGCGCGGTGGGCGGCTCCATCGCCATGAAGGCGAGGATCTGGAAGAGGTGCGTGACCACCATGTCGCGGTAAGCGCCGGTCTGCTCGTAGAACCCGGCGCGCGTGCCGAGGCCGAGCGTCTCCGGCACGTCGATCTGCACGTGGTCGATGAAGTTGCGGTTCCAGATCGGTTCGAACAGCCCGTTCGCGAAGCGGAACGCGAGGATGTTCTGCGCGGGCTCCTTCCCGAGGAAGTGGTCGATGCGGAAGATCTGGTCCTCCGTGAAAACGTCGTGCAGCTTCGCGTTCAGCGAGACGGCCGACGCGAGGTCGGTGCCGAAGGGCTTCTCCATGACGATGCGGGCGCGGTCCACGAGGCCCGCCTCGCTGATCATCCGCACCGCGGCGAGGGCGGCGTTCGGCGGCACGCTGAGGTAATGCAGCCGGCGGCTCTCGCCTTCGAAGGTCTGCTCGGCGGTTTCGACGGCGGTTCGCAGCGCCTCCGGACCGGAACCGAGGGGCACGTAGTCCAGGCTCCGCGCGAAGGCCTCCCAGTCGCGGTCCGTGACCTTGCGATTGAAGAACTCGTTGAGCGAAGCCCGGGCGATCTTCCGAAAGCCATCGGCATCGATGTCGTCGAGCGAGACGCCGATGATCCGGCAGCCGGGGATGAAGCCGGCGCTGACCAGGTGATACAGCCCCGGCAGCAGCTTGCGCCGGGAGAGATCGCCGGTGGCACCGAACAGCACCACCACCTGCGGAAAGCGCGGACCAACCCCTGGGGGAACCTTCGCCACGGCGGATCTCCTGTGCGGGATGCGGGGAGCGTGCATCGGTGGCGAGGGCGGCGCAACATCCGTACCGGTGGGTTTCCCTTGTAGGAGCGCGCCATGCCCGCGAAATCGTGGTTTCCGGGTGGAGCGCTTCCTTGCATCGACCGCTTTCGGGGCCATGGGCCCCTCCTACAAGGGCATGGCCCGCTCCTACAAGGGCATGGTCCGCTCCGGCGACGGCCCCACCCGCACCGCCGGGGTGCGCGCCGCCCATGGGCGCACCGGGCATTTGCCGGCACAATCGCGGCCTTCCGCTCCATGCCCCGACCCATGAACGACCGCCACGACATCGCTGCCCGCGCATCGACGCCTCCCGGAGGCGCCTGACTTGTCCGACCGTCTGGCCGTGCTGCCGCAATACCTCCTGCCCAAGCGCGCGATCACCGGGTTCGCCGGTTGGTGCGCCAACTCCCGGTCGAAGGCCTGGACGCGCCGGGTGATCCCCTGGTTCATCGCGCGCTATGGCGTGAACATGGCCGAGGCCGAGAATCCGGATCCGATGGCGTACGAAACCTTCAACGCGTTCTTCACGCGGGCGCTGCGGCACGATGCGCGACCGCTGGCCGCGGGGCCGTTCGTGTGCCCGGTGGATGGCGCCATCAGCCAGTGCGGTGCCATCGTGGGCGATCAGCTGTTGCAGGCGAAGGGGCACACCTACAGCGTCCGGGCGATGGTGGGTGGGGATGCCGCGCTGGCGGCGCAGTTCGTCGACGGCCAGTTCGCGACGCTCTACCTGAGCCCGAAGGACTACCACCGCATCCACATGCCCTGCGACGGTCGTCTGGTGCGGATGATCCACGTGCCCGGCGATCTCTTCTCGGTGAACCCGACCACGGCCCGCGGCGTGCCCGGTCTCTTCGCGCGGAACGAGCGCGTGGTGTGCGAGTTCGACTCCGACCACGGCACCTTCGTACTCGCCCTCGTGGGCGCCACCATCGTCGGTAGCATGGCGACGGCGTGGCACGGACTGGTGAATCCGCCGCGTCCGGGCACCGTGCGCGAGTGGCGCTACGACGGCCGCGACATCGCGCTGCGCAAGGGTGAGGAGATGGGGCGCTTCCTGCTCGGGTCCACGGTCGTGATGCTGTTCCGGAAGGGCACGCTGCAGTTTCCCGCCGACTGGGTGGCGGCGCGCGACATTCGCATGGGCGAGGCCATGGTTCGGTAGTTCAGCGGTGCCGCGGTACCGTGCGGTGGCGTACATATCGCCGCGCGCCCTCGGCGCAGACTCGGCTCTGCAACATCACAGGAGCCTCGAGAATGAACACACGCACCGTCATCATCGCTGCAGCACTTGCTGCCGCACTCGTCACGTCCGGCTGCGCCGTCCAGCGCGGCCAGCAGACCGTCGGCGGCTACGTCGACGATTCGGCCATCACCGCGCAGGTCAAGAGCAGCTTCGTCGGCAACAAGGACGTCGGCGCGGCCAGCATCAGCGTCGAGACCCTCGAAGGGAAGGTGATGCTGTCGGGCTTCGCGAAGAACGAAGCCGAGAAGGCGGCTGCCGGCCGACTCGCGATGAGCGCGAAGGGCGTGAAGTCGGTGGAGAACCAGATCATCGTCCAGCCCTGATCCCCGCCCGGCATCGCCCGCACGTCGCGGGGGATGTCGGGGCTGCGCTACCATCCGGCCCCACAACAACGTAGCCGCGCGCAGGCCGCCATCGAGCCCGCCGCGGGGGAGCCGGGGGGAGTCTTGGTTCGAAACGAAGCAGTACCGGATGCGGGTCCGGTCCGGAGGCTGTCCACGTTCGTCGACAGCCTGGTAGGTGGGCTCGTCGAGGGTCTCGTGGCGCTCCTCATCCTGGCCGAGGTCGTGATCCTCTTCACGGGGGTCGTCTCGCGCTACGTGTTCGAGGAGCCCATCGTCTGGTGCGACGAGCTGGCGTCGATCCTGTTCCTGTGGCTCGCGATGCTCGGCTCGGTGGTGGCGCTGCGGCGTGACGAGCACATGCGCATGACCGCCGTGGTCGGCATGGTGCGCCCGAAGGTCCGCGCGTTCCTCGACATGTTCGCCGTCGCGGCGGCGCTCGCGTTCCTCTTCCTGTTCATCGGCCCCGCGTACGAGTTCGCCCACGACGAGATCCCCATCTCGACCCCCGCGCTCGACATCTCCAACGCCTGGCGGGCCGCGGCGCTGCCCATCGGCGGGGCGCTGATGATCCTCGTGGCGCTGCTGCGATTGCTCAGGACGGCGAGTGCGCCGCTCGCCATCGCCGCCTTCGCGGTCGTCGCCGCGCTGGCCGGTGCGCTGATCGCGATCAGCCCGCTGCTGCAGGACCTCGGCAACCTCAACCTGCTCATCTTCTTCGTCGGCGTCGTGTCGGTGAACGTCTTCGCCGGTGTGCCCATCGCGTTCTCGTTCGGGCTCGCCACCGTCGGTTATCTGGCACTGACCACGAGCACGCCGATGCCCGTCGTCGTCGGCCGCATGGACGAGGGCATGTCGCATCTGATCCTGCTGTCGGTGCCGCTCTTCGTGTTCCTCGGCCTGCTGATCGAGATGACCGGCATGGCGCGCGCGATGGTGGCGTTCCTCGGCAACCTGCTCGGACACGTGCGCGGCGGGTTGTCGTACGTGCTCGTCGGATCGATGTACCTGGTGTCCGGCATCTCCGGGTCGAAGGCGGCCGACATGGCGGCAGTGGCACCGGTGCTCTTCCCGGGGATGCAGGCGCGCGGTGCCAAGAAGGGCGAGCTGGTCGCACTCCTCGCGGCCACGGGCGCCCAGACGGAGACGATCCCGCCCAGCCTCGTGCTGATCACGATCGGGTCCGTCACCGGCGTGTCGATCGCCGCGCTCTTCACGGGCGGCCTGCTCCCGGCCGTCGTGCTCGGCCTCGCGCTGTGCGTCCTCGTGTGGTTCCGCTACCGCCACGAGGATCTCTCCGGCGTCCGGCGCGCGACACGCGGCGACATCGTCCGAAGCCTCGTCATCGCATTGCCGGCGATCGCGCTTCCGTTCGTGATCCGCACGGCGGTGGTGAAGGGCGTGGCGACGGCAACCGAGGTGTCGACGATCGGCATCGTCTACGCCGTCCTCGCCGGCCTGCTCATCTACCGGTGCTTCCCCTGGCGACGCCTCGTGCCGATGCTCGTCGAGACCGCGGCGCTGTCGGGCGCGATCCTGCTCATCATCGGCGCGGCGACGGGCATGGCCTGGTCGCTCACGCAGTCCGGCTTCTCGGAGGACCTCACGCGACTCATGGCGAACCTGCCCGGCGGGCGGGCCGGATTCCTCGCCGTGTCGATCGTCGTCTTCATCGTCCTGGGCAGCGTGCTGGAGGGTATCCCCGCCATCGTGCTCTTCGGGCCACTGCTGTTCCCCATCGCGCGGGAAATGGGTGTCCACGACGTCCACTACGCGATGGTTGTGATCCTCGCGATGGGCATCGGGCTCTTCGCTCCGCCGTTCGGCGTTGGCTACTATGCCGCGTGCGCCGTCGGTCGAGTGCCGCCGGACGAGGGCATCCGGCCGATCGTGGGGTACCTCGTGGCACTGGTGATCGGCTTGATCGTGGTCGCCTGCGTGCCCTGGATTTCCATCGGGTTCCTGTGACCCGGACCAACTGAATCGTGACCGAGCGGCGCAGCACGCACGGCACTTGCGGAGGAGAGAAAACCCCATGTCGATGATCAGCAGACGCGGATTCGTGCGGGGCGCCGCACTGGCAACGATGGGCGCGCTGGGCGGGCTGCCGATGCGCGCGGGTGCTGCCGAGTTCACCTGGAAGCTGGCGAACAACCTGCCGGTGACGCACCCCACCAACGTCCGGATGCAGGAGGCCGCCGCGAAGATCCTCGAGGAGACCGGCGGCAAGGTGGAGATCCGGATCTTCCCGAACAACCAGCTGGGTGGCGACACCGACATGCTCTCGCAGCTGCGCTCCGGCGGGATCCAGATGTTCACGCTGTCGGGGAACATCCTCTCGACGCTGTCGAAGCCGACCTCGCTGTGCGGCGTCGGCTACGCATTTCCCGACTACAAGCGCGTGTGGGAGGCCGTCGACGGTGATCTCGGACGGCATCTGCGCGGGATCATCGGCAAGCTCGGCCTGCACTCGCTCGACAAGATGTGGGACAACGGCTTCCGGCAGATCACCAGCGGCACGCATCCAATCAACACGCCGGAGGACCTCAAGGGCTTCAAGATCCGCGTGCCGGTGAGCCCGCAGTGGACCTCGCTCTTCAAGGCGCTCGGGTCCTCGCCCACCTCGATCAACTTCAACGAGGTGTACTCGGCGCTGCAGACGAAGATCGTCGACGGGCAGGAGAACGCCATCCAGCTCATCGAGATCGCGAAGCTCTACGAGGTGCAGAAGTACGTCTCGATCACGAACCACATGTGGGACGGCTGGTTCTTCCTCGTGAACGGTCGTGCGTGGGCCAAGCTTCCGCCGAACCTCCAGGAGATCGTCGCCCGCCAGTTCGACGCTGCGGCCCTGCGGCAGCGCGACGACCTCGTGAAGCTCAACGTGACGGCGGAAGAGAAGCTGCGGAAGGCCGGTCTCGTGTTCAACCGGACCGACCCGGCGAAGTTCCGCGCCGTGCTGTCGTCCGCCGGGTACTACAAGGACTGGAAGGCGATCTACGGGCCCGAGGCCTGGGCGCTGCTCGAGAAGTACTCGGGCCCGCTCGCCTGACATCCGCCATCGAAAGACACGAGGAAGCACCATGGCGCAATCAAAAGCGGGGCAGCGCGTCGCCCTGATCACGGGGGCCGCGAAGGGCATCGGCGCAGCCATCGCGGATCGTCTCGCGCGGGACGGCATGCATGTGCTGATCGGCGACATCGACGACGCCGAGGCTGCAGCCACTGCAACGTCACTGACGCAGGCCGGGTTCGCGGCTTCGCCGCTGCATCTGGACGTCGGTAACGCCGATTCGGTTGCCGCGGCCTTCGCCGGGATCGACCGGCGCTGGGGTCGCTGCGATGTCGTCGTGAACAATGCCGGCATCGCGAAGACGGCACCGTTCGTCGACTTTCCGCTCGACAGCTGGGAGGCGCATCTGCGCGTGAACGTGACCGGCGTGCTGCTGTGTTCTCAGCACGGCGCGCGCCTCATGCAGCGCGCGCGTTGGGGTCGCATCGTGAACATCGCGTCCGTGGCCGGCATGCGCGCCGTCGGCGTCGGGCGCACCGGCTACGGCACGTCGAAGGCAGCCGTCATCGGCCTCACGCGGCAGATGGCGGTGGAGCTGGCCGAGTTCGGGATCACCGCGAATGCAGTGGCGCCGGGTCCGGTCGACACGCCGATGACGCGCGTCCTGCATTCGCCGGAGTTCCGCCAGGCGTACACGGACGCCATCCCGATGGCCCGCTACGGGACGCAGGACGAGATCGCGGCCGCCGTGGCGTACTTCGTCTCCGATGCGGCCGGCTATGTGACGGGTATCGCGATGCCGATCGACGGCGGGTTCCTGGCGTCGGGGGCGCGGTAGGGTGGTTGGTCCTGCACACCGACATTCGCCCGGGGCTCGGAACCGCAGTTCGAATCTCCGTCGGAGTGCATCCCCATGAAGTCCTTCGTTGCACCGTTCGCTCTGGCGCTGGCCGCGACCCTGGCCCCACCCACCCTCGCCGACGCGCCCATCCCCGCCTGGGCCTACCCCGTGAATCCCCCGGGGGCACCGCCACCGGACGACGGCACCCCACTCTCCGTACCTGGCAGTGACCGACGTTTCACGATGACGCAGTTGCGCGATCTCACGAGCGTGCCCGACTGGCATCCGGACGATCACCCACCCATGCCGCCGAGCGTGGCAACCAGCGCGGGGAAGGGCGTGTATGCCTGCGGCTTCTGTCATCTCCCGAACGGTCTGGGACGGCCCGAGAACTCGAGCCTCGCGGGGCTGCCGGCCGAGTACATCGTGAAGCAGGTCGAGGCGTTCCGCAGCGGCGCGCGCAGGAGTGCCGAGCCTCGATCGTTGCCGATCAACATCATGATCGGCGTGGCTCAGGCCGCCACGGACGCCGAAGTGCGCGAGGCCGCCGAGTATTTCGCGGCGCTGCCCGCGCGGCCATGGATCCGTGTCGTCGAGGCCGACGTCGTGCCGATGACCCACGTCGCCGGATGGATGCTGGTGGCTTCCGAACCGGCGGCCACCGAACCCATCGGCGAGCGGATCATCGAGATGCCCGAAAACCTCGAACGCACGGAGCGCCGCGATTCGAGATCGGGCTTCGTCGCATACGTGCCCACAGGGAGCATCGCGCGCGGCGAGGCACTCGTCACGACGGGCGGCGGTCGGACCACAGCGTGCGGCATCTGCCACGGCGCCGATCTGCGGGGACTCGGGCCGGTGCCCGCACTGGCGGGGCGCTCGCCGAGCTATCTCGCGCGCCAGCTCCACGACATGCGGCGCGGCCTGCGCGGCGGCGGGTGGGCGGTGCTCATGCAACCGGTGGTGGCCGGGCTCTCGGACGGCGACATCATCGACCTCGCGGCGTACATGGCGTCGCGAGCACCCTGAAGGGGCGTTCAGGCGCCGCCGTCGTCGTCTGCCGTGTTCCGGCCGGCATCCTCGCGGCATTGCCGCCGCAGTGCCGCCCAGCCATCGGCGCCGAGTGATTCCATCGTCGCGATGTTCGTCTCGTAGATCGCGTCGGCTTCCGGGAATGCCTGGACGGCGCGGTCGATGCTCGTTTCGCGGAGCAGGTGGAGAGTGGGGTGGGGCGCGCGGTTGGTCGCGTTGCCCATGTCGTCCGGTGCCGTCCCCGCGAACTGGTAGTCGGGATGGAAACTCGCCACCTGGATCACGCCGTCCAGACCCATCGCTGCAACGACGGCGTCGGCCTCGTCGAGGAAATCGTTGTAGTCCAGGAAGTCCTGCAGCACCCGCGGATGCACGAGCAGCGTCGTCTCGAGCGTGGAGGCGTCGGTGTCGCGCAGGCGCTCCAGCTCCGTGACCAGAACGTCGCGCAGGGCATCGGTATCGGTCGCCTCGGTGGCGACGTATCGGATGAGCCGCTTCACCTGCACCGCTTTCGCGAACGGGCAGAGGTTGAGACCGATGACGGCGCGGTCCACCCATGCTCGAACCTCGGCGAGGGCATGCTCCGGCGACACTGCAGGGGAGACATCTTTCATCTCCGGATTATGCCTTCGCCGGGACGTCGGATGCCGCGGGAGCGAGGCCTGTCGGGCGCGCTTCCGGACTGCGACGATCGGACGCGCGGGGGGCTTCCCGGAGGTGCAGGACATCGCCCTATAATCGCCCGACCTATCCCGGCGAGCGATACGCTGACCGGTACGTTTCAGCGGGAGAGGTGCCTGGTGCCCGACTCCTGCGCCGAAGTGCGCGCCGTACCGAGAGATCCGGCCTCAGAGACCAGGCAGGTCGCACGACGCATCGGGATCAGGGAGCCGACGAGCTTCCGCATACCGTCCACAAGACCAAGCCGGACATCGGTGCATGGTGCGCGCACCGGTGATCGCAGGCGGCAAGCCCGAGCGTCGGTCCGCATCGGAGGCAGCAGAAGGGGGAGCAACGATGACACGCGAAGGGGAGGGGTCCCGTCGGCGGCAGGGTTGCGGCGGACGCAGGGAGGGTCTGGAAGCACTCGGGCGCATTGCATCTTTCATGGACGACGCGGCTGCGCGTTCGAGCTGGCCCCGCGACCCCGGTGGTTGCGGCACGGTCACCTTGCCGGCGCCCGATGGTGCCGACCTGGAGGTCGTGCGCAGGTGGTCACGCGGCAGGCCGCTGGTCACGCAGGCGCATGGCGGGCCTTCCGGGGGCTACGACGAGCTGGGGATGGTGGCGCACACGGTGCTCCGCTATCACGCGCATCTGCTCACTGATTTCGAACGCAAGGCCATCGTCGCTTTCGACGCCCGCTGGCGGATCGCCCTGGCACGCGATCCGGAGGTCATGCATCACCAGCTTCGGCGCGCCGGGGTGTTCGACACGCCCGGCCTCGGCGCGGTGATGTCGCGCGGTTACGAGACCTTCTGCCGGGACATCGCCGCCCGCGTACTCTTCGAGCATGCTGGCGACCTCGTGCTGAATCGATGCCCGCAGTGCGATCGCATCGTTCGTACGCCCAGGGCGAGGCAGTGCTTGTGGTGTTTCCACGACTGGCATTGAGCGCGTACCCGGCGCTGGGTTGTCCGACTCGTCTTGCCGCGCGTATGCTCGTGTCGTGAATCCGGCCGGCCCGGAGTCGGGCTTTCCGCCATTCCCGGAGCGCAATTCCCGGAACGAGTTCCCCGGGCGCATTTTCCGACGCGCAGCATGCCGCGTCGCTTCGAACACGTCTTCACGGCGCCTTCTCCCGCGCCGTCCTGTTCACGGTGCCACAACCTGGTGGCCGCACCGCCCTGAGTCCTGACGTCGACCGCGACGTCCTGTGCGATGGCCCGCCTGCGACGCGTTGCCGCAGGCGTCGGCATTTCCAGCCTTTCCCGCTGTGCGCGCCTTCGCCCGCGCGCCACCGCCGACGTCGCGACTGCCTTCAATCACGATGGGGCTGCCGCGTGCAGGACTGGGCAGGGCTTGCTTCGCGAATGCGTTGGCTGCCGTGTCGGGTCGTGGTTCGGGCCGACGGCGCCGTCGCTTGGTCCAGTGCCGCGCGCCGGAGAGAGGGGGGGCTGCCGTGGGAGACATGCTGAATCGCTGGCTGCATTCCGGACGGATGGTGCTCGTGGGCATCGCACTGCTTGCCGCGGCGGTTCCCGTGGCGAGCCGATGGTCCTTGCTGGCAACCGTGGAGACCTACGATGCCCGCCTCGCGGGTGCGCAGCAGGTGCCGCCCGTGCGGCAGAGCGCAGGCCATGGCGCCGGGGTCTTCTTCGTCCGCAACGATCGCACCCTGGAAGGTCATGTCGAGACGTCCGGCATCGACGCCACCATCGCCCATCTGCACGAAGGGGCAGTCGGGCGGCTGGGCCCCGTCATCGTCCCGCTCGCGAGGCAGGCCGACACCTTCGTCGTTCCGCCCGACACGCGACTCACGGAAAGTCAGATGGCCAGCCTTCGGGCGGGAGAGGTGTACGTGAGTGTCCGCAGCGCCCGGTATCCGGACGGGGAACTCCGGGCGCAGCTCATTCTGATGGCGGGGCAGTTCTGAGAGGGTGATCGGGGACGACCTGCCGCTTGCCGCCCGCGTTCACTTCAGGCGGCGCGGGAGGGCTCTCGGATCGTGGCGGTCCACCGCTCGATGATGGCGCGAAGGAGATCCACCGTGAACGGCTTGCCGAGGTGGTCATCCATGCCCGCGGCGAGGCAAAGCTCGCGATCCCCGGCGAGTGCATTCGCCGTCAGCGCCACCACCGGGGTGCGCGGGCGTGCGAGGTCGGCTTCGAGAGAGCGGATCGCGCGCGTCGCGTCGTAGCCGTCCATCACGGGCATCTGGCAGTCCATCAGCACCAGATCGTAGTTGCCGCCGCGCCATCGCTCCACGGCGACTGCCCCGTCGACAGCGAGGTCCACCTCGCAGCCGAGCCGCTTCAACAGCGTCGAAGCGATCTGCTGGTTCACGGGGTTGTCCTCGACGAGCAGGATGCGCCGACGGATGGGAGCGCGTACCGCCGGCGGCGGGCTGGCCGATCGGGCGGTCGAGCCAGGGTCGGCGAGCGCGTCGACGAGCGCGGCGCGGCGCAGCGGGTGCGGGATCACCGCGTGGACCGCCAGCTGGGACGAAGGCTCACCGGTGTGCCCAGCAGGTGCCGTCACGAGAATCCGCCAGCGCGCCGCGGATTCCCCGGGAGGCCGAAGCGGGAGATCCCGCCATGCGGGCTCGAGGGTCGCTGCCGCCGGGACGAGCCATGTGTTCGGAGCGCTCCCCTCGCGGATGGCCGTCGCGAGGTCTGCAACGGATTCGAAGATCACCGCCGATGCCCCGCAACCCGCCAGGAGTTCCTCGAGGATAGTGCGGACACGGGGGGCGGCCCGCACCAGCGCGACGCGTTGCGTCACTGACGAGTTCTGCTGGTGTGCCACGGCGTCGAGCGCGACCGGCAGGATGAAATGAAAACAGGATCCCTCGCCCGGGACGCTGTCGATGCTGATCCGCCCGCCCATCAGCCGGACGAGTTCCGCGCTGATGGCGAGTCCGAGCCCGGTGCCGCCGAAGACGCGGGTGGTCGTGTCGTCGGCCTGCACGAAGGCGCGGAAGAGTCGGTCGCAGGTGGCGGCGTCGATCCCGATCCCGGTGTCGATGATGCGGAACAGCAGTCCGCCCGACCCGCCGTCCGCGCGGACCACCTCCAACGCAACCTCGCCCGACGCGGTGAACTTCACCGCATTGCTGAGCAGGTTCGAGAGGATCTGCCGCAGGCGCAGCGGATCGCCGTGCACGGTGGCCGGCAGGTCAGGCGCGACGCGGCACGTGCAGGTGAGGCCCTTCTCGGCGGCGTCCGGGGCGAACAACTCGGCCACGCTCTCCACGACCTCCCGCAGGTCGAACGGGATGTGCTCCAGGGTCACCCGGCCCGCCTCGATCTTGGAGTAATCGAGCACATCGTTCACGAGGGCGACCAGCGTGTTGCCGCTCTGCCGCAGCACGCCCACGAACCGCTCCTGTTCAGCCGTGAGCGGTGTTGCGGCGAGCACGTCGGCAGCACCGAGGACCCCGTTCAGCGGCGTGCGGATCTCGTGGCTCATGTTCGCGAGGAAGCGCGACTTCTCGCGCACGGCTGCCAACGCCTTGTCGCGCGCCTCGGAGAACTCCTCGTTCTGGGCGTGCAGCTGAATGACGGCCTGCTGGCGGGCCCGGTTCACCAGGAAGAGCAGTGTGAAGATGACGAGGAAGAGGCCGGGCTGGCTCACCACGTACAGCATCTCGGGGTCGACGCCACGGTGCGTCGCGAACGCGTGCCCCGACAGCGTCATGCCGCCCATCACGAACATCTCGACGAGCACGATCCCGAACCAGACATAGGCCCGGCTCGACAGGCCGGCGATGCTGAGAGCGAGCGGGACGATCATCAGCCACGGGGCCACTGCGGAGGACAGCCCGCCCTGGTGCCAGGTGAGGTACGACGTAAGCGTGAAGATCACGGCCGACATGCCCTGTAGTGCGATCTGAACGCTGCGGGTGGCGAAGTAGAGCGGCAGGGTCGCCAGTCCGCCGATCATGCCCATACCGATGGCCATCGCGCCCACGGGCTCTTTCAGAACGAGCGCGTAGACCGGAACGTAGAAGAGGGCCGCCAGCGTCAACGCGAGCAGGGCGATGACATAGATCTGCAACTGGTACGCCGTCTCGCGGCCGGCCGTGTCGGCCGCGCCACCGATGACGCGCACCAGTCTCCGGATCCAGTCGATGCTTCGCGGTTCTGTCATCACGTGGTTAGCGGCATCGCGCCCGTGGCGTTGAGGGGCGAGATGCGCGTGCAGCCTCCAGTGCGACGGCTTCCGAGGGGCAGCTTGCCGGGTGCCCGACCGTCGTTGTGCTCGATTATGGGGTGCCACGCCCGTTTGCGGGGCGTCCAGTGACCAATGCATAACGAGTCGGTGGACGGAAGCGATTGAAATCCCGCGGGTTCTGCCGGTGGGTCTCCGGCTGGCGCCATGGCTCCGGATTTGCAGTGTCGGGACTGCCGCCAACGGCGTGCCCCGACCCAGGAACCGAAGTCGCCATGACCCTCGCCGCCGTCGACGCACAACCTGCCCCCATCGCCATCGACCCGGCGCGCACTGCGCTGATCGTGATCGACATGCAGCGCGACTTCCTCGAACCGGGGGGCTTCGGCGAGACGCTGGGCAACGACATCTCGCTGCTCGCTGCGGCCGTCGAGCCGTGTCGTGCCCTCATTGCCGGCTTCCGACGGCACGGCCTGCTGGTTATCCACACCCGGGAAGGGCATCGCCCCGACCTCTCCGATGCACCGCGCGCCAAGGTGGAGCGCGGCGAGCCGCGGCTGCGCATCGGCGCGCAGGGGCCCATGGGTCGCATCCTGGTCCGCGGGGAACCCGGCCACGACATCATCCCTGCCCTCTACCCGATCGACGGCGAGCCGGTCATCGACAAGCCGGGCAAGGGCGCCTTCCACGCGACGGATCTCCACCAGATCCTTCTCAACGACGACATCGAGAACCTCGTCGTCTGCGGCGTCACCACCGAGGTCTGCGTGCACACGACAGTGCGCGAGGCCAACGACCGAGGCTACCGCTGCATCGTCCCCGGCGACTGCTGCGCCTCCTACTTCCCGGAGTTCCACGAGGTGGGGCTCCGCATGATCTCGGCCCAGGGCGGGATCTTCGGATGGGTGACGGACTCGACCAGGATCCTCGCTGCGCTGGGCTGAGCCGTCTTCGTGTCATCACGCCGTGTGACGCAATGAGGACAAGACCGATGAACGCAAAGCCTGCGGTATGGAGTCCGGGGGACTGGAACGCCTTTTTCGGGTTCGGCACCAACATCCTCGTCAACCTGCTGGTCCTGACGGGTCTGCTGCGATTCGTGGTGAAGATGCCGGACGACATCGTGTTCGGCCGGATCCTTCCCGCCACCGGCCTCATGCTGTGCCTCTCGACGATGTACTACGCGTGGCTCGCCTACGACCTCGCACGGAAGACCGGCCGCAACGACGTCTGCGCGCTGCCTTCGGGAATCAGCGTCCCGCACATGTTCGTGGTCACCTTCGTAATCATGCTGCCGATCGCGCTCCAGACCGGGGATCCGATCAAGGGTTGGGAGGCCGGACTCACGTGGGTCTTCGTGCAGAGCTTCGTGCTGATGGCGGGCGGGTTCGTCGCGCCGATCATCCGCAAGATCACGCCGCGCGCGGCCCTGCTCGGCACGCTCGCTGGCGTGTCGATCGCGTTCATCTCGCTCCGGCCCGCGCTCGAGATGTTCATGACCCCCGTGATCGGCGTCGTGTGCTTCGTGATCATCATCGCGAGCTGGTTCGGCGGGCTGCGCTACTTCAAGGGCATCCCGGCCGGCCTGGTCGCCATCGCCGTCGGAACGCTCATCGCGTGGGGCTCCACGGCCCTCGGCCTCAACTACGGCGGGCTCACCCTGGAGAAGCTCGCGGGGTCGGTCACGAACTTCGGCTTCTCGATCCCGCTGCCGGCCTTCGGCCACGTGTTCTCGGGATTCGACTTCCTCGGCGTGATCCTCGTCACCGCGATCCCGTTCGGCATCTACGATCTCGTCGAGGCGCTGGACAACGTCGAGAGCGCGGCCGTCGCGGGCGACAGCTTCCCGACGACGCGTGTGCTCACGGCCGACGGTGTCATCAGCCTGATCGGCTGTCTGATGGGCAACCCGTTCATCAACGCCGTGTACATCGGGCACCCCGGCTGGAAGGCCATGGGCGGGCGCATCGGCTACTCGGCCGCCACGGGTATCGCCGTGCTCTTCCTCTGCTGGCTGGGGATCATCTCGGTGATGACGTCGCTCGTGCCTGTGGTGGCGATCTCGCCGATCCTCCTCTACATCGGCATGCTGATCGGCGCCCAGGCCTTCCAGGAGACACCGCGCAGCCATGCACCGGCGATCATCCTCGGCCTGATGCCGCACCTTGCCGCGTGGGGGAAGCTGCAGATCGACAACGTGCTCGCCGCCGCAGGGACGAACGCCGCGGCGGTCGGTGTCGACAAGCTCGCGCAGACCGGCGTGCTGTACCACGGCCTCGAAGTGCTGGGTGGGGGCGCGATCCTCGGCGGGCTGGTGCTGGCGGCGATCGCGGCGTTCGTGATCGATCGCGAATTCACCAAGGCCGCGGCGTTCTCGTTTGCTGGCGCAGTGCTCACGTTCTTCGGCTTCATGCACGGCGAAGCGATCGGCATCGGCCAGACGCCCACGGTGGCCGTGAGCTACCTGATCGTCGGTGCGTTCCTGCTCACGTGCTCGAGGGTGGGGGTGATGGCGCCGAAGCCCGCGGAACATGGCGGGATGCACGGCGGGGCGATGCCGGCGGATTGACGGTGGGGTTGCGCTCGACGAGGGGGTGAGCGGGGCGCCGACGCCCGTCGCCTCCATTGGCGAGGGTTTCCGTGGGTCGAGCTACGCTCGACGCGGCGCTGGCTTGGGTACCACGAGGAATCCAGGAACGCGGGCGTCGGGCGAAGCCCGACCCACGGGGTTGTTTTCAGCGACGAGGAATCCATTGGTGAGGGTTTCCGTGGGTCGAGCTACGCTCGACGCGGCGTGGGCTTGGGTACCACGACGAATCCAGGAACGCGGGCGTCGGGCGAAGCCCGACCCACGGGGTTGTTTTCAGCGCCGAGGAATCCATTGTCGAGGAGTTCCGTGGGTCGAGCCACGC
>LNEE01000041.1 GCA_001464895.1 Betaproteobacteria bacterium Ga0077532
CGTCGAGCGAAGCTCGACCCACGAAGGGACTTCGCGACTGGATGCCGAGCCGCTGAAAACACCCCCCGTGGGTCGGGCTTCGCCCGACGCCCGCGTTCGGGGATTCATCGCTGTACCCAAGTCAGCGCCGCGTCGAGCGAAGCTCGACCCACGAAAGGCCTCGCCACTGGATATCTCGGCGCTGTGAGCACCCCCGTGGGTCGGGCTTCGCCCGACGCCTGCGTTCCTGGATTCGTCGCTGTACCCAAGTCCACGCCGCGTCGAGCTGTAGCTCGACTCACGCACAACCCTACGAAGCCCGGCGCGCGAACTGCGGGAACAACTGCTCGTCCTCGATGCGCATGTGCTCGGCGAGATCCTCGAAGAACTTGCGGGCTGCGGCGCGCAGCGCCGACAGCTGGGCTTCGGCGGCTGGCTCGGCGCGCTCGGCAGAGAGGAGCGTCTGGATGCGTGCCACCGCGGCCGTGTGCATCGCGTGCTCCGCCTGCATGTCGTCGATCAACTGCCCGATCAGCGAGCTGCCGCCCTGCTCCATCATCGGGAAGAGGCGCGCCTCCTCCTTGAACATGTGCGCTTCCAGCGCTTCGGTCAGCGCTGCGAAACGGTCCGCAAGCCCGGGACTCCCGCCGCGCCATTCGTAGGCGCGGGCGAGATCGACCAAAAGCGGCAGATCGACCCGGTGCCTGTCGTGGAAGCGGACTTGCACATCGGCGATCAGGGCGGCGGTGGGCTTCAGGCGCGGCATGGGGGGTGGGGCAGTTCGACGGGATCCCGCATCGTAGCGGGCACGGTGCGCGGATCCCAGCACGATCGCGTGGCCGGATGCGGTGCCCAGCCCCCCAAAAAAAACGGGGCACCTTGCGGGTGCCCCGAAATCCCTGAAACGACGTAGCGAAGCAACCACCGAACTCCGCCGGATCGCTACATCCGACGGCGGATACAACCAACTGCGGTGCGATCCGGAGCGACAGAGCCGCCCCGTTCCGCGTGTGCCTCACCCCGAAGCACGGCGTGAGTGTGCCGCCGCTCGGGGTCCATTTCATTGATTCAGGTCAAGGAGACCACACAGGGCGTGCGGTCTGGTACCAGGTCGTGGCGGATCAGTCGCGCCGGCGGCGCATGGCGCGGGCGACGCACAGGGCACTGACCGGGGTGGTGAGGGCGATGAAGAGGGTGATGAGTAGTTCGTGGGCGCCGGGCTCCCGCCCCGCGGTGACGAACGCCAACACGGAGGCCAGCAGCAGGGCGCCGAGCCCGAGCGTCGTGGCCTTGGACGGCCCGTGGAGGCGGCTCAGCGGATCGGGGAAGCGCGCGAGCCCCAGGGAGCCCAGGAGCATGAAGGCGGCGCCGGTCACGAGCAGGAAGGCGATCAAGGCGTCGACCATGGCCTACTCCGAGATACGGCCGCGTTCGGCGTAGCGCGCCAGGGCGACGGTGCCGACGAACCCGAGCACCGCGAACAGAAGCGCCGCCTCGAAGACATCGGTGCGGCCGGTGCGGATGCCGGACACGACGAGGAGACCGGTGACGTTCACGGCCAGCGTGTCGAGCGCGAGGATCCGGTCGCAGACGCCGGGTCCGATGGCGAGCCGCCAGAGGGCGAGGAGGAGCGCGACGCACAGCATGGCGGTGGCCGCGATCAGGGCGATGTCGATCATCCGAAGATCTCCAGGAGGCGACGTTCGTAGCGGTCCTTGATCTCGGCGACCAGCGCGGCCGCGTCGGGGACGTCGAGACCATGGACGGTGAGCCGCCGCGCCGCCATGTCGACATCCATCGACACGGTGCCGGGCGTGAGGGTCACGGTCGCCGCCAGCAGCGACGCCACGATGGGGTCCTCGATGTCGAGCGGCACCTCGACCACCGCGGGGTTGAGACGCGACAGCGGACCGAGGGTGAGCTTCGCCACCTTCACGTTCGCGACGAGGATGTCCCAGAGCACGAGCAGCACGTAGGCCGCCAGCCGGTCCGGGCGACGGATGGCGGGAAGGTCGGGCAGCATGCCCCCGGTGAGCAGCGGCAGGCCCAGACCGAGAACGAGCGCGAGCACGATGTGCGCAGCCGACACCGATTGCGCGAGCAGGAGCCACAGAATCGCGAGGAACAGCGCGAGTTTCGGGTAGGGAAGCCAGCGTCTCGTCATCGTCCGCCCTCCGTAGAAGAAGGATCGATGCGGATCATCCAGCGCAGCCGTTCCGGCCCGAGCACTTCCGCGATGTATCGCGCCGGGCCGATGGCGCCTTCCGCCGCGCCGCGCGCGAAGCTTTCGAGACGACCCGCCCCCGCGGTGGCGATGAGGATGAAGGCCAGCAGGAGCGCGGGCGCCACGGGATGCACGTGTCGCGCGCTGCCGCCTGCGAGGTCCGGATCGACGGCCCAGAAGAGCCGGGAGCCCGCGCGGGCGAGCGCGATCATGTTGACCAGCGACGCACCGAGGATCACCGGCCAGACCGGAAACACCGTCGGGGTGCCGGAGAGGAGCATCGCCTTCCCGAGGAAGCCTGCGAAGGGCGGCATGCCGGCCACGGCGACCGCGATGCCGAAGTAGAGCGCACCGAGCACCGCATGGTCACGCATCCGCGGCGCGCGGGTGAGTTCGTCACCGGCGTCTCCCCGGGCGGCGCGGATGCTGTCCGCCAGGAGGAGCATCGCTGCCACGCCGAGCGTGCCCGGGAGCACATAGAAGAGCCCACCGCCGGTGGCCGTCTCGTTGAAGAGCCCGACCGCCACGAGCATCGACGCCGACGAACCGAGCCCGAGCCACGCGGCGAGCGCCGTGAGCGTCCGCGCGGAGATCGCACCGAGGGCCGCGACGACGGCGGTGATGAGACCGGCGACGAGCACGACCTCCAGGAGGATCCCACCTGCGTCGACGGAGGGAAACGCCGTGCCGGTGACCCGCAGCAGCGCATAGGGCCCGACTTTCGTGAGCACCGCGAACAGCGCCGCGACCGGTCCGGTGGCCGCACCGTAGGTCCCCGGGAGCCAGAGGTACAACGGCGCTGCGGCTCCCTTCAGCAGGAACACCACTGCCAGCAACCAGACGCCGGCGCGGATCCACGGCAGATCGTCGGACCCGGCGTCGCCGAGGCGCACGGCGAGGTCGGCCATGTTCAACGTGCCGCCGGCCCGGTAGATGAGGCTCGCCGCGATGAGGAAGAGCGCCGACGCCACGAGGTTCACCGTGACGTACTGCATGCCGGCCTTCAGGCGCTGCGCCCCGCCACCGTGCTGCAGCAGCGCGTACGACGCGATCAGCATCAGTTCGAAGCAGACAAAGAGGTTGAAGAGGTCACCGGTGAGGAACGCGCCGTTCAGCCCCATCCACTGGAAGTGGAAGAGCGCGTGGAAATGCCGCCCCTGGCGGTCCGCACCGCCGCAGGCATGGAAGAGCGCGGGCAGTGCAACGGCGGCAGCGACGACGAGCATGAGGGCCGCGAGCCGGTCGGCCACGAAGACGATGCCGAGGTGGGCGGGCCAGGCACCGTAGGCGTAGACCTCGACGACCCCGCCGCGCACCTGGAGCGCGAGGCGCAGCACGGCGAGGCACAGCACCAGGGCCGACGTCACGGAGAGCGCACGCTGGAGTGCCGGCCGACCGGACAGGGCAACGAGCGCGCACGCGGTGACGGCGGGCAGCAGGAACGGGATCGCGACGAGGTGATTCATGGCGCACCGTCCACGTGGTCGGTGCCGGTCTCGCGGCGGAGGCGCACCGCCAGCACGATCAGGAAGGCCGTCATCCCGAAGCCGATCACGATGGCGGTGAGCACGAGCGCCTGCGGCAGCGGATCGGTCATCGGCGCGCCCGTCACGATGGGCGGCGCGCCGACACGGACGCCGCCGGCCACGAACACGAACAGGTTCACCGCGTACGACAGGAACGTGAGGCCGAGCACCACGGGGAACGTGCGTGCGCGGAGGATGAGGTAGAGCCCGGCCGCGGTGAAGAGGCCGATGGCGGTGGCGAGGAGCAGTTCCATCAGCGAGTCCCCGGTCCGGTTGCCGTGTCGCGCGGCACCACGCGCGCGAGTCCCTGCAGCACCAGCATCAGGACGCCGACCACCACGAGGTACACGCCGAGATCGAACAGCGCGGCGCTCGCCCAATGGAGATCACCGAGGATCGGCAGGTCGAGATGGCCGTGGGCGCTGGACAGGAAGGGCTTCCCGAAAGCCCAGGCACCCAGCCCCGTACCGCCGGCGATGGCGAGGCCGGCGGCCGTCACGCGATGGAAGTCGATGCGGATCGCCCGCTCGGCGAAGGCGCGGCCGGCCACGAGCGGAATCAGAACGAGGGTCGCGGCGGTGACGAGACCGGCGACGAATCCCCCGCCCGGCAGATTGTGGCCGCGCAGGAAGAGGTGCACGGCCACGAGCAGGCCGAACGGCAGCAGGATGCGCGCGAGCAGGGTGAGCATGAGCGGCGCGTCGGCCGGACGCGGTGAACTGTAAGGCTCGCGGGACAGCATCGCGACGATGCCGAGCGCCGCCACCGCCAGCACGGTGATCTCGCCGTAGGTGTCGAACCCGCGGAAGTCGACGAGGATCACGTTCACCACGTTCGTCCCGCCGCCGCCCGGCACGCTCAACGCGGCCTGCTCGGCAGAGACGGTCGTGCCGCCGCGGGTCATCATCCACCAGGCACCACCACCCATCGCGACGCCACCGACGATGGCGAATGCGGCGTCGCGGAACCGCCGCAGTGCCGAGGAATCGAGGGCGCCGACCGCCGGGAGATGCGGAAGCGCCAGCAGCATCAGGAGCACGGTGGCGACCTCGACGACGATCTGCGTGAGTGCGAGGTCGGGGCCGGAGAAGTGCGCGAAGGCACCCGCGACCACGAGACCCACGGCGCCGGTCAGGATCACCGCGGCGAACCGCTGGCGATGCATCGCGACCACCAGTGCAGTGGCAACAGCCGCGACGATCCAGCCGGTCACCGCGACGGGATCCATGGGTGTCTGGAAGACGAACATCCGGTCGGGCACATCAGCGATCACGAACGGCGCGATGCCGGCCACGAAACTCGTCGCGAGCAGCACGGCCACCTGCCTGCGCAGGCCGCCTGCCATCGCGAGGCCGGTGAACCATTCGCCGAGCCTCACCACGAGCCGCACGAGATCGTCGTAGACGCGATGACCGCTCCAGCCACCGGGCGTCATCGCATGGAGCCGCCCACCGCGCTGCAGCTGGAAGTACAGCGCGAGCCCCGCCACCATCGCGACCAGACTCATGGCGAGCGGCAGGTTGAACCCGTGCCACAGCGCAAGACTGAACGAGGGCACGGGCCCGCCGAGGACGGCCCCCGAGGCCACGTGCAGGAGCGGCCCCACGAAGACCGCGGGGGCGACGCCCACGGCGACGCAGAGCACGACGAGGACCTCGACCGGGATGCGCATCCATCGGGGCGGCTCGTGGGGTACGCGATCGAACTCTTTGGGCGGGCCGTTGAAGAAGACGTCGTGGATGAATCGCATCGAGTACGCGACGCCGAAGACGCCGGCGAGCGTCGCCACGAGCGGCACGACGTAGCCCGCGACGCCCGCTCCGGACAGCGCGAGCGTCTCCGCGAACAGCATCTCCTTCGACAGGAAGCCGTTCAGCAGCGGGACGCCGGCCATCGAGGCCGCGGCCACCATCGCGAGGACCCCGGTGATCGGCATGCATTGCCAGAGCCCGCCGAGGCGTCGCATGTCGCGGGTGCCGGTCTCGTGGTCGATGATCCCGGCCGCCATGAAGAGCGAGGCCTTGAACGTGGCGTGGTTGATGATGTGGAACACCGCGGCCACGGCGGCGAGCGGGCTGCCCAGGCCCAGCAGCAGCGTGATGAGCCCGAGATGGCTGATGGTCGAGTACGCGAGCAGGCCTTTGAGGTCGTGGCGCGTCAGCGCGACCCACGCACCGAACACGAGCGTCGCGAGACCGGTGCCTCCCACCATCCAGAACCAGAGATCGCTCCCGGCGAGCGTGGGATACAGGCGCGCCATCAGGAAGAGGCCCGCCTTCACCATCGTCGCCGAGTGCAGATAGGCCGAGACCGGTGTCGGCGCCGCCATCGCGTTCGGCAACCAGAAGTGGAAGGGGAATTGCGCCGACTTGGTGAACGCTCCGAGGAGGATGAGCACCAGCGCCAGCGGATACTGCGGATGCGCGCGGATCGCCTCGCCCTGGAGGTTGAGGTCCGAGATGGAGAGCGTGCCGCCGATGTTGCCCAGCACGAGTGCCCCGGCGAGGAGCGCCAGGCCGCCCATCCCGGTGACGGCAAGCGCCATGCGCGCCCCGGTGCGGGCGTCGGGGCGATGGCTCCAGTAGCCGATCAGCAGGAACGACGACAGGCTCGTCAGCTCCCAGAAGATCGCGGTCAGCAGCAGGTTGTCGGAGAGGGCGATGCCCAGCATCGCGCCCATGAACCCGAGCAGCATCGCGTGGAAGCGTCCGAACGGATCCTCGTCCGCGAGGTAGTAGCGCGCGTAGACGATGACCAGCAGACCGATGGCGAGGATCAGCCCGGCGAAGAGCATCGCGAGCCCGTCGAGCCGGAACGCGATCTCCAGCCCGAGGAACTCGATCCAGGGCCGGGACGCCGTGATGACCTCGCCGGCGAACACACGACGGCCGAGATGGACGAGCAGACCAAACGCCGCCAGAGGCACGACACCCGAGGCCCACGCGATCGTGGTGCGGCTGCGGCGCGCGAGCAACGCCGGGATCATCACCCCGGCGAACGGCAGGAGGACGATGAGGACGAGCAGTCGGGCGTCGCTCATGCGACGCGCCGACGCGCCGAAGCGAGGATGCCGGGTCGGGGGAAGACGGTGAAATTCACGATGTGCTGACGACCGTCCCGCAAGGGGGCGGATGATGAATTTGAAATGACACTCGAGTAGTCCCGCGTTCGTGCCGTAAAGAGCCCGGGGTCCCGCGGCGGTTCACCGCCGTCGGGATCGAAGGCAACTCCGGATCGAAGTCACAGGAGACCCCATGAAACGATTCGTCCTGCCCGCACTGCTGGCGACCCTCGCCAACCTGGAGGGCTGCAGCGCCCTGCACCTGCCCGACACGCCCGTGATGCTCACCAGCGACTACCAGCCCGCGGTGGAGTCGCTCGTGGTCGCGGCGGCGATCGGAGCCGTAGCCTACTACGTGATCGACCCGATGGCACCCAACTGGGAGGTGAAGACGGCCCAACTGGACACCACTCGCGTGGAGATCTCGCTCCGGAAGAAGCGGTTCTCGACCGGCGGAGACGGCGAAGCCCTCGCACTGCTCAGGCGGCACGCGGACGACTTCGCGGCACGCAACGGCGCCGAGGGCTACATCCTCGAGTCGTACACCGAGGCGATCGACTCCGAGACGATCGGCGCGCGCCGGGTGTCCCGCGGCGTGGTGCAGCTTCGGCCTCCCGCCTAGACGTCGCCGGCAAGCATCCCGGTGAAGGACGATCGGGCTTCGCACCAGGCCGCCACGGCGAGCAGCGTGTTCGAGGCCCCCGGAGGCGCCACCAGTTGCAGCCCGAGCGGAAGCCCCCTGGGGCCAAGTCCGGTCGGGATGACGATCGCGGGCACGCCGAGCAATGACCAGGGGCTGCAGAACGCGGGGTCCCCGGTGGCGCCGAGACCCGCAGGGGCCTCTCCGGTCGCTGGAGGCGTGGCGATCACTTCGAAATCGTCACCGATGAAGGCGACCAGGGCGTCGATGAGGCGGGTCCGCGTGGCGAGCGCCGCCTGGTAGGTGTCGGCGGACGTCGCTTCTCCCTCGTCCAAGGCACGGTTCAGGAAGTCGCTGATCGCCTCCCGATGGACTGCGCGCACGGCGCGCGCCGCGGCCGCGGCTTCGTACAGCATGATCGTCCGGTGGATGCGCAGCATGTCGTCGAAATCGGAGGGCAGTTCGCGCGCCACGACCGTCGCGCCCGCAGCCCGCAGCCGCTCGAGGTCGGCGGCGAAACGTTCCCGCATTGCAGGCTCGGCGCGCTCCCACACGGGCGAGCGCACGGCAAGCACCCGCGGCCCGGAGCGCAGCGGTGTCACGCGATGGCCGATCACGCCGTCGCGGCGCGTGAGCCACGAAGCGAGCAACGCGGCGTCGGCGACACTTCTTGCGAAGACCCCCGGCGCGTCGAACGTGGTGGAGAACGGCAGCACGCCGTCGGTGGCGATGCGTCCATGGCCGGGCTTGTACCCGACGACGCCGCAGTACGCGGCCGGCCGGATGACGGACCCGTTCGTCTGCGTGCCGACGGCGGCGGGCACCATGCCGCACGCGACAGCTGCAGCGGAACCGGCCGAGGATCCCCCGGGGGTGTGCCCGGTGTTCCACGGATTGCGGGTCTTCGACGGGACCATGAACGCAAATTCGGTCGTGACCGTCTTCCCCAGCACGTACGCCCCGGATCGACCCAGGCGTTCGACGAGCCCCGCCGACGTCTTCGGCCAGTAGTCGGCGTAGATCGGCGAGCCCATGCCGCTCGGCATCCCGGCCACGTCGATGAGGTCCTTGATGCCGATGGGGATGCCCGTGAGCCGCCCCCGCTCGCCCGGCGTCAGCGCATCCGAAGGGTCATCACTGGCTGACGGTGCCTGCGCACGCCGGCGATCGGCATCTCGCGCGATGTCGAGGGCGCGGTCGGCATCCCACCAGACCCACGCCTGCACTTCGGGCTCGAGGGCGCGGATGCGGTCGATGCAACTCGCCGTGAAGGCTTCGGCCGTGACATCACCACGGGCGATGTCGGCAGCGATCTGCCCGAGGCCGCGTGCATGGAGAGGCTGCGTCATCGTGATCTCCGTCGTCGGGGGCGGTGATGGCGTGCGGTGCGGTCGATATCAGGAACGGACGCGGTCCTTCACATCGGGGTTGAGCAGGTTAGGCGGGCTCCCCGTGGTGAGTGCGGCGATGCAGTTGCGGGCAGCCGTGTTCGCCATCGCCTTGCGCGTCGGTTCGGAAGCCGAGGCGATGTGTGGCGACAGCACCACGTTCTTCAGCGTGAGGAGATCCGGGTTCAGCTTGGGTTCGTTCTCGTAGACGTCGAGCCCGGCCGCCCAGATCGTGCCGTTCCGGAGCGCAGTCACGAGCGCTGCATCGTCCACGATGCCGCCACGGGCGACGTTCACCAGCACGGCCGACGGCTTCATCAGGGCGAGTTCGCGGGCGCCGATCAGGTGATGGGTCTCGGGCGTGTAGGGCATGAGCAGCACGACGATGTCCGCCTCGCGCAGAAGATCGTCCTTGGAGCGGTAGGCAGCGCGGCACTCGGCCTCGGTGGCGGCGTCGAGGCGCGTGCGGTTGTGGTACAGCACCTTCATCTCGAAGCCCATCGCACGCTTCGCCACGGTCTGCCCGATGCGCCCCATGCCGACGATGCCCAGCGTCGCGCCGTGGACGTCCTTGCCCAGCATCTGCTTCAGGAAGGACCCCTTCCATTCGCCGCTGCGCAGATAGTGCTCGGCCTCGGTGAGACGCCGGCACGTGGCGATGACGAGTCCGAATGTGAGATCGGCCACGCTGTCGGTGAGGACCCCGGGCGTGTTCGTCGCCATCACACCGGCAGCCGTGCAGGCCGGGACGTCGATGTTGTTGTAGCCCACGCCCACGTTGGCGACGACTCGCAACTTCGGTGCACGGGCCAGGACCGACGCGTCGATGCGATCGCTGGTGGAGATGACGGCTCCGTCCTTGTCGGCCAGGAGCGCGGCGAGGGCGTCGGTCGAGTGGCGGACGTCCGTCTGGTTGGATTCCACCTCGAAGTGCTCGGCGAGCATGGCGAGGGTTTCATCGAACACTTCCCGGCTCACGAGGATGCGTGGCTTCATGGTTTTCCTGGCGTGATGGTGTGCGGCCGATTCTATCGGGACTCCGCCCCGACGGTGCGCCCGACCGCACATGGCGACCATGACTTCCGAGGTCATCGTCCCGCGAACCACGCGGCGCTATCCTGCCGGCCATGAACTCAACCGCCCCTGCCGCCCCGCCCGCCGTCGGCGACCTTCTCCGCACGTGGCGCCAGCGCCGCCGGCTCAGCCAGCTTGCGCTGTCGGTGGATGCCGGCGTCTCGACGCGGCATCTGAGCTTCGTGGAATCCGGCCGCGCGATGCCCAGTCGCGACATGCTGCTCAATCTCGCGGAGCATCTGGCCGTGCCCCTGCGGGAACGCAACACCCTGCTTCTGTCCGCGGGGTACGCGCCCATGTTTCCCCAGCGGGCGCTGGACGATCCCGACATGCACGCGGCCCGGCAGGCCGTGGATCTCGTGCTGCGCGGACACGAGCCGTATCCGGCGCTCGCCGTCGACCGCCACTGGACACTCGTCGCGGCCAACGCTGCGGTGGGTCCGCTGCTCGCCGGCGTGGATCCGGTGCTGCTCGCCTCTCCGGTGAACGTGCTGCGCCTGTCGATGCACCCGGGCGGCCTCGCCGATCGCATCGTCAACTACACGGAGTGGCGCGACCACATCCTCGCCCGCCTGCATCAGCAGGTGGTTGCCAGCGGGGATGCGACGTTGGAAGCCCTGGAGAAGGAGCTCGCGGCATATCCGCTACCCGGCGGCTGGACCACACCACCCAAACGCGACGCGGCGCCGACGACCGGTGCGTTGGTGGTGCCGCTGCAACTAAGGACGGAAGCGGGCGTGCTGTCGTTCATCAGCACGACGACGGTCTTCGGGACGCCGGTGGACGTCACCCTGTCGGAACTGGCGATCGAGTCACTGTTCCCGGCGGATGCGCGCACGGCGGAGATTCTGCGGCGGATGGCGGAAGCGCAGGACGATTGAGGGGATGCCCGGATCGCGGGGCCAGGCGGCGGTCAGGAAGGATGGCTTGGTGGTGACTGACGCCGCGTCGAGCGGTGCTCGACCCACGAAGGGCCTTCGCCCCTGGATGCCGCGGAGCTGAAAACAACCCCCGTGGGTCGGGCTCCGCCCGACGCCCGCGTACCTGGATTCGTCGCTGTGCCCAAGCCATCGCCGCGTCGCGCGATGCTCGACCCACGAAGGGCCTTCGCCCCTGGATGCCGCGGAGCTGAAAACAACCCCCGTGGGTCGGGCTCCGCCCGACGCCCGCGTTCCTGGATTCGTCGCTGTACCCAAGCCAGCGCCGCGTCGAGCGATGCTCGACCCACGAATGGGCCTTCGCGACTGGATGCCGCGCCACTGAAAACAACCCCCGTGGGTCGGGCTACGCCCGACGCCCGCGTCTCAGCCCGCCACGACGATCACGTGCACCCGGAACGGGCCGTGGGCGCCGATCTGCAGGACGCCTTCGATGTCGGCAGTGCGCGACGGACCCGACACGAAATTGACCGCACGCGGCAGGTCGCTGACCTCCTCGCGCGTCTGCGCCCACGCATCTTCCATCGAAGCGACGATGCGGGATGCAGGCACCACGGCGATGTGCGTCTCGGGCAGCAAGCTCGTGGCGGCGTAGGTTTCGGCGCCGGACAGGAACATCAGCGTGCCCGTCTCGGCGATGGCCAGATGCACACCGGTGATGCCGACGAGATCATCACCGCGCGCGGGTCGACCCTCGACCTTGATCCCCGCCCAGGGCAACGACGCGATCTCGGGCCAGGCAACGGCCGTCAGCGGCAGTGCCTTCTCGCGGAGATATCGCTCCACGGCTTCCGGGACGTCCGCGCGTGTGGCGACTTCATCGTAGGTGCTGGCCATCTTGATGCACTGCTCGCGGAAGCGCGGACCGATCTCCCAGGGCATCGCCGGACCGACACCGCGCGGTTTCTCACGGATGAAGTTCTCGACGGTGGCGCGCTCGGCGTCGGTGACGCTCACACCGGCGCCGCGCGCAGCGCGGATGCGGCCGAGAATGCGATCGCGGGCACTCATTTGCGGTTCCTCTCGGCATAGAGTTCACGGAAGGTCTTACCCTGCGGGGCCGGCATGTCGCGCCCCTCGGTCCACCCCTTGCCCGGCAGACGATGGATGGTTCGCTCGGCCCCCCCCACGCTCTTGCCGAGGCGGGCCGCCACGCGCGTCGCGAGTCCGTAGAGCGACGGCCGCTGGGCGAGCCAGGACCAGAGCCGCAGCCCGGTGCGTTCCTGCCACGGCCGCAGACCCCGCTCCGTCTGCTTCTCGCGCAGCTTGCGCATCAACTCGGGAAGCGGAATCTTCACCGGGCACACCACGCCGCACTGGTTGCACAGCGTCGCCGCATGCGGGAGATCGAGCGCCTTCTCGAGGCCGATGTAGTTCGGGGTCAGTACCGAACCGATCGGGCCCGGGTACACCCAACCGTACGCATGACCACCGATGTTCTGATAGACGGGGCAGTGGTTCATGCAGGCGCCACAGCGGATGCACCTCAGGGCCTCCTGCATGTCGGTGCCCAGGAGGCGCGCGCGGCCCGCGTCGACGATGATCACGTGCATCTGCTCGGGACCATCCGAGTCGCCGGCCTGCTTCGGCCCCGTGTTCACCGTGATGTAGTTGCTGATCGACTGGCCGGTCGCCGAGCGCGTGAGCAGGCGCAGGATGCACGACAGGTCTTCCATCGTGCCGAGCACCTTCTCGATGCCGGTGATGGCGACGTGGATGCGAGGCATCGTCGTGGTCATGCGACCGTTGCCCTCGTTCGTGACGAGCACGAGCGAGCCGGTCTCGGCGATCAGGAAGTTCCCGCCCGTGATGCCCATGTCGGCCGACAGGAAGTGCTCACGGAGGAACTTGCGCGCCTCCATCGTGAGCACCGCGGGATCGTTGTTGCGCGGCGTCTTGTGGTGCTCGTGGAAGAGGTCGGCGACGTCGTCGCGGTTCTTGTGGATGGCCGGGGCGATGATGTGCGACGGCGTCTCGCCCGCGAGCTGCACGATGTACTCGCCGAGATCGGTCTCGACGACCTTCATGCCGGCGGCCTCGATGGCGGCGTTGAGATGGCTCTCCTCGCTCACCATCGACTTCGACTTGATGACCTTCTTCACGCCGTTCGCCTTCGCGATCTCGACCGTGATCCGGTTGATGTCGTCGTGGCTCTCGGCCCAATGCACGGTCACGCCGCGGCGGGTGGCCTCACGCTCGAACCGTTCGAGCCAGACATCGAGCATGGCGAGCGAACGATCACGGATGGCGGCGGCGGAGGTGCGGATGTCCTCCAGGTTCTCGAGATCGAGAACGCCGCGGGCGCGGGCGCCGGCCAGGTTGAAGTTGCGCATGGCGCGCTGGACCTTGGCGTCGTTCAGGCGGTCGTGCGCGCGGTCCTTGAACGAGATGGTCGAGTGAGGGCGTGCGCCCGTGTTCGGTGTCGATGCGCCGGAGGCGTGGGGTGTGGTCATGGCTAGGAGCCTGTCGGACTTGGGTGGTCGATAGCGAAACGGTGGGTGAGCGAGGACAGATTTTGTCGAATTCGACGAACGTATCGGGAATACGTGAGGAGGATGCGGTGAAACATGGACCGCTCTCCCACCGTTGCAGCCGAATCATCCCAAGTCCGACAGGCTCCTAGTCTCGTTGCGGGTTCAGCGGTTGCCGTCGGTGTCTTCGACACCGGCCAGCACCTCGGCCACGTGGTAGACGCGGGTGTGGCTGTCGCCGCGCCGGCGCAGGCGACCTTCGATGTTGAGCATGCACCCGAGGTCCCCCAGGACGACGGCGTCGGCGCCGGTGGTCGTGATGTCCTCGCACTTGCGCTCGGCGATGCGGGAGGAGATCTCGCCGTACTTGACCGAGAACGTGCCGCCGAAGCCGCAACAGTACTCGGGCGTGGCCATCTCCTTCAGTTCGAGTCCGGGCACCTTCGCGAGCAATGCCCGCGGCTGGGTCTTCACGCCCAGCTCGCGCAGACCGGAGCAGGAGTCGTGATAGGTGATGGTGCCCGGGAAGCGGCCCGGGACGACCTCGAGCTTCGCGACGTTCACCAGGAAGTCGGTCAGTTCGTAGGTCTTCGCGGCGAGCCGGCGGGCAGCATCGGCGTGCTGTGGAAGCTCGGCGAGCAGTTCGACGTAGTGCGCCCGGATCATGCCGCCGCAGGAGCCCGAGGGCGACACCACGTAATCGCAGTCATCGAACTCGCGCAACACCTTCAGCGCGAGCGCCTGGGCGGCTGGACGATCTCCGGAGTTGTAGCCCGGCTGGCCGCAGCACGTCTGTGCCTCGGGGACGACCACTTCACAGCCGGCGGATTCCAGGAGCTTCAGTGCAGCGAAGCCGATGCGCGGACGCATGAGATCCACCAGGCAGGTCACGAACAGGCCAACTTTCAAGAACATTCTCCGGACTCGGCACCCTGCGCCTCGATCGGGCGCGGGTGCACTTGGAAACAGAGGTCAACTTGCGTGACCGGAACGGCAGCACACGAACATCCCCGCAGCCACGATCGGCATCGGCAGGCAACTCACCGATCGCATGAGCGGACCACCGCTGGTACCCGCATCCTTACGACGACGCAACATCCCAGGCCGGTCCGACTTCGCGGGGGCCGGATTTTAGCACGCGCCCCCTGGGGAGACACCGCGCTGGCACCATGGCGACGCCCCGGAGCGTCGTCTAGAATCCAGCGCATCTCCCTAGCCCAGATGCCAATGTGACCAGCCCTACCGGTCGGACCTCGATCCAGGTGATCGAACGCATGATGGATCTGGTCGATACGCTCGCCGCCAACGCCGAACCGATGAATCTCAAGCGGCTCGCCTCGGAAACCGGCCTCCATACCTCCACCGCGCATCGCATCCTCGCGATGATGGTCGACCATCGCATCGTCGACCGCGTCGAACCGGGCACCTACCGGCTCGGCACCCGGCTCATGGAACTCGGACACATCGTGCGGTCCCGCATCGACCTCCGCGCGGAAGCCATGCCGGTGATGCAGATCCTCCACCAGGAACTGCACGAAACGGTGAACCTGTCGGTGCGGCAAGGCGACGAGATGGTGTACGTCGAGCGCCTGGTGTCCGACCGGCAGGCGATGCGCGTCGCGCACGTGATCGGGGCCCGGGCACCGCTGCACGTCACCGCGGTGGGCAAGATCTTCCTGCTGGAGGACGGCCCCAACCTGTGCAGGGAGTACGCAGTGCGCACCCGGCTTGCCGCCCTCACCCGCAACACGATCTGCGATCAGGCAACGCTCGCGCGTGAACTCGAGAAGATCCGGAAGTCCGGCTATGCCTTCGACCACGAGGAGGCCGAGGCCGGCGTGTCGTGCGTGGGGGCCGGCATCCGGGACGACGAGCAGAAGCTGGTGGCGGGCCTGTCGGTGTCGGCGCCGTCGAATCGCCTCGACAAGGCGTGGGGGCTGCGGATCCGCGAGGCCGCCGATCAGATATCGAAGGCCATCGGGTGGGTACCGCCGCGGGCGTGAGCGTGGGGGCGGGTTGAAAACGACGACGGGGCGTCTCCGCCCCGTCGATGTATTTAGTCGTGAAATGCTCGCATCACATGCGTCGGGTGCCACGAAGAGGACGGCGCGGCTCGGCGCTGCGGGCGCGGATGACCTTGGTGACGCGCCCCGGGCTCCGGACCATCACCGGGCGGGCGTGCGAAAGTTCCTGTGAGGCACCCGTCTCGCTCTCGATCCAGTGCTTGATCCGGTTGGCGTCGGCAAGACGGGACAACTTCCCCCAGGAATCGAGCAACACGATGATCACCGGCTTCGTCGCGATCCGGGCCTGCATCACGAGACACCGACCGGCTTCAGAGATGTAACCCGTCTTGGACAGGCCGATGTCCCATTCGCCGGCGCGGACGAGACCATTCGAATTGTTGAACGCGAGCACGCGGTTGCGGGAGGAGCCGTCGACAGCGACCAGATGAGAACTGGAGGTCGTGAAGTCACGGATCACGGGATGTCCATACCCCGCCTCGACGAGCCTGACGAGATCCTGAGCGGTGGAGACATTGTCCGGGTTGAGTCCGGTGGAATCGACGAAGCGGGTGTCCCGCATGCCGAGCTCCAGCGCTTTCCGGTTCATGGCGGCCACGAAGGCAGACGACCCGCCGGGATAGTGACGACCGAGGGCCGATGCGGCGCGATTCTCCGACGCCATCAACGCGAGCTTGAGCATCTCGCCGCGCGACAGGACGGTGCCGATGCCGAGGCGTGAACTGGTGCCCTTGATGAAATCGAGATCCTCGTGTGTCACGACGAGAGGTTCGTCGAGCGGCAGCTTCGAGTCGAGCACCACGACCGCAGTCATGAGCTTGGTGATCGAAGCGATCGGCATGATCGCCCGTGGGTTCTTCGCGTAGATCGCCTCGCCCTGTTCCTGGTCGATGACGATCACGGCGTTCGATTCGAGGCGAGGAGGCAGACCAGCCGCCTCGCGTGCGGCAGCGGCCGGCTGGGAAAGCCCCAGAGATGCCGCAATGCCGACCAGCGCCAGGATTCTGCGCATGCTGTGTCCTTTTGTTCGGGTGATCGTCGGGACCGACGACCTGCCCGGGGTTTATCGGACGCCCCGACGGCCGCTGAAGTGTGAACTCGGCCGACAGAATGACGCCCTGCTGAATTGGTGACGAAAATACCAAAAATCAGAGGGTAAGCCCAGCGTTCAGATGCATCGGATGAGGTTTTTCACCGATCTGGTGCATATGTGTCTTCCCTGGGGATGCCATGGAGCAAGAATCGGGGCGGGCCAGGGCGCCAGGGAGCATACGGGTCCCGGTGGTTCCGCCGAGGCGCCACGGGAGCAGGCATATGGGCGAGCGGCGCTCTGCCAGGATGGGCTCAACCACACTCACGACCATGCAAGGCGGGCGCCTGTCTGCACACCACCAGAAGGAACGCGCGCCCGCACCATCGAACACCTCTCATCGCTGGCCCGCGCACCATTCCGGACCGCCCCCTTCTGATCGACAGCGGTCCTGGGGAGGCAGGCCCAGAGGCCAGGCTCTGAACCGGCCACCGGCCGCGGCTCAGGCGGCCTCCGCGGTCTCCTCCTGCTGCTGCATCGCCCACATCTGTGCATAGGCGCCGTTCATCGCGAGAAGCTCGCGATGGGCGCCGCGCTCCACGATGCGACCGCCCTCCATCACCAGGATCTGATCGGCGTCGACGATGGTCGAGAGGCGGTGCGCGATGATCAACGTGGTGCGATCCGCCGCGATGCGCGCCAGTTCCTCCTGGATCGCCTTCTCCGATTTCGAGTCGAGCGCCGAAGTGGCCTCGTCGAAGATGAGGATCGCGGGGTTCTTCAGGATGGCCCGCGCGATCGCGACGCGCTGCTTCTCGCCACCGGAGATCTTCAGTCCGCGCTCACCCACACGCGTCTCGTACTTCTCCGGCACGCTCTCGATGAAGTCGTGGATGTGCGCGGCGCGGGCGGCATCGATAACCTCCTCGCGAGCGGCATCCGGGCGGCCGTAGGCAATGTTGTAGAAGATGGTGTCGTTGAAGAGCACCGTGTCCTGGGGGACGATGCCGATCACGCCGCGCAGGCTCTTCTGGGTGATGTCGCGGATGTCCTGACCGTCGATCGTGATGCGCCCGCCCTGCACGTCGTAGAAGCGGTAGAGCAGCCGGGCCAGCGTCGACTTGCCGGAGCCGCTCGCACCGACCACCGCAACCGTCTTGCCCGCGGGCACCTCGAAGCTGACGTCGTGCAGGATCGTGCGGTTGGCCTCGTAGCTGAAGTTCACGCCCTCGAAGGCGACGCGGGCCCCTGACAGGCGGAGGTCCTGGGCACCCGGGCGGTCCGCCACTTCGCGGTTCTCGCGTAGCAGGCGGAACATGCGGTCCATGTCGGCGAGCGACTGCTTGATCTCGCGGTACACCATGCCGAGGAAGTTGAGCGGGATGTAGAGCTGGATCAGCAGGCCGTTCACCAGGACGAGGTCGCCCAGCGTCAGCGACTTGTCGACCACGCCCTGCGCGGCGAGAACCATGAGCGCCGTCACGGCGCACGCGATGATCAGACTCTGGCCGATGTTGAGCAGGCCGAGAGACGCCTCGTTCTTCACCTCGGCCGACTCGTACTTGCGGAGGTTCTCGTCGTACCGCCCGGCCTCGAAGTCCTCGTTGTTGAAGTACTTCACCGTCTCGTAGTTGAGCAGGCTGTCGATGGCGCGCGAGTTCGCCTTCGAATCGAGTTCGTTCGCCTGCCGGCGGATGTCCATGCGCCACTCGGTCACCCAGATCGTGAAACTGATGTACACCGTCACGGCCAGGAAGGTCACGGCGGGGAAGCGCCAGTCGAAGCGGGTCAGCAGCACCGCGGCCACGAGGCCGAACTCCAGGATGACCGGGATGATCGAGAAGAGCATGTACGACAGCAGGCTCGAGATGCCCCGGGTGCCGCGCTCGATGTCGCGGGACACGCCCCCCGTCTGCCGTTCGAGGTGGAAGCGAAGGCTGAGGGAGTGCAGATGACGGAACACCTCGAGCGCCACGCGCCGGATGGCGCGCTTCGAGACGCGCACGAACACGATGTCGCGCAGCTCGGCGAAGAGCGTGGTCGATAGTCGCAGCGCCCCGTACATCAGGAGCAGCGCGAGCGGCAGGACGACCATCTGCGTCCGCGTGTCGAGCGCGTCGACGATCTCCTTCATGACCAGCGGCACGCCGAGGTTCGCGACCTTCGCGGTCACGAGGAAGGTGAGCGCCAGTGCGACACGTCCGCGGTACTCGAGGAGATAGGGCAGCAGGAGACGCAGCACCCGCCATTCGCCGCGGGGGCGCGCTGGGGCGGTGCCGGAAGGCCCGGCGTGCGGAGAGGCGGAAGCGCTGCCGTGCGGACTCATTGGAGGATTCCGGGTGATCAGGTGAAGAAGGTCGCGCGACGCCTGTGGTGGCATCCCTTGGTCGATGGGGACGCCGGCCAGGAATGGAAAGGGGCGCGGTCGACCCGCGCCCCTTTCCCGTCGTCATGTGTCGGAGCTTACCACCCGCGCCGCGCAGACCCGTCCGGCCAGATCACCAGGGGAGCGAGGCCCGGAAGGAGCAATGACCCGGGCAACAGCACTGCAGATCCCGGGATGCCGAGCGGCAGGCCCGTGACCGGGTCGCGGAAGCCGCCCCAGCCGCCCCAGCCGACGACACCCGGGGCGTGAAGCTGCGGACTGGTCCGTCCCATCAGGCGCAACCGACGGGCTTCGCGGATGTCGCTGAGGGTCGGCCCGACCGGGATTCGGTCTTGGGGAACAGCCTCGGGCGGCGGGGCCACGGCGCCGGCCGCGACGGCCCGGGCATACCAGACACCCGACTCGCGGGCATCGGCATCCGAACTTCCCGCCGCACCCAGCAGTTGCGCCAACGCCTCCTGCGCCGGTCCGTGGCCACGCTCGGCCGCGATGCGGAACCAGCGCCTTGCAACGGCGTCGTCGCGCTCGACACCATCGCCGCTCGCATGCCGCAGACCGACGCGGTACGCCGACTCGGGATCGCCCCGCTCGGCCGCCATCAGCCGCCAGCGCAGGGACTCCGCATGGTCGCGCGGCACGCCGAGACCGCGTTCGTGAATCTCGGCGAGGGCGGAGGCCGCACGGGGATCAGCGCCGCGGGCGGCAGCACCGAGCAGCCGCAAGGCGGCTGCGTGGTCTCCGCGATCGAGGGCGGTGAGCCCCGCATCGAGGTCGGTCGACGGTGCGGCTCGCAAAGGGCAGGCGACGCAGGCGAGCAACAGGGAAGCAACCAGGAAGCAGCGGGACTTCCGGAACATCGGGGAACCTCCTGACCGGTGCCGCGCAGGGCATCGGGCGGATGGGACTACAGGGTCCGGCGTGGCGCCGGCAACAGCAGAATCAGGTCAGCGCGTGATCAGGCAAGAACGACCAGCAGACTCACGAAGCCCCCAGCCAGCATGCTGCCGGCCAGAACGTACACGACCGGGCGGGGTTCCCGGACACGTACGTGCACCTGGATCGCTGCCACGGGCAGTCGCGTCTTGCCGTCCGGCGTGGAGACCGTGCCCCGGATCCGGTAGCGGCCGGGCGTCTCGACGCGGAACCGCTGCACCGAGATCGCATCGTCGAAAAGCCCCCTGACCTCGCCGGGCATCACGTCGCGGCTCCACAACCAGCTTCCTTCGCGTTCGAGGTCGACGCGCACCACCGATCGCGCCCGAACATGTCCGGGACCGAGGAAGGCGGAGATCTCCACCGGGCTCATCTGCGGCGTGAGATCGAAAAGCGCATCCCCGGGGATCCGGCAACGCGCCAGCAATCGACCGGCGAAGAGGCTGGTGTACAGAAAATAGCCGATGGCCAGGAGGAACCCGGCGACGGTGACGAGGAAGAGGATGATGGGCACGTGCATCTGCCAGCGGACCGCCGCGCATCGCGCGCTCGGATGCCCGCCTGTGAAGTGGGTGGTTCCGGGGAGCCGGAATGGGATCAGCGACGCCGACGTGGGTCCTGTCGCTCGGAAATCGGGATCGGCCGCAACGCTGGCGTTTCGCCCACCCCACCACGGACGACCGACCGCATCAGGTTGGAAACGAATCCGAACAGGGCAAGGAACGGCATGGGGAACTCCTCCGATTCGACAGTGGCCCGGGGTGTAGGCCTTCGATGGCAATTCAGCAGGTTGCATGCCACCGATTCGCCCGCGGCCTCCTCATCGCCGGCATGCGGATGCGCCCCTGTCTCGCTCGCCCTGCGCCCGATGGCGGAAGCGACCATGGCGACGCCCGACGACGCTGCCGCACGCATCGGCCTTGGGGTGGCAACGCCCGGCACCCGGTGCCTCCGATGAGCCATTCACGCCGCGCTCGCGCACTGTCGGAATTCATGACGGCATGCAGGTGTTTCACCGACAGCGCGGGACGGCCAGCCCGCGGACCCCGGACGGCCACCGGAAGCCACGCGGCGCGGCACGCCATGCATCCGGGCTGGACAGCCCTGACGGCAGCAGTTGAAATAGCGGTCCCCCATCGCAGGAAACACCGCATCCATGGAATCCCCGAGGAAATCTGGCCGGGCAAAGTGGCTTCTCTACCTCGTGATCCTGCCCCTGCTCCTGTTTGCCGCGTACACGTGGTTCGTGCTGAATTGGAGCTATTCCCGCGGTGAACGCGCCGGTTACGTACAGAAACTCTCGCAGCGCGGCTGGCTGTGCAAGACGTGGGAGGGCGAGATCGCCCTCGTGACGATTCCCGGCACAGTGGCAGAGAAGTTCCAGTTCTCGGTCCGCAGCGACGAGATCGCAGCGAAGATCAATGCCGCCATGGGTCAACGGGTCAGTCTCGATTACGAACAACACATCGGGATCCCCAGCAGCTGCTTCGCCGACACCGAATACTTCGTGACGGACGTGCGCGTGGTGCCGGACCTCGTCAATCCGCCCCCGGCGCAGGCACCCGCCCAGGAAGCCGTGCCGGCTCCGGCGGCGAGCCCGGCCCCGGCGCCGGCATCCGAACCAGCACCCGCCATCGAGCCCCAGTCCGCACCCGCCCCGACGGGACGCTGACCTCACTCACATCGACCGGGACGGCACGTACCGCCCCGGAGTGCATTCACCGCGGCGACCCTCGCAAGGGCGTCGCGCCCACGGAGGCAACTCGCATGAACAAGGTTCTGATCGTCACAGGCGCCGGTCGCGGCATCGGCGCTGCCATCGCCCGCATGGGCGCCCGCGAGGGTTACGCGGTCTGCGTGAACTACGCCGCCAACCAGGCTGCAGCAGAGGGAGTCGTCGCCGGGATCCGCGCCCACGGCGGCAAGGCCATAGCCGTCCAGGCCGACGTGGGCCGGCGCGACGAGACCCGGCGTCTCTTCGAGACCGTCGACCGCGAACTCGGCACCGTGACCGCGCTCGTCAACAACGCGGGCATCACCGGACCGCTCGAACCGGTGGAGGATCTCGACGAGACCGATCTCGACCGCATCTTCGGCGTGAACGCCTTCAGCCTCTTCTGGTGCTGCGGCGAGGCCGTGCGCCGCATGGCCCGCAAGCACGGCGGACGCGGCGGTGCGATCGTCAACGTGGGTTCGATTGCCGCGCGCTACGGCGGCATGTCGGGCATGGTCGCCTACGCGGCATCGAAGGGTGCGGTCGACAGCTTCACCCTCGGCCTCGCGAAGGAGGCCGGACCGGAAGGCATCCGCGTGAACTGCCTGCGGCCCGGCACCACGCAGACGGACATCCTGTCGGGCATCGGCGGCGACGAACTCGCGCGGCGCGTCGCAGCGGCGACGCCGCTCGGGCGTCTCGGAACGCCGGACGAGATCGCGGAAGCCGCGCTCTGGCTGCTCTCTGACCGCGCGTCGTTCACGCACGGCGCCATCGTCGACGTCTCCGGCGGCCGCTGAGGAGGACACCGCCATGCCGACCATCCGCACCATCCGCAGCGACCTCTATCGCATCCCGCTCCCCGTCACCCTCACCGACAGCACGCACGGCGAGATGACCGCCTTCGAACTCGTGACCGCACGCATCGTCGACAGCGACGGCGTCGAGGGCGTGGGCTACACCTACACCGTCGGCACCAATGGCCGCGCCATCCACGCGACCATGGAGCACGACCTGGCACCCGGGCTGGTCGGCGCGAACCCCGATCTCATCGAGGCGCTCTGGCAGAAGATGTGGTGGCGGGTGCACTACGGCGGTCGCGGCGGCGCGGCGACCATGGCGATCGCGGCCATCGACATCGCCCTGTGGGATCTCAAGGCGAAGCGCTACGGTGTGCCGCTCTGGACGCTGCTCGGCGGCTTCGATGCGCGCGTGCCCTGCTACGCGGGCGGCATCGACCTGTGGTTCCCGCTCGACAAGCTGCTCGCGCAGACCGACGACAACCTCGCGAAGGGCTTCCGCGCGATCAAGATGAAGGTGGGCCGCCCGAGGCTCTCCGAGGACGTCGCGCGAGTGGAGGCGATGCGCGCCCACCTCGGTCAGGACTTCCCGCTCATGGTCGACGCCAACATGCGCTGGTCGGCCGACGAGGCGATCCGCGCCGCGCGGGCCTTCCAGCCGAGCCAGCTCACGTGGCTCGAGGAACCGACGATTCCCGACGACGTGCAGGGCCACGTGCGCATCGTCCGCGAAGGCGGGCTGCCGGTGGCCACCGGCGAGAACTTCCACACGATCCACGAGTTCCAGCAGTTCATCCACGCGGGCGGCGTGACGTTCCCCGAGCCCGATGTCACCGTCTGCGGCGGCGTCACCGGCTTCATGAAGGTGGCGCGGCTCGCCGAGACGTTCAATCTGCCGGTCACGTCCCATGGCGCGCACGACGTCACGGTTCACCTGCTCGCCGCGTGCCCGAATCGGTCGTACCTCGAAGCCCACGGCTTCGGCCTGGACCGCTACATCGCGAATCCGCTCGTGATCGAGGAAGGTTTCGCGCTGGCGCCGGACCGCCCGGGCCACGGCATAGCGTTCGACTGGCAGGGTCTCGAAGCCCTGCGCAGCTGATTTCTGGAGGCGCGCCGTGGACCGCCATCGATTCGTTGCCTGCCTGCTGGCCGTGGCGACCGCCCTCCCCATCGCTGGGTCGCAGAAGTTGGCGGAATCCGCAGACGTCGTCGAGCGCCGCGCAAACGTCGCGAGCGAAGGCACGCGGCTCGCCATCGAATCGTTCGAAGCCCGCCTCCCGCGCTGACGTGAGCACCACCGCCCTGCCCCATTCGATCCGCGTGATCGTCCGCGACTGGCTGAACGCCAACCACGTGCTGTTCATGGGCCGCGACGAAAACGTGCTGGTCGATGCCGGCCACGTGACCCACGTCGACGAAACGCTGCGCCTGGTACGCGAGCAACTCGCGGGGCAGCCGCTGCATCGCCTCGTGAACACGCATTGCCATTCCGACCACATGGGCGGCAACGCTGCCGTTGCTCGCACGTTCGGCTGCCCCGTGTGGATCCCCGAGGACGAAGCGCCGTTGGTGCGAACGTGGGATGGCCGCGGCCTCTGGCTCGACTACGCCGGGCAGCAGGCGGAGCGCTTCGAGTTCGACGCCGTGATCCGCCCTGGCGACACGCTGCGACTGGGCGATGCCGACTGGGCCGTGCTCGCAGCGCCGGGCCACGACATGGGCGCACTGATGTTCTGGCACGACGCGACGCGCGTGCTGATCTCCGGAGACGCCCTCTGGGAGACCGGCTTCGGCGTCGTGCTCCCCGGGCCGGGCTGGCGCGAGCGCCTGCAGGCCGCGCGCGACACGCTCCACGCGATCCGGGCGCTCGGCCCACGGCTGGTGATCCCCGGCCACGGCAAGCCCTTCGATGCGGTCGACCCGGCGATCGATCGCTGCCTCTCGCGCATTGCCGCGTTCGAAACGGACGAGACCAAGCTCGCGCGGCACGTGATGAAGGTCATGGTCGTGTTCACGCTGCTGGAACGCGGAGGCATGGCCGAGGACGCCATGGTCCCGTTCATCTCAGAGGTACCGCTCTATCGGGAGTACGACGCCGCGTGGTTCGGACTCGGTGCCGCGGCCCTCGCGGACCTGCTCCTCGGTGATCTCGTCCGGAGCGGCGCGGTCGTCCGCGACGGCGGCTGGCTGCGCGCCGCCTGAGTTCAGCGTTCCGTCGGCGCCTTCAGGGACTGCAGCACCACCGGCACGGTGTCGGACGCATCCGCCATCCAGACCTGCCCCTCCTGGATCGTGCACGTGAGGCGCATGGTCCGGTCCGCCAGTTTCGCGAGTGCCTGCGAGGCCTCGTAGGGCACCTGCCACACGGCCAGGTTGGCGAGGCCCGCGAGCAGACCACCGTTCTGCTTCCACCACACGTCGACACCGCGCGCGCCGTACGTGTAGAGCGACACGGCATCGGCCCGGCCGGCCGCCTTGCGCAGGCGTCGCTCGTCGGGCAGCCCCAGCTCGATCCAGTGCTTCACCGCGCCGGTGTCGTCGACGCACCAGAGATCCGGTTCGTCGTCCGAACTGATGCCGCGGCCGAACGCAGGGCCTTCGTACGCATGCAGGGCGAACGCGAGCACGCGCACCATCATCCGCTCCTCGGTCTCGGACGGATGCCTCGCCACCGTCAGCGGATGCTCCGCGTAGTGATGGTGATCGAGGTCGGAGACCTGCAGTTCGATGCGATGGATGGTCGCCTTCAGGGCCATGGCGTGCGCTCGCGGGAAAGGGTGCGGAGCGTACCGCAGGGCAACGGCGCGCGGGGCCCGTGCGAGAATCCAGGCCCGCCTCGTCATCGCCGCCCGGTCCATGAAAGTCGCCATCGTCCCTGTCACACCCTTCGAGCAGAACTGCTCCGTCCTCGTCTGCGAACGTACGCTGAAAGCCGCCATCGTCGATCCGGGCGGCGACCTCGACCGCATCGAGAATGCCTTGACCCAGATGGGCGCCACGGCCGAGAAGATCCTGCTGACCCATGGACATATCGACCACTGCGGCGGGACGGCCGAACTGGCGGCGCGCCTCGGCATCCCCGTGGAGGGTCCGCAACGCGAGGACGCCTTCTGGATCGATCAGCTCCCCGAGCAGGGCCGCATGTTCGGATTCCCCCGGCTCGCCGCTTTCACGCCCGACCGCTGGCTGGAGCAGGGCGACACGGTGCAGTTCGGCGAGGAATCGATGAGCGTGCACTTCTGCCCGGGCCACACGCCCGGCCACGTCGTGTTCTTCAGCCCGGATCACCGCATCGCCTTCGTCGGCGACGTGCTGTTCCAGGGGTCGATCGGCCGCACCGACTTCCCGCGCGGCAACCTCGACACCCTGCTGACATCGATCACGACGCGCCTCTGGCCCCTGGGCGACGACGTGACGTTCGTCCCCGGCCACGGCCCGACGTCGACGTTCGGCGAGGAACGGCGAAGCAATCCGTACGTGGGAGATGCAGCGCTGGCGCGACGCGCGGGATAGGGACGTATCACCCCGGTAGGAGGGGGCCATGCCCCCGAAAGCGGTCGATGCAAGGCAGCGCTTCACCCGCAACCAACGCTTTCGCGGCCATGGGCCGCTCCTACAAGGGCACA
>LNEE01000042.1 GCA_001464895.1 Betaproteobacteria bacterium Ga0077532
CAGCGGAGTTCGAAGCCAACTACTATCGTCAACTCGAAGAGTCAGCCATCTCGGTCTGACTCACACTCTGGAGCCTCCACGAAACCCGGGGCGGTTCATTCGCGAGGACGTTCGTGGGTCGAGCAACAGCTCGACACTGCGTGGGCTTGGGTACAGCGACGAATCCAGGAACGCGGGCGTCGGGCGGAGCCCGACCCACGGGGTCTTCTCGGCGTTGCGGAGTCCGTTCGCGAGGACGTTCGTGGGTCGAGCAACAGCTCGACGCTGCGTGGGCTTGGGCTCAGCGACGAATCCAGGAACGCGGGCGTCGGGCGGAGCCCGACCCACGGGGGGTCTTCTCGGCGTTGCGGAGTCCGTTCGCGAGGATGCTCGTGGGTCGAGCAATAGCTCGACGCTGCGTGGGCTTGGGCTCAGCGACGAGTCCAGGAACGCGGGCGTCGGGCGGAGCCCGACCCACGGGGGTTCTTCTCAGCGTTGCGGAATCCGTTCGCGCGGACGTTCGTGGGTCGAGCAACAGCTCGACACGGCGTGGGCTTGGGCACAGCGACGAATCCAGGAACACGGGCGTCGGGCGGAGCCCGACCCACGGGGGGTCTTCTCGGCGTCGCGGAGTCCGTTCGCGCGGACGTTCGTGGGTCGAGCAGTAGCTCGACGCTGCGATGGCTTGGGCGCAGCGACGAATCCAGGAACGCGGGCGTCGGGCTAAGCCCGACCCACGAACATCAGGCGCCAAGGGAGCGGCTGCGAGCGATGCGCCCGCCCCAAAGCAAACGGGGAGCCGAAGCTCCCCGTTGCATCCTGCAACAACAATTCACTTCCTCATCGCGGTCTGTGGCAGACCGTGAGGCCTCTTACCAGGCGGCGATGGGGTTGCCAGGGGCGCCCGTGGCCCCGACCAGCTTGATCGGCGCCCACGAGAACAGGAACTCCGCCGGACCGCGTTCGCCGAGGTCCTTCAGGTCGAGGTTCTCGAAGAGGTAGATGCCGCGACGCGCAGACAGGTTCATGTGGCAGTAGGCCCACTCCTTCACGCCAGCGAACGGCGTCGGCCACTTGCCCTTGCTGCCGAAGTCGTAGGGCTCGATCCCCCAGTTGTCCGCGCCCAGCATCGAGATCTTCCGCGTGGCCAGGTGATCGCAGACCTCGGGCGAGACGCCAGGGCCGCCGGAGTTGAACATCGCGTTGTCGGCCGCGGCTTGATCGGCGGACTTCTCGAGGTTGTTCCGCCACAGATCGTTCCAGCCCGTGCGGAACAGGACGACATCACCTTGCTCGGCATCCTTGATGCCGGCCATCTTCAGGGCGTCCTTGTAGTCCTGCAGCGTGATCGGGTAGCCGATGGGCAGGTTGCCACCCTTCAGCTTCACGAGGTCGATGATGATGCCGCGCGTGAAGAACGAGCCGACGTTCTCGGTGCCGTTCTTCTTCATGCCGTACGGCCCGCCGATATCTTCCAGGCGCTGGCCGTTGTACATGTAGTTGCCGTCCTTCCAGCCCTTGGATTCCTTGCCCTCGATCTTGATCATCGGGTGCGCGAGCGAATCGAACTGCGTACCGATCTGGCCGATCTGCGCCGTGACGAGTTCGTCCATGAAGGTCTGGCGATAGCTGTCGCCGGACCACGCGAGATCGTGCGTGGGCTTGCCGCCACCGGGAATGGTCAGCGAGTACAGACGCCCCGGGAAGAGCGGCGTGCGGGAGTGGTAGGGCATGCCCAGCGTTGCCACCTCACCCTTCTTCACCAGCATCGCTGCGGCGGCGCGCTTCTTCGAGGTGATGTAGTTCGTGGCACCGGCCTGGTCGTCCTTGCCGAACTCGCTCGGCCACCACTTCTGGTCCACCGGATTGTTGTCGGCATGCACCGCGCCCGCGAATGCGGCGAACATCAGTGCTCCGGACAATGCAGCTGTCACGCTCTTGCGTCTCATCGCTCTTTCCTCCATGTCTTTTTAGTGGACCGACAACGAACTGTCGTCGAACCGGCCTCGCTCTCGTGATTGGGAGGCCAGTGCCCCGATTATGTTGGCGATCACTCCCGGCGTGAAGGTATGCCGCACGGATCTTCGTGCTGCGGCGCAACGCCAACCAAGGTGTTTGCGAGATACGAAAGCAGACGCTAGGGGCTAAAGAGCAAATGGTGCGCCGCGCCTCCCGACCGGCAAACCATTCGGCGCAACCATGCGAGCGGGTTCAGTCGCCGTGGCCTGGCGTGCAGACGTAGAGCCGACGTTCCTCCCATCGGAGGTCGAGGAAGTACTCGTGGCCGCAGGCGCGGCAGACCGCCGGATGCGCCGGATCGCTGCCCCGAAGATTCGGAAGCGCGGCCGCCAACACGGGATGGCCGCAGTCCTCGCAGAGGAAGGACATCCAAGGGCCCAGCACGTCGACCTCGATGGCCTCGCCCTCGGAGTCGAGGATCCGACATTCGGCAAGGTCACCGGCGCCTTCGCTGGGCGCGTCTCGTTGGGTTTCGTCGTTCATGCAGGCCGCTCCGTGGAATCTCGATAGTGACGACAGTCACGACGCGCATCGCGTCGGGCTGCGGGGGGCCGTATCTTCGCACCGATCCACGCGCAACCGCATGATCGTGGATGGGACGAGGGCCGGCAGCCTGCGCGATCTCCGAGTGCCTCTGATGCCTCGCTGATCTACGTCATCGCCGTACGAGATGAGGAGTCCCGGCGTGGCGTGGGACCAGAACGACACCGCCCCCGCCCGGCATCGGCGCCGAGACGGGGGCGACGTGGTATGCGTCGATCAATGCCGCGAGCGGCGCACGAAGACCGCCATCACGCCCAGACCGGCGAAGGTCAGAAGCCAGGTGCTGGCCTCGGGCACCGGCGCCGAGAGACTCGCACTCATGACGTCGTGCACGTCGGTGAGATGGAAGTACGCGCCCCGACGGGGATCGACACCTTCCATGCGCGTCGCGAACAACTCGCTACCGGGCCCGCGAGACCACAGGGGCACCAGTTCGTTGGTGTGGTTGGTCGTCCAGAAGATGCCGGTCGGCAGCGTCCCGGCCGCGCCCGCGATCGGGTCCTGGAACGGGATCACGTCGCTGTCCGGTCCGAGGAACAGCCCGTTGGCGTGATCGGTGGTGACGATCAGCAGGGTCTCGCTCCAGGAGCTCTCCGTCTCCACCCAGTCGATCACGGCATCCACGGCGCGGTTGAACGCGAGCATCTCCTCGATGAGCTGCGGCACGTTGTTGGCATGCGCGGCGGAATCGACGCTGGCGCCTTCCACGAGCAGGAAGAATCCATCGGGATCGGTCGAGAGCGAGCGGATCGCCGCCATCGACAGCGTGGGGAGGTCCGGCATCACGAACGGCACGACCCCGTCGGGCACATTGCCCGGCGTGTGCATGGTGGGGTCGAACGCATTGGTCTGGCCGGAAGTGTTCCGGCTGTTGAGCGCACTGGCGACCGGCACCAATCCGAACAGCTTCTCGGGCGCGGCCTGCTCCCCGTTTCCTATGGCTGTCAGGGCGGCAGCCGATTCCACGAGCGTCCAGCCCAGCGAACCGTCGCGGAGGCCGGCCAGATTGCTCTCCGAGATGGTGCGGAAATCGGGGGTGCGGGGCACACCACCGCCACCGAACTCCGGGTGCCCGGGCGTGATCACCACGTCCAGCAAACCGTTGCGGATGAGCGCGTCGGAGATCTCCAGCTCATCGTCGCGATAGTCGTTCTGGGTGCCGAAGGCGGCGGGCGTCGCATCCGTGAAGGGCTTGGTGGTCACGATGCCGGCCTTCTTGCCAAGCTCCTTGACCTGCTGGGTCAGGAACGGTGCCGGGGTCCCGTCGAGGTTGACGTTGATGGCGGAGTTGTACGTGCGGATGCCGCTCGCCAATGCGCTGCCCGCCGCAGCGCTGTCGGTGATGCTGTTCCAGATCAGATAGTCATACGCGAGGGGACCCGCATCCAGATGCGCGCGGACCGTGCCGGAGGCCTCCAGCTGATTGGCGAGGAACTGCACCGTCGCCGGGTTGGTGGCGACCGGGGTCAGATCGACCCGTGGGCCGCGGTCCCCCAGCAGGCTGCCGTTGCTGTTCGCCCAGACGCGCACGGGGCCCATCGTGAGGTCGTTGGCGCGGACCGGGTCGTACGACCCGTACTGCGGTACCGGCAGCTCGTTCCAGAGTTGCGGGAGGATCGTCGGGAAGGTGCCGGCGGGAAAGCCGAGGCGGGTGTCGGACTGGCCCGGCGGCAGCGGCATGTTGTGCCCGCTGTACGTCGCCATCCAGTGCTGGGCGAATCCATCGCCCTGAAAGCCGGCCATGAACGCCGGTGACGTATTCGCGAGCGCCCCGAACTGCCACTGGTTCGCCGCGAGCCAGGTGGTCGGGCCGGCGCCATCGGCGATCATGAGGATGACGTTGCGGGCTTGGCCGGCGTGGGCGGATGCTGCGGCAAGGAGACTCGTCGCCATGGCAACCGAGCGAAGGATCGCGATATTTCTCATCCGGTCCGATTCCAGGAAAAGGGAAGGAAGAAAGCAGTCCGGCGGACCGCCTCAGGCGGACGCAGGCTGGGGTGCATGGCTGGCGCCCGTTCGCGCGCGTGCCCGCCCCGCCAGGAGCAGCACACCAGCGGCGAGCATCAGCCAGGTGGAAGGCTCGGGGACGGACGCCGCCATGAACTCGAAGCGGCTGGTCCCGATGGAACGGTTGCCACCGAAGAGCAGGACTTCGGGGTTGCCCGCGGCGTTGATCCAGAGCAGCGATTCAGCGTGGTCGTCGTGGACGAACGGCATCGGACCCATGTCGACGAAGCGCGCGTTGGCGGCATCGAAGATCGACGAGGAATGCAGCTCGACGTCGGGCCCGCTCGGCGGCTGGTGCTCGCCGCCGGCGAAGAGAATGTAGCGACCGTGGAGCGGGTGATCCGCCGGAAAAAGATCGAAGGCTGTGTAGTCCGACGTGCCGACCTGCACGCCGCTCGGCGCGTAGTTGAAGCCCGCCATGGAGGGGCCAGGTGTGAAGCTCCCGTCGGAGGGGTCGAAGTACCAGGTGGCATCGGTGGTGACACCGGTGGCGGTGTTCTGGCCTCCGGCCACGAAGACGCGTCCATCGAAGAGTTCGAAGGCCTTCATGTCCTTGAGCGTGCCGGGCAGGCTGCCGGCCGCGACGGTCCAGAGATTCGTCACCGGGTCGAAGATCTCGGCCGTGGTCTGCGCACCACCGATCACTGCCACACGACCGTCGCGCAGCGTCACCTGCGCATGCAGCGAACGCCCGGAGTGCATCGAGGCCGCAGCCACGAAGCGATCGGACGCAGGGTCGTAGATGTCCACCGCCGTGACGCCACCGCCCCCGAGGTTGCTTCCGGAGGCATTCCCGCCGGCCAGGAGCACGCGCCCGTCGTCGAGTGCAGTCACGCCGAAACCCTGGCGAGCCACCGAAAGATCGTTCGTCGTGTACGAGAAGGTCCCGGTCGCGGGATCGTAGATCTCGGCCGAGGCGAGTGCGGCGCCCCCGGCGAACGCCCTGGCCCCACCGGCGAACAGGACCTGCCCGCTGGCGAGCGTGATGGCGTCCAGGGACCAGCGCGGCGTGTTCAGTCCACCGGTGAGAGCCCAGGCGCGGGTGGCCGGATCGTAGATCTCTGCGGTGGTGATGGCCGGGAACGGTGCGGACAGCGCAAGGCCGCCGGCAACGATGACACGGCCATCGGGCAGCCGGGATGCGGCGCCGAGGAGGTGCACGTCGGACAGCGTCATGCCGGGATCACCGTTCGTCCACGATCCGACGGGCGCAGCGGACACCTGACCGGCCAGCGCGAACCCAAGGCAGGCCAGGGCGAGAAAACGTTTCGGGGCAGCGCACTTCGACTTCATGGGGATCCTTGATGGCGCATGCCATCCCGCCGAGCGACACGGACGGGGGAGGCGTTCGACAGGGCCTGCGCAGTGCCTCCCGCACCACGCATCCGCCGCGAGTGCGATCGCACATTCGAGGCACCGAGGCGATCTCGGAAAGTCTGGCCGGCAGCCGTGACGTCCATGCGGCGATGCCGGTGATCCGTTCGGGCCGCGGTCCTTCACCGAAACAGATCGGCCTGGACGCCAGCCACTGACTCAGGGGGAAAGCTGCGTCGCAGTGCCGCCGGACGCGGGAGGGCGATGCCGTTCGTATACGCGACGTCAGGCGTGCGCGGAGGAGTCGTTGCGGGATGCGCCGGACGGATGTCGCGCCGGCGCAGAACGAAAAACGGGGCGCCCGAAGGCGCCCCGCTCTGTCACTGCGTCCGACCGTTGAGGGTCAGATGGTGCCGCGCGACATCTCGCCGGCGATGTATTCCGCCTGACGGATCGCCAGGGCCACGATGGTTAGCGTCGGATTCTCAGCGGCGCTGGTCGTGAACTGGCTGCCGTCCGAGATGAACAGGTTGGCGATGTCGTGCGTCTGGCCGAAGCCGTTGCACACACCCGACGATGCATCGCTGCTCTGACGGTTCGTGCCGAGGTTGTGCGTCGAGGAGAACGGCATGCGCGTGTACACCTTCCGGGCACCCAGCGATTCGTACAGCGCGGTGGACTGCTTCCACGCGTGCTCGCGCATCGCCTTGTCGTTCGGGTGGTCCTGCTTGTGCACGTGCGCCACCGGCATGCCGAAGCGGTCCTTCTGCTTCGTGGAGAGCGTGACGCGATTGATCTCCTGCGGCATGTCCTCGCCCACGATCCAGAGGCCCGCGACGTTGCGATACGCCTCGATGTCGCGCGCGTACTCGCGACCCCAGCCGCCCGGCTTGGCGTAGGCGGGATAGCCCGGCAGGCCGAACGCCGGCAGGGTCTCCAGCTCGTAGCCCGCCGCGAATCCGCGCTTCGCATCGAAGCGAGACTCGTCGCGGATGATGCCTGCCATCTGCGTGCCGCGATGCAGATTCACCTCACCGGGCATCACCGCGTACACGGCGCCCGTCAGGTGGGGCATGTAGTTGCGACCCACCTGGCCGGACGAGTTCGCCAGGCCGTCGGGGTACATGCTCGACGCGGAGTTGAGCAGCAGACGCGGCGACTCGATCGAGTTGCCGGCCACCGCCACGATGCGCGCCTTCTGCTCGTGCATGACGCCGTTCGCGTCGGCGTAGACCACGCCCGTCACCTTGCCGCTCGCATCGTGGTTGATCCGGATGACCATCGACTCGGGGCGCAGCTCGTAGTTGCCGGTGGCCTCGGCCTTCGGCACTTCCGTGTACAGCGTGGACCACTTGGCACCGATCGCACAGCCGCTCATGCAGAAGCCGATCTGGCGGCAGGCCGGACGTCCGTCGCGGACCTGGGAATTGATCGCCATGTTGCCGGTGTGATAGTCGGTGTAGCCGACCTTCTTCGCGCCTGCCGCGAGCACGTGATAGTTGTTGTTGCCCGGGAGCCGCGGGATACCGTTCGTGCCGGTCACACCCATCTTGTCTTCGGCAAGATCGTAGTAGGGCGCGAGGTCCTCGTACGAAATCGGCCAGTCGTCCAGGTTGGCGCCCTGCACGCGGCCATAGGTGGTCAGCGCCTTGAACTCGTGCGGCTGGATGCGCAGCGAGGCCGCCGCCCAGTGCACCGTGGTACCGCCCACCGTCTTGCAGATCCAGGCGGGGAAGTTCGGGTCGAGATCGCCGGAGCCTTCGCGCGGGTCGAGCCACGAGATCTTGGCGAACATCTCGCCACCATTCGTGATGTCGGCCAGGGTGAGGCGCTTGCCAGCCTCCAGGCACACCACCTTGACGCCCTTCTGGGCGAGTTCGTTGCCGAGGGTGCCGCCGCCGGCACCGGAACCGATGATGACGACGACCGAGTCGTCGTTCAGATCGAATTGGGCCATCGCATCACTCCTTGGGCAGCCAGCTGATGTCGTCGAAACCGCGCTCGAGGTAACCGCCGTGCTCCACCGAGGAACCCTCGAAGCCCAGCACCTTCCACACGTCCGGATGCCCGTAGATGCCGCCCAGCGTCTCGCCGTACATCGTCGAGAAGAAGGGCGAGCCCTCCACCGTCTTCACGACGCGCGTGCGCGCCTTCTCGCCGAGCTGGTGGAAGGATTGATCGCCGAAGTTTTTCTTCGACAGTCGCTCCACGCGGGCGACACCCTCGGAGACCTGCTGCTTGAGAGACGCGTCGGCGGCCGCCTTCTCGTCAACGGCATTCACGACGTTGCCGTAGTAGGAGTCGGCCAGGAAGTCGTGGGGGAACAGCGTGCGGGCGAATGCCAGCAGGGTCTTCCCTTCGTCCTCGCTGAGCGCCTTCAGGTGATGGGCCGACCATGCGGTACCGGGCAGTGCCGTGAAGCCCGCGCCCGCCACCAGTGACATGAATGCACTGCCTCCGGCAATCTTCAGAAACTCCCGCCGGCGCAGCTCGAGATCCTCGTTCGACATTTCTCCTCCTGTCTGTTGTGAATCGAGCGATGCGTTCGAATCCGGACTACCGGCAATCCGTGCCTGGCCGATGGCTTTGTGCACTGATGTTGCCGGAGGTGCCGCAGGCAATTTGAGGGACGGTGCGGGGCCAAGTCAATGCCGATCGCCGAGGAAGAATTCCCTGTCGTGCGACTTGGTGCAGCGCACATGCATGCGTTGACCAAAGCGCGCCAATGGCGATCTCCAAAGGTTCGCCTTTTCTTGTTGCGATGCGCCAGCGCTGCGTTTTTTCCTGCGATACCGATCGCGACGGCCGACGGACGCTACAACGCGGCGGAGAAGGCCTTGAGCGCGGCGAGAACAACCTCGGGCTGATCGCGATGGGGCGAGTGCCGGCAATCGTCCACCACCACGGGCTGCGTCTGCGGACATCCCCGGGCGATGCGATGGATCTGCTCCAGCGTGCCGTACTCGTCGTCGCGTCCCTGCAGCGCGAGGAGCGGCACCGCGATGCCCGGGAGACAGTCCTCGATGTTCCACGCCTCGAAGCGCGGGTCGAGCCAGATGTCGTTCCAGCCGAGGAACGCGGCATCGGGATCGTCGTGCCAGCGGGCGAGCCGGGCGCGGAGATCCGTCGTTTCCCACGCAGTGCGTGCCTTGCGGATCTCGGCGATCGAGAACGGTTCGACGAACACGTGCGGGGCCATGACGGCCACGCCCGAGAGCGGAAAACCGGCGCCTGCGTGGATCAGCGCGATCGAACCACCATCGCTGTGCCCCACGAGGATGGGCCGCGCGATGCCGAGGGTGGCAAGCAGCGGCGGCAGCACGTCGAGCGCCTCGCGATGCATGAAGTCCGGCTCTCGCGGCCCGGCGAGGGTGTCGGATCGACCATAGCCTCGACGCGAGTACGCAAGCACGCGTCGGCCCGTGGCCTCGGCGAGCCGCCCCGGGAAGTCCTTCCAGAGCCCCACGCATCCGAGGCCCTCGTGGAGCAGCACGATGGGCGCGCGGTCGCCCGCCGCCCCGAACCACGCGATCTCGAGACGCACGCCGTCGACCGTCGCGAACGACGGCCCCGCCACCTCAGGAGGCATCGTCGAGCGCGCGCAGCCGGAAGCGCTGGATCTTGCCGGTGGCGGTCTTGGGCAGTTCGGCGACGAAATCGATCCAGCGAGGGTACTTGTAGGGCGCGAGACGATCCTTCACGTGCTGCTTCAACTCTGCCGCCAGCCCCTCGGACGGCGCGTGGCCGGACTTCAGCACGACGAACGCCTTGGGCTTCACGAGATCGTCCGCGTCGGCGCGTCCGATCACAGCCGCCTCCAGCACCGCCGGATGCGTGATGAGCGCCGCCTCGACCTCCACCGGCGACACGTAGATGCCGCTCACTTTCAGCATGTCGTCGCTGCGGCCGCCGTACACGTAGCGGCCGTCGGGATCGCGGCGGTACTTGTCGCCGCTGCGCATCCATTCGCCGAGGAACGTCGCGCGCGTCTTGGCCCGCTTGTTCCAGTAGCCCTGCGCCGTCGTCGGACCACGCACCTGCAGCTCGCCCTGTTCGCCGTCGGGGACTTCCTTGCCGGAGTCGTCGACCAGGCGCACCTCGTACCCCGGCACCGGGCGGCCCGTCGTGCCGTAGCGGACATCGCCGGGACGATTGGACAGGAAGATGTGCAGCATCTCGGTGGACCCGATGCCGTCGAGGACATCGATGCCGTAGTGCTCGCCGAAACGACGGCCCAGTTCCTCGGGGAGCGCCTCGCCGGCGGAGGTGGCGACGCGCAGCCGCACCTCGTCCCGCTTCGGCAGGTCCGGGCTCGCGAGCATCGCCGCGAAGAGCGTCGGGACGCCGTAGAAGATCGTGGGGCGATGGTCACGCAGCCGCTTGAACACCGCGGCCGGCGTGGGCCGCTCGGCCATCAGCACGGCCGTGGCCCCGACCGCGAGCGGGAACACCATCCCGTTGCCGAAGCCGTAGGCGAAGAAGAGCTTCGCCGCGGAGAACACCACGTCGTCCTCACGAATGCCGAGGATGGGTCGGGCGTACAGCTCCGCGGTCTGGATGAGGCTCGAGTGGACGTGCAGCGTGCCCTTGGGTGCCCCGGTGGATCCGGAGGAGTAGCCCCAGAAGCAGACGTCATCGGCACGCGTGGGGGCGGGGGGGCCGTAGGGCGCAGCGTCCGCGAGCAGCGTCGAGAGGGCCCGGGTGCCGGCCGGCGCATCGCCCGCCACGATCACGTGCTCGAGGAACGGCAGGGTTCCGAGCAGCGGCGCGAACTGCGGCAGCAATGCTGCGGACACCACGAGCGCGCGGGCGCGGCTGTCGCGCAGCATGTACTCGTAGTCCGCGGTGGTGAGCAGCGTGTTCGTGACGATCGGCACGATGCCGGCGTGCACGCAGCCCAGGAACACGGTGGGGAAGTCGATGCCGTCGAGCAGGCACACGAGAACGCGATCCTCCATGCGCAGGCCCAGCCCCGACATCGCGCCCGCGGCTCGCTGCACCCGCTCGGCGAGTGCGCCGTAGGTGTGCTGCCCGGCGTCGTCGATGAACGCGGTGCGGTCCGCCCGCCCCGCGCGCAGGTTGCGCTCGACGAGGTCGAAGGCGGCGTTGTAGTCGTCGGGGATGTGGATGGCCGGAGGGCTGGTCGTGTGGTCGGCACGGCTGAGTTCTGGCATGGCGTGGATCCGTCGTTCGCGTCAGGGTTTCAGAAGGTGCTGTAGCGCTTCAACACCACGTCGAGACCGGCGCCCGCATCGATCTCGGCGCGTACCTTCGTTTCGCGAGAGGTGAGCTGCTCGGCTTCGGGGAGGATGGCATCGATGACGTCCTGCGGGATCACCACCACGCCGTCGGCATCCGCGAGCACGAAATCTCCCGGATGCACGGCGACCCATCGGCTCACCGCACCGCGCATGAAGACGGGGATGCCGCAGCCCGTCACCTGCCAGCGCTGCGTGGAGGCCACCGGCGTGCGATAGCGCGCGTGCACCGGGAATCCGTGCTTGGCGATCCAGTGGGAATCGCGCACGCCGCCGTCCACCACCGCACCGGCGCAGCCGCGGACCTTCATGCCGAGCGCCAGCAGTTCCCCGAAGCAGCACACGCCCTCGGTCTCGCCAGCCCAGACCGCAATCTCGCCGGCGCCCACACCCTCGATGGCGCGCATCTTTGCGGGGTCGCCGAGACCTTCGTAAGGGGTCATCTGACCGCGGATCGTGTACGCCCAGCCGCCCATGCGAAGCGGCTCCGGCGAGAGGGGCGCGAGGTCGGTCGCGAGCACCTGCGCGGACCTGCCAAGGCCGTGGAGCAGATCCGACACCGTGGCGGTGTCCACCTGCAGAAAGCGGGCGCGGATGGCGTCCGCGTCGGCGCGTCGATCGGCCATGGGGTGGCTCCAGTAATCGGGAAGGGCGGCCTCGGGACCGCCGGGGCGAGGAATGTTCGCACACCGCCAGCCCATACCCGCGCGGGTCGTCAGGAAATGCCACCCGGGTGCTATATTCACCGGGCTTTACGAGGATGAGCGCGCTCTCTCGGTATACGCACCGGGACGAAGTAGCTGCGCGGCACGATGCGTGCTCTTCGCGGAGTCGAGGCCTTACCGGGTCAGGGGCAGGCCGCCAGATGACTGCGGTCCGCCGGCATGCCAACCCACTGCAGCGCCGGCGGCGCTCCCCCAGGAAGTTTCGATGCGATCGTTCCCCCCTTCCATTGCCGACCTGTCGCGATCGATACGTCGCGCGGTCCTGGGCGTCGCGATTGCAGCCGCCCTGATCGCTCCCGCCGTTGCCGCAGCCCAGGAGTGGCTGTACCCGGTGAAGCCTGGCGAACACCTCTGGGGGCTCGCCGAACGCTTCCTCGACGGTCACAAGTCGTACGGAAAGCTCCAGCAACTCAACGGCATCAAGGACCCGAAGCGGATGCCCCCGGGCAGCGTGCTGCGGATCCCGCTCGCGTGGATGCGCCGCGTCGCGACCGAGGCTCGCATCACGGCCCTGAACGGGCGCGTGGAGATCGAGCGCGCCGGCACCGCTGCACGGCCGGCCGACGTGGGTGACACGCTGCGCGAACGCGATCGCCTGCGTACGGCGCCCGGCGCGCACGCCGCCATCACGCTGCCGGACGGCTCGCAGGTACGGGTGCTCGCCGATTCCGAGATCGCAGTGGAGGCCATGGCCACCTACCAGAACGCCCGGGTCTTCGACAGCCGGCTGCTCGTGGCCCGTGGCCGCACCGAGAGCATCGCCCCCACCGACCGTGACGGCGCCACGCGCTTCGAACTGCGCACGCGGGCTGGCGTGACATCGGTACGTGGCACCGTCTTCCGCGTGGCAACCACGGACGCCGGCGACGCCTCGACCACCGAAGTCCTGCGTGGCCGGGTCGACGCCGGCAACGACACCGGCAACGTGTCGGTCGATGCCGGGTTCGGCACGGTGATGGCGCCGGGCCGCGCGCCGTCACCGCCGGTCGCGCTGTTGCCGCCCCCCGCGGTCGACGGTCTCCCCGCGAAGCTCGTCCGGATGCCTGTTCTCGTCGAATTCCCGCCCGTCGCAGGCGCCGTGCGCTATCGCCTGCAGCTCGCCGCGGACGCCGGCTTCTCGCCACTGATCGCCGACCTCGCGACGGCGTCCCCCGCGATCGAGCTGCCTGACCTCCCCGACGGGCGGTATGCCATCCGGGTGCGCGGAATCGACGCGCAGGGCCTGGAAGGGAACGACGCCGCGCGGGACTTCGACATCTCGGCACGACCGGGCGCGCCGAGTCTGGAAGCACCGACAGCCGGTGCGCTGGCAGACGACGCGCCCCCCCGCTTCGCCTGGGTGCCGGACGGCCCCGCCGATCGCCTGCGCTATCACTTCCAGCTGGCGCGCGACGAGGCATACACGCAACTGCACACCGACGTGCGCGATCTCGCAACGCCGGAGTACGCGCCCACCGAACCGCTGCCGCCCGGCGTGTGGCACTGGCGCGTCGCCGCGATCGACACGCTGCGCGGCGATGGCCCGTTCAGCGAGACGCGCGTGCTGCGACGCCCCGCCCCGCCGCCCGCGGAGGCGACCATCGAACGCTCGCCGCAATCGATCGTGGTGCGCTGGCCCGCGGGCCGTGTCCACGCGACGCTGGCACCGGAGGCGACACCGCAGACCGTGGTGGCGGAGGCCATCGTGGACGCAGCCCCGTTCACTGCGCCGCGCCCGGACCCTGGCGTCTACGTGTTGACGGCGCGGACGGTGGAGGCCGACGGCTTCGAAGGGCCGGCGGTCACCACGCAAGTGGTGCACTTGCCTCCGCCACCGCCGCCCCCGATCCCCACCACGCCTTCAGACGACGCACTGCTCGACGCAAGTCCCGATGTCCTGATGTGGAACCCGGGTGCCGACGCGGCCGATGGGACCACCTACCGGCTGCAGGTGGAACGTTCGTCCCCCGCGTCGGACACGCCGATCGATCGCGACGCGCTCACGGACCCCAGCGCATCGCCGGGCGCCCTCCCGGCCGGACTGTATCGCTGGCGTGTCGCCGCCGCCACGGTCGCCGACGGGCCCGGGAGTTTCAGCGCATGGAGGACCTTCCGTGTCCTCTCCGCGCCACCGGGGACCCCGACGATCCGCCGGACACCCGACCTTCTGTCGTTTCGCTGGCCCGAGGGAACACCGCTGCAGGTCTCGCTCTCCGCAGAAGACGGCGGCACGATCTTCGAAGGTCCGGTGACCGATGGCACCGTGGATCTTCCACGCCCCGCGCCCGGCCGCTACGTGCTCTCGGCGCGGACCATCGAAGCCGACGGATTCCTCGGGCGCGAAGGCGCCACCACCGCGATCGACCTTCCGGCACCGCCCGCGCCGCCCGCCCTCGCCGCAGGCGCCACCGCCGATGGGAAGCCCGTCGTGGACGCCCGCCCCGCCCTGCAATGGCCGGCCTCCACGCCCGACGCCGCGTACCGGCTGCAGATCGCGACGGACGCCGCGTTCGCGGCACCCCTGATCGATCGCGTCGTCGGCAACGTGACATCGGCCACCCACGACACCGCGCTGCCGCCGGGCAGCTACCGATGGCGCGTCGCGGCAGCCAATGAGCCCGACGGACCGGGTCCGTTCTCCGCACCGCAGACTTTCCGCATCGAAGTCCCCGCACCGACGATGCTGCCGGCATCGCGCGGCAAGGGGCAGATCGTCGCGCGCTGGCAGGCGGAAGTCCCCGCAACGTCCTACGAGGTCCAGCTCGCGCGCGACGCCACGTTCTCGACGGCGGTCGCGACCCGGCGCACCACGGCGCGCGATGCGAGCTTCTCGCTGACGGGCCCGGGCGAGTACTTCACCCGCGTGCGTGGTCTCGACGCGGACGGCGAACCCGGCCCATGGTCCAACGCGGTGACCGTGAGGGTGCCGGCGCCGCTGCCGTGGTGGATCTACCCGCTCCTCCTGTTCGGCATCGTGCTGCCATGAGACTCGGTCGATCGCGACTTTCCTGCCGGCTCTCGAACCATGTCTGGCTGGCCATCGTGCCCGTCGTCGTGGCGCTGCTGCTCGCTGGCACCGACGTGCTGGAACGGTGGAACGACATCGCGTACGACACGGCGCTGAGGGTCTGGCAACGCGCACCCGCGGACTCCCCGGTGATCGTGGCCATCGACCCCGAGAGCCTCGAAGCCCTCGGGCGCTGGCCGTGGCCTCGCAGCACCCACGCCCACCTGCTCGAGAACCTGCAGCGTGCGGGCGTGCGGGCGGTCGGGCTCGACATCCTGTTCGCCGAACCCGATCTCGCAGACGTCGAAGGCGACGCCAGCCTCGCGGCTGCCATGCAGTCGTTCGGACGCGTCGTGCTGCCCGTGGCGCCGGACAACCGCAGCGACGGCCGCCTCACCACGGTCGGCCCGATCGACGTGCTCACGCAGGCGGCGGCCGTCGGCCACACCGACGTCGAACTCGACGCGGATGGCGTCGTCCGCAGTGCGTATCTCGAGGCCGGTCCGAAGGACATCCGCTGGGCGGCGTTCCCGCTAGCCGTGCTGCGCAGCATCGATCCGGCGTTTCCGGCGCATGCCGCGGCGGAACGTCGACCGGCCTCGGACCATCACGGCATCGGCAGATGGCATCGCGACCGGCGTGTACTGATCCCGTTCTACGGCGGCGCAGGCACCTTCCAGCACCTCTCGTACGCACGCGTGCTGGAAGGCGCCCCCGAGACGCTGGCACTGCTGCGGGACAGGGTCGTGCTCGTCGGCGCCACCGCGAACGGGCTCGGTGAAGCGTTCGCCACCCCCGTGTCGCCGCGGGGCCGGCCGATGCCGGGCGTGGAGCTGCAGGCGCACGTCCTCGCGAATCTTGCGGAAGGCACGCTCGTCATCCCATTCGGCACCAGTGCGCGGATGGCGCTGTCGTCCGCATGGGCCCTGCTGCCGCTGCTCATCCTGCCTTGGTGCCGTCCGCGCTATGCGCTGGTGGCCACCGGATCGCTGATGGTCGCTGTCCTCGTCGCGAGCTGGGCCATGCTGACGCACGGCGGGGTCTGGTTCGGCCCGGCGCCTGCCGTGCTGGCCATCGCCTTCGCCTATCCGATCTGGAGCTGGCGGCGGCTGGAAACCACGCTCGCCGCCCTGCGCGAGGAACGCGGCCGCATGCGCGCAACGCTCCACGCTGTCGGCGAAGGCGTGATCACCACCGATCGCAACGGCCTCGTGCAGTTCCTGAACCCCGCGGCCGAGGTCCTCACCGGCTGGACGCTCGACGGAGCGCGGGGCCAGCACGTGGACGTGGTGGTACGCGCGATGGACGAATCGGACGGCCGGACCGTCCCCGCTCCGGTCCACGAATGCGTGATCCTGGGCCGCAGCGTCCGCCCGCCCCAGCACTACCGGCTGCGCGATCGCAATGACCGCGAGTACACGATCCGATGGTCGGCGAACCCGGTCCGCGACGGCATGCACCTGTCGGGCATGGTGCTCGCCGTGTCGGACATCACGGAGACGCGCACGCTGAGTGCCGAGATGCTCTGGCAGGCCACGCACGACAGCCTCACGGGGTTGCCCAACCGGTCGCTGCTGCTCGACCGCATCGGCAAGGCGGTGGCGCGCGCGCGCCGTTCCGGCCAGGGCATCGCCGTGCTCTTCATCGACCTCGACGGCTTCAAGAAGGTGAACGATGCCTACGGACATCCCGCCGGGGATGCGCTCCTCACCGAAGTGGCCGAGCGCATCGGCCAGGCGAACCGCGCCGAGGACACCGTCGCACGATGGGGCGGCGACGAGTTCGTCGTGGTCCTCGAGAATCAGGAATCGCGGGAGGGCGTGGAGGCCCGCAGCCTCGAACTCCTGGAAGCGCTCGCGCGCCCCTATCGCGGCCTGGGGTCCGAGGTCTACATCACGGCGAGCATCGGCGTGAGTCGCTATCCGCAGGACGGTGAGGACGTCTCCGGCCTGCTGAAGCGCGCCGACTCCGCGATGTACCGCGCGAAGGAGGAGGGCCGCAATTCCGTGCACTTCTTCTCGAGCGACATCTCCGACCGCGCGATGGAACGCCTGTCGCTCGAGCGCGATCTCTGGACCGCGCTGCGCCGCGGCGACCTGCGGCTCCACTACCAACCGCAGGTGAACATCGTCACGGGGCAGATCGTCGGCGCCGAGGCCCTGCTCCGCTGGCAACATCCCGAGCGCGGAGAAGTGCCGCCCAGCCAGTTCATCCCTGTGGCGGAACAGAGCGATCTCATCCACGCCATCGGCGAGTGGGTGCTCGAGACGGCCCTCCGTCAACTCGCCGAGTGGCAGGAACGGGGCCTCGACAGCTTCCACCTCGCGGTGAACATCGCACCCGCGCAACTCGTGCGCCGCGACCTCTGCGACCGTGTGCAGGGCGCGCTCCGGGCCACCGGCGCCGATCCGTCCCGCGTGGTGCTCGAGATCAGCGAGAACCTCTTCCTGAAGGAACCCGTCGTGGTGGCGGAGATGCTCGCGAACCTGCGGGCCCTCGAGATGCGCGTGGCCATCGACGACTTCGGCACCGGGCACTCGTCCATCGGCCATCTGAAGCGCCTGCCGATCGACCAGGTCAAGATCGACATGTCGTTCGTGCGTCCGCTCGCCAATGGCGAGACCGACGTCGCCATCGTGCGCGGGATGATCGCGCTCGCGCACAGCCTCAAGTTGACGGTGGTCGCGGAAGGCGTCGAGACCGAGAAGCAGTATCAGATCCTCCAGGAGCTGCTGTGCGACGAAGTGCAGGGCCATCATGTCAGCCGCGCACTTCCCGCCGACGCCTTCGAGATCCTGGTCCGTGCCTGGTATGGGCGCCTGATCACCTCGCCCGGGACGACGTCCATGATCGACACCACCGTACCGTCGGCCATCGCCCCGGTGCCGGATCCGAGACGCACGTTGCACTGAACCCACCGGTAACGCGGTAAGTTTCCGGGCGGTCGAGCCGATACCGGACTCCGGAGAGCGCACCTACCCATGTCCCCTGCCCGCCGTCATCGCGGATTCACCCTGATCGAAGTGATGGTCGCGACTGCCATCGTAGCGATCATCGCGGTCATGGCTTCGTCGATGGTGGTGACGGCGGTGAAGCGCGAAAAGGAACAATCGCTGCGCGTGGCGCTGCGGCAGATCCGACAGGCGATCGACGACTACAAGCGCGCCAGCGATGAGGGGCGAATCGCCCGGGCGCCGGGCGCCTCCGGATATCCACGGACGCTGGCCGTCCTCGCGTCCAGCACCCCGGACCTCCTCGACCCGGCCGGCCGGCGCATCCACTTCCTGCGGCAGATCCCGCGCGATCCGTTCGGCGCCACGAGCGGCGTCCCGGCCGAGGCGACATGGGGTCTGCGCAGCTACGGCTCCGAAGCCGAGGCGCCGGAGGCCGGCGATGACGTCTTCGACGTGTACTCGCTGTCGCGGGCCGTGGGCCTGAATGGCGTGCCGTACCGCCAATGGTGAGCGCACGCACGGTGCGGCAGCGCGGCTACATCCTCGTCGTGACGATGTTCATGGCCTTCATGGTGGCGGTGCTGATGATCGCGATCACGCGCTGGTGGCAGGCCGAGGCGCGACGCGAGAAGGAGCGCGAGTTGCTGTGGGTGGGCAGCCAGTTCCGAAGCGCCCTCGCGAGCTACGCAGTCGCGACACCCGCCGGCGCCAGCCCGAGACCCGAGACGCTCACCGAACTGCTCCGCGACGATCGCGGCGGTATCGTGCGACATCACCTGCGGCGGATGTACGTGGACCCGATGACCGCGTCCGACGCCTGGGGCATCGTGCGCGCGGAAGACGGCACGGTGCTCGCGGTGCATTCGCGATCGGAGGGGAGACCGCTCCCCGCGAACGGATCGAGCCCGCGATTCCATCGCTTCGAGGGCACGACGCGGTATTCGGAGTGGCAGTTCGGGGTGTTCCCGGTACCGCCGCGGCAGCCGTAGGGCGGACCATGTAGGAGCGGTTCCCGTCGATGCGCTTCTACAGCATCCACCGCTTTCGGGGGCATGGCCCCCTCCTACAAGGGGGGCGCCACGAATCTCAGGAATAGGCGAGCTGTTGTAGGAGCGGCCCATGGCCGCGAAAGCGATGGTTCCGGTTGAGGCGTTTCCTTGCATTCACCGCTTTCGGGGGCATGGGCCCCTCCTACAAGGGCATGGCCCCCTCCTACAAGGACATGGCCCCCTCCTACGACGCCGTTGCCACGCCAACGGAGATCACAACGCTGCCTGCACCGCCGCGATCACGGTCCCCGCGGACATCCCCGTCAGGCAATCGCTGGAACTCGCGACATGCCGATCGCAGCCCTCCTCGCGGCACGGCACGCAATCGCCGGCGCCCTGGAGCAACGTGACGTTTCCCGAACGCTGCGATCCGCGCATCTGCCACGGACTCGTCTCCGCCGTGCAGCCCACCGGCCATGGTCCCCACTTCACGGGATTGGTCGGGCCGAACAGGGCGACCACGGGGATGCCGCTGGCCGCCGCGAGATGCGTGACGGCGGTGTCGGGGCCCACGTAGACCCGCGCGCGTCGCAGAAGCGCCGCCACGGTTGCGAGCGACAGCCGCGACGAAAGATCCACCACCAGCGACGCGACCTGCGCGAGAACCTGTGCGATCTCACCCTGCTCCTCGGGATCGCGACCGCCCGTCATGACGACCCGCAATCCCTGCGATCGCAGCCAGCGGACGAGGGCCACCCAGCCTTCGGGTGTCCAGCGCTTGTAGGCGAACTTGGGCGACACGTGGACCACGGCGAACGGCTCGCGGGCGGGGTCGAACGGCAGCGCCGCTGCGGCGGTGACGGCATCCTCCGGGAGGAATCCGGGGACGACCTCGTGGACCGGGGCGATCCCCACAGCCGCGCACAGTCGCAGGTTCATGGCGACGGTGTGCGTGTCGACGTCATCGAAGGGCACGGTCGCGTGGAGCAGCCACCGCTTCCAGAGCGGACCCTCGGGCTCGACCATGCCGGCACGGCGGCGTGCCATCGCCCAGGCGTTCAGCACCGCACGGTCCGAGGGCAGCACGGACAGCGCGAGGTCGGACTCACGCCAGTGCTGGCGCATGAACGAGATCCGTTCGGCGAACGATTGCCGTGAAGGGATCGCGATGACGGCGTCGAGATCCGGGTTGCCCGCGAGCACCCCCTGGGTGCCTTCGAACACAACGGCATCGACATGCGCCCGGGGCCAGGCACGGCGCACGCTGCGCATGAGCGGCGTGGCGAGGAGGACGTCGCCGATGCGGCGCGTGCAGAGGATGCGGACAGCCGCGGGTGCGTTCGATACCGCGCCTGGGGCGTCTATACTCGGGCCGATCGCGTCTTCCTCCGTTTCATGCCTTCACTCTACATCGACGAGTTCGTCGGCATCTCCAACCGCCTCGAAGTCCTGCCGCTCGCCTTCGCCATCCGCGAGACCTACGGTCACGACATCCTCCTCGACTGGCACGAGCTCGATTCCTTCAGCGTCGAAGGCACGCGACGCATCCGCCTGCAACCCTGGATGAAGCTTGGCGCGCTCCGCGTGCGCGATTGCGATGCCGCCACGTTCGCGCGGCTCGGTGGGCGCCGCATCATCCTGCGTTCGCTCGACGGTCCGGACGACCTCCTGCTGCCGCGCTATCTCGACGCCGCGCGCCGAGTGCACCTGGCGCCGGACCTCGCCGCCAACGTGCGCGAGCGCTTTGCGCGGCTGGGCGAACGGCCTGTCGTCGGCGTCCACCTGCGTCAAGGCGACTATCACCTGGTGACCGATGCGCGCTACGACATCGGCACCGAATGGCCGGCGGTGCCGCTCTGGTGGTATCGGAGCGCGATGCTCGCCATGCACCGCGCGATGCCCGACGTGACCTTCCTGCTGGCAGGCAACGGGGACCCGGCGCTGCACGCAGAACTGACGCAGGGGCTCGACGTCTTCACGCTCGATGCGCCCTCGCGCTACGACTACAAGGGCGACGACCATCGCTCGCGCGTGAATCCGCTGGCCGACCTCTTCGCCCTCGCCTGCTGCCCGCTGCTGCTCGCGACACCGGTATCGGGCTTTTCGCATTGGGCTGCGAACGCACTCGGCCATCCGACCACCTGCATCGTGCCTCTGCCAGGCGCCACGCGCGAGCAACCCCACATGGGGCGCGTGGACCTGTACGGCGCGCGGTTGCCGCGATGGCGCGCGGCCGGACGCACCGGGAGCGACACGACACCGATCACCGCGACGCTGACCGGCATCGATCTCTCGCGGCGCGCGCAGACGGACTGGCTGTAGCGTCGCTTCACCTGTGCCCGTCAGACGCCGGACTGGCGCCGCGGGTAGCCGCCGTACAGCACGGCGAGCAGCCAGCAGAACAGCATCCCCTCGGTGTGATCGAGCAGGAGCGAATTGAAGAGGCACCCGGTGGCCATGGCGAGGACGAGCCCGCGCGCCATGTCCTGCTCCGGGACCGTGGGCAATCGCACGGCTCCCCGCCACGCGAGGACGAGCAGTCCGACGAATGCCGCGAGACCGATCACGCCAAGCTGCCCTGTCACCAGGAGGTACTGGTTGTGCGGGTTCTTGCTCGGCGGCGTCTCCGTACCCTGCACCTGCTCGGTGTACGCGGCCTCGAAGCCGCCCGTCCCGGCACCGATGAGCGGGCGCCGCGCGATCATGCCCACGGTGGTCGAGTAGTAGTCGAGACGCTGACCGATGGAGGTCGTAGAACTCGTCCCGGGCACCCACTCGCGCGCCTCGGCGACCGTGCGGTCGATGCGTTCGCGGAAGGTGTCGGACGCCGTGAAAAGGGCCGCGCCGGCGAGCACACCGGCCAACACCATCGCGATGCGCCCCCGCCACCGCAACCGGCTGGCGACGAGGTAGGCGGCGAGCACCACGAGGACGACGTAGCCAGTCCGGCCCTTCACCATCGTCAGCACGTTGAGTGCCGCAAGGACGGCTGCGCCCGCGAACACCGCACGCCAGACCGTGGCGAGGCTGGGCGACAGCGCCCGCACCGCAAACAGGAACGCACCGAACGCCATGAGGTAGTTGTGCGTGATCTGATTCTTGAAGACCGTCGGATTGTCCGGCCCGCGGTCCAACCCCACGTGTTCGACGACCCCGAACGCGCTTGCGTACGACACGACGAGCATCACGCCGATCAGGAGCGTGAGCGCAGCGATCGCGCGCCGACGCCACACCGGCTCCACGAAGCAGGGCAGCCAAAGCGCCACGAACAACAGTTCCTTGTCCTTGCCGAGATAGTGCGTGAAGTCGGCCGTCGTTCCTGGCCCCCACAGCCCACCCACGAAGAGCAGCGCCAGCAGCAACGTCGCCGCCGCGGCCACGGGCACGTCACGCACCGCTGCCGCCACCGGCGCGATTCGCCCCGACAGCAGCCACGCGACCAGGAACAGCACCATCACGATGTGATCCGCTGCCACCGACACCGGAATCGTCAGCCCGAGCAGCGTGGCGAGCCACGGCGTCGCGGCGCCGGCCCCGCGGCGGATGGCATCCAGGGCGGCCGTCATGCCCGATGCCTCCGTACGGCGTCGATCAGGTGAAGCAGCGACGCAATGTTGGCGTCGATCGCGAAGCGCCCCCGGACGTCGTCGCGGCCGAGCGCCGCGCGCCGATGCGCCTCGGACCGGTCGGCCAGCGCGTTCACGACGGCATCGACCCACGCATCGCGGTCCTCCGGCGGAACGAGCCAGCCCGTGGCGCCGTCGCTCACGGTCTCGGGGATGCCACCCGTGCGGCTCGCGATCACCGGCACGCCGAGCGCGAGTGCCTCGCTCTGGAACATGCCGAGCGGCTCGTACAGTGAAGGCAGCACAGCGAGATCCGCCTGCGCGAGAAGCGGTGCCAGCGGCGTCACCACGCCGGGCAGCAGCACGTTCTCGGACAGGTCGAGCACCGCGATCCGGCCCAGCAGGGCGTCGCGCATCTCGCCCTCGCCCGTCGCGATGTAGCGGACATCCGGAAAGGAAGTCCGCACGCTGGCCAGCACATCCAGGAAGAAGAGATGCCCCTTCTCGGGCCTGAGCATCGCGCCGTGGACGACAAGAGGCCCGGGATGCGCCGCGAGCCACGCCGCGATGGACTCGGGCAACGGGGCGACTGCCTGCCGGTCGAGCGCATCGAAGTCGATGCCTGGATACAGCACGTGCACGCGCGACGGACGGATGCGCGGATTCGCGAGGAGTTGGCGCCGCATCTCCTCGCTGGGCACGATCGTGATGTCCGAGGCCACGTTGTAGGGAAACGCGCCGGGCACGCCGTGCTGGTAGGTCCGGGCCCGCACCAGTGCAGGCCGCGGGTGCACGAGGCGCGCCGCGAATGCGGCGACGTTCGCATCGTGCCCGCTGTGCGAGACGACGACGTCCGGACGCCACTCGCGCATCAGGCGCGACAGCCGCGCGATGCTCGGTGGATGCAGACTGTTGCGGAAGGGCACCGCCACCGGCTCGATGCCGCGACTGCGCGCGACCGAATCGAGACGCCCCGCCGGATTGCACGCGAGTCGGGTCTCGATGCCGAGGCCACGCAGGGCGCCCATCTGCGCGAGCAATTGCATCTCCTGGCCACCGACGTTGCGGGAGCTCTCGGTGAAGAGGACGCGCCGCAGACGACTCGCGGCGGCCTCAGCGATGGCTGGCGCGGGCACCGCGGACTCAGTTGCGGACAGCGGCATTCGGAGACATCGATGCGGCAGGGCGGACGAAGGCGACGGTGGTCTGACGATCCTGTCCGCGGAGCGTCGCGAAACCAGGCACGGGATTCTCGTGGTCGGAGAACACCGGCTCGAAGCCGAGTGCCTGCAGCGAGTCGACCATGCCCGCGAAGTCGAGCCCCGCGGGCACGGAGAACGTGCGCGACAGTTCGACCACCACGCACTGGGTGCGGAGCAGTGCCGCGGCGGCACCGGCCAGTACCCGCGGCTCGTAGCCTTCCACGTCGATCTTCATGCACGCGATGGGCTGATCGGCGAGACCCAGCTGATCGAGCACGTGATCGAGCGTCTCGACCATCACCACCGCGCTGCCGTGCCCGAAATCCTTCAGCAGCGAGTGCTGGCCGAGGTTCGAGTGCTTGTAGCGATGGAGTCTGGCCACCCCGCGCGCATCGCCGAGTGCGCAGCCCACCGTGGTGACCGCGGCGTCGAGACCGTTGGTCCGCACGTTCGTGTCGAGCAGGAAGCCGTTGACGCTGTCGGGCTCGAAGGCGACGACCTTCGTGACCCGGGCGTGGCGCGTGGCCATCAGCGAGAACCAGCCGATGTTGGCCCCGATGTCGACGAAGAGCCCGGGTGTCTCGACCTTGTCCAGATAGGTGTCGATCCAGGCCGTCAGCTCACGCTCCCAGGTCTGGTAGCGGAGGATCCGGCGGCCGACGAAGTCGTGCTTGTCGAAGGTGAAACGCAAGCCGGTGGCGCGATGCCGCCCGGACACGAACCGCGCGAAGACGCGCGCCCGCTGGAAGACGTAGGCCAGCGTGCCGAGCGCGTCGGCGCTCATCGATGGGCTCCGGCACCTTCCCCGTAGTAGCTGCGATACCACTCGACGAACCGGGCGACGCCGGTGGCGAGCGGGGTGTTGGGTGCGAAGCCCACCGCGGCGTGCAGGTCGGCGGTGTCGGCCGCAGTGGCCATCACGTCTCCCGCCTGCATCGGCAGCATCCGCTTCTCGGCCTTGCGGCCCAGTGCACTTTCGATCGTCTCGATGAACTGCAGCAGCGGCACCGGCGAATGGTTGCCGATGTTGAAGACGCGCCACGGCGCCGTGCTGATGGCGGGGTCGGGCTTCGCCGGGTCGAACGCGGGATCCGGCGCGGCGATGCGATCCATCACGCGGACGACGCCCTCGACGATGTCGTCCACGAACGTGAAGTCGCGCTGCATCTGCCCGTGGTTGAAGACGTCGATCGGGCGGCCTTCCATGATGGCCTTCGTGAAGAGCATGGCCGACATGTCCGGGCGACCCCACGGCCCGTAGACGGTGAAGAACCGCAGGCCTGTCGTCGGCAGCCGGAAGAGATGGCTGTAGCTGTGCGCCATCAGCTCGTTCGACTTCTTGGTGGCCGCGTACAGGCTCACCGGATGGTCGACGGAATCGTGTTCCGAGAAAGGCAGCGTCGTGTTGACGCCGTAGACGCTGGAACTGCTTGCGTAGACCAGGTGCGGTGTGGCCTGGTGACGGCACGCTTCCAGGATGTTGACGAACGCGAGCAGGTTGCTGTCGACGTAAGCGCGCGGATTCTGCAGCGAGTAGCGCACACCCGCCTGCGCGGCGAGGTGGATCACGCGGTCGAAGCGGTGCTGCGCGAAGAGATCGTTGAGCCGCGCCGGGTCGGCGAGATCGAACTCGCATTCGGTGAAACCCGGGCGGCCGGCGAGTCGCGCGGCGCGGTCGCGCTTCAGCTGCACGTCGTAGTAGCTGTTGTAGCAGTCGACGCCGACCACCTCGTGCCCCGCGTCGAGCAGGCGGCTGGCGGTGTGCATCCCGATGAACCCGGCGTGTCCGGTCACGAGGACTTTCACGGGCGACCTCGGCTTCGTTGCAGTTCCATGAGCTTGGCGTTCTTGAGAAAGGTGTTGAAGCAGCCGATCGCGATGTGCGCGAAACCGGCCGCGCCGTCGAGGAAACCCAGACGCAGGAAATAGAACTTGATGAAGCGTGCGAGTGGCGACAGCACGAGGCGCGCGACGTTGGTGCTGCGGCCGGCGTCCCGGAGTGCTTTTGCCTGCAGCGAAGTATAGCGATTGTTCTTCTCGAGATAGCTGGCAAGGGTCTCTGCGGATTCGTGCAGAAGGTCGCCCGTCAGCGTCGCCACCGGACCGGTCGCGATGACCTTCTCGTGGACCGGATCGCGCGACCACCGGGCGGCGCGACGATCGAAAAGACGCAGGCTCCAGTCGGGATAGCCCTCGCCGTGCCGGAGCCAGCGACCCAGGAACCGGTTGCAGCGCGCGAACCGGTAGGCGTGGTGCGCCGGGGCTGCGAGCGCCGCCGCAATGCTCTCGCGCAGGGCCGGCGTGACGCGCTCGTCGGCATCGATGCACAGCACCCAGTCGTGGGCAGCAGCGTCCACGGCGAACTGCTTCTGGGGTCCGTAGCCCAGCCAGTCCTGGTGGATCACGCGGGCGCCCAGGCGCGTCGCGATGCCCACCGTGTCGTCGGTGCTGCCGGAATCGACCACGAGAAGCTCGTCGGCGAACGCGAGCGATTCGAGGCAGGCGCCGATGGCCTCGGCCTCGTCCTTCGCGATGATCACGGCCGAGAGCCTGACCGCGCCCGTCGACGGAACGCTCATGTGGCTGGTCCAGGCACGGGCGCCGGCAGGGGCGCGGTCTCGGGGCCGCCCGGACGGTACTCGGGCACCCAGTGCGACAACGCGGCGCGCACTTCGTCGTCGCCGCGGGCGGGCGCCCCGTCGAGCCACGCAGACACCGCTTCCAGGAAGTCCTCGGATACCTCGCGCGACCGTGCGATGCGGAGCTTCGGATGCGGCGTCGGCAGCGTGGCCTCGCCATCGGCCAGCACCTCCTCGTAGAGCTTCTCGCCGGGCCGCAGACCGGTGAAGACGATCTTCACGTCGTCCTCCGACACGCCCGACAGGCGGATCATCTCGCGGGCGAGGTCGGTGATGCGCACGGGCTCGCCCATGTCGAGCACGAAGATCTCGCCACCGCTTCCCATGAGCCCGGCCTGCAGCACGAGCTGCGCCGCCTCGGGAATCGACATGAAGTAGCGGGTCATCTCGGGGTGCGTCACGGTGACCGGTCCGCCGGCCGCGATCTGCTGCCGGAACCGCGGGATCACGCTGCCGGTGCTGCCCAGCACGTTGCCGAAGCGGACCATCACGAATCGCGTGGCCTCGGAATGCTGGAGGCCCTGGCACACCATCTCGGCGAGGCGCTTGCTCGTCCCCATCACGCTCGTCGGATTCACGGCCTTGTCGGTGGAGACGAGCACGAACTTCTCGACGCCGTGGGCAATGGCCGCACGCGCCGTGCAGAGCGTGCCCAGCACGTTGTTCCGCATGCCCGCCCACGCGTTGCCGGTCTCGACCATCGGCACGTGCTTGTACGCCGCGGCGTGGAAGACGACGGCGGGCTTCCAGCGCGTCATCACGTCGTCGAGCCGCTCCCGATCCTTCACGTCGCCCAGCATGCAGACGATCGGCACGCCCGGATGCTCGGCCACGAACTCCTGCTCGATCGTGTAGAGCGCGAACTCGCTGGTTTCGTACAGCACGATGGCACTCGGCGCATAGCGCGCGATCTGCCGGCACAGCTCGGACCCGATCGACCCGCCGGCGCCGGTGACCATGACCACCCGTGCGCCGATCCACTGCGCGAGTCCGGTGGCGTCGAGCTGCACGGGGTCGCGGCCGAGGAGGTCGTCGACTTCGACCGGACGCAGCTGGTTCATGCTGACGCGGCCGGCGACGATGTCCTCGTACGAAGGCATCATCATCGCGGTCACGCCCGCCTGCCGGCAGAGGTCGAACGCGCGGCGCCGCACGGCATGGGACTGACCCGGCATCGCGATCACGGCGAGGTCCAGTTCCATCTGCCTGGCGATCCTCGGAAGATCCTCCAGCCGGCCCAGCACCTTCACGCCGTGGATCTCGCGCCCGCGCTTCGAGTCGCTGTCATCGAGCAACCCGACCGTCACCCAGTCCGGACTGCGCACAGTTCCCTCGAGGAAGCGGGCGGCGGACGTCCCGGCACCAAGGACGATGGTGCGCTTGGCGTCATCCCGCGACAGCCGGGCGAGGTGCCCTTCCTTCCAGGCGCGATACGCGACGCGGCTTCCGATCATCATCATCAGAAGGAGGATCGGATACAGCACGAGCGACGACCGCGGCACCAGCTTCAGCTGGAACACGAAAAGCACCATCGCGATGGTCATGGAGCCGATGGCTGCGGCACCAACGATGCGCCGGAAGTCGGTAATGCTCGCGTAACGCCACAATCCGCGATAGAGGCTGAGCCGCCAGAACACCGCGGCCTGCAATGGCACGACCCACAGAAGCTTCTGGAACATGCTCGCCGCGAAGTCGGCGGGCACCTCGAAGTTGAATCGGAGCATGAAGGCGAGAAGCCACGCGAGCGCGGCCGCGACGAGGTCGTGGAAGAACGCGAGCGAGGCACGGACGAGCGCATTACCCCTCATGACGCGGCCCCCTGTTGGTGTCGGCGCCAGGCGGCATCCACGGAGGCGCCCGCCAAGGCCAGAACGAGGGCACACCCGGTGAGTGCACCCACCTGCAGGGCGACACTGGCGGAGCGCACCGCAAGTGCCACGACGACGCAGAGCAGCATCAGCGCATACGCAGCGAGGGCCGTGCGGCGATGACCCCACCCGAGCTGGACGAGGCGCTGGTAGAAGTGGGTGCGGTGCGCCTGCCAGAAACGTTCGCCGCGCAGCATGCGCCGGGCAAGCGTGACACTCGCGTCTGCGACGAAGGGGGCGAACGCCAGCACCGGGAACCACAACGGCCAGAGACCGTCTCGCCAGCCGGCGAGACCCACCGCACCCGCGAGAAAGCCAAGCGGGATGGATCCGCTGTCGCCCATGAACACCCGGGCGGGGTGGAAGTTGAAGACGAGGAAGCCAAGCGCCGCGGCGGCCGTGCCGGCGGAAGCGATTGCGATGCCTGAATTACCCGACTGCAAGGCGGCCGTCGCGTACGCGCCGAAACCAGCGACAGCCATGCCGCCGGCGAGCCCGTCGGACCCATCCATGAAGTTGTAGAGGTTGGTGAACCACATGAGAGCGAGCACGGCGACTGGAACGACCATCCAGGGCATCGACGGGAACCCGAAGACCAGCAGCGCCAGTGCTGCAACCGCGTGGGCTCCGAAGCGGGCCGCGATCGGAAGGCCAGCACGATCGTCGAGGAACGACAGACTGCCGAGCAGAAGCGCAGGCAGCCAAAGCGCCGCACCGACGCCGGAGAGCCACCAGGCAGGGAGTGCCCCGACGAGTATGCCCAGCCCCCCGACCCGAGGAATGGGGCGAGCGTGCAGGGATCGTTCGTTGGGCTGGTCGATCGCGAGGCGCCCGCCGCCGCTGCGCAGCAGGAGCGCGATGAAACCGGACGACAGCAGGCAGGACGCGATGGGAATGAGGAGGGTCACGTAGCAGGGGACGCCGACGGTCGCGAGGCACGCCGCATTCTAAGGAGACTCCGACGGGTTCGCACGGTCGCGACGGTACCAGGTCACGGTGTCGGCCAGACCCTGCGCGAGCGTCCAAGGCGGCGTCCAGCCCAGCGCCCGCCGCAGGGCACTGCTGTCCACCTCGAGATCGGAGAGCAGGCGGTCGACGGCTGCACCGCGTCCGGTCAACGTGCCCGCCAGACGCAGCCAGCTGGCCGGCACCGACAGAAGCCGTGCGGAACGCCCCAGCGCCCGCGCGATCTCCCGGACGAGGTCGGCCGTCGAGACCGGCACTCCGTCGTCGACGAGGAAGGTGCCGCCGGCGGCAGCGGGATGGTCGATGCAACGCACGAGTGCATCGACGAGATTGCCCACGTACACGAGGCTGCGCCGGTTGCGGACGGCCGCAAGCGGAAGCGGCTGGCCGCGGTCTACCGCGCGGAGCAGCGCCAGGAAGTTCGCCCCGACCCCGGGCCCGTAGACCAGCGGCGGGCGCACCACGACGACGTCGAGACCGGTGTCGAGCGCAACGGCGTGCAACGCAGCCTCGGCTTCCATCTTCGACACGCCGTACGGATCCTCGGGTGCCGGTTGGTCAGCCTCGGTGAACGGGCGGCCGTGGGTGGCCTCGCCATGCACCTTGACGGTCGAAACAAACACCAGCCGGCGCACACCGTTGCGCACGCACGCCTGCGCCAGCGCACGGGTGCCGTCGACATTGACGCGGCGGAACTCGGTCAGCGGATCCGCAGCGCGCTCGTCCAGCACATGCACGCGCGCGGCCAGGTGGACGACGGCATCGACGCCTTCGAGGGCCGCATCCCATGGCGTGCGCCCATCGAGTTCACCGGTGGCGACATCGCTGAACCCGGCATGCGGAGAACGCTGCGCCGGGGTCCGCAGAGCGCGTCGCACGGCACGGCGGTCCGCGACCAGCGCGGCCGTGACGGCGCGACCCACGAAGCCGGTGGCACCCGTGACCATCACGAGGCCCCGGGTCACGACACCGCCGGCGGCCGCCGGAAGTACTGGGGCACCCGCCAGACGAGCTTCCGCGCGAAGAACGTGACGGCGGACCCGAGATGGTGGCGTCGCCGGATCTCGGACGATTCGCGATTGCCGCGCAGGATGTTGCGCCACGAGCGATTGGTGTGACCGCCGGCGCGCATGCGGACGAGGATCTCCGGCACATGCATCGAACGCAGCCCGGGATGCCGGAAGAGGCGCACGACCATCTCGAAGTCGGAGTGATAGCGGAAGTGGGTATCGAAACCGCCGATGGCCGCGAGCACCGAGCGGCGCACGAACATGGTCGGATGCGGCGGCATCCAGCCCTGCTCGAGATAGCCCTCCCGGAACGGCTCCGAGGGCCAGTAGCGCACCACCTGAGCGAGGTCGTCCTCCCGCGTGTAGACGAGATCGCCCCACGCCACGTCCGCACCCGATTCCAGCAGCCCCCGCGCCACGGTCTCGAGGACACGCCCGTTCGCGTACACGTCGTCGGCATTGAGGAAGGCGACGAACTCGCCGGACGCAAGGGCGAGCCCCTTGTTCATCGCGTGGTACAGGCCGGCATCGCGTTCGGACACGAGCACGGCGATGTCGCTGCGACGTCGCTCGAGGATCGCGAGCGTGCCGTCCGTGGAAGCGCCGTCGACGACCACGTGCTCCCGATCCGTCCACGTCTGCGCCGCGATGGAGTCGAGCGCGTCGGCGACTGTGCTTGCCGCGTTGCGGACGACGGTGATGACGGAGATCAGCGGTGCGGTCATGCGCGGAGCCTCTGCCAGATCGAGATCAGCGGCCACAGCATCCGGAAGAGCCTCGGGAAGTACACCTCGGCAAGACCTTCGGCGCGGACGCGTCGAAGCGTCTCCGATCCGGACCGCGACAGGCTGGACGCCATGCGGAGGTCCCAGAGGATGCGCTGCCAAGGACCGGCACCGACGGATGCGCGGGGGCCGTAGGCGCGAAAGAGCTGACGCTTGTCTGCCACGAGCCGGCCCGATCGGAGGTTGTGCTGCGTGCCCTGCGCCGGATGCATCCGGATCGAGCAGAGAAGATCGGGAATGAGCAGCAAGTCACCGGTACCGAGCAGGTGGAACCACATCTCGACGTCGAGCGCCTGGCCGTAGGCGGGATCGAAGCCGCGGGCCGCGCGGTCCCGGCGGAACAGCACCGCCGTGGGCTCGCCCGCGAGGTTCTTCACGTGGAAGATGGTCCTCAGCGCCGCGTCACCGGCAAGGCGCCGGGACTTCGACACGGGGCGCGCCTCACCCAGCGGTGCGCCGGAAGGGTAGATCAGGCGACGGGCACACGACACGATCGCCACGCCCGGCGCACCGAGCATCGCGTCCAGCATCCGCTGCGTGCAGTCGGGATCGAGGAGATCGTCGGCGCAGAGAAACTTCACGTACTCGCCCGCGGCCAGTTCGAGGCAGCGATTGAAGTTGCCGGTCATCCCGACATTCGTTTCGTTGCACACCAGCCGCACGCGCGGATCGGTCTGCGCGATGGCGCTCACCCGCGCCACGGTGTCGTCGGTGGAATCGTTATCGACGACGAGGATCTCGATGTCCGCGAAGGTCTGCGCGCACGCCGAAAGGACGGCCGCCTCGATGTAGTCCGCCCCGTTGTGGACGGGTACGGCGATGGTGACGCGTGGTTTCCGTGTATCGCCGTCCGGGAGCAGATCATCGTTCGGCAAGCGCGCGCCTCCCGTCGAACGCAGGGCCGGATGGCGAGCGGCCCCTAGCCCAGACTGAGGTTTCGCCTCCCGTAGCAAACGCGAGCACGAAGCACCCGTGATCGAGGACCGGCAAGCGGATGTTGAGGAGCACTGCCGTAGTCATCGTCAACCCGTCAGACCGCGGGCCGCTTCGAGAATGTCTCGATACGGTACCGTCCTTCTACCGGGGTCGAAACGTGGATAGGCGCTGGCGGCGGCTCGCAGCCGGTCGAGACGTGCAGCCCGGTTGCGGCCAGGCAGGAGGGCGGCCAGGCCGTACTTCAGCAGCATCGGCGCCAGCGTCACCACATCCGCAAGGCGCACGCTCGTCACCAGCGTTCCAACTCCGTCCTTGGCGAGCGCGTGGTACTGCAGGAGACGATAGCGCCGGTAGTCCGGCACGAGTGCGGCCTCTGGGAAGTTCGTTGCCAGGGTCTGCATCGCGCACAGCCATGAGTCGTTCATGTTGGTACCCGGCACGAACTCGGCCCGCAGCTTCTCGCGTACCACCGTGGACGCGATGTTCTGCAGGAATTGCACCCCCTCGCCTTCGCGGCGGTTGAAGTAGAAGTACCCGAAGGACTTCGGACTCATGCCGATGATGGTCAGCGGGCGCGGCACGGCCACGATGCGCGGTGCCATCAACATGATGACGTTGGCCGCGTAGTAGTCGGGGTATGGCGACTGATAGAACGGCCCGCGCGGCCGCAGCGAGTCCACGAATCGACGCGAGATCGCAAAGTGCTGCATGTTGAAGCCGTAGCGGATGCGGAACGCCATCGCTTCCGTCGCCATGCGCCTCGCCGTCGCGGTGGGCAGGACGAACGGTGCTGCGTCGCAGTTCGGGAGAAACTCGCAGAAACCCATCTGCACGAAGCCCTCCGTGTGCCCGGGGATCACCCCCGGATAGGCGTACTGCCAGGCCTGCATGTAGACGGCGTCGGGCTCCCCACCCGCGGCAATGGCGCGACGCAGCGCCGAAAGGCAGCCGGGCATCAGCGCATCGTCGTCGCCCAGCATGATCGAGTAGTCGCCGGTGCTCGCATCGAGGGCGGCCGTCCAGTTCTCGGTGACGGGGATCAGCGTCGGCTGACGGATGTAGCGGATTCGGGGATCGGCGAGGCTGCGCACGTAGGCGCCGATGTCGTCGGCCGACGCATTGTCCGAGACGACGATCTCCCAGTCGGGATCGTCCTGCGCCTGGACGGACGCCACGGCAAGCCTGAGAAGGTCGAGCCGATCGCGGGTGGGGAGAAGGATCGAGAACTTCATGTCAGCGCTTCGGCTTCTCGAAGACCACGGTGTAGGCCGAGCCTGCGCCCTCTCTGCGCTCGACGATGCGGGCGAGCGGCGTGAGGAACCGGCCGGCGAAGCGGAAGGCTCGGCGCAGCCCGGCGACTGGTGCGAGGTTCGCGAGCGAGAAACGCCAGCCGAAGTCGTCCCAGCCGATGCTGCCGGTGTCCCGGGTAGTCAGCGATACCTGCCGCAGACCGAACGCTTCCGCGCGTTGCCTGAGCAGGGCTGCCGGAACGAGATGCACGTGGCGTGGCGCATCGAGGTGCGCCCAGAACCGGCCGAACACCCGTAACTGGAAGGAGGCCGGATTCGGCGTCGCGATGACGAGGATGCCTCCGGGACGAAGGCGCGCCGCCGCGGCCTCGAGCAACCGCCACGGATTGCGCACGTGCTCGAAGACGTGCCACAGCGCGATCACATCCGGCGGTGTCGCCTGCGCGAGTCCATCGACTTCATCGAAGGTGTTGATGGGCTTCACGCCGATCGTCGAGGCGAGGAACTCGCAGCACGGCGCGCTCATCTCGATGGCCTCGACCTCGAACCCGGCTCGCTTCGCGAGCAGGCTGAACGCACCCCACGCAGGCCCGATCTCGAGCAACCGGCCACCCTGCCTGTGCTCGAGAACGATGTCGATCTTGTAGTGGTCGTGGGCTGCACCGCGCTCCACCGCTTCGCTCGTGGCGGGGATGCCGTGGTACTCCTGCACGTAGTACCGGCCGAGATCGTCCGGGACGTTGCGCAGGGAGGCGAGCCCGCAGGCGTCGCAACGGTCATAGCGGAACGGCGCCTCGGCCGGGACGTTGCGGTTGTAGTCCCGCGCGAGGAGCCACGGGCGCATGCGCGTTCCGCAACCGGAACACGTGAGCGGTGAGGCGCTTGCGGCGGCACTCATTGCGGCCTCGCCCGATCGCCCCAGGCAGAGCGGGCAAGAAAGGCGCGCTGGGCAGCATCGGCCCGCGCGTACGCATCGGTCTGGTTATCGGCAATCATGAGGTTCTGCTGGTCGGCCTGGCGGAAGGTGTCGGAGCGATCCCAGTCGCCCATCTCGTAGGCCTTCCCGTCCCGGCCGACGAGCACCGGCCGCAGTCCCATTGCACGGATCTGGCGGGTCACGCTGTCGCGCCCGCTCTCGACCATGAACGCCGACAGCTTGAACAGGAGTGGACCGAAGCGGACCTGCGCGAGCGTTTCGCGGCGCGCGAGAAAGGCATTCGTGCGCACGTGTTCATTGGGGAATGGAGGGAAATGGCGTGCCGGATCCCACAGACCGATCGCCCCGAACAGCCAGGCCCCGAACCGCTGCGCGACCATCCGCGGCGCAGGATCGCTGGTGATGTGCTGCCAGCGTCTCCGCGCCCGCTCGGCCAACGGCAGGCCGCCGAACTCGTCGGCGCGCGCGCGGTTGGCGCTCGTGAAGCTTTGCCAGGAACCGGTGGCACCCACCAGCCCCACGCCAGGCGCCTGCAGGGCGCGGTGCATCAGGAAGAGCCAACCGTCGTGCAGGAATCGGGTGAACGAGTTGCAGAAGAAGAGCACGCGATGCTCGAGGCGGCGCACGGCGACGAAGTACGGACGGAGGTCGAAGCCATGGTCCGCCACGTAGAGCCGGCGATGCGGCAGACCCTCCAGGAGGCGGTCGTAACTGGCGGTGTCGCGCCGGAAACCGAAGCCCTTGAAGAGCAGCACCAGATCGTGATCGAGTCCGGCAGGATGCGATCGGTACGACGCGAGGAAGCGCTCGAACGGCTCCAGCCCGTTGGCGCGCCGCACGAGATGAACGACCGCGATCTCCGCCATCTAGCCCGCCGCCCCCGTTCGGAAGTCACCCGCGTACTTGCCGCGAAGATAGGCCGCCAGCGCATCGCGCCAGTGGGGCAGCACGATGCCGAGCGCACGGGCCCGCGTGTTCGCGAGCACGGAGTTGCGCGGCCTGCGCATGTCGCCGCTGCGGCCACCGCGATCCACTGGCGTGACTTGCACCGGCCAGCCCAGGATCTCGAAGATCGCAGCGGTGAAGGCGTGCCATGTGCAGGCGCCTTCGTTCACGAGGTGGTAGACACCCGCGCCGGCGTCCGGGTGCGCAAGCAGCGCGAACACCGCATGGCTGAGGTCGTCGGTCGATGTGGGTACGACGACCTGGTCGCACGCCATGTCCATGCGGGGTGTCGCGCGCGCTTCGGCGATCCGCTTGTCCACGAAGTTGCCGCCCTTCGACTGCGCACCCGAGCGCCCGTAGAGCCCGCACGTGCGGATGACCAGCGCGCCCGAAGGCGCCTCCGCGAGCGCGGCGCACTCCCCGGCGAGGCGCGTGATGCCATAGATCTGCAGCGGCCCCGGGCGATCCTCCTCTGCGTACGCGCCATCGCGCTCGCCGCCGAACACGTAGTCGGTGCTGAACGTCACGAATCGCGCACCGGTGCGTGCGCTCGCACGGGCGAGATCGCGCACGGCGAGGCAGTTCACGCGGAACGCACGCTCGCCCTCGATTTCGCAGGCGGGGACATTGTGGAAGGCGGCGCAGTTGATGACGACGTCGGGACGATGGTCGACGATGCGGTGGACGACGGCATCGATGCGTTCGAGGTCGGCGACATCCCTCCCCGGCGCATCGATCTCGTGGCCGGGGTTGTTCCGGAGGAGGTCACCGCCCAGTTGACCGGAGGCCCCGATGAGCAGGATCTTCATGCGTCGAGCAGCGGGTACGACCGGTCGCGATCGGAGACGATCAGCGCATCGAGCGGCCAGCGGATGCCGAGCGCCGGATCATCGAAGCGCAGGCCGCGACCGCTGTCGGCGTGGAAGAACTCGGACATCTGGTAGAAGACCTCCGAGCCGTCGACGAGGGTCTGGAAGCCGTGCGCGAACCCCGAGGGGATGAAGAACATCCTCCGGTTGTCGGCTGTGAGATCCACGCCGAACCATTGGCGGTACGTCGAGGAGTCCGGACGCAGATCGACGATCACGTCGTGGATCGCGCCCATCGTGCAACGGACGAGCTTCGCCTCTTCATGCGGCCGCGCCTGGAAGTGCATGCCGCGCAGCGTGCCGGCCTTGTGGTTGTACGAGATGTTGCACTGGACGAGCGTCGAGGCCATGCCGCGCGCTGCAAACTCGCGCTGGCAGAACGACCGCGCGAAGAACCCGCGTTGATCCTCGATGCGTTCGGGCTCGATGACGAAGGCGCCCGAGAGCGGCGTCTCGACGAAGATCAATCGAGCACCTCGACGCGCGGGATCGGCACGACGAACCGCCCGCCCCATTCGCGGATCCCGGCCATCTGCGCGGTGATCTCGTCGCGCAGGTTCCACGGCAGGATCAGCACGTAGTCGGGGCGCGTCTCGAAGATTCGCTCCGGCGCGTGGATCGGGATGCGCACGCCAGGCAGGAACATGCCCTGCTTGTGCGGGCTGCGATCCACCGTGTAATCGATGAAGTCCGTGCGGATGCCGCAGTAGTTGAGCAGCGTGTTGCCCTTCGCCGGCGCGCCGTAGCCGACGACGGTCTTGCCGGCACGCTTCGCCCCGATGAGGAACTCGAGCAGGTCGCGCTTGGTGGCCTTCACCTGGGCTTCGTACGCGGCATACGTCTCGATCCGGTCGAGGCCGTACGCGCGCTCCTCGGCAACCAGTGTCGCGACTGCGGGACGATCCGGCTGCGCGGCGTTGGTGTCGTGGCAGGCGTAGATGCGCAGCGAGCCGCCATGGGTCGGGAGGCGGTCGACGTCGAACACCCGCAAACCGTGCGATCGGAACACACGGGCCACGGTCAGCATCGAGAAGTACGAGAAGTGCTCGTGGTAGATCGTGTCGAACTGGTTCTCGCGCATGAGCGAGAGCAGGTGCGGGAACTCCATCGTGATCACGCCGGTGTCGGCGAGCAGCACCTTCATCCCCGCGACGAAATCGTTCAGGTCCGGCACATGGGCGAGCACGTTGTTACCCAGAAGGAGATCGGCCTTCCCGCGGCTCGCTGCCACCTGACGGGCAGTCTCGCGCCCGAAGAACTGCACGAGGGACTCGACACCCTTGGCCTTCGCGGCCTCGGCGCAGTTCGCCGCCGGTTCGATGCCGAGCACCGGCACGGATCGGCCGACGAAGTACTGCAACAGGTAGCCGTCGTTGCTCGCAATCTCGACGACGAAGCTCTTTTCGTTCAGCGAGAGCCTCGCGCACATGGCGTCGACGTACGCCTTCGCGTGCCGCAGCCAGCTTTCGGAGAACGACGAGAAGTACGCGTACTCGTCATTGAAGATCCGCTCTGGCGATTCGAACTGCTCTAGCTGGACCAGATAGCACTCGCTGCACACGTAGGCATGCAGCGGGAAGAAGGGCTCCATGCGGTCGAGCCGCGAGGGGGCGAGGAAGGCATTCGAGACCGGCGACACGCCGAGATCGGTGAGCGAGTGCTCGAGGGCGGTGCCGCAGAAGCGGCACGGTGGATGGCTCATGCGCTCTCCAGGGATTGATAACGGGCGATCTGGTCGAGACAGAATGCGTTCATATCGGCGCCGGCGCCGTAGGCGCGGTACCACTCGACGGTCCATTGCAGCGCATCCCCGAGCGTCAGCCTCGGACACCAGCCGAGCAACTGGCGCGCACGCGAGCAATCGAGCTTCAGGTAGTGCGCCTCGTGGGGATGCGGGTTGGCATCGAGCACCCAGCGCGCGCCATCACCCCAGAGATCGGTGATGCGGCTCACGACATCCTGAACTGGCCGTGCATCGCTGTCGGCCGGTCCGAAGTTCCAGCCGTTCGCCACATCCGCGCCCGACTCGCAGAGCCGCTGCGCGAGCAGAAGATAGCCCGACAGGGGCTCCAGCACATGCTGCCACGGGCGGATCGCACCCGGGCTTCGGATCGAGACAGCATCGCCACGCTGCACGGCTCGGATGATGTCGGGCACGAGGCGATCCTCCGCCCAGTCCCCGCCGCCGATCACATTGCCTGCGCGCGCCGACGCGACCTGGCGACCGGCCGCTGCGAGAAAAGACTGGCGGTACGCCGCGGTGACGAGCTCTGCGCAGCCCTTGCTGTTGCTGTAGGGATCGTGGCCTCCCATGGGTTCGTTCTCGCGGTAGCCCCAGACCCATTCACGGTTCTCGTAGCACTTGTCGCTGGTCACGACGACAACGGCCCGCACGGTGGGCGCGTGCCGCGCAGCTTCGAGCACGTGCACCGTGCCCATCACGTTCGCGCTGTAGGTGTCGACCGGGTCTGCATACGAACGGCGCACGAGGGCCTGCGCGGCGAGGTGCAGGATGATCTCGGCGCCGGTGTCCTCGACGGCACGCCGCAAGGCGCCGAGGTCCCGGATGTCCGCGTGCGTCGCGCGCATGCCGGATTCGACCCCTGCGACCTCACAGAGGCTGGGCGTCGTGGGCGGTGCGAGGGCATAACCGCTGACTTCCGCGCCCAGCGACTTCAACCACAGGCACAGCCAGCCACCCTTGAAGCCGGTGTGACCGGTGACGAGGACGCGACGGCCGCGCCAGAACGCTGCGTTCACGGCGGTCACCATTGCTTCCACGGCGCCTTGCCGGAGGCCCAGAGTTCCTCGAGATGGACCTTGTCGCGCATGGTGTCCATCGGCTGCCAGAATCCTTCGTGGAACCAAGCCCCGAGCTGCCCTTCCTTTGCCAGCCGTTCCATCGGCGCGCGTTCCCACGTGGTGGCGTCGTCGTCGATGTAGTCGATGACCTTCGGCGAGAGGACGAAGAAGCCCCCGTTGATCCAGCCGCCGTCGCCGTGGGGCTTCTCCTCGAAGCTGTTCACGCGCGTGCCGTCGAGGACCAGCGCCCCGAACCGCCCCGGAGGCTGTACGGCGGTGAGCGTCGCGAGCCGCCCCTCGGCCTTGTGGAACGCGACGAGGCGGGTGATATCGACGTTGCTCACGCCGTCGCCATAGGTGAAGCAGAAGGGCTCGTCGCCGAGATAGTTCGCGACGCGCTTCAGCCGGCCACCGGTCATCGTTGCTTCACCGGTATCGACGAGCGTGACGCGCCAGGGCTCGGCGCTCGCCTGGTGCACTTCCATCCGGTTGTTCTCCATGTCGAACGTGACGTCCGACATATGGAGGAAGTAGTTGGCGAAGTACTCCTTGATCACGTAGCCCTTGTAGCCGCAGCACACGATGAACTCGCGGATGCCGTGCGCCGAGTAGAGCTTCATGATGTGCCAGATGATCGGGCGCCCGCCGATCTCGATCATGGGCTTCGGCTTCAGGTGCGACTCTTCGCTGATGCGCGTTCCGAGACCGCCGGCGAGGATGACGGCTTTCATGCTTGCGCCTTGCCCGTGACGGCATGCGATGTGCGCGACGGAATCGTCAACGCGTCCATTCTTGTCTCCTACGGATGAAGATCCAGGTACCCAAGGCGATGACCAGCCCCATCCCGACGAGATAGCTGAAGGCGGGCCCCGCGAGGCCCAGCGGGCCCGTGAGTGCCAGCGTACCGGAACCCACTGCGAGGCCGAAGAGAATCGACACCGGCAGGAACGGTTCTCGGCGGAACGCCCGCAGATAGGTGGACTGCACCATCGAGAGCTGGTGCAGGAGATCGGCCGCCAGGAACATGGCCAGGATAGAGACGGGCAGGAAGCGCGCGCCTATGGCTGGCCACAGGCTCGTGAGCCCCCACAGGCCAGCGATGGCAACAAGGCCCAGAATCCCGCTTGTCGAGACGCCGATGCGGGCAGTCGTCGAAGCGAGGCGGTCGAGTGCGCCGAACTGACGCTTTGCCACGAGATCGGCGAAGCTCGGCGCGCGGACCTGCGTCCAGGTGCCTGCCAGCGTCGACACAGCACTCGCGAGAGACCACGTCAGGCCCATGCGGCCCGCCGCCTCGGGGCCGAGCACTCGGAAGGTCACCGGCGTGAAAAGGTAGAAGGCGAAATAGCCGCTGGCCCAACTGAGGGCGATCCGCCACTGCATCGGTAGGATCTCCTGGCGCCACGGGATGCCGACATCGGGATGGCGCCGCATCAGCCCGGCGAGAAAAGGTCGGTACCGGATCGCCAGAAACGCGGCGCCGCATACCAGTGACGCCGTCGTGGCCACCGCCGCGGACCAGAGCCCGGCACCCAGAATGATCGCCAGCCAGAGCACGAGGGATCGTGCGATCGTCTCCCTGAGTCGGAACCGATTCAGCGCGGCCATCTGCCCACACCCGGCGAGCAGCGCCCAGACCGGCAGCAGCAGGAAGGCGGTCGCGGTGGCAGCGCACAGGGCCAGCCAGGGAAGATGCCACTGCGGTGCGGACGCCGACGGCGCCGCGCCATCGAGGACGAACCAGCCGGCCGAGCCAATCAGAATCAGGACGACGATCGCCCCTGCGCCATACCATCGGAACCCCTTCCGTGCGAGATCGGAAAGTCTAGCAAAGGCCTTGTCGTCCCCTTCGATGCGTCCGACCGGAGAGAGCGACAGTTTCGACCACTCGTGCGCAGCAAAGGTGGTGATGACCTGCGACAGCCCCAGTTCAGCGAACGTCTGCAGGGCCAGCAGGCTGAGGAACGTGTAGTGGTACCCCTGTGTCGCCGGCTCGAAGTGGCGGATGACGAGGGCTGCGGTGACTGGGCCGCTCAACCCCTGGGCCGCCCGCGTCAGCAGCGCGTAGGGAACACCACCCGGCCCGCCGAGATACGCACGCACGCGTCTGATCACGGCAAGCTGTGCGCCGGTACCAGCGCCCGGTGCTTCCTCAGGAAATCGCGACCCACGCGAGACGTGGCACCGTAGGAATAGTGGCCCGGCCTGAGCAGCGCCGTGAAGCCCGCCTGCAGCCGCTCGTCGTCATCGGTGCAGACGGCATTTCCGTTCGTACGGTCGAGCATCTCGAGCGCCAGATCGCGAATCTCCTCGGGGGTGTTGTTCACCACGCGGAGCCCGGCGGCCCGATACTCTGCCGAGAATCGGAAAGAGCCAACGGACGACCCGAGGATCTCGGCGAAGCTGAGGTAGCGGGACTCACCCTCATGCCATAGCAGCTTGGGAATGCCGAGATCGTGCACGCCCATCGGGAGGGCGGACATGGGAATCATGTTCGCGTTGGCGCAAGGCACGTGGAAGACGCCGGAAACGAAATGAATGCCCGACGTATTGCCGATGAAAAAGCGGCAGGTGGCGCACAGGAAGACATCCATCCAGTCACTGCGCACATCGGAGTGCGCGTAGTCGATGACCCCCGGTGTGGGCGGCATCGGCCCCATGGAGGGGTCCCCCATCCGGATGCACCACGCCCCTTTCTCCACGAGTGCGGCAGCGGCGAGCATGTAGTCCGCCACGGGGCTGTTTCGATAGTCGTGCAGATGCTCGTCACCAGGCGAGTAACCGCCCTCGCGCGAATGGAAGCAGACCAGCCAGGCGCCCCGCGGAACACCGAGCCGTTCCAGCACCTGCCAGCCGCGTTCGACATCACGCGCCGACAGCCGCAGGAGCGGCCCTCTGCCGGCCCATCGCGTGTGGACGGCGGCGTATTCGGCAGTGCCACCGATGGCGACCATGTACTTGTCGAGCGGATGCCGCACGAACGAAAACCGCCGCAGCGGCTGCAGGAGGGCGCACGCAAGCGGCGATCGCACCATCGTCAGGACACCCGACCAGTAGTCGGTCATCGCCTCGTTCGCACTGGTGCCGCGCGGCAGGAGCACCATGGGTCGCATCGGCAGCTCGAGACCCAGCGCTCGGGCCTTCAGGAAGGCATCCATTTCGCCGGCTAGGTGTCCGATGCGTTCGGGATGCGACACCACGAGGATGCGTACACGGAATGCGCGCAGCACAAGCGCGGGCAGCAGATACAAGGCACGAAGTACCGCGGCACGCATCACGCCGCCGAGGCCGGCGCGGGCAATGCGTGCAGCAAGGCTGTGCCCCGATGGCGGCGGGAGCGGCGGCGTCATCGCAGAGGCATCGCGCCGAGACCGGCCAAGAGTCCGCGAAGCGGCGGTTGGGCGGCACTCAGCGCCTCCAGCCATCCGAGACCGAACGGCGTGTTCTCCATCCCCGCCGGGAAATCCGTCTGCGCCTCGCCGAGGCTCTGGATCGTCCCGATGTCGCGGTGGTACCAGTCGTTGTGAAATGTGACCATGCGACCCAGGCGCTGCGGCAGGATCTCGGTGCTGATATCCACGAACGGCCGACCGAACGACCGCAGCAGCCCGAGCAGCGACGGCTCGAAGACGTAGACGGCGGCGTTCGCGCGGCGACCGGGCGGATTCGCCACCTTCTCGTGAAAGGCGCACACCGTGCCATCCCGCCCGAGTTCCACGATCCCGCAAGACTCGGGCGTGGTTGTGTCGAAAGTCATCATCGTGATTTCGGCGCTGGCCGGTCGGGCTGCGTGCGTCGCGACGAATGCCTCCACTTCGAACAGCGACAGATTGTCGGCATGCGCAAGGATGAACGGGCCACAGGCGCACCAGTCGGCGTTCGCGAGGACCGTCCCGCCCGTGCCCAGCAGTTCGGGTTCATGGGCGATCAAGACGCGGTCCCGCCACGGGCTCTGCAGGATGAACTCCCGGACCATCGACGCGTGGTGATGCGTGTTGACGAGGATGTCCGTCACGCCCGCCTCGACGAGCCGATGCAGCCAGATGGCGAGCAGAGGGACACCACGCACCGGTGCGAGGCACTTCGGCAGATGGTCGGTCAGCGGCCGCAGGCGGGAACCCACGCCGGCAGCGAGGAGCAGTGCCTTCATCGCTCCCTGCTGAGCCGACGATCACTCAGTTCCAAAACGACGTCCGAAGCCTCCAGCGGGATGTTGCCGACCCGCGCCACCTGGCAGGCGGCAGCCACGGAGCCGAGGTAGATGCTCTGCCAGAGGTCGGCCCCGGTCGCGAGCGCGAGCGAGGAACACGTGAGGAAGGAATCGCCCGCGCCCGCGGTGTCCTTCGGCGCGAGATTGAAGGCGGGGAGCTGGTCGGTGAAGAGTTCCGTGCCCCCCTCCATCGCCGCATTGGCCATCAGCCCATCGGCCCCCAGGGTGATCACGATGTTGCGCGCGTGCGATTTCTCCCGCAGCGCTTCCGCGAGCACGACGAGTCCGGAATTGAAATCGCGCACCGCGAGGCGGGCTTCGCGTTCCGTTGGGGTGAGCAGGCACATGTGCTTGAAACGCGAAACGTCCCCCACCTGCGAGGACGACTGGCTATCGGCCACCATCATGACGCCGTGGCGCAGGCAGTCCTCGATGATGCCGTCCACGAGGACCTGCGGGAGGCAGCCGTAGTTGAAATCGGAGAATATGAGAAGGTCCGTGTGCGGGATGCGCGCGCGGATCGCGGTCATCATGCGATCCGACACTTCGTGGCTGATGTCGTGCTGCCGCAGATGACTCACCCGGAGCATCGTCTTGCCACCGGCGCGGAAGCGCTGCTTGAGCGTCGTCGGCCGGCTCTCGTCGGACAGGATCTCGGCGCGGACGCCGTAGTCCGTCAGCTTCTCCTGCGCGAAGACGGCGGTCGCGTCATCGCCCGCCACCGTGAAGTAGGTCACCTCGGCCCCGAGGCCGCTTGCGTGCGCGGCGACGATGCCGGCGCCGCCGATGAAGCGCTCGGACGATACGGGTGAGACTACGATCGTCGGATCCTCCTGCGACATCCCGAGGGGCTGACAGTTGATGTACTCGTCGACGATCAGGTCTCCGACCACCAGCACCCGCGCGCCCTTGAAGCGGGATACCGTGGCACGCAGCTCGTCGAACGAGAAGCCGTGCCGCTTCAGGAAGTCGACAGGTTTGCGGATCGACGAGACGGGGATGTCGCGAAGCTCGTGATGGATGAGGTCGAGTGATGAATAGATGGATTCACCCGAGCCGAACAATAGCTTCCCACCATAGGCATCCACCGCGGCCTGCTCTGCATTCTTCCGGGACTCGTGCTCCTTGCCCTTGACCACGACATCCGGTCGCAGCCGCGCGATGAAGGCCTCGGGCGATTCGCGCAGGATGAGCGCGTGGTCGACCACGCTGATGGATCGTACTGCCTCGAGACGATCGTCCTCGGACAACATCGTCCCAGGCGTGCCTTGCGCGCTGACTCCGACCACCAGGAAATCGCCGCACTCGGAGGCGAATCGCAGCAGGCGGACATGCCCAGGGTGCACGATGTTGAAGTTACCGGAAACGAACACGACCTTGCGGGCCAGCGATGCGCTGCGACGGATGGCCTCGATCTCGGGATCCGACCGATGGTTGGTATCCATCACGCGCGGACCTCCGGGGTGGCGATCTCGATCAGCGCCCGGACGATGCGGCGGTTCGCGAGATCGTCCATGGCACGGTTCACGTCGTCGAGCGTGTACCGATCGCGGACGAACTGCGCGAGCGGGAATCGTCCGTCGAGGTAGTGCCGAGCGTAGATCGGAACGTCGCGGTCGGGATGGGAATCACCGCCCCAACTCCCTTCGATGCGCTTTCCGGAAATCAGCTCGAACGGATCGAGGCAGACGCGATGCTCCGCAGGTGGGTGCGATGCGAACACGCAACGTCCGCCGCCGCGCCGGACGGCGTCGAACGCCATCTCGATCGTGCGCGCGGAGCCAGCTGCCTCGACGGCGAAGTCGACACCCTTGCCGCCGGTCGCGGCGCGGATCGTCGCGACAACGTCCTCCTTGGAGGCATCGATGACGAGCGTGGCGCCGAGCGTGCGCGCGAGTTCGAGCTTGGAGGGTTCCGTGTCGACCGCGATCACCTGCGCGCACTGGAAGACATTCGTGGCAGCCAGTGCGGACAACCCGATGCCGCCCAGGCCGATGACGGCGACCGTGGACCCGGGCGGCGGCTTGACCGTGTTGAGGACGATCCCGGCGCCGGTTGGAACCGCGCAGCCGAACAGCACACCGATGTCGAGCGGCACGCCGGCAGGCAGCGGAACCACGCGATTCTCCGAGGCGACGGTGAACTCGCTGAAGGTCGTGACGCCGCCGGCATTGATGATCTCGTCCCCGCAACGGTACTGGGCGCCACCGGCATCGAGACCGTCACCGCGGATCCAGCCCAGCACGACGCGGTCGCCGACACGCACTTTCGTGACACCTGGCCCGAGATCGACGACCTCCCCGGTGGCCTCATGGCCGAGCAGGTGCGGCAGGAATCGGTCGGGCCCGCGGGCCCCGGAGGCCTCCATCAACTGACTGTGGCAGACACCGCTGTAGAAGATCTTGACGAGGACCTGGCCCGGCTTGAGAACGGGCAGCGCGATGCCGTCGACGATGTCGAGCGGTTGACCGAGCTTTCGGAGGACTGCGGCTTTCAAGTAGACCTCGTGACGATGAGGAAGGGTGGCTCGGCTGCTCGGGCGGGAGCAGCCCACCGACGAGGCATCAGGCCGGGTCCTTGTTGGCGTCGAGGTAGCGGCGCGCCTGCTGCGTCACGGCAGAACTGCACAGGGCGCGATAGTAGTCGGCGTGCACGGTGCGCTCCCATTGGATGGGGGCGAGCGAATTGACGACCCGGATGTCGCTCTGGAACCGCGTCACCGACGAATGATTGATTTCCTGTCCGTGCACGAGCGAAAGACTGAACACGAGGGCCTGGCCCGGCCGGACATGCACGGGGCTCACGCGCTTGCGGATCTCCTCGGGCAATTCCTTCGGCGCGTACAGAAATCCGAGCTGGTGCTTGACCGATCCCTTCGTGACGTCTTCGCTCGCGAACTGCTTCACGGGCGTCTCGTCCTCGGAGAGGACGTGCGTGCCGGATACGACGCCGAGGGAGCCCGTGGGCCCCGCATCGGTGAACGGCACGCTGACCGACAACTCGTAGGGGCTGCCACCGTAGTGGGTATCGCGATGAATGCCGATGTTGTCCTGGCGCAACCCGGGCCGGGCGATCCGGAGGTACGGGTAGTTCTGGACGTGGAGGTCCGGACCGATGAAGCGACGGAAGAATGCGAGATTCTCCTCGATCAGCGCAGGACCGAGTCCGGACGCCTGGTAGCGCTGCGTGAGGTCGTGCTGTATCTCGATATGGCGCCGGTCGTCGTCGACGTGCAGGTGGTAGTTGTCGAGAATGTCGAGGTCGGGAATCCACGAATCGCGAAGCCAGCCCAGCAACTGCCGTCGGATCTCGAACAAGACGGACTGGTCCGCCTTCTGGAAATCGAGGACGACCCAACCGTTCTTCGCGAATGCTTCCGATTGATCTTCGGTACTAGTGGACATGCGCCATCCGCAAGATGATTTGAATCAAACGATGGATCACGCCGGCTCACCGAACCGCCCGTGGCCCAAGAAGACGCTCTTCTCATGACGACGCGCCGAAAAAATCTGCGTTTCTGTCCGAATTATAGGGGACCTTGCCTGTCCGCGCCGCTCTGGAATGCACATCGCATCCGGGCTTTCTGGCGCTTCGGCGACCAACCGCGCAGATGGCATCGCACTGGCCCTCGATCGCCAACCGTTTCACAATCGGGTCGAGCAGCACAAGACGCAGAGAACCGGAGAGCGCGCTTTGCCGCCGCACATGTTGCCCAGCGACCCCTCAGAGGAGAATCCTTCGCACCCGCCGGATGCTGATGCGGTGGCGCCTGCGCCCCCCGTAGCCTGCGACGACGATGGCAATGCCGCCATGACGGCACTCCACCAGACCCTCGCCGAGGCGAACTGGCTGCTTCGAGAGTACGAAGAGATCATCGTCGCACTCGCCCTGGGCACTCTGCCTGCGGCACTGGAGAGAAAGAACCGGATCATTGGGATGCTGTCGCGCCGGGATCTACCCCTCCCGGACGAGCTGCACGAGCAGGCGCTTCGGCAGGGCCTCGGCGACCGACCCGATGATGCGGAGTTGACGTTCAGCCTGGTGGCGCTGCTGGTGAAGCTCGGTCGTGCGCCGCTGCCCGAAGCATCGACGCTCCCCCGCCATCCGATCGCGCACGCGGGCGACGCGCGGATCGACGAAGATCTCCTGTCTTACACCAGCACCGGCGACACCCTCGGCGCATTGACCCTTCTCTGGCGCGCTGCGCGACGCACCGGCGACAGCATGCTCACGTGGATCCGCTTCGCAGATTTCTTCGTTGACCGCGGTCAGTTCGATCACGCCATGGTCGCCTTCGACCAGGGACTCGACGCGCCGGGTGCGGAATCGATTGAGGCACTCGACACTCTCGGGTATGTGGCAGCCCGCTTGGCCGAAGCCGGACGGATCGATCATGCGCGACTCGGATCGATCCTCCCCATGGTCTCGTCAGTGGCGGCGCCGGAAGTCGTCCGCCACCGCGGCAACCTGCTGAGAATCCTCGGTGACGCGCGTTCCGCTGCTGCGACGCTGGAACCTGTCGCCCTCAAGGCCGCACACGATGCCTGGACCTCCTACCTCGGATTTCGAGCGCAGTATGCGGACGGCAATACTGAGCGTGCCTACGGTCACCTCCGGCAAGCACTCGCACGCGACCCCGTACGTATCGTGGGAGAGATTCTGCGGCACACCGGTGCTGTCGTCTCTACGCTGGTCAGCCGACTAGAGCGCAGTGATGAACTGGGCGACTGGTTGACGGACATCTTCCCGCATACCCCGGGGATTCACGTAATCCCACCCTATCCAACCCCAGAATCCCGGGCGAGCACGGCAGCGCAGCGTGTAGTGGCCCTCGACCGCGGGCTGCCATCGGCAGTCCTGGTGGCACAGGGCAAGAGCGGCAGCGTCGCCATGGCCCAGATCCTCGCCCACGGGTTCCAACTGGCGAATGTCGCCTACGCCCTGACCGTGTCGCGCGTTGTTTTGCCATGGGTGGCGGACATGGTTCGCGGGGGCGCCTGCCGCGTAACGCACCTCGCCCCCCGTGACATCAACGTCCGCCTGTTGGCAGATGCTGGCGTCGGTAAGGTTTTCGTACACGTCCGGGATCCCCGCGGGCAGCTGGTGTCGCTGGTCCATCACTATCGACGATACGGCACGCAGAACGCGCTGTTCGACGCCCGCTGGGCACGCATGTCGGTCGACGAGCAGATCGAGTACTGTCTGATACACCACCTGACCAAGCACATCGACTGGATCTCGGGCTGGCTCGCGGCCCGGGACCGCCTGACGCTCCATTTCACGACCTACGAGGCGTTTGTGGGGGACAAGGCGCGCTTCGTGGAGAGCATGCTCGAGCACTATGGCGGAAACACCGCGTATTTCGACCGCGATGCCGCACTGGGCCACCATGGCGGCATCGACTACCACTTCCGTCGGGGGGAGGCGGAAAGCTGGCGCGACGAGCTTTCACCTGCGCAGATAGAGACCATCAACCGCGCCATGCCGGACGACTTCTGGCGGACGTTCGGCTGGAATCCCTGAGATGCGTCCATGACCTCACCGCCCCTGGACGACGATGCGTCGAAGCTCCGCGAACAGGCGTGGCTCGCGGATGAGTACGCGGAAATCATTGCGGTCATGGCCGGCGGACAGTGGCCAGAAGCCCTCTCAAGAAAGCAGCGGATCATCGCGATCCTCGTGTCGCGCGATCTCCCGATCCCGGATGATCTCCACGAGGCAGCCCTCAGACAGGCCCTGGCGGAGAATCCCGATGATGTCGGGCTCGCGTTCAGCTTGGTGAGCCTGCTGCTGCGACTCGATCGGCCCCCTCTGCCGGATGCCCCGGCACCGACGTCGGCGCCTCGCGAGGGGATGGCGCACGAGGTGGATTCCCACCTCCGCCAGGCGTCCGCACATCACCTCGCTGGGGAGTACACGCGCACGCTGGCGTCTCTCTGGTGCGCTGCAAGCATCGCACCGCACGATCTCCGAAGCTGGGCACTGCATGCCCTTGTATTCGCCGAGAACGGCCAGTGGCCGATGGCCCGCATCGCCTTCGATCGTGGTGCCCAGCTCGCCAAGAGCAGCTCCGTGGCCGGGTTGGCAAACCTCGGGCAGGCGCTCCAGCGGCTCGCTGAGGCCGGCCATTCGACTGCCGACGAGTGCCTGCGCCTCGCGCAGCTGCTGGCAAGCGCCGGCGAGATCGGCCGGCACGCCTCCGCCGTGGCCCCGAGTCCCGCGGGCGACGTCACGGCGTCACACCTGTGGCGCCTCGGTGGTGATGTCGGCAAGGCCCTGGAAGCAGCGTATCGCCCCCGGCGGCACGACCACCTCCGCGCAGGCGACGCACCGGCGGCGCTCGCGGAATTCCTGGCGCGGTTCGCAGCCGACGACGACCGAGGCGCCCACGACTGTCTGCGCGCGGCGATCGTGGCCGACCCTGTCCATGCCGTTCACGAGATCGTGCGCAGCTACAGCGGCGAGGTGGAGACGCTGTACTTCCGCATCGGCGGCGAGGACACGATCGCCGACTGGCTGACGGCCCACCACGACGCCTCGAGCGACATCACCCTCGTGCCATCCTTCCAGTCGCGGGAGTCCGCGATGGCCGCCAGCCGGATGCGCGCCGAGGCGATGGACCGGGGACTGCCCTCGGCGCTGGTGGTGACCCAGCCCAAGAGTGCGAGCGTGTCGATCGCGGGGATCTTCGGTGGCGGCTTCCGCCTGCCGACCGTCCTCTACAGCTTCCTGCGGGGGCGTGTCGTTCTGCCCTGGGCACTGGATTTCGCCCGCGGTGGCGGCTTCTTCGTCCGGCACCTGAACCCGACCGCGCGGAACATCGCCCTGCTGGGTGAGGCCGGCCTCGACCGCGTGATCGTCCAGGTGCGGGATCCCCGCGCGCAGTTCCTGTCGATGATCCACCACCTGGATCGCTATCCGCGCTACAACACGCCGGCAGTCAACGCTCGTTGGCCATCGCTGTCGTTCGACGAGCGGTTCGACCTCGTCGCAGATCTGCTGCTCGACCACGAGATGGTGTGGCTACAGGGGTGGATCGAGGCAAGAGGATCACTCGATGTTCGTTTCGTCACCTTCGAGGAATTCATCCGGAACAAAGAGCGATTCGTCGAACGACTGCTAGCGATGTACGGCGGCGATACGCGGCACTTCGATCCGAAAGCCGCAGTCGCCGACAACCCGAAAGTTGACAACCATTTCCGGTCCGGTACCACTGACGAATGGCAGAAAGCGTTCTCGGCTCGCCAGATCGAGCGAATCACCCGGGCGATGCCGTCAGAGTGCTGGTCGCTATTCGAATGGCCGGCTTGACGGCGACGCGTGGCAGTGAAAGGTGCCCTTCGCGAATCACGATGGTCGTGCCACACCGGCGTATCGATCATCTGGCACCAACGTCGTGAATTCGATGCTGACGCGAGTCATCTCGCCACGCGTCACGGCGCCTCCGTGCAGCAAGTCGTAGTTGAAGACGGCGGCGTCCCCAGGACGGCTCTCGAACAGCTCCAGCGCCGGGTGCTCGCCCTCGTCGAGAAGCGGCTTCTTCATGCCGGCGCGATCGATGAGGTGATAGCGCCAAGCGCGCTGGTGCGAGTTGGGGGAGAGCAGGAGACCGCTCTTGCCGGGTTCGCAGCACACGGCGACCCAGACCTTCACGCGCTTCATGCCATGGGGGACCTTGAACCCGTAGATCTGCCAGAACCAGTCGTCGGCGTGGAGTGATCCGACATCCGACTCGACGCCTGGTCGCACCAGGCGGATCGAGATGCTGGGCCGGCCGACGCCCTCCTCATCGGTGATGTCGACGACGCCGAAGTCGCGTTCCAGGGCGCAGTACAGCGATGTCCCCTTGATGCTGTCCACCGCCGCGGACGGGAGTATGCGCTGCTGTCGTGTCAGGAGGCGTTCGTGAGGAAGCTGCGAGGACACCTCGTGGTAGCGCTCGAGCGGCGTGTCGCGAAACAGCTCAACAGTGGCGGGATCGATCTCCGCCAACTGCGACGCCATGTGGTCCGACACGAGACCGCGGACCATCTGGAGTTCTTCGGGGGCCAGATGCAGGCCCAGATGGAAACCTGGCGAGTTCCTGACGCTGTCGAGCACGACGGTGATCCTTTGAGTTCGGTGCGCGGCGGCAACTCCGCGAACGAGATGCGACGATCATAGCAATGCGTTAGGACGCACGGAAGCGAGCCAAAGGCTTGTTCCATTTTGCACCATCCTCGTTCATATTCGGGCCCGTTGAAAATGATTGCCAAGCCCCGAACAACCAACCTGACGAGCATGAGGCAGAAGAAAGAATTCATTCCGGCGCTCGGGACGATGCGCGCCATCGCGGCCTTTCTCGTGATCTACGGGCACTACAGCGTCTGGGTGTCACCATTCCAGAACGAGGCCAAAGGGATCGTCCAGTTCCGCATCGCAAGTTCTACGGGGATGACTTTGTTTTTCGTATTGAGCGGCTTCGTCATTCACTACAACTACGCTAGGCTCTTTTCGGGATCGAGTCGCGCGGGCGCTGCGTTCTCACTGGCGATTGCTCGCATCGCACGTCTCTATCCCCTGTACCTTTTCTTCCTGTTCGCGTGGCTGGTTCGGAGCCATGGACACCTCCAGCGATTCGTCTCCGACGAATCGTTTCGCGCGTTCGTGCTCCTGCACATTGTCGGCATCCAGGCATGGTTCCCGATCGCCTACGAGAATGCGATCGTCAGCAACAGCTTCTTCAACGTCTCCTGGTCGATTTCCACGGAGCTCTTCTTCTACCTCGTCTATCCGCTGATCTTCCGCGCCCTATCCGTTCTGAGATCACAGCGCTCGACGATCTCGGCTGCGGCGGTGCTGTGCGCCATCATGGCATTCGGATCTCCCGCGACGGCGACATTCCTCGTGGAACGCTGGTCGCCGTTGGGGCCGTCGCTCGGTTTCGGTACAACAGACCCTGGCAACTCGTTCTGGATGTGGCTGATCTACCTGTCTCCGTACTTCCGACTCCCGGAGTTCCTGTTGGGCGCACTCATGGCACACCTCCATGCCCAACGGCGTGCGACGCCGGCACACGCACCTTCTCGTGCCGAATACGCGCTCCCGTGGGTCGCGCTCGCCGTCATTCTTGCCTCGGGATCGCTCGTCTTCGTGTTTCCCCATGTCCCGCAGATCGCGATGCTGGAGAAAAACTTCCTGTTAGCGCCGGGCCTGGGGCTGTTGATGCTGTCTGTCGCCGGTACCGACACACCGGTCTCCCGCCTGCTCGGAGCCGGCGCGTTGGTATGGCTCGGCGAGATCAGCTATTCGCTCTACCTGATCCACCCGTTCGTGCCCCGCCTGATCGACATTCCCTACAACGCATATCCGATGGGGGTGGTCGGTCTCGTGATGTACGCCGTCCTGCTGGGTCTGAGCCTAGTGTTCCTGATCGCGATGTCCTGGGGAACGTACACGCTCATCGAGCGCCCGGGGCGTCGGATCATCCGTCGCATCGGCGGGCGCCTTCTGCGGGACCCATCCGTCCAGGCCGACTCTTGACGGGGCATGGGCGGCTCTGCCGTCCTCGTTCGCGAAGCAGCACGCGGCGCGCGCCGTCTTGCATCAAAGCAGGTCCTCGTGCGCCTTAAGGAAGTCTCCAGAGATCGCACCGTTCCCCGGGACGGCAACGGCCGCGCGGATCGCGTCGAAGCGCGCCACGAGCAGCGCGGCTTCGCGACGCGAAGCCGCGGCGCGTTCCCCGCGATTCAGCATCTCGTCGACCGCGGCTGAGATCTCTCCCGCGGTGTTGTCGACGATCTCCAACCCGGTCTCGCGGAAGAAGTGACCGGACCACGTGTCGCGCGGCAGACGCAATGTCGATTCGAAATCGAGCAGTCGTCCGGTTCGGATATCACGCAGGAGCTTGGGCACGATGATGTCCGCTCCCCGCAGTGCCGGTGCCGTGATCGGCAGCCAGTTGGTCAAGACTGCCGGCACGCCGAACGCCGCAGCCACCCAGTACAACGCCGAATTGGTGCCGAGCAGGAACCGGCACGATGCAGTGAGAAACACGTCCATCCAGTCGGCCTTGAGATCCGAGCGCGCATAGTCGATCACGTGGTGCATACCGGGCAGTGGCGTCATGGAGGCGTCGCCCATGCGTATCACCCATCCGCCGGCATCGACGATCCGGCGGACAGCGTCGAGATAGTCCGCGATCGGCGCCATCCGGGGGGCGTTCCACGGTTCGCCGGTCTCCCGCCAGAATCCCGCCTCCCGCACATGGAGGCACACGAACCAGTCATCCGCATCCAATCCGAAGCGTCGCAGCACGGCTGCTCCGCGTCTGCGATCGTCGTCCCGCAGGCGTAGCAGCGGTGCGCGCCCCTCTGCATCCCAGGCCGACTGCGCAACAGCCATCGCCGGCAGGTAGTACGAAGGTGTCTCGGCATCGACGAACCACATGTGGAGTGGATCGCCGAGCAGCGGGATCTGCGCCTCCAGCCTCGTGCATGCAGCGGAATCGCGGATGATCTCGCAGTAGGGTTCGAAGTAGCCCAGGAAATGCGCATTGGCGACTCGCCCCGGCGGCGCGAGGACCTTGAGCGGCGTCGGTGGAACACGGCCGAGCGCCCGCAGCTTCAGGTAGGGATCCAGGTGTGCGTTGTTGCCGAGCCAGCCGGTCCAGTTCGGTCCGAGGATGCGGTAGGCGTCGGGATCCTGTCCGGCCTCCATCGCCGCCTGCCGCTGCTGCTGCCGCCAGTGCCGCCAATGATCTCGCGCCTCGTCCAGGCGGTGGCAGAACCACAGGTTGCGCCCAAGGATCTCTTCCACATCGAGCCACCCCGGATTCGCCGCCATGGCATTGCGGAACCACGGCACGGCATCTTCGTATCGACCGAGATGGGTCAACCACTCGGCCACACGGAAGGGCGGCAGGGCATTGGTCGGCGCGAGGCGGTACACCTCGACGCCAAGCCGAATCGCCTCATCGTACTCGCCCCGGCGCCCCGCCTGCTCCGATAGCAGTCGCAAAGGCTCCGCCTCCCCAGGCCAGTCGGCCACGATTTGGAGCAGGAGGCGGCGCGCCTCGTCCGGTTGGCCGCTCTCCTCCGCGGCAACGGCCTGCTGGATCAGCACGTCGAGCCCCGACACGACCTTACGCCGCCTCCAGAACACGGGGGATCACTCGAGCCCTTCGATCAGATCCACGACCTGCCAGCCCTTTCGTACGCCGAGATCGCGCATCTTCGCCATCCAGGCCGGGTAGCCGAAGCCCGTGAGAAGAAGTGTCCCGCGCCCGGCCAGTGCATCGATCGCGGTCGCGGGAACCACCGGCGTGGGTTGCGGGATCGGCACGAGGCAACCCACCTTCCGCGGGTCGTCGTCGATCAGAAGGTCGACCTGGCCACCGATACCCGCGAAGACGAGGAAGTTCGACTGCGGATGGGAGGCACCCGTGGCCACGACGGGATGTTCGCAGGCTGCGACCTTCTCCCGCAACTGCTTCGTGAAATCTTGCCAGCGAGGCTTGAACTTGCGACACAGGGACACCGTCCGGTCCATCGCACCGGCCGTCGGCACGGGCGCTGTCGACGAGGTCGCACCACCGGGCGCGATGGCCCAGCACAGGAGGTTCCGAGAACCCTGGTGCTCACGGGCATCCACCGCCCCGACCAGGAATCCAGTCCGGACCGCGAGCGCGTACAGATGATGGTCGCAGAAATAAGTGAGATGTTCGTCCCAGAGTTCGTGGAAATGCAGATCGGCAAGGATGGTGCTGCTGTCCGGCACTTCCACCAACAGCTGCCCACCCGGCTCGAGCAACATCGCCATCGACGCGAGCAGCGCCGCTGGCGAAGGCACGTGCTCCAGCGTATGTCGACACACGACGGCGCACGCAGGACCGTAGGCGGCGCGAATGTCCGGTGCAGTGGTGGCATCGAGGTGCGTGTTGACCACGCGGTGGCCCCGCGCCTGCGACTGGTCGGCCAGCGCCTTCGATGGTTCGACGCCTACACGATTCACGAATCCGTGCGCTTCGAGCTGCGACAGAAATGTGCCGTCGTTCGATCCGATCTCGATGACGAGTCCGTCTCGTGCCCCAGGCGCCGCAGCCAGGCGGTCGAGGATATCGCAGGTATACGCAGGGAGCTGACGCTCCGTCCCGCGATTCACGTGCGTGTAGTCGGCGAGGCCCGCGGCGTCATCATCCTGGCGGACAAGCCCGCAACCCGTGCAGAAGTGGAAGCGCAGTCGCCGTACGGGAACGGGGTCGGTGGCTGCCGCGATGAATCCGCCGGAACGGGGCACGGTTCCGAAATCGACCAGCGACTCATGGTCGGTCCCGTCGCAGACCGGGCAGACGGACGAGCTCATCATTGCCTTCCCTGGGCTGCCTTGAGCGCGGCGAGAAACATCGTGGAAACCACTTCCGGATCCCGATCGGTACGCAGACCCGTGTCGGCTTTCAAAAGCTGACGATGCTGCCAGATGTAATGGTGAACAGGCTCCGAGTGCATGTGGACGGACACGAAGTCGTCGACATGGAGGGGACGGCCGGTGGTCTCGAAATGCCGTGACCGCGGCGCGAAGTTCGCGACGTAGGCCTCGTCGGAATCGGTGATGACCTTCAGCTTCGGGAAGTCGGCTGGGTCGTGGAGGATGCGTGCCATGAGTTTCGAGTCGACGATGAAGTAGTCGAAGGCGATGTCGCGGCAGATCGCCTCGGCGGAGATCACCAGCGGATGCTGGTAGAGCGCGTGCACCACGAAGCCCTCCTCGGTGGGAAAGTAGAGCTCGCGCGGATGCTTGTCGAAGTCGCGGTTCTCGGCGACCACCAGCCGCTGTGCGATGTAGTGATGGCAGTGCTGCATGCCGAGGTTGATCAGTTCGCGCGCGGAGATGTCGATGCACGGTTCGTCGCCGTACCGGCGGTCGAGGTCCGGCAGCAGGCTTTCGCGATTCGACACGATGCTCGCATTCGCACAGATCCAGTAGCCCTCCTCCACGAAGCGCCTCAGGCTGCCGATCGTGTTCGACGAGAGCAGGCCGTCCACCACGATGAAGAAGATACCCGCACGCAGCGATCGCGCGAAATGGATCGATGTGTGATCGAGGGCGCCGTACAGGCGGTAGAAATCGAAGTTCGGGCGCGAATAGTGGAACGGCTTTGTGAGCTCCTCCGGAAATACGAAAAAGTGGATTCGCGCATGCACGCTCAGGACAGCGAACGACGGATGGTTCCGGATTCTCGCGACACCGCTCTCGGTTGTCACGATCGAGAAGAACACGTGCGCATCCGCGAGCGACGGCAGATTGCCGGGGGCCAGCATGCTGCGTACCGTGTAGCGCATGAAGTTGTCGATGTAGTCGTTGCCCCAGACGACCGCAGCGAACACGTAGCGCGGCCTGTCCTCGCTCATCGGGAGCAGCCCTGCGCCGAGCGCCTCGGCCTGCGTCTTCAGTAACGACAACGTGGCGGTGAGCTGGGCGTAGAACTCCAGCTCGGGGCTCGGCCGGATCGACCTCGCGAGCGCGAGCCCCTGTTCGGCAGTCCGGAGCTGGCCATCATCAAGGGATGCGAGACCGACCTGCAGCGCACTGGCTGCCGTCTCGGTTCGAAGGTAACCCGGAAGCTCCGCGTTGATCGCATTGCCGATCCGGCGATGGAAACGGATGGCGGCTTCGCGCGCGAAGCCCGGGCGGCGGGCGAGCGTCCGGACGTATCGCCCGGCAGCGCGATCGATGAACGAAGACGCCCGCCTTGCGACCAGGCTGCGGGCGCGGGAAGGCGCAATGGCGCGCCTCACGCGCCCTGCCACGGCAGTGAGGCCCGCCCGCATGCGTATCGCGCGGACGACGGATCTGGCAAGGCGGAGCACCCCCGACCGCGCGGATGTTTCGAGCGCGCGGAGCACCGGGCGCACCAGCGCCGACTGCATGAGCGCCTCGAGATTGTCCACGTGCTCGGCCAGGATGACATCGTCGGGACGCCCGCCGATCACGATCGGCCTGGCGAACGTCTGGCGCTGCCATCGCGTGGTGCGGAAGAGCGCCTGCCGGACGAGCATCAGAGACGTCATCGGTCCGCGGATGCAAGGCGCAGCGCCCCCCGGTCTGCACCGCATCAGGAAGATCTTGTGGGAGTCCTGAATCACCACGGCCCTGCCGACATCATCTAGCGCCTGCGTCAGGAACTCGCCGCTCTCGAGGGGATCGTCGGTCTCCGCGACCGTGCGTACAGGCCTGACCATGAGCGGCCAGAGACGCCATGCGTGCGCCAGAACCGTGTCCGAGTTCACGCGAAGCAGCACTGCCGGCGCAGTCCGGGCCACCTCGGGAGCATCCCAGAAACAGGCGCGGGAAGCGGGCGCGAGGTGTTGAAGGGCAAGGTTCGCGGCAGCATCCGAGGCGATCTGCAGGAAGGGAGCGTCGCCACGCAGCGCATTCAGTGCCTCACCGGCACCTCTATCCGCCTCGAGCGGCAGGCAGACCAGTGCCGGAGTCCCGGACTTCGCGGATTGCATCGCAGAACCGATCACGCCATCCGGGTAGACGACATCGGACTCAAGCAGCACGACGGCCGCCTGCTCGGCGAGTGCCTCATTGGTCGCTATCCGCAGCGCGCGCGCGGCCTGCCTCCAGGTGTCGGCTGTGCCACCGCGTAGCATCACGAACTCCGGACGCACGAGCCGGTCGAGCGTCCAGAACGCAGGCGCGCTCTTGATGGCACCCACTACCGCTTCGCTGGCGAAGATTCGCAGGCGCCAGCCCGAGGAATCCCCGAGCGCTGGCAGGTTCCCCGGAGAGAGCAGCGACGGGAGTGCGAACTCTACGAACGCCTCTGCCCTGGCAGCGTCGACGACGGCAACGACTAGGTGCACCTGGGACATCGACGTCGGCACCACACGTCCTGTTTCGGTCGACATCACGAGCCCTCCAGCATCCGACGGTAGTCGGCAAGGATCTTGTCGGTGGAGCCAACATCCACGATCTGCCCCTCGCTCATCAGTACCGCGGACGTGCACGCGCGGCGTATCCATTCCTCGGAGTGCGAAGCCAGGACCAGCACCTTCGCCCTGCCGATGAGTGCATTGAATCGCGTCAACGCCTTCTCCTGGAAGCTCGCATCGCCGGCACCGATCACTTCGTCCATGAGCAGCACATCCGGGTCGACCGCAGTCACAGCTGCAAAGGTGAGGCGTGTGAGCATACCGGCCGAATAGGTGTGGGTAGGCATGGCGAGATAGTCACCCAGCTCAGAGAAGGCGGCGATCTCGGGCACCTTCGCCTCGATCTCGTTCCGGCTCAGTCCAAGGTAAAGACCGCAGAGCACGATGTTCTCGTAGCCGGTGGCTTCCGGCGAGATACCGATACCCGCATTGATGAGGGAGACCAGTCTTCCCTCGGCGATCACCCGTCCGGCGCTCGGCTCGTAGACACCGGCCATCACACGCAGGAGCGTCGTCTTACCGGCGCCGTTGTGACCCACCAGGCCAACGCGATCGCCCTCCTTGAGATCGAGCGAGACGTTGCGCAGCGCCTGGACGACGAGGTGCCCCGCCTCACGCTGCAGCCGACCTCCAGTACCGAGCCGCACGAGCTTCTTCTTCAGCGAATAGCTGTCGAAGCTGAACACGGGCAGCGAGAGCGTCACGTTCTCGAGGGTCATCCGTGCGGTCATGGTGGCCTATAGCGCGAACGCGATGCGCCGACGATAGCGTGCGAACAGCACCAGCGTCACCAGCCATCCGCCGACGGCCAGCGCGAGCATGACCGCCCACGACTGCACCGGCGGTGTCCGCCCGAGCAGGGGATCCCGCAGGATCGTCAGCGCGTGATAGAAAGGGTTGAAATCGAGTACGAACCGCCGCTCGCCGAGGGCTTCCGGAGGCCAGAAAACGGGCGTGAGGAACACGACCATCTGGAGGATGCTGGTGACGGCCTGGGGAATATCGCGATAGCGGGCGCACGCCATGCCGAGTAGCAGTCCGATCCATGCCGTGTTCAGCAGGATCAACGCGAACGCCGGCACGAACTCAAGAATCCCCCAGGACAGGTTCTCGGGCCACACCGCGTACAGGACAACGAGGACTGTCGCGTTGTGGGCGAAGACGAGCACGTTGCGGCCAACGTCCTGGAACATGAACACGGACAGCGGGATGTTGGTGTTCTTGATGACGTTGGCCGACGCGATGAAGGTATTGCATGCGTCAGCCACGGACAGCGACAGGAAGCTCCAGCACAGGAACCCGACCACGACGAACGGCATGTGCGTGCGGAGGTCCTGCTTGAAGAGCGCGCCGTAGAGCAACCCCAGCGTCACCGCCAGCACAAGCATGTTGAGCGTCAGCCAGAAGGGACCGATGATCGAACGCCGGTAGCGGTGACGGATCTGGTTGTAGCTGACCGTCCACCACAGGTCGAACATCCCCATGCCCTCACGGATGTCGGACCACGCGGCGCGGAACGGGGACGGCGTCATGCTGCCTCCTCGCGCAGCAGATCGGCGATGACGGCGTCCACCGACTGGCGGTCGAGCCCGAGCCTGGCGAAGGTCCTGGACATCGAAAGGCAGGCATGCGCCGGTTGTGCGGGAAGCGCGATGTCTAGCTCATGGGATGTCGCTGGCTGGACTAGGCGAGCATCGAACCCGAGGGCCCGTGCATACGCGCCGAGGAAATCGGCGTAGCTGACATCCCGGGCCCCCGAGGCGTGGAACACCCCTGCGACCGGATTCGTTGCGACCCTGTAAAGGAGTTCCACCGCGAAGGTGAGGGACACCGGTGCCATGACGAGATCCGTCAGCGGCTGGACGGTTTCGCCCCTGCCGAGGCGGTCGCGCCAATCCGTAAGCAGAGGAAGACGGGCGCTCAACACCTTGCCCATGCGGACCACAACGCCGCCGTCCGCGAGGTCGAGGATGCCGCGTTCGGCGTCTGCCTTCATGCAACCGTACGCGACGCGGGGATCCGGCGTTGCGTCCTCTGCGAGGTCGCCGTGATCACCGCTGAAAACAGCATTCGTCGAGAGGAAGACCACCCGCACACCCTCCGCAACCAGCCGACGACCGATCGACACGATGCCGTCCACATTGATGCGGCGCGCCCTCGCAGGATCAGCATCACAGGTGCGCATGTCGGTGAGTGCCGCGCAGAGAAAGGCGACCGCGGTGCCCGGCGCTGCGCCAGCCCAGCGCTCGGGTTCCTCGAGATCCAGCGTATCGGCAGCACTGCCGGTGTTGCGGCGCGTGGTGCACTGCAGTTCCCACCCATCGGCCGCCAGGCGTGCAGCGACCGCTCGACCGATACGGCTGTCACAACCGACAACGCATGCACGCCCCGGCCGCAGTGCAGTGGTCTGGCTGGACACGATCAGGCGTTCGAAGCCGCGGGCATCGCACGAAGCCGCAGAGGAGTGCGTCTGTCCGTAGGATTCCAGTAGAGACCGATCTCCAACGTCACGTAGTCGTGCGAATTCACCGAGTCGGCTGGCACCTTCAGAACGGGATCGATCGGGAGACGGAGCGTCCCGACGCCTTCCGTGCCGTCCAGGTCGACTGTGAGGAGCGATCGCAGCTCGAGCGGGAGCGTCTGACCGAAGGCACGGAAACACGCTTCGATACTGAGCCGTCCGACCGGGGGGTCTTCCTGGAACTGCAGACGCACGGCGTCGAAGCTCGTGACCTCGTGACGGATCTGGCCCGTCGACAGGAAGCCGCGCGGCGCCACGCTCCAGTAGTCGGGTGCCCGCAGGACCAGAAAGGTGGTGTCGGGCACGGACGAGCGCCCCAGCGTCGGTGCGAACGGATTGTCGGGGACTTCCATCTTCATCGCGTCGCCCAGTTCTGACCAGTCGGGGTTGTGGCGCAGGAACTCGGCACAAGCCCGGTACACGCCCGGTTGTTCGGCGTTGTCGAGCACCAAGACGCCGCCGGGGCGGACGAGCTTCCCGAAGGCGAGCGCATCGAACAATACGTACTCGTAGTCGTGGCAACCGTCGATGAAGGCAACGTCGATCAACCGCTGCTCCTGCGCAAGACTCTGCGCCAGGGCCATGGAGTTGATGGCGTGAAACCGCACGTGGCGGCGGAGCGCATCCGGCCACTGGCGGAAAATGAGCGGGCAGCGTTCACCACCGAAGGGATCGGTGGTGATGAGCAATCCGGTGCCGTTCTGATGCAGGGCGCGGGCGATCACCTCGGCCGTACCAGCGAAATAGGTACCGATCTCCAGGACCGTCTGCGGAAGCGTCGTCCGGACCAGATGGAAGAGAAACGCGCGCCCGGCAGAACTCAGAAGGGAATGTGCGGGGACGGCGCGAAATGTCTCGAGCTCGGTACGATAGGCCTTGCTGCGTACCCACGTCTGGACCCACTCGGCCGAAGGCTCGGCGGGATCGACCTCGTCGCCGATCACCCACGGCGCCGGCACATCGACGCGGTATTCGACCGGAATGTCGTTCATCGCCACCTCACAAGGTGCGCCGGACGTCCCATGAACGTGCCGGCGCTGACAACCTCGAAACCTGGGCCGCCACGAATCGCGACCGGCACCCCGGCACTCAGAACGGCCCCTTGAACCAGTCTCCCGGCACATCGTGTGGAACGGTTCGCCGGGCAACGAGTTCGTCGACCCCGATCTGCTTCCCCACCAGAGCAGCGACGGCCGCGACGATGTGCTCTGCGCGCGGATGGAGCCCACGCGTCAGGCCGAAACTTGTGGGCTCCGGGATATCGGGCATCGCGATGCGCTGCGGGGCCGACTTCAGCAAAGTCCAGCATTCGATGGCAGCCCGCGCGGCGATCTCCCCCGCGATGGATCCGGTCTCGGCAGCCGTGTCGAGGACGAGGAGGCGGCCAGTGCGGCGCACGCTCGCGAAGACGGCGTCCCAGTCGAGCGGGCTCACGGTGCGCAGATCGAGCAGGTCGCAATGGACATCCGACTGGCGGAGATGATCGACGGCATGCAAGGCCTCGACCGTCATGTAGGACATGGAAACGATTGTCACGGCATCGCCCTCGCGCAGCTGGCGCGCCTTGCCTAAGGGGATGCGGTAGTCGCCTTCCGGCACGGAGCCCATCGTGTTGTGCAGCCAGCGATGCTCTAAGAAGAGGACCGGATTCGGATCGAAGATGCTCGCGAGCAGCAGGCCCTTGGCATCCTCGGGATTCGTGGGCATCACCACCTTCAGCCCCGGAATGTGCGCGAACCATGCGTGCAGGGACTGCGAGTGCGTCGGCCCCTGCCCCCAGCCGCGGCCGAGGATGAGACGGATCGTGATCGGCACCGAACGCTGCCCGCCGAACATGTAGTGCCACTTGGCCGCACCGTTCACGAGCTGGTCCATCGCCAGCAGGAAGAAATCGAGTCGCTGATGGACCATCACCGGCCGCATGCCGCCTAGGGCCGCGCCGATCGCGACGCCGGTCATGGCCGCTTCGGCCGTCGGCATGTCGAACACCCGCTGGTCGCCAAACCGCGTCTGCAGCCCCTTGGTCGTCCCGAAGATCGTTTTCGGATCGTCGACACCGAGGCCGTAGCAGATGACGGAGGGATCGGACGCCATCGCCACGTGCAGGGCGTCGTTGACGGCTTCTGCATAGGTCAGAGTGCGGGGCACGCGGGGTTCTCCGGAAACGGTCATCAGCAGTACACGTGCTCGAAGGCCTCGGCGGGCTCGGGGAACGGGGAATCCTCCGCGAACCGGAACGCGTCAGAGACCTCCTGTTCGATCTCGACTTGCATGACGTCAATCCCCGCTTCGGTGAACACGCCCGCGGCCACCAGCTTACGTTCGTAGAGCATCACGGGATCGCGTTCGCGCCAGGCGAGATACTCTGCCTCGGTGCGATAGCCGATATCGTTGTCGTAATTCGGCCCGCAGTGCTCTCGCCAGCGGTACGTGGCGTACTCGAGGAAGCAGGGGCCCTCGCCAGCGCGCACGCGACCCACCGCCGCGGCGGTTTTCACATACACCTCGTCGACATCGTTACCGTCGCCATGGTCGGTCGCGAGGCCGACGGCGGCTGCGAGGCCGTGGATGCTCCGCCCCGGCGGCTGGCGGACGGAAAGGGGCGAATACACCGAGTAGAGATTGTTCTCACAAAGGAACACGACGGGAAGTCGACGCACGACCGCGAAGTTCGCCGCCTCGTAGAACACGCCTTCCTCGATGGCGCCGTCACCGACGAAGACACAGCTCACCTGGTCGGTGCCGCGCAGTTGGGCGGCGAGAGCGAGACCGACACCGATGGGTATCGAGTTGCCCACGATGGCCGTGGAGCCCTCGAACCCGACGTCGAGATCGATGAGGTGCATCGAACCACCTCGGCCGCGCGAGCAGCCGGTGACCTTGCCGTAGATCTCGGCCAGCATGGCCCGGAGGCTACCGCCCTTCCCAAGATAGTGGGCGTGGGCGCGATGCGTGCCGACGGCGAGGTCATCGCGGCGGAGGACAGCACCCACCGCCGCCGCCACGGCTTCCTGCCCGATGGAGAGGTGGGTCGGGCAGCGCATCAGACCCTCGGGATACCGGCGGGCGATTTCCTCCTCGACGAAGCGGATGCGCTTCATTTGGAAGAGCAGTGCTCGCGCCAGCACCGGTTCCAGGGCTGTCGACGTCTCGAGGGTCGTGGCTCTCATCGGTCAGGGCATGAACCAGTGGTAGTCGCCGGTGTAGCCCACTTCGCGGAAAAAAGCCTTCCATTCATCGACGTGCATGATGGTCTTCGCCGTGAGGTTCCACGCGAACATCCGCTCCTTCTCCGCGTCGTCGCGGTACGCATCGACGGTGATGAAGGCATGCCCCCGGCTCACGCGCATGATCTCCCTCAGGGCGGTGGCGCAATCGTCGCGATCGAGGTTGTGCACCGTGGTCACCGAGATCACGACGTCGAACGACTTGTCGGGGAAAGGCAGCGCGGATTCACAGAGTAAGTGCAACACCTTCGTCAACAGAGTGGGGAGCGACGATACTGGGCGCCTCCTCATTCGGCTAGGAAAGGGGTTGCAACCAT
>LNEE01000043.1 GCA_001464895.1 Betaproteobacteria bacterium Ga0077532
GCCTCGCACCGCCACGTCCGCCGTCCCCACCACCAACTGGTTCGCCTGGCGCGCGTTCTCCGCGTTCTGCTTCACCGTCGAGGTCAGCTCTTCCATCGAACTTGCCGTCTCTTCCAGGCTCGAGGCCTGGGACTCCGTGCGACCGGAGAGATCGGTGTTGCCCGCGGCGATCTCCTTCGAAGCAGTGCTGATCGAAACCACAGACTCCTGCACCTGACCGATCAGCTCACGCAGCTTCTGGGTGGACAGGTTCGTGTCAGCCTGTAGTTGTGCGAAGCGCCCCTCGAACTCCCCGACCACATCCTCCGAGAGATTGGCTTCGGCGACGAGGCGCAGGACGCGCCCGACCTCGGTCAACCCGCTGTCCGCAGCCGCCATCAATCGATTGATACCCTCGACCATCTCCCGGTACGTACCCTGGTAGCGCCCGGCCTCGCCACGCACCATGAACTCTCCGCGCGCCGCGGCATCGACCAGCGTCTGGATCTCGCCGCTCATGTCGACCATGTTGCGCTTCGCGCGCGCGGCGGCGTCGGTCAGCGCCGCCTTCTCTCCGGGCAGCGGAACCATGTCGACCGAGAAGTCGCCCCGCGCGTAGTGGTCAAGCACGTCGACGAGCTTGAACGTCACGTCGATATGCGAGTGCACGACATCGTTAGTACCGCGGACCATGTCCGCATAGGCACCCGAGAATCCGTCCGGTGAGACCCTATGGCTGATCATGCCCAACTCGTGCTGGCGGGCCATCGCTCGTTGAGCGTCGACGAAGTCACGCAGGGTCGACTGCATCGAGGACATCGACGTGAGCAGGGCTCCCACCTCGTCCTTCGCGCCGGCGGGTACCACGAAGTCCATGTCACCGCGCGCCAGCGCCTGGGCTGCGGCAGCCGCGTTGCCGACCCCATGGACGATCGTGCGCAGCACCGTCAGCCCGAGCCAGCCCGCGAGCGCGATGAGTGCAAGCACGCCGCCGCAGAGCAGATTGCGCTTCGTCCGCAAGTTCGCGATGCGGATCTCCAGCAGCCGGTCGAGCGCTGGACTCACGATGTCGTAGTAGGCCAGGTTCGCGGCGATCGCCGCATCGGCGGCCTGCCGATACGGAACGGCACCGAGCGAGAGTCGATCGACGCTCAACAGATCCGTCTGCACGAGACCAAGGAAGCCATCCGTCGCCTTCGCCCAGTCGCCCTCGGGCGCTTTCAGAGTTTCTTTCAAAGAGGCATTGGAGCCGATCGCCGTCTCCACGGACGCCTGGATCGCTTCGCGGAATCCCACCGACACCCCGGCGGTCGTCGACAGCGCGGTGCGCTCCTCGCCGGTCATCTTCTTTCCAACCAGCGTCTGGGCGCCCAGTTCCCGAAGGATCGCCAGCTTCTCCGCGATGTGCGGAAAGCGCGTGACGACGATGTCCATCAGGTAGTAGCTGTCGAGATCGGGATCCAGGATGAGGTTCGACGTGTTGCCGACGTGATCCATGAGACCTGCGATGCCGCCGACCAGCGGAGCGTAGTCGGCCTGCCCACCGCCGGCGCGCACACTCTCCCACTGCGACTTCACCTTGGCCCAGCGGTCCCCGATCTCGAGATCATTGCCGAGACGGGCATGGACGACATCGACAGCCTCGATCGCCTTGGTCACCTCGGCCTGGGCCGACGGCGTCGCCTGGGCTTCGAGCACTCGCCCGAGGAGATCTCGCAACGGCTTGTGGTACTCGACACCGAGACGCTCCTTGGCCGAGAACGCAATCGAGTCGTTCATCGTCGTGAGCAATACGCCAAGAGCCACCACCATGGCTGCCAGCACCACGCCGCCGACCAGGGTGAACTTGGCCTTCAGGCTGAGTCGATCGAGCAATCGCCGCATGTCGGGTCCTTCATCGTTTGGATGTCATGGCCGCCCCGCGCTGCCCGAACACGGACCTGCTCCCGAGGACTTCCCGTCGCATTCCATGGAATCGGCGACGCGGGGCAGGACGTTGGTGCTCATTCCGATACGGACGGGACGCGGCCTTGTCTGCACTTTCGAGTACACGCGCTGCCTCGATGGCGGCGCGGGGCATTCCGAGGCAGCGCCCCGAAATGCCATTGCCCATCAGAAGTCTTCCCACTCCCCTTCCGCGTCGGCACCACCCACCACCCGTGATGCCTTCGCCGCAGGCTTCGCGGCCGACTTCGCTGCCTTCTTCGCCG
>LNEE01000044.1 GCA_001464895.1 Betaproteobacteria bacterium Ga0077532
GCCGCCGCCGCCTCTTCCACCAGCGCCGCGTTCTGCTGCGTCACCTCGTCCATCTGCGTGATCGCCTGATTCACCTGCTCGATCCCCGAACTCTGCTCGATCGACGCCGCCGCGATCTCCGCCATGATGTCCGTCACACGCTTCACCGACGAGACGATCTCTTCCATCGTCCGGCCAGCTTCGTCCACCAGCTTCGAACCCGACTCCACCTTCCCCACTGAGTCCGAGATCAGCTCCTTGATCTCCTTCGCCGCCGCCGCACTGCGCTGCGCGAGGTTCCTCACTTCGGTCGCCACCACCGCGAACCCGCGACCCTGCTCCCCCGCACGCGCCGCTTCCACCGCCGCGTTCAGCGCCAGAATGTTCGTCTGGAATGCGATCCCGTCGATCACCGAGATGATGTCCGCGATCTTCTTGCT
>LNEE01000045.1 GCA_001464895.1 Betaproteobacteria bacterium Ga0077532
AAACAGCTCCCGTGGGTCGGGCTTCGCCCGACGCCCGCGTTCCTGGATTCGCAGCAGTGCCCAAGCCATCGCAGCGTCGAGCGATGCTCGACCCACGAACGGCCCTCGCCGCAGGATTCCGCAGCGCTGGAAACAACTCCCGTGGGTCGGGCACTGCCCGACGCCCGCGTTCCTGGATTCGCAGCAGAGCCCAAGCCATCGCAGCGTCGAGCGATGCTCAACCCACGAACGGCCCTCGCCGCAGGATTCCGCGGCGCTGAAAACAACCCCGGTGGGTCGGGCACTGCCCGACGCCCGCGTTCCTGGATTCGCTGCTGTGCCCAAGCCATCGCAGCGTCGAGCGATGCTCGACCCACGAACGGCCCTCGCCGCAGGATTCCGCGGCGCTGAAAACAACCCCCGTGGGTCGGGCACTGCCCGACGCCCGCGTTCCTGGATTCGCAGCAGCGCCCAAGCCATCGCCGCGTCGAGCGAAGCTCGACCCACGAACACCTCCCGCGGGATCCGACGGGCTACACCGACAGGTACTTCTCCCGCACCGATGCGTCCGCCATCAAATCCGCCATCGCGCCCTCGTACCGCACGTGGCCCTGTTCCAGGATCACCGCGCGGTCCGTGATCGACGCCGCGAAGCGGAGGTTCTGTTCCGAGATCAGCAGGGTCAGGCCCTCGCGCTTCAGCGCGCGGATCGCCTCGCCCATCTGTTCGACGATCACCGGCGCCAGACCCTCCGAGGGTTCGTCGAGCAGGACGGCCAGCGGGTTGCCCATCAGCGTCCGCGCGATCGTCAGCATCTGCTGTTCGCCACCCGACATCTCGCCGCCGCGCCGATCCCGCATTCGCCCGAGATTCGGAAAGAGTTCGTACAGCCGCGGCGGGGTCCAGTGCGGCGCACCCTCGCGGGCGGGGCGACGGCCGACCTCGAGGTTCTCCTCCACCGTCAGTTCGGCGAAGACGCGTCGCTCTTCGGGCACGTAGCCGAGGCCCGCCCGGCAGACCGCATACGGCGGACGCCCATGCACGCGCGTGCCGTCGAACAGCACCTCGCCGGCCTTCGGCGGAACGAGCCCCATCAGCGTCTTCAGGGTCGTCGACTTGCCGGCACCATTGCGACCGAGCAGCGCGACGACTTCCCCGCGGGCCACCGTCAGGCTCACGCCGAACAGGATCTGTGCGCGGCCGTAGAAGCTGTCCAGCCCGCGCCCCTCGATGAGCGGTGTCGTGCTCACGCATGGCCTCCCAGGTAGATGCGCTGCACTTCGGGATCCGCGCGGACGGCGGACGGCGCGCCCTGCGCGATGAGCCGTCCGCGGTCGAGGACGAGCAGCCGGTCGGCGTGGGCGAAGACGATGTCCATATCGTGCTCGGTGAAGAGCACGGAGACGCCGTCGGAGGCGGTGAGACGCGTCACGAGGTCCATGAGCGCATGGCGTTCGCCGGGTGCCATGCCGGCGGTGGGTTCGTCCATGAGCAGCAGCCGCGGCGCGTTCGCGAGCGCCATCGCGAGTTCGAGCCGCTTCGAGTCGCCGTAGGCGAGTTGCGCGCAATGGCGGTCCGACTGCGCGTCCAGGCCCACGCGGGCGAGCAGCGCCAGGGCTGCGTCGCGATGTGCGTGCGTGGCGCTGCCGGCGGGCCGGAACGATTCCCCCAGGTGCGAGGCGATCGCCGCCTGCACGTTTTCGACGACCGACATCGATGCGAACGTCGCGGTGATCTGGAACGTGCGCGCCACGCCGCGGCGGAAGAGGGCACGCGGCTTCATGCCCGTCACCGGCTTGCCGTCGAGCACGACGCTGCCGGCGTCGGGCCGCACCTGGCCGCCGATGAGGTTGAAGCACGTGCTCTTCCCCGCACCGTTCGGGCCGATCAGTGCGACGCGTTCGCCGGCGGCGACCGAGAAGCTCACCCCGGCGACGGCATGCACACCGCCGTAGCGCTTCTCCAGATCTCGCGCTTCGAGGAGGTTCATCGGGCGCCTCCCTTCGGGAAGAGTGCCGACAGGCTTCCGACCACGCCGCGCGGGAAGGCCAGCACCAGCGCGAGGATCACGGCGCCCAGGACGAGTCGCCAGTATTCGGTGTGGCGCAGCGTCTCGTCCTGCAGCCAGGTGAAGAGCGCAGCCCCGGCGACGGGACCGGTGAGCGTCTGCACGCCGCCCAGCAGCACCATCACGAGGCCGTCGACCGAGCGCGCGATGGCCATCACCTCCGGCGAGAGGCTGCCCTTCGAGAAGACGAAGAGCGCACCGGCGAGACCTGCCCCCGCGGCAGCGATGGGGAACGCGAACCAGCGCGTGCGCCGCACGTGGATGCCGAGCGCCTCGGCCCGTGCAGGCGCGTCGCGCCCGGCGCGGAGCGCGTGCCCGAACGGAGCGTGGGTCACGTGCCACAGCGCCCACACGGCCGGCGCGCAGAACGCGAGCGTGAGCCAGTAGTAGTCGCGCTTCGCCGACGCCCAGTCCGCGGGCCAGATGCCGACGAGGCCGTTGCTGCCGCCGGTCACGTCGTCCCACTGGAACGCGATCGACCACGCGATCTGCGCGAAGGCCAGCGTCAGCATCGCGAGGTAGACGCCCGCGAGCCGCACGCAGAACCAGCCGACCGCCAGACCGAGCGCCGCGGCGGCGAACGGCGTGGCGACGATCGCGCCGAGCATCGACCAGCCGGCCTGCCGCACCAGCAGCGCGGCGACGTACGCACCCGCGCCGAAGAATGCCGCGTGGCCGAACGAGACCATCCCGCCCGGGCCCATCAGGAAGTGCAGGCTCGCCGCGAAGAGCGCGAATACGAGGATGTCGGTGCCGAGCACGAGCAGGTACTCGTCGACGACGAACGGAGCGCATGCCAGCAGCGCGACGCCGATGACGAAACCGACGTGGAATCGCTTGCCCGGCGCGACCACCGCCGCCACCGAGCGCGACGGTTCGCTCACCGCCACCGGCCGGCCGAAGAGGCCGAAGGGGCGCACCGCGAGCGTCCCGGCCATCAGCAGGAACTCGACGACGAGCGTCAGGCGCGTGAAGTCGATCCCGAAGCCCGCCACTTCGACCGTGCCCAGCGCGACGCACAGCGCCTTCACGATGCCGATCACGAGCGCAGCGACGAAAGCGCCGTGCAGACTGCCGAGTCCGCCGACCACGACGACCACGAAGGCGTCGGTGATGGCGATGAGGTCGAGGTTGAGGCTCGCCGGCTCGCGCGGGATCTGCAGGGCACCGGCGAGGCCCGCGAGCAGCGAGCCGAGCGCGAACACGCCGGTGAAGAGCCAGGCCTGGTTCACGCCGAGGGCGCCGACCATCTCGCGATCTTCCGTCGCGGCGCGCACGAGCACACCCCAGCGGGTCCGCGAGAGCAGCAGGTGCAGGAGCCCCAGCACCACGGGGCCCATCGCGATCAGGAAGAGGTCGTACTCGGGGATGGCGCTGCCGGCGATCTCGACGGCTTCCTTCAGGCCGGGCGCGCGCGGCCCGAGGATGTCCTCGGCGCCCCAGACGATGAGGGCGAGGTCCTTCACGATCAGCACGACGGCGAACGTGGCGAGGAGCTGGAAGAGTTCCGGCGCGTGATAGATGCGCTTCAGCACGAGCGTCTCGATCAGCACGCCGACCACCGCCACGGCGAGTCCGGCGACGACGATGCCGCCCCAGAATCCGAGCGGCCCCGACACGTGTTCGGTCACCGAGATGCCGACGTAGGTGCCGAGCATGTAGAGAGAACCGTGGGCGAAGTTCACCACGCGCGTGACGCCGAAGATGAGCGACAGGCCGGACGCGAGAAGGAACAGCGTCGAGGCGTTGGCGAGGCCGTTGACGAGTTGCGGGGCGAGGTCGGCGAAGGTCATGCGGCAGGGCGCAGGCACGGGGGGCCCGAGTATCGGCGAAACCGCGGGAGCGGTGTAGATAGGCGGCGATGGCGATTGTGAGACCATCGATGGCCATCGACATGGCGCCTATCTCCGGGAGTTTCCATGACCACCTTTCGTGCGCCCGTCCTCATCCTCGCCGTCGTCGTGTCGATGGCGGCCGTCGGGTGCAGTTCGACGGGAGGCATGATCGGCGGCGTCATCCCTGCGCCGAAGTTCACGAAGGGGACGCTGTCGGAGGGGCGCTACACGGCGAAGGACAAGTCGTTCTCGGTGGCCGTCCCGTTCTCACCGGGTTCGCCGGGCTACACCGCGATGGAGATCGTCGAAAAGTCCGAAGGCGGGGGGAGTCTCGTCGCGTTCTCGTCGTCGGTGCATCCCGGCGAGGTGTATCGCGTGACGACGTTCGCTGACGTGAAGCCGGCGAACCGGTTGGCCGAGACGACGGTCGCGTCGTACCGCAAGCAGATGGAAGCCTCTGGCGGCGCGCCGCTTCGGGCGGAGAAGGCGAATCAGGAACTCGTCGACGGGATGCTGGCGATCTCGCACCGGTACTCGCAGGCGATTCCGGCGCGGACGGCGGACGGGGCGAGGTCCAAGGGGGCGATCGCGATCCACTCGACCCACTTCCTGCAGCGGAGCACGCGCGCGGCGTTCATCGCGGTGACTCGCCCGCCGGACGGAGCCACGGCAAACGCGGAGGGAGGCGAAGCCCGCGGCGTGGCATTCCTGAAGTCGTTCCGGCTGCGGTAGGTCGGGGCACGAACTTCGAGGAATGTGTCGCGCGCGTGGATGCCAGGACGGTTGCGTGGGTCGGGCACTGCCCGACGCCCGCGTTCCTGGATTCATCGCTGTGCCCAAGCCATCGCCGCGTCGAGCGATGCTCGACCCACGAACAGCCGCGCCACTGGACTCCTTGACGCTGAAAACAATCCCGTGGGTCGCGCACTGCGCGACGCCCGCGCGCCTGGATTCATCGCTGTGCCCATGCCATCGCCGCGTCGAGCGATGCTCGACCCACGAGGGGCCTCGCGAATGGATGGGTCTGCGCTGAAAACAATCCCGTGGGTCGCGCACTGCGCGACGCCCGAGCGCCTGGATTCGCAGCTGTACCCAAGCCATCGCCGCGTCGAGCGATGCTCGACCCACGAAAACTCGCCGCCTATCGCGTCCCCATGGGCTCGATCGTCCCCATGTGGAACCGATACTCGCCGTGACGGCGGTCGTCGTAGTAGTGCCGCAGCGTGCTGCGCACCGTCGCGAAGGCCAGTTCGTTCCATGGGATCTCAGCTTCGCTCAAGAGCTTCGTCTCGAGCGACTCGTCGCCCGGGAAGAAATCGAGATCGAGCAGACGGCCGCGGAACAGCAGATACACCTGATGGATGTGCGGAATGTTGAAGAGGGCGTAGAGGCCGAGGATCTCGACCCGGGCGTTCGCTTCCTCCAGCGTCTCGCGCGCCGCGCCGGCCGCGGTGGTCTCGCCGTTTTCCATGAAGCCCGCGGGTACCGTCCAGAAACCGTGACGCGGTTCGATCGCGCGGCGGCAGAGGAGGATGCGGTCTTCCCACTCGGCGATGCACCCCACCACCATCTTGGGATTCTGGTAGTGGATGGTGTGGCAGGCATCGCACACCCATCGCGGCAGGTTGTCGCCGGGCGGGATCTTCTGCGACACGGAGGCGCCGCAATCGCTGCAGAATTTCATGGGTTTCAGTCAGAGAATTACTGACCGACGGTAGCAGATTCGGCGGGGGCGGGACAGGGCGGCGCCGCTACAATCGACCGCTATTCCGGAGAGCCTGCGCATGCGTCCGTCACACGCCGTCACCATCCTCGAAAGGGAATTCGCCGCGTCCGTCGGCGGCCTGCACACGCCGGTGATGCTGTGGGGGGCGCCCGGCGTGGGCAAGAGCGATCTCGTACGCGGCCTTGCGAAGCGCGCAAACGTCGAGCTGATCGATCTCCGGCTCTCGCAACTCGAACCCACCGACCTGCGGGGCATTCCCTTCCGCGACGGCGACCGCGTCGAATGGTCCGTGCCGTCGATGCTGCCTGACGCGAACCGCCACGGTGCCCGCGGCATCCTGTTCCTCGACGAGATCAACGCGGCGGCGCCCACTGTCACGGCGGCGGCGTACCAGCTGATCCTCGACCGCCGCCTCGGCGACTACGCGGTGCCCAGCGGCTGGGCGATCTTTGCTGCGGGGAACCGGCAGGGGGATCGCGGCGTGACGTACGCGATGCCCGCACCGCTCGCGAACCGGTTCACGCACTACGAGCTGGAGCCGCATCTCGACGACTGGGTGACGTGGGCGCACGCACGCGGCCTCGACCCGCGGCTCATCGCTTTTCTGCGCTTCCGGCCTGAGCTGTTGTTCGACTTCGATCCGGCCCGCACGCCCATCGCCTTCCCCTCGCCGCGCACCTGGGAGTACGCCCATCGCGCGCTCGAGAAGTACGCCGCGCATCCCGAACTGATCGGCGAGGCGCTGCAGGCCTGCGTGGGCCGCGCGGCTGGGGCGGAGCTGGACGCCTTCGTGCGACACATGGCCGATCTCCCCGATGTCGATGCCATCCTGCGCGGCGAGACGCAGCCGGTGCCGGAGTCGGTCGATCTCCAGTACGGCGTCGCGGCGGCCCTCGTGCGACGCAGCGCCCGTGCCGCGCGCGGTCCGGAAGCCGTCGCGATGCTCGCCCACGCGCTGGCCTACGCAGGGCGCTTCCCGATGCGCGAGCTCGGCGTGATGCTGGTGGCGGATCTGCAACGCGCAGTGGGCCGGCCGCTGATCGAGGTGCCCGGGTTCGACGCGTGGGCGGAAAGTCTCGGTGATCTCGTGCTAGCGGAGCGCGCCTCCTGAGCACGTCGGACATCGACGGGATCCCCGATCCGGTCGCCCACGCGCACGCACGGATCGCCGCCGCGCGTACTCGGCTCGTCCTCGATCGCCCTTTCCTCGGCGCGCTGGCGCTGCATCTCGTCCCGGTGGCGGTGCCAGCGGATCGGTGCGACACGCTCGGCACGGACGGGCGGCGGCTATGGTTCCACCCGCCGTTCGTCGCGGGCCTGGCACCCGCCCATCTGCGGTTCTGGATCGCTCACGTCGCCCTGCATTGCGCACTCGGCCATTTCGCGCGCCGGCAACATCGCGTCCGCGTCCGGTGGGATGTCGCCTGCGACCATGCCGTGAATCTGCTGCTGCGCGAGGACGGACTGACACTGCCCGAGGACGCCCTCGCGGATCGCGCGTTCGCCGACCTGTCGGCCGAGCAGATCTATCCGCTCGTCCCCGAGGGGACCCGGGATGTCCCCGTCGATCACCACGATGTCGCGGACGACACGGCCGGTGGTGGACTCATCGGCTATCTCGACGAGGCCTCCGTCGTGCAGGGCGATCGCGGCGGCGTGACGTCTGCCAGTGCGGGGAGCAACGGTGCGCCCACCGAGGACGATGGCAGCGCGGACGACGAAGGCTGGGACGACGCAGGCAACATCGGCCGGAAGCATCGTCCGCGCGGCGAGCGCGATGCGCCGACCCTGGGCTACACCGATCCGCACGAGCTGGAGCAGCTTTGGAAGAGTCGTCTCGCCACCGCGGCGCAGGCGGCGCGTGAGGCGGGACGGCTCGGTCAGTCGTGGCAGCGCGTGCTGGAGCGACTGATCGAACCCGTGCTGCCGTGGCGGGCGCTGCTCGCGCGCTACGTGGTCTCGGCTGCGCGCGAGGACTACACCTTCCAGCGGCCACCGCGTCGCGACGGGGCGGCCATCCTGCCGCGACTCGCGCGTGGGTCGCTGCGCATCGTCGCCGTGCTCGACACCAGCGGGTCGATCACCCGGCAGGAACTCGCCGAGTTCGTCGCCGAGCTGGACGCCCTCAAGGCCCAGGTGCGCGCCGAGGTGACCGTCCACGCGTGCGACGAACGCCTGGCGCCGGACGGGCCGTGGCATTTCGATCCATGGGACACCGTGACGCTGCCCGAATCCCTGCCCGGTGGCGGCGGCACGCGGTTCACGCCCGTGTTCGAGTGGATCGACCGGGCGCTGCTGGCGCCGGATCTCCTCATCTATTTCACCGACGCCCAGGGCGAGTTCCCGGCCGCTCCGCCGCCGTATCCGGTGTTGTGGTTGGTGAAGGGGCGGGGAGAGGTGCCGTTCGGGGAGCGGGTAGGGTTGGGGTGAGATTCCGGAGCCGCGTTTCGATCGAAGCGGCGATGTTGTAGGAGGGGGCCATGCCCCCGAAAGCGATCGATGGAAGGAAGCGTCTCGACCGGAGCAGGCGCTTTCGCGGCCATGGGCCGTCTCTCGGTCCGCTGGCTCGAGCCGGCCGGGCGGCATGACGTACCAACAAGGGGAGGACCCCTTGTATATCCCCCCGTGATTCAGCCGCGCGACGTGGAGGTGGGTTCTGTAGGAGGGGCCCATGGCCCCGAAAGCGATCGATGGAAGGAAGCGTCTCGACTGGAGCAGGCGCTTTCGCGGCCATGGGCCGCTCCTACAAAAGCTCGGCGCATTCCCGAGGCGGTGGCGCATCCACCGCCCCTGTAGGAGGGGCCCATGGCCCCGAAAGCGATCGATGGAAGGAAGCGTCTCGACCGGAACCATCGCTTTCGCGGCCATGGGCCGCTCCTACAAAAGCTCGGCGCATTCCCGAGGCGGGTGGCGCATCCACCGCCCCTGTACGAGGGGCCCATGGCCCCGAAAGCGGTCGATGGAAGGAAACGTCTCGACCGGAACATGCGCTTTCGCGGGCTGGCTACAGCTCGCGAAAGCCGTAGGTGGCGCAGCCACAACCCGCCGTAGGTGACGCAGCCACGAAAGAGGTGGCGCAGCCACAAGGGGGGATATACAAGGGGCCCTCCCCTTGTTGGTAGCTCCACGCGGCAAGTCGCCGCGGGCCGACCGGCCCGAGAGGCGGCAAGCCCTTGCCGCCGGCGGCAAGGAGCGGCAGGGGGGCTTGCCGCCTCGCCCGGCATCACCATCGCCTGCCAACGGACTGATGTGACGGGCTTTTTCGCGCGGCGTCGACCAATCGTCCGCGTGGCACGCCATCTGCAATACGGGTTACGTCCCAACCCACGGCGGCCACCATGCTCGACAGACTCGATCGCACCTTCGCACCGCACGTCCGCGCCCTCGCGCTGCGGTCGCAGCGCAGCGAAGTGCTCGCAGCGAACCTCGCGAACGCCGACACGCCGAACTACAAGGCGAAGGACTTCGACTTCCAGTCCGCCATGAAGGGCGCCGTGCGCAACGCGGATCTCGGCCTCGTACGGACCAGCGATCGGCACCTGAAGGGCAGCGGTGGCAACGGCGGACTCGCCGCACTCCAGTATCGCCACCCGGTGCAGCCTTCCATCGACGGCAACACCGTCGAGATGGATGCCGAGGTGGGTCGCTTCTCCGACAACGCGATGCGCTACCAGGCCGCGCTGACATTCACCAACAGCAGGATCAGCGGTCTGCGGACTGCGATCCAGGGTCAGTGACCGAAGGCGCCGCCGCATCGTGAACCTCACCAACGTCTTCGACATCGCGTCCTCGGCCCTCTCGGCCCAGTCGCAGCGCCTCAACGTCGTCGCCTCGAACATGGCGAATGCCGACAGCGCCGTCAGCTCCGACGGGACGCCCTATCGGGCGAAGCAGGTGGTCTTCGAGGCCCGGCCGCTCCGCCGCGGCGAGATGCCTGCGGTTTCGGTGAAGGAGGTCATCGACGACCCGTCGCCGCCGCGCCTCGTGTTCGATCCGAAGCATCCGCTCGCCGACGCGCAGGGCTACGTGAAGTTTCCGAACGTGAGCGTGGTGGAGGAGATGACCAACATGCTCTCCGCCTCGCGCTCGTACCAGATCAACACCGACATCATGAACACCGCGAAGAACCTCCTGCTCCGCACGCTCTCTCTGGGACAGTAAGACCATGGCCACCACGACCGCCGTAAGCAGCAGCGCCAACAGCGTACTTGCAAAGTTCGCCGCCCCCGCCGAAGCGAAGTCCGAAGGCGCACAGGATCGCTTCCTGAAGCTCCTGGTCACGCAGATGCAGAACCAGGACCCGCTGAATCCGATGGAGAACGCCGAGGTCACGAGCCAGATCGCGCAGATCAATACCGTGACCGGCATCGACAAGCTGAACACCTCCGTGACGTCGATGAGCGACCGCCTCGCGAACGCCCAATCGATCCAGGCGACCTCGATGATCGGCCGCCATGTGCTGGCCGCCGGCAACCAGGTGGAGTTCGACGGCGCCGGTGCACCGCTCACCTTCGACCTCCCCGAGCGCGCTGCATCCGTCAACGTCACGGTCGTCGACGAAAAGGGCGCCACTCTCTTCAGCGAGGACATGCGCGCCACCGACTCCGGCCGCCAGGTGGTCGCCTGGGACGGCACGCTCAAGGGCAGCACCGAGAAAGCCGCCGCGGGGGTCTACACCTTCCGTGTCGAAGCCCTCGATGCGAAGGGCACACGGATCAACACCACCACGTACGGGTACGCGCGGGTGGGTAGTGTCACGCTCGACAACGGCGGCGTGACCGTGAACACGAAGGCCCTCGGCGCCCTCGCCGTGGACAGTGTCGACGCCATCATCTGAGATCGCGCCAGCGATCGACTCAACAGGAGCAAGCAACATGGGTTTCCAGTCCGGTCTCAGCGGTCTTTCCACCTCGGCCCGCAACCTCGATGTCATCGGCAATAATGTGGCCAACGCCTCGGTCGTCGGCTTCAAGGGCGCCGTCGCGCAGTTCGCCGACGTTTTCGCCGCGGCCACCAGCGGTGGCGGCACGCAGATCGGCATCGGTTCCAGGGTGCAGAGCGTCGCCCAGATGTTCGACCAGGGGAACATCACCCCGACGCGCAATCCGCTCGACATCGCGATCTCCGGCCGCGGCTTCTTCCGGCTTTCCGACCAGGGCACGATCGTCTACTCGCGCAACGGCCAGTTCCGCCTCGACAACGCCGGGTACATCGTGAACTCGTCGGGTCTCAACGTGACGGGCTTCGGTGTCGACCCCAACGGCAACATCCTCAACGCCGCGCCCGAGCCGCTGCAGTTCGACACCTCCGACATCGCGCCGCGGGCAACGACGCAGTTCAGCGCCAGCGTGAACCTCGATTCGCGGACCAACACGATCCAGGCGACGAAGGAACCGCCCCTCAACAACATCACCGTCTTCGACCCCGCCGACACGCGCAGCTTCAACTACACGACGTCGGGCAGCATCTACGACTCGCTCGGCAATCAGCACGTGATGACCATGTACTTCGTGCGTCAGCCCGATGGTCTCGGCAACCCCGGCAGCGACTATCTCGTTTACGTCAGCAACGACGGCGGCCCGGTGTCCGAAGTCGATCTCGGCGGCGGACCGGGCGCACCGGCGACGATCAGCTTCGACAATGAGGGCAACCTCACGACCACGGCGCCGCTCACCGTCGCGGCGGATATCGCGAACGGCGCCATCACGCCGCTCTCGTTCACCTTCTCGCTCGTGGGTTCCACGCACTACGGCTCGGTCGATGGCGTGACCGCACTTTCGCAGGACGGCTTTGCCTCGGGCCGCCTTTCCGGCTTCGACGTGTCGGCCGAGGGCATCATCACCGGCAAGTACACGAACGGCCAATCGTCCAACCTCGGACAGCTCGTGCTGGCCGACTTCGTGAATCCGCAGGGCCTCACGCCGCTCGGCGACAACCTCTGGACCGACACCATCGCTTCGGGCCTGCCCCTCGTGGCGGCGCCCGGCAGTGGCACGATCGGCAACCTGCAGTCCGGTGCGGTCGAGGATTCGAACGTGGAGCTCACCTCCGAACTGGTGGGAATGATCACCGCGCAGCGCGTCTACCAGGCGAATGCGCAGACGATCAAGACGCAGGACGCGATCCTCCAGACCATCGTGAACCTGCGCTAGCCGTCACTGACCCCACCGGACCGACGCCACCATGGACCGCCTCCTCTACCTCGCGATGAACGGCGCGAAGAGCATGTTCGACCGGCAGGCCCAGGTCGCGCACAACCTCGCGAACGTCTCGACCGCGGGGTTCCGCACCGAGACCACGGCGTTCCGCGCGCTGCCCGTCATCGGCCCCGGCATGAAGACGCGGGCCTTCGTGGCCGAGACCACGACCGGGACCGACTTCTCTCTGGGCCCGCTGCGCGAGACGGGCCGGGTCTTCGACCTGGCGCTCGACGGCAAGGGGTTCTTCGCGGTGCGCGGCCCTGATCGGCGGGAGGCGTACACGCGGGACGGTGCGCTGGAGGTCGCCGTGAACGGCGAACTGCAGACCCGCAACGGCCTGTCGCTGGTGAACGAGAACGGCAATCCCATCGTGATCCCGCCCGACAGCACGATCACGGTCGGCCGCGACGGCACGGTGTCGGCGATCCCGCTCGTGGGGGTGCCGAACATCGCCACGATCGTGGGGCGGATCAAGTTCGTGAACCCGCCCGAGAAGTCCCTCCAGCGCGGCACGGACGGGCTCTTCCGGCTGCAGAGCGGCTTGCCGGCCCCGGCGGATGCCAGCGTGCAGGTGACGAGCGGCATGCTGGAAGGCAGCAACGTGAGCGCCGTGGAGGCCATCACCTCCATCATTTCCGTGGCGCGCCAGTACGACACGCAGGTGCGTCTCATGCAGACGGCCGACCAGAACGCGCGCGGGCTCTCGCAGCTCCTCAGCCTCACGAACTGACCCCGTCGCCCCCAGCCTCCCCACCATGCACACCACCGGAACCCGGTAAGCCATGATCCGATCCCTGTGGACCGCCAAGACCGGTCTCGAAGCGCAGCAGTTCAACGTCGACGTCATCTCGAACAACCTGGCCAACGTCAGCACGAACGGCTTCAAGCGCCAGCGTGCGGTGTTCGAGGACCTGCTCTACCAGGTGATCCGCCAGCCGGGTGCCCAGACCTCGCAGCTGAACCAGGTACCGAGCGGCCTGCAACTGGGCACGGGCGTGCGTCCCGTCGCCACGGCCCGCATCTTCACCACCGGCAACCTGCAGAACACCGGCAACTCGCTCGACCTCGCGATCAACGGCCAGGGCTTCTTCCAAATCCTGATGCCCGACGGTTCCACTGCATACACGCGCGACGGCGCCTTCCAGCTCGACAACCAGGGGAACATCGTCACGTCGAGTGGCTATCCGATCCAGCCCGGCGTGACCATTCCGCCGAACACCATCACGATCACCGTCGGCAACGACGGCACCGTGAGCGCCCTCGTGGCCGGCAGTCCGCTGCCCACGCAGCTCGGTGCGATCCAGCTCGCCAATTTCGTGAACCCCGCCGGCCTCCAGGCCCGCGGCGAGAACCTCTTCATGGAGACCGCCTCGTCGGGCGCGCCGCAGGTGAACCAGCCGGGCGCCAACGGCGTCGGCGTGCTCAACCAGGGCTTCGTCGAGACCTCCAACGTGGGTGTCACCGAGGAACTGGTGAACCTCATCAGCGCGCAGCGCGCGTACGAGATCAACTCCAGGTCGATCCAGTCGTCCGACCAGATGCTGCAGCGGCTCACGCAGTTGTAAGCCTGGGCGCCGCGTGCGCCCTCGACCGCCGTACCACCACGCTGCAACACGCCGGGCCGGCGCCGTCCTTGGACATCGCACGCACGGCCCGTCCCCGTTCACGAGCGTTCCCTTCTGCTCTCCTCGCATCGCCGGCGGCGTCCGGGCAGCCGGGCGGCATTCATTGCCGCCCGGTCCGGCGGGCCCTTGCCGACCGGCCCGTGCGTCACCGGCCATGCGATGGGCCCCGTGCTTCGCAACCTGCTGATCGAACGCAGGAAAAAATCTTCGCGGACGGTGGCACGGCGAATGCGATTGGGGGTTCGTCCTTCTTCAACCATCGGATTGCCGCATGCGCCTCCTTGCCGTCGTCACCGCCACCTTCGCGAGCGGATGTGCGCTCACCACGCCGCCAACGGTGGTGCACCAGCCGATGTCCACGCGGCCCGAGCTTACCGTCGCCACCGCGCAGGACAACGGTGCGATCTACCAGAGCGGTTCCGCGCGACTGGTGCTCTGGGAAGACCGCCGCGCGCGCCATGTCGGCGACACGCTGATGGTCACCATCGAGGAACGGACCAACGCGTCGAAGCGGTCGAGCAGCAGTGCGAGCCGCGCAGGCAGTACGGCTATCGGGCTGCCCATCATCACCAAGATCCCCGGTGCGAACCTGGAGGGTATCGAGGTCTCGGGCACCTCCGACGCGTCGTTCGAGGGCCAGGGCAACAGCGCGGCCAACAACACCTTCACCGGCAACGTGTCGGTCACCGTCATCGAGGTCATGCCCAACGGGAACCTGCTGGTGAGCGGCGAGAAGCAGGTGAGCATCAACCAGGGCACCGAGTTCGTCCGCTTCTCCGGGATCGTCAACCCCATCAACATCAGCGGACAGAACACCGTGTCGTCCACGCGCGTCGCCGATGCGCGCATCGAGTACAAGGGCCGCGGCTATGTCGATGAGGCCCAGACCATGGGCTTCCTCCAGCGGCTCTTCCTCTCCATCTCCCCGTTCTGAACCGCGAGTCACCATGACGTTCCTCACCGCATCCCGCCGCATCCTCCTGTCGGTCGCCGCCGCCTGCGCGCTGTGCGTCGCGCCCGAGTTGCAGGCCGCCCAGCGCATCAAGGACATCGCCGTGCTCTCCGGGGTCCGCACCAACCAGCTCGTGGGGTACGGCATCGTCGTCGGTCTGGATGGGTCGGGTGACCAGACCATCCAGACGCCGTTCACGACGCAGAGCCTGACCAGCATGCTGAACCAGCTCGGCGTCACGCTTCCGCCCGGGCTCAACCTGCAGTTGCGCAACATCGCCGCCGTGATGATCACGGCCCAGATGCCCGCTTACGCGCGCCCCGGCCAGGTCATCGACGTCACGGTCTCGTCGATGGGCAACTCGCGCAGCCTGCGCGGTGGCACGCTGATGATGGCGCCGCTGCGCGGTGTCGACGGGCAGGTCTACGCCCTCGCGCAGGGCAACGTGCTGGTGGCGGGGGCGGGCGCTGCTGCCGGCGGCACGAGTGTCGCGATCAACCATCTCAACGCTGGCCGGATTCCCGGCGGTGCCACGGTCGAGCGGCCCGTGCAGGCCGTACTGGGACGCGGCGACTTCATCACCTACGACACCCTCGATTCCGATTTCACCACGGTCTCCCGGATCGTCGACACGGTGAACGCCGTGCTCGGTCCCGACACCGCCGTCGCAGCCGATGCCCGTCAGGTGCACATCCGCGCGCCGATCGATCCGGGTCAGCGCGTCGCGTTCATCTCCCGCATCGAGAACCTGCTGATCAACCCCGCCGAGGCGTCGCCCCGCGTCATCGTGAACAGCCGCACGGGCTCGGTCGTGATGAACACGCGTGTGACGCTCGGCAACTGCGCCGTGGCGCACGGCAACCTCACGGTGAGCATCCAGGTCGACCCGTCGGTGAGCCAGCCCAACCCGTTCGGCCAGGGGCAGACCGCGGTCGTGGAGCGCGCCCAGGTGGAGGTGAAATCCGACAAGTCCGGCCTCGTCGTGCTGCCGAATGCGGCATCGCTCTCGGACGTGGTCCGCGCGCTCAACGCCGTCGGCGCGACGCCCACCGACCTGCTCGCGATCCTGCAGGCCCTCAAGGCGGCCGGCGCGCTGAAGGCCGAGCTGGAAGTCATCTAGATCTGATACCAGGACGCGACGACGACCATGGCGATCGACCTTCCGAAACTGGGTGCTGGCGCGGCGGCGGATTTCTCCGCCCCCGCGTTCGATCCGCAGCGCCTCGGCAGCCTGAAGGGACTCGCGAAGCAGGGCGACGAGCGGGCGCTGCGTGCGGTGGCGCAGGAGTTCGAGGCACTGCTCACGCAGCAGCTCATGAAATCGATGCGTGCCACGGACTTCGGCGACGAGTACACCGCGAGCGATTCCACACGAACCTTCACCGGCCTGCTCGACGAGCAGTACGCCCAGAGCCTCGCCCGCGGTCCGGGGCTCGGCCTCGCGGACATGATCGTCCGCCAGGTCCGCGAGGCCGAGAGCGGCGGCTTCAAGAAGCCTCCTGCCAACGCCGTAAAGCCCTGAACAGGAAAAGCAAATGTCAGGAAACGTCTTCGCTATCGGACTCAGTGGACTCAACGCCGCACGCCTGGCGCTCTCCACCACGGGCCACAACATCACCAACGTGGGAACCGATGGGTTCACGCGGCAGGAGATCGTCCAGAAGCCGGGCGTCGCGCAGAACACGGGCGCGGGTTTCGTCGGCACGGGCGTCGAAGTCACCACGGTCAAGCGCCTCTACAACCAGTTCCTCGAAATTCAGCGACTCAATGCGCAGAGCCAACAGAGCTATCTGGACACCTTCGTCACGCAGGCATCGCAGATCGACAACCTCCTCGCAGATCCCACCAGCGGCCTGTCGCCGGCGCTCCAGGGGTTCTTCACGGGGGTTGCGGACCTCGCAGCGAATCCTTCGTCCGTCCCCTCGCGACAATCCATGCTGAGTTCCGCGGAGGCGCTGCAGTCGCGCTTCCAGGCCATCGACGCGCGCTTCACCGATCTGCGCAACGGCGTGTCAGGGCAGATCTCCGCGTCGGTCGAGCTGATCAACACACTCGCCAAGACCATCGCCGACGTGAACCGGCAGCTCATCTCGGCGGGCAGTTCGCAGGTGCAGCCTGCCAACGATCTGCTGGACCAGCGCGGCCAGCTCGTCACCCAACTGAACCGGCTCATCAAGACGTCGACCATCACGCAGGCCGACGGCAGCTTCAACGTCTTCATCGGCAACGGCCAGAGCCTGGTCGCGGGCGATCGCGTGATGACGCTCGCGGCCGTGCCCTCCGCCGACGACCCCGATGCAACCGACGTCACGCTCTCGATGGGGCAGGGGTACGCCGTCCTGCCGCCCGATCTGCTCGAGGGCGGTGAGCTCGGTGCTCTGCTCGCCTTCCGAGACGGTCTGCTGACCGACGCGCAGAACGGTTTCGGCCGCGTGGCGCTCGCACTTGCCATGAGCTTCAACACGCAGCACCGCCTCGGCCAGGATCTCGGTGGTGCGCTCGGTGGTGATTTCTTCGTCGCGCCCGTCCCCGTCGTCAGGTCCCGCGAGACCAACACCGGTGACGCCTTCGTCACGGCCAACGTGACGGACATCGCGGGGGTCTCGAACTCCGACTACCGCCTTGCGTACACCGGCGGCACCTTCACCGTCACGCGGATCTCCGACGGCGCCCAGACCGCGGCCGGGACGCTTCCGCAGGTCGTCGACGGTCTGACGATCGACATCGCGTCCGGCACCCCCCAGGACGGCGACAGCTTCCTCATCATTCCGACGCGGTACGCCGCACGCGACGTCCGCGTCGCCGTCCGCGACACGTCCAAGATCGCCGCCGCAGCCCCGGTACGCACGGCAGCACCCGTGACCAACGGCGGAAACGCCAAGATCTCTGCCGGGGTCGTCACGTCGGTGGCGGATATCCCGCTGCCCGCCGGCGTCACGCTCACCTACATCGCGGCGAGCAACGAGTTCGACGTCACCGGGGCAGTACCCGGAGTCGCGCCGTTCACTTACACCGACGGCGCGACGATCAGCTTCAACGGCATCTCGTTCTCGATCACCGGCACGCCGGTCGAGGGCGACACGTTCACGATCTCGAACAACACGGCCGGCGTCGCGGACAACCGCAACGCACTGATCCTGTCGCGACTGCAGTCCACGAACATCATCGGCGGTACGACCAGCTACCAGGGGTCGTACAGCCAGATCGTGAGCGACGTGGGCAACACGACGCAAGAGCTGCTGGTCCAGATGCAGGCGCAGGACACACTCACCCGCCAGACCGTGGAGGCCGAGCAGTCCTTCTCGGGCGTGAACCTCGACGAAGAGGCCGCCAACCTCATCCGCCATCAGCAGGCCTATCAGGCGTCGGCCAAGGTCCTGCAGATCGCGTCGTCGCTGTTCCAGTCGGTGCTGGAGCTGGGTTGATGGCAGACATCGGAATCGACATCAGGGTGCTTTCATGAGAATCAGCACGCAGACCATCTTCGAGCAGGGCATCTTCAACCTGCAACGCAACACCGCCGATCTCGTGCGCGGCCAGGAGCAGATCGCCACCGGGCGACGCATCCTGTCGCCGTCGGACGACCCGGTCGCCTCGGCGCGAGCGCTCGAAGTGGGGCAGGCCCGCTTCGCGAACGACCAGCTCATCCGCAACGCCGACAGTGCCGAAGCTGCCATCGGTCTTCAGGAGGAGGCGCTGGGCCGCTACACGCGTTTGCTGCAGGACGTGAAGACGTCCCTGGTCGGCGCGGGCAACGGTGTGCTCAGCGGGCGCGAGCGGCGCGACATCGCCGCGGAACTGCGTGGCCGCTACGACGAGTTGATCGGCATCGCCAACACCACCGATTCGAATGGGTTGTTCCTCTTCTCCGGCTTTCAGGGAAGCACCCAGCCCTTCACCCAGAATGCGCCGGGCGTCGTCGCCTACAACGGCGACCAGGGGCAGCGGCTCATCCAGGTGGGGTCGGCCCGGGACCTGCCCGTGAGCTTCGCCGGCTCGGACGTCTTCCAGCGCATCCGCAACGGCAACGGCACGTTCGTCACCGAGGCCGCCAGCGCCAACCTCGGCACCGGCATCGTCACGAAGGGCGTCGTCACGAATCTCGCAGCGTGGGAGAACGTCGCCAACTCGCGCGCCTACGAGATCCGCTTCCACGTCGACAGCAGTGCCACGACACCGGTGACGACGTACGACATCGTCGACACGGTGAACGGTGTCTCCATGCTGACCGGTGACCCGCCGGTCGCCGGGCCGTACGCGCGCGTCTTCCAGAGCGGCGCCGCGATCGATCTCGCGACGCAGACGCCGCCCGACACGAACCCCGTCCCGTTCGACTACGGCATCGAGTTCTCGATCACGGGGGCGCCCGCCGACGGCGACACGTTCACCGTGAATCAGAGCACCGCGAAGGACGTCTTCTCGTCGATCTACGATCTCATCACCGCGATCGAGGACTCCGGCACGGGGGCGACCGCGAACACCCGGCTGACGAATGCCCTGAACACGGCGCACAACAACCTCGACAACGCGCTCGACGTGTCGCTCACGATCACCGCGGCCGTGGGCGCTTACAGCCAGGAGGTCGACACGAACCGCAATGCGGCCCAGGACCTCAACCTCCAGTTCGAGAAGACCATTGCCGGCCTCGAAGGTCTCGACTACAACGAGGCGATCAGCAAGCTGAGCTTCAGCCAGGTCTCGCTGCAGGCGGCACAGAAGTCGTTCATGCAGATCCAGACGCTGACGCTGTTCGACTACCTGTAGGGCTTCGACCCCATCGCCGTTGCGGTCGCGCGGCGATGCAATGGTCCTGTAGTCTGGGGAACGGGATGCGCTTCCGCGCGTCTCAGGCGGAATCCCCATCCGCGTCGAATGCCGCGATCCGACCCCGGACCCCTCCATGCCGGCCACGCCCCGCCTCTGCCATCTGTTCATCCGCCTGCTCCTGCTGGCCTGTTGCCTTCTGCCGCTCACGTCCGTCGCGGTCGAGGACATCGCTCTGCGCATCGAGCGCGTGGACGACGAGTTCCTCCTGGAGGGGGCGTTCCAGGTACCCGTCCCGTCGACCGTGGCGTGGGCGGTGCTCACCGACTACGAAGGCATGCCCCGCTTCATGGATGACCTGCGGGAGAGCCGAGTGATCGAACGAGACGGGGAGCGCCTGCGTGTCGTCCAACGCGGCGTGACGCGCCTGGGGCCGCTCTCGTTCGACTACGACGTCGAACGGGAGGTCATCCTGGAACCCGAGCGTGCCGTGCATTCCCGGGCGCTGCGCGGCAACGTGAAAAAGCTCGACATGACAACGTTCGTCGAGCCGGAAGGCACCGGCACACGGATCCGTTTCCGGGCAGCGATGATCCCCGACTTCTGGGTGCCCCCGCTCGTGGGGGCACGGCTCATCCGCGCGCGGTTCGAGCGGCAGTTCGAGAACCTGCTGAAGGAGATGCGCCGGCGGGCGGAAGCGGGGCGGTAGTCCAGGAAACGCGTCGACCGGAATCATCGCTTTCGCGGCCATGGGCCGCCTCTCGGGCCGGTGGCCCGCGGCGGCTTGGCCGCGGGTCGTATGAACAAGGGGAGGGCCCCCTCTCGGGCCTGACGGCCCGCTGCGGGTGCCCGCGTGGAGTTACCAACAAGGGGAGGGCCCCTTGTATATCCCCCGTTGATGCGCCGTGAGCCGTGGCGATGGGCGAGCTTTTGTAGGAGCGGCCCATGGCCGCCTCTCGGGCCGGTGGCCCGCGGCGGCTTGGCCGCAGGTCGTACGAACAAGGGGAGGGCCCCTTGGCCGTGGCGATGGGCGAGCGTTTGTAGGAGCGGCCCATGGCCGCGAAAGCGGTGGTTCCGGTCGAAGCGTTTCCTCGCATCAACCGCTTTCGGGGGCATGGCCCCCTCCTACAAGGGTGGTGGATGGACCAACCTACACCGGGAACGGACCGAGCTTTTGTAGGAGCGGCCCATGGCCGCCTCTCGGGCCGGTGGCCCGCGGCGGCTTGGCCGCAGGTCGTACGAACAAGGGGAGGGCCCCTTGTATATCCCCCGTTGATGCGCCGTGAGCCGTGGCGATGGGCGAGCCCATGGGGCCATGCCCGCCTCCCGGGCCGGTGGCCTGCGGCGGGGTGCCCGCGTGGTGTACGAACGAGGGGAGGACCCCTTGTATGTCCCCCCGTGGATACGGCACGAGCCGTGGAAATGGGCGAGCTTTTGTAGGAGCGGGCCATGCCCGCCTCCCGGGCCGGTGGCCCGCGGCGGGGTGCCCGCGTGGTGTACGAACAAGGGGAGGACCCCTTGTAGATCCCCCCGTGGATACGGCACGAGCTGTGGCAATGGGCGCGCTTTTGTAGGAGCGGGCCATGCCCGCGAAAGCGGTGGTTTCGGTTGAAGCTCTTCCGTGCATCGACCGCTTTCGCGGCCATGGGCCGCTCCTACAAGGCCATGGGCCCCTCCTGCAACGGCCCGCCTCAATGGAAATCGCGCGACTGCGTCACCAATTCGCCCAGCATCGTCGAGAGGTCCTCCAGCCGGCCCGCGATCAGGTGTGCCACCTCGCCGTCGCGCTCCAGCACGCCGTGCACGGCCAGGAGCCGGGCGCCGAGCAGCACGCGCCGCTGCCGCAGGCTCACGTCGCGCCACACCACGACGTTCACCGTGCCGGTCTCGTCCTCCAGCGTCACGAACACCACGCCGCTCGCGGTGCCCGGTCGCTGCCGGCACGTGACGAGACCCGCGGCGCGGACGGCCTGGCCGTGGCGGGCGGACAGGAGATCGGTCGCGCTGCGCATCCGAAGCCGTGCGAGACGCGGGCGCAGCAGCGCCATCGGGTGCCGGCCGAGCGAGAGGCCGAGGCTCGCGTAGTCCGCCGAGATGTCCTCGCCCTCGCGGGGGATCGGCAGGTCGGGTTCGGTCTCCGCGATGGGGACGTCGGCGATGAGGGGCGGGCGGTCCTCGATGCCGGCCACCATCCAGCGCGCCGCGTGGCGATGCCCGGCGACGGACGCGAGCGCCCCGGCCCGCGCGAGGCAGCCGAGATCGCGGCGGTCGAGCTTCGCGCGGCGGGCGAGCTGTTCGAAGGTCTCCCAGGGTTGCGCCCGCGCGGCGATGAGCCGTTCGGCGCCTTCGCGTGAGAGGCCCTGGACCAGGTGGAGGCCGAGGCGGAGGGTGGCGGGGGCGTCGGTGCAGGTGTGGGGGGTGATGGTGGTTGTGGCCGTGGCAAGTGTTTCCTTGCATGCACCGCTTTCGGGGGCATGGCCCCCTCCTACAGGGGCGGTGGATGCGCCACGCACTCCGGGCATGGGCCGGGCTGTTGTAGGAGCGGCCCATGGCCGCGAAAGCGATGGTTCCGGTTGAAGCGTTTCCTGGCATCCACCGCTTTCGGGGGCATGGCCCCCTCCTACAAGAGCATGGCCCGCGCCTGCGACGGTGCTCTCCCACCCACTCGCCAACACATCTACCGGCAACACCTGGACCCCGTGCCGCTGGGCGTCCTGCACGAGCTGCGAGGGTGCGTAGAACCCCATCGGCTGGCTGTTCAGCAGCGCCGCGCAGAAGGCTGCCGGCTCGTGCCGTTTCAACCACGCCGACGCGTACACGAGCAGCGCGAAGCTCGCCGCGTGGGACTCCGGGAAGCCGTATTCGCCGAAGCCCAGGATCTGCTGGAAGATCGCCTCCGCGAACGGACGCTCGTAGCCGCGCGCGACCATGCCCTCGATGATCGGCCCCGCGTACTGCTCGATGCCGCCCTTGCGCCGCCACGCCGCCATCGAGCGCCGCAGACGGTCCGCCTCGCCCGCGCTGAAGCCGGCCGCGACCATCGCGATCTGCATCACCTGCTCCTGGAAGATCGGCACGCCCAGCGTGCGTTCGAGCACCGCCTTCACGTCCTCGGACGGATACGTCACCGGTTCCTGCCCGCGTCGCCGCCGCAGGTAGGGATGCACCATCCCGCCCTGGATCGGCCCGGGTCGCACGATCGCGACCTCGATCACCAGATCGTAGAAGCGCCGCGGCTGCAGGCGCGGCAGCATGCTCATCTGCGCGCGCGATTCCACCTGGAACACGCCCACGGTGTCGGCCGCGCACAGCATGTCGTACGTCGCGGGGTCTTCCGCGGGGATGTCGTGCAGGCCGAACGGACGCCCGAGCCGCGTGCTCACCATCGCGAGCCCGCGCCGCAGCGCCGAGAGCATGCCGAGCGCGAGGATGTCGACCTTCAGCAGGCCGAGCGTGTCGAGGTCGTCCTTGTCCCACTGGATGATCGAGCGGTCGGGCATCGCGGCGTTCTCGATCGGCACCAGGCGCGACAGCGGCCCGCGCGATACCACGAAGCCGCCCACGTGCTGCGACAGATGGCGCGGGAATCCGAGGATCGTGCGCACGAGCGCGAGCAGTTGCCGCATGCGCGGCGACGCGGGGTCGAACCCCACCTCGCGCAGCCGTTCCTCCACGGCGGGGCCCTTGTCCCAGAAGGCGAGGTTTCGCGCGATGCGGTCCACCTGTTCGATGTCGAGCCCCAGCGCCTTGCCGACGTCGCGGAACGCGCTCTTCGGGCGATACGAGATGACGGTCGCCGTGAGCGCCGCGCGGGCGCGCCCGTACTTCGCGTAGATGTACTGGATGACCTCCTCGCGGCGGTCGTGCTCGAAGTCGACGTCGATGTCCGGCGGCTCGTTGCGCTCGCGCGAGATGAAGCGCTCGAAGAGCACCGACATCCGCGCGGGGTCGACCTCGGTGATGCCGAGCGCGTAGCAGACGGCCGAGTTGGCCGCGGACCCGCGCCCCTGGCAGAGGATATCCGCGCGTCGCGCGAAACAGACGATGTCGAAGACGGTGAGGAAGTAGGGCTCGTAACCCAGCTCGGTGATGAGGGTCAGTTCGTGCTCGATGAGGGCGCGGACGTGGGCCGGGGCGGGGTCGGTGGTTCGATCGGGGGTGGGCGCTGTTTCGGGTGGGGCGGTTGTGGCCACATCGTCTGGGCTTTCGGCGCGGCGTCGGGCTGTAGCCCGACCCACGGGAGCATCGCTCGTATCGTGCGCGGTGGATCTTTCCGACGCCGACGTCCGCCGCGCCTCCGCCACCACCCACGGCGCCGGCCCGTCGCCGAACCGCCACGCGAGCCCCGCCTCCGTCATCGCGCGGAGCCAGCTCGTCGGCGTCTCGCCCGCCGGCGCGATCTCTTCCGGGTACTCGTAGCGCAACTCGTCCAGCGAGAACGTGCACCGCGCGGCGATCGCGATGGACTCCGCGAGCCACGCCGCCGGATACAACTCCGCCAGCCGCTCGATGCGCCGCAGATGTCGTTCGCCATTCGGGAAGCGCGCGAACCCGGCCTCCGCCACCGTCGTGCGCAGGCGCGTGGCCGTCAGGACATCCTGCAACGCCCGCCGCCCCCGCACGTGCATGTGCACGTCGTTGCTCGCCACCACGGGCAGCCCGAGCGCGTCGGAGAGCGCGGTGATCGTCGCGATGCGCTGGGCGTCGTCCGCGGCGAGATGCAGCTCGGCGGCGATCCACGCACGGCCGGGGAAGGTGGCGGCGACCCAGGCGCCGTCGGAGAGGAGGGTTTTGTAGGAGCGACCCATGGCCGCCTCTCGGGCCTGTGGCCCGCGACGGGGAGCCCGCGTGGAGCACGAACAAGGGGAGGGCCCCTTGCATATCCCCCCCTGGATGTGCAGCCCGGGGGGGGTGTACTTGTAGGAGCGGCCCATGGCCGCGAAAGCGTTGGTTCCGGTTGAAGCGTCACCAGCGTCGCCAGGGGAGTCGGTGGTGGCGGGTGTGGTGGTTGTGATGGAGGTAGTGGGAGCGTTTCTGGGGCATCCACCGCTTTCGGGGGCATGGCCCCCTCCTACAGGGCCATGGGCCGCTCCTACAGGGGCATCGCCCGCGTCCCCTCTTCCCGCCGCGCGGGGATGAGGGTGGACACATGACAGTGCCTGCGCACTGTCATGTGCCTCCCGAATCCGAGCGACTCCGGCGCGAGGTGGATGAGGGTGGACACATGACAGTGCCTGCGCACTGTCATGTGCCTCCCGAATCCGAGCGACTCCGGCGCGAGGTGGATAAGGCTGGACGCGAACAGTGCCTGCGCACTGTTCCGCGCCTGCCGAATCCGAGCGCCATGCAGGGCGCGAGGTGGACGAGGGCTGGGGTGAGGGGCGATCGAACATGTCTCCGACGACCGCGACGAGCGGCGCGCTCTCGACGGGCGGAGGCGCGCCTTTGTAGGAGCGGCCCATGGCCGCGAAAGCGTTCGTTCCGGTTGAGGTGTTCCCAGGGTCGTTGGTGGTGCCGAGTGCTGTGGAAGCGTTGCCTGGGCATCCACCGCTTTCGCGGCCATGGGCCGCTCCTACAGGGCCATGGCCCCCTCCTGCAAGGTCATGGCCCCCTTCTACAGGGACAACACCCGCCCCCCCATGCCCCGCCTCCGGCACCCACAACACCAGACACCCCGGCACCCCATCGGCGAGGTCCGCCCGCGTCAGCCGGTACTCCCCCTTCGCCGCCGCCCGCCGCCCGGTCGTGATGAGCTGCGCGAGATTCCCGTAGCCCTCCCGGTTCGTCGCCAGCAACACCAGCTTCGGGCCGTCCGCCAGACGCACCTCTGTGCCCACCACCAGCGGCAGGCCGTGCTCCTTCGCCGCTTCGTGCGCGCGGACGATGCCGGCCAGCGAGCATTCGTCCGTGACGGCCAGCGCCGCGTAGCCCAACTGCGCCGCCCGTGCCACCAGCTCGGACGCATGCGAGGCGCCGCGCAGGAACGTGAAGTTCGTGAGGCAGTGGAGTTCGGCGAAGGCGGGTGACTTGGAAGGCATGGTGGCAACAAGGTGTCATTCCCGCTCACGACCCCAGCCGATCCAGCGGACTCGCCACGCCGCGCCCACCCTTGTTCAACACGTGCGTGTAGATCATCGTCGTGCGCACATCCGAATACCCCAGCAGTTCCTGCACCGTCCGGATGTCGTAACCGGATTCCAGAAGATGCGTCGCGAACGAATGCCGCAGCGTGTGCGGCGTGGCCGGCTTCGAGATCCCCGTGGCGTGCAGCGCTTCCCGCACTGCCCGTTGCACGAGTTGTTCGTCGAGGTGATGCCGTCGGCGCTCACCCGACCGCGGATCCACCGACAGCCCCGCCGCCGGGAACACGTACTGCCACATCCACTCCCGCGGCGCGGTCGGATACTTCCGCGCGAGCGCGTGCGGCAGATACACGCTGCCGAAGCCATCCCGGAGATCCCGCTGGTGCTGCAGCCGCGCCATCTCCAACTGCTCCGCCAGCGGGCCTTTCAACGACGCGGGCAGAACGGTGACGCGATCCTTCGCGCCTTTGCCGTCCCGCACGAGCAATTCCCCTCGCGAAAGGTCGACATCCTTCACGCGCAGCCGCACCCCCTCCATCAACCGCAACCCCGCCCCGTAGAGCAACCGCGTCACCAGTCCGGGCACCCCGGACGTGGCGTCCAGCAGCCGCGCCACTTCTTTCTGCGTAAGCACCACCGGCAGCCGCCGCGACTGCTTCGCGGACGTCACCCCATCCAGCCATGGCAGGTCGATCCCCAGCACTTCTTTGTAGAGAAAGAGGAGGGCGCTCTTCGCCTGATTCTGCGTCGCCGCGGCCACGTTGCCTTCGACTGCCAGATGCGTTAGAAAGGTTTCGATCTCTTGCGCCCCCAGCCCCTCCGGATGGCGCAGGCCATGGAAGTGCACGTAGCGGCGCACCCAGTCGACGTAGGCCTTCTCGGTGCGGATGCTGTAATGCTTCACACGTATCTTGTGACGTACCCGGTCGAGCAAGCGCGGTTGCGGCGTGGCAACGTCGATGGGCTGGGAAGCCTGCGGCATGGGGAGGCTCCAAGTGCTGTACGGAAATACAGTACACCTGCCGCATCTTATCCGTCAAATTGACGTGTTTAAACACGTCAAGCGAGTGTGTTTGGTCGAGTCGATCGAGAGGAGCCCGCATGTTAGACGTCAATTCCCCGTCCACTTCTAGTTGGGCGTAACTGCAACCGGCGAAGTGGACATGATGAGCGGTCAGCAACGGAACGGGAGAGTGTGGTGGGCCATTTGATGTTTCTGCTTCTTCACTTCATCGCAGTTCTCTTTGGGGCTGTGTTTCTCTTCTTCACCATTCCTGCGCATCTCATCTATGCAGCTGTCCGTTCGAAGAAGCGGGATCCCGACGCTCCACGACCTGATACCCATGTTCGGTGCCCTGACTGCAAGGAATTCGTGTTGAAGGAAGCGAACGTATGTAAGCATTGCGGCTGCAAGTTGGTTCCTCAGCCCTGAGCAACCCAAAGTCCCGTTCTCGGTCTTTCTCCATCCCCTTTTGGTTCGTAACCGAACTTCCCGGTCATGGTCTCGGAGCGCCATAGTGAGAGCGAAGGTTTCCACCAAGTCGTTGCGTTACACCTCCGCCGCGCAGGGCCTGGCTGTGGGCACCGTCCTTCGTGATCAGGCTGTCAGAGCTAGCTTTGTTCACATCGAAAGATTCATTGCTTGTCCTTGGCATCTCTCGGCCGAGGGATGGCATCACTGCTGGTCGTTTTGTAGCCACACCCCTCAAAGCTTGTGGCTTCGTTCACCGTCTTGGCGTGTCGGTGTGTGGCGGTCTCTGCTCAGTGGTCGCGTTTCGTCGGTGGTTCATCACAGTGGTCACCCAATCCACCGCTGTGCGCCCAACCCGCGCTTCGAGCGGACCGCCGAGAAGCGGCGCTTCTCGGTACCCCGGCGGCTTCGCCGCCGGGCGGCCTCTCAAGCTTCACGTTGGGCCGCATGAACATGAATCATCCCGACGAGTTGCTTTCTGCCTCACCGAAACCGATTGCGTCGCTTCTTCCGATTGGCATAGCCCTCTCGTTG
>LNEE01000046.1 GCA_001464895.1 Betaproteobacteria bacterium Ga0077532
CGAGAACGTGTACGCCGGTGTGGCCTTCGTCCACTACTTCGGGAGACGACGGATATGCAACACGACATCAAACCAGAGCCCACCATCCTCCGCCGCCGGCAGGTCGAGCAGCGCACCGGCCTCGCCCGCAGCACGCTCTACCAGTACATCAAGGACGGCGACTTCCCGCCACCCGTGCAGCTTGGTCTGCGCGCGGTGGGTTGGCTCGAGTCGGACATCAGTGCTTGGATCGACGCACGGGTGAAGCAAGCCCGCCCCGGCGGGAATGGGTGTGGCGAGCGCTCATCGGTTCGCGGCGTTGTTGCGGGTAAGCGCCATGCACGCCGGGAGGGCTGACGCGCTCGACCAGTTCCGCGCCGCGCTCATCGCGCGTGGCATCGTGCCGCCCGACCCGATCGTCGCCGACGGCGGGTTGCACCGATGTCATGCCGAGGGCCGTCACGGGCGCGGTGACGCCGCTTACGTGCTGCACCTGGACGGGCTGCCGGCCGGGGGTTTCACGAACTGGCGGGATGGCCGGGGCTGGGAGGCGTGGCAATTCGACGACGGCCTGCCGCTGAGTCCGGGCGATCGCGATGCGCTGCGTGCGCGGATGCAGGCCGGGCGGGCGCAGTGCCAGGCCGAAGCAGCTCGCCGACACCACATCGCCCGGCAACGCGCTTCGCGCTACTGGCACCGTGCGTCGGCGGCGCCGCGGGATCACCCGTACCTCGTAAGCAAGGGAGTACAGGCGTGTGGGTTGCGGGTCTACCGCGGCGCATTGGTGGTGCCGGTACAGGATGCCGATGGCGTCCTGCACAGCCTGCAGTTCATCGGGGCCAGTGGCGAGAAGCGCTTCCTCAAGGGTGGGCGGGTGCAGGGGCTCCGCTACTGGATCGGTGGGCAAAGTGACGACACGGTCTGCATTGCCGAAGGCTTCGCGACCGGCGCCAGCGTGTGGGAGGCCACCGGCCATGCGGTCGCGGTGGCCTTCCATGCGGGCAACCTGGAGCCGGTGGCGAGGTCGATCCGTGAGGCGTATCCGAAGGCGCGGATCGTCGTGTGTGCCGATGACGACTACGCAACGCCGGGGAATCCAGGGGTGACGCAGGCACGGCAGGCCGTTCGCGCGGTGGGCGGGTGTCTGGCCATCCCGGAGTTCGGGTCCGCCAGAGCTGGCGACGGGAGTGAGGTCGTCGACCTGAACCACCCTTCCGGCTTGTTTACGGCGCAAACAGCCGTTGGGGAGGCGGCGGACCTACCGACCAGCCCGGCGCTGACCGACTTCAACGACCTGCATCGGCGTGTTGGCTTGATAGCAGTGCTAACAGCGGTGCAGGCGGCGGCGCATCCATCGGGGGCCGAGCGGGAATCTGCTGCTGGCGAGGGCTCAGTGGTCATCGACTGGCCTGACCCGGAGCCGCTGACCGAAGCGCTCATCCCACTGCCATACCCGGTGGACGCCCTGCCCGCCTTGCTGCGCGATGCGGTACTGGAAGCTCAGTCCTTCGTGCAGGCACCGGTGGCGCTTGTAGCTTGTTCCGCATTGGCCGCGCTCTCGCTCGCGGGGCAAGGCCTGGTCAATGTGCGTCGGGACCACCAACTCGTGGGGCCGGTGTCGCTGTACGTGCTCGCGGTCGCCGAGTCCGGTGAGCGAAAGACGACGTGCGACACGATCTTCGGGGCTGCGCTGCGTGACTGGGAGCGCGATCGGAGGACCGTGGTCGGGCCGGAGCTCGACGCCCAGGAGGCAGCCGCGGAGGCGTTCGAGGCAAAGAAGGCCGGGATCCTCGAGGCCATCAAGCACAAGCGTCGCCGTGCACAGGACACCGCGAAGGAGGAAGAGGCGCTCGATGCGCTGGCCCGTGGGGCACCCGTGCCGGTCCCGGTGCCTCGTCTGCTCTATGCAGACGCGACGCCAGAGGCGCTCGCTCATGGCCTGGGGACGGGCTGGCCGACCGGCGGGGTGCTGTCCGCCGAGGCGGGTGCCGTCTTCGGTGCACACGGCATGGGCTACGAGACGATCCTGCGGAATCTCGCATTGCTCAATGTGTTGTGGGACGGCGGTGAGATCGCGGTCGATCGACGGAGCAAGCCGTCGTTCCAATTGCGCGACCGCCGCCTTACCTTCGGCCTGATGGTGCAGCCCGATGCGCTGCGGGGCTTCCTCGAACGCGCGGGCGCGCTACCACGCGGGACCGGGTTCATTGCCCGATTCCTGATCGCGTGGCCGGCCAGCACGCAGGGCACACGTGCATATCGGAGCACGCCGGCATCGACGCCCGCAGTGGAGCGCTTCACGGGGCGGATCAAGGCGCTGCTGGATATGCCGTTGCCCACGGACGCGGCCGGAGGTCTCAACCCGGTGACGCTGGATCTATCGCCCGCCGCTCGCATCGCATGGATCCGTGCGCACGACGATATCGAGAGCGGACTGGGCGTCGGCGGTGCCTACCAGTCCGTACGCGATGTGGCGGCGAAAGCGGCGGAAAACGTTGCGCGTCTCGCCGCACTCTTCCATGTGCTGGCGCATGGTCCGACCGGGAGCGTCGGCGTCGATGCGATTGAGGGTGCCCTGAGCATAGTGCGTTGGCACCTGCACGAAGCCCGGCGTCTGCTCGCCGATCTCGATACGCCGCCGGCGCTGGCCGCCGCCATCCGGCTCGACACCTGGTTGCTCAGCCAGGCGCGGTCAACGGGTAGCGTCCGTATTCCTACGACGCGCGTGTATCAGTTCGGGCCGGCATGCGTGCGGGACAGTCGAGATCTGAAGACGGCGCTTGGGACGCTCACCGAACGCGGCCGGGCGCGGATGGAGGACGTCGGGCGGCGACGGTACGTGGTGGTGAATCCGGCGCTGGTCGAGGGTACGTCGGTGAGCAGCCGTGAGTGAAGTCGGTGTCACTGTCCTCGGGGGCTGCTATTGCTGCTATACCTGCTATTCCTCATCGAGCTGACCCGGACATCTCAACCGGGAATAGCACGAATAGCAGGAATAGCAGGGTGGTGAGCAAACGTGACGGCACTCACCTGCCCGCGAGTGCCGGTGAGTCATCCAGTTGACCTCCGATCATGTCGACCGATCGCGATGACGAACATGGCCCAGCGCCACCCAACATCTATGGGGGTATTTCTGGGGGTATCGAGGCATTCCGGATGCCCGCTAATTCATCTGGCATCCCCTTGGATTTAGGCGCGGGTTCAATTCCCGCCGCCCCACCAATACTGAAGCCCCAACTGTTATCAGTTGGGGCTTTTTCTTGTCTATTTGCGCCAGTTCCCGCGTGTTGTTGGGGGTTCCTGCGGAAGCCTGCGGACTTCGCCAGCCGCCCAAATCGGCCGTTCCGGGCCACATTGCACTCTCTCCTGGCCATTCCTCGCTCCGACCCATGAGAGCTTCCCCCAAATGTGGGGCAACATTGGGGGCAACAGGGGAGCACTGAATGGGAGATGCCCCCACATGCCGCTGAACGATGTCGCGCTCCGCTCTGCCAGACCCCGTGACAAGACCCACAAACTGTTCAACGGTGGGGGCCTGTATTTGGAAGTCAGCCCCGCCGGGGGCAAGTGGTGGCGATGGAAGTACAGGTTTGGGGGCAAGGAGAAGCGTTTGTTACTGGGGGTCTATACCATGCGGTGAGCCTGAAGGCGGCCCGAGAACGACGCGAGGCCTCACGGAAGCAACTTGCCGCCCCACCAATATGACCTCCAGTAGGTTCCAACGCCGTCCAAGTGACGGCGTTTTTCTTTGGTTCTCCAATAACATCCATTCCCGTAGTGACCAGGCAGGCCTACCAACTGCCATGGCCACCGAGGGTATCAGAGGAGTATCCGGGAAAAGCGAACAGGATCCGAAACGATCTCTGGGGGTATCAGATTGAAGCTATCCGACATGACTATTAAGGCCTTCCTCTCAAGGGCAAAACCAAGCAACAAGCTCGCCGACGGCGGAGGGTTGCAGCTGTTCGTGACGGCCGCTGGGGGTACTACATGGCGGATCAAGTACCGCGTCGACGGCTAGGAGAAGCTCTATTCGATCGGCCGATACCCCCAGGTGACGCTTGCCGCCGCCTGTTGGAGGTGAAAGCGCTGCTGCGCGAGGGCAAGGATCCGGTGACAACTCGCCGGGTGAATCGGGCGGCTCGGTCCGCTGACACAGAAAACACCATCCAGGCGATCGCGGACGACTGGTTGGCCATGAAGCAGAAGGAATGGAGCGCCGTCCATCACTAGAAATCCGCCTGCGCCTTCGAGCGGGACGTGTACCCGCGGATCGGAAAGCTCCCGATTGCAGAGATCACCCCAGCTATCGTCGCCAACGCCATTGAGGATGCGCACAAGCGCAACGTCCTCAAGACCGCCACCAGGATGCTGCAACATCTGACCGGAGTCTTTCGGTACGCGCAGCGAAGGGAAAGATCGTCGAGAACCCGGCAACGGCCACGCGCGAAGTACTGCCACGGAAGAAGGACAGAGGCCGTATGCCCGGCCTCCCAGACTGCTGACCCACCGCTGAACACCAAACAGCGCGCAGCCATGCGAATCAAAGCAATCGACAAGAGAGTATGGCCGGACGCTCAAGCCCACCTACGAAGACTTAAGACCTGTGAGAACAACTGCCGAAACCAGTATTTGGACGGCATTCAGGAGCTAGGTGGGAAGATCGCGAAGATCACGAAACATCAGTTTCGCACCCGCTCGTGTCCGCGATCAGGCTTTTTGAAGGGCACAAACACAAACGCCCCAGCCGATTTCTCGACTGGGGCGTGGTGCAATGGGAGCCTTGCAGTGACCTACTTTCGCACGGGTTGCCGCACTATCA
>LNEE01000047.1 GCA_001464895.1 Betaproteobacteria bacterium Ga0077532
TCGTCCAGACCGCGTGGAGCCCCAGGCGGTCAAGCGAAGGCCGAAGAGGCATCCACTGCTCCAAGTCCCGCGCCACATCGCGCGCGCTCAGATCCTGCACAATCGTGCAGCGGAGGCTTAAGGTAGTGCCATGGGGCCATGGGCCGCTCCTACAGTTCGTGGTGCACCGACCGGGGGCGGATCGAAGCGGCGGTTCCTGTAGGAGGGGCCCATGGCCCCGAAAGCGGTTGATGCACGGAAACGCTTCGACCGGAACCATCGCTTTCGCGGCCATGGGCCGCTCCTGCAGTTCGTGGTGCACCGCTCAGCGCGTCAACCGCAGATACAACCCCGGCAACTTCTCAGGCAACCGCTCGATGCGGTCCATCACCGTGTAGTTGCGCTGCCCGAAGATGCGACTCACGTACTCGTCCGCCTTCGGGTCGAGGCTCATGCAGTACGTGTAGATGCCTGCGCGGCTCGCTTCCTCGACCGCTTTCTTCGCGTCGAACTGCAGGTACTTCGGATCGTGCGCGTCGATGTCGTGGGGTTGGCCGTCGGTGATGAGCAGGATCAACTTCTTGTCGCTCGCCTGCGCCTGCAGCAGACGCGTCGCGTGCCGCAGCGCACCGCCCATGCGGGTGGAGAGCTGACCGGTCATCCCCGCGAGGCGGGCCTTCGCGGTGTCCTCGAACGGCATCGAGAATTCCTTGAAGCGCAGGTACCGCACCTCGTTCCGGCCGTTGGAGCAGAAGCCGTGGATCGCGAAGCGGTCGCCGATGCGGTCCATTGCCGCTGCGAGCAACACCGTGGCTTCGCGCGCGAGGTCGAGCACTTTCTGCCCGGTGCCTTTCACGAGGTCGTTCGTGGACTCCGACAGGTCGAGCAGCACAAGCACGGAGAGGTCGCGTTCGTGGCGATCGATGCGCACGTGCAGGCGCGGATCGGGGGTGCGGCCGGAGCGCACGTCGATCATCGCGTTCACCACCGCGTCGAGGTCGAGATGGTCGCCTTCCATCTGACGGCGCAGGCGGCGCGGCTTGCGTAGTTCGCTGCCGCGGATGAGCGCGTCGATGCGCTGGAGCAGCGACTCGTGGCGATGGGTGATCTCGTCGATGAGCGCGGGGTTGGCCGGTTCGGCAGGCGTCTCCTGCACGGTGCACCAGGCGGGGCGCGACAGGCTGACGAGATAGTCCCATTCGGGATACGGCACGGAGCGCAGCCAGTCGCCGAGACCGCTCTCGTCGGCTTCCTCGGCGGCACCGGCGCCGACGGGCTTCGGCCCCACGATCTCTTCCGCGCCGGGCGCCTCGAGCACCTGACCTTCGTCGTTGTCGCCGTCCTCGGGCTGCGCCATGAGGATCTCGTCCTCCAGCGGGATGCCCTCGTCGTCCTCCTGGGGCTGAGGCACCCACAGCAGCGAGTTGTCGTCGCGGTACACCGGATCGACCACGTAGGTCTTCGCGTTGAACTGCAGGCGCATCTGCCCGATGTCGTTACCGAGCAGCGAAGCCATGGGCCGAACGAACGAAGGATCGGCGAGATCGACGTCGGGCGACTCGAACGCGTGGCGCGCCTTCATCACCCACGGGTTGTCGTCTTCGTAGTCGGGGTCTGCGAGCGCGCGCGCGAGTCGCACGGCGAGATCCTGGAACGTGGCTGCGCCCTGCGGCTTGGCCTCGTGGAAGCGCACCCAGAGTCGCTGCAGGCCGGGCATCTCGCGGCATGCGAGGCGCTCGACGCGGGCGTCCTCCAGCACACCGGCGATGGCGACCTGCACCGGCCGCAACTTGCCGCGCTTCTGCGGCGGCGGCGAGAACGTGAGATGCGCGGCGGCGTGGGCCACGGCAGCGCGATAGAGCGCGCTGCCGGTCTCGCCGGTGGCGCTACGCCATGACTCCGGGAGATGGATGCCCATCGCCGTGATGTACGGGCGGCTCTGCTTGAGCGTGGCCTGGAACGAGCGGAGATCGCGGCCCTGGTCCCAGAGGGCCCGGAGGAAGAACGCGAGGCGACGGCGGACGTCGAGGAAGCGGACGGCGTCGGGGAGAGGGGCGTTCATGGGGTGGTGGGGCGCTATCGAGTTTGCAGCGACGCAGACTTGGGCGCCGTCGTCCATCCGTCGCCGTGGCGGCCCCTCACCCCAACCCTCTCCCCGTGAGGACACGGGGAGAGGGAGCAGTCGCGCCAACTCCCTCTCCCCGCATGGTTGCGGGGATGAGGCTGGACACCGAAGAGTGCCTGCGCACTGTTCGGTGCCTGCCGAATCCGAGCGACTCCGGCGCGAGGTGGAGAGGGCCGGGGTGAGGGGCACCGACCATGTGGGACACCGGTAGGCCCGATGTCGGAGGCATCGACGAGGCAAGCCACCATCAGAAGAACGCCGTCACCACCGCGTCGAGCGCGTCGCGCATGTCCGCGTCGTCGGTGATGGGGCGCACGAGCGTCACGCGGCAGGCGGCCACCGGGTCGATACCGCGCGCGATCAGGTGTCCGGCGTGGATCAGCATCCGCGTCGATGCGCCCTCTTCCAGACCGTGGCCCTTGAGGTGCCGGGTCTTCTCGCCGACGGACACGAGCTTCGCCGCGATGTCGGGGCTCACGCCGCTCTCGTGGCCGACGATTTCCGCCTCGATGCGCGCTTCGGGATAGTGGAAGTCGAGCGCACCGAAGCGCTGCTTCGTGGACTGCTTGAGGTCCTTGAGGATGCTCTGGTATCCGGGGTTGTACGAGATGACGAGCTGGAAGTCGGGATGCGCTTCGACCAGTTCGTTCTTCTTCTCGAGCGGCAGGCAGCGCCGCGCGTCGGTCAGCGGATGGATCACCACCGCGGTGTCCTGCCGCGCCTCGACGACCTCGTCGAGATAGCAGATGGCGCCGTATCGCGCCGCGAGCGTCAGCGGGCCGTCCTGCCAGCGCGTGCCCTGCGCATCGAGCAGATAGCGTCCGACCAGGTCGGACGCCGTCATGTCCTCGTTGCACGCCAGCGTGACCAGCGGCTTGCCGAGCTTCCACGCCATGTACTCGATGAAGCGCGTCTTGCCGCAGCCGGTGGGGCCCTTCAGCATCATGGGCAGGCGCGCTGCGTAGGCGGCCTCGTAGAGTTCGATCTCCTGACCCACCGGTCGATAGTAGGGCTCGCGGCCGATGCGGTATTGCGCGATCGGGTCCGCTGCCGCGGTGGGGGCGCTGAGGTCCGTCATCTCCGAAATTCTCCGAGGTGTGTTCCGGTCCGCATCACTTCCTGCGGATGCCCGGGGGGGCGCCGGTGAGTTGTTCACGGGCGGCGGCCCAGCCGTCCCGCACGAGGCGCCGCAAGGCGACTGCATCGCTCGACAGCGCGCGCAGCCACGCTCCCGCACCGCCGGGCAGCAGCGAGGCCCCCGCGTAGACGGCGCCGCCTTCCGGCACGACGCTGCGCAGCGCAGCCAGCGCGGCATCGGGGTCGCGACGGTGCACGACCATCAGCGTCGCCTGGATGCGATAGGCGCCTTGCACGCCGACCGTATCCGCCATCGACGCTGCACCGGTCACCTCGAAGCGATCCGCCGCGAGCAGCCGTCCGGTCTCATCTTCGATGCGCGTGTCGGACCGCAGCCAGCCGAAGGGGCTCGCACCGCCCTCGGGGTCGTGCGGCAGAAAGCTGTCGCAGGCGAGCACCGTCGCCGTCGGATGCGCGCGCACTACGAGCCGGTTCGCGAGGCGGCTTCGCGGGAAGAGGATCTGCGGGTCGGGCAGGTACTCGACGAGCGAGTCCGGACCGGCTTCGACGAGGACATCCTGCACGGCGTCGCCGTCGTCCATCGCGTGCACGACGGTCGAGGCCGAGGTCGTGAGGTGCACCCGCGCTCCTTCCTCGGCCCGCACCGCGATGCCGAGGCGATCGTGCTGGAAGATGCCGCCGGAGCACGACTGCAGATAGAGCGTGCAGAAGCCCGCCGGGTCGCCAGGGAGGTACAGGGCGCGCCCGATGTGGAACGGATACGCTGCGCGCTGCCGTTTGGGAAACGTGCGGCCCGCAGGGTCGTTCGCGAACGCGAGGATGACCTGCCGCGGCTGGTCGAGCGGCGTCAGGTCTTCGGGAAGAAGTCGGTCACCGGTCAAAGAGCACCTCGCGGGCAATCTGCTCGACGACGGCGTCCACGCCATCGCCGATCGCGCAGTTCGTGAGCAGCACCGGCTTGCCCTTCCGGACCTCGTTGGCCTCGCGCACCATGCGCGGCAGGTCGACGCGGACGTACGGAGCCAGGTCCGTCTTGTTGATGACGAGCAGGTCGCAGGAGAGCACGCCGAGGCCGCGCTTGCGGGGGATGTCGTCGCCGCCCGCCACGTCGATCACGAAGAGCCAGTAGTCGACGAGATCGAGGGAGAACGACGACGCGAGATTGTCACCGCCGGATTCGATGAGGATCAGTTCGAGGCCCGGGAAGCGCCGGTCCAGATCGTCGGCGGATTGCATGTTGAGCGTCGGGTCCTCGCGGATCGCGGAGTGCGGGCACGCGCCCGTCTCCACCGCCAGCACGCGCTCCGGGGCGATCAGCCCACTGCGGCGGACGCGCTCGGCGTCTTCCTTCGTGGCGATGTCGTTGGTGATGACGGCGAGGTCGGTGCCCCGCGCGAGGAAGCGTGGGATGAGCTGTTCGAGCAGCGCGGTCTTGCCGCTGCCCACCGGCCCGCCGATGCCCACGCGCGCCGCGGTGGACGGGCGTTCGCGGGACGCTGCAGGAATGGCATTCGCGTTGATGTCGTTCATCGATGTGTCCGGTGTTGCAACGAGGCGTGTCGTCGGAGGTGTCTCAGCGCAGCATGTAGCGCTGTGCGAGCGGCACCACCTTCGCAGGATCGCAGGTGATCACGCGGCCGTCGATCATCACGTCGAAGGTCTGCGGGTTCACGGTGATGTTCGGGCAGGCCGTGTTGTGCAGCATGTCCGACTTGTTGAGCTTCCGCGTGGGGCCCGTCGGCAGCAGCATCTTGCGAAGACCCAACTTGCCTTGGAGGTCGCCCTCGATGGCAAGCGGATTCACGAAGCAGGCCGACAAGGTCTGCTTGGCCTCGCCGAATGCGCCCCACTGCGGACGCATCACGAGCGGTTCGCAGGTCATCAGCGACGCCGCGGAGTCGCCCATGGCACCGTGAACGATGAAGCCCCCCTTCACGACGATCTCGGGCTTGATGCCGAAGAAGGCCGGGCGCCACAGCACGATGTCGGCGAGCTTGCCGGGTTCGAGCGAACCCACGTGCGCGTCGATACCGAAGACGCGCGCCGCGTTGATGGTGTACTTCGCCACATAACGCTTGATGCGCTCGTTGTCGCCGATGCGCGATGTCTCTTCCGGCAGCCGGCCGAACTGGTCCTTCATCTTCGACGCGAGTTGCCACGTGCGGCAGATGACCTCGTGGATGCGACCCATGCCCTGGCTGTCGGAACCCAGCATCGAGATCGCGCCCATGTCGTGCAGGACGTCCTCCGCAGCGATGGTCTGCGCGCGGATGCGGCTCTCGGCGAACGCGACGTCCTCCGGCACGGCAGGGTTGAGGTGATGGCACACCATGATCATGTCGAGGTGCTCGTCGAACGTGTTCACGGTGTAGGGGTTGGTCGGGTTCGTCGACGACGGGAGGCAGTTCTTCATGCCGGCCACCGCGATGATGTCCGGGGCGTGCCCACCGCCCGCACCCTCGGTGTGATACATGTGGATGGTGCGGCCCTTGATGGCCGCCATCGTGTCTTCCAGGAAGCCCGACTCGTTCAGCGTGTCGGTGTGGATCTGCACCTGGAAGTCGAGGTCGTCGGCTACCGACAGGCACGTGTCGATGGTGGCGGGCATCGTGCCCCAGTCCTCGTGCAGCTTGAGCCCGAGGCAGCCGCCGACGATCTGCTCGCGCAGCGACTGCGGGCGGCTCGTGTTGCCGCGCCCGAGAAAACCGAAGTTCATGGGCCACTGCTCGGCCGACTGCAGCATCTTGCCGACGTTCCACGCGCCGCCGCAGTCGATGCCCACGGTGATGGGGCCGAGCGAGCCGCCGACCATCGTGGTGAGGCCGGATGCCAGGGCATGCTCCACGAGCTGCGCGGAGTCGAAGTGCACGTGCACGTCGATGCCGCCGGCGGTGGCGATCAGGCCTTCGCCATCGCGCACCGTGGTCGAGACACCGCACACGAGCTTGGGATGCACGCCGTCCATCGTGGACGGGTTACCGGCCTTGCCGATGGCGACGATCTTGCCATCCTTGATGCCGATGTCGCCCTTGACGATCCCGGCCACGGCGTCGATCACGACGACGTTCGAGATCAGCATGTCGAGGGCGCCCTCGTCGCTGGTGAGGCCGGACACGAGGCCCATGCCGTCGCGCAGCGTCTTGCCGCCGCCGTGGAGACATTCGTCGCCCGGTGTCGCGTAGTCGTGCTCGATCTCGGCGATGAGCGAGGTGTCGCCGAGGCGGACGCCGTCACCGACGGTCGGGCCGTAGAGCTGTGCGTATTCCCTGCGGGAGATCTTCGCCATGGTCGTTTCCTCAGGCGCCCTTGAAGCCGCGTTCGCGGGCCCGGGCAATGGCGGCATCGCGGACCGCGGGGCTGCGGGCGTTGCCGTCGGTCAGGTTGTTGAGTCCGAGCAGTTCCCCGGTGCCGCCGAAGGCCGCGAGCGTGACCTCCTTCTCCTCGCCGGGTTCGAAGCGGACCGCCGTACCGGCGGGAATGTCGAGGTGCATGCCGAAGGCCGCCGCGCGATCGAAGTCGAGTGCGCGGTTGGCTTCGAAGAAGTGAAAGTGACTGCCGATCTGGATCGGACGGTCACCGGTGTTGCGGGCGCGCAGCGTGCGCTTCTCGCGGCCCGCGTTGATCTCGATGTCGCCATCGGCGGGAAAGATCTCGCCGGGCACCACGGCAGCCGTCTGCGGTTGGCTTCCGGCCCGGATCGGGTCGTGCACGGTCACGAGCTTGGTACCGTCCGGGAAGGTGCCCTCCACCTGCAGGATCGGCATCATCGTCGCGACGCCCGGCATGACGTCGTCGGTGGTGAGTATGGTCGCCCCCCAGCCGATGAGATCCGCCACGGAACGCCCTTCGCGCGCGCCCTCGAGGATCTCGTCCGCGATGATCGCGGTGGCCTCGGGATGGTTCAGCTTGAGACCCTTCGCCCGGCGCTTCCGGGCAAGCTCCGCCGCCGTGTAGATGGTCAGGCGTTCCAGTTCGGTCGGTGTCAGCAACATTCGAAGTTCCCCATGCGTTTTCGTTTCGTCGGGCTTCCGGTGCCCGATCCCGGACAGCGGCCCCGGTTCCGAGCCTCGCGTATCGGAGGCCTAGTTGGCGAACATCCGTCCGCTCCCCGTCTCGTGCCGCATCATCGCGATCTCGGCCATCGGCGTGTAGGCGTGGATCCGGGTCACGTCGGGATGCGGTGAGGCCACGGCTTCATCCACCACCGCGCGCAGGCGTACGAGGATCGCCTGGCTGTCGACGTGCCCGAGGAGGCCCACGCGCAGCGCAGCGCTCACGGCACTCACCGCGAGGCCGTACGCCGACAGTGCGCACAGCGTCGTCTCGTCGAGGCCGGTGGCAGCGCCGAGGAAACCCTGCACGGCCGCCATCTGTCCGCTCGCGTCGCCGCGAAGCACGCGATCGCGATAGTCGGCCGCACCCGGTGTCCCGATGCCTGCATGCACCTTCAGCAACGCGCCGCCGATGCGACGTCCGCCTTCGCGCGCTTCACGGGCGAGCGTCGCGGCATCGAGTTCGCGATCGATCTCCGCCACGCGGTCGAGATCCGTGCCGGCGCGGAAGGCTGCAAGCAGTGCAGGTCGGTCGAAGCTCGCCCAGCGCTGCCGAAGCTGGCCGGCGATGAGGACCTCGACCTCCGCGTGCCCGGTGACGTGTCCGTCGGCGCGCAGCGTTTCCAGACCCCACGAGAAAGAGGTTGCGCCGCTCGGGAAGAAACTGTCCCCGAACTGCAGGAGGGCGAGTGCGGTGGCGGTATCAGTCATCGCCGATCACCGAGATGCTGCCGTTGGCGACGAGATGCGCCAGGCGTTCGAGATAGGTCTCGCGAGGCCCTTCCAGCGAGACATGAAGGTACTCGCCGGCGAACCGCACCTTCCAGTGCATGTTCCCGCAGAAGTACCCGAGTTCCAGCGCCGCCGCGGCATCGCGCGGGGCGAGCGCCAGCCACTGGGGTTCCTCCAGCGCAACGACGATGGCGCGCGTGGGCTCCAGCAGCAGCACGGCACCATTCGAAAGCTGCTCGGAACGGTCGAGCATGACGCCGACCTCCGTGCCGCGATCGGTGAAGGCGTGCAGACGCTTGCGGGCCGTGTCGGCGCGCGACAGCTTGAGTCGCTCGACCGTGCCGCCGTGTTCGAGGCGGTGCAGGGTCTCGGCGAGTTGCGGCTCGGTCGCATGGCCGAGCACACGGGTCAGACGCAGCATCGGTGAAGAACTCTTCCAGTGAACGGCACCGTGGAGGCGGTCTCGCGCGAGACCGCCTCCACGGAAATGCCACGGAGTCGGCCCCGGATCGAGGCCGACTCCGCGCGACTCATCGGTGGGTGATGGTCGCCGGGTTGGGGATACCGTCGATCGGGCACTCCTCGGTACCGACGGTGGTGCGCGTGATCGCCTCGACGTCGGCGCGCGCGCCTTCGGGGTCGGTGATCCACTTCTTGTAGAAGTCGTAGGGGCACGCGGCCACGCCGGTGTCGCCTTCACGCGAGTTGATCTTGCCGGTGTAACCCCGATGTAGCAACTTGAAGAGGTGGTTCTCGGACTGCCCGTTCTTGCGGAAGTCCCGGATCAAGCTCTTCGACAGCGCGGCGTACTGCACGCCCATATCCTCCTCGCCGCACTCGCCGAGCGTGCGCCCGTCGAAGCCGATGATCGCGGAGTGGCCGAAATACGAGTACACACCGTCGAAGCCGGAGGCGTTCGCCACCGCGACATAGGTGTTGTTGGCCCAGGCCATCGCCTTGGCCATCACCACCTGCTGATCCTTCGCGGGATACATGTAGCCCTGGCAGCGGACGATCAGTTCGGCACCCTTCATGGCGCAGTCGCGCCAGATCTCGGGGTAGTTGCCGTCGTCGCAGATGATCAGCGAGATCTTCAGGCCCTTGGGGCCTTCCGAGACGTACGTGCAGTTGCCCGGGTACCAGCCCTCGATGGGCACCCACGGCATGATCTTGCGGTACTTCTGCACGATCTCGCCCTGGTCGTTCATCAGGATGAGCGTGTTGTAGGGAGCCTTGTTGGGGTGCTCCTCGTGCCGTTCGCCGGTCAGCGAGAACACGCCCCACACCTTCGCCTCGCGGCAGGCGGCGGCGAAGATCTCGGTCTCCTCACCGGGCACGGCGGCCGCCGTGTCGTACATCTCCTTCGCGTCGTACATGATCCCGTGCGTGCTGTACTCGGGGAAGATGACCAGGTCCATGCCGGGCAGGCCCTGCTTCATGCCCTTCAGCATCGACGCGATGTTGCGTGCGTTCGCGAGCACCTCGGCCTTCGTGTGAAGGCGCGGCATCTTGTAGTTGACGACGGCCACGCCGACCGTGTCGAGACTGCTGGAAATATCTCCGTGCATCATGGCTGCTGCTCCTCATGAGTCGTGGGTGAAAGCCCGTACTTCTCTCGCCTCCCGGGCCGGACTGCGTGCTACCTGGGTGCTGCGTGTACTTCGCGTCGGGGCCGGAGCCCGACCCACATCCGCTGTTCCATCCACCACCGCGTCGGGCTGTCGCCCGACCCACATCCGCTTCAGATCGTCAGGTAGCCGTGGATCGTCTCCGGATCCACTTCGCCCTTCGCGCCCTCGTGCACGATCTCGCCCTTCTCGATGATGAGAAAGCGGTCGGCGACGTCCATCGCGAAGGACAGCACCTGCTCCGACACCACCAGCGAGAAGCCGCGCTCGGCCTTCAGCTTGTTCAGCGCACGGGCGATGTCCTTGATGATCGATGGCTGGATCCCTTCCGTAGGCTCGTCCAGCACCAGCACCTTCGGGTTGCTCACGAGCGCTCGTGCGATGGCGAGCTGCTGCTGCTGGCCACCGGAGAGGTTGCCGCCGCGGCGATGCTTCATTTCGAGCAGCACCGGGAAGACGTCGTAGATGTACGGGGGCACAGTCTTGTCCTTCGCGTTCTCCATGCCACTTTGGATGTTCTCCTCGACGGTCAGATACGGAAAGATCATCCGGCCCTGCGGCACGAAGCCCATGCCCGCGGCGACGCGCGTGAAGGTCGGCGCGCCGGTGACGTCGCGCCCGTCGAGCGTCACTTTCCCCGAGCGCGTCGGGAGGATGCCGATCAACGCCTTCAGGAGCGTGCTCTTGCCCATCCCGTTGCGGCCCATGATGGCGACCGTCTCACCCTTGGCCACATCGAAGGAGATGTTGCGGACCACATGGCTCTCGCCGTAGTACACGTTCAACTGGTTCACGTTCAGCACTGCGAATTTCCTCTCGAAGGGGTCTCAGTGCCCGAGGTAGACGTCCTTCACCCGCTCATCGGACTGCACCTCGTCCATGCTCCCCTCGGCGAGGAGCTTGCCCTGGTGCAGTACCGTCACCTTGTGCGCGATCATGCGCACGAAGGCCATGTCGTGCTCGATGACGACGATGGAGCGACCTTTGGAGATCCCGTTGAGCAGCACCGCTGTCTGCTCGCGCTCCTTGGCACTCATGCCCGCCACCGGCTCGTCGAGCAGCAGCAGCTCCGGGTCCTGCATGAGCAGCATGCCGATCTCCAACCACTGCTTCTGTCCGTGCGACAGCTGGCCGGCTTTGTGGCGCAACACGTCGCCCAGGAAGATCTGCTGGGCGACCTCGTCGATCTTCCGGAACATCTCGTCCTCGCGCCGGAAGAAGAGCGAGCCCAGCACTCCGCGCTTGCGCGGATACGAGATCTCGAGGTTCTCGAACACCGAGAGATCCTCGTACACCGACGGGTTCTGGAACTTGCGCCCGACGCCCATCCGCGTGATCTGGTACTCGATCATCTCGGCGAGGTCCCGGTGCTTGAACTTGATCGTCCCGCCAGTGGGCTTCGTCTTGCCGCAGATCATGTCGAGCAGCGTCGTCTTGCCGGCGCCGTTGGGGCCGATGACGCAGCGCAGCTCGTCCTTCTCGACGTAGAAGTTGAGGCTGTCCACCGCCTTGAAGCCATCGAACGAGACGGTGAGGTCCTCGACCTGGAGGATCAGCTCGCTCATTTCGCACCTCCGCTCTCGTTGGCGAGCCGGGTCTCCGTGGTGCTCCCCGAAGCGGACTTCCGCGACTGCAGCCGCTGCAGCAGGCCAGCCAGTCCGTCAGGCAGGAACATCACGACGACGATGAAGAGCACGCCGATGAAGTACATCCAGTACTCGACGAAATTCTCGGAGAAGAAGGTCTTCGCCGAACCGACGAGCACGGCGCCGTAAACCGCCCCCACCAGCGAGAGACGCCCGCCCACGGCGGCGTAGATCACCATCTCGACGGACGGCACGATGCTCACCAGCGACGGGGATGCGAGCCCCACCTGGATGGTGAAGAGCGCCCCGCCGATGGACGAGAAGACGGCCGCGATGGCGAAGATGAAGGCCTTGAAGAGCGCCGGGTCGTAGCCCGAGAAGCGGACGCGGTCCTCGCGGTCACGGATGGCCACGAGCACCTTGCCCAGACGGCTGCGCAGGATGAAGCGACCGATCAGCACGCTGGCGAGCAGCAGACCGCACGTGATGAAGTACATGTAGCGCTTCACCTCGTCGGTGTCGAGATCGATACCGAGGAAGGTGCGAAAGTCGTTGATGCCGTTCACGCCACCCGTCACGCCCTGCTGGCCGATGATCACGATCGACATGATCGCGGAGAGCGCCAGCGTGATGATCGAGAAGTACACGCCGCCCACGCGTTTGCGGAAGTTGGCGTACGCGAGGATGAACGCGAAGACCGCAGGCAGCAGCACGATCGCCGGCAGCGTGAACCAGACGGAGTGGAACGGCTCCCACCACCATGGCAGTTCCTCGACACTGTTCCAGGCCATGAAGTCCGGCAGGTTCGACCCGAAGAACGACGAGAGCGCCTGCGCGGAACTGCCCGAGTTCGTGGACTCAAGCTTGAGGAACATCGCCATCATGTAGCTGCCGAGTCCGAAGAACACGCCCTGCCCGAGACTCAGGATGCCGCCGTAGCCCCAGATGAGGACGATGCCGACCGCGCAGAACCCCAGGGACAGGAACTTTGCCGCGAGCCCCAGGCGGAACGTGTCGAACGTGAGAGGCAGCGCCACCAGGATGAGCACGCACAGGATCACGAACGAGTACTTCTCCAGGAAGCTGCGGTTCTGGCGCAGGCTGGCGAGGGCGGCGCGCGCGCCGGTGCCGGGACTGCCGGACACTTGGTTGCGGCTCATCGCGTGCGCCCTCCGAACTGACTCGTTTGCATGACGCATCTCGTGATGGGGCAGTTCATCGGCGCACCTTCGCGGCGAAGAGTCCGTTCGGACGGAAGTACAGCACCACGATCACCAGCAGCAGGATGCTGGCGCGGGCCATGGAGCCGCTCAGGTTGAACTCGAACCAGGATTGCATCTGGCCGATGATGAAGGCCGACGAGATCGTACCGAGCAGGCTTTCCACGCCGCCGAAGACGACGACGATGAACGTGTCGACGATGTACTGCTGGCCGGTCGTGGGGCCGGTGGAGGCGAGCATCGTGAACGAGCTGCCGGCGATGCCCGCCAGGCCGCATCCGAACGCGAAGGTGTAGGCGTCGACCTTGGTGGTGTTGATGCCCGCCGCACCTGCCATGACACGGTTCTGGGTGACCGCCCGGATGCGCAACCCGGAGCGGGTCTTGAAGAGGATCGCGTACACGACGGCCGCCGTGACGATGGCGAGCACGATGATGTAGAGGCGCGACCACGGCAGCGCGATGCCTTCGGTCACCTGCCAGGCACCCTTCAGCCACGAGACGGTGGGGACCTCCACCTCCTTCGAGCTGATGAACTGCCGGAAGATCTGTTGCAACACGAGCGACAGGCCCCAGGTCGCGAGGAGCGTGTCGAGCGGGCGCCGGTAGAGGAATCGTATGAGGCCGCGTTCCAGCGCGTAGCCGAACAGGCTCGTCACGATGAACGCAAGGATCAGCCCCACGAACACGTAGATGTCCATGAGTCCGGGCGCATAGGTCTGGAAGAAGACCGCTGTTCCAAAATTCACGTAGGCGCCCATGGCCATCAGTTCGCCGTGGGCCATGTTGATGACACCCATCAGGCCGAACACGATCGCGAGGCCCAGGGCCATCAGCATGAGGATCGTGAAGATGGACAAGCCGGTGAATGCCTGCATGGCAAACACGTCGAAGGTCATGGAATGCGTCTCCTGCGATGCGTCTCGGTCATACCGTTTTCTGCAGGGTGGCCACGCGTCGTTCCGGCTCGTCACCGTGGCGCGGCTCCCGTGATGTCCGGGTGGACCACTGCCCGGAGGGGCACACCGGCAACGCCGCTCGCGCGGGCGTCGTCCGGTGTGACTCCGGGATCCTTCGGGATTACAGCTTCGGGAACGGGTTCGGCTCGATCAGGGGCGATTCGTAGATCATGTCGACCTGACCATCGGCCTTGAAGACGCCGATGCGGGCGTGCTTCCACAGGTGATGATTCGAGCCGTGGAACTTGATCTTGCCCTCGGGACCGTCGAACTCCAGGTTGGCTGACGCCGCCACGACCTTCTCGACGTCGGTGCTCCCCGCCTTCTCGACGCCCATCTTCCACAGGTACACGGACGTGTAGCCGCAGGACAGCGTGTCACCGGTGACGCGATTGGCACCGTACTTGGCCTTGAAGGCCTTCACGAACTTCTCGTTCGCGGGGTTCTTCAGACTCTGGAAGTAGCCCATGCAGGTGAGCGTGTCGACCGTGTTGTCGGAGCCGATGCCGGACACTTCCTCTTCCGAAACGGCCAGCGAGAGGATCGTCTGATTCTTGCCGGTGACGCCCGCAGCGGAGAGCTGCTTGAAGAAGGCGACGTTCGAACCGCCGACCACGCAGTTCAGGATGACATCGGGCTTCGCGGCCTTAATCTTGTTGATCTCGGACGAGAACTCGATGTGGCCCAGCGGGTAGTAGCCTTCGCCGACCGTCTTGCCACCGGCCTTGGCGATGGTGGCCTTGGCGATCTTGATCGTGGTGCGCGGCCAGATGTAATCGGAACCGATCAGGTAGAACGACTTGCCCTTGTTCTTCATCAGCCACTCGACGGCAGCGATGACGGACTGGGTGGCTTCCTGCGCCGTGTACAAAATGTTCGGGGACTGCTCGAGACCCTCGTAGTACGTCGGGTAGTACAGCAGGCCCTTCAGCTTCTCGAAGACCGGCAGGACGGCTTTCCGGGAGGCGGAGGTGTAGCAGCCCATCACGGCCGAGACCTTGTCCTTCTCCAGCAGCTTGCGGGCCTTCTCCGCGAACGTCGGCCAGTCGCTGGCGCCGTCTTCGACCACGGCCTCGATCTTCATGCCCATCACGCCGCCGGCCTTGTTGATCTCCTCGATGGCGAGCATCTCGGCATCGACCACCGACTTCTCGGCGATGGCGAGGCCACCGGTGAGGGAGTGCAGGATCCCCACCTTGACCGTGCCGGCTGCACGAGCCGCACCGATGTCGAACATCGACAACGGCAGAGCGGTTGCCGCCGCGACCGCGCCGGACGTCTTTATGAAATTACGCCTGTTGATGTTGCTCACGTCGCTTCCCCTTTCACGATGTATTGGACGGTGCTGCTCGAACTTCACTTTGCTGCGCACGGACTGCCTCGTTCACCTGCTCAACCGCAAAAAAAAGCCCGCAGACCGAGTGCATCTCGGTCCACGGGCTCTTTTGCCGGTGCATCGCGGAACGCCTTTGTTCCGCGGCTGCTGAATCGTATGCAGGAAGATGCCTGCTTCGCCCACGGCCTGCAATGGCCATGTGACGACTTCTCCCTCCTTATTGCAAACGGCGGGCCAAGCGCACGGCCTGGGTCGCCAGGGTGGTGGCAGGGCCTTGTGGAAGTCCACCGTCGCACCAGGGCCACCCTCTGTGGAGAGGCCCAATAGCCGGCCTCGCAAAGTACTTCCACGCCCGCCCTGGCGAGTCCGTGAAAGCACGGCACCTGCATCGGCGCGCACAGAAACGAGGCCAATGCAGTGCAACATGCACCGCTATAATGCGCGCCGGCGTAACGATGCAGTCCTGTGGGCGCAAAGGCTTCTCCCTTGAAAGGTGCGGTCTCCAAGAAGTCGCCCGTTCACGGTGCGCGACTTGCTTGATGCGATACCCGCACGGAATGCCCTCGTTCACCCGCCCGCCCCGCGCAAAGAAGCGCGACGGGCACACGCCGCGAGACCCCATGAACCACGGCCCATGACCACATCCACTCGCGACCCGATCCGCATCGGCGTGCTGTTCTCGGAAACCGGAGTGACCTCCGCGATCGAGACCTCCCAGCGGCTCGGCACCCTCCTCGCCATCGAGGAGATCAACGCCGCCGGCGGGATCGGCGGGCGGGAACTCCAGGTGGCTTCGCGGGACCCCCAGTCGAAACCGTCCCTGTATCGCGCCCATGCCGAACAACTGGTGCGCGAGGAAGGCGTCCGGCTGATCGCCGGGTGCTACATGTCGAGTACTCGAAAGGCGCTGATCCCGGTGCTCGAACGCTGGAACGCGCTCCTGCTCTACCCGACACCCTACGAAGGGTTCGAATACTCGCGCCACGTCTTCTACACAGGAGCGGCCCCGAACCAGAACAGCGTGCAATTGGCGGAGTTCATGATCCGCAAGCACGGTTCCCGAGTGTTCATGGTCGGCTCCGACTACGTGTTCCCGTATGAATCGAACCGCATCATGAGCGACCTGGTCCTGGAGCGCGGCGGCGAGAAAGCCGCAGAGCACTACCTCCCGCTCGACGCCCGATCCGAGGACTTCGCCACGGTGGTGAAACGCATCGCGAACGCCGGGCCGGACTTCGTGTTTTCCACGGTCGTGGGCGAAGGCACGGCGATGCTCTACCGGGCGTACCGAGCGGCGGGGCTCGATCCGGCGCGCATGCCGATCGCGAGCCTCACCACCTGCGAAACCGAGATCCTGCAGATGGGCGCCGAATTCGCGGAAGGACACATCACGGCATCGCCCTACTTCCAGTCGATCGACACCACCGACAACCGACGTGTGGTCGAAGCCTTCCGCGCCCGCATGGGCGACGGCCTCCCGGCGAACCAGTGCTGGGAGGCGGCGTACTTCCAGATGCACCTTCTGGCGGACGCCCTGCGCCGCGCCGACCCGGACGACGTCGAGTCCGTACGCCGGGCGCTCCCGGGCACCGAGTTCGATGCGCCGCAGGGCCGCGTGCGGATCGACGAGCAGAATCACCATACCCATCTGCATCCGCGCATCGGCCGCGCCGATGCCACCGGTCGCTTCGAGATCCTCGAGCAATCGCGCCATCGCGTCAGACCGGATCCGTACCTCGTATCCCACACGCTCGCCGACTGGTCGGTGAGCACTGCACTGCACTCCGGCGCCTGAACCCATGGCGATCCGGCCGGTGTCCGGTACATCCCGACTGCTTCGTGACCTGCGGTCACTGTCGGTCGTGGTGCTGCACCCGGACGACGGCGACGGCCAGGAACTGATCGGGCAGCTTCGACGGATCGGCTGCCAGGTGAAGGCCTTCTGGCCACCGCGCGACCGGCTGGAGGACTCCGTCGATCTGGTGTTCTATGCGGTGCGCCCCGAGCTGGCCTCGTCGGCACCGGCGTGGACCCGCCGCGACGACGCCCCGCCAGTGATTGCCGTCGTGAACTACGAGAACCCGACGATGGTGGAAAGCGTGCTGCGGATGAACGCCTATGGCGTCGTGGCCTCACCCGTGAAGTCGTTCGGGCTGCTCACGGCCATCGTCGTGGCGCTCGGTCAGGTGGAAAGAACCCGCGAGCGCGAACGCTACGTGACCAAGCTGGAACAACGCCTGTCGAGCCAGCGGAAGGTCGCCCGCGCCAAGACCATCCTCATGCAGACGCGCGGCGTGGCCGAGGAGGATGCCTACAAGCTGATCCGGGACCAGGCGATGACGAAGCGGGTGACCACCGAGGAGATCGCCGACGCGATCATCAAGGCGAACGAGATCCTGAGCTTCGACAGCCGGTCGGAGGGGAAGGACGGCTGAGCGACCACGGGTCAGATGCGCGGGCCATGGCCTTGCAGGAGGGGCCCGTGGCCTTGTAGGAGGGGCCCATGGCCCCGAAAGCGGTGAATGCCGTGGAAGCGCTTCGACCGGAACCATCGCTTTCGCGGGCATGGCCCGCTCCTACAGAACCAGCACCCATTGCCAAGGCTGGCGGCCCGTCAACGGGGGGATATACAAGGGGCCATCCCCTTGTTGGTACGCCCTGCGGCCAAGCCGCCGCGGGCCATCGGCCCGAGAGGCGGCCATGGGCCGCTCCTACAAGACCATGGGCCCCTCCTACCAATCCCCCCGGTCAATCGTTGCACCACCCTCGACCCGAAAATGTCACGCTCTCGCGCGGCAACTGCACCTGGATGCGCGACTTGTAGTCGACCGCTTCGCATCCGTCGCGCTCGTGTCGGCACTTCCCGTGCGTGCGCACCACCGTGTCGAGAATCTGCACCTGCACGTGCCCGACGGCGGACTCCACCGACTCGTACCGAGAGAGCATCTTGTTGCCAGGCTGATTGGGGATGCGCATGTTGCGGCGGAACACGGGGCGCTGTTCGAGCCGCTTCAGCTTGAGCTTCGCGCCGTTCACGATGACGTGCATGCCACCCTCGCCGTCGGCGGACATCACGCAGCGCCCCCTACCGTCGAGATAGCTGCAGCCCGACTCCGCGCAATGGCCTGCAGGGTTCGTCCCCAGGACGACGCCACGGGCCGCATGGCCGCCGGTTGCGAACAGCGCGAGAAGCGCGAGGACAGCCAACGACGCGTGCGTCCGAACCATGTTTCGTCCCCGATGAAAATGCTTCGGACATGATGCCCGAAGGCGACGCTACGCGTCTGCCTTGCGGCCCTTCACTGCGGCGTAGATCGCGAGCGCCTCCTCGCGCGCCTGGGCGTGGTCGACGATGGGCGCCGGATAGTCCCGGCCGATCACCGCGCCGGCGGCCTGCTGGTCGAGTGGCGGCAGCGTCCAGGGCGCATGGATGTACTTGCCGGGCACGCGCGCCAGTTCCGGGACGTACATCCGGATGAACCGTCCGTCCGCATCGAACTTCTCGGACTGCGAAACGGGGTTGAAGATGCGGAAGTACGGCTGCGCATCGCATCCCGTCGAGGCTGCCCATTGCCAGCCGCCGTTGTTCGCCGAGAGATCGAAATCGTTCAGGTGATCGGCGAAGTACTGCTCGCCCTGGCGCCAGTGCACGTGCAGGTCCTTCACGAGGAACGACGCCGCGACCATGCGCAGGCGGTTGTGCATGTACCCGCTGGTGTTGAGCTGCCGCATGGCGGCGTCAACCAGGGGGTAGCCGGTGCGGCCTTCGCACCACGCCGCGAAACGGTCGGCGCGATCGGTGAAGTGCAGCGCGTCGTACTCCGGCTTGAAGCTGCGTGTGGTCACGTGCGGGTTGTGCCACAGGATCTGGAAGTAGAAATCGCGCCACACGAGTTCGGAGAGCCAACCCTGGGCGCCCTCGGTGCCACGCGCACGGGCAGCGCGCGCCAGTTCGCGGATGGAGATCGTGCCGAACCGCAGATGCACCGACAGATAGGACGGCCCGCGGACTGCCGGAAAATCGCGTCGCTCCTTGTAGGCATCGATGCGCTGCACGAAGTCGTCGAACAACGTACGCGCACCCGAGGCCCCGAGCGGAATCTTCAGCGCCTGGAGGTTCGTGGTCTCGAACCCCATCGACGCGAGACTCGGGATGGTCCTCCCGGCGTCCGGCGCGAGCGCCGCTGCGTGGCGCGCAATCGGATAGCTCTTCAGGAAGAAGTCGTCGACGCGCTTCAGCCACGCCGTGCGATAGGGCGTGAACACGGTGTATGGAGCGCCGGCCTGCGTCAGCACCTCGTCGCGTTCGCACACGACCTGGTCCTTGAACGTGCGCAGACGCCGATCGTCGGCCGCGAGCGTGGCTTCGACGGCAGCGTCGCGCGCGATCGCCTGCGGTTCGTAGTCGTGGTTCGTGTAGACGGCATCGACACCGAGCGCCCGCGCGTGGGCGGGGACGAGGTCCCGCGCGCGCCCGTGCAACACGGTGAGACCACCGCCCAGCGCCTCCAGCGCAGCCGCGAGTTCCGTCACCGCATGCCAGATGAACTCCACGCGCCGGTCTGCGCGGGACGGCAGTGCATCGAGGATCTCGGTGTCGAAAACGAACACGCACCAGACGGCTCGGGCATCGCGGAGCGCGTGGTACAGGGCAGCGTGGTCGTCGGCGCGGAGATCGCGGCGGAACCACACGAGGGCGCGGTCGATCGTCTTCATGGAGGGCTCACGCCATGCGCCGCCGACCTCACGCCATGCGCCGCATGAGCCACCGGATGACCGGACCGATACCCGGCAGCTTCGCGTACAACTCCTCCCCAGTGTCCCAATAGTCCCGATGGTTCGCGATTCTGCCGTCGGCCGCGAGGGTCAGGTGGGACGCTCCGTGGATCCGCCAGGTCTGCGTGGGGCGGAATTTGCGCAGCCGGAACGTGAAATCCCAGATGAGCACGACGTCGACGCCATCCACGATGCGTTGCATCACCTTGAAGTGCGGCTCGTGCATCTCCTCGAACATGTGCCCGAAGATGGCCTGGATGTCGACGAGCGCCCTGACATCGTTGAACGGGTCCTTGAACGTCGCGTCTTCGGTGTAGATCTCGCCGAGGCGCGCCACCGTCTCCGGTGCGAGCGTCTCGAAGAAACGGACGATGCCGTCGAGGTTCATGTCAGAGCCCTGTGAATCGGTGGGCTATCGGGAAGTACCACCGATAGGGCAGCAGGCGGAAGAACTTGAGCCAGCCCGTGAATCGCTTGGGATAGTGGATCTCGAAGTGGCCGCGCTCGATTCCCCGGAGCGTGAACGCGGCGGCCTCGGACGGCTCGATGAGCGCGGGCATCTTGAAGTCGTTGCCGTCCGTGAGGGGCGTGCGCACGAAGCCCGGGTTGACCACGTGCACCGCGATGCCCTTCGGTGCGAGATCGAAGTAGAGCCCTTCGGCAAAGTTGATGAGCGCGGCCTTCGTGGGGCCGTATGCGAGGGCCTTCGGAAGGCCACGATAGCCGGCGACACTCGACACGATGGCAATGCGACCCTCGCCACGACGGAGGAACTCGGGGAGTACGGCGGCCGTGACGTGGACGACGCCCTGCACGTTCACGTCGAACAGCTTGCGGACGACCTCGGGGTCCAGCTCCCACGCCCGCATCGCCTGATAGCTCCCGGCCACGAGCAGGACGTCGTCGATGCCGCCCCAATGTCCGACGAGCGTCGCATGGGCGGAGTTCACCTGCGCAGCGTCGGTGACATCGAGCGGCAACACGACCGTCCTCGGGTCCTTCGTCGCCAGTACGTCGAGTGCCTCGCGCTTGCGTGCCGAGAGCGCGACGCGGGCGCCAGCGCCGATGAGGGTCTCGGCGAGGGCGGCGCCGATGCCGGTGGAGGCGCCGACGATCCAGACGCGCCGGCCGCGCCAGTCACGCACTGTGGGATTCATGGCCATCTAGTGTCTCGACACAGAAGTTTCGCAACGTCGGAACGCGGCGCGCTCCGACGCCGAATCAACGCAGTGCTCACCCATAGTCCAGTCCTCTCCGCTCAACGATGCCGCGATTGCGATCAATGTTTGCGAACTTCCGTGTCGAGACACTATCGATCCCGCTTCCGGAAACTCAGGTTGACCTGCGCGACCTCGAAACCGAGCTTCGAGATGCTCGAGCGATTCAGCATCGTGCGTTCGTCCATCAGATACATCCAGTCGTCCACGTCGAGGTGCACCGTGCCGTCGCCCCGGGGGAAGTCGAGCACGTAGCGGAAGCGGAAGGCGTTGCCGGCCGTCTCGCCGATGGCCTCGCCCACGACATCGGCAGCACGCCCGATGTAGCGGTCGCCTTGCTTCGTGAGGGTCCACACGCGCTTCTGCGTGCGGCCGTCCGAGTAGGTGAACGATTCGTCCAGCGTGCCCGTGTCGCCCTGCCAGCTCGCGAGGATGAGCACGGTGAAGCGCTGCGAGATCGTGCCGTCGCGATTGCGGACGATACCCCACGCGTCGATGGTCCCGTCGAAATAGCTCTTCAGGTCGAGGACAGGCTTCTCGTCGCGGAAGTCGTCGATGTCGACCGACGAGCAGGCGGTGAGCGCGAGGAGGCACAGCGCGAGCAGGGAACGGCGTGTCATGGGGCAGCTCCGGCGGGGGATCGGATGGGAAGCTCGCGGTCGATCGGTGCGAGCCACAGGAGAACGGCGGCGGCGAGTTGCAGCAGGCACGGCACGAGCGCGTACATGGCGGACAGGTCGCCCATCGGCGGCTGTGCCGTCCCCGGGCGATACCCGATGAGGCCGAGCACCGGCAATGCGACGCCGGCAGCCAGCGCCAGTTCCATCTTCTCGGTGAACTGCCAGAAGCCGAAGTACGCCCCCTCGGCGCAGCCGGACTGGTCCCGGTCGATCACGTCGGCGAGCAGCGAGGGCGGCAGAGCGAGCTGCGAACCGTAGGCGATGCCGGAAAGCGCGCAGACCATCGCGAACGGGATGCCGTCGCCGGGGCCGAGCAGGAACGCCCAGGCGAAGGCGACCACGCTGGCGCCCATGCCCGCCGCCCAGACGCGCTTCTTGCCGAAGGCGCGCGACGCCCTCACCCACAGCGGCATGCCGAGCGCGCCGAACAGGAAATAGATGCCGAGGAAAACCGCGTTCATGTCGGACCGGTCGAGGACATCCTGCACGAAGAAGAGGATGAGTGTCGCGGGGATCGCCGCTGCGATGCCGCTCACCATGAAGACGGCGAGCAGCCAGCGGAATGCGGGATTCGCGAGCGGCGCGAGGATGCTCGACAGCGGGAGCGGCCTCGCACCGGAGGCGCCGCCCGCCGGCCGCGGGGCGAGGAAGAGCGTGATGCCGGCGCCGATCAGGAGCACCGGGATGAACACGAGGCTGAACCGGCGCAGCCCCTCGGCGTGGCTGCCGCCCTGGGTGAGCAGTTCGGGCAATGCCGCGGCGACGAGCACGCCGAGCACGCCCACCGCGCCGCGCGCTGCCGTGACGCGGGTGCGCTCGTGGTAGTCCGGCGAGAGTTCGGCTCCCTGCGCGAAGTAGGCGATCGCACCGAGGCTGAACCCGAGATACGTCACGGCAAGCGCGCCGCACAGCCAGACGGTGAGCGCGACGCTGCCGATGCGCGGCGGATGAAACAGGGCGAGCACGCCGCAGCCGAGCAGCACGACGGCCGCGACGATGAAACCCTGGCGGCTGGTGCCCGCAGCCGCGCGACGATCGATCCACCAGCCGATGAGCGGGTCCTGCACGGCATCGACGATCCGCGCGAGCAGCAGTACGAGGCCGACAGTGGCGAGAGGGAGTCCCAGTTCGTCGGCGTACAGCTTCGGGACGTGCACGTAGACGGGCAGCACCGCCATCGCGAGCGGCAGGGCGAATGCCGCGTACGCCGCGAGCCCGGCGCGGCCCAGGACGCCTGCGGTCATTTCAGACCCAGCAGCGCCGCCCGGAGCTTGGGTTCCCGCGTGCGCGGGTCGAGCCAGATCGAGAAGAAGGCGCGCGCGAACTCGGTGTCCCGGACGATGCCGGTGGAGCGATCCTGGTGGTAGAACTCCACCCCGACGCCCGGGCGGAACACACCGGTGATGTGCTGACCCTTCGCGACATCGGGGAAGGCCGCGATCATCAGCGCTCGCCACTTTTCCAGACGTGCGTCGTCGGCCATCCCGAGCCGTCGGATCTCGTCGACGCTCGCATCGGCGAGCTTCCGCCCCTGGAAATCGCGCGCGTATCGGATGTCGAGTGCGAAGGAACGATCCCAGCGCCACTCGCTGCCGGACGTGGGGCCGGCGGCCCAGAGCGATGCGTCGTACAGAAGCAGCCCGAACCAGCGCATGCGCCCCTGCCCGATCTGCCGGACCTCGGCGTCGGGCGTGGACAACTCGGCGATCGGCAGGCGTGGGGTCGCTTCGGCACCCGCGGCGCAGAGCAGCGCCAGCGCGACGACCACGCGAACGACGAATCTAGACACGTTTCAGCTCGACCTGCAGGACATCGATCGTGCGCGCCCGGAACCCGGCCTCGCAGTACGCAAGATAGAAGTTCCAGAGGCGGACGAAACGTTCGTCGAAACCCTTGCCCTGCAGTTCGGGGACGCAGCTGTTGAAGCGGTGGCGCCAACGGCGGAGCGTCTCGGCGTAATCGAACCCGAACGCGGTCGCCTGGCCGACGACGAGCCCCTGCTGGAAGGCGCGATCCCGGAAGACGTCTTCGGAGGGGAGCATTCCGCCGGGGAAGACGTACTGCTGGATGAAGTCGGTGCCGTTGCGATACCGCGTGAACAGCTCGTTCGCGATGACGATCGTCTGGATGACGGCCCGGCCACCGCGCTTCAGGGTGTCGCGAACCTTGCGGAAGTAGACGGGCCAGTAGTGCTCCCCCACCGCCTCGAACATCTCGATCGACACCACGTGGTCGTACTGCCCGCGGACGTCGCGATAGTCGATGAGCTCGAACGTGGCGCGGTCGCCGATCCCCTGTATGGCGATACGGTGCTGTGCGTGCGCGAGCTGTTCGGTCGAAAGCGTGATGCCGTGCACGCGGCAGCCTCGCGTGCGGACGGCGTACTCCGCGAAGCCCCCCCAGCCGCAACCGATCTCGAGCACGCGATGTTCGGCCGTCAGGCCGAGGAGGCGGCAGATGCGCTCGTACTTCGCCATCTGGGCCTGCTCGAGGGGGCGTTTCGCCTGCCCTTCGAACAGCGCGGCCGAATACGTCATGGTGTCGTCGAGCCAGAGCCGGTAGAAGTCGTTGCCGAGATCGTAGTGCGCGTGGATGTTGCGCTTCGCCTGGCTGCGGCGGTTGCCGCGGAGAAGATGGCGCATCCGGTACGCGAGCCCCCCCCACCAACGCCCGTAGATGGCCCGCTCGAGCGCTGAGTGGTTCGCGGCCGCGACCTCCAGCAGGGCCGTGAGATCGGGGGAATCCCAACGGCCGGCCATGAAGGCCTCCGCGAAACCGATGTCACCTGAGCGGATGATGTCGGCGCAGACCTCCCAGTCGTGGAGGCGCAGCATCGCGTGCGGCCCGCTGAACCCGGAAGAGAAAGTGCGGGGGATACCGTCGGGGCCGATGACATCGAGGCGTCCGACGCGGAGTCGTTGCAGAAGCTTCAGCAGGAATCGGGCAGCGCGAGACTCGGGCTGCGCCGTGATGGGGTATGTGGTTGCGGGCATGTCGTCCGGTTTCATCGCGTCGTTTCGCGGGTCGGTGGCAGCGGTCTCGAATGAAAGGGCACGCCCTTCCACCAGAGTTTCAACGCCTGCCAGTGGATGCGAGCGATCACGCCCAGGGTCATCCACGGATACGCAAAGAAGCACCGCGACAGCGCCCCGCCCGTGAGCGGTTCTCCCCGCCCTGCAATCGACGTGAGCAGGAGTTTACCGTCACCATCGTCGTAGTCGATGCGAATCCGGGTACTTTCGACGCCGGCATCGAACTGGAACCGGTAATCGCCCGCGACGGTGCAGAAAGGGGAGACGTGAAAGACCTTGCGGGCCCCCACGACATCACCAGGGACGATCGGCTCGCCGTCGTCCCGCACGACGAGATAGTTGTGGTGGTCCCCGAAAGTGTTGCTCACCTCGGCGAGGACGGCGCGAAGTCGCCCCACGCGGTCGTGGCACAACCAGAAACTGACTGGGTTGAATACGTACCCGAGGACCCGCGGGAACGCCTGCAGCCAGATATCGCCATCGACAGAATCGAGCCCGGCGCCACGGAGCGTCTCGCGGATCCACGGGAGCAGCGGGGAGCCGTCCCGCGGGCCGTGGTCAGCGCGACGGAAGGTCATCAATCCGAGTCGATCGAGACGCTGGCGCTCGCCAGCGGCATCGATCTCGGGGACCCGCAGGCGCACGAAGTACACAGGGTAGGTGAACCGGTTCCTTGCTGGTCGGATCCGGTGATGCATGACTTCGCCGCGGAACAGCAGGGCGTCGGGGCGGCCCGGCGTGGTCATGCCGCAACGGCCCGCGACTGCCACGGCACCTGGACGCCGAGCGCATTCGCGACGGCGATGGCCGAGAGCAGGCCGTCCTCGTGGAAGCCGTAGCGCGTCCAGGCCCCGCAGAACCAGGTGCGTCTGCGGCCCTGAAGCCCGGGCAGGCGCCGCTGAGCGGCGATGGCGGGGCCGTCGAAGATCGGGTGCGCGTATGTGATGCGGCGGAGGACCGTCCCCGGCGCGGGCTCCCTGAGGGGATTCAGCGTGACCATCACGGGCGTCGTGCAAGGCAGTGGCTGCAGACGATTGATCAGGTAGCTCACCGACACCGGACGACCCGCGGCCTGGGCCCCGCCGGCGAGGTAGTTCCACGCCGACCAAGCCTCCTTCACCCGCGGCAGCAGGGAGGCGTCAGTGTGCAGCCATGCTTCGTTGTCCTGATACCGGACGTCTCCGAGCGTGCCGCGCTCCACGGAGTCCGCGTCGGCGAGCAGGCGCAAGGCCTGGTCGCTGTGACAGGCGAGCACGACGCCATCGAAGACATCCTCACCGGCAGCGGTCTCGACGAAGGTGGCGTTCTCCTCCCTCGTGATCCTGCGGACGGGTGTCCCGATCCGGACATCGGAGATGCCCTCGACCAATCGCTTCACGTACTCCCGGCCACCGCCGGCGACAGTCCGCCAACGAGGACGGTCGTTCACCTGCAGCAGGCCGTGGTTGTGACAGAAGCGGAGGAAGGTGTCGGCCGGATACTCGAGCATGCTGGCCGTCGGGCAAGACCAGATGGCGGCACTCATGGGCAGCAGGTACCAATCGCGAAAGGCGCGTCCGTACCCGCCGGCCGCCAGGAACTCGGCAATGGAACCCTCGACCGCTCTCGCTTCGGTCACGCATCGGGTTCCTTCGCGGTTGAAGCGGAGGATGTCCTTCAGCATGCCCCAGAACTCCGGCTTCACGAGGTTCCGTTTCTGGGCGAACACGGTGGCGAGGCTGCTGCCCGCCCACTCGAGCCTGTCTTCGTCTATGCGCACGCTGAAGGACATCTCGCTCTCGACCGATGCCACGCCGAGATGCTCGAACAACGCGCAGAGGTTCGGGTACGTTCGCTCGTTGAACACGAGGAAGCCGGTGTCCACCGGAAAGCGGGAACCGTCGACGTCAACGTCGACGGTGTGCGTGTGCCCGCCCGCGTAGTTCGCTGCTTCGAACAGCGTGACCCGATGCTGCCGTGACAGCAGCCAGGCAGCAGACAACCCGGCGATACCTCCGCCGACAACAGCCAGTCGCATCAGGTCTCCCCGTACGTTCTTCGACGTAGGAGGCGCTATCCGCGCTTGTCGTGTCGGATCAGCGCGTACGCCGAATGATTGTGGATGGACTCGAAGTTCTCGGATTCGATCACGTAAGCCTCGACCCGCGGGTCAGCATTCAGCCGCAGGGCGATGTCTCGGACGAGATCTTCCACGAACTTCGGATTGTCGTAGGCCCGCTCGGTGACCCACTTCTCGTCTGGACGCTTCAAGAGCCCGAACACCTCGCAGGACGCCTCCTGCTCCGCGATGGTGGCCAGTTCCTCGATGGTGATGTCGCCACCGATCTCGGCGTCGATGGTAATCATGGAACGCTGGTTGTGGGCACCATAGGCCGAAATTTCCTTCGAGCACGGGCATAGGCTGGTGACCGGGGCGATCACCGTGACGTTGCAGACCGTGGGCTTTCCCGTCAGGCGCTCGGCGCGAAGCTTGACCTGGTAATCGAGCACGCTCTCGACACCCGAAACCGGCGCCCGCTTGGTGATGAAGTACGGGAACCGCAGTTCGATGTAGCCGGCATCCGCACCGAGCCGAGACAACATTGCCTCCATGAGATCGCGCAATCCCGCCGTATCGATCGGCGCCTTGTGTGCCTGAAGGATCTCGATGAAGCGGGACATGTGCGTCCCCTTCACGTCCCCGGGCAGCGTCACGTACATGTCTGCGGTCACAACCGTGTGGACCACGCTGCCGTCCCGGGCACGGACGGACAGGGGATGCACCAGCGATCGGATTCCGACGCGGTCGATCGCGATGGACCGGGTGTCGAGGATCGACTGGATGTCAGGCAGGGGGAGGCGTTCTGGCGCGTTCATCGGTTCGTCGTCTTCCTGTGGGGATCAGGTCGCAGGCGATCCGCGCGGGGGTGACACGCGGGTGAGGGGAGACTTGCCTGCGACCTGAAAGGGTTGCTGCCTTCAGTTGACCGATTCCATCCGGACAGACCACGGCAGGATCACCGGCCGAACGCCAGCCTCGGCGCGACCGTGCATTTCAAGATAAGGCGCAAGCGCCTCGACTTCCCCGGGGGAGGCTTCCACAGACTCCGACTCCGCCAGGCGCTTGTCCAGGACAAAGGACTCCATGGAAAGTTCTCGAAGACCGCCTCGCACCGTGCCGTTGAGGTCCGACATCGACACTGCCGTTGCGCCATCCCGGCGCTCATTTGCCGAGGCAGCTGCGGATGTCACGATCACCGTCGCGCCCACGACCAGGAGCGAGAGCAAATTCACCACCGGAAACTTCCGTATCGAATTCATTCGTTCTTGTCCTAGTCAGATGCGGTTGGTGGTCGTAGAATACGAATGTCGTCCAAGCCTGTCAAACGTTTTGCTTGGACATTTCTGCGACAAAGGTGGAACGCAGTGCGTATCGAGACGACCGAAGCCTCTCCGGGGGCGGCCACAACCGCCCCTTCCGATGAATTGCGCGTTAGCGGAGCCTCCATGACCGGGGAATCCATGACCGGAGAACTCTCCTCCGGCGATCGCATGGCGATGCTTTCCATCAGCGCCGTGGAGCGGGACACCGGGCTGTCGAAAGACGTCCTCCGTATGTGGGAGCGAAGGTACGAATTTCCACACCCGAAGCGAGATCGACACGGCGAGCGCGTCTATCCCCCCGACCAGGTCACGAAGCTACGGGCGATCAAGCGCCTCATGGACCGCGGCTTCCGGCCCGGCAAGATCATCGGAATGTCGATCGACGATCTCAACACCCTCGGCTCCACCGCAGCCAATCGTGATGGGCACGACGAAGAGGTCGAGGCGATCCTCGACCTCGTTCGCGCGCACCAGCTGCCGGAACTCCGGCAACGGCTCACGCAGATGCTGATGCGCCAGGGCTTGCAGCGCTTCGTCATCGACACCGTCGCGCCCCTCACGATGGCAGTCGGCGAGGCCTGGGTGCGAGGTGACTTCGCCGTGTTCGAGGAACACCTCTACACGGAGCAGATCCAGGGCGTGTTGCGGAACGCAATCGCTTCCGCTCAAGTGCATAGCAAGTCGCCCCGGGTTCTGCTCACCTCGTTCCCGAGCGAGCAGCACCATCTCGGCCTCCTCATGGTCGAGGCGTTGTTGGTCGTGGAAGGCGCGACCTGCATTCCCTTGGGCACGGAGACGCCGGCCTCCGAGATCGTGCGCGCCGTGGGCGCCCATCGCGTGGACGTCGTCGCCCTGTCGTTCAGTGCGGCCTACCCGGAACGTCAGGCCGCCTCCGGCTTGAAGGAGCTCCGCGCGAGCCTGCCGAAGAACGTGCATATCTGGGCGGGCGGAAGTTGTGTGCGACGCATGCGGCGCGGCATCGACGGCGTCGAGCTCGTGCGCGCCCTCGACGAGATCGCCCGCCTGATCTCGCACTGGCATACCGACCATCCGCGCAACTGACTCGCCCACCTCGACATCAGATCCGGATTCGTCGGCGCGGGACCGAGGTCTCTCCGCCACGTCCCCACCTACTCCCAGCCCCTCCTGCTGCGCCTCCATGCCCGGTCACCGCAAGCCGCTTCCCGTGAAGATCTGCTCCCAGTGCGGACGTCCGATGACATGGCGGAAGCGCTGGGAGCGCACCTGGGACGAGGTACGTTACTGCTCCGACCGCTGTCGCGGCGAGGCGCGCCGTGCCCGCTGAGATCGCGCTCGTCCTCGGAGACCAGCTCACGCTGGACAATCCGGCCCTCGCGAAGATCGATCGGACCCGCGACAGCGTCGTCATGATCGAAGCGCCCGGCGAGGCGCGGCACGTCTGGAGCCACAAGGCGCGGATTGCCCTTTTCCTTTCGGCGATGCGCCACTTCGCCGTCGCGCTGCGCGAGGCGGGCTACAAGGTTCACTACCTCGAAGTCGACGACGCATCCCTGCCCCACGGTTTGCCCGACCGCCTCGACCAGTTCCTGGGCATCCACGCACCCACCCACATCTGGATGTGCGAAGCCGGCGAGCGCCGCCTGGCCGACGCCCTTGCCGCCGTGGCGGCAGCGCGCTCGACACCGCTGACAAGCCTTGCCGACACCCATTTCCTCGTCTCGACGGACGCCTTTTCGCGCTGGGCGGGCGACAAGTCGAGCCTGCGCATGGAGTTCTTCTATCGTCATCTGCGACGCGAGACCGGCGTGCTGATGGAAGGCGACGCGCCCGCGGGTGGCCAGTGGAACTTCGATGCCGACAACCGCAAGGGTTTCGGCGCGAAGGGGCCCGGCCTGGTGCCGCCTCCCCCGCGCTATCCGCCGGACGCCATCACCCGGAAGGTGTTCGCGACGGTCGAACGGGAGTTCGGCGATCACCCCGGCAGTCTCGACAGCTTCGCTTGGCCCGTCACTCGCGCGCAGGCGCTGGATGCGTTGCACCGTTTTGTCGAAGACCGGCTCGCCGCCTTCGGCCCTTACCAGGACGCCCTGTGGAGCAACGAGCCATTCCTCTGGCACTCGCTGCTGTCCACGAGCCTCAACCTGAAGCTGCTGGACCCGCGGGAGGTGATCGATGCCGCGGTCCGTGCGTGGCAGGAACGCCGTCTGCCGCTGGCGAGCGTCGAAGGGTTCGTGCGGCAGATTCTCGGATGGCGGGAGTTCATCCGCGGGGTGTACTGGCATTGGCCCGAACTCGGCAGGCTCAACCACTTCGATCATCACCGTCCGCTCCCGGCGTGGTTCTGGACCGGCAACACCTCCATGAATTGCCTGCGGGACGCCATCGGCCAGACCCTGCGCCACGGCTATGCGCACCACATCCAGCGACTGATGATCACCGGCAACTTCGCCCTGCTGGCGGAACTCTCGCCGCAGGCGGTGTGCGACTGGTATCTGGCGGTCTACGTCGATGCGGTGGAATGGGTCGAACTGCCGAACACCGCAGGCATGGCACTCCACGCGTGCGGCCCCCGCTTCACCAGCAAGCCGTACATCGCGTCCGGCGCCTACGTGAAGCGCATGAGCAATCACTGCAACGGCTGCCGCTACGATCCCGGGGTGCGCGTCGGACCGAAAGCGTGCCCGATCACGCTGCTATACTGGGCCTTCGTCGACAAGCATGCAGCCACCCTCTCGGCCAACCCCAGGACCGTGACGATGACCAGCAATCTGAAGCGTCTCTCCGACGCCGAACGTCAATCGATACGGACAGCTGCCGGGGACGTGCTCGCAGCGATCGACTCCCTGTGATGGCATCCTGGCGGCGCGTGACATCATCCAAGAAGAAGCGCCTTCGACCCGACTGCCCCATGACCACGCCCCGCGAACCGCGGCCCAGCTCCGCCGCAAGGTGAACCGCATGCTTTACCCCGAACTCTTCAAATCCCTGGAACGCGTCCGCTGGCACATGGACCGCGACATTCCGTGGGACAACTTCGACCCGGCTCGCCTCTCCGACGAGCAGGCACGTACGATCAAGATGAACGCCATCACCGAATGGGCGGCGCTGCCCGCCACGGAGATGTTCCTGCGCGACAACGTCGACGACAGCGACTTCTCCGCCTTCATGTCGGTCTGGTTCTTCGAGGAGCAGAAGCACTCCCTCGTCCTGATGGAGTACCTGCAGCGCTTCCGGCCCGATCTGGTCCCCACCGAGGCGGAGTTGCATGCGGTGCGCTTCAAGTTCGATCCGGCGCCCGCGCAGGAAACGCTGATGCTGCATTTCTGCGGCGAGATCCGCCTGAACCACTGGTACCGCTGCGCTGCCGAGTGGCACACCGAACCGGTGATCCAGCACATCTACCGCCTCATCTCGCGCGACGAAGCCCGTCACGCCGGCGCTTACCTGCAGTACATGCGCCGGATGATCGACAAGCTGGGCGACGAGGCCCGCTCGGCGTTCGCCCGCATCGGCATGTTGATGGCCAGCTCGGCGCGCAGCAGCAAACCGCTGCACCCGACCAACCTGCACGTGAACGCATCGCTCTTCCCGAACGACACCGTGCAGTCCCGCCTGCCCGAACCCGAGTGGCTGGAGCACTGGCTCGATCAGCAGATCCGCTTCGGCAAGGAATGGGAGGCGAAGGTGGTGGGCATGATCCTCACGAACCTGTCGCTGTTGTTCGACCGCACCATCGGCACGGTCCAGGAACTGAACCGGTACCGGAAGGAACTCGGACGCGCGAAGGCCGCAGAACCCAGCACCGCCTGACCCCGCGAGCACAGGCCCGCCCAGACGCCCGGCCTTGCCGGCGCGTCATCACCGCGTAGCCGTGCCCGACGCCCACCCGGGTTCCTCAGCGTTCCTCCTACCCCACCATGACCGAGCCCCAGGACCCCACCCCACCGGCCTTCGAGCGCAAGGTCTGTCTTCCCGCAGACGTAGCGCAACGCGCCCGGCTGCTGCCGCGCCCGATCGTCTTCACGAACGGCGTCTTCGACATCCTCCACCGCGGCCACGTGACCTACCTCGCGGAGGCTCGCGCGCTCGGCGCCAGCCTCGTCGTGGGCCTGAACTCCGACGCCTCGGTACGTCGCCTCGGCAAGGGGGACGACCGCCCCATCAACCGCGAGGAGGATCGCCTCGCGGTGATTGCGGCGCTGGAGTCCGTGGACCTCGTCACGAGCTTCGGCACCGACACGCCGCTTGGACTCATCCTTGCCGTGCGGCCCGACATCCTGGTGAAGGGCGGCGACTGGGCGGTCGATCGCATCGTCGGCGCGCCCGAGGTGCTGGGCTGGGGCGGCGCCGTCCATTCGATCGCGTTCCGGCACGAGCGGTCCACCACCTCCCTGCTGTCCCGCATCCGCGGGGCCTGAGTCCCGGTCGTGTGGGTCGCGCGTCACCCGCGGACGCGAACCCTGGGGACACCATCCAGTCCGAGACGAGCGTTCACGCCATGACGTGCACGCGCCCACCTATCAGCTGCCTGCCGGCCCATCGCCGCCCATGCCCCATCGAGGATGATCATCGTGAAGCGAACCCGCGCCTTCCTGCGTGACTTCTGGCAACTGGTCCGGCCTTACTGGTTCTCCGAGGAGAAGAACTCCGCCCGGCTTCTGCTCGCGGCGATCGTGGCGCTCACGCTTGCCATGGTCTACATGAGCGTGCAGTTCAACAGCTGGTACAACGAGTTCTACAACATCCTGCAGGAGAAGCGGAAGGATGACTTCCTTCCGTCGATGGGCCACTTCGGGATGCTCGCGACCATCTTCATCGTGATGTTCACCTACAACGTCTACCTGAAGCAGATGCTGCTCATCCGGTGGCGACGCTGGATGACCGAGAAGTACCTCGACCAGTGGCTGGGCCGGCACGCCTACTACAGGATGCAGCTCACCGCCGAGCCCACGGACAATCCGGACCAGCGGATCGCCGAGGACATGAAGAGCTTCGTGTCCGGCGCACTCGATCTCTCGCTCGGCTTCCTCGACGCCGTCGTGACCCTTGCCTCGTTCGTGGGCATCCTCTGGGGACTTTCGGGTTCGCTCGGCTTCACGCTCGGAGACACGCAGTACGAAATCTACGGCTACATGGTCTGGGCCGCGGTCGCCTATGCCTTCATCGGCTCATGGCTCGCGCACAAGCTCGGGCGGCCGCTCATCAAGCTGAACTTCGACCAGCAACGCTACGAGGCCGACTTCCGATTCGGCCTTGCGCGTTTCCGGGAGAACATGGAAGGCGTGGCGCTCTACCGCGGAGAAGCGGACGAGCTTGCAGGCTTCCGCGAACGCTTCGCCGGGGTGCTGACGAACTGGTGGCACATCATGAAGCGCCAGAAGCTCCTCAACTTCTACACCACCTCCTACGGCCAGATTGCCACCGTGTTCCCGTTCATCGTCGGCGCACCCCGCTACTTCTCCGGTGCGATCCAGCTGGGCGGTCTCATGCAGATCTCGAACGCCTTCGGCCAGGTGCAGGGGGCGCTCTCATGGTTCATCAACGTGTACGGGACGTTCGCAGAGTGGAAGGCGACGGTCGACCGCCTGACCAGTTTCCAGCGTGCGATCGTCGAGGCCGGCCAGATGACCGACTCCGGCGAGACGGTGCTGATCGAGCCCTCCCCGGAGACAGGCGTCGCGATCGACGCCCTCGAGATCTCGCTACCTGACAATCGCAAGCTGATGTCCGGCGCCTCGATGTCGCTGGCGGCCAGCGAGCGCGTGCTGCTCACCGGTGCCTCGGGGTCCGGGAAGAGCACGGTCTTCCGCGTCATCGCAGGCATCTGGCCGTTCGCCTCGGGGCGCATCCGCACGCCGTCCATCTTCGATCCGCTGTTCCTCCCGCAGCGCCCCTACTTCCCGCTCGGCAGCCTGCGCGAAGTGGTCGCATACCCGCAGGAGCCTTCCACGTTCGGCGACGAGCGCATCCGTGCCGCGCTCGTCGACGTGGGATTGCCCGGGCTCGCCGACCGGCTGGACGACGTCGAGCCCTGGCACCACCGCCTCTCGGGAGGCGAGCAGCAGCGCGTCGCCATTGCGCGCGCACTGCTCATCCAGCCCCGCTGGTTGTTCCTCGACGAAGCCACCAGCAGCCTCGACCCCGAATCGGAGAGCGCCCTGTACGCCCTGCTCTGCGAGCGCCTTCCCGACACCGCGATCATCAGCATCGCACACCGCCCCGAACTCGCGCGCTTCCACCACCGCGGCGTGCGGCTCGATCGCAATGCGCCGGGCGGATTCGTGCCGGCCTGACCGCAGAATTCTCCGCCATTGGCACAGGTGGACCCTGTGGGTTGACCGTACTATCCTTGCCCCGGTCGACACCGTGGTGACCGTGATGAACGAGGGGAAGCACGAACTCGCCGCGTGCAGGTCCCGCATCGAGGCACTCGAGCGGGAGACTGCCGAGCAGCGCGCGATGCTGGACGTCGCCTTTCGGCGCAATCCGACGCCGATGTGGATCTACGACCCGGAGACGCTGCGCTTCCTCGACATGAACGAGGCCACGCTCGAGCACTTCGGCCGCTCCCGCGAGGAACTGCTCGCGGGTACGCTGGCGGATGTGCGCCCTCCCGAAGAGATCCCTCGCCTGCTCGCCCGCGCCGCTGAAGCGATTCCAACTTGGGGCCGCCTCAACGGGCCGTGGTATCACCGCCGCAAGGACGGTACGGTCCTCGTCACCGAAACGGCCTCCCATCCGGTCGAATTCCGCGGGCTGCGGGCCCGCTTCGTGATCGTGCACGACGTCACCGAGCGCCAGCGCATCCGCGAGGCGCTGTCTCTGTCGCGACACCAGATGCAGACCGTGCTCGACAGCGCACCCGATCTCATCGCGCGCTTCGATGCCTGCCAGCGATTCACGTACGCAAACGCCGCGTGGGGACACCTGCTCGGCATCCCTCCCGCCTCGATGATCGGGCAGCGCCCCTCGGATCTGGCGCTGCCGGCAGCCTTCGCCGAATCCCTCGAATCCCGTGCAGCGATCGAGCTCGCGCATCGATCGATGCAGCGTTTCGAATCTGCCGTACCCACGCCGGGGCATGGCGAGGTCATGCTCGACACCCGCTGCGTGGCGGTCAACGGCGTCGATGGAGAGATCGATCATGTGCTCACCTTCAGCCGCGACACCACCCGCAAGCGCCGACTCGAGCAGGCGTTGCGGGAAAGCGAGGAGCGCTACCGCCTCGCGATGGAGTTCGGGCAGGTGGGCCGGTGGGAGTGCGACATCGAGACCAACCTCGTTCTCTGGTGCGACGGCTGCCGGCGGATCCTCGGCCTGCCGGAGACCAACGAAGACATCCCGGTCACACGCTTTCTCGACATGGTGCACCCCGCCGATCGGCCCGCGATGGAGCCCGTCCGCGAGGCCTGGCGACGCGGTGATCCAGGCGCCATCGAATGCCGCATCATCCGCCCCGACGGCAGCGTGCGCTGGATCTACGAGCGCGGCATGCTCGAGACGCACGCCGACGGACGACCGAAGCGCCTGCTCGGCATCATCCAGGACGTCACCGACCGCAAGCACGCCGAGATCGCCCTGCGCGAATCGGAGGAGCGTTTCCGCACGCTGGTGGAGCTCTCCTCCGATTACTTCTGGGAGACCGATGCCAATCTCCTCTTCACCGCACAGTCGCGGGCGTGCACCAGCGCGGCGCCGTTCGTGCCGAGCCTCGTCGGTCACCCGCTCTGGGCGCCGCCGGACTGCCACGCGGCCGACGACGCCCTGCTGACGTATCACGACCAGCTCGAACGTCGGGCGGCGTTCCGCGATTTCCTCTACGAATGGCAACTCCCCGGCGGCACGCGCCGCACGCTCCTCGCAAGCGGGACGCCGGTCTTCGACACTGCGGGGGAGTTCCGCGGCTATCGCGGCGTGTCGCGCGACATCACCGAAGTCGAGAAGGCGCGGATCGAAGTCCGCGACTCCGAAGCCCGCCTCCAGCGACTTGCCGGCAGCGTCCGCGAGATCCTGTGGTTCGCAGACGGGGCTCCGTTCCGGATCCGATTCATCAATGCCGCCTTCGAGCAGATCACCGGGATTCCTGGCGAGCGCCTGTACAGCGAGCCGGAGGCCTGGCTGGAGTGCGTGCACCCGGACCACCGCGAGGAGATCGTCGCCGCACAGAACTGGTGGGTCGGCCGGGATGTCGGCCACGTGTTCGAGAACGAGTACCGCATCGTCCGCCCCGACGGCGAACACCGCTGGCTGCGCGGGCGCCGGGTCGTGAGTTCCAAATCAGCCGACGGCCGCGTGGAGCTGAGCGGCATCATCGAGGACGTCACCGAACAGAAGCGGGCCGAGGCCGCGCTGCGCCGCTCCGAGGAACTGTTCCGGCGGCTCGCGGAGAACGTCCCCGAGGTCTTCTGGGTGGGGACGCAGGACTTCTCGCGGGTGATCTACCTCAGCCCGGCCTTCGAGACCGTGACCGGCGTGCGACGCGAGGACATCTACGGCGAAGCCCTGGGCTGGCTCCGCCTCGTCGACCAGCGCGATCGCGCCGCGATGGACCGATTCCTGGCCGAGCAGCGTGCCGGCGAACCGGCGCAGACCGAGGTCCGCCTGGTGCGGCCGGACGGCAGCGAGCGCTGGGTGTGGGTGGAGTCGTTCCCGTTCATCAGCAGCGAGGGCACGACGCTCGTGACCGGCATCGCGAAGGACATCACCGAGCGCCGGTTGGAACAGGACCGCAAGTTGAGCGAGGCCGTCAACCAGCGGGACGCACTGGTGCGCGAGGTGCACCATCGCATCAAGAACCACCTGCAGGGCGTGGTGGGCCTGTTGCGTCGGCACGTGGGCAGCACACCGCCCTACGGTCATGTGCTGGACGCTGCCATCGCCCAGGTACAGTCGATGGCGATCGTGCACGGCCTGCAGGGCCAGGGCGCGCTCGGGAGCATCGGCCTCACCGAGATGGTCCCGGCCATCGCCCGCCACGTGAGCAGTCTGACCGGCGTGACGATGGACCTCGAGGCACCACCGACGGGCGGGTCGCCGCTTCGCGTGGCAGAAGGTGAAGCCGTCGGGGTCGCACTCATCCTCAACGAGCTGATGTTGAACGCTGCCAAGCACGGAACGAAGGCGGGTGAACCCGGATGGATGCGGGTGTCGATGCATGCCGAACGCGGCGGCGCGACAGTGCGGATCGTGAATCCTGGCCGGCTGCCGCCCGACTTCGAGTTTCCCAGACGGGGCCTGGGCACCGGTCTGGGACTGATGCGCGCACTGGCCCCGACCAAGGGATTCGGTGTCGCTTTCCAGCAGCAGACCAATACGGTTTCGGTGGTGGTGACGCTCGAACCACCGGTGCTGGCCATTGCCGCGGACATCGCCGCGGCCGCCTGACCCTGGGGAGACTCCCCAGGCTTGCAACCCGGGGCCACGGCCCCATCTACGCTTCAACACACGGAGAACCGATGGAATCGACCGAACCCACACAACCCCGCCTTCTGCTCGTGGATGACGACCGGCTCGTGCTCGCCACCCTCTCGGAAGGTCTCCGCGACGCAGGCTACGAAGTGACCGCGGCCGCGTCCGCCGAACAAGCGATCTCCCGCATGCAGGACGGCGGCGTGGATCTCGCGATACTCGACGTGCGGATGCCCGGCATGGACGGTATTGCGTTGTCCGCGCTGATGCGGGAGCACAGCACGGTGCCGTTCATCTTCCTGTCGGCCCACGGCGATCTCGACATCGTGCGGCAGGCCGCGGGCAACGGCGCACTGGGCTTCCTTCTGAAACCGATCGACATCCCGCAGCTCGTGCCGTCCATCGAGGCAGCGCTTGCGCGCGGCGCGGAGATATCGCGGCTGAAGGATTCCGAACTTCGCCTGAACACCGCGCTGTCGACCGAGCAGAAGACGCGCATGGCCGTGGGCGTCCTGATGGAGCGTCGCCGACTGGACCGTCGCGCAGCCTTCGAGACCCTGCGCCGGATGGCACGGTCGCAACGCCGGAAGATCACGCTCGTGGCCGACGACATCGTCCGCGCCGTGGAGACACTCAACGGAACACCTCAGACATCGCACGACGAATCCGCGACCGTCTGAGCGCTCGACGCCACGCCAAGCATGAGCAGCATGCTCTCCCAGCCGGCGCCACAACTTCCGACGGCGCATTCATGAAGCCCCGGAAAAGGTTCGTCGACCGCGCCGCATCCACCGATCACGATCGGGCGCCGCGCGGCAAGCCGACATGCCCAGCCATCGCCCCGGCCTGCAGGGCAGCAATGCCCACCGCCGCGGCAGATCCGCATCCCAGCTAGTCACCCTTTGTGCGAAGCCGCCACGATCCCGCGGCTTCACTCCCGCCCGGGCCGCCGTTGCAGCGGCCGCGCTGGACCCGCCCCATCCGGCTTCACGGGCAGGCCGCTGCGCGCAGCTCCGTCCCCGGCCATCCGATCTTCAGTTCCGCCAATCGCTTCGTCTCGGTCTCGACGGGTTCCCGCACGTAGATCGCGTTGAGGCGCAGCGGATGCGGCCGTTGACCGACGACAGCCCGCGCCACGCGCCGGTTCTTCAACCCTTCGAGGAATCTCTGGGCGGCCTCTTCCGAACGGAAGATGCCGAGGGAAACCGCAAAGCGCATGTCCGAGTTGTCCTGCACGACGTACGTGTCGAGCACGCCCAACGCCGCGAGGCGGGCCACCTCGCGATCGGCCTGAAGACGGTTGGGGAGCGGCGGCACGTACACCCACCAGTTCGCCACGGCATTCACCGGGGCACTCGCGAGGCGGTCACCGAGACTCAACGAAGCGAGAGCGTCGCGGGCCCGCACGAGTTCCTCCTGCGAGAACGGCGCCCACTCCATGCACGCCTCCTCGGACGGTCCGGGCGCGGGCGGCGGCGCCTCCGGCTCGGGCTCACCGCGGACGATGCGGATACGATCGGCATTCGGCTGATCGGCCAGCCCCTGACGCTCGGCAGTCCGACCCTGCCGCTCCGACAGGAATCCGTAGCCGAAGAGCGCGAGATTCGCGACGATCAGGATGGACAGCAGGACCCTCACCGGAAAACCTCCGATACATCGGCGACCAGCAGGCCCTCGAGGACGAGATGCTCCACGCGGAGCGTGCCCTCGGGCATGCCCGGAACGAGCGTCGGCGCGGAGCCTCCTGAGAGCAGCACCCGCGCAGGCGCTCCTTCGCGCGCCGCGAGTCGCCCGACCATGCGCACAACGGCGCCGGCAGCGGCATCGAACGCACCGGAGGTCATCGCGTCCGCGGTATTCCGCGGGAACTCGCTGACGCGCCCGGGGGCGGACTGCAGGCCTGCGGTTCGCTGCGCGAGCGCGTCGAGCATCACGCCGACGCCGGGCAGGATCAGCCCGCCGAGAAACTCTCCGGTCGAGGCCAGTGCGTCCACGGTGATGGCCGTGCCCGCATTGACCACGACCACCGGATCATCGGTGCGCGCCCGGGCACCCACCATCGCCGCCCATCGATCCGCACCGAGCTGGGTCGGTCGGTCGTACCGGTTGTAGACGCCGGCGCAACGCTCGGTCGAGGCGAACCACACGACATCGGTGGCGGTGTGGGCCGCGACGAGCGCCCCGATGCGCTCGCGCACCGCCGGGCCGGCAACGCTGCAGGCGAGGGTGCGGGTGCCCTGCAGCGGGGGGAGATCACCCCACTGGGCGGCCAGGGCGTCGGGATCCTGCGTGGGCACGGCGCCGCTGGCCACGAAGACGCCATCGTTCACGAACGCCCATTTCACGCGCGTGTTGCCGGCATCGAGAACGAGGCGTGCGCCGACCTTCGGAAGTCCGTCACGCATCGCGGCCCACCGTCGCCGTGCCGCTCGATGCCCGCACGCTCACCTCGCCGCCATGGAAACGCCGGGAGCCGGTGTCCGTGTCGACGAGCAGCGCGCCATCCGCTGCCGTCCCCGTGACGCGGCCCTCCACGCGGCTGCCATCGGGCAGGCTCACGACGACATCGCGATCCTGCAGGACATGCCAGCGATCGAACTCGTCGGAAACCGCGGCGAATCCACCGACGAGGAACGCGTCGATCGCACTGGCCAGCTCGGTCAGGACGGCGGCGAGCAACGCATTGCGATCCTCGGAGCCCCCGGTTCCCGCGATGTCGGCCACGGGCTGATCGACCGCCGCCGGAATGTCGGCTGCGAGCCGCACGTTGAACCCGATGCCGATGACCACCGCGGACGGGCCGAGCGCGTCTCCCTGCAGTTCGATGAGGATGCCGGCCAGCTTGCGGCCGTCGCACAGGAGGTCGTTCGGCCACTTCACGCCCACCCCCTGCACGCCACGGGCCGAGAGCGCCTTTGCGCACGCCAGTCCGACGACGAGGCTGAGTCCCGAGAGCGATGCCGGCCCCTCGTCGAAGCGCCACAGGAGAGAGAACGTGAGCGCGCCGCCGAGTCCCGAGAGCCACGTGCGGCCACGCCGCCCGCGACCACCCGTCTGCAACTCGGCCGCCACCATGGATCCCGACGCCGCTCCGGCCACGGCACGCTCGAGCATCACCGTGTTGGTGGACGACACTTCGTCCTGGATGTCCACGTGGAAGCGCGCGGCGTGAACACCGAGCGCGGACCCGATCGCGGCGGCATCGAGCCACACGGGCGGATGTGGCAGGCGGTAACCCTGGCCGCGCACCTTCTCGACCGGAAGGCCGAGCTGCTGCACCTCCTGCATCACGTTCCAGACAGTGGCGCGGGTGACCCCGAGCCGTTGCGCGATCTCCTCGCCGGAGCGGAAGGTGTCGCCGCCGAGGAGGCGAAGCGTGGGAAGTAGATGTTGGTTCACGGCGCGAAGGATAGCGCACGGCATCGCGCAGACATCACCCCGGGTGATCCGCGCGTGCACGGCGCAATACGCGCCACTTGACTTGCATCAACACGGCGGACCACGCTCGCGCGAGACTTGCGTTCATCGCATTCGAGCCCCCGACTTTCGAGGAGACACACACATGTACAAGCGCATCCTGATCCCCGTCGATGGCTCTCCGCTGTCGAAGAAGGCCATCCGCGAAGGCGTGAAGCTCGCCGCGACGTGTGGCGCCAAGGTGACAGGCTTCTACGCACCGCCCGAGTACGAGGTGCTGGTGTACGGCGAATACATCCCGCCGGACCTCATGGCCCGCGACGAGTACGAGGCGCGCACGGAACGCAATGCCACGAAGATCCTTGCCGCCGTCAAGAAGGAGGCCGACGCCGCCGGTGTCGAGTGCGAGACCCACTACGAGGAATGCCGGATGCCCTGGGAAGGCATCGTCGAGGTCGCCCGCAAGCGTCGCTGCGATCTGATCGTCATGGCATCCCATGGACGCAAGGGATTGGCGGGCGTACTGTTGGGCAGCGAGACCACGAAGGTCCTCACGCATACCAAGATACCGGTGCTCGTGTGCCGGTAATCCCCGCCCGGCGTACCGGGCTAAGCTGGGTCACCCGTCAAGGGTGACCCAGCACCATTTCCACGGGTCGTCCCGTCAGGAATGACCCGGCATCGTTTCTCCGGGTCATCTGCCGAGGGTGCGCCCGCACCAGATCCCCGCATGCCATCGGCGCGCGCAAAGCGTCGGACGAAGCCATCCCGCCTCCGGCCTCAGCGCGCCTTCCCGGCCTTCGCGACCTTGGCTGGCGCCCTCGGCTTCCGAGGCGCCTTGGCTGCCTCGGCAGGCTCGGCGGCGGACAGCGGGATCTCGCTCGACTTGAGCGTCCGCAGCACGAAGCTCGATTTGCTGTGGCGGATGCCCCGGATGCGGTAGAGCTTCTCGCGCAGCAGCCGCTCGTAGTCGCGGGTGTCGCGCACGGCGATCCGGATCAGGTAGTCGTAGTCGCCCGAGATCAGCGTCGCCTCCAGCACCTCCGGGATCTCCTCCAGCATGCGACCGAACGCGTAGATCGTCTCGTCGCTGTGGCTCTCCAGCGTCACCTGGACGATGACGGTCTCGCTGAAGCCGAGGGCCGACGGATCGATGCGCACCGTGTAGCCGAGGATGACGCCGTCGGCCTCCATGCGCTTGATGCGGTTCCAGCACGGCGTGGTCGACAAACCCACGGCCGCACTGATCTCGCCCAGGCTCGCGCGGGCGTCGCGCTGCAGCTCGCGGAGGATCGCGAGATCGAATTTATCGAGCGCCATTCTTCCGAACCCCTCCGAAACGAAAAATCCTCCCGAATTATCGCCCAACGAGCAGAAAATTCGGGCGCCTTTTCTGCCCTCCGACGCCTAAGCTCTCTCCCATGAACGCCACCACCCGATCCGAATTTCTGGAAGCGCCCGTCGCGTCGACCCAGCCCGTCGACCGTAACGGGGCGCGTGTGCTCATCGATACGCTCGTGGAGTTGGGCGTCGAGGTGATTTTCGGCTATCCGGGTGGCGCGATCCTGCCGGTGTACGACGCGCTGCACGGCGAATCCCGCCTGCGCCACGTGCTGGTCCGGCACGAGCAGGCCGCGGTCCATGCCGCCGAGGGCTACGCCCGCAGCACCGGCCGTCCCGGCGTCGTGCTCGTGACCTCGGGCCCTGGCGTCAGCAACACGATCACCGGTCTGCTCGACGCCATGTGCGACTCCGTGCCCGTGATCTGCATCAGCGGGCAGGTCGCGACGACCCTCATCGGCACCGAGGCGTTCCAGGAATGCGACGCGCTCGGCATCTCCCGCCCCGTGACCAAGTGGAACGCCCAGATGCGCCGCGTGGCCGATGTGGCGTCGACCGTGCGCAAGGCCTTCGCAGTGGCGACGGGCGGTCGCCCGGGCCCTGTGCTGCTCGACTTCCCGAAGGACATCCAACTCGCGGCCACGGGCGCCCAGCCCGCCCTCGCCGTTACGAAGTCCGTCGTGCCGATCTTCCCGCCCGCCCCCGTCGCCCAACTCGTCGACGCCGTCGAGCGCCTGCGGCGCGCCAAGCGTCCGGTGTTCTACGGCGGCGGCGGTCTCGTCAACTCCGGTCCGGCGGCCTGCGAGGCCTTCACGAAGCTCGTGCGCATGACCGGCGCGCCGTGCACGCTCACCCTCATGGGTCTCGGCGCCTTCCCCGCGTCCGACCCGCAATTCCTCGGCATGCTCGGCATGCACGGCACGCTCGAAGCGAACCTTGCGATGCACGAGTCCGATCTCGTGGTCTGCGTGGGCGCGCGCTTCGACGACCGCGTCACCTCCAAGCTTTCCGAGTTCTGCCCGCACGCAGCCACCATCCACGTGGACATCGACGCCACGTCCATCGGGCGCCTAGTGCCGGTCGATGTTCCACTGCTCGGCGACTGCGGCGATGTCCTGGTGCGGCTGCTCGAAACCGTCGGCGACACGCCGTTCGACACGGAACGCCTCGCCCCCTGGTGGACGATGATCGAAGCGTGGCGCGCACGCGACAGCCTGGGCTTCACCGACCGGTCCGACGCGATCCTGCCGCAGCGCCTGATGCGCACGGTGCGCGCCGCCCTCGATGGCCAGGACGCCATCGTCTCCACCGATGTCGGCCAGCACCAGATGTGGGCCGCGCAGCACCTCGCTTTCGAAGCCCCGGGTCGCTGGCTCACGTCGGGCGGTGCCGGCACGATGGGCTACGGCCTGCCCGCCGCCATCGGCGCGCAGGTGGCGCATCCGGACGCGAAGGTCGTCTGCATGAGCGGCGACGCCTCGGTGCTCATGAACCTCCAGGAACTCTCCACGGCCATGCAGCACCGCACCCCGGTGAAGCTGATCGTGGTCAACAACGGTCGCATGGGCATGGTCCGGCAGTGGCAGGACCTCATACATGAAGGCCGCCAGAGCCACAGCTGGACCGAGGCGCTGCCCGACTTCGTCGCCGTGGCCCTGGGCTTCGGCTGGAAGGCCCGGCGCGTGGAATCCCCGGCGGAACTCGAAGCCGCGGTTGCCGAATGCATCGCCTCCGAGGGTCCGTTCCTGCTTGACGTCGTCGTGCCATCACAGGAAAACTGCTTCCCGATGATCCCGCCGGGCCGCGGTCACCACGAGTTGGTGCTGAACGAACAGGAATATCGCGCCCTGCCGATTCTCTGATCGCTGTTTCGCCCGTCCGTCCGCCCTCCCTGAATCCGCGACGCAGGCCACCCGCCTGCCGTCGCAACAGCGGTCGCCGCCCTACCCGGGCCACGCGGCTGCCCGTCGAATCCCACAGGAGCCCGACATGCAATCCGTCACCCTCGACGACAAGTACCAGTCCGTCAACGGCCGCATCTACCTGACCGGCATCCAGGCCATCGTGCGCCTGATGCTGATGCAGCGCCGCCGCGACGCCGCCGCCGGCCTCAACACCGCCGGCTTCGTATCCGGCTATCGCGGCAGCCCGCTCGGCGGTCTCGACGAGGCGCTGTGGAAGGCCGAGAAGCACCTGACAGAGCAGCACGTGAAGTTCGTGCCCGGCACGAACGAGGAGATGGCCGCCACCGCCGTCTGGGGCACGCAGCAGGTGCACATGGTGGGCGAGTCCGACTACGACGGCGTCTTCGCCCTCTGGTACGGCAAGGGCCCCGGCGTCGACCGCTGCGGCGACGTCTTCAAGCACATGAACTTCGCGGGCACCTCGAAGCACGGCGGTGTGTTGCTCGTGGCGGGCGATGACCACGGCGCGTACTCCTCGACCCTGCCGCACCAGAGCGATCACCTGTTCTCGGCCTCGATGATCCCGGTGCTCTACCCGTGCAACGTGCAGGAATACGTGGAACTGGGTCTGCACGGCTTCGCGATGTCGCGCTATTCGGGCTGTGCGGTGGCGTTCAAGGCGCTCGCCGACACCGTGGAGTCGTCCGCCTCCATCGACGCGAACCTCGACGCGCCCGCCATCGTCCTGCCGACCGACTTCCCGATGCCCGAGGGTGGCCTGAACGGTCGGCTGTCGTCGGAGACGCTCGGCGTCCAGGCGCGCAACCAGGAAGCGCTGATGCAGGACTACCGCATCTATGCCGCCATCGCCTACGCCCGCGCCAACAAGCTGAACCGCACCACCATCGACTCGCCCAAGGCGCGGCTCGGCATCGTCGCCTCCGGCAAGTCGTACATGGACGTTCTGGAGGCGCTCGAAGAACTGGGCATCGACGAGGCCGGTGCCGCCGAGATCGGCATCCGCGTCTTCAAGGTCTCGATGCCGTGGCCCCTCGAACCCGACGGCATCCGCGAGTTCTCGCGCGGTCTGGAGGAGATCCTCGTCGTCGAGGAGAAGCGCCAGATGGTCGAGTACCAGCTGAAGGAACACCTCTACAACTGGAGCGAGGACGCCCGGCCCCGCGTCATCGGCAAGTTCGACGAGCGCGGCGAATGGGTCGCCGGCCGCGGCAACTGGCTGCTGCCCGCGAAGGGCGACTTCTCCATCGCGCAGATCGCCCGCGTGATCGCCGGCCGCCTCGCACGCTTCCACGACAGCGACCGCATCCGCGCGCGCCTCGCCTTCCTCGAAGCGAAGGAGGCCGTGCTGCGCAAGGCCGTCGCGACACCGCCGCGACCCGCGTGGTACTGCTCGGGCTGTCCGCACAACCGCTCGACGAAGGTCCCCGACGGCAGCCTCGCGCTGGCCGGCATCGGCTGCCACGTGATGGCCACGGCCATCTACCCGGAGCACAACCGCACCACCACGCAGATGGGCGGCGAAGGGGCCATCTGGATCGGCCAGGCGCCGTTCTCGAAGCGCGGCCACGTGTTCTCGAACCTGGGTGACGGCACGTACTTCCACTCCGGCCACCTCGCGATCCGCGCTGCCATCGCGGCGGGCGTGAACATCACCTACAAGATCCTCTTCAACGATGCCGTCGCGATGACCGGCGGCCAGCCCGTCGACGGCCAGACCTCCGTGCCGATGATCGCGCAGCAGATGGCCGCCGAGGGCGTGAAGCGCATCGCGATCGTCACGGAGGATCTCGCCCGCTACGCCGATCGGAGTTCGCTGCCCGCGACCGCCACGCTGCACGATCGACACGATCTCGATGCCGTGCAGAAGGAGATGCGCACGATCTCCGGCACGTCGGTCATCATCTACGACCAGACGTGCGCGGCCGAGAAGCGCCGCCGCCGCAAGAAAGGCGAGATGCCGACGCCGTCGCAGCGCCTCTTCATCAACGAGGCCGTGTGCGAGGGCTGCGGCGACTGCGGCGCTGCGTCCAACTGCACGTCGCTGCTGCCGAAGCAGACGGCGTTCGGCACGAAGCGCGTGATCGACCAGTCGGCGTGCAACCAGGACTTCAGCTGCGTCGAGGGCTTCTGCCCGAGCTTCGTGTCGGTCGAGGGCGGCAAGGTCCGGCGTCCGAAGGCGGCGAAGGGTGCCGTCGAGTTCGGCGAACTGCCGGCACCGACGCTCGTCCCGCTGCAGTCGGCCACCTGGAACATCCTCGTCACCGGCATCGGCGGCACCGGCGTCATCACGATCGGCGCCCTGATGGGCATGGCCGCGCACCTGGAAGGACGCGGCGTCTCGGTTCTCGACATGACCGGCATGTCGCAGAAGAACGGCGCGGTGACCTCGCACGTGAAGCTCGCGGCCCATCCGGAGGACATCCACGCCCAGCGCATCGCCACGGGCGAGGCCGACCTCATCCTCGGCTGCGACCTCCTCACGGCCGGCGCGCAGGACGCCATCGCGAAGACGCGCCCCGGCCGCACGGTCGCCGTCGTGAACACGCACGAGCAGCCCACGGGCAAGTTCGCACAGGACCCCGATTGGCAGTTCCCGGCAGACGCCGTCCGTGCGCTGCTCGACGAGGCGGTGGCCGGCAACGTCCACGCGCTCGACGCGACGCGCATCGCCACCGCGCTGCTCGGTGACGCCATCGCGACCAACCTCTTCATGCTCGGCTTCGCTTTCCAGAAGGGCCTCGTGCCGCTCGGCGAGGCATCGCTGCTGCGGGCGATCGAACTGAACGGCGTCGCCGTCGACGCCAACAAGGCCGCGTTCCTCTGGGGCCGTCGCGCCGCCGCCGACCTCGCACGGGTCGAACGCATCGCAACGCCGGCGCAACCGGTGCAGGTCCAGTTCCCGCAGACGCTCGCCTCCCTCGTGAAGCAGCGCGTCGAACATCTCACCGCCTGGCAGGACGCCAGTTACGCCGCGCGGTACGAGCGATTCGTCGACCGTGTGCGCGCCGCCGAGACGAAGCTCGGCACCGGCGACCAGCTCGCTCGCACCGTGGCGAGTGCCGCCGCGAAGCTGATGAGCTACAAGGACGAATACGAGGTCGCGCGCCTCTACTCCAACGGCGAGTTCGAGAAGCGGCTCGCGGACACCTTCGAAGGCGATGTTCAACTGCGTTTCCACCTCGCGCCGCCGCTGCTGTCGAAGCGGGACGCCGACGGTCATCTGGTGAAGAAGTCGTACGGCCCGTGGGTCCGCCACGCGTTCCGCTGGCTCGCGAAAGCCAAGGGGCTGCGCGGCACCGCGCTCGACGTGTTCGGCCGCACCGCCGAGCGGCGCATGGAGCGCGCGCTGATCGCCGAGTACGAGGAGGCCATCGATCGCGCCCTCGCGCAACTCACGCCCGAGACCCTGCCGCTCGTCGTCGAACTCGCAGGCCTGCCCGAGAAGATGCGCGGCTTCGGGCATGTGAAGGAAGCCAACGTCGCGAAGGCGAAGGTACGATGGGCGGAGATCGAGGCGCAGCTGGCCGCAGGCGTCGCGCCCGGCGCTACGTCGGCCACGAGCACCCGGACGAAGGCGCAGCAAGCGGCCTGAGCGCGATGCCCGTCCCCACCGACAAGACACGAAAGGATCACGCATGACCAACACCAGCATCCCCACGCTCACCCTCGACCACATCACCGTGCGCGCCGTCTCGATCCCGATGCGCCGCCCCATCGTCTCGAAGGTCGGCATCTACGAGAAATGGCCGCTGGTGCTGATCGACGCCCACACGGCCGAGGGCGTCACCGGTCATGCCTTCCTCGAACCCTACCGGCACAACGCCGTCGGACCGATCACCGCCCTGCTCCAGGAACTCGCCACGCAGTTCCGCGGCCGGCCGCTCGCTCCGCTCGACGTGTACCGCGATGGCATGGGCGCCATGCACCTGAACGGCCGCGAGGGTCTGAGCGTCATCGCGATCTCGGGTCTGGACATGGCGCTTTGGGATGCCCGTGCGCGCGCTGCAGGTCAGTCGCTCGCCACCCTGCTGGGCGGCACGCCCGGCCCGGTCCGCGCGTACAACACGAACGGTCTGTGGCTGATCCCGCTCGACCGGATCGGTGCCGAGGCCGAGAGTCTCGTGGCGGAGGGCGGGTTCCGGGCGATCAAGCTGCGCCTTGGCCGCCCCACGTTGAAGGACGACCTCGCCGCCATCGCGGAGGTGCGCCGCGCCGTGGGCGACGACATCCATCTCATGGTCGACTTCAATCAGGGTCTGGCGTTCGGCGAGGCGCTGCTCCGACTGCACGCCCTCGACGACCAGGGCCTCTACTGGTTCGAGGAACCGGTCATCTACGACAACCTGGAAGGCTGCGCACAGATCACGCGCGAGATGCGGACACCCGTGTCGATCGGCGAGAACATCTACGGTCCGCGCGCCTTCCTCGCCGCCGTCCGTGCGAACGCCGCCGACCTCTACATGCCCGACCTCATGCGCATCGGCGGCGTCAGCGGCTGGATGCGCGCCGCAGCGATCGCGGGCGCCGCCGGCCTGCCTCTGTCGAGCCACCTCTACCCCGCGGTCTCGGCGCAGCTGCTCCGCGTGAGCGAGTCGGCCGACTGGCTGGAATGGTCGGACTGGGCCGCGCCCGTGCTGGCGGATCCGATCCGCGTGAAGGACGGCTTCGCGGAAGTGCCGTCCCGCCCGGGCAGCGGTATCGAGTGGGACGAAGCGGGCGTGAAGAAGTACGCGATGTAGATCGTTCGCTGGCCGGTTGCGAGACCGGCCAGCGTGCCGCACGGCGGTCGCGCCTATCATGGCGCCTCCACGGACACACTCCGAGACACCCGCCCATGCGTTCCCGTCTGCACCTGCTCGCCGCCCTGGCGCTCGCTGCCGCCCTGCCTGCCGCGCCGGCCATCGCCCAGGACTTCCCGCGCAAGCCCATCAAGATCATCGTGCCGTTCCCGCCCGGCGGCACACCGGACATGCTGTCACGGCTGCTCAGCCATCGCGCCACGCAACTCCTGGGGAAGCAGGTCGTCATCGACAACCGGCCGGGCGCCGGCGGCAACGTCGCAATGGAACTCGTGGCCCGCGCCCCGGGCGACGGCTACACGCTGATCATGGCCAGCATCGGCACCTGCTCCATCAACCCGTACATCTACAAGACCATCGGCTTCGACGTCGAACGCGACTTCGCCCCGCTGATGGAAGTCGGTCGCATCGCGAATCTGCTCGCGGTGCATCCTTCCGTCCCGGCGAAGGACGTGAAGGAACTCGTCGCGCTGATCCGCGCGAAGCCGGGCGGGATCACGTACGCCTCCTCGGGATTCGGTTCCTCGCTGCACCTCACGTCGGAACTGTTCGAGTCGCTCGCCGGCATCGAGATCCGGCACGTGCCCTACAAGGGCAGCGCGCTCGCCGTCACGGCGCTCGTGGGTGGTGAGGTGAACTTCATGTTCGACAACATGCCCTCGATCTCGCCGCATGCCGGGGCCGGTCGCGTCCGGCCGATCGCCGTCACCGGCACGAAGCGCTCGAAGCTGTTCCCCGATGTGCCGACCATGCAGGAGGCCGGCTACAAGGATGTCGTGATGCAGCCGTGGTTCGGTCTGCTCGCCCCCGCGAAGACATCGCCGGCAGTGCTCGAGAAGCTGAACGCTGTGTTCAACGAGGCATTGCGCGATCCGACGGTGCAGAAGCGTCTTGCCGAACTCGATGTAGAGGCCATCGGTGGCAGTGGCGCCGACTTCGGGAAGCACATCCGCGCAGAGAGCGAGAAGTGGAGCCGCCTCATCCGCGAGCGGAAGATCACCGCCGAATAGCAGGGCACGGAGATTCCTCGGCCCGCTCGGGCCGGGTCACGAACCTCGCCCGCGCGGGCTGCGGGCAGGTCAGCGCGTCTGCGGGGGCTTGCTCACCGCGGGCGTATCCGACCGGCGCCCGACCGTGGCGGCCTTGAGGAGCGCGAAGCGGTCCCGCATCCGCTTGAACGCCTGCCAGCCGGCCCACAGCCGCAGCGACCACGCGATGGCACGCGACGGCCGCAGGATCACGATCGCCGCCACCGCACCACCGAACACCAGCGGTCGGGCACTGGCGAAACGCCACACCGCGGCGAGCCATCCAGCCGCCCGCAACGGCTGCGTGACCGCACCGACGAGGCGCCCGATGTCATCGCGCTCGCGCGCGGCGCGAGCCACGAGTTCAGCGCGCCGGGCCCGCACCTCGGCGAGACGATCGATCATGACCGCCGCCCGAGACGTTCGCGGTCCTTCCGCAGTTCAGAGAGGGTCGTATCGAAGAGGCGCGCGTGGGCGCCGGTATGGCGCCAGAGCGCCATCGCGGCGACGGCACCGCCCCCCAGGAACAGGACGAGCAGCCCGCCGATGGCGGCGAGCCGGTGGGTGTCCCAGAAGAGGACCACCACCAGCATGACGGCGAGGAGCGCCGCCACACCGAGACAGAAACCGGCGACGACGCCCAGGATCAGCATCTGCCGCAGCCGGAGCTTCTCCTCCTCCAGCTCCGTGACGACGATCTCCAGCCGCGTCTCCACGAGGCCCACCGCCGTCGCGGCGAGGCGGCGGACCGAATCCATCAGGCCGCCACCCGCGCCCTCCTCCTCGTTCGAGGCCAAGGGGTTCAGCGCCGGCTGATCAACATGCCGATCAGGAATCCGACCCCGGCAGCGACGCCCGCTGCCTGCCACGGGTGTTCGTGCACGTAGTCGTCGGTCGCGCGGGCCACTTCCTTCACTTTTGCGCCCAGCGCCTGCTCCACCTGGACGAGGCGCTGCTTCGCATCGTGCAGCGTATCGATGATGCGTTCGCGCGCCGCCACCGCACGATCGCCCGTCTCGTGGGCAGTGGCCTGAAGCAGCGCCTCGGCGTCGGTGACGACGGCCCGGAAGTCCTTGGCAAGGCGGTCCAGCGAAACTTCGATATCGGTGCTCATTGCGATCTCCGTTGATGAGGGGTGCGCTGGTCCGACACCGCACATCGGCGCCGGTTCGGCCCCACCCCCATGACATCGCGGTGGCGGATTGCCTGCAGCCCCAAGGCTGAACGATACGCCCGGGCGACCGCACAGGGGAACCCATGATGTCCGGGGCCACTGCGGCCGAGCGTGCCGTCGGCGTGGGCGAAGGGACTAGGCCCCCCCGATCCGGTAGCATTGCGCGCCTCCGTCCCACCCGCACCCCACGCATCGTGCCCGCCGCCAAAGCCCGTCTCCTGTCGCTTCTCGAGTACGTCCGCCAGGTGGCCCGCGTGCGTACGCCGACGGTCTCGAACCTCGCCGACCACGGCCGCTTCCTCCTGCACGACCATCAGGTGGCGGAATTCGCGAGCGTGTTGCGAATGGGCGGTGACGCCGACGGCGGGGACGAGGTCTGGTTCACGGTGCCCCGACCGCGTGCGAGCGGGCTGCCACCGGAACCGGATTCGCCGTGGCTCGCACCGTGGCTCACGGTGGGCAGCTCGATGCTCGCCCCGCCGGGGCTCGCAGATACCTTGGACGGCGCGGCGCTCATCGCCGCCGGTACGCATCGCGACGCCGACGGCCAGCAGACCTCTCTCGATGACGTCGCCAGGCCCGCGATCTCGCCGCAGTCCAGGGTGTCGCTGGCCGCCTACGAGTACCGCGCCGAGGTGGAACGCCAGTTCCGCCACTACACCGAGCGCGTCTGGCGTCCGTGGAGCGAAAGCGAGCAGCACCGTCGGAGCCTCTCGCGTCTCTACGCGCAGCTCTTCACGCTCCACCAGGACCTCACCGGCGCCACGACCGAGGAGGACCTCGAACTCGTGCTCGGACTGGGCATCGGCACGTGGGAGGACGAAGCCGGGCGCATCTCGTATCCACTCCTGACGAAGCTCGTCGACCTCACGATCCATCCCGTCACGGGCGCCGCGGAGATCCGTCCGCGCGACGGTGACCCGCGCCTCGAACTCGATGCCTACACGCAGCGCCGCAATCCTGGCGTGGCCCAGGCGGAGCAGGCCGCCCGTGAACGCTTCGCGGCCGCGACGAACACGTTCTCCCCCTTCGATCCCGAGAGCTGGCGGCCCGCGCTCGAAGCGGTGCGTACGTGCCTCGATCCGCGCGGCGAGCAGCATCACGCGGGCTTCGTCCCGCTGGACCTCGGGGTGGCCGAACCCACCGCGAAGTTCACGGTGACCGAGGGATGGGCGCTTTTCGCACGACCACGCAGCCAGGATCCGCTCGTTCAGGACCTCGAAAAGTTCGTCGAGGCCATCGCCCGCCTGCCCGGCGACCAAGCACTGCCGCGCGCCACGGCCGCGATGGTCCACGAGCCGGGCAGCGACGCAGAGAAGGTCACCCTGCCCGCGTTTCGCGGCGTGAGCATGGCCAAGTCCGACGGTGCGTCGGACGGTCCGGTCCGCGATCTCTACTTCCCGAAGCCGTTCAACGACGAGCAGGTGCGCGTGGTCCAGCTGCTGGAGGCGCACGACGGCGTCGTGGTGCAGGGCCCGCCGGGCACGGGCAAGACGCACACGATCGCGAACATCATCTGCCACTGGCTCGCCACGGGCCGCCGCGTGCTCGTGACATCGATGAAGGAACCGGCGCTTGCCGCGCTGCGCGACAAGCTGCCCGAGGAGATCCGCCCGCTCGCCATCTCGCTGCTGTCCGCCGAGAAGGACGGCATGCGGCAGTTCGAGCAGTCGGTGCGCGTGATCGCGAACGAGGTGCAGGGCATAGACCCCGAAGCACTCGCCCGCGAAGTGAAGCGACTGGAGGAGACCATCGACGCGTTGCAGACCCGCATCGCGAAGATCGACGTCGACATCGGCCGCTGGGCACGCCTCAATCTGGCGCGCCTCGACGTCTCTGGCGAACGCCTCGATCCGCTCGACGCCGCGCGCGAGGTGATGGCCGCCACAGGCCGGTTCGAGTGGATCCCCGACAAGATCGGCGTGGGGCCGCAGTACACCCCGAAGTTCTCCGCCACCGACATGGACCGCCTGCGTGCGGCCCGCCGACAGATCGGTCGCGACATCGACTACGCGGGAGCGGATCTCCCGGCGCCGGATGCGCTTCCGACTGCCGAGGAGATCGCGACGGCGCATCGCGACCTCTCGCGCTTCGCCCGGCTGTCGGAGGCCGCCCGCAGCGGCGACATCCCCACGCTCGCACCGACGGGCGCAGCGGCGCTCGACGCGCTCCAGGCATTGACGGCCGAGCTGACCCGCGTGCGCGAACTCGACGCCGAGATCGCCCGCGCCACCCAACGCTGGACCGATCGCCTCCGCCAGGCGCTCGCGCAAGGTGCGCACGCGGACGAGCTGGCACTTCTCGACACCCTCGGCCGGGAGTTCGATCAGGCGATGGGCCAGCGACGCGCGTTCGTGGCGCGCCCGGTGGCCCTCCCGGCCGCCGCAGAACTCGACGCCGACTTCGGCCAGGCGCTGCAGAACCTCGCCGATGGTCGGCGCGCCTTCGGCATCGCCGGTGTCTTCGGCAAGGGCGAGGCGAAGAAGCACCTGGAGAGCGTCCGGATCAACGGGCTCGTGCCGGCGGATGCCGACGAATGGCAGCATGTGGTCGCGTACCTCGCCCTGCAGCGCAAGTGGCGCGAATTGGCGGCCCGGTGGAACACCCTCGCCACGGACCTCGGACTCGATCCGGTGGACGTGCAGGATGCATCGGCCGGCCTCGCCGCCGCAGCGCAGCTCGCCGCGGTGCGCCGCCTGCAGACCTTCGAGTCGACGGTGCGGTCGCTGGCAGTCCACGCCTCCGCCATGTTCCCAGGCTGGACCGGTGCGCAGCGCCGGCCCGACGACGCGATCGCGTGGAACGAGCTGGACCGCACGGTGGAGCACTACCTTGCCTCGTCGCGGCTCGGCGACGTGTGGGCAGTACGCGAGCGCCTGCGCCGCGGACTCGACGGCCGCAACGGCCGCGTGGTCGAGCAGATGCGCGCCTTCCTCGACGCGACACTCGGCGATCCGCAGCACGGGGAGCCGACGGTGGTCGCGATGTGGAACGCCCTTCTGCTCGAGCTGGCGCGGGTGCGGGCTCTCATGCCGCGGCTCGCCACCGTGGCCCAGGTGACCGCGGCCATCGAGGCCTCGGGCGCACCGCGCTACGCACGCCTGCTGCGCGACACGCCGGCCGATGCGAACGACGCACTCGTACCCGAAGACTGGGCCGACGCATGGCGGCTGCGCCGCATCGCGTCGCACCTCGCGATGATCGACGCGCAGGACGAGTTCCGCCAGCTTGCGCAGACGCGCGGCGAGCTGGAACACGATCTCGCGCGGACGTACCACGACGCCGTCGTGCGCCGCACATGGCTCATGATCCTGAAGCACGCGACACCGGACGTGTGTGCGGCCCTGCAGGGATACCTCAATGCGATCGAGCGCATCGCGACCGGCGCCGGTCGCCGCGCGGTGCGCTATCGGCAGGAAGCCCGCGAGGCTGCGGCCCGCGCGCATCCCGCGGTGCCCTGCTGGATCATGTCGCATGCCCGCGTCTCGGAATCACTGCCGGCGGAGCTTGGGTGCTTCGACCTCGTGGTGGTGGACGAGGCCTCGCAGTCGGATCTCTCCGCGCTGCCCGCCCTGCTGCGCGGGCGCAAGCTGCTCATCGTGGGTGACGACCGCCAGGTCGCGCCGGAGAGCCCGGGCATCGAGGAGGACCGCATCCGCTCGCTGATGCAGCGGTTCCTCGTGGACCAGGTGGCCGTCTATCGGCCGCAGATGTCGCCCGACCGGTCGATCTACGATCTCGCCAAGGTCGTGTATGCCCGAAGCGGCGTGTTGCTGCGCGAACACTTCCGCTGCGTGACGCCGATCATCGAGTACTCGAAGCGCGAGTTCTACGGCGACGAACTGCGGCCGCTGCGCGTACCCACGCCTGCCGAGCGCTTCGACCCGCCCCTGCTCGACATCCACGTGAGCGGCGCGCGACGCGACGGCGAGATCAACGAGGACGAGATCGCCTGCATCGTCGACGAGGTGCGCGCGCTCGTGGAGGATCCGCGCACGACCGGCCGCTCGATCGGCGTGGTGTCGCTCGCGGGGGAGGCCCAGGCCCAGCGCACCTGGGAACGCCTGAACGAGGCGCTCGGCCCCGCCGTGCTGCAGCGGCACCACGTCGCGTGCGGCGACGCGCGGAGCTTCCAGGGCCGCGAGCGCGACGTCATCTTCCTCACGCTCGTCGCGACACCCGAGGATCCCGGTCCGCCGCAGTCGCGCGACGCCTTCGCACAGCGGTACAACGTGGCAGCTTCGCGGGCCCGTGACCGGATGGTGCTGGTGCGCAGTGTGGAACTGACCGATCTGCCCGAGGCCGACCGCCTGCGTCGCGGTCTCATCGCGCACTTCGCCGATCCGATGCGCGAGCCCGCCGCCGCCACCGGCGATCCGCGCGACCGTTGCGAGTCGCCGCTCGAACGCGCGCTGTACGACCACCTCACGACGCGCGGGTACCGCGTCACGCCGCAGGCCCGCGTGGGCTCCTACCGCATCGACCTCGTGGTCGAAGGCGAAGGCGATGCGCGCCTCGCGGTGGAGTGCGACGGCGACCGGCATCAGGGACCCGAGACCTGGCTGGAGGACGTCCGCCGTCAGCGCGTGCTGGAGCGTGTGGGCTGGACGTTCTGGCGCTGCTTCGCGGCCACGCTGCTGCGGCGCCCCGAGGCCGTGCTGGCGGATCTCGAGTCCGCGCTGACCGCCGCCGGCGTGCGCCCCGGCGTCCGTTCGGTGCAGCGGACGGATCCGCTGACGGGCCGGCGGCGCGTGACCGCTCGCCGCTGACGGCGCCCATCGGTCTGCGCTACATTCGACGATTCACGGAACTCCGGTCCACCCCATCACAGGCGAGTCACCATGCCCAATCCCATCAGCTACCAGGTCCGCAATCACATCGGCGTGATCACGCTCGACAATCCGCCGGTCAACGCGCTGTCCGTCGGCAAGGGCGTGCTGCAGGGCATCCTCGACGCGATCAAGGAAGGCGAGCACGACACCGACGTGCGCATGTTCCTGCTGATCGGCGGTGGGAAGAATTTCTCCGGCGGCGCTGACATCACCGAGTTCGGCAAGCCGCCGGCGCCGGGAATGGCCAACCTCCGCGATCTGGTCGCCTACATGGACACCGTGACCAAACCGATGGTGGCGGCACTCTCCGGCCCGACGATGGGCGGCGGCCTCGAACTCGCGCTAAGCACGCACTACCGCGTCGCCATCGCCGGCTGCCAGATCGGCCTGCCCGAGGTGAAACTCGGCATCCTCCCCGGTGCCGGCGGCACGCAGCGCCTGCCCCGTCTCGTCGGCGCGAAGACTGCCGTGGCGATGATCACCACCGGCGATCCGGTCGACACCGACCGTGCGAAGGCGCTGGGCATCGTCGACGAGGTCGTGACCGGCGACCTCATGGCCGGTGCGCTCGACTACTGCAAGCGGCTGCTGAAGGAAGGAAAGTCGGTTCGTCGGACCAGCTCGCTCGTCACTGCCGTCGAGGGCGACCCGGAGGCATTCTTCACCGCCGAGCGCGCGCGTATCGCGAAGGAGTTCCGCGGCTACCCCGCGCCGCTCGAATGCCTGGCGTGCGTCGAGGCCTCCGTGAAGATGCCCTTTGCAGACGCGATGCGCTTCGAGCGCCAGCGCTTCGAGGTCCTCGTCGCCACCACGGAATCGAAGTCGCTGCGCCACGCCTTCTTCGCCGAGCGCGCCGCGAACAAGATCGACGACGTCCCGGAAGACACGCCGGTGCGCCAGATCCGCACGGCCGCGGTCATCGGCGCCGGCACGATGGGCGGCGGCATCGCGATGAACTTCGTGAACGCCGGCATCCCCGTGAAGGTGCTCGAGGCCACCCAGGAGCGCCTCGACAAGGGCTTCGACATCATCCGGAACAACTACGGCGCCACCGTGGCGAAGGGCCGGCTCACGCAGGAGGCCATGGACAAGCGCATGGGCCTGCTGGAAGGCGTGCTGACCTACGACCAACTGAAGGACGCCGACATCATCATCGAGGCGGTGTTCGAAGAGATGGACGTGAAGAAGGCGGTGTTCCGCCAGATGGATGCCGTGGCCAAGCCCGGCGCCATCCTGGCGACGAACACATCGACGCTCGACATCGACGAGATCGCCGCCGTCACCGCGCGCCCCGGGGACGTGATCGGCCTGCATTTCTTCAGCCCCGCGAACGTGATGCGCCTGCTCGAGATCGTGCGCGGCGCGAAGACCTCGCACGACGTCATCGCGACGAGCATGAAGCTCGCGCGGACCATCAAGAAGGTCGGCGTGCTGGTCGGCGTGTGCGATGGCTTCGTGGGCAACCGCATGGTCCACGCCTACTTCCGCGAGGCGGGCTTCCTGATCGAGGAAGGCGCGCTGCCGCAGCAGGTGGACCGCGTGATGGAGGAGTTCGGGTTCGCGATGGGCCCGTTCCGCGTGAGCGACTTGGCTGGCCTCGACATCGGCTGGGCGATCCGCAAGCGCCAGGCCGCGACGCGCAACCCCGCCGAGCGTTACACGGCCATCGGCGACCGCATCTGCGAACTCGGCCGCTTCGGCCAGAAGACGGGTGCCGGCTACTACCGCTACGAACCGGGCAACCGCAAGCCCATCCCCGACCCCGAGATCGAAGCGCTGATCGTGCAGGCCTCGAAGGATGCCGGAATCACGCGCCGCGAGATCTCCGACCAGGAGATCCTCGAGCGCTGCATGTATCAGCTGGTGAACGTCGGCGCCCAACTGCTCGACGAGCGCATCGCCCAGCGCGCGAGCGACATCGACATCGTCTACCTCTACGGCTACGGCTTCCCCCGCTTCCGCGGTGGCCCGATGTTCTACGCCGACACCGTGGGCCTGCCCGCGGTGGCCGAAGCGATGGCGCGCTACGCATCCATCGGCCCGCAGTGGAAGCCGGCGGCGCTGCTCGCGAAGCTGGCGGCCGAGGGCGGGCGGTTCAACCGCTGAGCGGCATACCAGACGCCCCTCGATGACTCTCCCGTGACACGACCGGGAAGACGCGGGCGCACGATCGCGGTAATCGCCGCGGTCGTGCTGTCCGGCGTCTCGCGAGCTGGCACGCTGGGGGATTTCGAGAGTGCTGCCGGGGCGCCCGCGTCGTCCGGCTCCGCCACGGGCAGCAGCAGTCGCGGTGGCGGTGGCGTGCACGTCAGTTCGAACGTGGGGGCGAACATCGGCGGGGACCTCACGCTGCTCGCGGTGATCGGTCTCGCGGCCGGCGCCGAGATGAGCCTGGCCCGCATGCGCGGCACGCCGTCGATGTACGGCGTGAACGTCACACCACGGGAGACGGGCTCGCCCGACCTGCCCCTCCTGCGCCTCGATGCCAACTACCAGAACGTCCAGGGCGACACCCGCGCGACCGACGTCCGCATCGAGACCGGCTACGGCCCGCTCGGCCTGCAGGCCCGCCACACCCGGTTCCGCGAGGACGAACCCCGCGACACGCTTGACCTCACCTACGTGCACGGCCTCATCCGCGTCTCGGCCACTCCGGTGTTCGGCCTCGACCTCGGGCTCGGCGCCGCCTGGCTCGACGGGCGGAACCGGCAAGACGGCTTCTCCGCGACGCTGCCCGTCGCCTGGCGCCCGCATCCGCGCGTCGAGTTCCGGTTCGCCCCGGCGTGGTCGTCCATCCAGGACCGCTGGATCCGCGACCACGACATCTCGGCCGCCTTCGTGGTGCCGTACGGATCGCTGCGGATCGGGTATCGATGGGTGGGCGTGAACGGCGCGACGCTGAAGGGTCCGTACGCGGGTTTCTCGGTGCACTTCTGAGGAGGCATCCCGCCGCGAGACACTTCGTGGATCGAGCTACGCTCGACGCGGCGATGGCTTGGGCGCAGCGATGGATCCAGGCACGCGGGCGTCGGGCGGTGCCCGACCCACGGGGGTTGTTCTCAGCGTCGATGCCTCCAGTGGCGAGTGCCCTTCGTGGGTCGAGCTACGCTCGACGCGGCGTGGGCTTGGGCGCAGCAGCGAATCCAGGCACGCGGGCGTCGGGCAGTGCCCGACCCACGGGGGTTGCTTTCAGCGTCGAGGAATCCAGTCGAGAG
>LNEE01000048.1 GCA_001464895.1 Betaproteobacteria bacterium Ga0077532
CCGATGACCGTCTCGATGGCGGAGACGGAGGTGGTGCCCGCACCGACCATGCGCAGCACGTCGGAGGAACCGCTGGTGCCCACGACGGACTCGACGTTGCTGATGCCCAGCGTGCCGCCGGAGAGCATGGAGACCGAATCGGTGCTACTGCCACCGAGGACGGTTTCCACCAGGGACACGGCCAACTCGCCGCCGCCGAGGTTGCGGACCACATCGATGCCGGCGCTGCCGGAGACGGTGTCCACGGCGGAGACGGCCGTGGTGCCGGCGCCGAGCATGGAGACGTGATCGACGTCGGTGGTGCCCACAACGGTCTCGACGCCGGAGACGCCGAGGCTGCCGCCTTCGAGCAGCGTCACCACATCCGTTTCGCGGCTGCCGAGGACCGATTCGACAGCGGAGACCTTGACCGCTCCGGCGCCGACGATGCGGAGGATGTCACCGGTCTGATCGGAACCGACCACGGTCTCGACGCTGCTGGTGGCAAGGGTACCGGTGGCGAGCATGGAGACCACATCGGTGGCCGCGTTGCCCAGCACCGTCTCGATCGCGGAGACGGAGAGATCGGAGGCGCCGAGGGTGCGAACGATGTCGGTGCCCGACGTGCCGACGATGGTCTCGATGGCCGACGCGGCGACGGTGCCTGCGCCCAGCAGGGACACGACGTCGACGTCGGTGCTGCCCAGGATGGTTTCGATGGAGCTGGTGGCGAGGTCACCGCCACCGAGCATCATCGTGGTGTCGGTCGCGACCGTGCCGAGGACCGTCTCGACGGCGCTGACGCGGAAGGTGCCGCCACCGAGGTTGCGGACGATGTCCGTGGTCGCGTCGGTGCCAATGACCGAATCCACTGCGCTCACGGTCAGCGTGCCGGTGGCCAGCATCGTGACCGCATCGGTGGCGGCGGTACCCACCACGGTTTCGATGGCGGAGACCGAGAGGTCGGAGGCACCGAGGGTGCGCACGATGTCGGTGCCGGCGCTGCCGGTCAAGGATTCCACGGCGGAGACGGCCACGGTGCCTGCGCCGAGCATGGCGATGGCGTCTGTGCCGGTGGTGCCGACCACGGTCTCGATCGACGACACCGCAGTGTCACCTCCGGAGAGCAGGACGGCGGTGTCGACTGCGATGGTGCCGATCACGGATTCGACGTTGGACACGCGCACGGTGCCGCCGCCCAGTTGGGTGACGACGTCCACTTCGTCGGAACCGCGCACCGTTTCGACGGCGGACACGGCCAGGCTGCCGCCGGAGATCATCCCGACGTTGTCTGCGCCGGAGGAGCCGATCACTGTTTCGATGGCCGACACCGAGGCGGTACCCGCGCCCAGCATCCGCAGGGCGTCGGTGGAGCCGGAGGTGCCCACGACGGATTCGATGCTGCTGGTGGCAAGCGGTCCGCCGGACAGCATGGTGACGGAGTCGGTGGCAATGCCGCCCAGGACGGTCTCCACCAGCGAGACCGCCAGCTCCCCGCCGCCGAGGTTGCGGACCACGTCGGTACCGGCGCTGCCGGAGACCGTTTCCACGCCAGAGACCGCCGTGGTGCCAGCGCCCAGCAAGGAGACGTTGTCCACATCGGTGGAACCCCGCACCGTCTCGATGCCCGAGACGGCAACGGCGCCGCCTTCGATCATCGCGATCGTGTCGATCCCGGTGCCGGTGCTGCCGAGGACCGTTTCCACGGCGGCGATGGAGACCGTGCCGGCGCCCAGCATGCGGACGGTGTCGGTGGTCTGGTCGGAGCCCCTGACGGTTTCGATGCTGCTCACCGCCATCGTGCCGGTCCCGAGCATCGTGGCGGAGTCGGTGGATGTCGTGCCCTGCAGGGTCTCGACGTTGGAGACGACGAGTTCGCCGCCGCCCAATGCGCGGACCGTGTCGGTGCCAGAGCTGCCGATGACGGTCTCGATGCGCGAGACGCCGACGTTGCCGGCACCCAGCAGGGTGGCGGTGTCGTCGCCGGCGGTGCCCACCAGGGTTTCGATGGACGACATGGCGAGTCCGCCCGACGACATCATGGACACCGCATCCGCCGCGGTGCTGCCCAGTACGGTCTCGACGTCGCTCACCCGCACGGGGCCGCCACCCAGGATCGACACCACGTCGGCATCGGCGCTACCTAGCACGGTGTCGACGGCACTGGTGGCCACTGCACCGCCCGCGATCATGGAGACCGCATCGGGACGCGCACTTCCGACGACGGTTTCGATGGCGGAGATGGAAGTCGTTCCACCGCCCAGAATCGTCAGCGTGTCGGTGGATGTCGTGCCCACCACCGTCTCGATGCTGGTGGCGGTCACGCCTCCCGCCGAAAGCATGCTGATGGCGTCGGTGGCGTTGCTGCCGGTGACCGTCTCAACCCGGGAGACTGCGATCTCGCCGCCGCCCAGCACTTGTACGTTGTCGTTGCCTGTCGAACCCAGGACCGTTTCCACCTGGCTCACGCGCACCGTGCCGCCCGACAGCAGGCTCACGACATCGGTCTCGGCCGTGCCGACCACCGTCTCGACGACACTGGTGGCGAGGCTGCCGCTGCTCAGCATCGAGACGGCGTCGTTGGCTGTGGAGCCCAGCACGGTCTCGATGGCGGACACGGAGGCACTGCCGCTGCCGATCATGCGCAGGATGTCCCCGGTCTGATCCGAGCCGATCACCGACTCCACACTGCTGGTGGCAAGCGTTCCGGTGGCAAGCATCGTGACGGTGTCTGCGCTGGATGTGCCGCCCAGCACGGTCTCGATGGCGGACACCGAGGTGTCGCCTGCGCCACCGACGAAGCGCAGCACGTCCGTGCCGGCGCTGCCGGTGACGGATTCCACGGCGGAGATGGCGGTGTTGCCGGCGCCCAGCATCGACACGGCGTCGACTTCGGCGCTGCCCACGAGGGTTTCGACGGAGGAGATGGCGAGCGCGCCACCGTCCAGTTTCGTGATGACGTCCGTGTCGGCGCCACCGATGACGGTTTCCACGGCCGTCACCCGCAGGGCGCTGGCGCCGAGCGTGGTGACAGCGTCTGCGCCGCCGGAGCCCGTGACCGTCTCGACACCGCTCACGGCGATGGTGCCAGCGGCGAGCATCTCCACGCCATCCCGGCCCGAACCGCCCAGCACGGTCTCGATGGCGGACACGGCGATGTTGCCCGCGGTCAGCGTGCGGACCACGTCGGTGCCGCTGCTGCCGGTGATCGTGTCCACGGCGGAGACCGCGACGGTGCCCGCACCCAGCATCGACACGAGGTCGACCTCGGCTGTGCCCACCAGCGTATCGACAGAAGAGATGGCAAGGGTGCCGGAGTTCATCATCACGGCGGTGTCAGCGGCCGTGCTGCCCAGCACGGTCTCGACGTCGCTCACGCGCACCGCCCCGCCGCCGAGCATCGACAGCACGTCGGCGCCGGAGCTTCCGACCACGGTCTCGACGGCGCTTGCGGCGAGGGTCCCGCTGTTCATCATGGCGACGGCATCGACACGGGTGCTGCCGATGACCGTCTCGATGGCGGAAACGGAGGCTGTGCCGGCGCCCAGCATGCGCAGTACGTCGGTGGATTCGGAGCCCTGGATCGTCTCGATGCTGCTCGCGGCGAGCGTGCCTGCAGAGAGCATGGTGACGGCATCGGTGGCGAACGTGCCGGTGACCGTCTCCACCTGGGATACGGCGAGCGTGCCGCCACCTGCCATCCCGACGATGTCGGTACCGGAAGATCCCAGGACGGTCTCGATGGCGCTCGCCACGACGGCACCGCCGGACATGAGGTTGAGCACGTCCGTCGTGTCCGTGCCGATGACCGTCTCGACGATGCTGGTGGCGAGGGTGCCGTTGCCGAGCATGACCGCGGTATCGCTGCCCGCGGAGCCGAGTACGGTCTCGATGGCGGACACCGAGGCGCGCCCGGCGCCGAGCACCCGCAGGATGTCCCCGGTCTGATCCGAGCCGATCACCGATTCCACGCTGCTGGTCGCGAGCGTGCCGGTGGCGAGCATCGTGACGGTGTCGGCGGCAGAGGCGCCACCCACGACCGTTTCGATCGCGGACACCGAAGTGTTCCCCGCGCCGCCCACGAATCGCAGCACGTCCGTTCCGGCGCTTCCGGTGACGGATTCCACCGCGGACATCGCGGTCGTGCCGGCGCCGAGCATGGAGACGTTGTCGGTGCCGGTGGAGCCCACGAGGGTTTCCACGGAAGAGATTGCGATGTCGCCGGCCGAGAGCATCGTCGCGCTGTCGGTGCCCGACCCGCCCAGAACGGTTTCGACACCGCTGACGGCCATGGCGCCGCCGCCCAGGGTGGACACCACATCGGCACCGGAACTGCCGAGTACGGTTTCGACCGCGCTGGTGGCGAGGCTGCCGCTTTCCATCATGGCAACGGCGTCGGCGCGCGAGCTCCCGATGACTGTCTCGATCGCGGAGACGGAGGTCGTGCCGGCGCCCAGCATGCGAAGCACGTCGGCGGATTCAGTGCCCTGGACCGTGTCGATGCTGCTCATGGCGAGCGTGCCGGCGGAGAGCATCGTGACGGATTCGACGGCGTTGGTCCCAGTCACGGTCTCCACCAACGACACCGCGACCGTTCCGGCGCCGGCGACGTTGACGACATCGGTGCCGGAAGAGCCGAGGACCGACTCCACCGCGCTGACGCGGACCGAGCCGGCGCCGAGCATGGAGAGAACGTCGGTGCCACTGCTGCCGGTGATGGTCTCCACCGAACTCACGGCCAGATCGCCGGACGCTGCCAGGGTGACCTGGTCGGCGCCGGTGCTGCCCAGCACGGTCTCGATGGCGGACACGTTTGCGTTGCCAGCCCCGAGGAGCTGCAGGGTGTCACCAGCATCGCTGGTGCCCACCACGGATTCGATGCTGCTCGCGGCGAGGTTGCCACCCGAGAGCATGTTGACGATGTCTAAGCCGGCGCCGCCGATCACGGATTCCACGTCGGAGACTGCGACACTGCCACCGCCCAAGATGCTGACAGTGTCCGTGGCGGCTGTACCCAGCACGGTGTCGACTGCGCTGACGCGGATGGCGCCTTCGCTCAGCATCGTGATCACTTCCGCCCCGGTGTTCCCCACCACCGTCTCGACCAGCGAGACCGAGAGTGCGGAACCCCCTGCGAGGGTCACGACATCGACCGCCGTGCTGCCGAGAACGGTCTCGACTTCGGACACGCGCGTGGCACCAGCGCCGATTCGCGTGAGCACGTCCGTACCGCTGCTGCCCATCACGGATTCCACGCTGCTCACTGCCAGTTCGCCCGCGGCGAGCATCGAGACGATGTCTGCCGCCGTGCTTCCGATGACGGTTTCCACGGCAGAGAGAGAGATGTCACCGGCCCGAAGAAGCCGGACGATGTCGCCGCTCTCGCCGGTGGCCACCAGGGATTCGACCGCGCTGACTGCGACGGTGGTGGCTGCGGTGTCCATCATGATGATGGAGTCCGCCGCCCCCGTGGAGCCGATGACGGTTTCGATGGCCGAGATCGATGCGGTGCCGCCTTGCCCGAGCAGAGAGACGCGATCTGTGGTCCCTGTGGTGCCCTCGACACTGTCGTTGAGGGTGGTCACACCGGCGGTCGTGGAAAACGTCGTCATCTATTGCTCCTTTCGCGTGCGCTTTGACGCACCCAGAAAAATCGTTCGGTGAGCGAGCGTTTCCTCGGATCGAACTCGCCGTGGTGATTTCTGACTGCCCACGAGCAAGTGCCATTGCGGAAACGAATCTCAGCTGTGCCGACGCGCTAACGACGTGAAACCTATGAAACTTGAACTTTCGAGCCGCATAAAGAGGCCTAAAGTTTTTTGAACTAGCGATTCCCGTCGCATACCGACCGACGGAGTCAGTTTTCCCGCGCGTTGCGCACCATCCGGAGGGCTGATGCGGCAATCGATCGGGTGGTCGCTGTGGGCTTCCGAACCGCCGCGAGAGGCTGCCTTGACGAGGGGATTGCCGGCCCGCTGGGAACCGTCGTACACTCCGGCCCCTGTTTTCTGCGGGTCGTTTCATCTGCCGGCAGGGACATCGTGGGGACGTAGCTCAGCTGGGAGAGCGTCGCGTTCGCAATGCGAAGGTCGGGAGTTCGATCCTCCTCGTCTCCACCACTATTCAGCGCCCAACCACTTCGGTTGGGCGTTTTCGTTTCCGGGTCCGGCGACGCCGCGCCCGGGGGGGGGCGTGGATTGGCGTGGCCACGAGGTGAACGTGGTCAGCGGCGGACGGGCTTCGGTTGTCCTTCATGGCGCCCGTGCACCGGAAACCCGTCGCGTGTCTTGTCGCCGTCCCGGTAGGCGCGCTGCAAGCGAGGCCGACTCGCGCCGAGCCTACTTTCGCCCGCGGCCTCCCCTGCACCACGGTTGGCATAGGGGCGGCACCCCATCGACAGGCATCCACGGTCATCGAAACCGCGTCCCGCACAAGGAATGCCGAGCCGCGGCCTCCGAGGAGCTGTCGCGTCAGGCGTTCACCGATCTGCTGTGAAGGCGCCCAAAAGGCCTGATGGATGGGGCAGCACTTGGTTGGTGGTCCGACAGGATGCCCTCGACGCGGCTGCCTGCGACGCACCGGCGAGCGCTATCGATGGAAGCCGGCGCGGATGCCTGCCACCATATCCGCTTCGCCGGGCTCTCCGGCCCTGGGTGGGCTTGCCGCTCAGCGGCCGGAGACCCACCCAATACACGAACGCGATCCCCCGACGACACCCGACCGCATGGCGAGATGAACATGGCGCCGAAGAAGACGACCCCGAGCTGGACCGATGTGAAGAGCCGACTGGCCGATGTCGATCGCGCCGGTCTTGTCACCTTGCTTCACGACCTCTACACCGCGAGCAAGGACAACCAGACCTTCCTGCATGCTCGATTCGCGCTCGGCGACGATGTGCTGAAGCCCTACAAGATCGTCATCGACCGGTGGCTCTGGCCGGATGCGTTCAAGAACCAGAACACGTCGGTGACCAAGGCGAAGAAAGCGATCGCCGACTACAGGAAGGCCGTCGGCCAGCCGGAGGGGTTGGCCGAGCTCATGGTGTTCTTCTGCGAGTGCGCCGCGGGATTCGGAAGCGCCGTGGCCCTCCAGGACGAAGGCTACTTCGATGCCTTGGTGCGGATGTTCGAGCAGGCCTTGAAGGCAATCGAGGCGTTGTCGGAAGATCGGAGACCGGACCTGATGGCGCGCATGGATACCGTGCGTCAGCTCGGCCACCGCGTCGGATACGGCGTCGGCGACGCCATGGATCACCTCCTCGCCGGATAGGCCACCCCGTCTTGGATCACGCCACCCTCGGCTCACTCCGCGACCGCCATCCCGCCTGGCGGCTGCTCGCGTCGCCGCACGCACCGCTGGTGGCGGCCTTTCTGCATCGTGTCTTCGTCGCGCCCAACGTGCGCGTGATGAGCGAGGCCGATCTCGCCGAGGCGCTGGACGACGAGTTGTTCGCCCTGCGTGAACAGCTCGGTGCCGACGCCTATCCGAAGGCTGCATCGGAGTACCTGAACGACTGGGCCGCGCCCGACAAAGGGTGGCTGCGCAAGTTCTACAAGCCGGGCACCGACGAGGCGCAGTTCGACCTGACGCCGGCCACCGAGAAGGCCATCGCCTGGCTCGGCACGCTCACCGAGCGTCCGTTCGTGGGGACCGAATCGCGATTGCTCACGCTCTTCGCGCTGCTGGAGCAGATCACCGCCGGCACCGAGGCCGACCCCGTCAAGCGGGTGGAGGACCTGCGCACGAAGCGCGATGCGCTCGACGCCGAGATCGCGCGGGTCCTGGCCGGTGATGTCCCGCTGCTCGACGACACGGCGGTCAAGGATCGCTTCCAGCAGTTCCAGCAGACTGCGCGCGAGCTGCTCGCCGACTTCCGCGAGGTCGAGCACAACTTCCGCAACCTCGACCGCAAGGTGCGCGAGAAGATCGCGCTGTGGGAAGGCGCCAAGGGCGCGCTGCTGGACGAAATCATGGGCGAGCGCGATGCGATCGGCGATTCCGACCAGGGCAGGAGCTTCCGCGCCTTCTGGGATTTCCTCATGTCCACCCGGCGGCAGGAGATGCTTTCGGAGCGGCTGGATCAGGTGCTCGCGCTGCCCGCGGTGGTCGCATTGAACCCGGAGCCGCGCACGCGCCGCGTGCATCACGACTGGCTGGAAGCCGGCGAACACACGCAGCGCACGGTGGCCCGGCTGTCGCAGCAGTTGCGCCGCTTCCTGGACGACCGCGCCTTCCTCGAGAACCGCCGCATCCTCGACCTGCTGCACGGCATCGAGAGCAAGGCGCTGGCGCTGCGGGCGTCCCCGCCCAGGGAGGCCGTGATGACCATCGACGCGCAGGGTGCGGACATCGAGCTGCCGCTGGAGCGCCCGCTGTTCACGCCGAGCGTGAAGCCGCTGCTCGCCGCACTGACGCTCGTGGCCGGCGGGGACGATGTCGACACCGCGCGATTGTTCGATCAGATCGTCGTCGACAAGGCCCGCCTGCGCGCCGTGCTCCAGCGTGCGCTCCGGCGCGAGGCGCAGATCACGTTGCACGATCTGGTGGAGGCCGAGCCCCTGCGTCAGGGCCTGGCGGAGCTGGTGGCCTATCTGGAGCTGGCGCACGCGGCGGATGGCGCCATCGCGTCGGACGGCTGGCGCGCGGTCGTGGACGAAGGCGTCGAGGAGACGATCCGCTGGCAGGCTGGCGATGCGCTGGGCGAGCCGGTGATGCGCGAGGCACGCCTTCCCCGCGTGATCTTCACGCGATGAAAATGGAAACGAGGCGGACGAGTTGAACGACATGCACGACACCGGCAACGAGACCGGGCCGATCGACGCTCCAACGGGCGCGCCGCCGGTCGTGCCCGAACTGTCGTTGCTCATGGTGCACCTGCTGAAAGGCGTGCTGTACCGCGACGACGACGAGCGCCTCTGGGCGAGTCTGCTGCGACTGCAGGCGCGGGTGCGTGAACAGGCGTCGGTGTTGCTGCTCGATCTCGTGCTGGACGAAGCCGAGGGCTATGCCTTCCTCAGGAGCCGCCCGGACCCCGAAGATGCCGAAGGCGCGCCGCGCATGCCGCGCCTCGTGGCACGCCGGCAGCTTTCCTACGCCGTGAGCCTGATGCTCGCGCTGCTTCGCAAGCGGATGGCGGAGTTCGACGCCGGTGGCGGTGACACCCGGCTCGTGCTCTCGCGCGAGGACATCGCCGATCTGATGCGCGTCTTCCTCCCAGACGGGTCGAACGAGGCCCGCCTCGTCGACCAGGTGGACGCGACCCTCTCCAAGGTGGTCGAACTGGGTTTTCTGCGACGGCTCGAGCCCTCTGCGGGCAGCGGTCAGGCATCGGGATCGAACAAGGCGAAGCACAAGGGGCATTACGAAGTGAGGCGCATCCTCCGGGCGTTCGTCGATGCGCAGTGGCTCGCGGACTTCGACGCGCGGCTGGAGACCTATCGCACGGCGCTCGCCGCATCGGAATCGACGAAGGGGGCCGCCGATGCGTGAATCGGCGACGCTCGGCCTGGACTTCGTGGCAGACGACAGCCGGGTCGGCTTTCGATTGCAGCGGCTGGAAGTGCTCAACTGGGGGACGTTCGACAAGCGCGTCTGGCGCTACGAACTCGACGGTCGCAACGGCCTGCTCACGGGCGACATCGGATCGGGCAAGTCCACCCTGGTCGATGCCATCACGACGCTGCTGGTGCCGGCCCATCGCGTGGCCTACAACCGCGCGGCCGGCGCCGACGCGCGCGAGCGCAGCCTGCGGTCGTACGTGCTCGGCCACTACAAGAGCGAGCGGAACGAGGTGACGGGCAGCGCCAGGCCCGTGGCGCTGCGCGATCCGTCCAGCTACTCGGTGATCCTCGGTGTGTTCCGCAACGAGGGCTACGACCAGTCGGTGACGCTGGCCCAGGTGTTCTGGGCCAAGGATCCTCAGGGCCAGCCCGCGCGTCTCTTCGTGGCGGGCGACCGGTCGATGTCCATCGCCGGGGACTTCACCGGGTTCGGGTCCGACATCACCGCGCTCCGCAAGAAGCTGCGCGCCGCGGGCTGCGAGTTGTTCGACAGCTTCCCGGCCTACGGCGCCTGGTTCCGCCGGCGCTTCGGCATCGAGCACGAGCAGGCGCTCGAGCTGTTCCATCAAACGGTCTCGATGAAGTCGGTCGGCAATCTCACCGACTTCGTGCGCAGCCACATGCTGGAGCCGTTCGACGTGGGCAGCCGCATCGAGGCGCTGATCCGCCACTTCGACGATCTCGATCGCGCCCACCAGGCCGTGCTGAAGGCGAAGCGCCAGGTTGAGCTGCTCACGCCGCTGGTGGAGGATGGTCATCGCCACGCGGGACTCGTCGCCGAGATCCAGGGCTGGCGCGACGGGCGGGAAGCGCTGCGGTCGTACTTCGCGGGTCTCAAGGGCGATCTGCTCGATCGGCGTCTCACCTTGCTGGCCGAAGAGGCGACCCGGCTCGACGCGCAGATCGCGCGTGCAACCGCGCAGCGCGACGCCGACCGTGCGGTCGTGGCCGATCTGGAGCGCGCGCTTCGCGACAACGGTGGCGATCGTCTCGAACAGCTGGCCGCCGAGATTCATCGCAAGGAGATCGAGAAGGCGGCTCGTCTGGAGAAGGCCGAGCGCCACGCGGCCCTGCTCGCGCGCATCGACGAAGCGGCGCCGCCCGATGAAGTGGCCTTTCTCGCCCAGCAGCGGACCATCGCCGACCGCGCCGAATCGCTGCGCAGCCGCGTTGCCGACCTGTCGAACCGCGAACGCGAGGAGGACTTCGCGTTCCGCAAGGGTCGGGAGGAGCACGCCGCGCTGTCCGAGGAGATCGCGAGTCTCGAACGCCGCAAGTCGAACATCGACGCCGCCCAGGTCCGCATCCGCGATGCGCTGTGTGCGGCGCTCGGCATCGGCGAGGACGAACTGCCCTTCGCCGGCGAGCTGATCCAGGTGCGCGAGGACGAGCGCGACTGGGAGGGCGCCGCCGAGCGGCTGCTGCGCGGCTTCGGTCTCGCGCTGCTGGTGCCGGACGCGCACTACAAGGCCGTCGCGGAATGGGTCGACGGCCAGCACCTCGGTGCGCGCCTCGTGTACTTCCACGTGCGGCCGAGGAAGGGTGCCCACGACGCCAGCCTGCATCCGCAGTCGCTCGTGAGAAAGCTCGTCGTGAAGCCGGACTCGCCGCACTACGAGTGGCTGGAGCAGGAGCTTCGGCATCGGTTCGATGTGGCGTGCTGCGAGACGGCCGAGCAGTTCCGCCGCGAGACCCGCGCGATCACGCGGGCCGGGCAGATCAAGGACCCATCGGGGCGCCACGAGAAGGACGACCGCAGCCGCATCGACGATCGCGGGCGCTACGTGCTCGGCTGGAGCAACGTCGACAAGCTGCGTGCGTTGCGCGACCAGCGGAAGAGCCTCGAGGCGCGGTTGGCGGTGCAGGGTGAGCGCATCGAGGAAGCCAGGCAGGCGCGCAAGGAACTCGAAGGCCGGCTGGAGACGCTCGCCCGACTGGAGGAATTCACGCGCTTCGCGGACATCGACTGGCGGCGCCCGGCACTGGAGATCGCCGCGCTCACCGAGGAGCGTGCTCGCCTGGAAGCCGCCTCCGACACGCTGCAGGAACTGGGGCGGCAGTTGACCGCGGCGCGCGAACGCCTGGCCACGACCGAGGCCGGGCTGACCGAGTCGCTTGGCAGGCGCGGCGAAGTGAAGAGCAAGCGGGAAGCGGCAGAAGAACTGCGGGCCCAGGCGCGGGCGACGTGTGACGCCATGCCGCTGGACGCGTCCTGGACCAAGCGCCTGGACGGCTGGCGCACCGAGGCGCTCGGCGAGCATCAGTTGTCGGTCGAGTCGTGCGACAACCGCGAGCAGGATGTGCGCAAGTGGCTGCAGGACCGCATCGACGCAGCAGATCACCGCCTCTCTCGCCTGACGGAGCGCATCGTCAAGGCCATGAGCGGGTTCAAGGAGGCGTTCAAGGCCGAGACCGTCGAGATGGACGCGAGCCTCGCGGCACTGGGCGAGTACGAGCGGATGCTCACCGGATTGAAGGGCGATGATCTCCCGCGATTCGAGGCGCGCTTCAAGGAGCTGCTCAACGTCAACACCATCAACGAGATCGCCAACTTCAATGCCCAGCTCGCGCGCGAGCGGGACACGATCAAGCAGCGCGTCGAGTTCATCAACCGGTCGCTCCAGAGCATCGACTACAACCCTGGGCGATTCATCAAGCTGGTCGCGCAGCCGAGCCCCGATGCCGAGATCCGCGACTTCCAGCAGGACCTCCGTGCGTGCACCGAGGGCGCCGTGTCGGGAACGCCGGATGAGCTTTATTCGGAGACCAAGTTCCTCCAGGTGAAAGCGATCATCGACCGGTTCCGGGGCCGCGAGGGCCAGTCGGAGTTCGATCGGCGCTGGACGGCCAAGGTTAGCGACGTGCGCAACTGGTTCCTGTTCTCGGCCAGCGAGCGCTGGCGCGAGGACGGCGCCGAGCACGAGCACTATTCCGACTCGGGGGGCAAGTCGGGCGGGCAGAAGGAGAAGCTCGCCTATACCGTGCTCGCTGCGAGCCTGGCCTACCAGTTCGGGTTGGAATGGGGTGCCGTGCGATCCCGCTCGTTCCGCTTCGTGGTGATCGACGAAGCGTTCGGGCGCGGTTCCGACGAGTCGGCGCAGTACGGGCTGCGGCTCTTCCGGCAGCTGGGCCTGCAACTGCTCATCGTGACTCCGCTGCAGAAGATCCACATCATCGAGCCGTTCGTTTCGAGCGTGGGCTTCGTGCACAACGAAGGCGGCCAGGACTCGCGGCTGCGCTGTCTCACGATCGAGGAGTATCGGGCGCAGAAGGCTGCCGGAGACGGCGCAGCGCCATGAGCTGGACCACGCCGGCGGCGCTGCGCGCCCAGGTCCAGCGCGCGTGGGATCGCGGCGAACTGCTGCGCGCGGCGGTGTCGGAGGCCGCGATCTGGCCGATGCGACTCGGATTGAAGGCGCCGGGCGCCGCCGACGTGTCGGACCGCTTCGAGGCGGTACGTGAATGGGTGCGCACCGTGGCCGAAACGCCGCACGTGCGGATCGAGTGGCGCGAATGGAATCATCGGGTCCAGGGCGCGCAGCGGCTGCCGGCGGCCGTGTGGGTCGACTCGCTGCAGGACGCCTTGGCGCTGATCGGGCAGACGCGGCAGGCGCAACGTTTCCAGGCGCTCTGGAACCTGACCGCCGGGGTGCAGCCGCGGCTGCTCGCGTGGCTGTCGCGACGTCCGAACCAGGCCCTCGATCTGGCCGACCGGTGGGAGCGTCTGCTGGCCGTCGTCGCGTGGTTGCAGGCCCATCCCAGGCCGAACGTGTACCTGCGGCAGGTCGACGCGCCGGGTGTCCACAGCAAGTTCATCGAAGCCCACCGAGGCGTCCTGACCGAACTGCTGGACCTCGCGCTGGCGCCCGAGGCGGTCGACCCGCTCGCGACCGGCGTGACGCAGTTCGCGCGCCGCTACGGTTTCCTGGACAAGCCGAACCGGATCCGATTCCGGATGCTGGACGCGGCACTCCCCGGCCTGCCCGGTTGCCAAGGGCTGGCCGACGTCACCCTCGACGCGACCAGCTTCGCATCGCTCGCACTGCCCATCGAGCGCGTGTTCATCACCGAGAACGAGACCAACTTCCTCGCGTTTCCGGCGGCCGCGCAGGCCATCGTCGTCTTCGGCGCCGGCTACGGCTGGGAAGCGCTGGCGCAGGCGCGCTGGCTGCAGCGGCGCCATCTGCACTACTGGGGGGACATCGACACCCATGGCTTCGCCATCCTGGCCCAGTTGCGGGGCCACTTCCCGCACGCGTCGTCGTTCCTCATGGACCGCGAGACGCTGCTCGCCCATCGCGCGTTCTGGGGCGAGGAACCGGAACCGGTGAAACACGATCTGCGGGGACTCACGGCGGAGGAGGCCAGCCTCTACGACGATCTTCGATGCAATCGCATCCAGCCCGGACTCCGCCTGGAGCAGGAGCGCATCGGCTACGGCTGGTTGACCGATCATCTGCGCCATCGCGATTCCCCGCCGGGGGCGTGAGCCCATCGACGTCGGCGATGCGGAAGTGCCGAAGTGAGCGCGATGCGTCGGCGGAAGACGCTCTGCGGCGAGGGGTCGCGACGCGGACCGTGTGGTAACCTGCTCCATCCTTTAGCGCGCGGGCGTCCGGGGTGATGCCGGGGACCGATCCAGTCCCCGAGTTCCGCGCCACCGACGCTGCCCGCCGACGCATTTCCCGCAGTCCACTCACAAGCACAATGGCAGACGACGAGTACCTCGAATCCGACGACGACTACGGTTGCCGGCAGACACTCCGCGTGACGGGGTCCGCCGAAGATGTGGCCCACTTCCGCAAGGAGCTCGAGGAGAGCGAACGCTGGGGCAACGAACTCGACTGGTTCCTGAAATTCGGTGACTTCGATCCGGTGCCCGACCCCCTCTTCGCCGACTCGGCCCGCACGATGGGCCGGCTGTGCGCCTACCTCCGCGAACGCTGGGGTGACTATGCCGATTCCAGCCATCCGGTGCTGGTCGTCGCCGAAGGCGAAGGCACCGTCGCCTACGAGTTCTACACCAGCCGCACACCGCTGCTCGGCCTCGCCCGGATGATGTCCGGCGAGTACCGGACGCTCCGCTTCACCCTCGAGTACGCGTATCCGGACGGCAGCGGTTACGACGGTCACTGCGCCTACGAGAAGGGCGAGATGGCCGACGGTCTCGAAGAGACCTACGAGTACATGGCCCACTCGGACTTCGAGGAGTTCGCCGGATTCGATTTCTCGGAGGGCCGGCTCACCGTCATCTCGCCGGGGCGGACCTCGGACACCGCGATTCCCGACCTGAAACCGGGTCGCTGGGATCTCTCGTTCGCCGTCGAGACCGCGTTGAAGTGGGGGCAGGCGGCGGTGAGCTTCCTCGTCCTGCACCACGAGGCCTACACCTGCGATGTGGAGTCCTACAAGGGCATGGACTCCTTCGTGATCCCCGTGACCTTCGAACGCACCGAGCTGGGCGAACCGGCCCGTCCCGTCGTCGTCGGGTTCGTGGACGAGTCGCAGGCCGGGTCCGTGCCCGACTTCCAGAAGGCGATCCAGGGTACCGAGCACCAGTCGCGGCGCATCCTGCTCGCTTCGGGCGGATTCCTGATGGAACTCGCGCGCTGCGATCGCCTGGCCGATCCGCACTGGCACATCGACCAGCTGAAGCTGCGCTGCTATCGCGACGCCTCCAGGAAGGTCATCGCGATCGTCTTCGACACCGCCGCCGATGCCTCCCACAAGCCGTCGCACCCGCCGCAGCCGCGCGTGAAGGGCGGCAAGGTGTATCTCTTCCCCGACTCGAAGACCCGGCACTGACCGATCGGTCGTGTGCCGGTCAGTCCGGCGGGTTCTCCCTCGACAGACGTTTCAGGAACACCCCCATCTCGCGGGCGGCCTGCTGGTCGCCCCGCGCGGTGGCGACCGTGACGCCCTGCTCCCATGCGGCCATCGCCCCGGCGCGGTCGCCCGCGCCTTCGCGGGCCTTGCCCAGTGCCTTCCATGCGGCCGAGTAGTTGGGATCCTGGGCCACTGCCTGTTCCAAGTGGGCCGCCGCCGCTGCGGCATCTCCGGCCCGCAGGTGCTCGTTGCCCAGGCTGAAGCGGAGCATGGGACTGTCCTTGCCGGCGGCGAGCATCCGCTCCAGGGCTTCTAGCGCAGCCATCAGGGTCTCCCTAGATCTCGATCTGCGTGCCCAGCTCCACCACGCGATTCGTGGGGATGTGGAAGAAGTCGGTGGCGCTCGCGGCGTTACGCGACATGGCGGCGAACAGCTTCTCGCGCCAGAGCGCCATGCCGGGTTCTCCGGTGGGGACGATGGTCTGCCGCGACAGGAAGAACGACGTCTCCATCATGCTGAACGTCATGTCGAGCTTGTTCGGCAGCTGCAACGCCACGGGAAGGTTGGGATCGTCCTTGAAGCCGTAGCGCACCGTCATCCGGTAGAACTCGCTGCCCAGTTCGTCGATCTCGATGCGCTGCGCGTCGGCGACGTAGGGAACATCCTCGGTCGTCACGGTCAGCAGCACGACGCGCTCGTGCAGCACCTTGTTGTGGTTCAGGTTGTGGAGCAGCGCGTGGGGCACGCCTTCGCGACCCGCAGTGAGGAAGATCGCCGTGCCTTCCACCCTGGCCGGCGGATGCGCGGCGATGGATTGCAGGAAGGGTTCGATCGGGATCGCACCGGGCTTCAGCCGCGAGAAGAGGATCGCCCGGCCCTGCCGCCAGGTTGCGATCAGCGTGAAGATCGCGATCGCGATCACCACAGGGAACCATCCGCCCTGCAGCAGCTTCACCGAGTTCGCCCCGAAGAACGCGAGGTCCACCGCCAGGAAGCTGCCGGCCACGAGCCCGGCGAGCACGGTGTTCCACTTCCAAAGACGCGTGAAGACGAAGTACAGCAGCACGGAATCGATGGCCATCGTCCCGGTCACCGCGATGCCGTAGGCCGAGGCGAGGGCGGACGACGACTTGAACCCGAGCACGAGCGCGACCACCGCCACGAAGAGGGCCCAGTTGATCCAGGGCATGTAGACCTGTCCCATCTCGCGCTCGGACGTGTGGTGCACGGCGAGGCGGGGACAGTAGCCGAGCTGGATCGCCTGGCGGGTGAGGGAATAGGCCCCCGAGATGACGGCCTGGGACGCGATCACCGTGGCCATCGTCGCCAGGCCCACCATCGGGAGGGTCGCCCACGAAGGCACCATGCGGAAGAACGGATGGGCGATGGCCGTGGGGTCCCGCAGCAGGAGTGCGCCCTGGCCGAAGTAGTTGAGCACGAGGGCGGGCAGCACGAACACCAGCCAGGCGAGCCGGATCGGTTTCTTGCCGAAGTGGCCCATGTCGGCGTAGAGCGCTTCCGCGCCCGTGACGGCGAGGATGACCGTGCCGAGCGTCAGGAACCCCGGCATCCGGTTGTCCACGAAGAACCCGACCGCGTAGGCGGGGTTGAAGGCGAGCAGCACGTGGGGGTTCGCCAAGATCTGGATCACGCCCAGCGTCGCGAGCACGAGGAACCACACGGCCGTGATCGGCCCGAACAGCGCGCCGACGGTGCCGGTGCCCTTCGACTGGACGATGAAGAGCCCCGCGATCACGACCAGCGTGATGGGAATGATGTAGGGCTCGAACACGGGCGTGACCACGTTGAGCCCCTCCACCGCGGAGAGCACCGAGATCGCGGGCGTGATCATGCTGTCGCCGTAGAAGAGCGCAGCGCCGAACATGCCCATGGCGGTGATCCACCAGCGGCTGCGCGAACCGCGCTGCGTGGTGCCGACCACCAGCGCCATGAGGGCCATGATCCCGCCCTCGCCCCGGTTGTCGGCACGCATCACGAAGGTGACGTACTTCAGCGTGACGATGATCACGAGCGACCAGAACACCAGCGACAGGACGCCGAGCACGTTGTCGTGCGTGAGCCCCACGGCATGATGGCCGCTGAAGGCCTCTTTCATCGCATAGAGCGGGCTCGTGCCGATGTCGCCGAACACGACCCCGACGGCTCCCAGGGCGAGGGTGTAGAGCCCGGTGTGCTCGTGGCCGCGCGGGGGCTCGCCGTTGTCGGCCGGTGGCGGCGACGCGGGCTCGGGAGGGGAGGCTTCGGGTGTGTCTGTCATCGCGCTGACGGCAGGTCAGGGTGGGTGGTGGCAGTCGCGCGGGGCTCGGGGGCAGCCGTGTGACCGGTTCCCGGGATCGCGGTACGCGCGGCCCCCGGGACCGGGGCGGCACGGGATGCTGAGGGGGTTTCCGTCGGGATCATCGCAGAGGCTGGCTCACGCTCCCTCTTCAGGAACGTCGGCCCGATCGGCACCGTCCGGTCGCGTCGCTCCTGAAAAGCAGGCGCGGATCGTAGCACGGGGTCGTCCCGGTTGATGCGCTGCGGCAATCCCTCGGGCAAGGCCCTTTTCTGCGCGTTGAGAGGGGCCCTCTTTGCGCATACCATCCGTCGCTCTCCACCCCCGGCCCGCCCCACGTCTCCCGTGCCGTCCACCGAGTCGTCCTCCGTGCCGCCCGACGCCCCATCCCCGCGCTCCCGCGAGACGCCGCCCGCGATTCCCGGCGTCGCGCCGGCAGTTGCCGCGAAGCTCGCGACGCTCGGCATCGCACGCCCCTTCGATCTCGTGCTGCATCTGCCGATGCGCTACGAGGACGAGACGCGCGTGCTGCCCATGGCGGACGCGCCAATGGGTGTGCCCACGCAGGTGGAAGGCGTCGTCGTCGATGCCGAGGTCCGCGTCCGGGGGCGTCGCCAGCTCGTGGCGCGGGTGCGCGATCGCACCGGGCAGCTCCTCGTGCGGCTGCTCCACTTCTATCCGAACCAGCAGAAGCAGCTCGCCGAGGGCCAGCAGGTGCGGCTGGTCGGCGAGATCCGGCCGGGCTTCGACGGGCCCGAGATGGTGCATCCCCGCATCCGGCCGGTGACCGATTCGACACCGCTTCCCGACCGCCTCACGCCCGTCTACCCCACCACGGCCGGACTCTCGCAGCACGCACTCCGGCTCGCGGTGCACGCTGCGATGGGGCGCTGCGCGCTCGACGAGACCTTGCCCGCCGGGCTGCTCGCGAAGCTGCGCCTGCCGGGATTCGAGGACGCCGTGCGTCTGCTGCACGATCCACCCGCCCACGTGGACCCGGCGGATCTCGAAGCGCGTCGCCATCCCGCGTGGCAGCGCATGAAGTTCGACGAGCTTCTCGCGCAGCAGCTCTCGATGCGCCTGCACCGCCGGCGGCGCGACACCGCGCGGGCACCCCGCATCACGGGTGGCGATGAGCGTGCCGATCGCCTGTTCGCCGGGCTGCCGTTCGCGCTCACCGGTGCCCAGCGCCGGGTGCTCGCGGAAATCCGCGCCGACCTCGCCCGGCCGCATCCGATGCAGCGTCTGCTGCAGGGCGATGTCGGCAGCGGCAAGACCATCGTCGCGGCCGCCGCGGCGCTCGCGGCCATCGATGCCGGCTACCAGGTCGCCGTGATGGCACCGACGGAGATCCTCGCCGAGCAGCATCAGGCGAAGTTCCGCCAGTGGCTCGAACCGCTGGGCATCACCGTCGCGTGGCTCGCTGGCGGGTTGGGGGCAAAGGAGCGCCGCGCGGCGCTGGAGGCCGTCGAGTCGGGGCGCGCGGCGGTCGCGGTGGGCACGCATGCGCTCTTCCAGAAGGAGGTCACCTTTGCCCGCCTCGCGCTCGCGATCGTGGACGAGCAGCATCGCTTCGGCGTGCGGCAGCGGCTGGCACTCCGCCACAAGGGCGCCGACGGCGACGAGATCCCGCACCAGTTGATGATGAGTGCCACGCCGATCCCGCGGACGCTCGCCATGAGCTACTACGCCGATCTCGACGTGTCGGTCATCGACGAGATGCCGCCGGGGCGCACGCCGGTGGTCACCAAGCTCGTGTCCGAATCGCGCCGCGACGACGTGCTGCACCTCGTGCGCGACACGTGCGCCGGCAACAACCAGGTCTACTGGGTGTGCCCGCTCATCGAGGATCCCGGCACCGCCACGCCCGCGCCGGGTGCCCGTGGCCGCGCCCGCACGCCCGCCGTCCCGCTGGAGCTGCAGAACGCCATCGACACGCAGGCGCACCTCGCCGAGGCCCTGCCGGATCTCCGGGTCGGCCTCGTTCACGGGCGTCTCAAGGCCGACGAGAAGGCCGACGTGATGGGGGCCTTCAAGCGCGGCGAGGTCCACGTGCTCGTGGCGACCACGGTGATCGAGGTGGGTGTCGACGTCCCCGCGGCAACACTGATGGTGATCGAGCACGCCGAGCGGATGGGTCTGGCGCAGCTCCACCAGTTGCGGGGCCGGGTGGGCCGCGGGGGCGGTGAGTCCGCGTGCATCCTGCTCTATCAGCAGCCGCTGTCGGAGACGGCCCGCGCCCGCCTGCGGGTCATCTACGAGCACACCGACGGTTTCGCCATTGCCCGGGAGGACCTCCGTCTGCGCGGCCCCGGGGAACTGCTCGGCAGTCGGCAGAGTGGTGTACCGATGCTGCGGTTCGCGGATCCGGAGCTGGACGTCGAACTCCTCGAAGCGGCCCGGACTGCTGCCGACACGCTGTTGCGCGACGCGCCCGCGTCGGCAAGCCGGCACGTCGAGCGCTGGCTGGGGGGGCGGGAGGAACTGCTCCGCGTGTGACGGGGCACGGGGCCCGCGTCGCCCGGCGCTCGGAGCGCAGAGAGGATGACGTCGGGGTTTCCGCCACCGCCGCGCGCCGCTCCCGATGTCGCGGAGGGCCGCATCAGGAGCCGGTTTCGAGAGGCGCGGTGCTATGATTTCCGTATCCTTCCTGGCCGCCCATGAGCTTCGTCTCCTTCTCGCCTCTTCCCTGCGCACTCGGGATCGCGGTCTACTGGATAGCGCTCGGCATCCTGGGTCTCACCCAGCGCGCGGACCGCGAGGCCGGACGCATTCTCTACGCGGCGGGCGCGGCGGGCGGGCTCCTGCTGGCCGTGACGGCGGCTTGGGCGCTCGGCGATGCCCCGACGGCGATCCAGTTGCCGCTGGGCCTGCCCGGACTCCCGTTCCATCTGCGCCTCGACAGCCTCTCCGCCTTCTTTCTCGTGCTGCTCGGCCTCGCCGTCACCGGGATCTCGCTCTTCTCCACCGGCTACTTCATTTCCGGCAGCACGACCAACGACCGCGTCACCTGCCTGCATTACCACTTCTTCCTGGCCGCGATGGTGTTCGTTCTCCTGGCCGATGACGCGTACATGTTCATGGTCGCCTGGGAATCGATGGCGCTCGTCTCCTACTTCCTCGTCACCTCGGACCATCGATTCGCCGAGATCCGGAGTGCCGGATTCCTTTATCTCGTGGTCGCACACGTCGGCGCGATGGCCATCCTGCTGTGCTTCGGCGTGCTGCACGGCCCGGATGGCGGATACACCTTCGAGGCGATGCGCAATGCGGACCGGACCCCCTTCTGGGCCACGACCGCCTTCCTGCTCGCGCTCGTCGGTTTCGGGGCGAAGGCCGGTTTCCTCCCGCTGCATGCCTGGCTCCCGGAGGCGCACCCGGCAGCGCCCTCGCCGGTCTCCGCGCTGATGAGCGGCGTGATGCTGAAGACGGCGATCTACGGGCTGCTGCGCATCGGCTTCGATCTTCTGCCGATCCAGTACGCCTCGTGGGGCGTGATCGCGCTGGCCCTGGGCCTCGTCACGATGCTCTACGGCGTGCTGTTCGCTGCGGTGCAGACCGACATGAAGCGTCTGCTCGCCTACTCGTCCATCGAGAACATCGGCCTCGTGCTGGCGGCCATCGGCCTCGCCATCGTCTTTCGCGTCCATGCGATGCCGGCGCTCGCCGCGCTCGCGCTGTGTGCAGCGCTCTTCCACTGTCTCAATCACGCCCTCTTCAAGAGCCTGCTGTTCCTCGCCACCGGCGCCGTGATGCACGCGACCTCGCAGCGCAGTCTCGGCCGCCTCGGTGGGCTCATCCATCCGATGCCCTGGGTGGCGGGGGCGGCGCTCGTGGGTACGCTCGCGATCGCCGGGCTGCCGCCGCTGAACGGCTTCGTGTCGGAGTGGCTGCTGCTGCAGGCCTTCCTCCTTTCGCCGGAGCTGCCCGATCCGTACCTCCGCATGCTCGTGCCGGTGGCCACGGCCGCGCTGGTGCTGGCGGCGGCCGTGGCTGCCTACGTGATGGTGAAGTTCTACGGCGTCGTGTTCCTCGGGCAGCCGCGCGAGCCCTCGCTGCGCTACGCCCACGATGCCGACGTCTGGCAGCGCGCCGGGCTCCTGTTCCTCGTGGCGTGCTGCGTGCTCGCCGGGCTCTTCCCGGTGACGGTCCTGAACGGGATCGATCATGTCGCCACGGGTCTGCTCGGCCGCGGGATGGGGGACGCCGTGGGCCGCCAGTGGCTCCACGTCACGCCGGTGTCCGCCGAACGCGCGAGCTACAGCCCCTTGCTCGTTCTGGCCGGCATTCTCGGCGTGGTCTCCGCCGTCTTCCTGTACGTGCGGGTCCGCTATCACATGCGCACCCGCCGGGCGCCCCCCTGGGACTGCGGATTCCCGGCGCAGACCTCGCGCATGCAGGACACGGCGGAGGGGTTCGGCCAGCCCATCAAGCAGATCTTCGAGCCCTTCTTCCGGATCGAGCGCGAGATGCCTTCGCCGTTCGACGGTGCGCCGCGCTATCGCGCCAGGACCGAGGACAAGCTCTGGTACGTGCTGTACCTCCCGCTCGTTCGCTTCGTGGAGCGGATCGCGGGCTGGGTCGCGCGACTGCAGCACGGCCGCATCCAGTGGTATCTCGTCTACAGCTTCGCGACGCTGCTCGCGCTGCTCGTGCTGATCCGGTTCCAGTGATGCTGCCCCAGTACGCCCTCTCGCAGCTGCTCGAAGCCCTGTTCGCGGTGGTCGTCGCGCCGCTCGCCCTCGGCTGGGTCAACCAGTGCCGCGCGTGGCTGCAGAACCGCCGCGGCCCCGGTGTCACGCAGCCCTATCGCGTGATCGCCAAGCTCTTCCGCAAGGAAGTGGTGCTGGCCCACCAGGCATCGTTCCTGTTCCGCGCAGTGCCGTACGTGGTCTTCGGCTGCATGGTGCTGGCCACGGGCATCGTGCCGATGCTCGCCACGGCGCTGCCGTTCGCGCCAGCCGCGGATGTCATCGCGCTCGTGGGGTTGCTCGCCCTCGCCCGGATCTTCATGGCGCTCGCCGCGATGGACACCGGGACTGCCTTCGGATCGCTCGGCGCGCGGCGCGAGATGCTCGTGGCGGCGCTCGCGGAGCCGGCACTGCTGATGGTGTTCTTCATGCCCTCGCTCATCGCGCGCTCGACGTCGCTCACAACCATCGTCGAGACGCTGGCGCACCAGCGCGTCGCGGTGCATCCGAGCCTCGCCTTCGCGGCGGTGGCGTTCGTGATGGTGATGCTCGCGGAGAACGCCCGCATTCCGGTCGACAACCCCGGCACGCATCTCGAACTGACGATGATCCACGAGGCGACGATCCTGGAGTATTCCGGACGCCATCTCGCGCTGATCGAATGGGCGCACGCGCTGAAGCTGCTCGTCTACGCCACCATCGGCATCGCGCTCTTCCTGCCTTGGGGCATCGCCGAGGCGGGCCACTGGGCCGGATTGCCGACGGCCGTGCTGGCGCTCGTCGCGAAGCTCCTGGTGGGCGGCGCGGCGCTCGCCGTCACCGAGACGGTCTCGGCCAAGCTGCGCATCTTCCGCGCGCCGGAGTTCCTGGCCACGGCGTTCCTGATGGCCGTGCTGGGCATGCTCACGCACCTGCTGCTGGAGGGGACCGCGTGAGCTTCGCCAATCAGCTCGTCGATCTGATCGCGGCGCTGCTGCTGCTGACCTCGTTCGCGATGCTTGCGCAGCGGCGGCTGACGGCGCTCGTGGATCTGCTCGCGCTGCAGGGTGTGCTGCTGACCGCTGCGACGCTGGTCGCCGCATGGGTCACCGGTCACGCCCATCTGTACCTCTCCGCGCTGCTCAGCCTCGTCCTCAAGGTCGTCGTGCTGCCGACGTTGCTGCGGCGACTCGTGCGACGCCTCGATCTGCAGTGGGACCGCGAGGCGCTCGTGAACACGCCGACCACGATGCTGGTCGGCATCGTTCTCGTGATCGTCGCGTTCAACCTCGCGCTGCCCATCTCGGCACTGTCGGGCACCATCCTCCGCGGCGCCCTCGGCATCGCGCTGGCGAGCGTGCTGCTCGCCTTCCTCATGATGATCACGCGCCGCAAGGCGGTCTCGCAGGTGATCGGCTTTCTCGCGATGGAGAACGGGCTCTTCTTCGCCGCGACGAGCGTCACGTACGGGATGCCGATGATCGTGGAACTGGGCATCGCGCTCGACGTGCTGGTGGCGGCCTTCGTCTTCGGCATCTTCTTCTTCCGTATCCGCGAGACCTTCGACAGCCTCGACACGCGCCATCTGGAGACGCGTCCGGCGGGCGAGGGGGAGGACGTCTGATGCCGGAACTCGCGCTCCTGCTGCTCCTGCCGCTCGCGGGTGCGGTGACGTTCGCCTTCCTCGGCGCATCGGCGCGCGCACCCGAGGCCAATGCGGCGTTCTCCGGCTTCACGGCGCTCGCGGCGGTTGTGCTCGCGATCCGCGTGCTCGCCGAGGGACCGCAGCTCGCGATGCGCGATCTCTTCCACGTCGACGCCTTCAGCGTGCTCCTCGTGGCGCTCACCGCCCTGGTCGGCTTCACGACGTCGTTGTTCAGCCGGCCGTACATGCGCAACGAGGTGGCGGCGGGCCGCGTGGGGCCGACGGCGCTGCGGCTCTACCACGCGATGTACCAGCTGTTCGTCGCCACGATGCTGCTGGCGCTCACGACGAACAACATCGGGATCCTCTGGGTTGCGATGGAGACCGCGACCCTCACGACGGTGCTGCTCGTGAGCCTCTACCGGACGCCGGCCAGCGTCCGGGCGGCATGGAAGTACTTCATCCTCTGCGGGGTCGGGATCGCGCAGGCGCTGTTCGGCACCATCCTGCTCTACCTGGCGGCGGAGCGCGTCCTCGGCGGTGGCGGCACCGCGCTGCTCTGGACGCAGCTCGAAGGGGTCAAGGACCAGCTGGAACCCTCGGTGGTCACGATCGCGTTCGTGTTCCTGCTGGTGGGATACGGCACGAAGGCGGGACTCGTCCCACTGCACAACTGGCTGCCGGATGCACATGCCGAGGGCCCGACGCCGATCACTGCGGTGTTGTCGGGCCTGCTGCTCAACGTGGCGCTCTACGCGATCGCGCGGAGCAAGGTCCTCGCGGACGGCGCGCTGGGAACGCCTCTGGCAGGCAACCTCATGATGGGGTTCGGGCTGCTGACGGTGGTCGTCGCGGCATTCATGACGTTGCGACAGACCGACGTGAAGCGCCTGTTCGGCTATTCGTCCGTGGAGCACATGGGGCTCATCACGTTCGCCTTCGGCATCGGGGGCGCAGCGGCGACCTTCGCAGGGCTGTTGCACATGACCGTGCATTCGCTCACCAAGTCCGCCATCTTCTTCGCCGTGGGGCACGCCACGCAGAAGGCCGGCACGCAGGTCATCGACGAGATCCGCGGCCTCGTGCACACCAGCCCCGCCGTGGGCTGGGGTCTGATGCTGGGCGGGATCGCGATCCTCGGCATGCCGCCCTTCGGCGTGTTTGCGGCGGAGTTCCTGCTGCTCACCACTGCGATGAGCGCGCAGCCCTGGGCGGCACTGGTGCTGTTGGTCGCCCTCGCCGTGTCGTTCGCCGGCATCCTGTGGCGGGTGCAGGCGATGGTGTTCGGGGCGCCGAACCTGAAGCCCCTGCTGCATCGACCGGCGATCCTGCCGGTGTTCGTGCACCTCGGGCTCACGCTGCTGCTGGGTTTCTATCTCCCGCCTTTCCTCGCGACGTGGTACCGCGAGGCGGCCCGGCTCATCGGCTGACCCATGCGCCTCGCCGATCTTCCCTTCCCGTTCGAATCCGCCCCGGGGCCGGCGGCCGTCGGTTTCGCCGAGGTGATGGCCGACCAGTGGCAGGTCACCGCGGGCCGCCTCCGGTCGGCGGGTGCCACGCTCGTGGCGCTGTGGGCGGCCGACCGGCGCGACCTGCATGACGGCTTCGAGATCCGCGCGGCGTACGCCCTCGAGGATGGCCTCGCATGTCTGCGATTGTCGCTGCCTGCGGAGGCCCCGGATTATCCCGACCTGGGCGAGCACTTCCCGGCGGCGGGACGCATGCAGCGCGCGGCGTTCGACCTGACGGGCGTGGCACCGCTCGATCCAGCGGACGGTCGCCCCTGGCTGCGGCACGGCGCGTGGCCCGCGGGCGCGCATCCCCTGCGGCGGGACGTGGTCGCGCGGAGCGTCTGGCCCGCGGTGCCCGACGACTACAACTTCGTGAGCGTCTCGGGAGACGGCGTCCACGAGATCCCCGTCGGTCCGGTGCACGCGGGCACCATCGAGCCCGGCCATTTCCGGTTCTCGGTGGTGGGGGAGCGCGTGCTGCGCCTCGAAGCGCGGCTGGGCTACAAGCACAAGGGTATCGAGAAGCGCTTCGAGTCGATGACGCTCGACGAGGGCGTGGCGCTGGCCGGACGCGTGAGCGGCGACTCGACGGTGGCGTTCGCTTGGGCCTACGCGATGGCCGTCGAACAGCTCACCGGGGCGACGATTCCCCCGCGCGCGGCGGCGCTTCGCGCGATGCTCCTCGAGCGGGAACGGGTGGCCAGCCACCTCGGGGATCTCGGCGCGCTCGGCAACGACGCCGGCTTCGCCTTCGGGCTCGCGCAATTCTCCCGCCTGAAGGAGGACTGGCTGCGGCTGAACGCGCGTTTCTGGGGACATCGCTATCTGATGGACCGGATCGTCCCCGGGGGGCTGACGGACGATCTCGACGACGCCCATCTGCCGGTGCTGGCCCGGCAGGTCCACGATCTGGCGGATGAGGTCGCGCGGCTGCGTCGCATCTACGACGACCACGCCGGACTGCAGGACCGCCTGCGCGATTGCGGTGTCGTGTCGAACGACCTGGCGCAGCGGCTCGGCCTGACGGGGCTCGCGGCGCGGGCGAGCGGGATGGCCGTGGACCTGCGTGTGGGTTGTGCCGTGCCGCCCTACGACGGGCTCGACGTGCGCTGCGCCACGCGCCCGGAAGGCGATGTTGCGGCCCGCGCGGCGGTCCGGTTCGACGAGGTGACCGAATCGCTGCGCCTGATTGGTCTGCTCGCGGAGACGCTGCCCGATGGCCCCACGCGCGTCGCGGTGCCGTCGGCGCGGCAGGGGTCCTGCGGCATCGGGCGCGTCGAGGGCTGGCGCGGCGAGGTGCTGGTGTTCGTGGAGGCCGGTGCGGATGAGCGGATACGGCGCTGCCATCCGCACGATCCGTCGTGGCAGAACTGGCCCTTGCTGGAACATGCGATCCTCGGGAACATCGTCCCCGACTTCCCGCTCATCAACAAGTCGTTCAACCTGAGTTACAGCGGGGTGGACCTGTGATGGCATCCCTCGTCCCCGACCGGACCCGAACGAGCCCCTGAGCCGTGCAGCACATCCTTCGACAGATCGCCCGGACGGGCATCGTGACCGAGGCCTATCCCGAGGCCGACGAATCCCTGCGCGCGACGACGGAACGCCTGCAACGGGAGGTGCTGGCGGCCTTCGACGGCGCGCTCGTCATCCGCCATGTCGATGCGGGTTCGTGCAACGGCTGCGAGTTGGAGATCCACGCGGCGAACAATCCGTATCACAACCTCGAGGGGCTCGGGATCCGCTTCGCGGCGAGCCCCCGCCACGCGGATCTGCTGCTCGTCACGGGGCCGGTGTCGCGGCACATGGAGGAAGCGCTGAAGCGCACGTACGACGCGATGCCCGCGCCGAAGCTCGTCGTCGCGATCGGGGATTGCGGCTGCACCGGCGGCATTTTCGGGGAGAGCTATGCGAGCTGCGGCCGGGTGTCGAACGTGATCCCCGTGGACGTCGCCGTGCCGGGCTGTCCGCCCACGCCGGTGGCGATCATGCAGGGCATCCTCACCGCGATCGCGAGGGCGCGGTGAGCACGCACGTTTCGCCCTCGCCGGGTGGTGGAGGCGTGTCGTTCCGGCAACGGCTCGGGCTGTACTTCCGCCTGACGCGGCTCGACAAGCCCATCGGAACGTTGCTGCTGGCGTGGCCGACGCTGTGGGCGCTCTGGATCGCCGGCGCCGGACGGCCCGACTGGAAGGTCGTGCTCATCTTCATGGCCGGAACGCTGCTGATGCGATCGGCCGGCTGTGCGATGAACGATTACGCCGACCGGGATTTCGATCCGCACGTGGCGCGTACGAAGCATCGTCCGCTGGCGGCACGTGCGATCTCGACGAAGGAGGCGCTCGCCATCGCCGGGGGCCTGTCGCTCGTCGCGTTCCTGCTCATCATGCCGCTCAACGGGCTGACGATCGCCCTGTCGTTCCCGGCGCTGGCCCTGGCGGCGTCGTACCCCTTCTTCAAGCGCTTCTTCGCGATCCCGCAGGCGTACCTGGGCATCGCGTTCGGCTTCGGGATCCCCATGGCGTTCGCGGCGCTCACGGGGGCGGTGCCGCCGATCGCGTGGGTGCTGCTGCTCGCTAACGTCTTCTGGACCATCGGCTACGACACGGAGTACGCGATGGTCGACCGCGCGGACGATGTCCGCATCGGCATCCGGACGTCGGCGCTGCTCTTCGGGCGCTTCGATGTGGCGGCCGTGGGGATCTGTCACGGGGTGTTCCTGCTGATCCTCGCGGGTTGCGGCGTGCACATCGGGCTCGGGCCGGCGTGGTTCGCCGGGCTCGCGGTGGCGGGCGTCATGCTGGCCCGGCAGGTCTGGAGCATCCGCAGCCGGGATCCCGCGGCCTGTTTCCGCGCCTTCCTGCACAACAACCGCGTGGGCGGCACCGTGTTCGCGGGGCTCGCCGCCGACGCCCTCATCTTCGGGAGCGATGCTTGGAACTGGGTCTGACGGGCAAGGTGGTGGTGGTGACGGGCGCGAGCCGCGGGATCGGGTTCGCCTGTGCGGCGGCGTTCCTGCAGGAGGGCGCGCGGGTGGCCATCGTGTCGCGCGACGCGGGGCGACTGGAGCACGCTGCGGCCCGTCTGCACTCCGCCGGCGACTATCCCCCGGCCGCGATCGTGGCCGACCTGACCCGCCCCGACGAGGCGAAGCGCATGGCCGAGGAGGTCTACGAGACGCTGGGCGCGACCGAGATCCTCGTGAACTCGGCCGGCGCAGCGAAGCGCTATCTGCCCGACGAACTCGACGCGTCGGCGTGGCATGCGGCGATGGAAGCCAAGTACTTCACCTACATCCACGCCATGGATGCCCTGCTGCCGGCGATCGTGAAGCGCGGTGGCGGGGCGGTGGTGAACGTGATCGGCATGGGCGGCAAGGTGGCCGGACCGATGCACCTTCCGGGCGGCGCAGCGAACTCCGCGCTCATGCTGGCGACCGTGGGCCTTGCGAGCGTCTACGGGCCGAAGCGGGTGCGGATCAACGCCCTGAATCCCGGGGCCGTGCGCGGGGAACGGCTGTCCGAAGCGTTGCGCCTCGAGTCCGGGGCCCGGGGCGTGCCGGAGGATGAACTCCTGCGGATGGGTGAGGCCAGGGTCCCGCTGGGTCGCTATGCCACGGACGACGACATCGCCCAGGTCGCCCTTTTCCTGGCCTCCGAGCGGGCCGCGTACGTCACGGGTGCCGTGATCCCGATGGACGGCGGACTGAACCCTGTTCTCTGAGCGGCGTCCATCGCGCGGCAGTTGCTGATGCGCGTCGCGGCCGGGAGCGGAGGTCTCCGCCCAAGGCTCGACGAATGCCCCCCTGTTCCAGCCGGTCAGCGGTGCGACATGCGGGCCGCGAGACGGTGCCGCCAGGCCGGCGTACTTCCCTGAGGACTTCCCGATGCGATACCACGATCTCCGCGACTTCATCGCCCAACTCGAGCGTCTGGGTGAACTGAAGCGCATCCGCACGGAGGTTTCCCCCCATCTGGAGATGACCGAGATCTGCGACCGGGTCCTCCGCGCTGGTGGTCCCGCGATCCTCTTCGAGAATCCGAAGGGGCATGCGATGCCAGTGCTTGCTAACCTGTTTGGCACGCCCCGTCGGGTAGCTCTGGGCATGGGCGAGGATTCCGTGGAGGCGCTGCGCGAGGTCGGGAAGCTGCTCGCCTACCTGAAGGAACCCGAGCCGCCGAAGGGCCTGAAGGACGCCTGGGACAAGCTGCCGGTTCTGAAGCAGGTGCTGAACATGGCCCCGAAGGTGGTCTCGTCGGCGCCCTGCCAGGAGATCGTGCGCGAGGGCGCGGACGTCGACCTCGCGCGGATCCCGGTGCAGACCTGCTGGCCGGGCGACGCCGGCCCGCTGATCACGTGGGGCCTCACGGTCACGCGCGGACCGCGCAAGCAGCGCCAGAACCTGGGCATCTACCGGCAGCAGGTGATCGGCCGCAACAAGGTGATCATGCGCTGGCTGGCCCATCGGGGCGGGGCGCTCGACTACCGGGATCACGTCCAGGCGAATCCCGGCGAACCCTTCCCGGTGGCGGTGGCGCTCGGGGCGGATCCGGCGACGATCCTGGGTGCCGTGACCCCGGTGCCGGACACGCTCTCGGAGTACCAGTTCGCCGGGCTGCTGCGCGGTGCCAAGACCGAACTCGTGAAGTGCCTGGGAAGTGATCTGCAAGTGCCCGCTTCTGCCGAGATCGTTCTGGAGGGCCACATTGCACCCGGCGAGACCGCGCTGGAGGGGCCGTTCGGCGATCACACGGGGTACTACAACGAGCAGGACCGCTTCCCCGTGCTGACCATCGACCGCATCACTGAGCGACGCAACGCGATCTATCACTCCACCTACACTGGGAAGCCACCGGACGAGCCTGCCATCCTGGGCGTCGCCTTGAACGAGGTGTTCGTGCCGCTGCTGGTGAAGCAGTTTCCGGAGATCACGGATTTCTACCTGCCGCCGGAGGGTTGCTCCTATCGGATGGCGGTGGTCTCGATGCGCAAGCAGTACCCCGGGCACGCGAAGCGGGTGATGTTCGGGGTCTGGTCGTTCCTGCGGCAGTTCATGTACACGAAGTTCATCGTGGTGACCGACGACGACGTGAACGTGCGCGACTGGAAGGAAGTGATCTGGGCGCTGACCACCCGCGTGGATCCTGCCCGGGACACGCTCCTGGTGGACAACACGCCCATCGACTATCTCGACTTCGCGAGTCCGGTTTCAGGCCTGGGGTCGAAGATGGGGATCGATGCGACCAACAAGTGGCCGGGCGAGACGAACCGCGAATGGGGCACGCCGATCGAGATGGATGCGGCGGTGAAGCGGCGGATCGACGGACTCTGGAGCGAACTCGGGCTCTGACGGCGCTGGCCGCCCTGCCATTTACTCCTTCAGTTCGAACGAGGTCTTCAGGGCGAGCGTGGTGTTGCGCACAGCGTCCTTCAGGGACACATCGACCGTCCAGGAGCCGACCAGGTCGTTGGGTTCGCCGACGAAGTTGATGATCGGGCCCGCGATCCGGATCCCGCCGGGCGGGCCCTTCAATTCTCCCTGGAGGCAGGTGACATCCGAGGCATCCACGGGGTGGCTGCCGTCCGGCCGGGTCACCCGGAGGTCGCAGCGCACGTTGGCCTGGTTCTGGGCATCGGGCGCCGGGTTCAGCACGAAGATGAGGATCGTCAGCTTCTCGCCGCGGCGTACCGATTTGCTCTCGGTCAGGGTGGGTGCGCCGGTCGCCGGGCGTTGCCAGCGCTCGAGCCAGTCGGCGTCGGAGGTGGCAGCCACCCAGCCACCGAAGCCGTTGGCGCTCTTCCTGGAATCGGTGTCGCCTGCGGGCTCGCCGTTGGCTCCGAGCCAGGTGATCTCGTCGGCCTGCGCGCCTGCGGCGAGCAGTGCCGCAAGGAACAATGCGGTGAAAAGTTGCTTCATGGGGTCTGTCCGATGGAGATGGATGCCTGTTGGTTGACCGTCGAAAAAGCGTCGACCGACCTCTGGCACGGGCCCGGAACCGGGGATGTTACGCTCGGTTGGCCGGGGCGACGGCATCGGCGTGCATCTGGCTGCCACGTCGACGTCACTGGTTCACCCTTCGGCGCCGTGGCGCGTCGCAAGTTTCACAGCGAGTCGTTCCCATGCCGAATCGCCTGGCACTCGAAACCAGTCCCTACCTTCTCCAACATGCCGACAACCCCGTCGATTGGTATCCGTGGGGTGAGCAGGCGCTCGCTATGGCGCGCCGGGAGAATCGTCCGATCCTGCTGTCCGTGGGGTACTCGGCATGCCACTGGTGCCACGTCATGGCCCACGAGTCATTCGAGGATCCCGAGGTCGCAGCCCTCATGAACAGGTGTTTCGTGAACGTGAAGGTGGACCGAGAGGAGCGCCCGGACATCGACCACATCTACCAGATGGCGCACCAGCTGCTCACGCGACGATCGGGGGGATGGCCGCTGACCATGTTCCTGGATCCCCTCGGGCGCCCGTTCTACGGCGGCACCTACTTTCCGAGAGAGGCCCGCTATCACCTCCCGGGATTCGCAGCTCTGCTGGCGCGGGTTGCCCGCGCGTGGTCCGAGCAGCGCGAGGACATCGACCGGCAGAACGATGAGCTCACGAGACTGCTCGCGCAGACCGTCCCCAGCCCGGATCCCGACGGTGCAATGCCCGGTCCGGCCGTGATCCAGTCGGTGCGGGACGCACTCGTCGCCCTGGTCGATGAGGTGCACGGCGGACTGGGAGGGGCCCCGAAGTTTCCGCATCCGAGCGAGTTCGAGTTCCTGCTGCATCGGGCTGCAGCAGGGGACGAGGTCGCAGGCGCAGCGGTCCGACGCACCTTCGCCGGCATGGCCGAAGGCGGCATCTTCGATCACCTTGCCGGGGGATTCTGTCGCTACAGCACGGACGGCGAATGGACGATCCCGCACTTCGAGAAGATGCTCTACGACAACGCCCCGCTTCTGCGGCTCTATGCCGACGTGTGGCTCCTGGAGCGGGATCCGGCCTGCGCCCGCGTCTGCGAGGAGACCGCCGGCTGGGTCATGCGCGAGATGCAGACGCCGGAAGGCGGCTATGCATCCAGCCTCGATGCGGACTCCGAGGGGCACGAGGGCCGCTTCTACGTCTGGCACGTCGACGAGATCCGGAACACGCTCGATGCCGACGCATTCCGGATCGTGGCAATGCGCTTCGGGCTCGACCGGCCGCCCAACTTCGAAGGGAGCCATTGGCATCTCCGCGTCGCGCGCTCCTGGACCGAGGTCGCCGCCGAGACGGGGTACCCGGAGAGGCACTGCGAGGCGGTCGTCGATGCGGCAAAGGCGCGGCTCCTCGCGGTCCGGTCTGCACGGGTCCGGCCGGACCGCGACGACAAGATCCTGACCAGTTGGAACGCTCTGATGATCGAGGGGATGGCCCATGCTGGGCGGGTCCTCGGCCGGCCTGCGTGGATCGCCTCGGCCCGGCGGGCCCTCGCGTTCGTGCGGCAGTCGCTCTGGGTGGACGGGCGCCTGCTGGCCACCCACAAGAACGGCAAGTCCCACCTGAATGCCTACCTGGATGATCACGCCTTCCTGTTGTCGGCGCTCCTCGAACTGCTGCAGTCGGACTTCGAACCAGCCGAGCTCCAGTTCGCGAAGGACATCGCGGACACCCTGCTCGCGCGGTTCGAAGATCCGGCTGGGGGCGGCTTCTGGTTCACGTCGCACGATCACGAAACACTCATCCTGCGGACGAAGACCGGCCACGACGAGGCTACACCCGCCGGCAACGGCGTGGCAGCCCGCGCTTTGCTCCGCCTTGGCCATCTGATCGGCAATGAGCGCTACTTGGCGGCGGCCGAACGCACCCTCCGAGCCTTCGCCCCTGCGATGACGCGCACGCCGGCCGGGCACGCCAGTCTGGCCATGGCGCTGGAGGATTGGATCGCGCCGCCGGCGATGGTCGTCCTCCGCGGCCCCGCGATGGAACTCCCTACCTGGACCGCTGCGCTCGGTACGCGCTATCGACCGGGGGTCGTGGTGATCCCGCTGGGCGAGGCATCAGTGACCGGCGAGGGCATCCTCGACAAACCTGTCGACGACCGGGTCAACGCGTGGCTCTGTCGTGCCGTTACCTGCCTACCACCGATGGCCACGAGCGAGCAGTTGCTCCTGGCACTCGGGGAAGAGAATGCGAGCCCGGACGTTTCCACGGCCCCGCAAACCTCCTAGAATTCGCCAGTTTTCATCGATCGACTCCGAAGGAGAAGCACAATGAACACCGTTCGATTCGCTGCCGTCGCCGCCGCTCTGGCTTTCGCCGGTTCCGCTCATGCCGTCGATGCCGCCAAGGCTGCGGCAGTGATGAAAGGCAGCGATTGCATGGCCTGTCACGCCGAGGCCACCAAGCTGGTCGGCCCCTCCTACAAGGACGTGGCCAAGAAGTACGCCGGTGACGCAGGTGCCGTCGACAAGCTGGTGAAGAAGATCAAGACTGGTGGTTCCGGCGTCTGGGGTGCAATCCCGATGACGCCCCACCCGAACATGAAGGACGAAGATCTGAAGGTGGTGGTGGAGTGGATGCTCGCCCTGAAGTAAGCATCACAAGCGGGTGAGCTCCCCGCAAAAAAGCCGGCCGCAAGGCCGGCTTTTTCTTTTCCGCGTGCCGAAGCACCGCGAAGGTGCTTGAATTGACGGGTCCGCAGGCGGAGTCAATAATCCGCGCGCTTTGCAGCGGCTGCCCGCGCAGCCAGTCCCGATCATCGAGGAGACGTCATGTCCCTGTGCAACGTGCCCCATGCCAAGCGTCTCATTGCCACTACAGCGACCGTGTTCCTGCTCGCTGCGTGCGGCAACGAAGAGGCGTCCAAGTCTGGGGAGCCTTCCGGTTCTGCCGGAGCCACCGGGATCACCGTGAAGATCGGTCACGCAGCGCCTCTCACCGGCGGCATCGCGCACCTTGGCAAGGACAACGAGAACGGCGTGCGCCTGGCAGTCGACGAAGCGAACGCAAAGGGCCTGACCATCGGCGGCCAGAAGGTCACGTTCGAGATGCTGAGCGAGGACGACGAAGGGAAGGAGAACAAGGGTCCGATCGTCGCCCAGAAGTTCGTCGATGCGAAGGTGGCCGGCGTGGTGGGGCATCTGAACTCCGGCGTCACGATCCCTGCTTCCGCCGTCTACAACACCGCTGGCATCCCCATGATCAGCGGGTCTGCCACCAACCCCAAGTTCACCGAACAGGGTTTCGCGATCACTTTCCGCACGGTGGGCCGTGACGACCAGCAGGGTCCGGCGATCGCGAGCTACCTCTTCAGCGAGTACAAGCCGAAGACGGCAGCGGTGATCGACGATGCGACCTCGTATGGCGAAGGTCTCGCCAACGAAGTGGAGAAGGCGCTGAAGGCGGCGGGCGTGACCGTGCTTCCGCGCGAGAAGGGCAACAGCATGCAGACGGACTGGAAGGCCATCCTCACCAAGCTCCGTGGCAAGAAGCCCGACGCGATCTTCTACGGCGGTATGGATTCCGGCGCCGGCCCGCTGATGAAGCAGGGCCGCGAACTCGGGCTGCAGGCAGTCTTTGCATTCGGCGACGGTGCCTGCACCGAGAAGATGAAGGAACTTGCCGGCGAGGCCTCCGAAGGGCTGATCTGCTCGCAGGCCGGGATCCCGGTGGCTGCAGCCAGCAAGGATTTCCTCGAGGCGTACAAGGCGAAGTTCAATTCCGATCCGTTGATCTACGCGCCTTTCACGTACGACGCGACGAACCTCTTGATCACCGCGATGCAGAACGCCGATTCGGTCGACCCGGCGAAGTATCTTCCCGAACTCGCCAAGATCAGCATGGTGGGTTCGAGCGGCAGGATCGAATTCGACGCCAAGGGCGATCGGAAGGATGCCGAGATGACGATCTTCACGATGAAGGCCGGAACGATCGTGCCACTGGCCATCATCAAGGCCGGCCAGTCGATTCCGTTCGAGGAGTTCACGAAAGGCGCGGCCGATCCTGCACCCGCAGAACCGAAGGAAGAGAGCAAGTAAGGGCGAGCGGGCGACAGGGCCGAAACCACCAGGCTGCCTCACCGGGAAAAGGCACCTGCGGGTGCTTTTTTCGTTTGGTGCGGCCCATCATTGCCCCCCACGGCGCAGACATCCTTGGACATCTTCCTCCAGCAACTCATCAACGGCCTGACGCTCGGTAGCGTGTATGCCATCGTGGCCCTCGGCTACACGATGGTCTACGGCATCATCCAGCTCATCAACTTCGCGCACGGCGAGGTAGTGATGGTCGGGGCGATGGTGGCGCTGACGGTGATCAGTGCGCTGACGGGGGCCCAGATCGGCCTGCCGCCAGTCGTGATCGTTCTCGCCGGCATCGCGTGTGCGGTGCCGGCGTGCATGGCGATCGGCTACGGGATGGAGCGCATCGCGTATCGCCCGCTGCGCAAGGCACCGCGCCTCGCGCCGCTGATCACCGCCATCGGCATCTCGATCATCCTCCAGCACGTTGCGCTGCTCGTGTTCAGCCGCAACCCGCTGTCGTTTCCGCAGATCATGCCCAATCCGGTGTTCGAGATCGCCGGTGCTCACATCAGCGCCGTGCAGATCGCGATCATCGGCGGGTCCGTCGTCGTGATGGCCGGGCTCACCTTCCTCGTGTACCGCACCCGCCTCGGCATCGCGATGCGGGCGACCTCCGAGAACGTCCAGGTGGCGGGTCTGATGGGCGTGAACATCGACCGCGTGATCTCTTCGACCTTCGTGATCGGCGCAGCACTGGCCGCCATCGCGGGCGTGATGATCGGCACGTACTACGGTATCGCGCACTACACGATGGGCGCGATGCTCGGGTTGAAGGCATTTTCGGCCGCCGTGCTGGGCGGCATCGGAAATCTCGCCGGCGCGATGCTGGGTGGCGTGCTGCTCGGCGTTGTCGAGGCCATGGGTGCGGGCTACATTGGCGAATTCACCGATCTCTGCCAGGCTCCGTGGATCGCCGGTCTGATGACCGAGCGCTGTGCAGACGGTGGCAACTTCGTGCTCTTCGGCAGCAACTACCAGGACGTCTTCGCGTTCCTCGTCCTGATCGCGGTGCTCGTCTTCCGGCCGTCCGGTCTGCTCGGCGAACGTGTGAGCGACCGCGCATGATGCGTCTCTTCCAAGGCGGCAAGGATTCGCCGGTCGCGGCGCGTGCAGCCATTCTGCTCGTCGGGCTCGCGCTCCTGGTGCTGCCCTTCGCCCTCGCGCAGGCCGGCACCGCGTGGGTCCGGATCACCAATCTGGCGATCCTCTTCGCGCTGCTCGCCCTCGGACTCAACATCGTCGTGGGTTTCGCGGGGCTGCTCGATCTCGGCTACATCGCGTTCTACGGCGTCGGCGCCTACTGCTACGCGCTTCTCGCCTCGCCCCACTTCGGATTGCACCTGCCCTTCTGGGTGATCCTGCCCATCGGGGCGGCGCTGGCGTGTCTCTTCGGCGTCCTGCTCGGGGCGCCGACTCTCAAGTTGCGCGGGGACTATCTCGCCATCGTCACGCTCGGATTCGGGGAGATCATCCGCATCCTCCTCAACAATCTGGCGCAGCCCATCAACATCACCAACGGACCTCAGGGCATCACCCTCATCGATCCGTTCCGCATCGCCGGCTTCGATTTCAGCAAGCCCGAGCGCTGGTTCGGACTCATGGTGAGCGGCCCGATCAAGTACTACTACCTCCTGCTGGTGGTGCTCATCGTCGTGATGGTGGTGAATGTGCGGCTGCAGGATTCGCGCATCGGCCGCGCGTGGGTCGCGATCCGCGAGGACGAGACGGCCGCGCAGGCGATGGGAATCAACACGCGGAACGTGAAGCTGCTTGCATTCGCGATGGGCGCCAGTTTCGGTGGCATCGCCGGTGGGATGTTCGCGGCGATGCAGAGCTTCATCAGCCCGGAGAGCTTCGTGCTCGTCGAGTCGATCATGGTGCTCGCGATGGTCGTGCTGGGCGGCATGGGCAACATCTGGGGCGTGGTGCTGGGTGCCGTGCTGCTCTCGTTCGTGCCCGAGTTGCTGCGCTACACCGTGGAGCCGATGCAGAAGGCCATCTTCGGTCGTACGCTCGTCGATCCCGAAGTCATCCGGATGCTGCTGTTCGGCTTGGCGCTCGTGCTGATGATGCTCTACCGCCCCGCGGGCCTCTGGCCGTCGCGGACGCGGCGTCGTGAACTCGCACCGGCGAAGCGCTGACATGAGCGAACGACCGCTGCTCGTGGAGGCCCGCAACGTCGAGAAGCGCTTCGGCGGGCTCACCGCGCTCTCCGATGTGTCGCTGACGATCCGCCGCGGCGAGATCTACGGACTCATCGGCCCCAACGGTGCCGGCAAGACGACGCTCTTCAACGTGCTCACGGGTCTCTACGTGCCGAGCCGCGGTGGCTTCGTGCTGGATGGGGAGGATCTCTCCGGACTGAAACCGTCGGGCGTGGCGGCCCGCGGCATCTCGCGCACCTTCCAGAACATCCGGCTGTTCGCGAACATGACGGCGCTGGAGAACGTGATGGTGGGGCGCCACGTGCGCACGAAGTCGGGTGTGTTCGGCGCGATTCTCCGCACCCGCGCCGAGCGTCGCGAAGAGCACGAGATCGCCGAACGCGCCCACGAGCTGCTTCGCTACGTCGGCATCGAGCGGCACTCCAACACGGTGGCGCGCAATCTTTCGTACGGCGACCAGCGGCGCCTGGAGATCGCGCGCGCCCTCGCCACCGAACCGAAGCTGCTCGCGCTCGACGAACCGGCCGCCGGGATGAATCCGACGGAGCGGCAATCGCTCGGCCAACTGGTGGAGCGCGTCCGAGGCGACGGCACCACTGTCCTCATCATCGAGCACGACGTGAAGCTCGTGATGGGCCTCTGCGATCGCGTGGCAGTGCTCGACTACGGCAAGAAGATCGCCGAGGGCGTGCCCCGCGACGTCCAGCGCGATCCAGCCGTCATCGCCGCCTATCTCGGCACGCCGGCGGAGGCGAAGACGCCTCCCGTGGCCGCCCACTGAGGTCCACCGGAATGGCGCTCCTCGAAGTCCGGGACCTCAAGGTCGGCTACGGCGGAATCGCCGCCGTGCGCGGCATCGGCTTCGAGGTCGCACAGGGCGAACTCGTGGCGCTCATCGGTGCGAACGGCGCTGGGAAGACCACCACGCTGAAGGCGCTCGCCGGGATGCTCGTCCCGTCGGGCGGGAGCGTGCACTTCGATGGGAAGTCCATCACGCGAACACCCTCCCACCAGCTCATCAGGCAGGGGGTCGCGCTCGTACCGGAGGGGCGCGGGGTGTTCACCCGGCTGACTGTCGAAGAAAATCTATCGATGGGGGCCTACATCCGGGATGACCGGGCCGGCGTCCGCGCCGACCTCGAGCGGATGTTCGGACTCTTTCCGCGTCTGAAGGAACGCCGCGCCCAGGTGGCTGGAACCCTGTCGGGCGGGGAGCAGCAGATGCTGGCGATCGGGCGGGCGCTGATGAGTCGGCCTCGATTGCTGCTCCTCGACGAACCCAGCATGGGGCTGGCGCCGCTGATGGTGCAGAAGATCTTCGAGGTGATCCAGGGAGTGTCGAAGGAGGGGATGACCATCCTCCTCGTCGAACAGAATGCCCGGCTGGCGCTGGAGGTGGCGTCGCGGGGCTACGTGATGGAGTCTGGCGAAATCACTCTGGCCGACGATTCGGCGGCGCTCCTCGCGAGCCCACAGGTCCGCCAGGCCTACCTGGGCGAGTAGCGTCCGCCACGCGAAGGTGGCGCAAGGTCAGCCAGCGGGGGCCCGCGCTGAGCGGCGTTCGGCTTCGGGAAGTTCCTTCCAGGCATCCCGTGGCGGCCTGTCGAAGCCCATCCCGTAGAGCGCCTTCCTGGCACGGGCGAGGCGTGCGAGCAGCAGCAGTTCCTCCATCGCATCCATCGTGAAGCCCTTGCGGGTACCGCGCTCGTCCACGATCAGCCGGGCGAGGTACTCGTCGAAGCCATCCTTGCCCCACAGTTCGGTGATCGTTCTGGCGATGTGCTCGAAGTCTTCGAGGGCGGATCGCGCGGCGAGGGCCGTGACCTGCTTTTGCGGGCGATCGGAGAAGTCGAGTTCCGGAAAGTCCAGCGTGCCACTCCCTCCCGACAGGGTGTGGTCATCCGGGACAGCGATGCCGTGGGTGATGAGCAGGCGTTCGAGGGCTGCGATCCGCTTTTGCATGCGAGTCACGGCATCGGCATCCGCGGGCGATAGCTGCGACATTCTGCGAGGCCCCCAGAAGAGAGGGCAGACCAGTTTCGATGGGCGTTGTAACGACCGACCCGATCGGAACTGAAGTCCCGGACCACGTTCCGCGCGAGGGCGGAGCGGCGCCTCGATCAGCCGGGCAGTGGCACCCAGTCCCGACCAGTGAGGAAGTCGGTGTACAGCGCCGCTTCCGGTGTGCCGGCGTCCGGCTTCCAGTCGTAGCGCCAGCGCACGATCGGAGGCATCGACAGCAGGATGGATTCGGTCCGCCCCCCGGACTGCAGGCCGAAGAGCGTGCCGCGATCGAAGACGAGGTTGAACTCCACGTAGCGTCCGCGCCGGTAGGCCTGGAAGTCGCGCTCTCGTTCGCCATAGGCGAGATCGCGACGGCGCCGGACGATCGGGATGTACGCCGTCAGGAAGGCGTCGCCGACGCTGCGCGTCAGCGCGAAACTGGTGGAGAAGTCCGGTGCCGAGAGATCGTCGAAGAAGATGCCACCGATGCCTCGCGGCTCGCCACGATGCTTCAGATAGAAGTAGCGGTCGCACCAGCGCTTGTACTCCGCGTACCGGTCCGCGCCGAACGGTGCGAGGGCATCGCGGCAGGTTTCGTGAAAATGCCGGGCGTCCTCCTCGAACCCGTAGTACGGCGTGAGATCCATGCCGCCACCGAACCACCAGATGGCGGGCTTCCCCGCGTCCAGCGCTGCGAACATGCGCACGTTCAGGTGCACGGTCGGCACGTACGGGTTGCGCGGGTGCAGCACCATCGAAACTCCCATCGCCTCGAAGCGCCGCCCGGCGAGTTCGGGGCGGTTCGCGGAGGCCGATGGCGGCAGGTGGTCGCCGGTCACGTGCGAAAAGAGGACGCCCGCCCGCTCGAAGAAATTGCCGTTCTCGATCAGGCAGGAGAGCCCGCCACCGCCGGCCTCGCGCGTCCACGCGTCGCGCTTGAACGGCTGACCTTCCTCCGCCTCGAGACCGCCGACGATGCGTCCCTGGAGGTCGAGAAGAAAGGTGCGGACGGCTTCGATGTCCGGGATCGGACGGGACTCGTTCATAGCAGGCTCCTGCGGGCACCGATGGCACGGAAGCCGATGTCCCGCCGCATCTGGCAACCGTCGAATTGAATGCGGTCTGCGACCTCGTAGGCGCGACGCTGCGCGACCCGGACCGTGTCGCCGAGCGCCGTGACACAGAGCACACGGCCGCCGGCGGTCACCACCTTGCCGTCCGCCAGCGTCGTGCCGGCGTGGAAGACGTGGTAGTCATCCTCGCCTTCTCCCTGGGGCAGCCCGGTGATCACGTCGCCCTTCCGGGGATTGTCCGGATAGCCGCTGGACGCCATCACCACGCCGAGGGCCACACGACGGTCCCACTCGGCTTCGGCGCGATCGAGGGTCCCGTTCACCGCGTGCTCGAGCAGGGTCAGGAAGTCGGTCTTGAGCCGCAGGAGGATCGGCTGCGTTTCCGGATCGCCCATGCGGCAGTTGAACTCGAGCACCTTGATCGCGCCGTTGGGCGAAATCATCAGGCCCGCGTACAGGAACCCGGTGAACGGTGCGCCCTCGGCCTCCATGCCTTCCACGACGGGCATGATGACCTCGCGCATGGCGCGGGCGTGCACCTCGGGCGTCACGACGGGGGCCGGCGAGTACGCGCCCATGCCGCCCGTGTTCGGGCCCGTGTCGCCGTCCTGCAGCCGCTTGTGATCCTGGCTCGATGCGAGCGGCAGCACGTGGCGGCCATCGACCATCACGATGAAGCTTGCTTCCTCGCCGGGAAGGAACTCTTCGATCACCACCCGCGCCCCGGCGGATCCCATGCGGTTGTCGAGAAGCATCATGTCGATGGCAGCGTGCGCCTCGGCGATGTCCATCGCGACCACGACGCCCTTGCCGGCGGCGAGTCCGTCGGCCTTGATCACGATGGGGGCGCCGTTCGCATCGACGTAGGCGTGCGCCTGGGCGGCATCGGTGAACGTGCCATGGCCGGCGGTGGGGATGCGGTGCCTCACCATGAACGACTTCGCGAAATCCTTCGATGCTTCGAGTTGGGCCGCGCGCTGCGTCGGACCGAAGATCTTCAGCCCCGCCGCCCGGAAGGCATCCACCACGCCGGCCGCGAGCGGTGCTTCGGGGCCCACGACCGTCAGACCGATGTTCTCGCGCTTGGCGAACGCAACCAGCTCGTCGATGGCGGTGACGGGCAAGTTGTAGAGACCGTCCTCGCGGGCAGTTCCGGCGTTGCCTGGGGCGACGTAGACGCGTGACACCTTGGGGGACCGTGCGAGACGCCACGCCATGGCGTGTTCGCGGCCGCCGGATCCGATGACGAGAAGGTTCATGCGCTGTGCCGGTGGATGTCTGGGTTCTGGATCAGTGACGGAAGTGCCGCACACCGGTGAGTACCATCGCGATGCCGCGCTCGTCCGCAGCGGCGATGACCTCGTCGTCGCGCATGCTGCCGCCCGGTTGGATGACGGCCACCGCACCCGCGTCGACGACGACGTCGAGACCGTCGCGGAACGGGAAGAACGCATCGGAGGCCACCACCGAACCGGCCATGGTGAGCCCCGCATTCTGGGCCTTGATCGACGCAATGCGGGCGGAGTCCACCCGGCTCATCTGGCCGGCGCCGACGCCGAGTGTCCGGCCATCCGCACAGAACACGATCGCGTTCGACTTCACGTACTTGGCCACCCGCCAGGCGAAGAGGAGGTCGGTGAGCTGTGCGGCAGTCGGAGCCTGCTTTGTCACCACCCGCAGTTCGGCCGGCGCGACGTTGCGCGAGTCGGGTGTCTGGACCAGCACGCCGCCGCCCACGCGCTTCATGTCGAAGTCGTTCCGACCCGTGCCCGCGGGCACGGTCAGAAGGCGCACGTTCGTCTTCGGCGCGAAGGCGGCGAGCGCCTCGGCGGTGTAGCCGGTGGCGATCACGACTTCCACGAAGCGGCGATCCTTCACGACCTCGGCGGCGGTCGCGCCGTCCAGTTCACCGTTGAAGGCGAGGATGCCGCCGAACGCCGACGTCGGATCGGTGGCGTAGGCGCGCGCGTAGGCGTCGGTCAGCGTCGCGGCCTGTGCGACACCGCAGGGGTTCGCGTGCTTCACGATCACGCAGGCGGGCGCTTCGAACGTGCGCACGCATTCCCATGCGGCGTCGGCGTCCGCGATGTTGTTGTACGAAAGCTCCTTGCCCTGGACCTGCGTGTAGCTCGCGAGCGTCCCGGTGGCCGGCGCGAGATCGCGGTAGAAGGCAGCCGCCTGGTGCGGGTTCTCGCCGTAGCGGAGGTCCTGCGCCTTTTCGACCGAGACGTTGAGCCGCGCCGGGAACGGTTGCGGGACGCGGTCGTCGTCGAGCGATGTGAGGTAGTTGCTGATCGCACCGTCGTACTGGGCCGTGTGCGAGAAGGCCTTCTTCGCGAGGGCGAGCCGGGTGGCGGCGCTCAGGCTTCCGTTCGAGGCGGCCAGCTCTTCGATGATGCAGCCGTAGTCGGCCGGGTCGGTGACGATGGCCACGTGTGCGTGATTCTTTGCGGCCGCGCGGACCATCGTGGGGCCGCCGATGTCGATGTTCTCGACGGCTTCGTCGAACGTGCAGTCGGCGCGTGCGATGGTCTGCTGGAAGGGGTAGAGATTCACCACCACGAGATCGATGAAGTCGATGCCCTCGCGCTGCATGGCGGCTTCGTGGGCCGGGAGATCGCGTCGGGCGAGGATGCCGGCGTGCACCCGCGGATGCAGGGTCTTCACGCGACCGTCGAGCATCTCGGGGAAGCCGGTGTAGTCGGCCACCTCGGTCACGGCGACGCCGGCTTCACCGAGCAGCTTCGCCGTGCCGCCGGTGGACAGGATTCGATATTCGAGGCGAGCGAGTGTTCGGGCGAGGTCGACTACGCCGGTCTTGTCGGAAACGCTGATGAGGGCTTGTCTTGGGGAGGGCATGGGGCGCGGTGTGCGGTCTCAGAGGAGACCGTAGAGTTTCATCTTCTTCCGCAGGGTGTTGCGGTTCATGCCGAGAAGCTCGGCGGCGTGGGTCTGATTGCCGTCGACGCGGTCGAGTATCGACTGGATCAGGGGCATCTCGACACAAGCGATCACCATGTCGTGCAGCGGCGCCGGCCGCTCGCCGTCGAGATCGCGAAAATAGCTGTCGAGTGCCTTGCGCACGGCACGCGCGAGGTCGCTCTCGTTGAGGTTCACGCGGCTCGTTTGTCGGCTTGCCATGGTGTTCCCGGGAGTCTGTTCCGAATATCGAAGAACGCCCGCACGGCGGACAACTGGGCCGCAGGGTCGTCGAGCTGGTTGATCTGCCGGCGCAGCGTGTCGCCGTCCGGAAGCGAACGGGCGTACCAGCCCACGTGCTTCCTCGCCACCCGGGCGCCCGCTTCGTTGCCATAGAGTGAATAAAGCGCTTCGAGGTGGTGCACCAGCCATCCGAGGATCTCGTCGTGATCCGGCTCGCGCATGCGCCGGCCTTCTCTGAGGAAGTGATCGATCTCGCGGAAGATCCATGGGCGGCCCTGGGCGGCGCGACCGATCATTAGTCCGTCGGCGCCGGTGTGACGCAGGACGGCCAAAGCCTTCTCGGGTGAGTCGATATCGCCGTTGGCGATCACCGGGATCGACACCGAAGCCTTCACGGCTGCGATCGTGTCGTACTCGGCGGCGCCTTCGTAGAGATCCATGCGGGTACGCCCGTGCACGGACAGTGCCTGAATGCCGGAAGCCTCTGCGATCCGTGCGATGACGAGTGCATTTCGATGATCGCGATCCCAGCCGGTACGAATCTTCAGCGTGACCGGCACCGGAACGGCGGCGACGACTGCCTCGAGGATCCGCGCCACGAGAGGCTCGTCGCGCAGCAGGGCTGAACCTGCAAGGACGTTGCACACCTTCTTCGCGGGGCAGCCCATGTTGATGTCGATGATCTGGGCGCCTTCGTCCACATTGTGACGCGCAGCTGCCGCGAGCAGCGCCGGATCGGTGCCGGCGATCTGGACGGCGATCGGCGCGGCTTCACCATCGTGGTCGCGCCGGCGGCGGCTCTTCTGCGTGTTCCAGAGCCGACTGTCCGCGGAGGTCATCTCGGACACGGCGTAGCCGGCACCCAGACGTTTGCACAACTGCCGGAACGGGCGGTCGGTCACGCCCGCCATGGGGGCCACGGCGAGCCGGTTCTGCAGGCGATACGGGCCGATCTGCATGGCTTGGCTCGCGGCTCGGAGGAGTGGTCATCGGAGAAGGGCGCGTATTGTAATCAGAAACGCTGCGCCCGCCGCACCGTGCGGCGAGATCATCGCGTCGTGTCGATGGCGAGCGCGCGGGCGAAATGCCTGCGGGCGCCGGGCAGGAGATCGAGTGCTTCCAGGCCGAGCGCACGCAGGCTGGGGAGGCCGGGGACATTCACGCGGAACACCTCTGCGAGAAGGTCCGTGAACCCCACCACTGCGGTGCGATCGCGTGCGCGTCCGGCGCCGTAGCGCGCGAAAGGATCACCGGACCCGGCCGCCTGAAGCGCGGCGAGAACCGACCAGGCATCGCGGATTCCGAGATTGAGGCCCTGACCCGCGACCGGATGCAGGGTCTGGGCGGCGTTGCCGATCACGGCGATGCGCCCCCGGGCAAGCGGGGTGGTCTGGCGGAGCACGAGCGGATACGTCCCCCGATCACGGACCGCGACGAAGCGCCCAGCCCGCCAGCCGAAGGCGTCCTGGAGTTGCGCGAGGAATCTGCCGTCCGCGGCATCCGCGAGTTCGAGCGCGACGTCGGTCGGCAGGGTCCACACCACCGCGTGATCCCGCCCGCGGGGCAGGACGGCGAGCGGGCCGTGCTGGCAGAAGCGCTCATAGGCGACGGTGCCGGGGCCGCGATCCGTCCGCACACGGGCGACGAGTGCGTGAACGCCGTAGTCCTTCGTCGTGGTCGTGAACCCGGTCTCGGCGAGCAGTGCGCCGCTGCCGTCGGCCACCACCGCAGTGCGCGCGCGGTGGGTTCCCGCCGAGGTGTGCAGCTCGACGCCATCATCGTGTTGCGCAATGGAGAGCACCTTGTGCTCGTAGTGCACCGGTACGCGCCCTTCACCCGCATCCGCCAGGGATCGCACCAGGTCACCGTACCCCACGACCCGGCCCAGCAGGGGAAGCCCCGCCTCGTCGCACGAGAACTGCGTGCGGCCCGGGTGCCCGGCCTGCGAGACATGGATCGTGCGGATCTCGCCGGCATCGCTGCCGGCGGGGGCCGCAGCACCTGCGCGGCCGAGACGCAGGCAGCTCGACCACGACAGGGCAAGACTCCGGTCGTCCCGCAGCCCATCGGCGGCACTGCGCGCTTCCAGCACCAAGGGTCGCAGCCCCGCCTGCTCCGCGGCGAGTGCGAGGAAGAGGCCCACCGGCCCGCCGCCGACGATCGCGAGATCGAACGCGGGTGCTCCGGCGGTGGTCACGTGCCGGTACCGACCAGCGCCTCCACATCGGCCACCGACTTCGGCGTGGCGATCGTGAGGACTTCGCATCCGTCGGCCGTGACCGCCACGTCGTCCTCGATGCGCACACCGATGTTCCAGAACGCTTCCGGTACCTCGTCACCCGGGCGGATGTAGCAACCGGGTTCCACGGTGAGCGTCATCCCCGGTTGCAGCACCCGCCACGCGCCATCCTGTTTGTAGTCGCCGGCGTCGTGCACATCGAGACCGAGCCAGTGCCCCGTGCGGTGCATGTAGAAGCGCCGGTAGTCTCCCGATTCGAGCACGGCGTCGCGCGTGCCGGTGCAGAGCCCGAAGTCGATGAAGCCCTGCACGAGCACGCCGAGCGCCGCCTCGTGCGGTTGTTCCCAGTGATTGCCGGCGCGTACGGCTGCGATGGCGGCGGCCTGTGCGGCGAGCACCAGTTCGTAGACGTCACGTTGCGGACCCGAGAACTTGCCGCTCACTGGAAACGTCCGCGTGATGTCCGAGGCGTAGCCCGCGAGTTCGCAGCCGGCGTCGATCAGCAGGAGATCGCCTGCCTGCATCAGGCGGTCGTTCTCGACGTAATGGAGCACGCACGCGTTGGGGCCCGAGGCGACGATGGACGGATACGCCGGGCTGCGTGACCCATGGCGGTAGAACTCGTGCAGCAGTTCGGCTTCGATCTCGTACTCGTGGCGCCCGGGCTTCGTCGCCCGCATCGCGCGCTTATGGGCTTCCGACGAGATCGCCGCGGCGCGTCGCATGATGTCAAGTTCGTGCGCGTCCTTCACGACACGCATGTCGTCGAGGATGCGGCGGATGTCGCGGATCTCTCCGGGTGCCACGATGCCGGTGCGTACTTGCGCGCGCACGGCGTTCAGCCAGCCGATGACCCGGCTGTCCCAGGCGGCGTCGCCGCCGATGTCCGCGTACAGCGCCGGTTGGTCGGCGAGCAGCTTCGGCATCATCTCGTCGAGCGCGGCGAGTGGGTAGGCCTCGTCGAACACGAACCGCTCGCGCGCCCCTTCGGGCCCATGGCGGAAGCCGTCCCAGATCTCGCGCTCCATGTCCTTCTCGCGGCAGAAGAGCAGGCTCTTCGGCGCCTCGCCCGCCACGATCACCACCACGGACCCGGGCTCTCCGAAGCCGGTGAGGTAGTGGAAGTAACTGTCGAAGCGGAAGGGATGATGGGTGTCGCGATTGCGGGTGCGTTCCGGTGCGGTCGCCACGACGGCGACGCCGCGGCCCATGGTTGCGGCCAGACGGAGACGTCGCTCGGGATGCGGGGTGATCGAGGCGCGTGCATTCATGGGGTCAGGGTTCCGTGTGACGAGGTTGCATTCGGCCAGCAAGGTAGGCATCCAGTTCCGCGAGTCGCGCCGGCGTGCCGACGTCCAGCCAGTAGCCTTGATGATGCTCGGCGCTCACCGCATCGCGCGCCATGGCGCCGACCAGAAGCGGGGCGAGCCGGGCCTTCGTGCCGGGTGCGATGCCGTCGAAGAGCGTGGGCCGATAGGCGCCGAGGCCACTGAACGTGAACCGGGGGGCGCCGTCGGAGCGGGCAAGACCGCCCACCAGCGCGAAGTCTCCACCGGGATGATGCGTCGGGTTGTCGACGAGGACCAGGTGCGCGACGCCCGTGTCGGTCGCAGCAAGGTGCCGGGCTGCTGCCACGAGCCGCTGGTAGGGGAAGTCCGTGAAGACGTCACCGTTCACCACGATGAACGGCGCGGTGCCGAGGAGCGGCATGGCCGTCGCGATGCCGCCAGCGGTTTCCAGCGCCTCGGGCTCTGGCGAATAGTGGATCGTGAGGCCGAAGGCGCGACCGTCGGACAGCGTGGCCTCGATCATCCCGCCGAGATGCGCATGGTTGATCACGACGTCGGTCACCCCGGCTTGCGCCAGCTTGTCGAGGTGCCATGCGATCAAGGGTCGGCCACCGGCCGGCAGCAGCGGCTTCGGGGTCGTGTCGGTCAGCGGCCGCATGCGTTCACCGCGTCCGGCCGCCAGGATCATCGCGCGCAAGGTGGGGCTCCGCCGGGTGGTGCTGCTAGAACGTGTAGCCGACGCGCGATGTCGCGCCTTCGGCGCGGTCGAGCAGCGGGATGAGTGGTTTCAGCTCGACGTAGCGCCCGGCGACGGCCCGGACGTAGGCGATGAAGCGCGGGGTGTCCTCGAGGTAGCCGGCCTTTCCGTCGCGATAGTGCAGCCGCGCGAAGATGCCCAGCACCTTGAGGTGACGCTGCAGGCCCATCCACTCGACGTCGCGGTAGAAGCTGCCGAAGTCGGCATCCACGGGGAGGCCCGCCTGGCGAGCCCGTTCCCAGTACCGGACGATCCAGTCGAGGGCGTCCGCCTCGGGCCAGCTGATGAAGGCGTCGCGCATCAACGAAGCGACGTCGTACGTGATGGGGCCGTACACCGCATCCTGGAAATCGAGGACGCCGGGGTTCGGGGTGCTCAACATGAGGTTGCGTGGCATGTAGTCGCGGTGCACGAACACGCGCGGCTGGGCCAGGATGTTCGCGAGCAGGCGACGGAACACGGTCTCGAGGGTTGCCGACTCCGCGTCCGTGAGCGTGATGCCCAGGTGTCGGCCCAGGTACCACTCGGGAAACAGTCCGAGTTCACGCCGGAGCAGGGCCTCGTCGTATGGAGGCAGCACCCCGTCGCGGCTCGCACGTTGCCAGGTGACGAGCGCATCGAAGGCGTCAGCGAAGAGCGCGGGGGCGCGCGAGACATCGCGCTGCATCTCGGCCAGGAACGTCGTGCGACCGAGGTCCGTCAGCAGCAGGAAGCCCCGTTCGAGATCCTGCGCGATCACGCGGGGCGCGTTGAGTCCTGCGTCGTGGAGCAGTGCAGCAACCTTCACGAACGGACGGCAGTCCTCGTGCTCCGGGGGCGCGTCCATGATGATCCAGGTCTGCGTGCCTTCGACGGCGCGGAAATAGCGCCGGAAGCTGGCGTCCGCGGAGGCAGGCTCCACGAGCAGGTCACGCGCGGGCAGCACGCTGGCGAGCCAGCCATGCATTTCGGTCAGTCGATCCAAGGGGAGGTCACCACGTAAGGCCATATACTCGCGGCATTCTAGCAACGACCTGTCTGACTCCCTTGTCGATCACCGGCTTTCCCCGCTGGCTGCTCGTGGCGGCTTTCGTTGCGCCCGCGGGTGCAGCCGCCCAGACCCAGGGGCTCGGGTTGCGCCTCGACACCTCGCTGTCCCCGCCGGAAGGCGATGACACGGCGCAAGCGGGTGCGCTGTACCTCGAAGCGGACAGCGTGTCGGGCACCCAGGGCCAGTCGCTCGAGGCGCATGGCGACGTCCGATTGCGTACCCGCGGGCGGACGCTCTTTGCCGACGACCTCTTCTACTCCGCCGCCGAAGACAAGGTAACCGCGACCGGCCACATGCGCCTCGACCGGCGCGGCGACGTGCTCGAAGGGTCCAAGATCGAAATGCGGCTCGAGGACGAGACGGGATACGTCGAGAACCCCGAGTACTACTTCCGGCTGCTGAATGCGCGCGGCAAGGCCTCGCGTCTTTTTCTGGACAGCAAGACGAAGGTGCGCGCGAAGGACGGCACCTACAGCACGTGCGCGGTGCCCGAGGATGGTTGGTTCCTGCGCGTGCGCGATCTGAAGCTCGACCGCGACAAGGATGAGGGCGTGGCGCGCAATGCGACGGTCTACTTCAAGAACGTGCCCGTGCTCTACACGCCGTACATCGACTTCCCGCTGTCGAATGCCAGGAAATCGGGTCTTCTCGCGCCCACCTACGGCACGACGGGGCGCAGCGGCTTCGAGGTCATACTGCCCTTCTATCTGAACCTCGCACCGAACTACGATGCGACGATCTCGCCCCGGTTCCTCGCCAAGCGGGGCGTGATGGTCAATAGCGAGGTTCGCTATCTCGACAAGCGCTTCAACGGACTCGTGACGGCGGAGTACCTGCCGTCGGACGAAGCGCGTCAAGGGGAGGCCCGATACTCCTTCGCGATGCGCCACACCCACCAGATCACCGACAAGCTCACCGGCTACCTCAACGTCCAGAAGGCATCGGACGACTTCTACTTCATCGACCTGTCGAGCCGGCTCGCCACGACGACGACCACGAACCTGCCGCGCGAGGGTTCGCTGACCTACAACGGGGGATGGTGGACCGCCGTCGGAAGGACGCAGCGCTACCAGACCTTGCAGGATCCGAACCTGCCGATCGCGGTACCCTATTCGCGCGTGCCGCAGCTGAGCTTCACCGGGAACCGCCCCGTCGGTGGCGGCTTCGACGGCAACCTCGAATCGGAATTCGTGGCGTTCTCGAACCCGACGAGTCCGAACGGCCGGCGCCTGGTGTTCTATCCGAGCGTGACCTATCCGATGCAGACGTCGTACGTCAGCATCGTGCCGAAGCTTGGCCTGCACTACACGTACTACGACATGGATGCGTACCCGGGCTACAGCTCGACGTCGCGCACATTGCCGGTGTTCTCGGTCGACAGCACGCTCACCTTCGAACGGAACATGAGCATTCTCGGGACACCGCTCCTGCAGACCTTCGAACCGCGGCTCTACTACGTGTACATCCCCTATCGCGACCAGAGTGCCCTGCCGCTGTTCGATACCGGGTTGGCCGACTTCAACATGGCCCAGATCTTCGGCGAGAACCGGTTCACGGGCTCCGACCGGATCAACGACTCCAATCAGGTGACGGGGGCGGTGTCCAGTCGATTCATCGACCCCTTCAACGGACGCGAACGGCTGCGCGTCACACTTGCCCAGCGGTTCTTCTTCCAGGAGCAACGCGTCACGTTGCCAAGTGCGAACATCCAGACCCAGCCGCGGTCCGACATCCTCGCTGCCGTGACGGGCCGCATGAGCGAATCGTGGTATGCCGATTTCGCCATGCGTTACGACATCGATGCGGTACGGGCTACCCGGACCACCGTGGCAGCGAGGTACACGCCCGAGCCCGGGCGCGTGCTGAACGTGGGGTATCGCGAGAACCAGGGAAGCTTCGAGCAGACCGACATATCTGCGCAGTGGGTGTTCAACGAGCGATGGAGCATGGTCGGGCGGTGGGCCTACTCGTTGCGGGATCGTCGATCCACAACGACGCTCGCGGGCGTTGAGTACAATGCAGGCTGTTGGGCCGGCCGGTTCATGGTCCAGCAATTCGCGGCGTTCACCCAGACGAGTGCTCGGGCACTTTTCTTCCAGCTCGAGTTCAACGGACTGTCCAAGTTCGGTTCCAATCCGCTGGACATCCTCAGGCAGAACATCGCGGGCTACCAGAAGATCAACGCGTTGCCCCAGACCCAGTTCAACGAAGACTACTACCCGACGCAGTGATGCGTCAGGCGCGGTGACCCCATGATGCGACTTCCTGAATTCCTGCTCCGCGCTCTTCCCTGGCTGCTGGTGGGCTCCATCGGGTTTGCCGCGACCGGCGACCGCCCGCGCGAGCTAGTGCCACTGGACCGCGTCGTCGCGGTGGTGAACAACGATGCCATCACCCAGCTGGAACTCGATGACCAACTGCGACTCGCCACCCGTGAACTGACGCGGCAGGGGACGCCGTTGCCCGATCGCGACCTACTCGGCAAGCAGTTGCTCGAACGCCTGATCACGACCCGCGTCCTCGTTCAGTACGGCAAGGAAACCGGCGTACGTATCGACGAGACCCAGGTGGATCGCGCCGTCGCCCGAGTCGCGGAGGAGAACCGTGTGTCGTTGACCGAGTTCCGCGGCGCGCTCGCGGAGGAGGGCATCGATTTCAACCGGTTCCGTGAGGATGTCCGCAACGAGATCATCATTGCGCGCGTCCGGGAACGCGAGGTGGAAGGTCGGGCCATCGTCACCGATCCCGAGATCGAGGCCTACCTGCGCGCGCAGCAGGCATCGGGCCGCAACGACGAGTTCAACCTCCTGCACATCCTCGTGACGGTCCCCGAAGCTGCCGCGCCAGAGCAGATCCAGTCCCGTCGCGCCCGCGCCGAGGAGGCGCTCGGCAAGCTCTCCCAGGGCGCCGACTTCAATCAGATCTCTGCCACGTATTCCGATGCACCCAACGCGCTGCAGGGCGGCGAGCTCGGCTGGCGTCCCGTCGGTCGTCTGCCCACGATCTTTGCGCAGGCCGTGGCCACCATGAAGGTCGGCGATCTGTCCCCCGTACTGCGCAGCCCCAACGGATTTCACATCGTCAAGTTGGTCCAGAAGCGCAGCAACGCCAAGCAGATCGTGGTCGAGCAGACGCATGCCCGGCACATCCTGGTGCGCATGAACGAGATCGTCTCCGAGGCCGAGGCCCGTCGGCGGTTGGTCGAGATCAAGGAGCAGCTCGACGCCGGCGCGGAGTTCGCAGAGCTGGCCCGTGCGAACTCCGAGGATGCGAGCTCCGCCAAGGGCGGCGACCTCGGGTGGGTCTCTCCGGGAGATACCGTCCCGGAGTTCGAGAAGGCGATGGATGCGCTGAAGCCGGGGCAGGTGAGCGGCCCTGTTCAGTCGCCGTTCGGCTGGCACCTGATCCAGGTGGTGGAACGGCGTACCGAGGATCTCACGAAGGAACGGGAGCGTCAGATGGCGCGTCAGGCGCTGCGCGCGCGGAAAGCCGATGAGGTGTTCACCGACTGGGTACGGCAGCAGCGGGATCGCGCGTTCGTCGAGTTTCGGTCGGACGATCGTTGAGCGCGCCTGCGCCGGTCGTCGTCACGTCGGGGGAGCCGGCGGGCATCGGCCCTGAAATCTGCGCGCGACTCGCAGCGGACTTCGCCGACAGCAACCTGGTGATCCTCTGCGATCGGCCCCTCTTCGAGGCCCGCGCCCGGGCTGCAGGACTGGACATCGAATTGCGCGAGTACCGCCACGGAATCGCTGGCGTCTCCCTCCTGCACTTTCCGACGCCGCGGCTACCCGTGGCCGGCACGGTCGATGTGGGCAACGCGTCGTATGTGATCGAGATGCTCGATCGCGCCTGCGACGGTTGTGCCCGCGGCGAGTTCTCGGCCATGGTCACGGCGCCGGTGCACAAGGCGGTGATCATGGCGGCGGGTATCACGTTCAGCGGCCACACCGAATACCTCGCCGACAGACTCGGCGTCGCCCAGGTGGTGATGATGCTGGTGGGCGGCGGCATGCGCGTGGCGCTCGCCACCACCCATCTGCCGCTCGCGGATGTCCCCCGCGCGATCACCCGTGATGGCATCGATCGGACCCTTCGCATCCTTCACGCCGATCTCCGTGAACGTTTCGCCATCGCGTCGCCGCGCATCGTGGTCGCGGGCCTGAATCCCCACGCGGGTGAATCCGGCCGTATGGGTCGGGAGGAGATCGAAGTGATCGAGCCTGTGCTGGAGGCATTGCGGGGCGAGGGCATGACGCTCGTCGGGCCGCTGCCGGCGGACACGTTGTTCCAGCCGAAGGTACTCGATGGGGCGGACGCGGTGCTCGCGATGTACCACGACCAGGGTCTGCCGGTGCTGAAGTACGCCAGCTTCGGCGGCGGCGTGAACATCACGCTCGGCCTGCCCATCCTGCGTACTTCCGTCGATCACGGCACCGCGCTGGATATCGCCGGCACCGGCTGCGCCGACGCGGGCAGCCTGAAGGCGGCGGTGGATCTCGCGATGACCCTGGCGGGTCGTCGAGCGAAGGCTGTGCCCCTGGAGCACGCGCGATGACGGCGCTTCCGGAGGGTCGGCATCTCGCGCGGAAGCGGTTCGGCCAGCACTTCCTGGTGGACGCGGGCGTGATCCGCAGGATCGTCGATGCCGTCGCACCGCGCGAGGATGATCTGATGGCCGAGATCGGTCCGGGGCTCGGCGCCATCACCCGGCCGCTGCTGGAACGCGTCAGACATCTCCACGTGATCGAGATCGATCGAGATATCGCGGCCCGCCTGCGGGCTGAGCATGATCCCGCGAAGGTGACCATTCACGAGGGCGATGCGCTGCGGTTCGACTTCAGCACGCTCGGGGACCGGCTGCGTCTCGTGGGAAATCTGCCCTACAACATATCAACGCCGCTGCTGTTTCACGTGGGCGCCGACACCACGCGGCTTCGCGATTGTCACTTCATGCTGCAGAGGGAGGTCGTCGAACGGATGGTTGCGGAACCGGGCGGCGGCGAGTACGGCCGACTCTCAGTGATGCTGCAATACCGGTTTTCGATGGACCGCATCATCGATGTGCCGCCGGATGCCTTCCGGCCGCCACCGAAGGTGCAATCCGCTGTGGTGAGGATGATTCCCGTGACGCCCGAAGTGGTCGCAGACGACCACGCAATGTTTTCGGAACTCGTGCGTCGGGCCTTCACACAGCGCCGCAAGACCCTGCGCAACGCGGTGTCCGGTCTGATCGATGAAGCTGGCATCGAGGAGGCCGGGCTGGACCCGGGCGATCGTCCGGAAACCATCGGCGTGGCGGGTTTCGTTCGGGCGGCGAACGTCATCGTTCGGCGTGCCCAGCTCGCAGGTTGAACCCCCCGCGGGGGGGTGATCCGATGTGCAGCGGGGCGCGTTGCTGCGCCACCGCGGGTCTTCGTCAGGCGGCGCGCTTGCGCTGGATGAACTCGATCTTGTAGCCGTCCGGGTCTTCCACGAATGCGATGACCGTCGTGCCGTGCTTCATCGGGCCTGCGTCACGGGTCACCTTGCCGCCGCGCTTGCGCACCTCGTCGCACGTTGCATAGGCATCCTCGACTTCAAGGGCGATGTGTCCGTAGCCGGTGCCCAGTTCGTAAGCGGGGGTGTCCCAGTTGTGCGTGAGTTCGAGGACGGATTCCTTGTCCTCGTCACCATAGCCCACGAAGCACAGGGTGAAGCGTCCTTCGGGGTAGTCGCTCTTGCGAAGCACCTTCATGCCGAGCACGTTCGTGTAGAAGTCGATGGACCGCTGCAGGTCGCCGACGCGAAGCATGGTGTGGAGGATGCGCATGACTATGATTCTCCGCGGGTCAGATCTGAACCATTTCGAAATCTTCCTTCCGTGCCCCGCATTCCGGACAGACCCAGTTCATAGGGACATCCTCCCACCGCGTGCCGGCAGGGATACCTTCCTCCGGCACGCCGGTCGCCTCGTCGTAAATGAAGCCGCAGATGAGGCACATGAAGGTCTGAAATTCGGGGCTCTCGGGCATGATGCGAAGCTGTTCGGATAAAATTCGATTGTAAGGTCAAACCGCTGCGGCGCCACCTCCGCGGTGATGTCCGCGTTACTCTTTCGTTCGATCACTTCGTCTCTCGGTCATCTCGATGCATGCGTTCCGCCATCTCGCGACAGGTTCCCCATGAACAGATGGAAGGACGTTCGCGGCCTCTACGCGATCACCCCGGACGAGTTGTCGTCCCACATCCTGATCGCCCGGATCGCGGAAGCCATCCAGGGCGGCGCACGATTGATCCAGTATCGCCGGAAGAGCGTCGATGCCTCCGCGAAGATGGCCGAGGCGAAGGCGATCGCGGCGATCTGTCGCGACCGACGCGCCCTCTTCATCGTGAACGATGATCCACGCTTGGCTGCCGAGGCCGGTGCCGACGGCGTGCATCTCGGGCGGGACGACGGCACCGTGGCGGCGGCCAGAGCCATTCTCGGTGACCGGTCGGTGATTGGGGTTTCCTGCTACGACAGGTTGGACCTTGCTGTCGCGGCGGAGCGTTGCGGCGCAGACTACGTGGCCTTCGGCAGCTTCTTTCCATCGTCGGTGAAGCCGGGTGCGGTGCGGCCGCCAATGCAACTGCTCACCGATGCACGCGCCGTGTTGTCGTGTCCCATCGTCGCGATTGGTGGCATCACTCTCGACAGCGCAGCCGAACTTGTGGCTGCAGGTGCCGACGCACTCGCGGTGATCTCGGATGTTTTCCAGGCCATTGATGTCGTTGCTCGAGCGAGTGCCTATGCTCGCGTGTTCGAATCGGCAGACGGCCAGAACCGCAGGACCCAGACAGGTGACCATGAACTCACGCAATGAAGAACTGTTCGCGCGCTCCCAGAAGGTGATTCCCGGGGGCGTGAATTCGCCTGTGCGCGCCTTTCGCTCGGTGGGGGGCACCCCGCGTTTCTTCACCAGGGGGCAGGGCGCCTGGCTCTGGGACGCCGATGGGAAGGCCTACGTGGATTATGTCGGTTCCTGGGGGCCGATGATCCTGGGGCATGCCCACCCCGAGGTGATCCGCGCGGTTCAGGAGACGGCCGCGCATGGTCTTTCGTTCGGTGCTCCGACAGAGCGCGAGCTCGAGATGGCGGAGTTGCTGACGCGCATGCTGCCCTCGCTCGAGATGGTCCGTCTCGTGAGTTCCGGAACAGAAGCAACCATGAGTGCGATCAGGCTGGCGCGCGGATTCACGGGCCGCAACGTGATCGTCAAGTTCGAGGGCTGCTACCACGGTCACGCAGACGCCCTTCTGGTGAAGGCGGGCTCAGGCGCGCTGACCTTCGGGCAACCGAGTTCGTCGGGTGTGCCGGCGGACACCACGCGGCATACCCTGGTCCTGAATTACAACGACACCGCCGGACTCGAGCAGGCCTTTGCCGGGCAGGGTGACGACATTGCCGCCGTGATTCTGGAGCCGGTTGTCGGCAACATGAATCTTGTGCGACCGACACCCGAGTTCATCCGCGCCCTTCGAGACCTCACTTCACGGCACGGCGCCGTGCTGATCTTCGATGAGGTCATGACCGGCTTCCGTGTGGGGCCCGCCTGCGCGCAAGGATTGTTCGGTGTGAAGCCCGACCTGACGACGCTGGGGAAAGTGGTTGGCGGCGGCATGCCGCTGGGCGTATTCGGTGGTCGGCGGGACATCATGGAGAAGCTAGCGCCGCTTGGTGGCGTGTATCAGGCGGGGACGCTCTCGGGCAACCCTGTGGCGGTAGCGGCTGGACTGGCTACTTTGCGTCTCATCCAGGCGCCAGGGTTCTTCGACCGTCTCTCGGCGACGACGCAGCGGCTGGTGTCCGGCCTCGAAGCCTCCGCAAAGGCCCGGGGCATCGAACTCTGCGGGGAGTCCGTGGGCGGAATGTTCGGACTCTTCTTCCGTTCCGCCCCGCCGACCTCATTCGCGGAAGTGATGACTTCCGACAAGGAGCGGTTCAACCGGTTCTTTCACGCAATGCTGGACCGAGGCGTGTACCTCGCGCCATCGGCGTTCGAGGCGGGATTCGTCTCGGCCGCCCATGGCGATAATGAACTCCGGCTAACGTTCGAGGCGGCTGATGCTGCCTTTGACGCGCTCGCCGGTTGACCCGAGCCTCCGAGGTGATCAGCGAAGGCCGGAGAGGTACTCGGCCAGAGCGCTCATCTCGGTGTCGGTCAGCTTCGCGGCAACAGTGCGCATCATCGCAGCGCTGTCATTGGCGCGCTCGCCGGCACGGAAGGCCTTGAGTTGGGCGACGGTGTAGTCGGCGTGCTGGCCGCCGATGCGCGGGTACTGGGAGGCCATGCCGGCGCCTGAAGGGGAGTGACAAGCAGAGCAGGCGGGAAGACCTCGGGCGGTGTCGCCACCGCGGTACAGCTTGCGGCCTTGCTCCACGAGATCTCGGTTCTTGGCGCCTGGGGCGCGAACCTTCTGGGTTCTGTAGTAGGCGCCGAGATCGGCCATGCTCTCGGGCGTCAGGCCCGCAGCCATTCCGGCCATGATGGCGTTGGCGCGGGTGCCTGCCTTGAATTCGGCGAGCTGTTTGGCGATGTAATCGGCGTGCTGGCCCGCGAGACTCGGATTGACGGAAACGACGCTGTTGCCGTCAACGCCGTGGCACGCCGCACAGGCCCCGGCGAGTGCTTGTCCTTTCGCGGGATCGCCCTTGGCGGCTGCAGTGACGGGCAAACTTAGGGCGGCAGCGGCAATCAGGCTGAGTGCCGACGTGATGCGAATCATGGAGTGTCCTCGACTCATCCGTGCGTCCACAGTGCGGGCATTCGATGCAAATCCGCAGCGATGTGAGGCACAAAGTGGTTGATAATCAGTGATAATTCTTGATTCTAACGGATTTGTCCCATGGTCGGCTTGCAAAGTTCAGTGGTGAATCCGTTCGAGCGCGCTACATACGTAGCCAGCGCTCATGACCTCGGTCAGATGCCTCCCGAGGCAGGGTTGGAAGTGGCATTTGCGGGGCGGTCGAACGCGGGGAAGTCGAGCGCGCTCAATACGCTCGCAGGGCGAAACCGGCTCGCGTTCGTCAGCAAGACTCCGGGCCGCACGCAACTCGTCAATTTCTTCGCTGTGGCGCCGGAGCGTTTCCTCGTCGATCTTCCCGGGTACGGTTATGCGAAGGTTCCGGAGAAGGAGAGGCTGCACTGGCGCTACCTCGTCGGCGGCTACCTACAGAATCGCGCGTCCCTGTGCGGGCTGGTTTCGATCATGGACATCCGCCATCCGCTCACCCCTCTCGACGAGAATCTTCTCGCTTATTTCCTGCCGACCGGGCGCCCCATCCATGTGCTCCTGACCAAGGCAGACAAGCTCGGACGTCAACAAGCCCTCGCGCAACTGGCGAGCGTGCGCAAAGCCTTGTCGGGGGACGGCAAGGTCACGGTTCAGTTGTTCTCGAGTCTCAAACGCACCGGTGTGGATGAAGCGCGCGAGGTACTGGGCGGGTGGCTTGGGCTTGCCACGACAAAGGAACCCGCTCTGTAGAAAAGAAGGCCCCCGGCAAAGGGGAGGGACACCGGGGGCCAAGCCTTGATTGAAGGCGCCCGCTCAGGGAGGTGAAGCGGGGGATGTCACCATCCGACGGCATAGAGGTGCCCCGCTGGGCATTGGTTCCCCCGAGATGCGCGCGCGATTTTCGAACGACAAGAGGAGATTGATTGCATGGTTAAGCCGCTTGGCAGCTTCCCCCGTCGCAGAATGCGGCGGAATCGACGAGACGACTTTTCCCGACGTCTCGTTCGCGAGAACACACTGACCGTCGATGATCTGATCTACCCGGTGTTCGTGATCGAGGGAAAAGATCGGTCCGAGGCCGTGGCGTCGATGCCCGGCGTGGAGCGCGTCACCGTCGATCGCTTGATGCGCGTGGCCGAGACCTGCGTGAAGCTGGGTATACCTGCCATCGCGCTGTTCCCCGTTGTCGATGTGAGCCGGAAGAGCCTTGGCGCCGAGGAGGCCTTCAACCCTGACGGCCTGGTGCCCGTCACCGTTGCGGCGATCAAGAAGCGTTTCCCCGAGCTGGGCGTGATCACGGACGTGGCCCTCGATCCGTACACCAGTCATGGCCAGGACGGCCTGATCGACGATTCTGGCTATGTGCTCAACGAGGAAACGATCGCGGTGCTGGTCAGACAGGCGGAATGCCACGCCGCGGCCGGTGTGGATATCGTCGCCCCATCCGACATGATGGATGGCCGGGTCGGAGCGATCCGTGCACGGCTCGATGGCGCCGGACATGACCGCGTCCGGATACTTGCCTATGCGGCGAAGTTTGCGTCGAGCTTCTACGGGCCGTTCCGCGATGCTGTCGGTTCCTCGGGGAACCTCGGAAAGGGGAACAAGTACACCTACCAGATGGACCCGGCGAACGGCGACGAAGCGCTCTGGGAGGTAGGTCTCGACCTCGAAGAAGGCGCCGACATGGTGATGGTGAAACCGGGGATGCCATACCTCGATATCGTGCGGCGGGTGAAGGACACCTTCGGTGCGCCAACCTTTGTCTATCAGGTGAGTGGCGAGTACGCGATGCTGAAGGCTGCCGGGGGAAATGGCTGGATCGATGAGCGGCAATGCGCCCTGGAGTCGCTGATGGCTTTCAAGCGCGCTGGTGCCGATGGCATCCTGACGTACTTCGCGATAGACGCCGCCCGCTGGTTGGGCGAGCGGTCGTAGGACGCGTCAGACGGTGCGGGCGCGCCGTTCGCGTTCGAGCCGGATGATGTAGCGCTGGATCATGTTGTCCGTGCCGGAAGGCAGGTTGCGGAACATGCATCCAGCGCGGCGATTCAGCTTGCCATCGCGCAGGGGGACATCGAGCGTGTTCCGGATCTGCAGCGTGACTGCCAGTACGCCAACATCGGGAAGTGTGATCGTGCAACCCGGAAGCTCGCGCCCGATCTCCCGGGGGAAGTCTTCTGGAAAGCCGGTCAGGCCCACACCCCCCAGGCTGATGTCGAAGAGGTTCACGTTGACCATGCCGCCCTCGGGCAGTGGGATGGTGCAGCGGACCGGGCGGGTGATCGGGGTTTCGGCGCGGTAGAACTCGCGTCGCTGGAACTTGAGCAGGCTGTCCGGGATCGCGGCGCGCAAGGCCTGCTTGTCCTCGAACATCGCGGATTGCACCCCCGCAGCTTCCCAGCGGATCTTGATCTTGTCCTGTCGACTGACGAAGGCAATCCGGTTCGAAGCCAGCAGGCTCTTCACTAGCGCCGGATCAGATGGGGCGTCGAATACGAAGAACCCTTTCTGTGCATCCACGAAGAGCATGGCCGTCAGGGCCGAATCGCGCCCCTGATTGAAGTGCGTGGATACCATCTCACCCGCCTGCAGTACGGCGCGGAGGATGAAGGTGATCTCCACGCGCGAATGGATCTGGAAGCGGGATTCGTCTTCGGCGGGTTCGTGGTTCGGGCGGGCTTGCAGTTCCATGTTCAGCGGGTTCTGCCGTCGTACTCCGGCAGCGTAGGTTTCGGTGAAAGCGCGGGAAAGTTTAGGGGTTGCTGGTCGAATCGGAGGACCTGATGCTTTCCCTCACGCGATCCGGGCCGGCCCGATCGATCGGACGTCCGTCCTGGCTGCTGCGGATGGGGTGTCTGAGATCGCCTGGCTCGAAAACCGCGATGCGCGCGCCGGACCGCGGCCCATCGATTTCGTAGACGGGTATCGCCCGCACCTCGCCCGCCACCCAGAAACGCGTCTCGCGAAATGCGAATTCGATGCCGCTGTTGATGAGGAACAGCTCGAGGTCCTTCGGGCTGTCTGCGAAGGCGTGCAGATCGACCTCTGCGTAACGTCCCGCCTGACCGGACAACGCTGCCCCGACGAGATGCGGTTGAAATCGAGCAAGCCATTCCATCAGCTCGAGGGCATCCCGACGGAGATCGTCGACGCGTTCGCCTTGCTCGGCAGTCTGGTAGATCTGAAGGTACTCGCTCAGCGCTGCCTCGACTTCGCTGTTGTCGGGCAGGTTGCGCGTTTCCGGGGCCCCGGCCTGGCGGGCCGCCTTCCGCTTGGCCATCCCGAAGTCCTCGATGCCGTCCTCGGCCATCATGCGGGCCGCCAGCTGAGCGATGCGTTGACGCATCTGACGACTGCTCGATCCTTCGCGCGTCACGATGGTTGCCTCGTCAGTACAACTGATCGTCGACATCATCATCCTGCGGCTTCCGCGAACCGTCCGCGGAGCCACCTTCTTCCTCGCCTGGAATGTTCTCCTGCAGAAAGAACTCCTGGACGCGATTCGACGCACGTTCGTTCCGCAGACCGGTTTCCGGATTGATGCTGGCGCCTATCACGCCTTCGGGCGGTACGAGTGGTTCGTCTGGCAGGCCTTGCAGAGCCTTGGCCATGTACGACATCCAGATCGGAAGCGCTGCGGCGCCTCCGGTCTCGCCCCCCCCGAGGCTGCGCGGCGTGTCGAACCCCATCCACGCCACGGCGACCAGCTTGGGGTTGAATCCGGCGAACCAGGCGTCCAACTGGTCGTTCGTGGTCCCGGTCTTTCCGGCGAGATCGCTACGTCCAAGCTGTCGGGCCCGCGCGGCGGTGCCGCCGCGAACCACATCCTGCATCATGCTCGTCATCAGGAAAGCGTTCCTGGCATCGATGATCCTCGGCGCAGTGTCCGGGGCGCGCAGGACCTTCGATTTCTCGATCACGGTGCCCTTGGCGTCGGTGATGTGATCGATGAAGTAAGGGGCCACTCGGAATCCACCATTCGCAAAGGTCGCGTACCCGCCTGCCATCTGGAGGACCGTCACGCCGCCAGCGCCGAGAGCCATGGTGAGGTAGGCAGGGATGAGCTTGCGCTCGAAGCCGAATCGAACCACATAGTCCTGGGCGTATTGGGGGCTGATCGCCTGGAGAATGCGGATGGAGACCATGTTCTTCGACTTCGTCAGTGCCGTTCGCATGGTGATGGGTCCCTCGAAGGTCCCGTCGTAGTTCTTCGGTTCCCAAGTGGTTGATCCGGTCTCGGACGCATCGAACGACAGCGGGGAGTCGCTGATGACGGTCGCCGGCGTGAAGCCCTTCTCGAGAGCGGCCGAGTACACGAACGGCTTGAAGCTCGAGCCCGGCTGCCGGTATGCCTGGGTCACGCGGTTGTACTTGTTCCTGTTGAAGTCGAAGCCACCGACCAGGGATCGAATGGCGCCGCTCTCGCTGTCCACGGAAACCAGTGCCGCTTCGACCAGCGGCAGTTGGAGGATGTGCCATTGGCCCGCGGCATCGCGGCGTACCCGGGTGCGTGCCCCCCGCCGTAGGCGGCGATCCGGAGGCGCCTTCTCGCCGACCATCTTCTGGGCGAATCGCATGCCTTCCGCTCCCACTGACACGGCGCCAACGCCTCTTGCGAAGAGGGTGGCGCCACGGCTGTCGATGTCGAGCACGATCGCCGGGTAGATGCCGTCGGTTTCGACGTCGTCGTTGAACAGGTCCTCCAGCAACTCGTCAGCGGCATCGGCCGGAAGCTCGACGTGCCCCTCTGCGCCGCGGAAACCATGCCGTCGGTCGTAGTCAAGAACTCCGTTCCGCAGGGCCGAGTAGGCCGCATCCTGATGGGGGACGGAAAGGGTCGTGTAGACACGAAATCCGGACGTGTAGGCCGCCTCCTGATGCTTCTCGAAGAGTTGCTGGCGGACCATCTCGTTCAGGTGGTCGGCCCGCGTGGCGAACGCCTGTCGATCCTTGCGCACATCCATCTTCGCTGCGACGGCAGTCTCGAACTGCGCGTCGGAGATGAACCCAAGTTCCCGCATGCGTCGGAGCACGTACTCCTGGCGGATCTTGGCGCGTCGCGGATTGCTGATCGGGTTGAACGTGGACGGGGCCTTCGGCAATCCGGCGAGCATGGCGAGTTCCGCGACGCTCAGCTGTTCGAGTGGGCGGCCGAAATAGGTCCGGGCGGCAGCGGCAAACCCGTACGCCCGCTGGCCGAGAAATATCTGATTGACGTACAGCTGGAGGATCTCGTCCTTCGACAGGTTGTGCTCGATCTTGAATGCGAGCAGCGTTTCGTTGAATTTGCGGGTGAACGTCTTCTCGGAGCTGAGGAAGAAGTTTCTTGCCACCTGCATGGTGATCGTGCTTGCCCCCTGTCGCGCGCCGCCCTGCAGAAAGTTCGAAAGTGCGGCACGTGCAACGCCGATATAGTCGACGCCGCCGTGTTCATAGAAGCGCTCGTCTTCGGCGGCAATGATTGCCTGCACCATCGGCTTGGGGACGTCCTTTATTGCCACCAGTGCCCGACGCTCCTCGCCGAATTCACCGATGAGGGCGCCCTCGCTGCTGAAGATCTGCAAGGGAATCTTGGGCCGGTAGTCGGTGAGCGACTCCAGCGATGGCAATCCAGGGTACGCAACGACAACTGCATACCCGAGCAGGAGGCCACATGCGGCCAGGAGAGAAGTCAGCAGGAATAGTGGCAGGAGCCACCAGCGAAGGCGCATTGGCAAAGTTCGTGCTTGGTGAGGCGCGCGCAGGAACCTTCCGACGCGACGGCATGCGGATTATAGGCGGTCCCTCTCATCCGGAATCATTGCGAGAGTACTTTCTCAAGCTTGATTTGTAGTTGCCAGTCGTATCTAATGTGTTTTGGACGTAAATTGGCGTAACTTGTCCATGCTGAAGGGAAAAGTCGATTTCGCAGCGGTCTCGAGGGTTCTGTCGGAGCTGATGAAGCCGAAAACGCCGCCCCTCATCGGCGTGGACATCAGTTCTTCTTCAGTCAAGCTCGTCGAGTTGTCTGCAGTGGCGAAAGGCCGATATCGGCTGGAGCGCTACACCATCGAGCCGCTGCCGAAGGATGCAGTGGTCGATGGCAATATCATGAACCTCGACGAAGTGGGCGATGCCGTCAAGCGGGGTTGGAAGAAGCTCAACAGCCGAATCAAGAACCTCGCCCTTGCACTCCCTTCTGCGGCCGTGATCACGAAAAAGATCGTGGTGCCGGCCGGGCAGCGCGAGGAGGATCTCGAAATCCAGGTCGAGACCGAAGCCAATCAGTACATCCCGTTTGCGCTCGAGGAAGTCAACCTCGATTTCCAGATCCTCGGACCGTCTCCCAACAATCCCGAAGAGGTCGAGGTTCTGATCGCCGCCTCGCGCAAGGAAAAGGTCGAGGACCGGGTGGCGGTTGTGGAATCCCAAGGGCTGAAGGCCGTCGTCATGGACATCGATTCCTTCGCCGCCCAGACAGCGTTCGAACTCATCCAGGGGCGATTTCCCGACGGAGGGGTGGACCAGACCATCGCGCTCGTTGACGTCGGTTCGTCCATGATGAACATCAACGTCTTGCGCAACGGCCAGTCGGTCTACATGCGCGAACAGCCATTCGGCGGCAATCAGCTCTCGCAGGAGATCCAGCGGACGTTCGGCCTTTCCATCGAAGAAGCCGAGGCCGCGAAGAAGAGTGGCGGTCTTCCCGAGAACTACGAGCCCGACGTCCTGCGGCCGTTCATGGATACCCTGGCGCTCGAAGTTACCCGCGCGCTCCAGTTCTTCTTCACGTCCACGCAGTACAACCAGGTGCATCACATCCTCCTGGCTGGCGGCTGTGCGTCCATCCCCGGGTTGGATGAGGTCGTATCCCGTCGCACCGGTGTGAACACCGTGATCGCGGATCCTTTCGCGAGCATGGAGAAGGCCTCGAAGATCAAGGAGCGGCAGCTGGCGCAGGATGCGCCGTCGCTCATGGTTGCCTGCGGACTCGCGATGCGAAGATTCGACGCATGATCCCAATCAACCTACTACCGCATCGCGAGGAGCGCCGTAAGGAGCAGCGCAAGCGCTTCGTCGGGCTCGCGGCTGTGACCTTCCTGATCGGCATTGCCATCTGGGGGGCGGTCCACACCTACTTCGGCAACCGCATTCAGACCCAGGTAGGGCGAAACGAGTACCTCCTGAACGAAATCGCGATCCTCGATCGCCAGATCGAGGAGATCAAGAAGCTCAAGGAGCAGACCGAAGCCTTGCTGGGTCGCAAGCAGGTCGTCGAATCGCTGCAGTCCAATCGGTCGGAGACCGTCAGGCTCCTGGATCAGTTGGTTCGGCAGATTCCTGACGGCGTCTACCTCAAGTCGGTCAAGCAGACCGGGAACCGCGTGAACATCTCGGGCTACGCGTCTTCCAACGCCAGGGTATCGACGCTCATGCGAAACCTGGAGGCTTCCCCCTGGCTGGAGGCTCCGAGTCTGGTCGAGATCAAGGCGGCGATCGTCGACAAGCAGCAGCAGAACGAATTCATCGTCAATGTGAACCTCACTCGCGATAAGGCTGATTCGACAGACGCGAGCCAGGGACAGAAGAAGCCTCCGAAAGGCTGATCCCCATGACACTCGACGATCTCAAGAGGCTCAACCCCCGGGATATCGGAAACTGGCCGGTACTGCCGAAGCTGGGTGTGCTCTTGCTCGCGCTTCTGCTGATCGTCGCGGCGAGCTACTGGTTCGACTGGCGCCTGCAGGCCGAGGAACTCGCTGCTGCCCGCCAGCAGGAACTGGATCTGCGCGACACCTTCCGGAAGAAGAAGGGGCAGGCAATCAACCGCGATGCCTACAAGAAGCAACTCGCGGACATCGAGCAGGCGTTCGGTGCGATGTTGAAGCAGCTGCCGAACAAGGCGGAGATGGAAGCCCTCCTGACCGACATCAACCAGGCCGGCCTGGGTCGGGGCCTGCAGTTCACGCTGTTCCGCCCGGCGCAGCAGGAGACCATGTCCGAGTTCTACGCCGAGTTGCCCATCACGATCCGCGTCATCGGCGCGTACCATGACATCGGGGCATTCGCGAGCGACGTGTCGCAGCTCTCGCGGATCGTCACGCTGAACGACATTGGCGTCGCGTACGACAAGGAGGGCAATCTGACCCTTGACGCGACGGCCAAAACCTACCGATATCTGGACCAGAGTGAGCTCGAGGCTCAGAAGCGGAAGGAGAAGGACGCCAAGGCGGGGGCCAAGAAGAAATGATGAGGCGCGCTTGGAGTGTTCTTCTCGTCCTCGGTTTGTCCGCCTGTGGTGGCGACGAATACCAGGATCTCCGCCAGTTCGTGAACGATTCCGGCAATGATCTCCGCGGGCGGGTGGACCCGCTCCCCGAGATGACGCCTTACCAGCCGTTCTCGTACGAGGCCTACGATCTGCCGGACCCCTTCCGTCCCCGGAAGCCCGAGGCGACCGAGAAGGGCGACAGCGAGAGGCCCAGCCAGGCGAGCGAGTTGCGTCGCAAGGAGGCGCTGGAAGCTTATCCGCTCGAAAGCTTGAAGATGGTCGGAACTCTGCAGGACAAGGCCAAGAAGATGTTCGCCCTCATCAAGACCCCCGAGGGCAATCTGTACCAGGTGAAGAACGGCAACTATATCGGCCAGAATTTCGGCATCGTGTCGGTCATAACGGAAACGTCGATCACGCTCAAGGAGGTGGTGCAAGACGCCTCTGGAGTCTGGACCGAGCGTACGAGCAGCCTGCAGTTGCTCGATGAAGAGGAGTCGAAGCGATGAGAACCTCCGGGGCGGCCTTGTGCCGCATCATTTTTACCGCGGTGCTGGCCCTGGCCGCGCTGCCTTCCTGGGGGGCGAAGCCGGCGACCGACCCGTCGTCCTCCACGGCGACGAATTCGATCGATGCAGTGGAAGTCCTGTCGGGGCAGGGTGGGCTCGTCCTGGTGAAGATCACCATGAAGCAACCGCTCGCGGCGCTGCCAGCCAGCTTTGCCATCAACAACCCGCCCCGTATCGCATTCGATTTCCCCAACACCACCAACGGCCTCGGCAAGTCCAGTCAGGAGATCGGCAACACCGAACTGCGCTCCGTGCGGATCGGGCAATCGGGCGGTCGGGCGCGGGTGGTTCTCAATCTGACCCGGCCGGTGAAGTACGACGCTCAGTTGGACGGCAAGATCCTCTCGATCAACCTGCAGGCTGGTGGAGGTGCGTCTCAGAACAATGTCGCGAGCGCCTCTGAAAGCACCCACTTCGCTTCGGGCAAGCCGAACGTCCCCCACGCCCTGCTGAATCTCGACTTCCGCCGAGGCAAGACGGGTGAGGGTCAGGTCGTCATCGACCTTTCGGATAGCACCACCGGCATCGACATCCGCCGCCAGGGCAAATCCGTCGTGGTCGACTTCCTGCAGGCGGAGATCCCGGCGAATCTCCAGCGGAAGATGGATGTGGCTGACTTCGCGACACCCGTCGACATCGTCGAGGCATCGCGCCAGGGCTCCAACGCCCGCGTCGTGATTTCGCCCCACGGGAACTGGGAGCACTCGGCCTACCAGACCGACAACCGACTCATCGTCGAGGTGAAACGGGTCATCGAGGATCCGACGAAGATCGGCGCCGCATCGGGGCGGGGCTACGTCGGCGACAAGCTGTCGCTGAACTTTCAGAATATCGAGGTCCGGGCTGTTTTGCAGGTGATCGCCGACTTCACGGGGCTCAATATCATCACGAGCGACACGGTCGCCGGGAACCTCACTCTGCGTCTGAAGGATGTCCCGTGGGATCAGGCCCTGGACATCATTCTGCAATCGAAGGGGCTCGATCTGCGGAAGAATGGGAGCGTCGTCTGGATCGCACCTCGCGACGAACTCACGACCAAGGAGAAGCTCGCTCTCGAGGCGCAGCAGCAGCTCCAGGAACTCGAGCCGACGAGGACCGAAAGCTTCCAGCTGAACTACATGAAGGCGCAGTCGCTTCACTTGATGATGTCCGATCCGAACCAGCGCCTGCTGACGAAGCGAGGTAGCGCTGTCGTAGACCCGAGATCGAACACCATCTTCGTGCAGGACACCCCGTCGAAGCTGGAAGAAATCGCGGCGCTCATCAAGAAGATCGATATCGCGGTGCGCCAGGTGATGATCGAGGCACGGATCGTCGAGGCCTCCGACACCTTCGGCCGATCGATCGGTGCACGCCTCGGTACGCTCAGTCTGGGCGCCGGAGCGGGCTTCCAGCCGCTCGGAGGTGACCGGGTTCGCATGAACGTCGGCGGCAACGTACGAAGTGTCGGCGTGCAGACCGGTCAGGCTCAGGACTACGCGGGCAGCTTCTTCCCGGATTCCCTGGCAGTGAACCTTCCGGCGCCGGCGCTGAGTGCCGGCAGTGGATCCGCAGGGGCGTTCACGTTCTCCCTCTTCAATCCCAGCCAGACGCGCTTCCTGAACCTGGAGATCTCGGCGCTGCAACTCGATGCGCGCGGCAAGCTGATTTCCAGCCCTCGCGTGATCACCGCCGACAACATCGAGGCGGGTATCGAGCAGGGGACCGAAATACCCTACCAGATGGCGACGGCATCCGGCGCCACCAGCATCAGCTTCCGGAAGGCGACGCTGTCGCTCAAGGTGAAGCCGCAGATCACTCCCGACGACAACGTGATCATGAAGCTCGATGTCCATAAGGACAGCATCGGCGTGACCACGAACGCCGGTCCTGCGATCGACACGAAGCAGGTCACAACCGAAGTGCTGGTGGAGAACGGTGGCACGGTGGGCATCGGTGGCATCTACACCCAGGACGAGACGACGCAGCAGAGCAAGATCCCCATCCTCGGTGACATCCCGATCATCGGGTTCTTCTTCCGGAACGAACGTCGATTCAACGACCGTCGCGAGCTTCTGGTGTTCGTGACGCCGCGAATCCTCAAGGAAAACCTCACGCTTCGCTGACGTGAATCTCCACCGTGCGCCGGGGCACGTCCGGCAAGCGGTGGGGCGCAGTCGCAGGACGGTCCTGCCTACTGCATGGCGGAGCGACGGGCTAGAATCCAGCCCATGGATGATCCGACTCCGTTTCCGGTCCAGGGCCCAGTCCCGCACGGGAACATCTTTCTCGTGGGGCTGATGGGTGCCGGCAAGACGTCCGTCGGCAAGCTCCTCGCCAAGCGCCTTTCGATGTCCTTCCTCGACTCCGATCACGAGATCGAGGCCCGGACGGGCGTCAAGATTCCCGTGATCTTCGAGATCGAAGGTGAGGCTGGCTTCCGCGCGCGAGAAGCCGCCGTCATCGACGAGCTCACCCGCCTCGACGGCGTCGTGCTTGCGACGGGTGGCGGCGCAGTCCTCGACCCGGCCAACCGCGCCGCCCTGCACTCGCGGGGGACCGTCATCTATCTCCGCGCGAACGTCGACGAACTCTGGAACCGCACCCGGCACGACCGCAGCCGGCCGTTGCTTCAGACCGCGGATCCTCGCGCACGACTGGCGGAGCTCCTGGTCGTCCGCGATCCCCTCTACCGCGAGGCAGCCCACGTGATCGCCGACACCGGGATCCAGAGCCTGCGCACGTTGGTGGCCCGCCTGGAGGCGACACTCCTCGCCCGCGGCGTCGCCTCACAAGGAACCCACCAATGCTGACCACCACTGTCGGGCTGGGCGATCGGGCCTACCCCATCTACATCGGCTCCGGCCTCATCGACCAGGCGGATCTCTTCACCCGCCACATGCCGCAGAAGCGCGCCGCTCTGGTGACGAACGACACGGTCGCGGAGCTCTACCTTCCGCGTCTGCAGGCGGTGCTGGAGAGTGCGGGCGTCTCCGTTCTTCCGATCGTCGTCCGCGATGGCGAGGCCTTCAAGACGTGGGAAACCCTCAATGCCATCTACGACGCGTTGCTGTCGGCGCGCTGTGAAAGACGCACCACCCTGATCGCACTGGGCGGCGGCGTCGTCGGGGACATCACCGGATTCGCCGCAGCGACCTACCTTCGCGGTGTCCCGTTCATCCAGGTGCCGACGACGCTGCTCGCGCAGGTGGATTCATCGGTGGGCGGGAAGACGGCCATCAACCATCCACTCGGCAAGAACATGATCGGCGCGTTCTACCAGCCCGCCGCCGTGATCGCCGACCTTGCCACCCTCTCGACCCTGCCGCCGCGGGAGTTGTCCGCCGGCTTGGCGGAGGTGATCAAGTACGGGTTCCTGGGCGACCGCGATTTCATCGACTGGCTGGATGCCCACCTCGAAGCGTTGCTTGCCCGCGATCCAGCGGCCCTGGCCTTCGCGGTCGAGCGCTGTTGCCGGAACAAGGCCGACATCGTCGCCCGCGACGAGCGCGAGACCGGTGACCGTGCGTTGCTGAATCTTGGACACACGTTCGGGCACGCCATCGAGGCGGCGCTCGGATTCGGCCGATGGCTGCATGGCGAGGCCGTCGGTGCCGGCATGGTGCTGGCCGCCCGGACGTCCCGGCAGTTGGGCCATCTCGACGACGCCGACGTGGCGCGCGTCACGGCCATGGTGGCCCGGGCCGGATTGCCCGTCACGCCACCGCACCTCGATATCGCGCAATGGCTCGACCTCATGGGGCACGACAAGAAAGTGGAAGGCGGGCGGCTGAGATTCGTTCTGCTGAAGTCGCTCGGCCAGGCCTACGTCGATGCCGCGGTCCCGCGGCCTGTACTCGAGGAAGTCCTGGCCGGCGCTGCGGTCGATGCGTGACCTCGCGCCGTATGCTGCCCGGGGGGAAACGTCGCGCGGACGCGCGCTTCCGGAACCTCCCCCCGATGGCCGTACGGAGTATCAGCGCGACCGCGACCGCATCGTCCACTCCACCGCGTTCCGGCGCCTCGAGTACAAGACCCAGGTCTTCGTGAACCACGAAGGCGATCTCTTCCGGACCAGACTCACGCACTCGATCGAAGTCGCCCAGATTGCGCGCTCGGTGGCACGCAACCTGGGCCTCAACGAGGATCTCGTCGAAGCGATCTCCCTCGCCCACGATCTCGGGCACACGCCGTTCGGACACGCGGGGCAGGATGCCTTGAACGAATGCATGCGCGAGCACGGCGGGTTCGAGCACAACCTCCAATCGTTGCGCGTGGTCGACCATCTCGAGAGTCGCTACGGCGCCTTCGATGGCCTCAATCTCACGTTCGAGACGCGCGAAGGCATCCTCAAGCACTGCTCCGTCCGAAACGCCGAAACCCTCGGTGCGCTCGGCGAGCGGTTCCTCCGGCGGCGCCAACCGGGGCTCGAGGCGCAACTCGCGAATCTGGCCGACGAACTCGCCTACAACAACCATGACGTCGACGACGGCCTGCGCTCCGGGCTCATCGATATCGAAGGGCTGTCGACGGAGCCCCTGTTCCGCCGGCACCTCGACGAGGTGGGACGGCTGTATCCGGATCTCCGCGATCGCCGGCGCATCCACGAGACCGTCCGCCGGATGATCAACTTCCTCGTCTCGGACCTCATCCGGGAAAGCACCGATCGGATTGCCCGGGCGGCGCCCGCTTCGATCGAGGAAGTCCGCGAGGCGCCGCCGCTCATTGCCTTCGGGGCGCAGGTGCACGAAGAGCAGCAGTCCCTGAAGCGCTTCCTGCGCGAACGCCTCTATCGCCACTTCCGGGTGGCGCGCATGGCGGCGAAGTCACGGCGCATCGTCCAGGAACTCTTCGCCGCCTTCCTGTCCGATCGCCGTCTCCTGCCACCCGAGTTCCAGGGCCGAGCCGACGCCGAAGGGGTCCGGGCCATCGCGGACTACATCGCCGGGATGACCGACCGGTACGCCATCCTGGAGCACCGCCGCCTCTTCGCGATCGAGAATCTCTGACGCAGCGCACCACATCGGCCCTGCTCCGGTTGAAGCAGCGAGCCGCCTCGCGTTACCATCCGATCCCTTACGCCCTGTGAAAACGTCGTGTTTTCCGGGGCCTGGCGCACACAGCCGTTGCCGAGACCGCCCCGCCGTTGCGGAGACCGCCCACGGCAGGTGGCGCCTGGACGACGCCGAGCAGCAATTCGAAGAGGTTAGCCGTGGCCCAAACGACGATTCCCCCGCAGGGGTTGTACGACCCCGCCAACGAGCACGACGCCTGTGGCGTCGGGTTCATCGCCCACATCAAGGGCCAGAAGAGCCACGGCATCGTTCAGCAGGGTCTCCGGATCCTCGAGAACCTGACCCACCGAGGCGCCACGGGGGCCGATTCCCTGGCCGGTGACGGCGCCGGCATCCTCCTCCAGATCCCCGATGCCTTCTTCCGCGAGGAGATGGCGAAGCAGGGCGTGACGCTTCCGCTGGCTGGCGAGTACGGCGTCGGAATGGTGTTTCTTCCCCAGGAACCCGCCAGCCGCCTCGCCTGCGAGCAGGAGATCGAGCGTGCCATCCGTGCCGAAGGTCAGGTGCTGCTCGGCTGGCGCGACGTGCCCCGTGACAACACGGGTCTCGGCGAGTCCGTCCTCGGCATCGAGCCCGTGATCCGCCAGGTCTTCATCGGCATGGGCAGCAACGTCACGGTGACCGATGCCCTCGAGCGGAAGCTCTACGTGATCCGCAAGCGCTCCGGTCATGCGATCCAGGCACTCGATCTGGCCCACGGCAAGGAGTTCTACGTTCCCTCGATGTCCGCGCGGACCATCGTCTACAAGGGGATGCTGCTCGCCGATCAGGTCGGCACCTACTACCTCGATCTGAAGGAGCCTCGTCTCGTGTCGGCGCTGGCCCTCGTGCACCAGCGCTTCTCGACCAACACCTTCCCGACCTGGGATCTCGCGCATCCTTTCCGGCTGATCGCCCACAACGGCGAGATCAATACCCTGCGGGGCAACGTCAACTGGATCCGCGCGCGCCAGGGCGCGATCTCCTCCCCGGTGCTCGGGCAGGACCTCGCCAAGCTCTGGCCGCTCATCTACCCCGGGCAGTCCGACTCAGCGTCGTTCGACAACGCGCTGGAATTGCTGGTCATGGCCGGGTACTCGATGGCCCACGCGATGATGATGCTGATCCCCGAAGCCTGGGAGAAGCACACCCTGATGGACGAAAACCGGCGCGCCTTCTACGAGTACCACGCGGCGATGATGGAGCCGTGGGACGGCCCCGCGGCGGTGGCCTTCACCGATGGCCGCCAGATCGGCGCGACGCTCGACCGCAACGGTCTGCGCCCTGCCCGCTACATCGTGACCGACGACGACCTCGTGATCATGGCCTCGGAATCCGGCGTGTTGCCGATCCCCGAGGAGAAGATCGTCAAGAAGTGGCGCCTCCAGCCCGGCAAGATGTTCCTGGTGGACCTCGCCGCGGGCCGGATCATCGACGACAAGGAACTGAAGGATCAGCTCGCCGCTGCCAAGCCCTATCGCGGCTGGCTCGAAAGCATCCGAGTGAAGCTCGACGACATCGACGCGAACGACGCCCCCGACTGGACCTCCCAGGTCTCCCTGCTCGATCGTCAGCAGGCCTTCGGCTACACGCAGGAAGACCTGAAGTTCCAGCTGATCCCCATGGGGCGCGACGGTGAGGAAGCCATCGGGTCCATGGGCAACGACAGCCCGCTCGCCGTGCTGTCGGACAAGAACAAGACGCTGTATCACTACTTCAAGCAGTTGTTCGCGCAGGTGACCAACCCGCCGATCGACCCCATCCGCGAAGATCTCGTGATGTCGCTGGTGTCGTTCATCGGTCCGAAGCCGAACCTGCTGGGCATCGACGAGAGCAACCCGCCGATGCGCCTGGAGGTCTCCCAGCCCATCCTCGATTTCGAGGAGATGGAGAAGATCCGCAACATCGGGAAGCACACCGACGACAAGTTCCGGGCGTATGAACTCGACATCTGCTATCCGGCCGCCTGGGGCAAGGAGGCCATCGAAGCGCGGCTTGCCAGCCTGTGCGCCGAGGCCGTCGATGCCGTGCGTTCCGGGTTCAACATCCTGATCGTGTCCGATCGCAAGACGAACGCCGAGCGCGTTGCCATTCCGGCGCTCCTCGCGACCTCCGCGATCCACCTGCATCTCACCAACAAGGGCCTCCGGACCTCGGCCGGCCTCGTCGTCGAAACCGGTTCCGCCCGCGAGGTTCACCACTTCGCGCTCCTCGGCGGCTACGGTGCCGAAGCCGTCCACCCCTACCTCGCGATGGAGACCCTCGCGAACGCCGCCGACCTGCCCGAGGACAAGCGCGCCAAGGCGGTGAAGAACTACGTGAAGGCGGTCGGCAAGGGCCTGATGAAGGTCATGTCGAAGATGGGCATCTCCACCTACATGTCGTACACCGGCGCCCAGATCTTCGAAGCGGTCGGCCTGTCCTCCGCGCTGATCCAGCAGTACTTCACGGGCACCACGTCCACGGTGGAAGGCATCGGCGTGTTCGAGGTCGCCGAGGAAGCCATCCGCCTCCACTCGGCGGCTTTCGGCAACGATCCCGTGCTGGCCGAGTCCCTCGACGCCGGCGGCGAGTACGCCTTCCGGATCCGGGGCGAGGAACACATGTGGACGCCGGACGCCATCGCCAAGCTGCAGCACTCCACGCGGGCGAGCTCGTACTCCACCTACAAGGAGTACGCGGCGATCATCAACGACCAGTCCCGTCGTCACATGACCTTCCGCGGGCTCTTCGACCTGCGCTTCGACCCGGCGAAGTCCATCCCGATCGACGAGGTCGAACCTGCAAAAGAGATCGTGAAGCGGTTCGCGACCGGCGCCATGTCGCTCGGTTCGATCTCGACGGAAGCGCACACCACGCTCGCCATCGCCATGAACCGCATCGGTGGCAAGTCGAACACCGGCGAGGGTGGCGAGGATCCCCGCCGCTTCGCGGTCATCGAGGAGGGCGAGACGCTCGCCTCGCGCCTCGGCAGCGACCGCATTGCCCGCGATCTTCCGCTGCTTGCCGGTGACTCCCTGCGCTCGAAGATCAAGCAGGTCGCGTCCGGACGCTTCGGGGTCACGGCCGAGTACCTCGGGTCTGCCGACCAGATCCAGATCAAGATGGCGCAGGGTGCGAAGCCCGGCGAGGGCGGTCAGCTGCCCGGTCACAAGGTCTCCGAGTACATCGCCGAGCTGCGCTTCTCGGTGCCGGGCGTCGGGCTGATCTCGCCGCCCCCGCACCACGACATTTACTCGATCGAAGACCTCGCGCAACTGATCCACGACCTGAAGAACGCCAACCCCCGCGCGTCGATCAGCGTGAAACTGGTCTCCGAGATCGGTGTGGGGACGGTGGCGGCGGGCGTGGCCAAGGCGAAGTCCGATCACGTCACCATCTCCGGCCACGACGGCGGCACGGGGGCGTCGCCCTGGTCCTCCATCAAGCACGCCGGCACGCCCTGGGAGCTGGGCCTTGCCGAGACGCAGCAGACGCTGGTGCTCAACCGCCTGCGCGGGCGCATCGCGGTGCAGGTCGACGGTCAGATGAAGACCGGCCGCGATGTGCTGATCGGTGCCCTGCTCGGGGCCGACGAGTTCGGATTCGCGACGGCCCCTCTGGTGGTCGAAGGTTGCATCATGATGCGCAAGTGCCACCTGAACACCTGCCCGGTGGGTGTGGCGACGCAGGATCCCGAACTGCGCAAGCGCTTCAAGGGCCAGCCCGAGCATGTCGTGAACTTCTTCTTCTACGTCGCCGAGGAAGTGCGCGAGTACATGGCGCGCCTCGGGATCCGCCGCTTCGACGATCTCGTCGGCCGTGCGGACCTGCTCGACATGAAGGAGGGCATCGAGCACTGGAAGGCGCGCGGTCTCGATTTCTCGAAGATCTTCCACCTTCCGCAAGTCGCAGCCGATGTGGCCCGCCGTCATGTCGAGACCCAGAATCACGGCCTCGACCGGGCCCTGGATCACCGCCTCGTCGAATTGGCGCAGCCGGCCCTGGAGCGGCGCGAGAAGGTCACGATCGAGACCACGATCCGCAACGTGAACCGCACGGTCGGCACGATCCTGTCGTCGGAGGTGGCGCGCCGGTACGGTCACGAAGGCCTGGCCGACGACACCATCCACGTGAAGTTCGCGGGCTCTGCCGGTCAGAGCTTCGGCGCCTTCCTGGCCCACGGCATCACCCTCGATCTCATCGGCGAGGGTAACGACTACGTGGGCAAGGGCCTCTCGGGCGGGCGGATCATCGTCCAGCCGTCGCCGAAATTCCGCGGCAAGCCCAGCGAGAACATCATCGTGGGCAACACCGTGATGTACGGCGCGATCGCTGGCGAGGCCTTCTTCCGGGGCGTCGCGGGCGAGCGTTTCTGCGTCCGCAACTCCGGCGGTCTCGCCGTGGTCGAGGGCGTCGGCGATCACGGATGCGAGTACATGACCGGTGGCACGGTGGTCGTGCTCGGCATGACGGGCCGCAACTTCGCTGCGGGTATGTCCGGCGGCATCGCCTACGTGCTCGACGAGGACGGCACGTTCAAGACCCGCTGCAACCTGTCCATGGTCTCGCTGGAGCCGTTGCTTGCCGAGGCCGAGCAGGAGGCCAAGGTCTCGCGCGATGTCTGGCATCTCGGCATGGCCGACGAGGCGGTGCTGCGCCGGGCGATCGAGAATCATCATCGCCATACCGGCAGCGCCCGCGCGAAGGAGATCCTCGATGCTTGGAACGAATGGCGGGGCCGGTTCGTGAAGGTGTTCCCGAACGAGTACAAGCGCGCGCTGGGTGAACTGGCCGCGAAGGGAAGCAGGCTCGCTGCGTAGTAATTGGGAAGCAGGCTCGCTGCGTAGTGGATGGGGCATCGGGCGCGGCGTGCATCGCGCCGTGACGGACAAGACCAACTGAGTCGAGATCGAGTACATGGGCAAGGTAACGGGATTCATGGAGTACCAGCGGCTGACCGAGGCCGCGGAGCCGGCCGTCGAGCGGGTCCGTCACTGGAAGGAGTTCGTCGGTCATCTGACCGATCAGGAGGCTTCGATCCAGGGAGCCCGGTGCATGGACTGCGGCATCCCGTTCTGCATGCAGGGCTGTCCGGTGAACAACATCATTCCGGACTGGAACGACCTCATCTACCGGCAGAACTGGCGTCAGGCGCTCGACACCCTGCACTCCACGAACAACTTCCCCGAGTTCACCGGCCGCGTCTGTCCGGCGCCGTGCGAAGCGGCCTGTACGCTGAACATCAACGCCGACCCGGTGGGCATCAAGTCCATCGAGCACGCGATCATCGACAAGGGCTGGGAGATGGGCTGGGTCGTCCCACAGCCCCCCAAGGCGAAGACCGGCAAGCGGGTCGCCGTGGTCGGGTCCGGCCCGGCAGGCATGGCTTGCGCCCAGCAACTCGCGCGCGCCGGGCACGACGTCACGCTCTTCGAGAAGAACGACCGCATCGGGGGTCTGCTGCGCTACGGCATTCCCGATTTCAAGATGGAGAAGCACCACATCGACCGCCGGATGGCGCAGATGCAGGAGGAGGGCGTGACCTTCCGTCCGGGCGTCTGTGTGGGGAAGGCGCCCACCGAGGGCGGCGTGACCAACCTCGCCAAGGAGTACATCGATCCCGAGAAGCTCCTCGCCGAGTTCGATGCCGTCACCCTGACCGGCGGCGCCGAGCAGCCGCGCGATCTCCAGGTCCCCGGGCGCGAATTGCAGGGCATCCACTTCGCGATGGAGTTCCTGCCCCTGCAGAACCGCGTGGTGGCCGGCGACCGGATTCCCGGCCAGATCATGGCAACGGACAAGCACGTCGTGGTGATCGGCGGTGGCGACACGGGTTCCGATTGCGTCGGGACATCGAATCGCCACGGCGCGGCCTCCGTCACGCAGTTCGAACTCCTGCCCCAGCCGCCTGCCGAGGAGAACCGCGCCCTGACGTGGCCCTACTGGCCGCTCAAGCTGCGGACGTCCTCGTCCCACGAGGAAGGCTGCTCGCGAGACTGGGCCGTCTCGACCAAGGCGTTCCGCGGCGAGAACGGTCACGTGAAGGCGCTAGTTTGCGTGCGCGTGGAATGGAAGAAAGACGATGCGACCGGGCAGATGAAGATGGTCGAAGTCTCCGGGAGCGAGTTCGAGATTCCCGCCGACCTCGTGCTTTTCGCGATGGGTTTCGTCTCTCCGCTGGCGAGCGTTCTCGAGTCGTTCGGCGTCGCCAAGGACGCCCGCGGCAACGTGAAGGCGTCGACCGAAGGCCCGGTGTCGTACCAGACCAACGTGCCGAAGGTTTTCGCGGCGGGCGACATGCGCCGCGGTCAATCGCTGGTGGTCTGGGCCATCCGTGAAGGGCGCCAGGCGGCGCGCGCGGTCGACGAATTCCTGATGGGCCGCAGCGATCTGCCGCGCTGACCCCGGTTCGGCGCGTGGGCGGGGGCTGCAAGGTCCCCGTTTCGCAGACACGCCGGGTCCATGCTCCCCCGTTGTTTCCCGCGCCCTTCGCCGCGAGCCTGCTTCGGCGTCCGTCAGCCGTTCCTAGCCCACCCCCGAGTCCGAGCCCATGTCCCGTCCCAAGAACGACACGTTCCTCCGCGCCCTGCTGCGCGAACCCACGCCCTACACCCCGATCTGGATCATGCGGCAGGCCGGTCGCTATCTCGCCGAGTACAACGCCACCCGCGCGCGCGCCGGGGACTTCATGAGCCTGTGCCGCAATGCGGATCTCGCCACGGAAGTGACCATGCAGCCGCTCGCACGCTTTCCGCTCGATGCGGCGATTCTCTTCTCCGACATCCTCACCGTGCCCGATGCCATGGGCCTCGGCCTCTACTTCGCCGAGGGCGAGGGGCCGCGCTTCGAGCGCCCCCTGCGCGACGAATGGGCGATCAACGACCTCACGCCGATCGATCCCTGGGGCAACCTGCGCTATGTGATGGATGCCGTCTCCCAGATCCGGAAGGCGCTGGCCAACGAGGTGCCGCTCATCGGCTTCTCCGGCAGCCCGTTCACGCTGGCCTGCTACATGATCGAAGGCCAGGGCGGGACCGATTTCGAGCGCGTGAAGGGCATGGCCTACGGCCGCCCCGACCTGCTCCACAAGATCCTCGACGTGAATGCGCGGTCCGTCGTCGCCTACCTCAACGCCCAGGTCGAGAGCGGCGCCCAGGCCCTCATGCTGTTCGACACCTGGGGAGGCGCGCTCTCGAACGCGGCCTATCAGGAGTTCTCGCTGGCCTACATGCAGCAAGTGGTGGCCGGGCTCACGCGTGAGCGCGACGGGCAGAAGGTGCCGGTCATCGTGTTCACGAAGGGGGGCGGCCTGTGGCTGGAGAAGATCGCCGCGATCGGCTGCGATGCCGTCGGCCTCGATTGGACGGTCGATATCGGGGAAGCACGGGCCCGGGTCGGCAAGCACGTCGCGCTGCAGGGCAATCTCGATCCGACGATCCTGCTGACGACGCCCGAGATCGTCCGCCGCGAGGCTGGCAAGGTGCTCGCGTCCTACGGCGCCGGCACCGGCCACGTGTTCAATCTCGGCCACGGCATTTCCCGTGTGACCCCGCCCGAGAACGTCGCGGCACTGGTCGACGCCGTCCACGAGCAGTCGCGCATCTATCACTGAATTCCAGCCGACAGCGGCCGGAAACCCGCGTCTTTCCACGAGTTATGCACAGGGCGCCAGCATTGGCGCGGGTCTTCCGGCCATTCCCCTCTGAGTGCCCGGGTGGGATGTTGCAACTCTCTGATTGTCAATTCTTCTTCGTGCATGCGTTTCCACGGTGCATGCTTCCCGGGAAGACTTCACGACCGACTCTTGACATTCGCCGCGGAAGCTCATGCACAGATTTATCCACAGCCTCCGCACCCCGTTTCTGCCAGTCCGTCCAACGGGTTCCTACCGATATGTCATGCGAGATCGAAGCTCCTGACGCCAACTCCCTGCCTTGCAAACGGAATTGAGGGACTGTCGTGCCTTTCCTCCAGGTGGCTCTCGACGTACCGGTGGATACGCTCTTCGACTACCGGTACCCCGATGCGGATGAGGAGGATGTCGGGTGCCTGGTCGTCGTCCCTTTCGGGCGTGCACACCGGGTCGGTGTAGTCACCGGGGTTTCCGACAGCACACTGATCGAGTCCAACCGTGTCCGGCAGGCGACGCGGATCGCCCGCCATCTGCCGCGCGTGCCGGCGGAGATCCTCGACCTCGCCCGATTCTGTCACCGGTATTACCACCATCCCCTGGGCGAGATCCTTCTCGGCGTGCTCCCCACGGCGTTGCGTCGGACGGATGCCACGGCACTCACGCCCGAGCGCGCCTATCGCCTGACGGCGGCAGGCCGCGGCATCGATCTCCAGGCGGTGCCTGCACGCGCGACGCTGCAACGCCGCCTGCTCGAATCGCTGCGCGGCGCGCCGGCGTTGGGGGTTCCGGAGATCAACGCCCTCGGCAGCAGCGCCATGCGCGTACTCCGGGTGTTCATGCACACGGGGTGGGTCGAGGAGACCGCACTACCCGCCCCCGCAGCGCCGGAGTCCGCCGCGCTCCCGCCGACCGCTTCGGGTCACACGCTGAATTCGGAGCAGTCGCAGGCCGTTGCGGCCATCGTCGACACGCTCGGGCGGTTCGAGACGCACCTGCTGCAGGGCGTCACCGGCAGTGGCAAGACCGAGGTCTACCTCCAGGTGATCGCCGAGGCAGTCGCGCGCGGCGGCCAGGCCCTGCTGCTCGTTCCCGAGATCAATCTCACGCCGCAGTTGCAGGCGCGGGTGGACGACCGGTTCGGTGCCGACCGCGTCGTCGCCCTGCACAGCGGCCTCGCCGAAGGCGAGCGGCTCGCGCGCTGGACGAAGGCGGCGCGCGGGGAGGCCACCATCGTCGTCGGTACGCGCCTCGCCGTGTTCACGCCGATGCCGCGTCTCGCCCTCATCGTCGTCGACGAGGAACACGACGCCTCGTACAAGCAGCAGGAGGGGCTCCGATATCACGCCCGGGATCTCGCGGTCGTGCGTGGCCGCAACCGCGCCGTGCCGCTCGTGCTGGGCTCCGCGACCCCCTCGCTGGAGAGCGTCCGCCAGGTCGATGCCGGACGGTACCGCCCCGCCTACCTGCGAACGCGCGCCGGTGGAGCGGCACCTTCGGTCCGCGTCATCGACACCCGCGCGCTACCGCCGGGCGAGTGGCTGCATCCGGCGTCGGCAGAAGCCATCTCCGGCGCCATCGGCCGGGGCGAGCAGAGTCTCGTCTTCATCAACCGGCGCGGGTACGCCCCGACGCTGCTCTGCCATCACTGCGGCTGGGTGGCGCCGTGTCATCGATGCAGCGCGCGCCTCACGTACCACCACGGCGCGCGTCGCCTCCGTTGCCATCACTGCGGACACGAGGCGTTGCCGCCGCGCGCCTGCCCCTCGTGCGGCAGCCAGGATCTGCGCCCGCTCGGTCAGGGCACCGAGCGGGTCGAGGAGCAGCTGGTCGCCCGCTTCCCGGGGGCCAGGATCGCCCGCGTGGACCGCGACACGACGCGCCGCAAGGACGCATTCGCGCATCTGCGCGATCGGATCGAGTCGGGCGACATCGACCTGCTCGTCGGCACCCAGATGCTCGCGAAGGGGCACGACTTCCCGCGCCTGACCCGCGTCGTGGTGATCGGTGCCGACCAGGGGCTCTTCTCCCCCGATTACCGGGCCGAGGAGCGTCTCTTCGCGCTGCTGCTCCAGGTGGCCGGCCGCGCAGGTCGCGCATCGCTCGCGGGGGAGGTACTGGTTCAGACGGGCGCGCCCGAGCATCCGCTCTATGCCGCACTGGTCGCCCAGAACTTCGATCGTTTCGCGCGCGAGCAGCTCGAGATGCGCCGCGCCGCCGGCTTCCCGCCCTACGTGCACCAGGCGTTGCTCCGCGCGGAAGCCACCGACGAGCAGGCGGTCTTCGAGTATCTCCGCCAGGCGGCGAACGCCGGCCGCGACCTCGGTGAAGACGTGTTGCTGTTCGATCCGGTCCCGCCGCTGGTCGCGCGGGTTGCGGGCAGATGGCGCGGGCAGTTGCTGGTACAGGGTTCTGCGCGACCCGCGCTGCATCGATTCCTGGATGCGTGGGGGCCGGCCCTCCAGACGCCGCGCGTGCGCTGGTCGCTCGACGTGGACCCGCTCGACTTCTGAGCGTTTCGACCCCGGTTTCCGCGGGGGCGCGGTTTATAATCCGCGCCTTTCCCGAAGTGCCTCCCATGCCTCCGCCCGCGATCGATCTCAAGACCCACCTGTCCGGCCTGTTCGAGACCGCTCTCGAAGTCGTCGCCCCCGAGGCCACCGACACCCCCGTGGTGCTCGAACGTCCCAAGGTCGCCGCTCACGGGGACTTCGCGTGCAACGTCGCGATGCAACTCGCCCGGCGCCTGAAACGCAATCCCCGCGAGATCGCCCAGCGCATCATCGATCAGTTGCCGACATCCCCGTGGGTGGCGCGCGCGGAGATCGCCGGTGCCGGCTTCATCAACCTCTTTCTGCGTCCCGAAGCGAAGCGTGCCGTCGTGCAACGCATCTTTGCCGAGGGCGACGCCTACGGCCGCGTGACCGTCGGCGCCGGCAAGCGCGTGCAGGTGGAGTTCGTTTCCGCCAACCCGACGGGCCCGCTGCACGTGGGCCATGGCCGAGGCGCCGCGTACGGGGCGAGCCTCGCCAATCTGCTGGAGGCCGCCGGCTTCGAGGTGGCCCGCGAGTACTACGTGAACGACGCCGGCCGCCAGATGGACATCCTGTCGGTATCGGCATGGGTGCGTTATCTGGAGCTGTTCGGCGAAGCCGTACCGTTCCCCGCCAACGGCTATCAGGGCGACTACGTCCGGACCCGTGCCGCCGAGATGAAAGCCGTCGACGGCGATCGCTTCTCCCGCCCTGCCGCCGCGGTGACGGACGGTCTGCCCGACGCACCCGAGGGCGACGAAGCTGCCGTCGAAGCGCGCATGGATGCGCTCATCGAACGCGCCAAGCAGTTGCTCGGCCCCGACTTCGATCGCCTCACGCTCTTCGTGCTCGAGCGCCAGCTGGAAGGCATCCGCGACGTGCTCGGCCGCTTCGGCGTCACCTTCGACCAGTGGTACTCGGAGCGCTCGCTCTACGACTCCGGACGCGTGGCCCGGGCCCTCGAAGTGCTCGACACCAACGGCCATCTCTACACGCAGGACGGCGCGCGCTGGTTCCGCTCCACCGCGTTCGGGGACGACAAGGATCGCGTCGTCCAGCGCGAGAACGGGCTCTACACCTACTTCGCGTCGGACATCGCCTACCACCACGACAAATTCCAGCGCGGCTTCGATCTCGTGGTCGATGTCTGGGGTGCCGATCACCACGGCTACATTCCGCGCGTGAAGGCGGCGTTGTCGGCATTCGAGATCGATCCCGAAAGGCTCGTCGTCCCGCTCATCCAGCTCGTGGCGCTCTTCCAGGGCGGCGAAGCGGTGAAGATGGGCAAGCGAAGCGGCAGCTACGTGACGCTGGAAGACCTGATGGACGACGTCGGGGTCGATGCGACGCGCTACTTCTATCTCGCCCGGAAGTGCGACCAGCACCTCGACTTCGACCTCGATCTTGCAAAGTCGCAGAGCAACGACAACCCGGTCTACTACATCCAGTACGCCCACGCGCGGGTCTCGAGCGTCCTCGAGGAATGGGGCGGTGACCGCTCGACGCTGGTCGGGAGCGATCTCTCCGCGCTCGATACTCCCGCGGAGCTGGCCCTCCTGCAGCGGATCACCGATTACCCCGACACGATCGAGTTCGCTGCCCGCGATCTCGCGCCGCACGTGATCGCCTTCTACCTCAAGGACCTCGCCGCCGATTTCCACAGCTATTACAACGGCACCCGGTTCCTGGTCGACGACGAAGCGGTCCGCAACGCGCGTCTCGCCCTCGTGCTCGCGGTGCAGCAGGTGCTGCGGAACGGATTGCGGCTTCTCGGCGTCGGCGCGCCGGAGCGGATGTAGGCCGTGGCCAGTCGCGACTACAAGACGCCTCGTCCGTCCGTGTCCGCCAGATCCGGCAGCCCGATGCTCGTCGGCATCGTCATCGGCATCCTCGTCGGTCTTGCGGCCGCGCTGGCTGTCGCGCTGTACCTCTTCAAGGTCCCCGCGCCCTTCGTGCCCCGCGAGGGTGGTGGCAAGGCGGTGCCCGAGTCGGTGTCGAAGCCCACAGGCCAGGCCGAAACATCGGACCGTGACGCATCCCCCGCGAAGCCGGGTGCCGGATCCGCGGCCTCGAAGTCGACGACCGCGTCGCCGCGGTCCGGCACTCCCGACGCGGACGGCGAGAGATCCCGATTCGATTTCTACGAGATCCTGCCCGGCACCGAGAACGCGACGAAGTCCCGCGAGAGCAAGCCGGCGGACAGCAAGGCTGCCGAGCGGAAGGCGGCTGCAGCCGCGCCGGCGCCTGCCCCTGCGTCAGCAGCAGCGGGCGGCGCGGATGTCTACTACCTGCAGGCTGGCGCGTTCCAGAGTGCCGCCGACGCGGACAACCTGAAGGCGCGGCTGGCGCTGGCCGGCATCGAGGCCAAGGTCCTCACGGCCGATCTCCCGGAAGGAAAGATCTGGCATCGTGTCCGCGTGGGCCCGCTGCGCGGCGTTGACGAGGTCGGACGCGTACGCGAGCGGCTCAAGCAGAACCAGATCGACGCGACGCTGATCAAACAGAAGGCAACGGCCGACTGACCCTGTCGCTCCGACGACACGCGCGACACTCGGCGTTTGACACGATGTACGACGCGCCAAAGGCGCTTACTGGAGGTGACATGAAGATCGTCAGGCACATGGTTCTCGCGGCAATGCTGGCCGGCGTCGCGGGCGGTGCGACCGCCGCGGTGGAAGTGAACAAGGACTACCGGACGCTCGCCACCGTGCAGCCGACGGAACCCGCCGGCAAGATCGAGGTGCTCGAGTTCTTCCAGTACGGCTGCGGCCACTGCTACGACTTCGAGCCGACCGTGAAGGCATGGAAGGCCAAGAAGGCAAAGGACGTCGAGTTCCGGTACGTGCCCACGGTCTGGGACGAATCCCGGATTCCACAGGCCAAGATGTACTACACGTTCGAGGCGCTCGGTCTGCTCGATGCACTGCACGAGAAGGCCTACGAGACGATCCACCAGAAACAGGTGAAGCTCTGGGATCGCGCGGTCCTGATGAAGTGGGCTGCCGAGCAGCCGGGTGTCGACGCCAAGAAGTTCGAGGAGACGTACGACTCCTTCGGCGTCAACAGCAAGGTCCAGCGCGCCATGAAGATGACCAAGGACTACGCCATCAAGGGCACGCCGACCGTCATCGTGAATGGCAAGTACACGACCGGCCCCGGCTACGCGTCCGGTGCCAATGGGCAGGTGGACTACGCACGCTTCCAGCAGATCCTGGAAGACCTGATCGGGATGGAACGGAAGAAGGGCGCCAAGTAGTCCTGGCGACACATCGAAGGCCGGCGCAAGCCGGCCTTCTGCATTTCCGGGGGGGGCACGCCATGGAGCAGTCGCTGAAAGTCGTGATCACCGGGGCGTCCGACGGCATCGGTGCAGCACTCGCCCGCCACTACGCCGAACGCGGCGCGACGCTGGGCCTCATCGCCCGGCGCGAAGATCTCCTCCAGGCACTTGCCGCTTCGCTGGCCGGAACGGTCGCGATCTATCCAGTCGATGTCCGCGACGGCGCAGCGACGGCCTCTGCCGCCGCGGACTTCCTGTCACGCTTCGGGCGGCCCGACATCGTGATCGCCAACGCTGGGGTCAGCGCCGGCAACCTCACCGGCTGCTCAGAAGACGTCGAGACCTGCCAGTGGATCTTCGACGTGAACGTGATCGGCATGGTGAAGACGTTCCAGCCTTTCCTCGAATCGATGTGCGCCGACAGGCGCGGCGTGCTCGTTGGCATCGCGAGCGTCGCAGGCATCCGCGGTCTGCCCGGCAGCGGTGCCTACTGCGCGTCGAAGGCAGCCGCGATTGCGTATCTGGAAAGCCTGCGGGTGGAGTTGCGCGGAAGCGGCGTCTCGGTGGTCACCCTCTGTCCGGGCTACGTGCGCACGGCCATGACGGCCCACAACCCCTACGCGATGCCCTTCCTGCTCGAGGCGGACGACGCCGCCCGGCGTCTCGCGCGCGCCATCGACCAGCGACGCGCGTACGCCGTCGTGCCCTGGCAGATGGGGCTCGTGGCCCGGTTGCTCCGATTGTTGCCCCGCTGGATGTTCGACCGCGCGTTCGCGAACGTGAAGCGCAAGCCCAGGCGGACAGCAGTCACGCGCTGATCGTGCCGGGCAGGGGTGTCCGGGTCAGCGGAGGACGAGGCCCGTCACACGCTCCAGTTCCGCGATGGCAACGTCGGGGTCCGTGACCTTGATCGTTGTCATTCCCAGCGCCTTTGCGGGTTTCAGATTGATGCCGAGGTCGTCTAGATAGACGGCCTCCGCGGGCGCGATGCCGAGGCGCTCGCAGGCCATCAGATAGATCGCCGGCTCCGGTTTGCGCACGCCGACCTTGCTCGACTCCAGCACGAAGTCGAAGAGCCCCGTCACTTCGCGCCACGCGCGCTCGCGATCGGCCGAGACGACCCCGGGGCCGAGGTCCCCGAAATTGTTCGTGATGCAGGCTGTGCGGAACACCGCTCGGCAGCGGCGCAGCGCTTCCACCATCGCCGGCCGGATCTCTCCGAAGAGCAGGCGCAACACATCGCTGCCGGGGACCGCATGCCCGAGCGCTCTGGCCTCGGCATCGAACGCCGCATCGAAGTCCTGCGCAGTGATCTCCGCGCGTTCCAGCTTCGCCCAGGCGTTGTCGTCGGGATTGATCGAGTTGATCCGTCGCAGCAGCCCCTCGGGCAGACCGCGCTCGCGCTCATACCGGGAGAAGGCGTCGAACGGGCTGCTGCTGAACACGCCACCGAAGTCCCAGAGGACTGCACGGAGCGTTGAGGCTTGGGTCATGGGTTGCGTTTCTTGTAGGTGGCAATGGCCCGGGCGAGCTGCTTCTGCTCTTCGCACGGGATCGGTGTGCAGATCTTCTCTAGCTCGGCGAGATGGGCTTCCGCCTTCGCGAGCTGGCGGGTCATCAGATAGGCCTCGCCGATGTACTCGTGCGCCCCGCGGTGCTTCGGATCCAGCCGCAGGGCCTCGGCGTAGGACGCGAACGACGCGTCGAACTGGCCGAGCTTGCGATGCGCGAAGCCCAGCCAGTTGTGAGCGTCGGGGCTTTCCGGGTTCGCTGCGACAGCTTTCTGCATGGCCGTCACGGCAGCGGGCCAATCCTCGGCATCGATCGCCTTCTTCCCCGCCGCGAAGTCGGCGTCGGTGGTGGCTGTCGTGTCGGCGTCGCGACCCATGTTGGCGGCAGCGCCGCCGACGATGAGTGCGAGGAGCAACGGTGTCAGGCGCAGGAACGGATGCATGGTCGTCTCCTCCAGGTCAGGGGGTGAGGAAGCCCGCACCGTCCAGTTCCGCCAGCAGCGCACGGTAGTCCGTCGCGCCCTGGCTGGACGGTGCGAAACCGAAGATGTCCTTCGCGTGCATGGGGCTCTCGGCGAGCGAGACGCTCTCGTGGATGCGCGTCTCGCACACGATGCCCGGAAACGAATCCACGACTTCTCGATAGATCCGGAACGAGAGCTTGCGCCGCGCATCGTAGCGTGTCACCACGACACGGCGCACGAAGGGGCGACCGGTCCGGCGCTCCAGCACATCGAGCGCGGCATTGATGCGGTGGACACCCTGCAGGGACAGGAAGTCCGCGGACACGGGAATGAGCACCCGGTCGGCCGCCATCAATGCATTCAGCGTGAGAACGCCGAGCATGGGGCAGCAGTCGATCAGCACATTCGGGGTCTCGGACCAGCCGGCGTCCTCGAGGCCGCCCTTCAACTTCTTCGTCATGCTGACGTCGGCACCGTAGAGGGCGTCGACCTTCGAGAGGTCGAGCGATGCGGGAACGAGCCGGACGCCGATGCCCGCCTCTCTCACGAGCGTGGCAAGCGGGACGGAATGCTGGAAGAAGGCAGAGATGCTCTCGCCCGGCGGCACCGCGCGTACGCCGAGGGCGAGCGACAAGTGCGATTGCGGATCGAGGTCGATGGCGACAGGCGCGCGGCCCGCGCGACCCAGTGCACTTGCCAGATTGAAGGTGGTCGTCGTTTTGCCGACACCCCCTTTCTGGTTGAAGACGGCGACGACGCTCACAGCCGGCGCCCGCACGCGGGCACGTTGCAACGGCGGACGGGCCCTCGCTGCGTCACTGCGGCACTTCCATCAAGGACGACTCCGGATTGGCTCTTGCCGCGAGAGTGCCAAGCACCGCGAAATTGAGCAAGGAGCACGGCAATGTCATCAGTCCCGACCTGCCGCCAGTGCGACCTCGTCTCCGACGAACGTGCGACTGGCCCGGGTTCCGGGCCAGTCATCGGGACATCGATCAGCTCTTGCCGCGCTTTATCAGGAAGCTCTCACGCTTGGCGCCAGCGGCTTCCGCCTCGCTCAGCCACTTGGGGGTGCTCCCTCTGCCGCTCCAGGTTTCCCCGGTCTTCGGGTTCTTGAACTTGGCGGGCACTTTCCGACCCGTGAGCGGGTGGGTCACGTCACGACCGCCCCCCAGGCGTATCGCCTTGCCTGCGCCGCGCGGCGCAGTGCTCGAAACGGCCCCGCGCAACTCGGGCAATGTGATCTCGTAGTGATGAATCGCCTGGGCAATGGCAACCAGGATGGGCTTCTTCTGCCGTTCGCGAAGAATGGCAGCCTCGTGTTGCAAGCGTTCTATCTGTGCAATCAACGACTCATAGGATTTGGAGCTAGGCATCGGTTTCCGTTTCAGAAGAAAGGCTGCAGTCGGGCACGACTGCTGGATCGGCCAAGGCGCCAGAGGGCTCAGCAGTTCGGATCCCGTGCGCGTGCTGGCGACCGGGACTTCATGACGACAAGTACGCGTCACTCGGGGTCAGGCACGCTTGGCCAGTCAAAGTTCTGCGGGGAGGCAGCATGATCAGGCATCCGGGGTGGGCGGCTCGGCTAGAGAGAATGAAAAGGCTTTCGATGCGGCCCATTCTCCCAACCGATTGTCGACCCTCTTCTCGGCTCTTGCGTCCGACCCGGAGGTTGCTTTAAGCATGTGGGGTCGAAGATCGCACATTTCTTGTGCACACCGCAATAGGGTATTGAAGTGTGCCCGCCGGCTTTGCCGATGCATCGATCGGCGATCGCAAAGAGAGTTGCGCCCGGCAAAACGTCCAATGTACAGGCCAACCCGCGGCAATTCACCGCAGGGACGCGTTGATTGCTTCGAGCGCCGCGGCGCCCGGACATAGGTCTTCCTCGGTCAGGCCATTGAACGGCGCGTCGACGGTGTACAGGTGCTCGTGCAGATCCTCGGCGTGCGGATCGGCATAGAGCAGACCGGTGACGATTTCGCCGCGTGCCTGGTGGTGCTGCACATAGTTCATCGCGCCGATGCGGTCGGTGGGGTCGTACTCCCCGTGCAGTTTGCGCAGGCGAAGCAGCGTGCCGTCGTGATGCGGGATCTCCACCACGTGGCCCTCTTCATAGTCGGCGGTGACTTCGGGGCGCGTCTCGATGAAGTCGATGCGATTCACGGCCTCGTTGTGTTCGCGGACGTAGTCGTAGCTTCGAGTGCTGCCCGGGTGGTTGTTGAAGGCCACGCACGGGCTGATGACATCGACGAATGCAGCGCCCTTGTGCGCGATGGCTGCCCGCAACAAAGGCACCAGCTGCCGCTTGTCGCCCGAGAAGCCGCGTGCGACGAAGGTCGCTCCCATGATCAGCGCAAGCGATACCGTGTCGATCGGTGCATCGGTGTTGACCGCGCCGCGCTTCGATTTCGATCCCTGGTCGGCCGTTGCGGAGAACTGGCCTTTGGTGAGCCCGTAGACACCATTGTTCTCGAGGATGTAGACCATGTTCACGCCACGCCGCATCACGTGCGCGAATTGCCCGAGCCCGATGGAGGCCGAATCGCCGTCGCCCGAGACGCCGAGATAAAGAAGCGTGCGATTCGCGAGATTGGCCCCTGTCAGCACCGAAGGCATCCGGCCGTGGACGGTATTGAAGCCGTGCGAATTCCCGAGAAAGTAGTCGGGCGTCTTCGACGAACAGCCGATGCCGGACAGTTTCGCGACCCGGTGCGGTTCGATGTCCATCTCCCAGCAGGCTTCGATGATGGCGGCTGAGATCGAGTCGTGGCCGCATCCGGCGCACAGCGTGGAGATCTTTCCTTCGTAGTCGCGGCGGGTGAATCCGACGCGATTCTCGGGCAGGGTCGGATGGTGCAGCCGGGGCTTCGCGATGTAGGTCATGCCACCTTGTCCTTCTCGAAGGGTGCCACCGCGCGCAGGTGCACCTGCTCGGCGATCGCGCGGGTGATGAAGCGGGCCGTGATCGGCGTGCCGTCGTAGTGCAGCAGCGGCATCAGTTTCGCGGGGTCGGCGTTCAGTTCGGTGAGCAGGAGTGTCCGCAACTGCGCATCGCGGTTCTGCTCGATGACGAACACCTGCTCGTGCGCGTCGATGAAATCGGTGACCGAATCCGGAAACGGAAAGGCTCGCACCCGCATCGTGTCGACCGCGATGCCTTCCTTCTCCAGCGCTGCCACAGCCTCGGCCATCGCCGGGCTGGTGGAGCCGTAGAAGATGGCGCCCGTCGGCGTTCGGTGCTTCGCCGCGGCCATCACCGGTTGTGGCACGAGCGCCTTCGCGGTCTCGAACTTCCGGAGCAGTCTTTGCACGTTGTCGATGTAGTCGGGACCAGCTTCCGAGTAGACGGCATACGCATTCTTCGTCGTGCCGCGCGTGAAGTACCCGCCGCGATCGGGATGAGTGCCGGGATACGTCCGGTAAGGGATGCCGTCGCCGTCGACGTCCTTGTAGCGCCCGAAGTCGCAACCGGCGTCGAGCGCCTCACGCGTCATGACCTTGCCGCGATCGTAGGTGCGGCTGTCGTCCCACTCGAACGGTGTGCACAGGCGCTGGTTCATCCCGATGTCGAGATCGGTCATCACGAAGACCGGCGTCTGCAGGCGGTCGGCGAGATCGAGCGCACCCGCGGCGTGCTCGAAGCACTCGTGCGGATCCTCGGGGAAGAGCAGCACGTGCTTGGTGTCGCCGTGGCTCGCGTAGGCACAGGCGAGGACATCGCTCTGCTGCGTCCGCGTCGGCATGCCGGTCGATGGTCCGCCGCGCTGCACGTCGATGATGGTGACGGGGATCTCCGCGAAGTACGCGAGGCCGATGAACTCGGACATGAGCGAGATGCCGGGCCCCGATGTGGCGGTGAAGGCGCGTGCGCCGTTCCACCCGGCACCGACCACCATCCCGATGGAGGCCAGTTCGTCCTCGGCCTGAACCACGGCTCCGCGCACGCGCCCGGTGTCGGCGTCCGTCCGGAACTTGCCCACGTATTTCTGGAAGGCCTCGGCCACCGACGACGACGGCGTGATCGGATACCACGCGCAGACCGTGGCGCCGCCGTAGATGCAACCGAGTGCCGCGGCGCTGTTGCCATCGACGAAGATGCGGTCGCCGACATTGTCGGCGGGCTGCACCTGCAGGCCGATCGGTGCCAGTTTCTCCTGCGCGTACTCGCGGCCGAGCCGCAGCGCATTCAGATTCGGCTGCAGCAGCTTTTCCTTGCCCTTGTACTGCTCGGCGATGAGTTGGGCGATCGCTTCCTGATCCACGCCGAGCAGCACCGAGAGCGCGCCGAGGTAGACGATGTTCTTGAAGAGCTGCCGTTGCCGCGGATCGCTGTACGTCGCGTTGCAGATCTCCGTGAGCGGCATCCCGATCACGTGGATGTCGTCGCGGAACTTCGACGGCGGCAGCGGGCGCGTGTTGTCGTAGAAGAGATAGCCGCCCGGCTCGATCTCGCGGAGGTCGGCATCCCACGTCTGCGGATTCATGGCGACCATGAGATCGACGCCCCCGCGCCGCGCGAGCCAGCCGCGCTCGCTGACCCGCACCTCGTACCACGTGGGCAGACCTTGGATGTTCGACGGGAAGATGTTGCGCGGGCTCACCGGCACGCCCATGCGCAGGATCGACTTCGCGAACAGCTCGTTCGCGGAAGCCGAGCCGGAGCCGTTGACGTTGGCGAACTTGACGACGAAATCGTTGACCGCGGTGATGGGCTTCACGCGGGACTCCTTTGCGAACGGACGGGGGCCTTGACGCACTGTGCACGGTGCGATGGAGGCGTCAGGGGGAAGGTGTGCACAGTGCGTTCCGGAGGACGACTGCGCCTATGCGGCTTCGCGTCGCGGTGTGCGGCAACCCGGGCCCGCGTGGGTCATTTCGATGAGGAACTTCTGCATGTCCCACGCGCCCGTCGGGCAGCGCTCCGCGCAAAGGCCGCAGTGGAGGCAGACATCCTCGTCCTTCACCATCACGCGGTTCGTGCGCAGAGGCTCCGACACGTAGAGGGCCTGTGCGGTGTTCTCGGCCGGGGCTTTCAGGCGCACGCGCAAGTCAGCCTCGTCACCGTTCATCGTGAACGTGATGGAGTCCATCGGACAGATGTCGACGCAGGCATCGCACTCGATGCAGAGGCTCTTCGCGAACACGGTCTGCACGTCGCAATTGAGGCAGCGCTGCGCTTCCCGGAATGCGGCCGCGGCATCGAAGCCGAGTTCCACCTCCACCTTGATGCTCTTCAAGGCCTTGTCGGCCGCGGCCCACGGCACGGCCTGGCGGCTGCTCTGCGAGACATCGTTGTCGTAGCTCCACTCGTGGATGCCCATCTTCTGCGAGACGAGGTTCAGGTGCGGTGCCGGCCGCTCCGAGAGGTCCTCGCCCTGCAGGAACTTGTCGATGGACACCGCGGCCTCGTGGCCCTGCGCAACGGCCGTGATGATGTTCTTCGGGCCGAACGCGGCGTCGCCACCGAAGAAGACGCGCGGCAGCGTCGATTGCATCGTCTTCGCATCGAGCACCGGGAGACCGTGTCGATCGAACTCGAGTCCGAGGTCGCGCTCGATCCACGGGAAGGCGTTCTCCTGTCCCACCGCGACGAGCACTTCGTCGCAGGGCACCAGCACGTCCGGCTCGCCTGTCGGCACGAGGGTCCGGCGACCATCGGCATCCCGCACCGCCTGCACCTTCTCGAAGGTCATGCCCGTGAGTCGGCCGTTCTCGTGCTCGAACGACTTCGGCACCATGAAGTTCAGGATGGGGATGCCCTCGTGCATGGCGTCCTCCTTCTCCCAGGGAGACGCCTTCATCTCGTCGAAGCCCGAGCGGACGATCACCTTCACTTCCTCGCCGCCCAGGCGTCGCGCGGACCGGCAGCAGTCCATCGCCGTGTTGCCACCGCCCAGCACGATGACCCGCCGGCCGACCTTCTCGATGTGTCCGAACGAGACCGAGGCGAGCCAGTCGATCCCGATGTGGATGTGTTTCGCGGCCTCGGTGCGACCCGGCAGTTGCAGGTCGCGCCCGCGCGGCGCGCCTGACCCCACGAACACGGCGTCGTAGCCTTCCGCGAGCAGATCCTCGAGTGAGTCGATGCGCCGGCCGCCGATGAACTCGACGCCGAGATCGAGGATGTAGCCGGTCTCCTCATCGATCACGGACTCCGGCAGGCGGAACCGCGGCACCTGCGTACGCATGAAGCCGCCGGCCTTGGGGTCCGCGTCGAGGACGGTGAGGCTGTAGCCGAGCGGAGCGAGATCGCGGGCGACTGTCAGGGCCGAGGGTCCGGCGCCGATGCACGCCACGCGCTTGCCGTTCCGTTGGGTGGGAGGGCGCGGAAGGCGGTCCCGGATGTCGTCCTTGAGATCCGCCGCCACGCGCTTCAGGCGGCAGATGGCGACCGGTTCGGGCTTCTCGACGTTCTCTTCCTCGACCCGACCGCGGCGACAGGCGGGCTCGCAGGGGCGGTCGCAGGTACGACCGAGGATGCCGGGGAAGACGTTCGATGCCCAGTTGACCATGTAGGCGTCGGAGTACCGCCCGGCCGAGATGAGCCGGATGTACTCGGGGACCGGCGTGTGGGCCGGGCACGCCCACTGGCAATCGACGACTTTGTGGAAATAGTCGGGATCGCGGATGTTGGTGGGATCCAACGAGACCTCCTCCGCGGGCCGTTGTGAGTTTGTGGTGGATCTGCCGGGGCCCGTACGGCGTTACAAATAGTAACGCCGGGGCGAGGGGCTGAGAAGTTGTCTCGGACGTCAATGGCGCGCTTCACCTGCCCCGCGAGAAGCGGGCGGGCTCTGAGTCTTGTCCGACCTGGCCGCGCCAGGCCCTCGGGCGGAATCGAGTAGCGGTGCTGTGGCTACGAACGACGCGAAAGGAATTTCCAAAGTTCGCGGAGGCGAGGTGCCGAGCGGATCGGGACTGCGGGGATGAGTGCCGATCGGCGCCCGGGAGGGGGCTGACGAAGCGGGAATGCTGAGGAGGAGGAAAACTGGTGCGCCCGAGACGATTCGAACGTCCGACCCCTGCCTTCGGAGGGCAAGGAATGAGACTTCTTTAGACGTTGTCTTCATAGGAGAAAAGAGCATTTGTGTCTTGAGGTGTCTAAAAATTTCCCGGTATGATTTGGACACTTTTTGGACACCCGGAGGGCGGCGAAAATGGCGACAACGCTTAACACCGTGAAGGCTCGCGAATCCCTTCGGCCACGGCACGCGCCCTACTTCACCAAGCTCGGCGCCGGGCAGCATCTTGGCTTCCGGAAGGTCACGACCACGACCACGGGGGTCTGGGTGGCACGGCATCGGGACGAGGAGACGGGCGCGCAAGCCCTGCACAGTCTCGGAACCTTCGAGGAATTGGCCCCGACCGACCGATTCGCAGCGGCGCGGCAGGCGGCGGAAGACTGGTTCAAGCATCTCGGCCGCGGGGGGAAGGCGGAGGTCGTCACGGTCCGGATGGCCTGCGAACGCTATGTGGAACACGTCCGCGAGGATGGACGCGCCAAGACTGCCGACGAAATGGATGCGCGCTTCGGGCGCTGGGTGTACGCGGACAAGAAACTCGCGGCGCTGCCCCTGCCGAAGCTGACGCAAGAGAAGGTGATCGCGTGGCGGCGAAACCTGCGGAAGACGCCGGCCCCCGTCGGGCGCTCGAAGGAGAACACGGAAACCCGCGACCGCTCGGAAAGCTCAGTCAACCGGGATTCCACAGCGCTGCGGGCTGCGCTGAACTTCGCGCATGATCGGGGCTGGGTCACTTCCGACATGGCGTGGCGCGTGGCCCTGCGGCCCACGAAGAACGCGGACGGTCGGCGCGATGCCTATCTGGACCGCGAGCAGCGGCGCGCGCTTATCAAGGCGGCGGATACGTCCCTCGGCAGTTTCCTGACCGCGCTATCCCTCGTCCCCCTGCGGCCCGGCGCACTTGCGGCCCTGACCGTCGCGAATTTCGATCGGAAGCTCGGGGTGCTGTCCATCGGCAAGGACAAGACCGGCCAAGCCCGGCGCATCGCGCTACCGGCGAAGACGGCGGCTTTCTTCGCAGCGCTCGCCAAGGACAAGTTACCCGGCGCGGCCTTGCTCACGCAGGACGGTGGGAAGGCATGGGACAAGGACGCATGGAAATGGCCCGTGAAGGATGCCGCGAAGGCGGCAGGGCTGGCCGACACCGTGACGGCATACTCCCTGCGGCATTCCACGATTACCGATCTTGTCTCGGGCGGGCTGGACCTGTTGACGGTGGCGCAGTTGAGCGGGACGAGTGTCGCGATGATCGAGAAACACTACGGCCACCTTCAAAGCGACCGAGCATCTGCAGCACTGGAAATGCTGGCACTCTGACCGAGTACGCCGCGCCTACCCCGACGGGGGGAAAACCAGGATCCCTTGCCTGGCTGGCGCGGTTTCCTGCTGCAAGGGCTCGCCGAAGGGAGGCAACATGTCGGAGAACGACAAGGATAAAGCGCGGGTTTCGAAGGCACCGGCGCCGATTTCACCCGTCAGGTCGGCTCCGCTTGTTAAGGTTGGAAACGGGAGGGCCCCCGTCTCCGGTCCTAAACCCGCCGACTGGGACATGTGGGAACGCATTCCAGTGGCCAATCTGAAGGCCGCGATTGCCGTTTCGCTTGGCTATGAGCCGCCCGAAACCTTGGAGGAGGAGCAACTCTACAGCGAGGGCGGCGAGTATCGGAAGCGCATGCATGTCGCTCTTTCCCATGCGACCGCAGGAAAGCTTCACCTATTCAGATCGGGGGCAATCAAACCCGGCGCACAGGTTGAACTGGCTGTTTTCGCTGAATGGGCGCTTTCACTGGGATGGATGTTGCCCGAGAGATTTCCGGGTGTCGCTGCTGCGGCCTTCGCTGCGTGGAAGCGTAAGGATCTCTGGAGCGAGCGTGAATTGCGTGATCTCTGCTGTGGGCTGATTCCCGACCGATCGAGCCCTGCAACAGACGAACTGAACGAGGCGGAGGAGGCGATCCGGCGCGCCCTCATTGCAAGGGCGCTTCGAGCCATCGAGCCGATGTACTCGACTGCTGCCGATCGGTTGGCAGGGCGTGCGCGATTCTTCTCGCCGCAAGAGGCGATTCCTTGGGCGGCAGCGCGGTTTCCGGGACGGTTTCCGTTTGAACCTGAAGCGATGAAGGTGGAAGACTTGGCGGCCGCCGAGAGGCCATTGGCACCCAAGGCCAAGAACACCCTCCTGAAAATCATATCGGCACTCGCTAAGGGATTGAACTTAGACCTGTCGCAACCGAGCAAGTCCGCAGTAATAATCGCCCGACTGACGGAAGAGAACGGTGCCCCCGTGGGTGCCCGGGCAATCGAGGATTACCTGAAGGAAGCAAGAGCGCTGACGGCGTGATCAAGGCGTGACCGAATATTCGTAGAGACTTATCGAATATTCGCGAACCCGGAAACGCCATGTGAAGAATTGCAAGCCATCCCCTGACGCCTGAGGAGGCACAGAGATGGCTGCAACGATTCTTCGCTATAACAGCAATCCCCCTCCGTCTGTCCGCTCCGAAACCGGACTGCCCCGCTCTTCCCTATACGCAAAAATCAAAGCGGGGCTCTTCCCCCGCCCCGTCAGACTCGGCCCGCGCACGGCCGGGTGGCCTGCGAATGAGGTCGCGGCGCTGAATGCGGCCCGGATCGCCGGTAAGTCGGACGACGAAATTCGAGCGTTGGTACGGAAGCTCGAAGCCGCACGCGCATCGGCAGCGTGAGGTGCCGACATGCAATTTCTATACTCCGAAAGAAATGCGGCCCGGGGTGGTGCCCAGGCCGCTGAGGCGAAACAAGGAAGCGTCGCAACGGTTGCCGACTCGACAGGGGCAATTGTGCCGACGCCCTCGAGTTGCATCAAGCATCTGATCGTCCGCGCTGCAGTGTGGGGTGTTCTTAGCGTGCCCGTCGCCGAATGGTTGATTCGTGTCGGAGGGCTGTGCGATGAGTAGCCCTCGATTCTTCTCCCGGTCGGCATTCGATCGCGGCCGTCTCCCTCGGCCCGCCGAATACTTCGATGCGGCCGGTATCAAGCTCTCGGCTGCAGGTACGTGGCGAAATGCTCTGTGTCCCTTCCATGATGACCATCATCCGTCCCTGCGGGTGCGCATTGAGACCGGCGCATTCCGTTGCATGACCTGCGGCGCGAATGGGAGCGATGTGCTCGCTTTCCATATGCGTCGGCACGGACTGACCTTCATCGAAGCGGCGAAGGCGCTCGGCGCGTGGGAGGGCAGGCGATGACTCGCACGCAAGAAACATCGAAGGAAGCCGCCCGTCGGCTTGCCGCCAGAGCGATTTGTGACGGTTTCGAACCCGAAGCGCTACACGCCTACACGGATGGGGAGGGCGCGCCCGTGTACTGGCGCATCCGGCTGAAGCATCGCGAAACCGGAGAGAAATGGATTCGACCGATGAAGCACAACGGCGATGCTTATGTACTGGGAGAGCCCGCATTCCCCGATGGCAAGATCCTTTACCTGAGGGATACACTTTCGGAAAACCCAGACGTGCCTGTAATCGTCACCGAAGGTGAGTTCAAGGCCGACAAGCTTGCCCCACTGGGTCTAGTCGTGACCACGTCTGGCGGCGCGGACTCTGCGGCAAAGGCAGATTGGCGCCCGCTTGCGGGACGTGCCGTCTTGGTTTGGCCGGACAACGATTCGGCTGGTGCCGGCTACGCCGATGCCGTCGCCTCGATCCTTCTGCCGCTGGGATGCACAGTGCGCATACTGGATGTGGCGGCGCTGAATCTGCCGCCGAAGGGCGATGCAGTGGACTGGCTGGCGCGGCACCCGGCAGCGACTGCTGCGGACGTTCTACGTCTGCCGTCTCGGCCTGTTACAGCTGCGCCAGGCGCCACAGTGCGGGCGCCGGAGGGTCGACGACGTGCAGAAAATTGGATCCCCGCGCCGGTCCATCCTGACGATTCCTGGCCTGATCCGGAGCCTCTACCGAGCGGGGATATCTCAGTCCAAGCGTTCGATCTGGCCCTATTGCCCGACACCTTGCGGCCGTGGGTCGCGGACATCTGCGAACGGTTGCAGTGCCCCGCAGATTTCGTCGCCGTGCCCGTTGTTGTTGCGCTGGGTTCGCTGATCGGGCGGAAGGTCGGAATCCGGCCGCAAGCGATGACCGACTGGATTCAATACCCGAACGTCTGGGGCTGCATCATCGGTCGGCCCGGCACCATGAAGAGTCCCGCGGTTGCGGAGGCGCTTCGCCCCCTGCGCCGGATCGAAGCACGCGCCCTGGCAGAGTATGACGCGCGGATGCGCGACTTCGAAGGCGAGGCGGAGCTTGCGAAGCTGCGGCGGGACGCTGCAAGGGCAACGGCCGTGAAGCAGATGAGGGGCAAGAATCCCGATGCGGTAACCGTTGAAGACCTTCGCGTCGATACGCCCGACACCCCGATTCTCCGGCGCTACACGGCGAACGATTCGAGCCACGAAGCGCTGGGCGAGTTGATGCGGCAGAACCCGAACGGGCTATTGATCGAGCGGGACGAACTGGCGTCGATGCTCTCGCACCTTTCGCGTGAGGAGAACGCTAGTGCCCGCGGATTTTTTCTCACGGGAGCCGACGCGGCATCGGGCTACACGTTCGACCGGATCGGGCGCGGGCTCAATCTGCGCGTGCCCGTCGTCTGCCTGTCGATGCTTGGTACGACGCAACCCGGGCGAATCGCGTCATACCTCCGGCAAGCGATCGTCGGCGGGGACGGTGACGACGGACTGATGCAGCGATTCGGCCTGATCGTCTGGCCGGACCACGGGAGCGAATGGCGCAACGTGGACCGCTGGCCGGACACCGCGGCGCGCACTGCCGCGTGCGAAGTATTCGAGCGACTAGAAGCGCTCGCCCCTGCGAGCATCGGCGCAACGGTCGAGGACGAGTGCGCGTATCTGCGATTTGCGCCGGACGCGCTGGAAGCCTTCACCGAGTGGCGCGTCAGTCTTGAGGAGAAGGTGCGATCGGGCGACCTGCATCCGGCGCTGGAATCGCATCTGTCCAAGTACCGCAAGACCGTGCCGGCGCTCGCGCTCATCTTCCATCTCGCGGATGGTGGGTCCGGCCCTGCAACGCGGGGAGCGGCGCTGCGGGCCCTCGCATGGTCCGACTACCTCGAAAGCCACGCGCGACGCTGCTATGGAGCGCTGAAGGCGTCAGACAACGATGCGGCGCGGCGCATCCTTGCCCGAATTGCGGCGGGGGATCTGAGCGACGGATTCCGGGCGCGGGACATCACGCAACGGGATTGGTCCGGGCTGACGGACGGGCCCGCGGTCCGCGATGCGCTGGGGCTGATGGTCGATTTCGGTTGGCTGGCTGAGGCGCCGTCGGCACCCGGCGCGCCGGGGCGCCCGAGCGTAACGTACCGTATCAACCCGAAGGGCGCGGCGCGATGAAATGGCTTGCGCGACTGAAGGAACACCGCGAAGAAGAAAGCGCGCTACCCGGGCGCCTTCGAAACCCTCGAAATGGGGGTTCTGAGGGTTTTGAAGGTGGGTGGGTAGCCCGCATTCCGTCCAGCGAACAAGAGCGGCCGACCGGCGATGCAATTCGAGACGAAATCGAAAGGCATCTCGTTGCGTTACTGTACGACGCGCCGGACGAGATCCCGGAGGCGCTGGAGGTTGCAATGCGCGACCCCAGTGAAGCGCTAGAATGCTTTCGGTCGATGGTAGCAATGGCTAGTGCTATGTCCACGAATCAAACGATGTCGCGTGCGCGCGATTGCGATCGTTCCTCAATATCCACCCATGGATACCCCGTCCCCACAGAATCCGCATATGGATTCCGACCGAGTAAAGATCGTTGATGCCATCACGCTCCGGACCATGGCAATCGTCCGAGAGAATTTGCATCGACTACGCGAGCACGCGGGCAGTCCGACCCTTCAGGAAATCGCGACAAAGGCAGGGGTTGGGTATGGCACGTTGCATCGACTAGTTACCGGCACCGCCGGGCCGTCAGGCAAGAATCCTCCGCCAAATCTCGACACATTGGCTCCGTTGGCCCACTACTTTGGGCTTGAGCCGTGGCAGTTGCTCGTTCCGAATGTGAATCCGGAGTCACCGCCGACACTTGTTACGCAGTCGGCGAGATCCGAGCCTGCTCACTCACGTACTGGGAGACGAACGAGCGTGGAAAAAGCATGAACTGGCGACCTTTTTCGGTGGCTTGCATGGTCGCCCTTTCGTCGATGGCATCTGCGCAATCGGGGAACGAGCTTCTCGCCACCTGTAGCCATCTCTCCAACCCAAAGATGGAGACTGTTTACGATGCTGGTCGTTGTGCCGGATTTATCGAGGGTTCAATGCGTACCATGGAAGTCTTCATGATGACCCTTCGAACGATCGACCCGACCTGGGTCCAACCTTACTGCATCCCGCCCAAGGCAACTTACAATCAAATTACAGCCGTGTTTGCCAGACATTTGGAACAACACCCAGAAACGCGTCACCAAAGTTCTGGCGTACTCTTCCTTCTTGCGATGAGCAAAGCCTTCCCCTGCCGAAAGAACTAGAGAAACAGGCGCGCGGACATGACCTTTGGCTACCGCGCCGGGGCCGACACAATCCGATTCTCGGTTCCCGGAGGCTCCCAGAGATTCCCGCACTCGGTCTGAGCGGCAGGGATCGCCGTCGCGGCGATCTAGGTGATTCCGTAACGGCGGATCTTCTGCTCCCGTTGATGGGCGTGCGTCATCCCGCGTAGATGGGAGCGTAGCGCGGTACTTGAAGAATGCTCCTACGGCATCGTGTCCCCCACCGGCTTGGCCAATAGCGCCCTGACCGTCGCCGCCATCCCGGGCGCCACCACCCGCCCCTCGTCAATCTCCGCCAGCAATCGGGAACCCGATTTGCCAAATGATTTCGTATTCAGTGGAGGCGCGACATGCCTAGAGGCGGATTGCGTTACGGTGCTGGGCGGCCGGGGTGGCATCGGAAGGCTGAGGCGTCTCTGTCGCTGGATGTGCGACGACTGGCGCGCTTGGGCTATCTGCGGGCAGGTATGAGCTACGGGTGGACATGGCGCGACGGCTACGGCGACGTTGTCGGCACCATTGCGGTGGCTGTGCCCGACGCTTGCCGCGTGCTTCTGTCGTATCGCTGGACGCCCTATGCGGGCGAGCCGCAACGCGTATGTTGCAGCGTCCCACTGTGTCGGACCCGATGCAACTATGGCGCGTCTCGCGTCTGGTTTACGTGCCCCGAGTGCGATCGACGATGCGCGCTGATTTACTTCGGGGCGCCCGGTGGGCAATACGGATGCAGGAGGTGCGCCGTTGTTGCCTACGCGTCGCAGTCCGAGGATTGGATCGATCGGCTGTACCGGAAGCAGCAGAAGCTAGCGAAGCGAATGGCTGTTGGCGCTGATGACTGCATCTGGCGACGGCCGAAGGGCATGCACCAATCAACCTACGGGCGACTTACTGAACAGTTCTTCGAGATCGAGGAAGCTCGGGACCAAGCGATCTTTTACCGGATTGAGCAGCGGCTACAGGCACGTTGTCGATAAACGAGACGATGCACCCAATCGATTGCGTGGTGGCGGCAGAAATGTGAATTGGTGCCCCACGTCGGGAGATGGAGTCCGACGTTACCAAGTCCCGCATGTCTGTGACGGGACCCGCCTTGATCGTCCGTCTCTCGGACTGCGGATTCGTCCTTGCGGCGCAGCGATTGCACCTTAGGGCGCTTGTATGGCCCAACTACGCTAACGTCTACACGCGCCCCTGCTCAGGGAGAACCGCAAAAAATCTGTATCTCTTTGAAAGTGTCGCCGGTCGCGGATACCGATGTGTCCTCTGCGGTCCCGCCAAAAACCAGAGGGCCGCGCATTAGCGAAATGATCACAACACCAACGGGCTCACGCTCGGTTACCACAAGAGACGCGTTTACAACTTGGTTGTCGTCGGAGTAACACCAAAGATCCACGCGTTTCGCGTCAATCTTAGGCGCTCCCTTCCGCCAATCGTCGGTCTTGAAGCGTTTCACATGAGAGACACGGCACCGATCCCACCCTGAGTCCCCAGATAGCGGGATAAAGAACGGCGAGTCATGAGGCCTGAACACTTTCTCCTCCCGCGTGGTTCCGTCGAGAACTCGGATCGAGAATGAGCAGCCTACATCCGCAGCTAGGGGGCCGCTCATCAGTCCAGCGACTATCCCGAAGGCAGTCAGTGAAAAGGAGTGCGCTCTAGCCATTGGATCCACCATTGGTTCGGATGGTGCGGCCAGCGACGTCCAGGTGCTTTGGGCTCGCATTTGTTCCGGTCCGTATGGTGATACCAAATGGCGAGATCAGGGGAATTGGACATGCTTGTCAGTCGCAAACTGACTTTGTCCACACAGCGGGCGGTCGATCGGATTCATCGGGGCTACGCAGCCAACTTCACCAACTCATCCACGGCTTCGGTAGGGTTATGGACAACGTGAACAGATACGTTGTCTTCGTTGGCTTCCTGGCAAATCTCCTCACGTGCCATTCCAATCGAGTCGTGATCCCGATCTGAGAAGTTGGGGTCATCCGATCTGGGAAAGTGGAGAATCAGGCCAGCATGCAAGAACTCGCCTCTCTGTTGGGCTTTTCGCAGTTCCCAAAGCCGTCCGCGAGCGTCCTTGTAGCTCTCCGCAAGGCGACGGGGACGCATTACGCCGAAGTGCGCAACGAGTCTTGAGCCGATAAACCCAAATCTAACGGGCTGACCTTCGTCGACGATCACGCCCTCTCGATCGAAAAACGGCAATAAATCGACTCTTCGTGCTGCGACCTCAAGTTTCACGACGTCAATCCACCGAGATTTCGCGCTCTCATGTGGGGGGTCGCTTTCTTGTGGAGCACTTTGGATGTTCTCAAAAACAATATCCGCAAGACTCGCGGACGACCGTATTGCCTGCCGAAGGATCCCATCGAGTGAGTCGCTGGCGGCGTCTCTCCAATCGCCGAGGAAAAACCCTGTAACGGGCGCGCGCCAAACCTTCGGGGGGGGGTCCTGAGCGAAGTGGACCTTCAAGGAGTCCACCGCTAGCTCTGCTAGTCCTCGAATCCCGGAAGCCTTGGCCCCGTAGAGCGCGCGCATCGCACTCGGACGAACGACCGAATGGACATGGAAGCCGTTCGATGATTTTGTGACGATGCCTAAGGTCAGCCGTTCACCACTCCCGTGGATTGGCTCAAGATAAACTGGACACCACTTGGCCCTGAACTCTGAGACCGAAGGAAATGCGGCGGTGTTGACGAGAGTTTCCATCACGCTCTACCGAACAGTTCGCCTTGCGCACTAGGAAATCGCGCGACAAGCAAGGCAGCCAATTGAGGATACCGTAGAGACAGAAAAGTCGAAAACTGAGATCCCAATTCAGCCCCGTTTGTCAGAGGGCCAACCGCAAGTGCATCTGCCGCCTGAGCAGTCATGCTCGGGTCAAGGTTTGCTATCGCATTGATTACACGGTTCTTTAGGCGTTCTATCGCCGCTGAGTTCGTTTGCGTGAAGTGCCAAGTCATTAGAGCAAGCAGCTTGTTTTCGCATTGGCCGTTCCCGGGCGTGGATCCCAAGCAAATTCCGTGATCTATCAGCACGAACGAATCAAACCCATCCCAAAGAATGTTTTGTAGATTTCTGTCCGCATTGGCTATCCATTCGTCGAAACTTATGACCTCGCCGAGCTGCGTCCATTCATTGAGGCGCTTGGCAATTTCATTCAGCTCTTGTGCTGAAACCAACGATTCATCCACCTGAAACGCCTGAAGCAAGTTCGGGTGTTCGGTGTACACGGAGCCAAACAAGATTGATCCAATCAGAGAATCAAGAATCACCACGGGCTCTGGGCAGGGAAGCCCGCAATCTCTAGCGAGGACTGAGCAAAAAAGCTCACATGCAAGCACTGAGGTGCTCACGCGCTTGACGATCACGACGGGTTCGGAGCCGTCTTGCATGCGCGCGAAGCCTCGCCGCGCCTTATTCACGCCAATTCCAAGATCGATTGCGCCGGGCAGCAGCGTTCCGATTCGAATCGCCATAGGACGTTGTAGCGGGTCGGTTCGACTGTATGCCCGAATGCCCGGGCGATGCCGGAAACCTCAAGCTCCGGCTACGGGTGCCTTGTCTGATCCTACGTCGACGCCGAGTTGGACGCAGATCAAACATTAGGGGCGCACGACCAGCGAGGTCGCAACTCTCTTGCCCGTCTCGGGCAAACTGAATCCGGATTTTGGACAGTTTTTGGACACTTGATGGGATTGAGTCCCCAAGGTGTCGTATAACCCATTGATTCTTTGGCGCGCCCGAGACGATTCGAACGTCCGACCCCTGCCTTCGGAGGGCAGTACTCTATCCAGCTGAGCTACGGGCGCGTTGGGGCATGAAGTATAGCCGTTCAGCGCGCCCGGCTCTACGGGTGCATTCCCCGCGAGGGGCGGGTCTCCTATAATCCGCCGGTTCCCTTTTGCCCAGAGGCAGCCATGGCCCAGACTCCCCACGCCGAGGAGCATCAGTCCTTCATCAAGACGCCGGAGCAACTCGCCGCCGTCGTTTTCCTCGCCTTCGCTGTGCCGATCGTGATCATCGTGATCCTCACGCAGTTCGTGACAGGCCCCTCCAGCGATCCCGCCAAGTCCATGAACGAGGATGCCGTGGCCAGGCGGATCAAGCCGGTCGGGGAGGTCGTGTTCGGAGACGCTCAGCCTGCCGCGACGCCTGCCGCGCCGGCACCGGCGGCGCCCGTGGTCGCTGCGGCGCCGGCCAAGGTCGACGGCAAGGCTGTCTACGATCAGGCGTGCTCGGTCTGCCACTCTGCGGGAATTGCCGGGGCTCCCAAGACCGGGGACAAGGCGGCCTGGGCCCCGCGGATCGCGCAGGGCAAGGACACCCTGTACACGCATGCGATCGGCGGGATCCGCGGCATGCCGGCCAAGGGCGGCAACGCGTCTCTGGCTGACGCCGAAGTGAAGGCTGCCGTCGACGTGATGATCAGCCAGGCGAAGTAGGTTCTCCCCCACGAGTTCGTGGCAGAAAGGCGCGGCAACGCGCCTTTTTCTTTTCCAGCGCCCGAGGCAAACCCCATGGCCACATACGCGATCGGTGATCTCCAGGGCTGCTTCGACCCGCTCCGGCGTCTGCTCGACCACATCCGTTTCGATCCGGCGCGCGACCGCCTCTGGTTCGTCGGGGATCTCGTGAACCGCGGACCGGCGTCATTGGAGGTGCTGCGGTTCGTGCGTGCGCTCGGCGACCGGGCGGTGGTGACGCTCGGCAATCACGATCTTCACCTGCTCGTGGTGGCGGAAGGGTTCGCCAAGCGACATCCGGACGACACGCTGGGCGAGATTCTCGAGGCGCCGGACCGCGACGAACTGCTCGCCTGGTTGCGCTGCCGCACGCTGATGCATGTGGAAGGCGACTTCGCGATGGTGCATGCGGGCCTGTTGCCGCAGTGGACGATCCCCGAGGCCGCAGCCCTCGCGGTCGAGGCTGAGGCGGTCCTGGCGGGCGAGGGCCATCGCGAGTTCTTCCGTCACATGTACGGCAACAAGCCGGATCGCTGGGACGATCGTCTCGCGGGTTGGGACCGCCTGCGCGTCGTGATCAATGCCTTCACCCGCATGCGCATCTGCACGCCGGACGGCGCCATGGAGTTCCGCCACAAGGGCGAACTCGCCGACATCCCCGACGGTTACCTGCCCTGGTTCGATGTGCCGGGGCGCGCCAGTCTCGGCACGACGGTCGTGTTCGGACACTGGTCGGCGCTCGGTTGCCGCACCGGGGAGGGCTACGTTTCGCTCGACAGCGGATGCCTATGGGGGCGTGCGCTCACGGCGCTCCGGTTGGAGGATCGGCGGGTGTTCCAGATCGCCTGCCCGGACGGGGGAGGCTGAGGGCGTCGGCGACCATGCCGGAGCAGTGTTCGGCGAGGTCGCGGCGATGCTTGCCAACCGCGTGCACCGCCGGAAGCAGGTGAAGTTCGGCCAACACTTCGGGCTTGTCGGTCAGCATGAGCGTCGACTCCCAGAGCGACGTCTCGCCCGCGTAGGCGGCTCTCTGGTCGATGCTGCCATCGCGGGTCACGTAGCGCAGCGCCACCGGCAGTGCGTAGCCCGCCGAGCGCACCACCGGTTGTAGCAGCGACGCGTGGAACGGGCGCACTTCCGTGCCGTCGGTCGTCGAGCCCTCCGCGAACACCACCATGCGTTCTCCGCCGGCCAGCGCATCGTCCAGCGCCGCGTTCACCCGTGCCGTGTCGCTGCGCTTCGCGCGCTGGACGAACACAGTGCCCTGTCGGGCCACCAGCCATCCGACCACCGGCCACTGGCGGATGTCCGATTTCGCCACGAAGCGGCAGTCGAGCGATGCCCGGATCACGAAGATGTCCAGCCACGACACGTGGTTCGACAGGACGAGCGTGGTGGCGCCCGGTGGCGTCGTGCTGGCGGTCCCGTGCACGCGCACACGCACGCGAAGGATGTGGAGCAGACGCCGCGACCACCAGCCGAACACAGCGGCGCGGGCCCGTGGCGGGATCACGGGAAAGACGACGCCGCTCAGCGTCAGGCCGGAGACCAGATGCACGGCGAGGCGCCCGACGCGGACGGTCTGCCGCAGGCTGAGCGCCAAGGTCAGCCCGCCGCGCCGGCGCAGCAGGTCGCGTTGCGCTGACCGGGGGCGGGACGGAGTTGGAAGTGCGCTGCTGGAGGATCGTGGCGGTCAGGTGTCGGGAACATGCTTCATGAAGTGCCGGGCGTAGCGGCCATCGAGCCGGGACAGGGGCATCAGCATGAGCAGATCGGCGGTGTTGAAGTCGGGATCCCACGCGGGCTCGCCACAGACGAAGGCACCACAGCGCAGGTAGCCCTTGATGAGCGGCGGCACCGGGACTTCGCGATCGCCATCGAGGCGATCGAGGGGCAGTGGACAGCGCGGAAACACCCGGTACTCGATCGGGCTCAGGCTGGACTGCGAGAGCCGATTGTAGAGGCTGGCGGCGGAGTGTCCACCGTCCGCCATGCTGACCGACGCGCAGCCGATGAGGTACTCGTACCCGTGGGCCCGCATGAAGTCCGCGATGCCGGACCACAGCAGCGCGATCGTGGCGCCGTTGCGATAGTCCGGATGGACGCACGACCGCCCGATCTCCATGGTCCGATCGCGCAGGTGCGCGAGCCGGGTGAGATCGAACTCCTCGTCCGAGTAGAACCCGCCGATCCGCCGTGCGCTGGCGCCGGTCAGGATCCGATACGTGCCGGCGACCTCGCCCGACGCGTCGTCGCGCACCACGAGGTGCTCGCAGTGCCGGTCGTAGAGATCCTGGTCCACACCAGGCTCGGGGCTGCGCAACTGCGCACCCAGCTCGTCCACGAACACCCGCCACCGCAGCTTCTGCGCCTCGCGGATGTCACTTTCCGTCCTTGCCATCTGCACCTGCAGACGGGGGCGCGCCGCGCGGCGCGCCTCGTGTTGTTCCGACCGTAGCATCGACGTCCTCGCCGCGTTTCATGACGGCGACGACGTTACGAATGCGGGGTGACGATGCCGTGAACGGACGGTGAAGAAACGATGAACGGGGCCGGCCTCAGCGCAGCGGGGTGCCGAAGGCCTCGCGGAAGCGCGTTTCGATCTCGCCCGCGGTGAACGCGTAGTTCTGCGCACCGCGCTTCGCGATCTTGATCGCTCCGATCAGCGATGCGAGACGGCCGGTCAGCGACCAGTCGAGGCCGTTCGCGATGCCGTACAGCAGGCCGCCGCGGTACGCGTCGCCGCATCCGGTGGGGTCGAGCACGGCCTCGGCCGTCACGCTCGGGATCTCTATGCGCTCGCCGCCGGTGAAGATGGTCGAGCCGCTGCCGCCGCGCGTCACGACGAAGGCTTTCACGCGCTTCGCCAGGGATTCCACCGACTGTCCCGTGCGCTCCTCGATCAGGCGCGCCTCGTAGTCGTTCGCGGTCACGTAGGTGGCGAGGTCGATGAAACCGTTCAGATCGGCGCCGTCGAACATCGGCAGGCCCTGGCCCGGATCGAAGACGAACGGGATGCCCGCGTCGCGGAACTCGCGGGCGTGGTCGAGCATGCCCTGCCGGCCGTCCGGGGAGATGATGCCGAGCGAGATGTCCTTCGCGTCGGTCACGTGGTTCAGGTGGGACTCGGTCATCGCGCCCGGATGGAAGGCGGTGATCTGGTTGTCGTCGAGGTCGGTCGTGATGAAGGCCTGCGCCGTGTAGGCGCCGGGGATCTCCTTCAGGTGCTGACGCGGCAGGCCGAGGTCGTCGAGGCGCTTCGCGTACGGCGCGAAGTCCTGGCCCACCGTGGCCATGGGCACCGGCTTGCCGCCCAGTTGCAGCAGCGAGTACGCGATGTTGCCGGCGCAGCCACCGAACTCCCGCCGCATGTCGGGCACGAGGAACGAGACGTTCAGGATGTGGATCTGGTCCGGCAGGATGTGATTCCTGAAACGGTCCTGGAACACCATGATGGTGTCGAAGGCCATGGAGCCGCAGATGAGGGTTTTCATGATGTTGTTGGGCCTGTGTTTGCGATAAATCCGGGGATCAGCGCGTGACGACGAAGGGGCGGCTGCCGAGGCGGCCGGCCAGGCGGTCGGCCTCGCGCCGGGCGCTGTCGCGATCGGGGAACGGGCCGCTCTGCACCCGGTAGAGCTTGTCGCTCGCGAGCACGCTGACCGGTTGGCTGAGGTCCGTCAGTTCGATGCGCATCTTCCTGGCGAAGTCCTCGGCGAAAGCGGCTTCGGAGAACGCGCCCAGCTGGAGGAACACACCTGTCGTCGCGGTGAGCGGCACGGCATTGTTGCTGCCCGGCAGGGCGGGGGGCGGCACAGCGGTTGATGGCAGCGGACTCCCCGTGGCGGTGTCGGCATCCGCCGATGCACCTTTTCCGTCCGGGAGGATGGCCTCGACCTCCACCTCGCCGCTGCCGTTGCCGATGAGACCGAGCTTCCACGCGGCCGCGTACGAGAGGTCGATCAGCCGATCGGCCTTGAAGGGGCCGCGATCGTTGACCCGCACGACCACCGATCGGCCGTTCGAGATCGACGTGACGCGCACGTAGCTGGGCAGCGGGAGCGTCGTGTGCGCGGCGGTCATCCCGTACATGTCGTAGCGCTCGCCCGTCGACGTGGGCTTGCCGTGATAGCGCTTGCCGTACCAGGTCGCCACCCCGCGTGCCCGGTAGGGGCCCAGCGTCGTCATCGGCGTGTAGTCGCGACCCAGCGCGGAGTACGGGCGCAGCGCGGCGCGGTGGAGGGGTTCCATGCGCGGCACGGCGTCCGGGATGCTGGCGATGTCGGGTGGGTTGTCCCCGGGGCCGTCGTCCAGGTAGTAACCGCCCTTGCCGGACGAAGCCGGCTTCGCGGTCGAGCCCGTGCCGACGTCGACGGGCGGTGGCGGGACGGCAGTCGGTGCCTGCTCGTTGGGTCCGATCGGTGTCGATGCGCAGCCGGCGACGAATAGGCAACCTGCGACCAACAGGCAGCCTGCGATGACCACTGGCGCTCCGAACATGGTCGAGGTTCCCCGGGCGTGGTGGACGGGTCGGTTCATCCCTTCACGAGCCGCTTGTGCGTGTGGATGCTCATGAGGATGCCCAGACCGAACAGCAGTGTCACGAGCGACGTCCCGCCGTAGCTGATGAGCGGCAGCGGGACGCCGACCACCGGCAGGATCCCGCTCACCATGCCCATGTTCACGAACGCGTAGGTGAAGAACGTCAGCGTCACGGCGCCGGCGAGCAGCCGCGAGAACAGGACCGACGCGTTCGCCGAGATGTAGAGGCCGCGGCCGATCAGGAGCACGAAGAGGACGAGCAGCACGAGATTGCCGAAGAGACCGAACTCCTCGGAGTACACGGCGAAGACGAAGTCGGTGGTGCGCTCGGGCAGGAAGTCGAGCCGTGCCTGGGTGCCGTTCAGCCAGCCCTTGCCGAAGAGTCCGCCCGAGCCCATCGCGATGGTCGACTGGATCGTGTGGTACCCGCTGCCCAGCGGATCCTGCGAGGGGTCGAGCATCGTGAGAACGCGCTGCCGCTGGTAGTCGTGCATCATCCCCCACAGGACCGGCAGGCAGCCCGCGATCACCGCGCCGAGGCCGACGATGATCTTCCACGACAGACCCGCCAGGAAGAGCACGTAGAAGCCGGCGCTCGATACGAGCAGCGAGGTGCCGAGGTCGGGCTGCTTGGCGATGAAGCCGACCGGCACCGCCAGCACGATGGCCCCGATCGCGAAGTCCTTCAGTTTCAGGATCGCCTCGTAGCGATCGAAGTACCAGGCGAGCATCAGCGGCACGCCGATCTTCATGATCTCGGACGGCTGGATCCGCGTGACGCCGATGTTGAGCCAGCGGCGCGCGCCGTTGCTGATCTCGCCGAACAGCGCAACGCCGACCAGCAGGGCGAGGCCGAGCGCATAGACGGGCAGCGCCAGCCGCGCCAGGTGCTGCGGCGGGATGTTCGCGGCGACCCACATCACGCTCACCGCCACGCCCATGTTCAGCAACTGGCCGCCGACGCGCGAGAAGTTGCCGCCCGATGCGCTGTACAGCACGACCATGCCGATGCCGAGAAGCGCGGCGACGACGATCATCAGGAACGGGTCCAGATGCCGGGTGAAGAACCCGATGATCTTGTCAATCATGCTCGTCCTCGTGCACTGCGGGCGCGGCCTCGTTGGGTGATGCTGCTTCCTTGGGCGGTTTGGGTTCCTTGCCCATGATCACGTAGTCGAATACGGCACGCGCGATCGGCGCCGCGACCGATCCGCCGTGGCCGCCGTTCTCCACCAGGATCGCGAGTGCGAGCTTCGGGGCCTCGGCGGGCGCATACGCGATGTAGAGCGCGTGATCCCGGTACCGCTCGGGCGTGCGTGCTTCGTCGTACTTCTCGCCCGCTTTCATCCCGACCACCTGGGCTGTGCCGGTCTTCCCCGCGACCGGATACTCGGCGCCGGAGAAGGCGACGCTGGCCGTCCCGCCGGGCCGGTTCACGTCGATCATCGCATTGCGAACGCGCTGCAGGTTCTCCTCGCTGATCGTGAACTTGTTGAAGGGCTGCGCCTCGATCGTGCGGCGCTCGCCCGACTGCGAGTCCTCGATCTGCCGGACGAGGTGCGGGCGGTAGACGATCCCGCGGTTCGCGAGGATGGCGGTGGCGAAGGCGAGCTGCACGGGTGTTGCAAGGTTGTAGCCCTGGCCGATGCCCACGGAGATCGTGTCCCCTCCGAACCACTTCTGCTTGAAGCGCCGCATCTTCCACTCCTGCGACGGCAGCAGGCCCGTCGATTCGCCATCGATGTCGATCCCGGTGCGGCGCCCCAGTCCGAACTGACCGATGAACCGGTGGATATTGTCGATGCCGAGGTCCTGGGCGAGTCCGTAGTAGTACGTGTCGCACGAGATCACCAGCGAGCGGTGGAGGTTGACCATGCCGTGCCCGCCCTTCTTCCAGTCGCGGTACACGTGACCCCCGCCGCCCAGCACGAAGAAGCCGGGGTCCGAGATCGTGTAGTCGGGCGTGCGCTTGCCCAGCTCCAGCCCCGCCAGCGCCATGAACGGCTTGAAGGTCGACCCGGGCGGGTAGACGCCCTGCAGCGAGCGGTTGTTGAGGGGCTTGTCGGGGGAGTTGTTGAGGAGATCCCAGTTCTGGGAGTCGATGCCCTCCACGAAGAGGTTCGGATCGAATCCCGGGCGCGAGACGAAGGCGACCACGCCGCCCGTGGAGGGCTCGATGGCCACGAGGGCGCCACGAAACTTCCCGAAGGCGCGTTCGGCGATCTCCTGCACGCGGAGGTCGAGGGCGAGGTGGAGGTTGTTGCCCGACACCGGCAGCGTCGTGCGGAGGGTGCGCACGGAGCGTCCTCCGGCATCGGTCTCGACCTCCTCGAAACCGGCGACACCGTGGAGATCCTCTTCGTAGCGACCTTCCAGACCCACCTTGCCGATGTAATCCGCGCCACGGTAGTTCGCCGCGACGCCGCGCTCCTCGAGCTTCGTCTGCTCTTTCTCGCTGATGCGGCCGATGTAACCGATGACGTGGGAGGCGATCTCGCCATTGGGGTAGTGGCGGAACAGGCGCGCGTTGATCTGCACTCCGGGAAACCGGTGGCGGTTGACCGAGAAGCGCGCAACCTCTTCGTCCGTCAGCCGGGTCCGGACGGGAACGCTGTCGAGTTCGCGGCGCTCGTCCAGCAGCTTGCGGAAGCGCTTGCGGTCGCGCGGCTGGATGTCGACCAGTTCGGACAGTTGGTCGAGCAGTTCATCGAGCGGCCCGGCCGACTTGGGCGCGATCTCGAGCGTGTAGGCGGAATAGTTGTGCGCCAGCACTACGCCGTTGCGGTCGAGGATCAGGCCGCGGTTCGGCACCACCGGGACGATCGAGATGCGGTTCTGCTCGGCGAGCGTCATGTAGTAGTCGTGCTGGATCACCTGCAGGTAGAAGAACCGCAGCAGCAGCACGAAGAAGAGCAGGACGACGCCGGCCGCGCAGACCGCGAGCCGCCAGTGGAAGCGCTCCAGTTCCCGGGAGAGATCGCGCATCTCGACGCCGCGAGCGTTCGGGCGGAATCCGGAGCGCGGGGGCCCGGCCGGCACCTTGAACGGGAGCCGCGACAGCCACATCCGGAACTTCGAAGGCCCGCGCGAAACCTCGATGCCCCGCGCCGGCGGGCGGAACCCGGAGCGCGATCGACCGAAGGGCCATTTGAACGGGAGGCGGAAGAACATGGGCGCTCGCGTCAGTGCCCCGGCCCCGGCCGGTTCCGGCGGAGCGAGGCAGCGCTGGTCGGGGGCGCCAAGCGGTCAGACCTCGTTCGGATGGCGGCTGCGGCGCATCGGCAGCATCAATATCACCACGACGGCCGGCCAGAGCGCGGCGCCGGTGAGGCTCGATACGAAATACAGCATGTCGGGCGGCTCGGCACTCGCGGCGAGGCGCACGACGAGCTGGAGCGCCTGTTGCCCGAGCAGGATCCCGAGCACGTGCGCGATCTGGTAGCTCATCGGGAACATCTGGATGCGCCGGTGCAGGAAGATCCCCGCGAACGCCAGCGCGCAGTACGCCGCCGCGTGCTGACCGAAGAGGCTCGCATCGGCGACGTCCATCAGCAGACCCATCACCCAGGCGGGCCAGAGCCCCACGCGGTGCGCCTGGAAGACGCTCCAGTAGAGGAGGATCACGGCGACGAAGTCGGGCATCGCACTCGACACCCAACCCGGGAGCGGGATCAGGTTGAGAAGGAGCGCCCCCAGCATCGTGACGAGGATGTAGCCACCGCGGACCGGCAGCAGGATCTCGTCGTCGTGGATGTTGTCGCCCAGGCTGTTCCAGCTCATGGTTTGCGCGGCGTCGGAGACGCGGTCGGTGCGGCCGTCTTTCCCGCGGTGGCGAGGGGATTCTCGGGCCGTTCGGGGCCGGGAGACAGCACGACGACGCGATTGAAGCTGGACACGCCCGCGATCGGCGCGCAGTGGATCCGCGCGAACGATGCAGCGTTCGGATCGATGCGCGTCACCTTCGCCACCGGCAGGCCGGGCGGGAAGGTGCCGTCGATACCGGAGGTCACGAGAAGGTCACCCACCTGCATGTCGGAGTTCACCGAAACGAAGCGGAGTTCCACGGCCCCGTCGTGACCCAGGCCGAAGGTGATCGAGCGCACCCCGCTGCGCACGTTCTGCACAGGGATCGACTGCGACTTGTCGGTGAGCAGCGAGACCTCCGACACCAGCGGGAACACCCGGGTGATCTGTCCGATCACGCCGCGGTGGTCGACCACCGAGAGACCCGTCTTCATGTCGTGCATCGCCCCGCGATCGATCACCACCTTGCGGGTGAACGGGTCACGGCTTTCGTACAGGATCTCGGCGACCGTAGGAGTGCGCCCCGGGACGGGCTCGGCGTTGACGATGCGGCGCAGTTGCTCGTTCTCGGATTCCAGGGCCCGCACCCGCTGGCTGGCGGCGCCGCTCAGCAGGCGCTCGCGCTTCAGTTGCTCGTTCTCGCGGGACAGGGACGCCTGCGTCACGAAGAAGTCCCCCATCCGCGAGAAAAGCGCGCCCGGCATGGCGGCCACCTCCTGCAGCGGGTAGAGCGCCACGGAGACTCCGGCGCGGATCTCTTCGAGATACCGGAAGCGGACATCGGCGACGATGAACGAGAGGGAGAGCAGCGAGAAGAAGGCCAGTCTGGTGAGGAGACTGGGGCCGCGCTTGAAGATCGGCGCCGCGGAGGCTTGCATCAGGTCGGAAACCAGGCGGGAAACCAGGCGGAGGGCGGGAGTTGCGCCACGCGCGCCGGTCGGTCAGTCTCCCGCGAGGGAGTGGCGACGGTGCGCGGAGAACGGGAGGTGAGGGAGATGTCGGTGGAAGGCACCGGTGTCAGTCGTTGGTGAAGATGCTCGTCCACTTGTCCATGTGCTCGAGGGCCTTGCCAGACCCGCGCACGACGCAGGTGAGGGGGTCTTCGGCCACGATCACCGGCAGGCCGGTTTCTTCCATCAGCAGTCGATCGATCTCGCGCAGAAGTGCGCCCCCGCCCGTCAGGACCATGCCGCGATCGGCGATGTCGGCGCCAAGCTCCGGCGGGGTCTGTTCCAGCGCGGACTTGACGGCGCTCACGATGGAATTGAGCGGGTCCGTCAGGGCTTCGAGGATCTCGTTGGACGAGATCGTGAAGCTGCGCGGAATGCCTTCGGCAAGGTTGCGCCCCTTCACCTCCTTCTCGCGGACCTCGGATCCCGGGAAGGCGGAGCCGATCTCCTTCTTGATCTCTTCGGCGGTCGTCTCGCCGATCAACATCCCGTAGTTGCGGCGGATGTAGTTGATGATCGCCTCATCGAACTTGTCGCCGCCCACCCGGACGGACGCCGAGTACACGATGCCACCCAGCGAGATGACGCCCACTTCCGTGGTGCCGCCGCCGATGTCGACCACCATCGAACCCGTGGCTTCGTTGACCGGAAGGCCGGCGCCGATCGCCGCAGCCATCGGCTCCTCGATCAGTTCGACCTTGCGGGCACCGGCGCCGAACGCGGATTCCTTGATCGCGCGGCGCTCCACCTGGGTCGAGCCGCACGGCACGCAGATCACGATCCGGGGCTGCGGGCTGAAAAGCCGGGCGTCATGCACCTTCTTGATGAACTGCTTCAGCATCTGCTCGGTGAAGGTGAAGTCGGCGATGACCCCGTCCTTCATCGGGCGGATCGCGGTGATGTTGCCCGGGGTGCGCCCCAGCATCTGCTTCGCCTGCAGACCCACCTGTTCGATCACCTTCTTTCCGTTCGGCCCGTCCTGGCGGATGGCGACCACCGACGGCTCGTTCAGAACGATCCCCTGACCTCGGACGTAGATGAGTGTGTTGGCAGTGCCGAGATCGATAGCGAGATCGTTGGAAAAATAACCGCTGAGAAAGCCGAACATGCGCTGTGGCCCCGTGGGAGGACGTGGAGGTGTGAGGGGTCGGCGGGTGGTGCCGGAATGGACCGGTATGTTACCTTACGAGGCTTCGCCGAACTAGGCCATCCATTGTTGTTTTTCCTCGCAGATATTCCTCGAAGACCGTACCCATGCCGCTTGAAATCGACGATGTAGCCCGCATGGCGCAGCTCGCCCGCATCCGCATCAGTGACGACGAGGCGAGCCGCACGCTCGCCCAGCTGAACGACATCTTCGCGATGATCGAGCAGATGCGCGCCGTGGATACCGAGGGCATCGAACCGATGAATCATCCGCTGGGCGGCCACCAGCGCCTGCGGGAAGACCTGGTGACCGAGCACGATCGGCGCGAGGCGGCCATGCGCAACGCGCCAGAGCACCAGGACGGCCTCTTCCTCGTGCCCCGGGTGATCGAATGAGCGTCGATGGTTCGACCGGCCTCGCCCGCGCGTCCGTCGCGGAACTGGCAAGGCTTCTCGCGGCGAAGGAGGTCTCGGCGGTGGACCTCGCCACGCTTTTCCTCGGTCGGATCGACGCCCACCGGGATCTGAATGCTTTCCTCGACGTCCGGCCCGAGGCGACGCTCGCCCAGGCCCGCGACGCCGATCGTCGCCGGGCTGCCGGCGAGACCGGTCCGCTGCTCGGCGTGCCCCTCGCGCACAAGGACATCTTCGTCACCCGCGACTGGGCCAGCACCGCGGCGAGCCGCATGCTGAAGGGGTACATGAGTCCGTTCGACGCAACGGTCGTCGAGCAGCTCGCCGCCGCCGGCATGGTCTGTCTGGGAAAGGTGAACTGCGACGAATTCGCGATGGGCTCGTCCAATGAGAACAGCGCTTACGGCCCCGTGCTCAATCCGTGGGACAAGGGGGCGGTCCCCGGCGGCAGCTCCGGTGGCTCGTCTGCGGCGGTCGCGGCGCGCATTGCTCCCGTTGCCACGGCCACCGACACCGGTGGTTCCATCCGCGAGCCGGCTGCCTTCACCGGCATCACCGGCACCAAGCCCACCTACGGCCGTCCGTCGCGCTGGGGCATGATCGCCTTCGCGTCCAGCCTCGACACGGCCGGCCTGATGACCGTGTCGGCTGAGGATGCCGCGATCGTGCTGTCCGCGATGATGGGCTTCGATCCGCGCGATTCCACCAGCGTCGATCGTCCCCCCGAGGATTGCACCCGCGATCTCCAACGCCCCGTGAAGGGCCTGCGCATCGGGGTGCCGAAGGAGTTCTTCGGTCCCGGCCTGTCGCCGGACGTCGAGCAGTCGGTGCGTGCCGCCCTCGATGTGTATCGCGGGCTCGGCGCCGAGCTGGTCGAGATCTCGCTGCCCAATGCGGCGCTCGGCATCCCCGTCTATTACGTGGTTGCGCCAGCCGAGTGCTCGAGCAACCTCAGCCGGTTCGACGGCGTGCGGTACGGACATCGGGCGAGCGAGTACCGCGATCTCGAGGACATGATCTCCCGGTCGCGCGCCGAGGGTCTGGGCCCCGAGCCCAAGCGGCGCATCCTGATTGGCACCTACGTGCTGTCCCATGGGTACTACGACGCCTACTACCTCAAGGCTCAGCAGGTGCGCCGTCTGATCGCCGACGAGTTCCGCCGCGCGTTCGAAACCTGCGACGTCATCGCGGGGCCCGTGACCAGCACCGTCGCTTTCGGCTTCGGCGAGAAGGCGGCCGACCCCGTCTCGATGTATCTCGCAGACCTCTACACCGTGCCCGGCAGCCTCGCCGGCATCCCGAGCATGAGCATCCCGTGCGGGTTCGGTGACAAGGGGCGTCCCGTGGGTCTGCAACTCATGGCCGACTACTTCCAGGAGGCGCGCATGCTGGGTGCGGCCCACCAGTACCAGCTCGCGACCGATTGGCACCGTCAGGTGCCTGCGGGGTTCTAGCGATGGCCAATCCGAACTGGGAAGTCGTCATCGGGCTCGAGACCCACGCCCAACTGTCCACGCAGTCGAAGATCTTCTCCGGCGCGCCAACGGCCTTCGGCGCCGAGCCGAACTCGCAGGCGAGTCTGGTCGACCTGGCCCTGCCCGGCGTGTTGCCGGTGCTGAACCGCGGGGCGGTCGAGCGCGCCATCCGCTTCGGGCTCTCGGTGGGAGCCACCGTCAACCGCCGGTCGATCTTCGCGCGGAAGAACTATTTCTATCCCGACCTCCCGAAGGGCTACCAGATCAGCCAGTACGAGATCCCGGTGGTGTCGGGCGGCGGGCTCACGATCGACGTGGGTGGCGTCGAGAAGTACGTCCGTCTCACCCGCGCGCACCTTGAGGAGGATGCCGGCAAGTCCCTCCACGAGGACTTCCACGGCATGAGCGGCATCGACCTCAACCGGGCCGGCACGCCGCTCCTCGAGATCGTCTCCGAGCCCGACATGCGTTCCAGTGCCGAGGCGGTCGCCTACGCGAAGAAGCTCCACGAACTGGTGCAGTGGATCGGCATCTGCGACGGCAACATGCAGGAAGGCTCGTTCCGTTGCGACGCGAACGTGTCGGTCCGTCGGCGCGGCACCGAGACGTTCGGCACCCGCTGCGAGATCAAGAACCTCAACTCCTTCCGCTTCCTCGAGCAGGCCATCGAGTACGAGGTCGAGCGCCAGATCGAGCTGATCGAAGGCGGTGGTCGCGTCGTCCAGGAGACCCGCCTGTTCGACCCCGATCGCGTCGAGACCCGCACGATGCGCTCGAAGGAGGATGCGCAGGACTACCGCTACTTCCCCGATCCGGATCTGCTGCCGCTCGTCATCGACGATGCCTGGATCGATCGCGTGCGCGCGGAGATGCCGGCCCTGCCGGAGGCCCAGCGCGCGCGCCTCGTGGAAGTCCACGGACTGTCCGTCCAGGATGCGCAGGCACTGACCGCCAGCCGTGCCACCGTCGACTACTTCGAGGCCATGCTCGCGGCCCTGCCGGGCGAGGCGAAGTTGTGCGCCAACTGGCTGATGGGGGAGTTGTCCGCGCGGCTCAACCGTGAGCAGGTCGACCTGGCGCGCGCGCCCATCGACGCGCCACAGCTCGCTGCCCTGCTGCGGCGGATCACCGACGGCACGCTCTCCGGCAAGATGGCGAAGGACGTCTTCGACGCCATGTGGAACGGCGAAGGTACGGCCGATGCCGTGATCGCTGCCCGCGGGCTCGCGCAGATCTCCGACGCCGGGGCCATCGCTGCCATCGTCGACGAAGTGATCGCGGCGAATCCGAAGTCGGTGGAGGAGTTCCGCGCCGGCAAGGACAAGGCGTTCAACGCCCTCGTCGGCCAGGTGATGAAGGCGTCGAAGGGCAAGGCCAACCCGCAACAGGTGACCGACCTGTTGCGTGCCCGGCTCGGCTGACGCGCGGATGGCGGCCGCCGACACTGGCCGCCGTCATCGTCGACGGCGGTCGGTCCCGGAATCGGCCACCACCGGTGTCGCCGGGCGCATGGCCTGGCTGATCGTCGCCACTGGCGCCGCACTGGCCGCCGCCGGAGTCGTCGCGGCCCAGCCGTACGCGCCCTGGTGGCCACTCCTCGCCGGGTTCCCCCTGTTCGTTCTGGCATGGCTTCTTCCCGCCTGGAGCGCGGCGGTCGCCATCGCGCTTCTGCCGATCGCAGACTTCACCGACCACACGGGAATGATCTTCCTGACCGAGTCGGATTTCCTTCTGCTGACGGCGGTTTCCGGCGCCTCGCTGCGTTTCGGGTCGAAACCCTTGTCGGTCACCGATCCCGGCGGGCCTCCCACGGGGGTCTACGTGATCGCCATGGCGGGAGTGGGCATCGCGGGCGCGCTCGCGCTCGCCCATTCGCTCATCCCGCTGCCGGCGTTCGGCTGGGAGGCGATCTCCGGCTACAGCGGACCCCTGAACGGGCTCAGGCTCGCGAAGGCGTTCGTGATCTCGGTGCTTCTGCTGGCGGTCATCCGCGCCTCGCTTCGCGCCGATGCGCGAGACGCCGTGAAGGCGCTCTGGGCCGGGCTCGTGGCGAGCTTCGGACTCGTCAGCCTCTCGGTTTTCTGGGAGCGCTTCGCGTTCGTCGGCCTCACCGAGTTCGCAGCCGATTACCGGGCGACCGGTCCCTTCTGGGAAATGCACGTGGGTGGCGCGGCCCTCGATGGGTGGCTCGCGATGACGCTGCCCATGGCCGCCTGGGGGCTGGCCCGCAGCCGGCAGCTGCTCGTGTCGCTCGCGCTGGCCGCCATCGCCGCCGTCGGGATGTACGCCCTGTTGGCCACGTTCTCGCGCGGGCTCTATGGGGCTGCTGCCGTCGAGGCTGCCCTGCTCGCGGTCTGGGCCATGCGCAGTGGCGCCTTCGGTCGCGGCCGGGCCGGGCTCTCCATCGGTCGCGGCGTGGTCGGTCTGATCAGCGTGGGTGTGCTCGGGTATTCGGCGTTCGGCGTGTTCGCGACCAGCGGTTACCGGGGACTCGCCGCGTTTCTGGGGGTCGCATGGCTGGCCGTTGCCGCGGGGCCGCGCCTCGCCGGGATATCCGCAGGGGCCGTCGTGGGCGGCGTCGCGATCGGTGCGCTGATCGGTGGTGGCATCGCTTTCCTCGGGCCGATGCTGCCGAAGGGCCCCTATGTTCTGTACGGACTCGCCGCCGTCGCTGCCGCGGGTGCACTCTGGCTGGTGGATCGACGCCCGCGGCGCCCCGAGCAGGGGATCGCGCTGGGACTGCTCATCTCGACTGCCCTGGCCGCGCCTGTCGTCGCGACGCATTGGGGCGGGGACGGAGCGACGTTGCCGGCGTGGATCGCCGTGGCACTCGCAATCGCCCTGGTGCCGTTGTGCCAGGCGCCTCGCCCGCCCCTCTGGGGCAAGGATCCCTCCGTGCTCCTCGCGGGTGGGATTCTGCTGGCCGGCATCGGGACGGTCGCAGTCGTGGGCAACAGCTACTACGCCAACATCCGGTTCTCCACGACGGGTTCGGACATGTCGTATCGCACCCAGCACTGGTCCGACGGCCTCGGCCTGCTCCAATCGCCCGGTGAATGGTTGCTGGGGATCGGTCCGGGCCGCTACGCCGAGCGCTATGCGTGGCGGACGCGGGATCGCTTCGTCCCGGGGGAGTTCAGGATCGTCCCCGACGTGACAGGGCATCATCTGGTGCTCACGGGTCCGAGCCATCCGGTCGGCTGGGGCGAGATCTTCCGGGTGTCCCAGCGGATCGACATCGATCCTCGCCTTCCCCTTACCGTCGATTTCGTCGCGCGCCTGCCGGAGGACGTCGCTGCGGGTGTGCCCGTCCATTTCGACGTCTGCCGGAAGCATCTGCTGTACGACGAGAATTGCGTGACCGGTACCGTTCCGCTGCAGAAGGGACAGTCGGCTCAGCGCGTCGTGCTGGGGGGCGCCGACTCGATGGGGGCCTCGCGGGCCCTGGGATGGCCGCGGGCCACGCGCTTCGCGGTGGGGCTCGATAGCGTCGGCGGACGGGCCGAGATCCTCGCGTTGCGGCTCACCGATGCTGACGGACGGGAACTGCTCCGCAATGGCGACTTCCGGGATGGTACGCAGTGGTGGTTCTTCTCGAGCGACCGCTCGCACCTGGCGTATCACGCCAAGAATCTGTGGCTGCAGGTGTTCCTGGAGCAGGGAGTGCCGGGACTGCTCGCGATCAGCGTTGCAGGCGTGCTGGCGCTCTCGTGGCTGCTGGTCGGGCCGGGGAGCCGCCATCCGCTGGCGCCGCCGATCGCCACGGGACTCATCGGATTCGGCGTGGTGGCTGCGTTCGACAGCGTGATCGACGGCCCGCGTCTCGCCACGCTGTGCCTGCTGATGCTGGGCATCGCGCTGTCGCTGCGGCCACCACCGGCGGGAGGCGCCGCGGCGCGCGCGTCGTAGCGCTACGGCGGGCTACTTCCGACCGACGCTCATCAGTTCGCGGAAGCGGGCCTTGTCGGCCTCGTAGCGATCGCGGATGCGCTGGATCTCGGCCTCCTTCGCTTTGTAGTCGGTCTCGGTCCTGGCGATCTCGGTCTTGTGGTTCGCGATCTCTTCCGGGAACGCGTCGGAGACCGGGCGGTTCGCCTTCTTCAGGGTTTCGACCTGCTTCTCGAGGGCTGCCAGCTGCGTTCGGAGCGCTTTCAACCGGGCCTCGATGGCCTGCAGGGACTGATTCGCCCCGGTCACCGCCCGATTGCGCGAGTCATCGATCTCGGCCTCGGTTGTGTACGTGTTGATGAGCGCGTTGTCCTTCCGGCGCTGTTCCTCGAGCCGCTTCTCGTCCTGCTTCCCCTTGGCCTTCTCGTCCTGGATCGCCCGGATCTGCTCCTCGGAGAGGGCGGCATCGTTCTTCTTCAGAACCCGTCCGCGGCGATCGAGCTCCGTGTTGCCCTTCTGGTTCACGTCACCCGGCAGAGTCTGGGTGTAGTGCGTCACGCCTTTCTCGTCGACCCACTTGTACAGTTTGGCTGCGCCCTTCGGTTCGGCAGCAGTCGCAATCGTGGTGAGCGCCACCAACGGAAGGACGATGACGAATCGCGGCAGGTTCATGGACTCACTCCGTAGCGTTGGCGATATTCCTCCACCCGAGGCAAGTGGTGCGCCAGAGCGGGGGTCGCCGCCACGTGGGCGAGCACATCGGTCAGCGTGCAGATCGGAAGCACGGGAATCCCGAAGGTCGATTGCACCTCCTGCGTGGCGGATTGCTCGCCCTGGCCGCGCTCCTGCCGGTCGAGGGCGATCAGCACGCCGGCCGGCGTGGCGCCACCGGCCCGGATGATCTCGACGGATTCGCGGACCGACGTGCCGGCCGAGATCACGTCGTCGACGATCAGCACCTTGCCTGCGAGCCGCGCGCCGATCACCGTGCCGCCTTCGCCGTGGTCCTTCGCTTCTTTGCGGTTGAAGGCGAACGGGACGTTGCGTCCCGATTCGGAAAGCGTGAGCGCCGTGGCGGCGGCGAGCGGTATGCCCTTGTAGGCCGGGCCGAACAGCATGTCGAACGGGAGATCGGCCGCGTGCAGGGTCAGCGCGTAGAATCGGCCGAGCTGTCGGAGGCTCTCGCCGTCGTCGAACAGTCCGGCGTTGAAGAAGTACGGCGAGAGGCGACCGGCCTTGGTCTTGAACTCCCCGAACAGCAGCACACCCTTCTCGATCGCGAACGCCACGAACTCGCGACGGAACGCCTCCCCACCGATTTCTCTCGTCATTTTCCGATGCTTCGAATAGTCACGCTGAATCTTAACGGCATCCGATCCGCGGTCAACAAAGGTCTTCTGCCTTGGCTCGAGACGGTCGGCGCCGATGTGCTGTGTGTGCAGGAGTTGAAGGCGCGCGCCACCGACCTCACCGACACCATGCGATCCGTCGACGGCCTCACAGGCTGGTTCCACCACGCGGAGAAGCCCGGCTACAGCGGCGTCGGGATCTACTCGCGGCGCGCCCCGGACCGCGTGATCGAAGGGCTGGGCCTGCCGGACATCGATGCGGAGGGTCGCTATCTCCAGACGGACTTCGGCAACCTGAGCGTCGTGTCGCTGTACCTGCCGTCGGGCTCCAGCTCCGAGGCGCGCCTCGCGGTGAAGTTCGACTTCATGGCGCGGTTCATCCCGCGGCTCCACGAACTCGCGCAGAGCGGCCGGGATGTCGTGATCTGCGGCGACTGGAACATCGCGCACAAGGAGATCGATCTCGCGAACCCGGTCTCGAACCGCAAGAACTCCGGCTTCCTGCCCGAGGAGCGCGCCTGGCTCTCGGGCGTGATCGACAACCTCGGATACGTCGACGTGTTCCGCCAGTTGGATCCGCGGCCGAAGCAGTACACGTGGTGGTCGAACCGGGGCCAGGCGTGGGCGAAGAACGTGGGGTGGCGGCTCGACTACCAACTCGCGACCCCGGCACTGGCGGCGCGGGCGCGGGCGACCTCGATCTACATCGAGCAGCGATTCTCCGACCACGCGCCACTGATCATCGACTACGACCTGGCGCCCTGACGGACGGACGGACGACCTTCAGCGGCCGATCTTCGCCGCTTCGAAACCGGGTGTGGCTTTCAGGCGCGCCGCGAGGGAGGCCGCGTCGGCGCGGGTCGCGAATCCGGTGATCCGGACCCGGTACGCCGCTGCATCGCCGCGGCCCCGGGGATCGATGATCGCCGGGAAGCCGGCATCGCGGAGCTGATCGTAGGCCGCCAGCGCGGTGGACTGCTCGCCTGTCTCCAGCACGGTGACCTTCCAGGCGCCGCCCACGATCACGGCGCCGCTGCCCGCGGCAATCTCGGTCTGCGCGGCGTAGCCGACCAGTTCTCCGGATGTCACGCTGCTTATCGGGGGCGTCGGCGCTTCCCTGGGCGCAGAGAACACACTGAGGGGCGTGTCGAGGAGCACTTCACCGTCGCCGTTGCGCCGGACGCCGATCTTCCCTTCGATCAGGACGACGAAGTCGCGATCGGTGGCCGCTCGTCCCCAGAGGTCGGTCCCGCGGATGCCCGCCGTCACGGTACCCACCTGGATGCTGACGTCGCGCTGCATCCGCTTCTTCGCGAGAGCGGAGGTGGTGAAGCGGAACGCGCCCGTCAGGACCCGGAGCGTGGCCTGGAACAGCGGACTGCCGCCCTCTGCCGTCCGCGCGGACGACACCACGAAGCGGGTGTCCTCGCCCAGCTTCACGGCGCTGCCGTCGTCGAGGCGCAGCAATGCGCGGGAGCCGCGACCGGTGATGACCATCTCGCCCGCCGCGAGGGTCCGGCCCGCCGTGAGCGGCTTGCGGATGCCATCGCGAACGACCCAGGCGGGGAGTCCGATGCCCTCGACGATCGCCGACGGCGCCGCCGAGGCGACCGATGTGACCGATGCGACCACGGGGCCGGTGAGAACGAGGACCAGCAGAAGAGCGCGCACGTTGAACATGGGGGACTCGGGGTGGGAATGGAGCGGCGGGGCCCTGGAAACAGGGCCGGAGGTGTCGGATGGCGCCCGATCGCGGTGAAACATACGGTTTCGCCGGTAGCGCGGATGCGGTCGCCACAGTTCCTCCCCGTATAATTCCGCGCTTTACCTCGCGACTCAACCGCCCTCCGAGCATGGACCCCCAATATCGCCCCGCCGACGTGGAACGTCGCGCCCAGCAGGCCTGGACCGCGGCCGACGCCTACCGCGCCGTCGAGGACGCCAGCCGGCCCAAGTACTACTGTCTTTCGATGTTCCCGTATCCGTCGGGCAAGCTGCACATGGGCCACGTGCGCAACTACACGATCGGCGACATGCTCTCGCGCTTCCACCGGATGCGCGGCTTCAACGTGCTGCAGCCCATGGGCTGGGACGCCTTCGGACTTCCGGCCGAGAACGCCGCGATGGCGAACGGCGTGCCGCCCGCGAAGTGGACGTACGACAACATCGCGTACATGAAGAAGCAGCTGCAGTCGCTCGGATTCGCGATCGACTGGCAGCGCGAACTTGCGACCTGCCGCCCCGACTATTACCGCTGGAACCAGTGGCTGTTCCTCCGGATGCTCGAGAAGGGCATCGTGTATCGCAAGACGGGCACGGTGAACTGGGACCCCGTGGACCAGACGGTCCTTGCGAACGAGCAGGTGGTCGACGGCCGCGGCTGGCGCACCGGCGCCGTCGTCGAGAAGCGCGAGATCCCGATGTACTACATGCGGATCACGCAGTTCGCACCGGAGCTGCTCGACGCGCTCGACAGCCTGCCCGGATGGCCCGAACGTGTGCGGCTCATGCAGGCCAACTGGATCGGCCGCAGCGAGGGCGTGAACATCGCGTTCCCCTACACGCTCGACGGCGAGGCCCGCCAGTTGAAGGTCTTCACCACGCGTGCCGACACGCTGATGGGCGTCACCTTCTGCGCCGTGGCGGCGGAGCATCCGCTCGCGGCGCATGCGGCCGTCGGCAATCCGACGCTCGCCGCCTTCATCGAGGAGTGCAAGCAGGGAAGCGTGATGGAGGCGGACCTCGCCACCATGGAGAAGAAGGGGATGCCGACCGGGCTCACCGTGACGCATCCGCTCACCGGTGCCGAGGTGCCCGTGTGGGTCGGCAACTACGTCCTGATGGGGTACGGCGAGGGCGCCGTGATGGGCGTGCCGGCGCACGACGAGCGCGATTTCCACTTCGCGCGGCGCTACGGCCTCGAGATCCGTCAGGTCATCGACGTGAACGGCCAGCCGTACTCCACCGAGACGTGGCAAGACTGGTACGCCGACAAGACCCAGGGTCGCTGCATCGCGTCCGGCCCGTACGACGGTCTCGACTGCCGCGGTGCCATCGAGGCGATCGCCGCCGATCTCGCCGCGAAGGGCCAGGGCGAGAAGCAGACGACGTGGCGCCTGCGCGACTGGGGCATCTCCCGCCAGCGGTACTGGGGCACGCCGATCCCGCTCGTTCATTGCGATGACTGCGGGGATGTCCCGGTCCCCGACGACCAGCTCCCGGTGGTGCTGCCGGAGGACTGCGTGCCCGATGGATCGGGCAACCCCCTCAACCGGCGCGAGGAGTTCCTCCACTGCGCCTGCCCGAAGTGCGGCAAGCCCGCGCGCCGCGAGACGGACACCATGGACACCTTCGTGGACTCGTCCTGGTACTACCTGCGGTTCGCCTGCCCCGACAACGCGACCGCGATGGTCGACGAGCGCGTCAACTACTGGCTGCCGGTGGACCAGTACATCGGAGGCATCGAGCACGCCATCCTGCACCTGCTCTACTCGCGCTTCTGGACGAAGGTGATGCGCGACCTCGGGCTGCTCACCGTCGACGAGCCGTTCTCGAACCTGCTCACGCAGGGCATGGTGCTGAACGAGATCTACCTGCGGAAGACCGGGGCGGGGCGGGTCCAGTACTTCAACCCCGCCGATGTGGAAGTGCGGACCGATGAGAAGGGCAGCCCGATCGGCGCCGTGTTGAAATCCGACGGCGAGCCCGTGGAATCGGCTGGCATCGGCACGATGTCGAAGTCGAAGAACAACGGCGTCGACCCGCAGGCCCTCATCGAGAAGTACGGTGCCGACACCGCCCGATTCTTCATGATGTTCACGAGCCCGCCCGAGCAGACGCTCGAATGGTCCGACGCAGGCGTGGAGGGGTCGTACCGGTTCCTTCGTCGCCTGTGGTCCTTCGTCGCCGATCGTGCCCAACCGCTGGCCGCCACCTCCGCCGCCCTGGCACCGTCCGGCGCGTATCGATTTCCCGACGGAATCGCCACGTCCGCGCCCGCGGTGGCAGCGCTCCGACGCGAGATCCACGCTGTGCTGAAGCAGGCGACGTTCGACATGGAGCGCAAGCAGTTCAACACCGTCGCGTCCGCGGCGATGAAGATGCTGAATGCCCTCCAGGCCGCCGAGTTGCAGGTCGCCGACGGCGCCACCTCGCTCGGGTCCCTCGCGCTGCACGAGTCGGTGGCGATCCTGCTGCGCGTGATCTATCCGATCACGCCGCACCTGTCGGACGTGCTCTGGTCGACCCACGGCTTCGGTGACTCGATCCTCGACGCGCCCTGGCCCGCCGTGGACGAGGCCGCACTCACGCAGGACGAGATCGAACTCGTCCTGCAGGTGAACGGGAAGCTGCGCGGCAGCATGCGCGTGCCGAAGGATGCCGCCCGCGCCGACATCGAGGCGCTGGCGCTTGCGAACGAAAGCGTGCGACGCTTCACCGAGGGGCAGGTGCCGAAGAAGGTGATCGTGGTGCCGGGCCGGCTCGTCAACGTCGTGGTGTAGGGAGGCTCAGCGGCGCATGGAGTCCTGGAGTCGGGTGACTGGAGCAGCGCGGGGCATGTCCCGCGCCTTGCGTGGGTGCGTCATCGTCGCGCTCTGCGTGGCGCTCACGGCCTGCGGCTTCCACCTGCGGGGCAAGGTGGATCTCCCGTTCGAGACCGTATTCGTCGACGGCAAGCCCTACGCCAAGCTCACCCTGCAGGTGAAGCGCGGGATCGAGGGTGCCAGCAATACCCGACTCACCGAAACGCGCGAGGCTGCCCAGGCCATCGTCGAACTGCTCGGCGATTCCCAGGAACGCATCATCCTCGGCGTCTCTGGTGGCGGCCGCGTGCGCGAGTTGCAGCTCCGATATCGCATCACCTTCCGCGTGACCGACCCGAAGAAGCGCGAGTGGCTTCCGAGGGACGACGTCGTCATCCTTCGCGACATGACCTACGACGACGCCCAGGTCCTCGCCAAGGAAGCCGAAGCGGTCCAGCTCTTCCGTGATATGCAGGCGGACGCCGTGCAACAGCTCTTGCGCCGTATCCAGGCGATCCAGGCGGCAAGCGAGGTGGATGCTTGAACGCGAGAAGCGGGGTGAACCTGAACGCGAGAAGCGGGGTGGAAGCTTGAACGCGGTGGCCAAGGTGCCGGGCTCGGTGGGTGTGGTGGCGCCGAGCGACATGCAGTTCGACGAGCCGCTGCTCCTGAAGAGTGGTGCGGTGATCCCGTCCTACAGCCTGCGCTACGAGACCTACGGGACGCTCAATGCCGACCGCAGCAATGCGGTGCTCGTCTGCCATGCGCTGAACGCGTCGCATCACGTCGCCGGTTCGTATGCGCATGATCCCAAGGACGTCGGCTGGTGGGACAACCTCATCGGCCCGGGCAAGCCCGTCGACACCGATCGCTTCTTCGTCGTCGGCGTGAACAACCTCGGCGGCTGTCACGGATCCACGGGCCCCGCGACCCCCAACCCCGCGACCGGTCGGCCCTGGGGAGCGGACTTCCCCGTCGTCACCGTCGACGACTGGGTCGCCGCGCAGGCGCGGCTCGCAGACCGACTCGGCATACGCTGTTTCGCGGCAGTGGTGGGCGGGAGCCTCGGCGCCATGCAGGCGCTCCAGTGGACGATCGCGTTCCCGGACCGCGTGCGTCATGCCCTTGTGATCGCGGCGGCTCCGAAACTCTCGGCCCAGAACATCGCCTTCAACGAGGTTGCGCGGCAGGCGATCACGACAGACCCCGATTTTCACGGCGGTGACTACTACGCCCACGGCGTCGTCCCGCGCCGAGGACTGAGGCTCGCCCGGATGCTCGGTCACATCACGTATTTGTCGGATGACGCCATGGCCGAGAAATTCGGCCGGGCCCTGCGCGAGGGCGAGTTCAAGTTCGGTTTCGATGTCGAGTTCGAGATCGAGTCGTACCTGCGATACCAGGGCGACAAGTTCTCGACCTACTTCGACGCGAACACCTATCTGCGGATCACGAAGGCGCTCGACTACTTCGATCCGGCCCTCGCCTGCGGCGGGCGACTCGCGGAGGCGCTGAAGGGTGCGGCTGCGAGGTTTCTCGTCGTGTCGTTCACGTCCGACTGGCGGTTCTCGCCCGCGCGCTCCCGGGAGATCGTCAAGGCACTGCTCGACACCGGCAAGGACGTCAGCTACGCCGAGATCGACGCACCGCACGGCCACGATGCCTTCCTGATGGACGACCCGCGCTACCACGGCCTCATCCGCGCGTTCCTCGCCGACGCCGACATCGACCGGAGCGCCCAGACATGAGTACGCCCGCGCTCCCGAACTGGCGCCCCGACTTCGAGGCCATCGCCCACTGGGTGGCGCCGGGCTCGCGCGTGCTCGACCTGGGCTGCGGCGACGGCACGCTGCTGCGGTTCCTGAAGGAGCGGCGCGGCGCCACCGGCTACGGTGTCGACATCTCCGACGACAACGTGCTCGCGTGCGTGAAGAACGGCGTGAACGTGATCCAGAGCGATCTCGAGGCGGGCCTCTCCGGGTTCGAATCGGGCTCGTTCGACTACGTCATCCTCTCTCAGACGCTGCAGGCGACGATGCACACCGAGCGCCTGCTGAAGGACATCCTGCGCGTCGGTCGCGAGGGCATCGTGAGCTTCCCGAACTTCGGCTACTGGCGCGTGCGCATGCAGTTGCTCGCGGGGCACATGCCCGTCTCGCCCGAGTTGCCGTACCAGTGGTACGACACGCCCAACATCCACCTCTTCACGCTCTCGGACTTCGAGAATTTCTGTCGCGGCCACGGCGTGCGGATCCTGGAGCGCCTCGTGACCACCGACGGGCGTCCGGTCAGCGCCATGCCCAACCTGCTCGGCGCCCTCGCCTTCTACCGGCTCGATCGCGCGCCGGGTGCGTCGCCGGTCGCCGCCTGAGCGGGTACGCTTGAGCGCGACCCCGGCGGGCGGCAGCGTGCTCTCGGCGCTGCTCACGCGCCGCATGCTGATCTGCGTCTTCACGGGCTTCAGTTCAGGCCTGCCGCTGTACATCCTCCTGAACCTCCTGCCCGCCTGGTTGCGGACGGAGGGCATCAGCCTGCGGACCATCGGCGCGATGGCGCTGATCCAGTTCCCGTACACCTGGAAGTTCCTGTGGTCGCCACTCATCGATCGCTACGTCGTGCCGGTGCTCGGCCGGCGGCGCGGCTGGATGATCATCACGCAGATGGGACTCCTCGCGGCCATCGCGTGGCTGGGGACGCTCTCGCCGGCCGGTGATCTCGTGTGGGTCGTCTACGCCGCCACGCTCATCGCCTTCCTCGGTGCAACCCAGGACATCGTGCTCGACGCGTACCGTCGCGAACTGCTCGCCGAGACCGAGTTGGGGCTCGGCAATGCGGTGCACGTGAATGCCTATCGCGTCGCGGGACTGGTGCCCGGATCGCTGTCGCTGGTGCTGGCCGATCACCTGCCGTGGGCCGCGGTGTTCGCGATCACGGCGGCGTTCATGCTGCCCGGGCTCGCGATGGCACTCACCGTTCGCGAACCCGCCACAGCGGGCGGCGCGCCGAAGACCCTGCGGCAGGCCGTCGTCGAACCGTTCCGAGAATTCATCGGCCGCGCGGGTACGCGTCACGCGTTGCTCGTGTTGTCGTTCATCTTTCTCTACAAGCTGGGCGACAGCATGTGCACGGCGCTCGCCACCCCCTTCTATCTCGACATGGGGTTCAGCAAGTCCGACATCGGTCTCATCGCGAAGAACGCCGGGCTCTGGCCGAGCGTTATCGGGGGCCTGCTCGGCGGGCTGTGGATGGTGCGGTTGGGCATCGATCGCGCGCTCTGGCTCTTCGGGGTGGTGCAGGTCGCGAGCATCGTCGGGTTCGCCTGGCTCGCGCACGTCGGGCCGTTCCCCGCGATCGGGGTCGTGGAACGGGCAACCCTCGCGCTGGTGATCGGCGGGGAAGCCCTGGGTGTGGGGCTCGGGACCGCAGCCTTCGTGGCCTACATCGCGCGCGAGACGCACCCGCGATTCGGCGCGACGCAGTTCGCATTGTTCACGAGTCTCGCCGCCGTACCGCGCACGTTTGCGAACGCCGCCACCGGCTGGCTCGTCGAGCAGCTCGGCTGGCCCGGGTTCTTCTGGCTGTGCTTCGCGCTCGCATTGCCGGGCATGCTGCTGCTCGTGAAGGTGGCGCCGTGGTCACCCGCGCCGGGCGCTTCGTCGGGCACGGAGCCCGTGCCGTGACGGCGCCGATCCGCATCGCGTCGCGGGCCAGCGGCGTCGCGTTCGCAAGTCTTCCGCCGCTGTCGTTGTACGTGCACATCCCGTGGTGCATCCGGAAGTGCCCGTACTGCGATTTCAATTCGCACGAGGCGCGCGACGCGGTGCCCGAGGCGCGCTACGTCGATGCGCTCCTCGCCGATCTCGAGCAGGCCGTGCCGGGCGTCTGGGGCCGGCCGATCCGGACCGTCTTCTTCGGGGGCGGGACGCCCAGCCTCTTCTCGCCGGAGTCGATCGATCGCTTCCTGTGTGGTGCGCGCGCATTGCTGCCGCTCGCGACCGACGCCGAGATCACGCTGGAGGCGAATCCCGGCACGTTCGAACAGGGCAAGTTCGCCGCCTTCCGCGCAGCCGGCATCGACCGGCTCTCCATCGGCATCCAGAGTTTCGACCGCGGCATGCTGGCGGCGATCGGGCGGGTGCACGACGATGCCGATGCGCACCGCGCCGTCGAGATCGCGCGGACGCACTTCGACAACTTCAATCTCGATCTGATGTACGCGTTGCCCGGCCAGTCGCCGGACCAGGCGCTGTCGGACATCCGTGCGGCCATCGCGTCCGGCGCGCCGCACATCTCGGCGTATCACCTGACGATCGAACCCAACACGCTGTTCCATCGCCATCCGCCGGTGGTGCCCGACGACGACGTTGCTGCGGCGATGCAGGAGGCGATCGAGGCGACGCTCGCCCAGGCGGGCTACGAGCACTACGAAACCTCGGCCTTCGCGCGACCCGGTCGGCGTGCCCGGCACAACCTCAACTACTGGGAATTCGGGGACTACCTGGGTATTGGCGCTGGCGCGCACGGCAAGCTGTCGTTGCGCGATCGCGTGCGCCGCGAGATGCGCTTCAAGCATCCGCGCGAATACATGGAACGGGCGCTCGCCGGCGACGCGATCCAGACGGCGCACGATGTGCCGGTGGCGGAGCTGCCCTTCGAGTTCATGATGAATGCGCTGCGTCTCAATGACGGTTTCCCGAGCGCGCTCTTCACCGAGCGGACCAGCCTGCCGCTTCAGACCGTGATGGGGCAGCTCGACGACGCGGAGAAGCGCGGCTTCCTGACGCGCGACACGACGCACGTCCAGCCGACGCCGATGGGGCAGCGATTCCTGAACGAACTGCTGCAGATGTTCATGTGAGATGGCCGGGGAGCACGTCCCGGCCCCTGCGGCGAAACATCAGATCCCAGACGCCGTGCCCGAGGCCCAGGCCGCGCGTCTCGAACTTCGTCAGCGGGCGTGCGGCTGGGCGGGGGGCGAAATCAACCACCGTGTTCTCGAGCGTCGGTTCTCCGCGCAGGACTTCCAGCATCTGCTGGGCGTACTCCTCCCAGTCGGTGGCGAGGTGCAGGTATCCACCCGGGGCCAGCCGGGAAGCGAGGAGCGCGACGAGCGGCGGCTGGATGAGTCGGCGCTTGTGATGCCGCTTCTTCGGCCACGGATCCGGAAAGAAGACATGCGCTCCGGCGAGGCTGTCCGGCGGGATCATCTCGCGCAGCACTTCGACGGCGTCGTGGCGGATCACGCGGACGTTGTCGAGATTGCCCGCCTCCAGCAGCTTCAGCAGGTTGCCGACGCCCGGGGTGTGGACCTCGATGCCCAGGTAGTCGATGTCGGGATGCGCCGCGGCGATGGTGGCCGTGGTCTCCCCCATGCCGAAGCCGATCTCGACGACGTGGGGTGCCGAGCGGCCGAAGGCGGCATCCAGATCGACGAACTTCGGTGCGAACTCGATCCCGAAGCGCGGCAGCAGGTTGTCGACGGCGCGCTGCTGGGCATCCGAGGTCCGACTCTGGCGCAGGACGAAACTGCGGATCGGGCGCGGCGTGCCTTCCGGAGGCAGCGGAGCGTAGGGACGTCGGGCCGAACTCACGCCGCCCGGCTCGTCGTCGTTTCGATGAGACCCGTCTGCGGGGAACTGGCCGAGGCGCTGTAGAGCTTCTTCGGCATCCGGCCCGCCAGAAAGGCGTCCCGGCCCGCCTGTACCGCGCGGCCCATGGCGCGCGCCATCAGCACCGGATCGCGGGCGGCGGCAATGGCCGTGTTCATCAGCACGCCGTCGCAGCCGAGTTCCATGGCGATCGCGGCATCCGAGGCCGTGCCCACCCCGGCATCGACCAGCACAGGCACCTTGGCCTGGTCGATGATGATCTGGAGATTCCACGGATTGAGGATCCCCATTCCTGAGCCGATGAGCGAGGCGAGGGGCATCACGGCGACGCAGCCGATGTCTTCGAGCTGGCGGGCGATGATGGGATCGTCGGAGCAGTACACCATCACCTTGAAGCCGTCGGCCACGAGGGTCCGGGCAGCGGCGATGGTCTCGATCATGTTCGGATAGAGCGTCTTCGGGTCTCCGAGGACTTCGAGCTTCACGAGGTCGTGGCCGTCGAGCAGCTCGCGCGCGAGGCGCAGGGTGCGGACGGCGTCATCGGCGGTATAGCAGCCAGCCGTGTTCGGGAGCAGCGTGAACCGGGACGGCGGGATCGCATCGAGCAGGCTGGGCTCGTCCGGGTTCTGGCCGATGTTCGTGCGGCGGATTGCCACCGTCACGATGTTCGCTCCGCTCGCCTCGATGGCGTTGCGGGTCTCGTCGAAATCCTTGTACTTGCCGGTGCCCACGAGCAGGCGGGACCCGTACGAACGGCCGGCGATGACGAGTTGGTCTTGCATGGAAGGTCTCCGGGGAAGCCGCGGGCTCGGGATCAGCCCCCACCTACGGCGACCACGATCTCGATGCGGTCCCCATCGGCCACCCGGTCCTCGCCATGGCGGCCCCGAGGAACGATCTCCCCGTTGCATTCCAGGGCGACGCGCTTGCCTGCCAGGGACAACTTCTCGAGCAGGGCGGCGAACGTGATGGGGGTGTCGAGCCGGTGGGTCTCGCCGTTGACGGTGATGGTGATCACGGCGGCTGGAACTCTTGTTGCTGAGTAGGGAATCTACCGATCCGCTGGAGTATACGCGGCCGTCCGCGCCATGTGCGCATACGGCTCTAAGCCCCGGCATTCATTGAACAAAGCTGCGGCCGGGCGCACCATAGGCGCTGTCCGACCCTGTCGACCCGGATTACATTCCCATGGCACGCTGGTCCTGGATCCTCTGGCAACTCTTCATTCTTGCACTCGGCGTTCCGCTGGTGATCGGCGTTGTCTGGCTGATGCGCCACGGCAACAACCCGAGCACGGACACCATCATGATCGTCGTCCGGACGCTGGTGGTGTGCATCATGGTGCTGGCAGCCTGCTCGATCCTGAACCTCTGGATCTACCTCATGATGAAGGGCGCAGGTTCCACCAGATGGCTGGCCAAAGGTTTCGCGTGGACCTTGACGCTGGTCGTGCTCGCCATCCTCTGGGTGCGATCCCTCTACATCGGCGTCTTCGATGACGCCACCGAGCACGGAGCGTTCGTCGGCTGGTTCGCGTTCAGCATGCTGATGGTCGGGTTCTTCGTCTTCAACTTCGCCGTGCTCTGGCGGAAGACCCATCCGAAGCGCAAGCGTCGCCACCGCGGTCGTCGGTCTGCGGGCGTGCGCGCGTTGACCGGGTCTGTCCAGGAGGAAGGCGTCCTGCGCTCACGGGGCTGAGGGCGGGGGTTTCCCCTTCCCACGCCGCTCACCCCAAGGGTTGCGTCCCGGGCCATACCGACCGGGACTCTGGTCGATACCTCGGCCTTCCGCGCCGCGCGTTGCCCGTTGATCGCGCCAGTCACGGGTGAATCGTCGTAGAATCCAACCCCTGCGCGGGTGTAGTTCAATGGTAGAACGGCAGCTTCCCAAGCTGCATACGAGGGTTCGATTCCCTTCACCCGCTCCACTGCATCATTCTGCGGACTTCCGCAGAAGTCCAAGAGAGTCTGCAAGTCGTTGCCACACAAGGACTTTTCCTCTCTTTGACGTTCTGCCGCGGTCCACTGCGATCCATCTACAGCCGGGACTTTTAAGTCCACAAACAAGTCCATTTTTGCGGGCGCGGCTGATTCCGGATTGTTGATGGAGGGGCGAGGTCGACGTGACCAGCATCTGGTTCCTGACTCATGTTCAGGAGCAAGAGCATGGCACTCTCAGACCTGGCCGTTCGACAGGCCAAGGCAACTGGCAAGGCATA